>CAWCBD010000004.1:0-177500 GCA_963793665.1 uncultured Paenibacillaceae bacterium
TGAGGTCACAGATCTTTCTGGTCGACCTCTTTTTTGTTTGGTCGTAAGATAGCGGTAGCCGGGGATAGAACGTATCTGCCCGTGGGACTTAGATCCCGAGAGCTATTCAGTTTATCCCCCCTACTTGTTCAACCATGTTTAGGCTGGTTGGGACGTTGATCCCGTATCACATGCGATACTATGGAGACAAGAAGGTTAGGGGTTGCCGGTGAATTTACTTCGGGAGTGATGTCATGAATCCAGTGATTGGGTTGGATGTGTCCAAGGGAGAGAGCCATGCCCAGGCTTTTTTAGATCGTGGAGTACCTCATGGGAAGATCTTTAGATTTAAGCATGATCTTGAAGGGTTAGCGTCGTTTCTACGTTACATTAGAGGCATTGAAGCAGCTGCGGGGATCCGTCCCTCCATTGTTATGGAAGCAACAGGCCATTATCATAGCCCTGTTGTTCAGTTTCTGGATGAACAACAATATTTGTACATTGTGATTAATCCTTTAATCTCCCATAACGCCAAAAAAACCAATTTACGACGGTTGAAGACAGATGCCGCTGATGCCCATCTTTTAGGAGCGTTGTTCTATAAAGAAGAGTTTGAGCCCTTCAAAAAACGGGGCCAGCATCTCATGAATTTACGCTATCTCACGCGCCAGCATGAATCTTTAACGGGTATGTATGTTCAAGCGAAGCTACAATTTCAGGCTATTCTGGATCAGGTTTTCCCTGAATACCATGGCGTGTTTGGTGATCTCTATTCGAAGGTTTCTCTTCGATTTTTGGCCTTACATCCGACGTCTAAAGAGGTCCTGGAGATGGCCGAGAGGGAGATTACAGCTACAATCGAACGCTTAACTGGGCGCGGAAAATCCGCTTTATGGTGTCAGGAACGTGCTCAAGTCTTAGTAGCTGCAGCAAGGCGAAATCCCTTTAAGGAGACGGCTTTTCCAAGCCATCTGATCTCCTTGCAGCTGCTCATCAAGTTACTTCTTCAATACCAGGACCATCTAGCAGCCCTTAATAAATCGATAGATGCCCTGGCTGAAGAGTTGCTTGAATATGATTTAATCCAATCGATACCCGGGATAGGCACTAAAATTGCTGCAACAATTTTGGCTGAGATTGGGGAAATCGACCGGTTCGATCACGCAAAGAAACTAGTTGCCTTTGCTGGTGTGGATCCAAGCGTTTTTTCTTCTGGCAAGTTTACAGCAACCCAAAATAAAATCACGAAGCACGGCTCCAGGAGGCTTCGTACTGCCCTGTATCAGGCTGTGCGATGTGGCATTCGTAGTAATAGAAACAAAAAATTAAGAGCTTATTATGATAAGAAACGTGCTGAAGGAAAGTTGTTCAAAGTAGCCATAATTGCTTGTGTAAATAAACTCATCCACTGGATTTTTGCCATCTTGACTACTAAGGAAGCATTCCGTTTAGAGTAAGTAGCATGAATAGAAATAGATGAAATATCTTCCTGTGCCAAAGGGGACGGTTATTTGCCATACCCTTTTTTAAGTATACCACCCATGAATCGGCCATTAATAATTAAATATTGACAAGCTATTAGCTGGAATAGCTTAACGCCGCCGTAAATTTCCGATTCAAGCGTTTTTGTTCTTAAGAACTTGATATAGCTTTGCTTTAGACACTCCAGTCTGCTCGGTTATTTCTTTTATGGTATATTTCCGACTGTCATACAGGAGCAACGCCATTTCAACTTTGCTCTTATCCAATGGCGGTCTTCCTCCTTTTCTACCTCGAGCCCGAGCTGCTTGTACGCCGGCCTGGGTTCTCTCTCGAATCGTCTCTGCCTCCATTTCAGCCAAGCCAGCCATAATAGCAAAAAAGCTTGCCTCCCGGCGTGCTGGTATCTACTCCCAGAGTGATGATCTGCAGACTGATTCCTCTTTCTTTAAGATTATGCGAAAGCTCGATTAACTGCTTGGTCGTCCGACCAAGGCGATCCAATTTCCAGATGACTAATGTATCCCCTGGACGCAAGTACTCCAAGCAGCGAGCTAACTCAGGTCGGTCACTTTTCTTCCCGGAGGCCTTTTCCTCGAAAATACGATCACATCCGGAAGCCTTCAAAGAATCGATTTGAATAATAGACGATTTAATAGACTAAAATAATGATCAATTTGGGGCATTTTAAGCTGATGTTTACAAAGTCTAAAAAAGCGACTGTTATTTAGACAGTTGGTGAAGTTTACATCATTAAGGAATACCCATTCAATTCAGTTCTCATAAGTTCACTAACGAACTTTATTCTCTACTAACGCACTTTATTTTCCCTCATCACCAACGACAACAAGGATGGACGAGTTCATACTTTCGTAATCTTTTTGTGATAACCTGTTAATGATTTCGTTCTTATTCGGTTAAGGTTGTTATGTATGCTGAAGAGGCATGCAGGATAGGGATATTCGCCTGCGGCTAAAGCGAGGTATACTAGAGGAAAATGTACAATGTGCAGTGAAAGGTGGAGTCATCATGGCTGGCACAATCGTTATTGCGGATGATGAAAGCAATATTACAGATGTCTGCCGCCGTTATTTGGAGCGGGAAGGCTATACCGTCTGGATCGCCCATGATGGAGTGGCCGCCCTTCGCCTATGGGAGGAGCATGCTCCGGATTTGCTCGTGCTCGACCTTATGATGCCGGGGCAGGATGGCTGGCAGGTATGTGAGACGATAAGGCAGACAAGTGATGTTCCGGTTATTATGCTGACAGCCCGGGGAGAGGAGCCGGACCGGCTTCTTGGCCTGACGATGGGCGCTGATGATTATATGACCAAACCATTCAGCCCGCGGGAACTGGTACTCCGCGTGAAAAATATATTGCGCCGGATCAAATTGGCATCATTGCCAGCAGCTGTGTCGGTGTCTGGTACAGCATGGGCTCAGAGTACAGGCCGTGGCAATGGTGTCGAGGCGAATCATCCGGGCGCAGCGATTCATTTCGACGGCTTATCGATCTACCCGGAGGAGCGGCGAGTGGCAGCGGAGGAGAAGGAGATGGATTTGACGGTAAAGGAATTCGACCTTCTGCTGACGTTAGCGGAATATCCCGGAAGGGTATTCTCCCGAAGCCAGCTGCTCAGCCGGATATGGGATATGGATTTTGACGGCGACACGACAACCGTGACCGTCCATATACGCAGGCTCCGCGAGAAGCTGGAGCAGACTCCCTCGGAGCCGCGCTGGATCAAAACCGTGTGGGGCATCGGTTATAAGTTCGATGCGAAGGGGCAGTCATGAAGCTCCGCGTCTATCTATTGATGGCGAATGCCGCAAGTATATTGGTCATCGTCGTGCTGCTCGTATTCTTCTATCAATACATGCTGCTTTCGCAAAAGCAGTTCATCTGGCTCTCGAGCGTATCGCTTGGAGCGGGGCTGCTGTCGGGCGTGCTTCACTTTATTCTCGTTAGACCGGTGGAACAGGCGGTGCTGCGAATAGGAGAAGGCTCGGCGCGTATTGCAGAAGGGGACTTCGGCGCCCGCGTGGCACTGGTTGGCCCGATAGAGCTCAAGCAGCTTGCAGGTCAATTTAATGATATGGGCAGCAAGCTTGAGGCAAGCTTCGAGCAGCTTCAGGCGGCAGAGATCACTAGACGGGAGCTTGTCGCCAATATGGCGCATGATCTGCGTACGCCGCTTGCCTCCCTGCAGGCTTATGCAGAAGCGCTTGAGGATGGTGTCGTACAGGATGAAGCGACCGTTCGGCGTTATATGGGAACGATTCGGACGGAGACGATTAGGCTGGGACGGCTGATGCAGCAGTTGTTCGAGCTGTCAACGCTGGATGCAGGCCATCCAAGGAATGGTCCAGCACGGATGAAGCGCATGGACAGACGGAGATGTGCTTGCTGGAGGATGCGCTCGTCGAGCTCCTGCCGCGTTTTGGCCCGCCGCTTGAAGCGAAGTCCATCACCCTTGAAGTGCGGGTTCCGGAGCAGCCGCTCGCATGCCTCTTATCTTCGCAATCGCTGCAGCGGATTTTGCAGAATCTGCTCGAGAATGCCATCCGTTATTCACCGGAAAGCGGCATGATTATCATTGAAGGTGCAATCGATGCGGACGACCGCATTCGAATAGCGGTCTCGGATACAGGCGAAGGGGTTGCAGAGCAGGAGCGTGAGCGGATTTTTGACCGATTTTACCGGATTGACAGATCTCGCGGACGTGAGAGCGGAGGTGCGGGACTTGGACTTTCCATCGCCAAGTCGCTCGTCTTGCAAGCTGGCGGAGAGATCGGAGTCACATGCGGCGAAGAGGGAGGCAGCACCTTCTGGTTCACCGTTCCGGCTGCGGAGCAAGAGTGGCTTCAGCGGCGCTTAAGCTATGTGTAAGCCGGCTATTTAACATCGTTTGAATGTTGATTATATGGATAACAGGGCGTTACCTGCCCTGCAGGACATTATAAGGAGGAAACTCGGATGAACAAATGGCTGGCATTTATGCGCAAGGGGTACGGCAAAAAGCTCGTATCACTCCATTCCTGGAATGGCTGGATTGTCGTCATTCTGGCTTTGACCGGGCTTGTGCTGTTCCAAGGTACATGGCGCGGCATACTTGGTGAAGGGCGCGTCATTATACGCTGGCTTCATATTATTGTCGGGATTGCTTCGCTTATTCCCGTCGTATTCTACCTTGTCCTCGCCTCCAAGCATTGGAAGCAGCTGAAAGGCAAGGGCATGCAGCGGGCGAATGTCGTGATTGTACTCGGTTTATTAGTAGGCTGGCTGCTCTCCGGCTTGCTCCTCTGGCAGTTCAAAGCGATCGGTCCGACATGGTCGAATAACGCGCTTACCGTTCATGACCTGCTGACTTGGGTCGGACTGCCTTATATTATTTATCATTCTTTAACGCGTCTCAAATGGCTGAAGCAGCCGCACCGGCTTACGATCAAGACGGGCAAACCCGGCGAAGGCATACATCCCGCAGCAAGACCGGAAGCGGTATTATCCCGCCGTACGTTTATCAAGTCAGCAATTGGTGCAGGACTTGTAATTGCCGTAGGGCCATCCTTTCTAAAGTGGATAGGCAGCCAAATCAGTCCGGGAACAGACATCGAGCAGATTGTCGAATCAGATGCCAATAAGCTTCTGCCTGCCCCGACGCCTCTGCCGGCATCGATGCCTCCGATTGGCGGCGGGAGCAAAGGGTCCTTCCGGATCTATACCGTTACGCCGATTCCTGCCTTCGACAATAGCAGCTTTTCGTTCACGATTGACGGGCTGGTCAATAACAAGCAGCAGTGGAATTGGGAGCAATTCGTTAAGCTGAAGCGCAAGGTGCAGGTGAGTGATTTTCACTGTGTGACGGGCTGGTCGGTGTATAAGAACACTTGGGAAGGCATTCTGCTTAAGGATTTGTTGCAGCAGGCAGGCGTTCAACCTAACGCGAAGACGGTTAAACTCTACTCAGGCGACGGGGTTTACACGGATTCCTTGACGCTGGATCAAGCGAATATGGAGGATGTCATGGTTGCGCTTCTGCATGATGGCAAACCGATTCCGAGCGACCTTGGCGGGCCGGTACGTCTCGTTGTTCCTAAGATGTATACCTACAAGTCGGTCAAATGGCTGAATCGCATAGAATTGATTGCAGGAGATCATACGGGGTACTGGGAAGAGCGCGGTTATTCGACGGATGCTTGGGTATAGAGCGTGATTAACGGCAGCGGTTGAGCTGCCCCTTAGCGATAGAAATCCCCTTTAAGTAGACAGTGTGTAATAAGCGCACTACCGTTTACTAGAAGGGGATTTTTTTCAAAAAATAAGAAAGTATAAATTTTTACTATACTTTGCTTATATTTCTCCGGAATGAACCGCGCTCCGCCGCCAAAGGACGGCGCTAGCCGTTTCACCTTGTGGGAAAATTAGGCTTCACAATATTGTTGCTGAAAATATTGTTGCTGAAAGATAGCTTTTAAAATTTTACGATTAACTCTAGAGATTCATTATTTTCCATCATTGGTCAAGGAGTATAAAGCGAATCCCTGTTTGCCGTCCCACTCACCTAAGTAAAGCAGATCTTTACTCGGACCTGCACTGTAAACATTGACTAGCGCATTTTCAGGATCTGCTGGTGAGAACGAACCATTTTCACATTGCATATACCCAAAATGTGTACCAGGCTCAGCATGACTATGAGTTTCCTTTAAGTAAAAGGTCTTATTAGACCAATAGAGAACTTTTGGCGGCGTCCCGCATGAAGGCGATGTTGAAATTGTTTGTGTCTGTTCAGTGGATTCGTTAGCAGCACCTTTTGTCTACGTGATCTTTCACGGCATTACCTTCAGTGGCCGTACTGGTACACGCTGAGATGCTAAGGAGCGCACAGTATGAAAGGGTGACTATTAAAGTGACCTTTGTAAAACTCATTAATTAAACCTTCTCCTTCGATAAAGTGAGGGTAAGCGCGTTAGCCGAATATACGGCTTTAGCTTTCAGCACCTTCGTAAAGAAAGAAACAGGAACATACAGCTGATTATTCTTCATGACAGGAGCAGCTCCAAGCGTGAAGGACAACGGCATCTCTTCCGTCCAATAGAAGTCCCTATTCATTTGGATGTAGATCGATGTGCCGGCTTTGGACAGCTCAACCTGGTGGTCAGAAGCTGACCAATTCAGCTTATAGCCGAGGGCGCTGGCAATCGAACGTAACGGAGCCATTATAATCCCCTCATCATTCATATAGAGAGCTGTGGATTTCAGTGCTTTACCGCCTACTACGACAGATAAGGAGCTCAGGTTAGCAGGTGAATTCGCTTTATGACCGGGTAGTGCGATATTAAACTCCGGAATACCTGCGGCGTAAGGAGCGATTTCATACTGCTGGAACACGATAACCGCTCTGCCGTCCTGAACGTAAAAAGATTGTTCGCTGGAGATCGTTTTAAAGCTGTCTTGAAAATAACTCTCGGAATCCTTCGCAATGGCAGCGCTGATTTTCGCATTAACGACCTTTCTGTAGTTCGTACCGTATAAATCTTTAAGCGTGATTGGAGCGGCTGTTGCTTTATTCCGTACGTTATAGGTATCTACCCGTGTAGAGCCGTGGGCGCCTCCCGTATAGACGTAGGTGAGAACCTTGAGCGATAGAATACCGTTAATTCCGCGGCTGCCATCTGATTTCAATTCATACTGGACGGTCACATCGTAAGGATTAAACTCATATCCGGCATTGGGGTCTTTTGCAAGGGAAGCGGCATCTTCATCAGCTTGTTTCTTAATGACAGCGAAATCCGCCATCGCTTGGCGGGAGATTATATTGTTGAGCTGTGCTTGATAGTTCTTATCTAACAACCCGCTAATGACGGGGATTTGCAGCGTTGCGGTATAGTTATCTGTTTTCTCATTGAATGCTTTTGTCGTTACTTTGACTGCCGTTTGAAGGGCAGCAGTGGCAGGAGCGGCGGGAACAGAAGCCGTCTTCTCAGGCTGTGCTGCGACATCCGCGTAAGAGAACTGGGCACCAGCAGTAAGCAATAGAAGGCTTACAGCACTGATTGTCATTCGTTTGAATGAGGGCTTTGTCATTTTGTTCAACTTATGGTTCATCCTTAGATTCCTCCATCTTGTATAGCGTCTGGCTTGGCTAATATCGTTATTATAGACGGGTGCTGGCATGAAGAAGTTACAAAATAGTAAATAACGGCTTCGTAAAGTACGATTGACGGATCCGGATGAGGTTGCTACCCTTGCATTACTAACAGCATATTACGAATTAAAATGAGCGCAACCTTGATCGGCCGAATCGTGAACGATCTAGCTTTGGGAGGTCGCGTTAGGGAAGACATCTGTGACTTGCTCCGGCGCCTGGCGCAAAGCGGTGCAAGCTGGACATTCAGCCAACACAGCAATGGGGAGAAAGCGAGAGGGGACGTGAGCGACGAATGAAATTAAATGCTCTAGTGGAGCAGTATCGCGGCAGCGTATTGGAAAATGTTCATTTAGGCGTCCTTTGCGGCGTGAACGAATATGGCGAAGTGCTCTTCGAGGTTGGCAATGCGGATCATCCCGCATTTCTCCGGTCGGCAGCCAAGCCTTTTCAAGCTATTCCGGTCATGCAGCATCAGGTTGTAGAGAAATTCGGCTTAACAGGGGAGGAAGCGGCACTCTTCGCCGCCTCGCAACGAGGTGAAGCGTATCAGCTGCGGGCATTAGAATCGATTCTAACGAAGACGGGCCTCTCGGAAGAGCTGTTAATTACGAAGCCTACTATTCCTTTAAACGACGAGCCGAAGGTCGCTTATCTGATGAAGGGGCTGCCGCCAAGATGCATTTGTCACAACTGTTCAGGCAAGCATCTCGGTATTCTTGCCTTGTGCAAGCTTAAGGGTTACCGGATGGATAGCTATTGGGACATCGACCACCCGGTCCAGCAGCAAATTCTAAGGACCTTGTCGGAATTTATCAGAGTGTCCGGCTGAGAATATTCAAATCGCCATCGATGGCTGCGGTTTACCGGTATTTGCATTGCCTTTGAAATCAAGCGCAAGCGCGTATTTGAAGCTCGCCTGTCCGGATCTGATCGCCGATGAATCCATCCGCATGGCTGTCATCCAAATCACTGGATATATGAATGCTTATCCGAATATGATTGCTAGTCATGGCTTTATCTGTTCGGAATTGCTGCGGGATTCCAACATCGTTGCCAAAGGCGGAGCGAAAGGCTTTTACGCCTTCGGCCTGAAGGAAGAACGAATCGCTTTTGCGCTTAAGGTCATAGATGGCTCTGAGGCGCCTTGGCCGATTATTGTTGCCTCCATTCTGGAGCAAATTGGATACGCCAACAAGGAAACGATCCGCCGCATGTATGAACTTACGCCACGGGAAATCCGCAATGACAACGGCGTCATGGTCGGGATGAACAAAGCCGTATTTCAACTAAAATAAGAAGGCGGGGACCCTATGCTTCTGGAAGTAATTGCGACGAATTTAGCTGATGCCATCGCTGCTGACCAAAGCGGCGCGGATCGCATAGAGCTTGTTACAGGCATGCTCGAAGGCGGATTAACGCCAAGCATAGGATTGATTGAAAGAGCAGCAGGCTCGGTATCTATTCCGGTTAACGTCATGGTGCGTCCGCACAGCTTGTCCTTTCATTATGATCCGTACGATATTCAGACGATGCTTGCTGATATTCGGCAAATACGCAAGACAGGGGCCAAAGGCATCGTCATCGGCGCGCTAACGCAAGAGGGAAGGGTAGATATGAATCTGCTCCAAGTCTTGCTTGCCGAGGCGGGAGAGCTGGATGTGACGTTCCACCGTGCATTCGATGAAACGGTGGATATGGCAGAAGCGCTAGACGCTTTATCGGGCTTTCCGCAGATCAGCCGGATACTAACTTCCGGCGGATTAGCTCCCGCACCGCAGGCTGTAGAGACCATCCGTACGTTGAACCATCTTGCCTCAAAGACGCATATCAGCCTGCTGGCGGGTCACGGATTAACTGTTGAGGGCATTGGTGCCTTCGTGCGAGAGACCGGTGTGACCGAGGTTCATTTTGGCTCAGCGGTTCGCACGGATGGGCATCCCTTAAAGCCAATCGATCCTCATCGCATTGCGGCGATAATAAGCGAGCCTTGCGGTGTGAGTTAAAATCAATGTGATAAAAAATAAAGCGCAAGAAACAACGGAATTCCCTAGATACAGGGCGATTCCGTTGTTTTTTATACCCTTGTCTCAAATCTGCTTACTTATCTGTCTTTTTCTGTTTCGCAAAATTGCTGACGGACTTCGCATCTTCCATATGGTCATTCACAAAGGCCATATCCTGATTTTTTGCTTTCATATGCGTGGTGCCTTTGTAGTTTCCTTTATGCGACTTATTTTCCAATTGAATCACCTCCGCCCCGGTAGTATGCGCGTGTTGATGATGCTGCATACAATAATCAGGATAGTCTTACGAAGCGGCAATAGCTTTATATAATGAATAAAGAGAAGCCTGAAACTCACGATATTGTTGCTGAGACGGCGTTAGGATTCTTTAGCCAAACGCTTATGCTGGGACTCAACAATCCTTTCAATCCGGAGCCGCTTCGAGTATAATGTCCCTTAGATTGTTTATTTCGGAACAGGGGTGTCTGTAATGGCTTTGAAAGCTGGAATCGTAGGTTTGCCGAACGTCGGTAAATCAACATTGTTTAACGCAATTACGCAAGCGGGCGCGGAGTCTGCTAACTATCCGTTTTGTACGATTGACCCGAACGTTGGCGTCGTAGAAGTACCGGATGAGCGTTTGGATAAATTAACGGAGCTTGTCGTGCCGAACAAGACTGTACCGACTGCCTTCGAATTTATTGATATCGCGGGCATTGTTAAAGGCGCGAGCAAAGGCGAAGGCCTTGGCAATAAGTTTCTGGCTCATATCCGTGAAGTAGATGCGATTGTTCATGTCGTACGCTGCTTCCAGGATGAGAATATTACGCATGTCTCCGGCAAGGTTGATCCAATCGGGGATATCCAAACGATTAATCTGGAGCTTATTCTTGCGGATATCGACTCGGTTGACCGTAAGATCGAACGCAGCCGGAAAAATATCAAGGGCGGCGACAAGAAGTACGCGCAAGAGGTAGAAGTGCTGGAGCGGATTAAAGAAGCCCTTTACAACGATCAGCCTGCGCGCAGTTTGGAGCTGACAGAGGATGAGAAGGTGCTCGTTCGTGATTTGCACCTGCTCACGATGAAGCCTGTTCTGTATGCGGCTAACGTAAGCGAAGGCGAAGCGGCGAATTCCGATGGCAACCCGTACGTGAAGCTGGTTCGTGAGTTTGCTGCGCCAGAAGGCGCTGAAGTTGTTCCTATCAGTGCAAAAGTAGAAGCAGAAATCGCTGAGCTTGAAGGCGAAGACAAAGCGATGTTCCTGGAGGAGCTTGGCTTGGAGCAATCCGGACTTAATCGTCTGATTCATGCAGCTTACAAGCTGCTCGGCTTATACACGTATTTCACAGCAGGCGTGCAGGAAGTTCGTGCTTGGACCATTCGCAAAGGGATGAAAGCACCGCAAGCAGCCGGTGTTATTCATACTGATTTTGAACGCGGATTTATCCGTGCTGAAGTGGTTTCCTACGATGATCTTGTCGCTGCAGGTTCAATGAACGCTGCTAAGGAGAGAGGTCAGCTTCGTTTGGAAGGTAAAGAATACGTGGTGCAGGATGGCGACGTTATGCATTTCCGTTTCAACGTTTAGCTGAGCTAGAAAAGGCAGCGGTATGCCCGAATGCAAGTTTTCGGGGATGCTGGCTGCTTGAAGAAGGACCCGGTAAGGCGCGGGTCCTTTTGCTATGTAAAGATGGAAGGCTGCGCGGGGATGATCATGCTTGTCTGCTGCGCTTTATAAAATCTCCAGTAATGTTCCGTTTATGGAATGAACCGCATTATGCTATAATAAGAAGACTATACTTTGGATGAAATCATAATGAACCAATAGGGGTGAATGCAATGTTGGACCGTTTACAAGCGCTTGCTGACCGGTATGATAAATTAAGCGAGCTGTTGTGCGATCCGGATGTGGGTAGCGATCCGAAACGCCTGCGCGAATACTCGAAAGAGCAATCGGACCTGCAGGGCGTATACGCAGCATATACGGAATATAAGCAAGTTTCCGAGCAATTGAACGAAGCTAAAGTCATGCAGGGCGAGAAGCTCGATGACGAAATGCGTGAAATGGTCAAAATGGAAATTGACGAGCTGTCCGCGCGCGCAGGCTGAACTTGAAGAGCAAATCCATTTTCTTCTTCTGCCGAAGGATCCGAACGATGATAAGAACGTTATCGTTGAGATCCGCGGCGCGGCAGGCGGCGATGAAGCTGCGCTGTTCGCGTCGGATTTGTACCGGATGTATATGAAATTCGCGGATTCCCAAGGCTGGCGCGTTGAGCTGATGGAAGCGAATGAAAGCGACCTCGGCGGCTTCAAAGAAGTTATCTTCATGGTTTCCGGCAAAGGCGCTTACAGTAAGCTCAAGTTCGAGAGCGGTGCACACCGTGTGCAGCGTATTCCGGTAACGGAATCGGGCGGACGGATTCACACCTCGACATCGACCGTAGCGGTAATGCCTGAGGTAGAGGAAGTCGAAATCGAAATTGCCGATAAAGACATCCGTGTCGATACGTACTGTTCAAGCGGCGCGGGCGGTCAGTCTGTTAATACGACTAAATCAGCGGTTCGGGTGCTTCATGTGCCTACCGGTATTATGGCGCAGTGCCAAGACGGCAAATCGCAAAATGAAAATAAAGCGAAGGCCCTGCAGGTATTGCGTGCTCGGATTTCGGATGTGATTCGCCAAGAGGAAGAAGCCAAGTATGCCGGCGAACGCAAAAGTAAAGTCGGTACGGGCGACCGCAGCGAACGGATTCGGACGTATAACTATCCGCAAAGCCGTGTAACCGACCATCGCATCGGGTTGACGCTTCATAAGCTGGATTCCGTCATGAATGGTGACATGGAAGAGATCATTAATGCTCTGACATTGACCGCGCAAGCGGAATTGATGGAGCAGGAGAATTTAGCGTAATCCTCATTAAATGAGGGGCTTAGACATGAAGATGCTTCTAAGCTGCATGTGATACGTATGAGCAACGATATAGAGAGGGGCGCTTATCAAGTGACGGAGCGCAACATGAACGGTACCGGGCGTTTCGGCGACGAAATGGCTTCCCGGATGCCAATAACTATTGGGGAAGCCTGCTTGCAGGCTTCTTTGTTTTTGGAGGCTCAGGATGTGGGCGAGCCCCGGTCGAACGCCGAGCTGCTGCTCATGCATCAGCTTGGGATCAGCCGGGCGGAGCTGCTGCGTGATCTGCGCGACCCGTTCCCGCAGGAGCAGCTGGCAGCGTGGGCTCAGCTCATTGAGCGCAAAGCTGCGGGCGAGCCGGTGCAGTACATTATCGGCGAGCAGTGGTTCTATGGGCTGGCGTTCGCGGTGACGCCGGCGGTACTTGTTCCCCGGCCGGAGACGGAGCTGCTGGTCGAAGCTGTGCTGGAGGCGGTCGACCGCCTATGGCCGCAGGCGGCGGGCAGTGAGGCAGCGAGCAGAGGTATAGCGGGTGTGAAAACAACGGAAGATGCGAAGGCCGGCGATGAGGGTAGCAACGCAGCAGCGGGCAGTGGGGCTATGAGCGGCGAAGCGTTGAGCAGTGATGCGGCAAGCGGCGTCTCGGCGCGCAGCGATGGGCCGACGGTGGTCGATGTCGGCACGGGCAGCGGCGCCATTGGCGTGACGCTGGCTGCGCTGCGTCCGCGGTGGCGCGTATTCGCGTCCGATCTATCGCCGGACGCGCTGGCGGTCGCCCGCTCGAACGCCGCCCGCCATGGAGCAGCGGCGCGCATGACGTTCGTGCAGGGCGACCTGCTCGGGCCGTTCGCGCAGCCGCGGCCCGGTGCAGATGCAGCAGCCGGGAATGCTTCCGGCCTGCGCATCGACGTGCTTGTCTCTAACCCGCCTTATATACCGGCGGGTGATATTCCTGGCTTGCAGCCGGAGGTCCGCGATTACGAGCCGCGGCTTGCGCTCGACGGCGGCGATGACGGCCTCACGCCTTATCGGCGCATGCTGGAACAGCTGCCGCTGCTGGAACAGCTGCCGCGTATCGTGGCATTCGAGCTTGGTCTCGGCCAAGCAGACGCAGTGGCTGATATGCTGCGTGGGTATGGCGCATGGAGCGACATCCGCATCATCCAGGATTATGCGGGAATTGATCGCCATGTGCTGGCTGTCCAAAACTAGAATAGCACGTTCAGCAACCAATAAACGGATCTACCCAGCAGAGGCGAGGTAGATCCGTTTTTGTTCGATTATCCTGTAATCCAGTAATCCAGTAATCCAGTAATCCAGTAATTCAGTAATTCAGTTACCTTGTTATCCCCGTTTCCCTATCATCCTGGCACCCCGCCGCAGCCTTAAATATCACATCCCAAAGCTCATACCCTGCGCAGAGCCACACTTATGAATCGCTAATCAAGTGAACTGCCCCTAAGTTCCGCTCTACTGTATGGGTAATCCCAGTTTGAATAGAGACATAGTTTCGTTGTATTTAGGAGATTCCTAAAGATCTGGTATAAAGGGGAAGGGGAACTAAGCTCGACGTGCAGCGAGCGTTGGAAGCCGAAGCTTATTGGCTGTCATGTAGACCATGGCAATCAAGTTCTCAACATTGCGGTAGCCACGTGCTTTTCTCTTGGATGCTTGCACTAACCCATTAATGCCTTCCAGCAATCCATTGGTCATTCTACTGTGGAACCAGCGAAGAATTCCTTCTTCATGTCGCTTAATGGTCTTGGCTAACTCCACCATCGGCTCGAGTTGGGAGCGTTTGGCCCAGCCCATCCACTCCCGTAAATAGACATCCGCTAATAGATGAGGCTTGCTCCAGAGTTCTTGCATCGCCAGCTTTAAACGGTAAGCTCTCCCTGTTTTCAGATGGCTATCTTTTAGATGGTGGTTCAGTTCTTCCTTTTGCTCGTTTTTTAAATTCGTTTCATTCTTTAACCAAAGATATTTGGTTCGTTTAAGCTCAGGTGCTTGCTTTTGCTCTTCTTTGCGTACCTCGTCCACTGCTTCGTTGACCATTTTCATGACGTGGAATTTATCAAAGGTGATCTCTGCTTTTGGGAATTGATCCTCAATGCCTCGAATGAAGGCCGGAGACATATCACAGCAGATCTCTTGAATTTGCAGGGCTTGTGCACCTTTGCTGATCAGATGTTGCTTGAATTTAGCTAAGGTATCTTTGCTTTTACCTTCTGTTGCAAACAAGACAATCTTCGTGTCCACATCAACAAATAGCGTGATGTAACGATGACCGCGGCGCGAGGACGTTTCGTCTACGGCAATTCGTTTGACGGCAGACAAATCCAATTGCTCCATCGCTTGATTCACATAATGATGAAAGATTCGCCACATGCGTGTATCATGCTCACGCAGCTCCCTTGCCGCAGCGTTGACCGGCATTTCAGCCATAAGCCGCATCGCCCAGGCATCAAATTGCAAGAGCCCCCGTTTTCTAACTAATCTCGCTTCAATAAAACAATCAATTTCATAGATTACTAGGTTTAGAGAGTCCAAGCGATGGACATAATGGGGATATGATCGTTCCGGAACGCAAGCCGATGCACCGACGGGTGCCACAAAGGAGCTTGTCGTTATGATTCGCACTTATTCCCGTTTTCCTTACCGTCCATCTTATACTTATCTCTTCTTTACGATCGTCATGGTCCTTATGTGCTGGGAAGGCCAGCGTGCCGATGCAGCAATTGCCAGCGGTGATATCCCGAAGGATTCCATACGTTTACGCATTCTTGCCAATTCCGATAATGCAGTGGATCAAGCCGTTAAACGTTATGTCCGTGATGCCGTTGTCGCTGAGATTAACACTTGGGTAACAGGTCCGCAAACCATTGAGCAAGCGCGTCAATCGATTCGTGCTCACATGAGTGATATTGAACAAGTGATCGGAACAAAGCTCTCCTCGCGCGGATTTACTTACGGGTTCAAAGCAGAGCTGAGCGTAGTACCGTTTCCGACTAAAATATATGGCAATAAAGTGTATCCTGCTGGAAATTATGAAGCGCTTCGGATTACACTCGGCAGTGGCGCTGGTCAAAACTGGTGGTGCGTCCTATTCCCGCCCCTCTGTTTCGTAGATGCAGTAAGCGGGGAAGCCTCCGCGGCAAGCAGCAATCAGACAGCGAATAAAGCTGACAGTAACAATAGTAACAGCAACCCAACAAAGGCTTCTGCAGCTAAGCAAGATACAGGCAAGCAAGCGCAGGCGACTGCAGCGGCAGATGCAGGAACACAGAACCTAAGTCCATCTGAAGAACAGCAGCAGCCGGAAGTGAAATTCTTTCTCTGGGAAATGATTAAAGCCATTATTAGCTTTATCAAAAACTTGTTTAGCTAATAGGCCCGGCGATATGCCGATTACATAGACAACGCAGCGTTACAAGCACGGGGAAACAGTCTTCAAACAGATTTGGAGGCCGCCCAACAAGAAAAGGCTCCAACAAGAAAAGCCCGCTCAACGAGAAAAGGCTGTCCCTTGAGATGAAATCACTCTTGGACAGCCTTTATTTTTAGCTATTTCATGACCATCCGCGAAGTTAGCTGGTCTAGACGGATTCCAAGCGTTCTCAGATGTTTTCCATTCTGCGGGGTATGGTATAATGAGGGCAAATACGGCACAATGCTACGGATAGGAATTGAGTCTTCACATGAGCAAAACGATACAATGGCAAATAGATGCGGCTGCAGCAAATGCGGGCGGACTGGTGGAAGCTGCTTCGATTCTGCGTGCTGGAGGCACAGTCGCTTTCCCGACCGAGACGGTGTACGGATTAGGTGCCGATGCGCGGAGTACGGCGGCAGTAGAGCAGATTTTTATAGCAAAAGGCAGACCGGCGGATAATCCGCTAATTGTTCATATTGCGGAATTGCGGCAGCTGGAGGAGCTTGTTCTTCCGTATGGGCTGCTCGCGAAACGGCTGATGGAACGATTCTGGC
Organism: uncultured Paenibacillaceae bacterium; assembly: GCA_963793665.1. Taxonomy (GTDB): domain Bacteria; phylum Bacillota; class Bacilli; order Paenibacillales; family Paenibacillaceae; genus Paenibacillus_Z. The sequence goes on from CAWCBD010000004.1 coordinate 16,515, forward strand.
CGGGCCCGCTGACTCTCGTGCTTCCGGTCAAACCAGGCGCAGTGTCACCGCGCGTGACGGCAGGTCTCGATACGATCGCAGTGCGGATGCCGGCTCATCCCGTTGCTCTAGCGCTCATCGCTGCCGCCGATTGTCCGGTTGCGGCGCCCAGCGCTAACCGCTCGGGCCGGCCAAGCCCGACGCTTGCCAGCCATGTGCTCGCCGACCTCGACGGTCGTATCGACGGAATTGTCGATGGCGGGGCAGCGGGCGTGGGCCTTGAATCCACCGTCGTGGAGATTGACGGGGATGCTGTCCGCATTCTGCGCCCGGGCGGCGTGACCGCCGAAGCGCTGCGGGAGATTGCAGCGCATGTCGCTTACGATACCGCAGCCGCTCCTAGCAGCGAGGGGGCGATTCCGCCCCTTGCACCTAGCACTGCTGCGGCGGCCGCGGCGGTGGCCAAGAGCAGCGCACCGGCGGCAGCCCAGCCGGGCGTTGGAACACAAGCCCCCGCGTGCGGCAGCTGATGCAGCGCCCCGCTCGCCGGGCATGAAATACGCGCATTACGCCCCGCAAGGGCTTATGCAGCTGGTCAAAGGTGAAGCCTCCGCGGTTGCCGCTTATATCCAAGCGGCCGCCCGCACGGCGCGGTCGCAAGGCGAGCGGACAGGCGTGCTCGCCTTTGCCGAGCATACGGCATCGTACGACGCGGACCATGTCCTTGTCGTCGGCAGTCTCGCGCAGCTGGAAACGGCTGCGCATGGATTATATGCTGCACTGCGTGAGTTCGATGAACTCGGCGTGCAGCGTATCTGGGCAGAAGCGTGCCCTGAAGAAGGTATCGGGCACGCCCTGATGAACCGGCTGGAGAAAGCAGCCGGCCACCGGATTATCCGCGTCTAGCCTCATCATCCGCCTGGTCATGTTTCCTATCTTGTCCGCATATGATTGAGAAAGAATGCGGACAAGGGGGTATATCGGGAATGTCGATATTAGAGACAGGCATGCATACCGGACAACTGTTCACGCTTCTTATAATAGCGCTGGCTCTAGGGATGGATGCTTTTTCTCTAGGGGTCGGAATCGGGATGAGAGGGATTCGGCTCCGTGATATTATAAAATTAAGTGTCAGTTATTGCGATATTTCACATCGTTATGCCCTTGATGGGCATGTTTACCGGCCAATACGTCAGTACGCTTCTTGGTGGTGTGGCGACAATTGCTGCAGGCCTGCTGCTTGTGCTTCTCGGCGGGCATATGATATACAGCTCGCTGCGCGGGGAATCGGTTCAATCCTTTGATCACCGTACAACGTGGGGGATGCTGCTGTTTGCTCTCAGCGTCAGCATCGATTCTTTTTCAGTCGGTATTTCACTCGGGATGTTCGCGGCGGATGTGCTGCTGACGGTGCTCCTATTCGGTTTATTTGGCGGGTTGATGTCGATACTTGGACTTCTGCTTGGAAGGCGGGTCAGTTTGAGTCTGGGCGAATACGGAGAGGCGTGCGGCGGGGTTATCCTGTTCACGTTTGGTCTGTTATTTCTATTTTGAATGATAAAAAAACTTACGATAACGCTCACAAAAGGAGTGCGAAACGTTGAAACGTATATTGTTTGTTTGCACCGGCAACACCTGCCGTTCGCCGATGGCGGAGGCGATGCTCCGCGAAATGGCGGAGCGTCAAGGCAGACAGCTTGATGTGCGCTCGGCTGGTGTTTCAACCGTCGATGGCCTGCCTGTTTCGGCTAATGCCCAGACGGTTCTTAAAGGGCGAAACGTTCCTCATATGGGCAACTCATCTGCACTTGATGGCGGCAGCATCGTATGGGCCGATTTGGTGTTAACAATGACAACGAGTCATAAGCGCCAGCTGCTGCAGCGGTTTCCTCAAGCGGTAGACAAAACATACACGCTTCAAGAGTTCGTTAACAGCGATGAACAGGTGCTGGCGGATATCGCAGAGCTGGAGGGACTCTACTCGGAGTTTCAGATGAAACAGATCCTCGGCCAGCAGCTGACCGAGGAGGAGCGGATCCGCTTGCTCCAGTTAGAGCAGCGTATCCCGACCTTCGATATTGCCGATCCGTTCGGCGGTCCGCTGCATGTCTACGAGCAAAGCGCCGTCGAAATCGAGCAAGCGCTCAAGAAGCTGCTTGACAAGCTGAAGCGGTAGCTGCTGGAATTGCCACATAGCCCGTTTAATCATTCAATTATACTGCCGAAGGGCGTATGCCCATTCCGTTCTATATCCTTGAACAAAGGTTGATTTCAAGCAGGGTTTCCCTTATAATTAAACCAACAAAGATGGTTTCCGATGTAACTGGCGACGAAAGTGGATGAAACCACGATGGAGCATCGGATCATACGGCCGGTCGCCTGGGCAAAGAGCAGCGTGCGTAAGCGCGTCTTGCTCTTTTTCGTCTTTTTGGGCGAAATCAGGTATACTAAGACAATCGACAAATTCCGCCAAGAGGCGGTCACAAGGAGGAATATTCGTATGAAAATCGCCATCGGCGCGGATCATGCCGGCTATCGCCTGAAAGAGGAACTGGTGCCGTTTATCCAATCGCTAGGCCACGAAATCGAAGACTTTGGTTGTAATTGCGATCAGTCCGTTGACTATCCTGATTATGCGCTTCCGGTTTGCGACAACGTTTCGGCAGGCCAAGCTGACCGCGGTATTTTGATATGCGGGACAGGTATCGGCATGTCCATTGCGGCGAATAAAGTGCCTGGTATCCGCTGCGCTCTTGTCCATGATATGTTCTCGGCCAAAGCGACACGCGAGCATAATGATACGAACGTACTTGCAATGGGTGAGCGCGTAATCGGCCCTGGTATTGCACAAGAAATCATACGTATCTGGCTGGAGACGCCATTCTCGAACGGCGAGCGCCATGCCGGACGGGTTGGCAAAGTGATGCAGCTGGAATCCAAATATGCAACACATCCTTAAACAAGGAGTGTGAGGGCGATGAGTGATGTACGGGAACTTGCGACGGCAGCGGTTGACGTTGAGACGGTTATCCGCGAGCTTGCGGCTGCTGGCGGGCTTCGTGCCAAACAGCTGTTAGTCCTTGGGGTTTCAACAAGTGAGGTACTAGGTCAGCGAATCGGCACATCCGGTACGCTGGATGCGGCACAAGCCATCTATGCGGGCATGGAAGCGGCGCGGCGCGATATCGGATTTTATCCGGTGTTTCAGTGCTGCGAGCATTTGAATCGAGCGCTTGTGATGGAGCGGGAGGCGGCGGAGCAGTACGGTTTAGAGCTGGTTCATGCCATCCCCGTACCGAAAGCGGGCGGTTCCATGGCGGCCTACGCGTTCAAGAACCTGCCTCATGCGTGCTTAACGGAAACCGTTCAGGCGCATGCAGGCATCGACATCGGCGACACCTTCATCGGCATGCATTTGCACCGTGTAGCTGTGCCGCTGCGTCCGTCAATTCGCTCGATCGGGGCCGCGCATTTGACGATGGCCTATACACGGCCTAAGCTCATTGGCGGTGCCCGAGCAGTCTACACGCAAGAAGCTGATAGCCCGGAAGCACAGGGCGGTACATGCGATTAAATCATGCAATATAACTTAGGAGGATAAACGAACCATGGAAAACCTACGCAAGCAAGATCCAGAAATCCTGAAAGCACTTGGCCTTGAGCTTCAGCGTCAGCGCGACAATATCGAGCTGATCGCATCCGAGAACATCGTTTCTGAGGCGGTTCTTGAAGCAATGGGAACGGTATTGACGAACAAATACGCGGAAGGCTACCCGGGCAAACGTTACTATGGCGGCTGTGAACACGTCGATATTGCAGAGGATATCGCTCGCAATCGTGCCAAAGAATTGTTCGGCGCTGAGCATGCCAACGTACAGCCTCACTCCGGCGCGCAAGCGAACATGGCCGTGTACCTTGCAGCTCTAAACCCAGGCGACACGGTTCTTGGTATGAATCTTGCACATGGCGGCCACTTGACTCACGGCAGCCCTGTTAATGCCTCTGGTATCCTTTATAACTTCGTTCCTTATGGCGTTAACGAGAATACCTTTACGATCGATTATGAAGAAGTTCGCAAATTGGCTTTCAAACACCGTCCCCGCATGATCGTTGCTGGTGCGTCGGCTTACCCGCGTATCATTGATTTCGAAGCGCTTGGCAAAATCGCCAACGATGTAGGCGCGCTGTTCTTCGTTGACATGGCGCATATTGCAGGACTTGTAGCAGCTGGACTTCACCCAAGCCCAGTGCCGCATGCACATTTCGTAACAACGACGACTCACAAAACGCTTCGCGGACCTCGCGGCGGTATGATCCTTTGCCGTAAGCCTTGGGCGCAAGCTATCGATAAAGCGGTATTCCCAGGTTCCCAAGGCGGACCTCTTATGCACATTATCGCAGCAAAAGCTGTTGCCTTTGGCGAAGCGCTTCAGCCTTCCTTCAAAGAATACGGCAAAAACGTTGTAGACAACGCTCAAGCATTGGCAGGCGCTCTAGTTGCCAAAGGGATCAACATCGTTTCCGGCGGAACAGATAACCACTTGATGCTGATCGATCTTCGCAACCTGAATATTACGGGTAAAGACGCGGAGCATGTTCTAGATTCCGTTCAAATTACAGTTAACAAGAACGCGATTCCATTCGATCCTACAAGCCCGTTCATTACAAGCGGTGTCCGAATCGGAACGCCTGCAGCAACATCACGCGGCATGGGCGTAGAGGCGATGGCTGTAATTGCTGAAGTTATCGCGATGACGCTCAAGAACCCGAAAGACGAGGCTGTTCTTACTAAAGCGCGCGGTATGGTTAGCGACTTGACTTCGCAATACCCGCTTTATCCAGGTATGACGTACTAAGCGAAAAGTTATCATCATTGAGCAGCTCCCCAATACCCGAGTAATCGGACATTGGGGAGCTGTTTTTTTACAAGATCAGTCGTATAAGTAAGCTTCCAACCTTTCTGATCGTTCTAAGGGAAGAAACTTGGCTTCCCAGTCAAAGGACGGCGTGAGCCGGTTCTTCTTGAAAGATAAGAAAGTATAAATTTTCACTATACTTTGCTTATATTTCTCCGGAATGAACCGCGCTCCTCCGCCAAAGGACGGCGCTAGCCGGTTCACCTTGTCATCATCCTTTTTGCACCTAATAATTGTCACCTAAAATTTACATAAAATGACTGAACCTGTGTTCTGCTGCATGGTATGATAAGGATATACCAACGAAAAGCGGGTGAACGGTATGGAAGCCGTCTTTGGTTTTTTCTTTGCCATTGCTGTAATAGCTATCGTAATCTTCATAATTGTACAAGCGAGCCGGCCTCGGTCTCATTATTCACCACGTAGAGGATCTAGCCGCAGGCCATCGTTATCCGCACGCAAGCCTCCAGCGGTTCTTGGCGTACCCGAGAAACATCCTGCCTGGTCAGTGGCCCAGCGGCTTGAAACGTCGTTAACGGCTGATTTCGAGGAGCGAGTTAAGGATCGCGTACTTAAAGTGACACCAAGCATGCGTGAAGGCGAATGGCAGTGGCTTTGGTTTGAGCTGAAACGATATTTTCTGATGTGCGCGATATTACGCGGCGTTCCTATGTATAGCGTCAAGGTTGATGATGTGTGGCATGAGATGCTTATGTTTACCAGAGAGTATGAGCAATTTTGCAAAGAGTTTTGCGGAGGGATTATCCACCATGCCCCGCATACTGCTGATGCGAAGCCTGAGACAGGTGAACGTGCGTGGTTTGACTGGGTATATGGAGAGCTGTTCGAAGCGTCGCCGGCAAGCGGTCAATTATGGGGATCCTTCTACAAAGTTTCCGCTGCCGCCGGATCGTATTCGTGAACTAGAAGCCTCAAGCGCCGAAGAGCTTAAACAACAGTTCTTCAACAGATCGGCAGCCGACTTGTTTCCGGACATCAATGAGACGGTCTTCTACTTAATTGAACGGGGTAAGGCGCTCGCAGCCGGCGCACGGCGCGGCGAACGTCAACCGGTATCGGATCCATCCAACTATCAATCGCAGTGGAGTGACCCCGCTTTGATGACGGGTATGCTATCGGGAGCGTTATTCTATTCCTCTCTGCATGATACAGGTGACTTCAATCGTCAAATGGAAGACGCGCAAACAAAGGAACAACGTGAGCACTACAGCAGCAGCGGAGGATCCTCTTATGTATGCAGCGGTGATAGCGGGAGCAATAATGGGGGAGGCTCCTCCTGCAGCTCTTGCAGTTCAAACGGCGGAGATGGAGGCGGCGGCAGCAGTTCCTCCTGCAGCAGCGGTTCCTCCTGCGGTGGAGGGGGCTGCGGAGGTGGAGGCGGTGATTAGCCGTCACTTGGGTTTGCTTCTGCTTATTGATCCACTGGGTTCCTCGACCCGAACCAGCCTGAAAAAAAGGGAGCTCTGCCACAGCGCACGGACGCTAGGCAGAGCTCCCTTTTTCATAAAATCATTGCGGTCCTCGGATTGATCACCTGCGGTCCTGGACCTCGACACATTGCTGTTTGCCAGACTTTTACTGAATTGCGCCTGTAACGCTCGTACCGCTCTTCGTAATTTTGTAAGTGACGATTTGACCGCTCCAGAAGTGGAAGGTCAGATTCACCACTCCGTCATTCGTTTCAGCGAAGAAATTCGAAGTAAGCGTGATTATATTATTCGTGTAATCAGGCGCGAACGTATAACCGAACTCCTTATACGAGGTCCAGTTTTGCGGGCCGGCATTGCCGCCGGTAGCGTACACAGCCTCCATCGTGGCAAGCTGGTCGCCGTTGAAGGCTGTCGGAATCGCAAAGCTGCTAGTCGTGCCTGAAGTTGCTGTCATTTGCGGCGTATTATAATAGCGCACATGGATCTTCCAAGCCGGGCCCGAGTTGAAATTCGCCGTCAATACCGCTTTCTCGCCGAAACCGCCTGAAGCGTACTTGGAGAGATAGCTTGCTTTGACGGTCAATACGCTGCCGCTCAGCGTATAGTCTCTGCCAGATTTCAAAGTGGTCGTCCCGTTTTTGAGAGAAGTGAAACTATTGCCGTTCAAGTTCAGGCTGATCGCAGCGTCCTGGGCCGTAGTGCCGCTCTTAAGGAAGATCAGATCGGTATCCGCGGTGGACGAACGGCCTGTCAGGCTTTGCTTGATAACACTTGTAAAGGTCAGGATCGCTCCACTGGTACGTAGTGCGATTAAAATGCTGGCCGTTATCCCACAGCATATGGGTAACGTTTTTCGATTTGGAATATTGGAGAAAGTACTCAAAATATTTCAGCATCTCGCCATGCTCGACCGTACCTAAGCTTTTGTCGAAGCCAAGCAGTCCGTATTCGCCTATCACAACTGGAATCCCATGGGATACAAACGTATTATAGGCAGCGTCGATCGATGTAGTGATATCGTTCATCGCTGTGGCATCAAACTTGGTGCTGCCCGCAATGTTTACACTGAATGGCCAATATCCGTAATAATGGATGGTGGTAATCAAATTCGAGTCGTTCAGATTGGTGATTGTACTGTTGAGCGAATCCAGATTGGCTTGCGAAGCATTGGTCCACAATGTCGGCAGTACGAGCGGACGAGCGGCATTCCCCCCGCCGGTGTCCCTAACGACATGGAAGAAGGAAGTATTTAGCTCATTGAGCAATGAGAACTGTGTCGCCGTATCAACATTAAACGTCGGTTCGTTGATGCTCTCGAACATAAGGTTATTGGAATAATTCTTAAAATTGTTGGCGATTTGAGTCCATATCGATTGATATTCGGCAAGCACCTGGTCATGATTCGACCCCATCGTGTTTACCCATTGCCATGAGTCGTGGTGGACGTTGATCATAACATACAGGCCCGCACTCAGCGACCAGTCGACAATTTGCTGAACCCGGCTCATCCATGCGGGATCGATCGTATAGCTCGGACCGGGACCTGTATGCTGCATCCATGTAATTGGAATTCGGATGCTTTTGAAACCCTGTGCGGCAATCTGCCCAATAAATGCTTGGGTTATTACCGGGTTGCCCCAAGAGGTTTCATCGGCGCCAGTAGCGTCGAGCGAATTGCCCAGATTCCATCCTGGCTGCATTGCGCTGACATAGGTCTGCATGGTAGTTGCAGCAGTGGCCGAAGTAGTAGGGAATGAAAACAGAGTCATCAGCATGGCGATGGCCATCGTCATCGATAGAAATGATTTTTTTGTACACAATTTTGATACTCTCCTTTGTTATTAAAATGTGGTAATGCTGCTTTCCGAACACTTTGAGTCGCAGCGCAATAACCGTAACTGCACTGCGAAGCTTATCCCTCCTTTCATAGTAGATTTTGAAAGCGCTTCCATACAGAAGTAAATTATACCAGTCCCTAATTATCAAAAATACCCTCAAAATTATTCATATAATCATAGAACATTTGGCTAAGGATCCTTATCTAATAGGTTCGGGTTCTAGCCTGAGCCAAGCATCTAAAATTTTAGTTTGCAATGGAGGGCCTTCTGTCATATAGTTAGGCTGTAAGTCTTTCCTCTGTGCAACATTCTGTCCCAAGGGAAATAAATATTTTTTTGTCCATATTGTTGCACATACTCAACTTTTTTACCACTTATTAGTACTGGAGGAGGTTTGCCAAGTGCTCAATCCCAAGCAGAAAGTATCAAGGCGAAGTGTATTGAAAGTCGGGGCTGCGGGTATTTTAGGCGTGCTTGGAAGCTCGCTGCTCAACTCCACTTCGATGTTTACCAAGACGGCTTCCGCTGCAGACAAACATAGTATGCATCAAGCGGTAAAGGAACAAGGCCATAGCGCAATGGTTCACGGCTATGATCCAGGCAAGGAGATGACTCGCGGTCTAGAGCGCGCCGTTAAAGCGTTAACCCAGTTCGATTATGGCACGGTGAGCACTCGGTCAGACGGCCGCACGGTGCGCGAGTTTACGATGATTGCTGAAGATCGTGAGGTCGAAATCGCTAAGGGCATCAAATTCCCTGGCTGGACCTACAACGGCACTATACCTGGACCTACTCTTCGATGCACAGAAGGGGATATCCTTCGCATTACATTTTTGAACGGTTCGTCACATCCCCACTCGATTCATTTTCATGGCAATCACCCAACCAACATGGACGGCCTGGAGCCCGTTCAGCCCGGGGGGAGCTTTCTATATGAGTTTGAAGCGAAGCCAGCAGGCCTTCACGTTTATCACTGCCACGTTCAACCCTTTACGCGTCACATCCATAAGGGCTTGTACGGCAACTTCATTATTGATCCCCGCGTACCGCGCGCGCCGGCTAAGGAGCTGACGATGGTGATGAATGGTTTTGACCTCGATTTGGACGGGGAGAACGAGATCTATACGGTGAACGGCTATGCCTTTGCCTATATGGCAAATCCGATTAAGGTCAAAGTAGGCGAGAAAGTCAGGCTCTACATCAGCAACATGACGGAATTCGATCTAATTAATTCCTTTCATCTGCATGCTAATTTCTTTCACTACTATGCAATCGGCGCAGACCCGGAGGCGCGGCCGTATTATACGGATACAGTAATGCAGTGTCAAGGTGAGCGGGGGCTCGTGGAGATGGTGTTCCCGGCACCGGGAAAATATATGTTCCACGCGCATCAAAGTGAATTCACGGAGCTTGGCTGGATGGGCTTCTTCGAGGCGGAGTAGAAGGGAGGCGAAGTGTAAGATGATGTCGAGATTTGGTAAGCAAACAAGAACATGGCTCTTCGGTATTATTCCGATACTTATATTGGTAGCAATCGTAGGTGCAATTGCGAAATTCGGCACAGGTATCGAGGAACAGCAAGCTGCTCCGATTGAAGTGCTTAACATCGAACGCATTGTGATTGAAGATGACGGGTTCAACGTTCGGGTATTAAACTCGGGACCGAAGGAAGTGACGATCGCTCAGGTTGTCGTGGACGCTGCCTTCTGGAATGCGGAATTTGACCCGAGCCCAACGCTGCAGCGGCTGGAGAGCATGTCGATACACATACCGTACCCTTGGGTTGAGGGAGATCCGCATGAGATTAAACTAATTACAACTAACGGCTTAATATTTACAGGCGGAGTCAATGCAGCTATTAAGACGCCGGAAGCGGATGCCAACCGATTCTCGCAATATGCTTTGATCGGCTTCTATGTGGGGATCGTCCCTATTGGTCTAGGGCTTCTCTGGTATCCATTCATGCGCAGATTTTCTGCTAGAGGTATACAGGTCGTGCTCGCGCTCACTGTCGGGCTGCTGTTCTTCCTTGTGGTCGATACTCTGCAGGAGGGACTGGAGCTTGGGGCTGAAGCACCTGGTGTATTCCAAGGTACCGGATTAGTCTGGTTTGGCGCTTTGCTAAGCTTGCTGTTCCTGCTTGCTGTAGATCAATCCGGTCAGCGGAAGATGAAACAGGCCCAGAATCAAGGGAAGCGCGTCGCTTATAAGATCGCCGGTGGGATTGGGCTGCATAACCTCGGAGAGGGTCTTGCGATAGGTGCTGCATTCGCAGCAGGGGAAGCCGCGCTGGGAACATTCTTGGTCATTGGATTCACGCTTCATAATATCACTGAAGGTGTGGGGATTGCAGCCCCGCTGCTGAAGGATCGGCCGACCTGGAAGACCTTCATCAGCTTGGCTTGCCTTGCAGGAGCACCCGCGATAGCAGGTATTTGGGCAGGCGGGTTCTTATTTAATGCATCGTTAGCCGCTTTGTTCTTCGGAATCGGAGCGGGTGCGATCGTTCAGGTTATCTATGTCATTAGCAAGATGATTATAAAGGAAGCCAGAGAACAGCAGCAGCCGTCGGTCAGCTGGACCAATCTAGGCGGACTGACGCTGGGACTCTTGCTTATGTACGTTACAGCGCTGCTGGTTAAATTCTAGATTTTTTTGGAGGTGGCCTGAGTTGCCATATGGGATAGGTATTACCGGTATTTTGCTCATTTTTATTGTCGCCTTATTGTTGTTTGGACCTTCCAAGCTGCCGCAGCTTGGCCGGGCGATCGGTTCCACATTCTCCGAGTTCCGCAAAGGAACGAAGGGGCTCATAGATGATGAAGAAGAGCGTAAACATAAGGAATAACGAACTATGGGGCTGCCGTCACGGGGCCCTTTATTGTTGTATTGAGGTCCTTTAGTTTACCCCTCTGGGTGATGCAAGGAGCCTGCTGTTTTGATCGAAGTACGGCACCGTTTTTCCTAATGTATGCGGGGGTTGTGCAGAATCAACTATCCGGTGCTATAATAGACAGGATTGTGTTGACAATGTAAAAAAACTACCGAATTTCAAGCAGCTGCAAAGCTTCACAGGAGGGCAATGCCAAATGGGCAATCTGACGATTTGCGACCATCCATTAATTCAGCACAAACTAACCTACATTCGCGACAAAGATACGAATACGAAGGACTTTCGTGAGCTTATTGACGAAGTAGCCACAATGATGGCATATGAAATTACAAGAGATCTTCCGATTAGAAACGGTAACCGTACACACACCCGTTACAAGTGCGCAGAGTAAGATCATTTCCGGGCGGATGCTTGGTCTCGTTCCGATTTTGCGCGCAGGGCTTGGCATGGTTGAGGGGATGCTGAAGCTCATTCCATCGGCGAAGGTAGGTCATATCGGGCTATTCCGTAATCCCGATACGCTTGAGCCGGTCGAATACTATGTCAATCTTCCAATGGATGCAAAGGAACGGCTTCTGATCGTAATTGATCCGATGCTGGCTACCGGCGGTTCGGCTTGCGCGGCAATAGATGCGTTAAAGGTTCGCGGCTGTCAGCAAATCAAGCTAATGTGCTTGATTGCAGCTCCTGAGGGCATTGCAGTTGTGCAAAAAGCGCACCCGGATGTCGATATCTACCTTGCAGCCCTGGATGAGCAGCTTAACGATCACGGGTATATTGTTCCGGGTCTCGGCGATGCCGGAGACCGCATGTTTGGCACCAAATAAGGATCGGCAGCACTACCAATCGCTTTAACTTATAATAGGAGTGACAATTTGTGGCTAAACTAAAGGTAATGACTATTTTTGGAACGCGTCCGGAAGCAGTTAAGATGGCGCCTCTCGTACTAGAATTGCAAAAGCATCCGGATGAAATCGAATCCATTGTATGCGTAACCGCACAGCATCGTCAGATGCTTGACCAAGTACTGGATTTCTTTGAGATTGCTCCGAATTATGACCTCAATGTAATGAAAGACCGTCAGACACTCACCGAAACAACAGTTCGCGTGCTTGAGGGACTGGAGCCTGTACTTCGCGAAGCGAAGCCTGATATCGTGCTTGTTCACGGCGATACCCAGACAACCTTCCTTGCGAGCTACGCTTCGTTCGTCCAACAGATTCAAGTCGGGCACGTTGAAGCAGGGCTGCGTACATGGAACAAAATGTCGCCGTATCCGGAGGAAATGAACCGCCAGCTGGCCGGTGTTCTCTCTGATGTACATTTTGCTCCAACAGAAAAGTCGGCAGACAATTTGCGCAGAGAAAATAAATCAGACAGCACCATCTATGTAACGGGCAATACCGCTACAGATGTCTTTCAATATACAGTAGATAAAACCTTCACCCACCCTGTGATCGATTGGGCGAAAGGCAAACGGATGATTCTCATGACCGCACATCGACGTGAAGCGCTCGGCGAGCCGCATCGCAATATTTTCCGTGCGGTAAAAAGAATTGCGGATGAGTTCGAAGATGTGGCAATTGTCTATGCCGTCCACCCTAATCCGGCTGTGCGCGAGCCGGCCAATGAAATCTTAGGCGATCATCCGCGCGTGAAGCTGATCGATCCGCTCGATGTATTTGAATTTCATAACTTCTATCCGCATACGTACATGATTTTGACCGATTCTGGCGGATTGCAGGAGGAAGCGCCTTCGTTTGGCGTGCCGACCCTCGTTCTTCGGGATACAACAGAGCGTCCGGAAGGTATTGAAGCGGGGACACTGGAGCTGGTTGGAACGAATGAAGACGATGTATTCAACCGGGCGCGCGCCTTGTTAACGGACAATCAGCTGTATGAAAAAATGAGCAAAGCTGCCAATCCTTATGGCGATGGACAAGCGTCGGTGCGTATCGTACAGGCTATTCTGCATCATTTTGGAAAAGCGGCTGAACGTCCTGAGGCGTTCACACAACGTTCATAGATAACATTGATATAGCAGCATGGTTAGCAACATCACAGCATACAGTGCTACTGTACGGTTTGCAAGGACGGAAACCCTAGATAGATCAAGGGTTTTCGGGTTCTTGTTCACTAAATGTTTGAATTTATATCAATTGACAAACATGACATAGCTTCGATAAAATAAATAAGAGTTTTGGAGTGATTCCTCTATGAATCCATCCGAAAGAAAACCGTCCGGCGAAGATCGAAACAAGGGAAACAGTAACTTTGGGGACAATCCTTGGAGAGCTATGGGACTCATTGGCTCGGTTGGCGGTACTTTCGCGGCATGTCTTGGACTGGGTTATTGGCTTGGTCTGAAGCTTGATGCTGCGCAGGGTACAGGATATTGGTCGATAACAGGAATGGCGGCGGGCGTTATTGTCGCAATTGTTGTCGCCATACTTCTCATTCGGACGTTTACGGGGGGCAATGCTAACTGATGGACGACTTGTCGGCCCACCTGCGAACTGTCACTCGCATGACATTCTTATTTTTATCTTTATGCTGCATTAGCTGGGCACTGTGGCCGGCGTACAAACCGCTCTTCGGAGGGCTTGGAATTGGCGCTGCGGCAAGTCTTGTAAACGCATCCCATCTTTCATGGAAAGTACAACGGATCGGCGCAAAGGCGGCTATGCAAGGTTCGAAACGCGCTAACCTGGGGTTTCTGACGCGAGCTTGCATTGGCCTGCTGGCAGTAGTAGTGTCCACGGAGTATTTTTCTTTTAGTCTCTATGGAACGGTAGCCGGATTATTTGTTGCTCAATTGGCAACACTCATACTGGGATTTCGTTCCAAGAGTAGATCGGCAGCTTCGCATTCTTCCGATGAAAGGGGTGAAAACAACTAATGGATCACGTTTTTCCTGAGGTGCATCTGGGTGGTATTCGTTTTGACCTAGCTGCAATCTTCACGATTGTTGTCACCAGCATTATCGTATTTGTTCTTGCTCGTCTGGCCGTTCGTAACGCATCGGTAACCAATCCAACCAAAATGCAGAACTTTCTGGAGTGGGTTATTGAATTCGTTATTAATCTGATCGGCACGTCGATGGACATTAAGAAGGGCCGTCCGTATTTGACGCTCGGAATAGCGCTTATCATGTATATTTTTGTAGCAAATTTACTGGGCTTGCCGCTTGGTATCGTTACTGAGGCGCATCATGGAGCAACTTTCCTCGGTATGGACTTGGTACTTCCTGATGGTGAAGGAAGAAGCACATATCTCATGGTGGAAATCACCAACTGCCGATGTCGCTGTTGCAGGTGCACTTATGGCGGTGGTTATCTTCTTGACTCATTTTGAAGGTTTGCGCCGTAATCGCAAGCATTACCTGAAACACTATTTCGAGCCGTATATTCCGTTCTTCCCTTTGAACGTCATAAAAGAAGTTTCCAAACCTCTTTCCCTGTCGCTTCGTCTATACGGGAATATCTTTGCTGGTGAGGTCATGATTTCTGTAATTATGGGACTCGGATGGGTCGGTATTCCGGCGCTTATCGTGTGGCAAGGTTTCAGTTTATTTATCGGAGCTATTCAAGCGTTTGTATTCGTTATGCTTACGATGGTATACATGTCGCAAGCAATCGTTCATGAAGAGCATTAACACAGTAACAAACCCGTCAAACGCGGGAAACAATATACAACTATATTTCTCAAACATTTAAGGAGGATTTTTCTAATGGGAGCATTCGCATTAATTGCAGCAGCAATTGTATTTGGTCTTGGAGCACTTGGAGCAGGTATTGGTAACGGTTTGATCGTAGGTCGTACGGTTGAAGGTATTTCCCGTCAACCAGAACTTCGCGGTACGCTTCAAACAACGATGTTTATCGGGGTAGCGCTTGTAGAGGCATTGCCGATCATCTCTCTTGTTCTTGCGTTCATTTTCTTGGGTAAAGCTTAAGTTTTACGACTATCGTAATAATGGCGGGGAGTGCCTATGCCTCCGCGCCTTCCTTTTGCTAGCTGTCCTAGGATGGTTAGCCAATTCACGGAAAGGAGTGAAGTTCGTTGGATATCGTATGGTCCAATTTTTTCATCCAACTGGTTGCTTTTTTGATTCTATACTGGCTGCTTAGCCGTTATGCGTTCGGTCCGCTCCTCTCTATCATGGAGCAGCGCAAACAGCTTGTGAAAGACCAGCTTGATGGCGCAGAAGCTAGCCGCAAGCAAGCGGAACAGCATTACGAAGACCAGAAACAAGCGCTTCAACAAGCGCGTAAAGATGCTTATGACATTATCGAGCAAGCCAAATCGACGAGCTCGAAGCAAGCTGAAGAAATCGTACACGCAGCGAAGTCCGAGGCTACCCGCCTGAAGGACGATGCGGTTAAAGATATCGAAAGCGAGAAAAACAAAGCGATTGCTGCACTTCGCAGTCAAGTTAGCGGCATGTCCGTTATGATCGCATCCAAAATCATTGAGAAACAAATCGATGACAAATCGCAAGAGCAGCTTGTTGACCAATACTTGAAAGAGGTTGGAAGCAAATGAGCCGCGAGGGCGTCGTAGCTAAACGCTACGCTAAAGCGTTGTTCGAGCTAGCTAGGCAAAACAATGCGATTGCAGATGTTGAAAAACAGCTGAAACTCGTTGTTGAAGCATTCGCGGGAGATGCGGATATCCGCAAGTTTCTCGGTCTGCCTAACGTAGAAGTATCCAAGAAGATCGCTATCATTAAAGGCGCTTTATCTGACAAAGTATCTGTTATCGTTCTGAATACACTTGAGCTTCTTATTATCCGTGGACGTCAAAACTCCATCGGCCAAGTATATGAAGCTTACTTGAAAGTAGCGGGGGATGCGCTCGGTGAAGCGCATGCAACGGTTTACTCCGCGAAATCATTGTCAGACGAGGAATTGGCGAAGGTGGCAGCACAATTCGGCACAATCGTTGGTAAACGCATTATTGCGAAACAAATCGTGGAACCAGCTTTGCTCGGCGGCGTACAAGTGCGCATCGGCGACCGTCTGTTTGACGGAAGTCTGTCCGGCAAGCTCGCACGTTTAGAACAATCGTTGAAAACTCAAGTATTGTAGATAGGGGTGAACGGAATTGAGTATCAGACCTGATGAAATCAGCACGCTGATTAAACAACAGATCGAACAATTTAAATCCGAGATTCAAGTCGTAGATGTCGGTACGGTCATCCAAGTCGGTGACGGTATCGCTCGTGTTCACGGGCTTGAAAACGCAATGGCGGGCGAGCTTGCTCGAATTCTCCAATGGCGTTATCGGTATGGCGCTTAACTTGGAAGAAAGCAATGTCGGTGTCGTTATCATGGGACCTTACACAGGTATTCGTGAAGGCGATCAAGTTAAAAGAACAGGCCGTATCATGGAAGTTCCAGTAGGCGAAGCGCTGCTTGGCCGCGTTGTTAACGCACTGGGTCAGCCTGTTGATGGCAATGGTCCAATTAATACAACTCAAGCTCGTCCAATTGAATCTCCGGCTCCGGGCGTTATGGCTCGTAAATCCGTATTCGAACCGATGCAAACAGGTATCAAAGCTATCGATGCGATGATTCCGATCGGCCGCGGCCAACGGGAACTTATCATCGGTGACCGTCAAACGGGTAAAACGCAAATCGCGATCGATACGATCGTTAACCAAAAAGGCAACGGCGTTATCTGTATCTACGTTGCAATCGGACAAAAGCAATCGACTGTTCGTACCGTTGTTGAAACCCTGCGCAAACAAGGCGCATTGGAATACACAATCGTTGTAACAGCAAGTGCATCCGAGCCGTCTCCACTGCTGTACCTTGCACCTTACACAGGCTGCTCGATGGGTGAGTACTTCATGTACAACGGTAAACACGTTCTTGTTATCTATGATGATCTTTCCAAACAAGCGGCAGCATACCGTGAGCTTTCCTTGCTGCTCCGCCGTCCTCCGGGTCGGGAAGCTTATCCGGGTGACGTATTCTACCTTCACTCCCGTTTGCTTGAGCGCGCAGCTAAGCTGAACGATGAGCTTGGCGGCGGTTCATTGACTGCACTGCCATTCATTGAAACGCAAGCCGGCGATATTTCTGCATACATTCCAACGAACGTAATCTCGATTACGGACGGTCAAATATTCCTTGAGTCCGATCTGTTCTACTCCGGTCAACGTCCTGCGGTTAACGTAGGTAACTCCGTATCCCGGGTAGGTAGCTCCGCTCAAATTAAAGCAATGAAAAAGGTTGCGGGTACACTCAAGCTGACCTTGGCCCAATACCGCGAATTGGCTGCATTTGCCCAGTTCGGATCCGATCTTGATAAAGTAACGCAATCCCGTCTGAACCGCGGTGAGCGCACACTTGAAATTCTGAAGCAAGGTGTTAACCAGCCGATGCCGGTAGAACGTCAAGTTGTTTCACTCTATACCGTAACCAGAGGACATGTTGATGATATTCCGGTACAGGACGTTCGTCGTTTTGAAGAGGAGTCTCCTTTCTTACGTGGATGCAAACAAACCAGAAATTCTCGCTTCCATCCGCGACACGAAAGATCTGACTTCCGACAACGAGAAAGTGCTTGTTGAAGCTATCAAGACTTTCAAGAAAAGCTTTGCAGTGTCGGTTTAACCATTTCTTCTACTTTCGAACCGCAAGCGGTGAGAGCTGAGTGCGGTTCGAAAAATAAACGCGGAATAGCCGGGCTTGTCCTTCGGGAGCCAGATCCGGCAACAAGGTGGTGACAACGAGTGGCTAAAGGAATGCGCGAAATTAAACGTTCGATCAAGAGCAAGCAGAATACGAAACAGATCACGAAAGCGATGGAGATGGTTGCAGCAGCTAAGCTCAGAAGAGCTCAAGAAGCAGCAATCGCCGCAAGACCATATACCGACAAGATCAAGGAAGTCGTAGCCAGCATTGCATCGGGCGCAGGCACAGTTAAGCATCCCATGCTGCAAAGCCGCGAAATTAAGCGGACGGCCTATCTGGTCGTTACTTCGGATCGTGGACTAGCAGGTGGATACAATGTCAACGTGCTTCGTAAAGTTTGGACGGCGATGCAGGAGAATCATAAGTCTTCATCCGAGTACGATGTTTTCGTTATCGGACGTAAAGGCCGCGATTACTTCAAACGCCGTAATATTGCGATTGAAGAAGAAGCGACAGGAATACCGGATTCACCGAAGTTCTCCGATATCAAAGCGATTGCTGCTACAGCAGTAAAAGGCTTCGAGAACGGTACTTATGATGAACTGCATCTTGTCTATAACCAGTTTTATAATGCGATGACTCAAGTTCCGGTTATCAAACAATTGCTTCCGCTAGATCAGTCGCAATTGTCAGGAGACGAAGTCGGATTACGAATATGAGCCATCACCGGAGAAGGTTCTCGACGTTCTACTGCCGAAATATGCGGAAACGGTTATTTACAGCGCAGTTTTGGAAGGTAAAGCGAGTGAGTTCGGAGCTCGGATGACGGCAATGGGTAATGCAACGAAGAACGCGACGAAGATGATCGCAGGCTTGACGCTGACGTACAACCGTGCGCGGCAAGCGGCAATCACACAGGAAATCGCGGAAATCGTCGGCGGTGCGAACGCTCAGCAATAATGACCATATAGAAATCATGTAATATAAGGAGGTACAGGAATGAGCAAGGGACGTGTAGTCCAGGTAACAGGACCTGTTGTCGATATCGCTTTCGAAAACGGTCAATTGCCTGAGATTCTTAATGCGATCAAGATTGAAAAGAAAGCTCAAAACAGTGGCGAACGCGACATTAACCTTACTGTCGAAGTAGCGACTCACCTTGGTGATAACTTAGTGCGCTGCGTTGCAATGTCTTCCACAGACGGCCTAGTCAGAGGAACGGAAGCTCTTGACCTTGGCAAACCGATCACTGTACCTGTTGGACCAGCTACGCTTGGCCGTGTGTTTAACGTACTTGGCGATCCAATCGATAATAACGGTGAAGTTGACCGTACAATCTCTAACCCGATTCACCGTCAAGCTCCTGTTTTCGAAGAGCTTTCGACACAACAAGAAATTCTGGAAACAGGTATCAAAGTTATCGACTTGATGGCTCCATACTCGAAGGGCGGTAAAATCGGTCTCTTCGGCGGTGCCGGCGTTGGTAAAACGGTAACGATGCAAGAGCTTATTCATAACATTGCTCAAGAGCACGGCGGTATCTCCGTATTTGCCGGTGTAGGTGAGCGTACTCGTGAAGGTAATGACCTTTACCACGAGATGAGTGATTCAGGCGTTATCGCGAAAACAGCAATGGTATTCGGTCAAATGAATGAGCCGCCAGGCGCGCGTCTTCGCGTAGCTTTGACGGGTCTTACAATGGCTGAGTATTTCCGTGACGAAGAAGGTAAAGATGTACTTTTGTTCATCGATAACATCTTCCGTTTCACGCAAGCTGGTTCTGAAGTATCCGCATTGCTCGGCCGTATGCCATCCGCGGTAGGTTACCAACCAACATTGGCAACTGAAATGGGTCAACTGCAAGAGCGTATCACTTCGACGAAAAAAGGTTCCGTTACTTCCATTCAAGCGATCTACGTTCCTGCCGATGACTATACGGATCCGGCTCCTGCAACGGCGTTTGCCCACTTGGATGCAACGACTAACCTTGAGCGTAACATTGCAGCGATGGGTATTTTCCCAGCCGTTGATCCGCTCGCTTCGTCTTCCCGTATTCTGACTCCGGAAATTTTGGGTGAAGAACATTACCAAGTTGCTCAAGGCGTTAAGAAGCTTCTTCAACGCTACAAAGAGCTTCAAGATATCATCGCAATCCTCGGTATGGATGAATTGTCCGAGGACGACAAACTCATCGTACTTCGTGCGCGCCGGATCCAATTGTTCCTGTCGCAGCCGCTGCACGTTGCCGAAGCTTTCAATGGTATCCCGGGCGTATTCGTATCTGTAAAAGATACTGTACGCAGCTTTAAAGAGATCCTTGAAGGAAAACATGACAGTCTTCCAGAACCGGCTTTCCATAACGTTGGTTCGATCGAAGAAGCAGTCGAAAAAGCGAAGAAACTTGCTCTAGAGGTTTAATTTACTACCCGCGGACGGCTTAGTGTTTTACTCTGTAAAATGCTAGGCCTCTGCTTTTGAAGTTTTCTGCTTACGAAGTGAGTTTTACTATGTAAAACTCTAAAGTTTACGCTTACGAAGTGAGTTTTACTCCGTAAAACTCTTAGGGAGGGTAATATAATGAGCTCCTTTTTATTAGAAATCGTAACGCCTGAGCGTAAGGTTTATGCTGAGGATGTTAATATGGTAATCGTAAAAGGCACTGAGGGTGAGATGGGCATTCTTGCCAATCATATTCCGCTGGTTACCCCTTTGAAGATTGCTGCTGTAACGATCAAGAAGGATCGTGCTGAAGAAGTAATCGCTGTGAACGGCGGTTTTATTGAAGTGCGTAAAGACAAAGTCGTTATCTTAGCCGAGAGCGCTGAACTGCCAGGCGATATTGATATCAATCGTGCCGAATCAGCAAAGCAGCGTGCTGAGCAGCGTCTGAGCGGCAAACGCGACGAGTCAGACTATCGTCGTGCTGAGTTAGCTTTGCAGCGCGCAATGAACCGTATTTCTGTTAAACAGCGCTAATTGTGCTGTGCTGGAACACCTTGTCGGATTGTCGGCGGGGTGTTTTTTTGTGTTGAAAAGTAAAAAGCAGCTTTCTTGGTCGAATGAAAATCAGGAATGCTGCTTTTCTATATTCTGTTGGCAGCACTTGAATGCATAAATATTTGACGTCTCAGTCCATGCCGTCTATACTAAGTGAGAATATTTCTCACTGCTTACAATGCTGCAGGATGTTCGTAATAGATTCAAGTAGGTGTGATTTTGAAAAAACAAATAACGATAGTCGGCGGGCTGGTGATGGCAGCCTTATTTGTTTGGAGCTCAGCGCGTTGGTTTCAAGGGCGTGAACTTGGTGAGGCGGCACTTGAGCTTCTTCGTTCGCCTGGGATTTTAGTGGTAATGACCATTGGCTATGGATGTTCCTTTATCCTAAAAGCATTGGCGTGGCGTCTATATGTTGGCCGAGAACGGGAAGATAAACTGGCTAGTTATGTGTACGCATTATTGGTCAGCCTTCTCGTGAATCATGTGCTTCCGATCAAGCTTGGGGATTTAGCTCGAACGGGAATGCTGGCTCGGTTTGCACGGATGCGGTGGGATGATGCGCTCCATTCCGTTGCGGTTATGAGACTGTTGGATATGGCTTCACTGCTGCTCATCGGATCGATTGGCGCAGCTGTGCTTGGCTTGGAGGCTTCGCCCAGATTAATGGCATCGCTTATCGGATTCATGCTGCTTGCTGTGCTTGGCAGTCTATGGTTATATCACGCAGGGAAGCATGTGAATAGGGATCAGAAGCTCCAGCATGCAGCACGAAATAAGAGGCTATCACTCCTGCCTTTCTTTAAGCGGCATTTGGAACGTTTATGGGGAGTCATTCACTCGCGCAGAGGGGCGTTAATAAGCCTGCTGACACTGGGCAGCTGGGCTATGGAAGCTGTTGTTGTATATGGCGTTATTCATGCCATTCATCTGAATATTGGCTTCCTGCAAGCCGTTTGGGCGAACGGAATGACGATCGCCGGACAGCTTTTTCATGTGACTCCAGGGGGAATCGGGACCTATGAAACTACACTGTCGGCCTCACTCGGTATTCTTGGCATGAATGGTGCGGAAGCCTATACGGTGTCGCTTTTATCTCACGGATATAAATTTGTATTTGCTTATTTAGCTGGACTGGCATCGCTTCTACTGGCTGCGGTGTCGTGGTCCGAGCTTCGCCAGTGGCTTAGCCTGCGCGGAAAAAAGGAGAGAAATGATTGATGAAGAAAGCATCGGGTTTTGAAATTATAGCGGCGCGCTGTTGGAATATGTTAAATGAAGGACGTCCCTTCACGCCGATATTCGTTATAGGCGTTTATGCGCTTTATCATTTGGGACAGTGGGGGGATCCGACTTTCTGGGCTTTGTTTGGAATCGGCTTATTCGCTGCGCTCCCCATATTTATTCTTTATTTTGTCTATGATTTTCCTTTGTTTCTTCGAAACTACTTATGGTTCCCGGTCATTGGCGCGCTTGTAATATGGCGTGATGCTTCGCTTGACTTGGGGTTATACGGGACGGCACTCGGGTTGTTCTTCTTCTTTACGATCTATTTTTGGGGGACGTTTTATTATCATCTTCGTATCGGAACTTCATGGTGGAATTTTAGACGGTTTTGGAAGCTTGTTCTGAAGAACAGCGACTCGACCAGCGGTAATGCCCAGGAGCAGATGCCGAAGTTCCTGCTGCTGCTTTTCGTAGTGGATGTTGCAGGCCATCATTGGGCTGCGGATGGAGCAATGCTGTCTGATTTTACAAGTGGGAGCTATATTGTGTTTGTAATCGGCCTTGCTCTATACACATGGGTGCTGCACCGGAATCTATTTGACTGGAAGCCCAAAGAAATTATGACTTACACACAAAATACGGCTGATCCAAAGCAAGCGGTAAGCGACAAGGTCTATGTGCTTGTTGTAGATGGCATGCGTAAGGACCGGTTCGAGGAAGCGGACGCGCCTTTTATGAAACAGATGCGCGCACAAGGTACCGAATACACGCAAATGGAGACGGTATATCCAGCAAGGACCGTGGTCTGTTTCTCGTCTATGTTTACGGGTACTTATCCGCGGGAGCATGGGATTACATCGAATATGGTATGGAAGCTTGGCATCAAAGTGGAGTCCATCTTCGATAGCTTGCGTAAAGTCGGGAAGCGCGGCAGGCTGCTCGGTATCGCTCATCTGATCGATTCGATGGGTGACGATGTGGAGAGCGTAACGGCAGTGATGCACAATGATAAGGCGGATCGGAACATTATGGAACGAGCGAAGCTTATCGTATCCGAACAAAACCCGGATCTGCTCGTCGTGCAGTTTATTGCGACGGATCAAACGGGACACAGCAGAGGCGCTTTATTCGATGAATATCGGGAGAAGATTGAAGAGGCAGATCAATTGATCGCTGAGTTCGTGGACTGGCTGCAGTCAGGCGGTTATGGCGATAACGCGACTTATATCGTATGTGCGGATCATGGGCAGGCTGACGGTATCGGCGGCCACGGACATTTGGATGAGGGCGAGCGTTACGTGCCATTCTTTATGTACGGCGCAGGAATCAATCCGGGCGTCAAGGTAGAGGACAAGCACTCCCTAGTCTCTGTCGCACCGACACTTGCTTACTTATTAGGTGCACCGTTTCCAAGCCATAGCCGTGGTCCTGTATTGACTGAGGCCATAGCTATCGGAAACGAAGCTCAAGGTCAGAATAATAGGGCGCAGCAAAAAGAAGTGGGGTAGCCTGCTTCGACTTCGAACGTATTTGAGCAGAAAGAAGATGGACAGCATGGGTAATCGTAAACTGATTGTATTTTTGCCGGCACATAATGAAGAATTGAATATCGCTGAAGTGATATCGCGCATACCGCGTCAGGTGCGTGATGGCTGGCAGGTCGAGGTGCTCGTTGTAGATGATGGTTCAACGGATCGAACTGTTGAGGCAGCTCTGGAAGCAGGCGCTGATCATATTGTGCGATTCGCCAGTAATAAAGGGCTGGGCGCAGCCGTGCGTGAAGGTCTTGCTGCATGCCTGCGGCTTGGAGCGGATATTGGGCTTATGATTGATGCGGATAATGAATACCCGGCTGAAGAAATTCCGGAAGTCGTCTCTCCGATCTGGGAGGGCCGTGCGGATTACACGATGGGCTCACGGTTCAAAGGTGTTATTCGAGGGATGAAGCTTCATCGCCGCCTCGGTAATGTTTGTTTTACTCTGCTGCAGTGCGTGCTGCTGCGCAAGGTGATTTGGGATGGACAGTCCGGTATGCGCGGCTTTTCGAAGGCAGCGATGGAACAGGCTGAAATTATACATGATTATAATTATGCGCAGGTGCTTACGTTGAATTTGGTTCGCCAGGGCTTCCGGATGGAGGAAGTGCCGATTCACTATCAGGTTCGGGTTCATGGGCAGTCGTTTATCAAGTTTCGCAAGTACTTGGTTTCTGTGCTTCCAGCTATATGGAAGGAAATGCGCCGTCCAAGAGGGAACGTTCAGCGGACGGTGTATCGCAGCCAGGCCGTGCTTCTTCCGCAGCGGGCCAAGATGGAAGAGTGAAGAGAGATTGAGGAAAGCGTGAGGAGAGATTGAATAGAGAGTGAGGAGAGAACGAAAATCCTCAGATAGTGAAAGTATGCTGCGTTGTATGAGAAGAAGTTTAGATAAGAGGAGTAAAAGCTGGAACAGCAGGAATTGTGCGGTTGACTGCTAGGGTAAACAGGATGGGAGCGGGGTGCTGTGCGTCAGCTGGGGAAAGACGATCGACGGAATGCCATATGGATACCGTTATTTGGGTTTCTATGTGTCGTGATCTGGTCAGTATATAGCTTGCTGCATATTAGCCCGTTTGCTGCCTCGTGGGATGAGGTTGATTTTGTACTGGCCTTGGACCGATTTGATTTGCTGGCGATGCAGCCGCATTTTCCGGGCTATCCTTATTTCGTGCTTGGGGCTATGGCAGTGCAGCGGGTTGTGAATGACCCGCTTATCGCTTATGGAACGCTGAATATTATGCTTACGGCTTCCGCTGCTGTTCCAATTTGGTTGATAGCAAGGCGAATGCTAAGCCCGGTCTGGTCGCTGCTTGTTGTTCTTATGATCCTCACTTCTCCCTACTTATGGTTGCAAACGATGCGCCCTATGTCGGAGGCGGCAGGAATCGCGGTTTTATGGTGGTATCTATGGTGCTGGTGGCGGGCGATGGAACGCCGGACATGGGTGTCTGCCATACTTGCTTTATTTCTATTCGGGGTATTGATGGGTGTAAGGCTGTCGTTTGTGCCATTTGGCTTGTCGCTTGTATGGCTGCTCGGGGTACGGTGCGCGGATTGGCGCTATGAGGGAAAGCGGCTGCTGCCTAGAGTGACAGGGTTCGTCCTGCTTGCAGGCGGCTTTCAGCTACTTATGGGTAGCCGGCTTGGCGCTGAGCGAAGGCGGATTTGTTGGATTCGCCGAGCTTGCGGCGGCTTTCACGGAGGGGCATTTTAGCCAGTGGGGCGGCGGCGTTATTTCCGCCGCCTCGGTACCGCTTGCGGAGCGGGCTCTCCGCTTCGCGGGCGATAACCTGCTGTGGACCGGCATGTTTGCCCGGTCCACAGCACTGCTCGCGGCGGCGGCGGCGCTGCTGTTCGCCGCCGTGCTTCGCGCGGGGGCGAACAGCGCCCCGCGCGGCAGCGCGGGCAGCGGCTCGCGCCGCGCGCCTCTTGCGGCGGCATGGCTCCGCCGCCCGGCGCTGCCGGGGGCGCTCGCCTTGCTCGCGGGCGCCTATGGCGCCTGGGCGCTGCTCGCGCAGAACATCGACAAGCCGCGCCACATCACGCCATTAATTGGCTTGATGTGGCTGCTGCTCCTCGCTCTGTTCCGCGCCGCACCGCCGGCCAGGCTCCCCGCGCCGGCATCGCCCAGCGCCGCACCGCCGGCCAGGCTCCCCGCGCAGGCATCGCCCAGCGCCGCACCGCCGACGGGGCTCCCCGCGCAGGCATCGCCCAGCGCCGCACCTGCGCACCCGCGCGCGCTAGCGCACACGCCGCGCACTGCAAGTCGCAGGCGCGCTGCTCGCGGCCTGCGTCGTCACGCTGCAAGCGATACAAGGCGGCCGGCTTGCAGCACAGCAAGCGAGCGAGCGGCCAGCTGTCTATCAGCTGGCAGATGCCTTTCGCAGCCAGGCTGCTGGCGGTAAAGCCGGCAGCGTTGTGCTCTACACATGGGAAGAGACGCGTGTGCTGGATTATTTGCACACACCGGTTTTGCAAAGACGAATAGAGACGTACAATTATTTCATTGCAGATATAAAGGCGAATCCGACTGCGACGATTCTATTAACCGATCATGTGCTGCGGGGATTCGAAATGCAGGTCGGTTCCCTGCAAGCCAAAGTAAAGCCGGTCGCTCATTACGAGAGTCAATCTTTATTCGATCCTGTATATAATCAAATAACGGTATACGAGTGGATGAGGTAGCAGGAGCGGTTCGTAACCTGTGAATGTGTACATTCTTTTTCGATTTGCTATTCTGAAGCGGATTTCTCACCATTCATATGAATTACGCCTTGACACTCCAATTGAAAATGATTATCATTACCTACGAAGATGATATTAATAGTTCGGAGCCGGATTTCCACTACACATCACGTTACAGAAGGTGAAATTATGCGAATGATCGCGATACGAATCGCATTGCTTATCGTTGCGATTTTTTTGACCCTCGCCCCGACAGGCGTATGGGCCTATTCCTATGGCAGTGCTGATACCGAAGACATGGCAGAAACCTTCAAGCTGGTCGTTTCCTCGCTTGAACAATCGCCAGCTGACTGGGATGCTGCGTCTGCGGCTCATAAAGCACGGCGTTCGGAGATTGCCTCCCATTTTGGAGAAGAAGTAGCCGCTACGATCGATAGCAATATTGCAGCCAAGCAGGCTCCCGAGACGATTGCAAATTACAAGGCGCTGCTCTTAATGAATTTGGATCGCCGCTTTGAGAATACACTTGAATCCATTGCAGATTATGCCAAGGCTAAGCTGCTGCTCGCTAAGGCCAAGGCGACGTTCGATACGCTCGCTCCTTATTCGGAGGCAAAGCTGTCTGCTGATGAAATGACGCAATTAAAAGCTGATTTTAACACCGCTTTGGACGCGATCGGTAATCCTGGATTGTTCGGCGTAGGCAAGAAGGCTGCTGACGAGAAGGTGCTGAAAGCGACCGTTAATGAAATTTATAGCAAGCTGAAGCCTTTATACCCTTATACGCCTGCTGCAGCTTCAGATAGTAACCCGTCTGGTAATGTGAGCAATCCGGCTGAGCCTGATACGATAGAAGGCACGAAGGTGCATGCGCCTATGGAGCATGAGGATAAAACAAATGCAGTGGTTACAATTAGCGTCATTGGCGGAATTATCATCGTTGGCGGAGGCGCAGTATGGTTCGCTCGTCGTAAAGGGTTTTTCTAAGCTCGCTTCGAATTTAGCATCCATCCAGCATACATAGCAGCATCCATACAGGGGCTGCTGTCCCGTATCTCTTCCCGCAGCTGTTTCATCTCGGGTCAACGTGTTTCTACAAAAGGGTAAGGAGTGGGCGTCACTATGAATTTGCAAGCTTTTCTCATCATGTTTCGTGAAGCGTTCGAAGCGATATTAATCGTCGGCATTATCATTTCGTATTTGAACCGGATCGGACAATCCAAATGGAACAAGTTTGTGTGGGTCGGGGTTGCGCTTGCCATCGCGGCGAGTCTCGGCGTTGCCATGCTGTTCCAAATTGTGCTCGACGGCTATTCGACGATGGGCAGTAAAGATTATTTGCGCATCGGGATTTTACTTGTTTCAGCCGGACTGCTGACCCATATGATTTTATTTATGAGTAAGCAAAATCGAGAGATGCGAAGTAAGCTTCAGAGTAAAGTGGCGCTCATTCTGACGACTGGCGGGGCAATCAATATGATTGTCCACTCGTTTCTCGTTACGCTTCGTGAAGGCGTTGAGACCGTCTTCTTCTTCGCGGCGATCTCGCAAGGCGATATTTCACAGGCGCTTCAGAGCTGGGGCGCGCTGCTGGGCGTCGTCTCGGCTGCGCTGCTCGGGCTGATCGTGTTCAAAGGAAGCAAGAAAGTGCAGATCGGCACCTTCTTCAAAGTAACGAGTATCTTCTTGATTATGATTGCGGCAGGACTGTTCGTTCAGGCCATCGGCGTGATGCAGGATTTGAAGGTGATCGGCAGTGTCTACAAGACAGCCGGCGGTGAAGTTGGAACGATGTATGATCTGACTTGGCTCATGCCGGAGCATCCAATCGATGAGACAAATTATATTCGCGATACGGGGAAACATCCTATCATTAACGGTCAGGTCGGTATTTTCTTCAAGGCGTTTCTAGGCTATACGCAGGATCCTTCTCTTGAGGAGTTTATCGGTTACTGGGGATTCTATGCTTTCGTGTTTATCTTATTAGCAAGGCAAAAGAAACTCGCGGCACTCGCGGCACAATCCGAAGGAAATAGCGGTCCGAGTTATAAGCGGTACTGGAGAAGGGCGATTGAACAAGACTGCTGAGGTTCAGCCGCTTGCCAGCAGCATCCCGCCTGCCGCCCAAGATCATCCTCTATCCGCTCGCGCGCAATAATAATAAATAATTTCTATCTCCGAGGCTTCTTCCGTCACCATGACGGCAGGGAGCCTTTTTTCTTTGCCTTTCAAAGCATATATTTCCTGCTGGTTAGACATCCTAACTGGGAAAAAGGACCGCCCGGCGGAAAGAGTGGATCCTGAATGCTCGGCATTTTCGGCATTTAAGATGAAATGCATGTGCTGTTTGCGCTCGGGAGCGGAAGCGCGCATTTTGCCGACGATGGTGACCACTTTGTCCAAACAGGATTCTTTGATTACGATGATTCTGGCAAGTGCTCTTAATTATGTATTCCTGATTACCCCGCTGGCACTAGCCAAACGCTATCCGGTTCAGTCGGTCATCGTCTAATCGCTGCGAATATTGGGACGATGGGCTGGATTGTATCCTGCGGAATATGGGGGAATTTATCGGAATTGGGGTCTTTCCCGAAACGCCGCGGTGGTTCATTAATATTACCAATATGGATTTCACAAACTTAAGGCCTATTTTAGCAGCCGGTTGGTGGCAGCCGGTCAAAGGACTGTACCTCATACTAGGCTTTCCGCTAGCGGAATACTCCTATTTGATGATCCTGTTTCCGAGGTTTTGAGCATGGAACATTTTTTGTGCAAAGCTACAACGGGAGTACCAATGCCAAAACCGGAGTATCAAGTCCGTCATAGACGCAAGAGTTACGGTTTGTTATAATTGTGAGGAAAATTTGACCGAGCGGGTCACCCTTATTCCGCCCGCTGTTAGATTCATTCGCACGGAGGCGATGGTGTGGAGAGGTATATCAACAATTACGTAATTGTGGCGATCTTCATTATTCTCGGCATCATGCTCCCAGTGGTCGCACTTTCCGTCGGCCGTTTATTAAGACCTAGCAAACCAACTGAAGAGAAGCAAACGACTTATGAAAGCGGCAATGAACCTGTAGGGGAGGGCCAAGTTCGTTTTAATGTGCGCTACTACTTGTTCGCGCTCATGTTTGTCATCTTCGATGTGGAAACCGTTTTCCTATATCCATGGGCCGTCGCGTACAAGCAATTCGGTCTATTTGTGCTTGTCGAAATGGCTATTTTCACTGGACTTTTACTTATTGGGCTACTCTACGCTTGGAAGAAGAAGGTGCTGAAATGGAATTCAATTTAGAATCAATCACTCCTGAAGAGCGACAAGAACTAGAACGCAATGTATTCATGGGCACGCTGGATCAACTTAAGGCTTGGGCGCGCAGCAACTCCCTGTGGCCGCTGACCTTCGGCTTAGCCTGCTGCGCCATTGAAATGATGGGCACCGGCGCGTCGCATTATGACCTCGACCGGTTCGGCGTTATTTTCCGAACGTCCCCGCGCCAATCGGATGTCATGATCGTAGCCGGTACGGTAACGAAAAAGATGGGACCGCTGCTTCGCCGTCTGTACGATCAAATGCCTGAACCCAAGTGGGTCATCGCCATGGGCTCCTGCGCCACTGCAGGGGGACCGTATATCAAGTCTTACGCCGTTATGAAGGGTGTCGATCAGATCGTTCCGGTAGATGTATATATCCCGGGCTGTCCGCCGAACCCGGCAGCGCTGATCTATGGGATTAATAAGCTGCAGGAGAAAATCCGTTACGAGGCGAAGACCGGGAAGCGGGTGACCAGCCGATGAGTGATGAGCAGGAGAAGAATGGCGGCAAGCAGCCAGCCGGCGGGCTAAAGTCAGACCCGGAGGCGCAGGAAGCGGCGCACCCCCAGGAAGTAGCCGCAGCCTCAGGAAGCACCGCAGCCTCAGGAAGCACCGAGGCCTGAGGAAGTGCCACCGCTTCAGGGAGCGGAAGCGCCACAGCCGCAGGAAGTATCGCAGCCGCAAGCCGAGATTTCCGGCCAGCCTTCAAGCGAATCTCCGCCTGAAGCCGCGCCGGCAGTCGACCCCGAGCGCGAAGCGAAGCTGAAAGCCGCCGCTGAAGCGCGTGCGGCGAGAGCTGCCGCGAAGATGGCTGCCGGCGATTCGCCGCAGAGCTCCGGCGAACCTGTGCCAAGCGCCGCACCTGCTGTTGACCCTGAGCGCGAAGCGAAGCTGAAGGCGGCGGAGGAAGCGCGCGCGGCGCGTGCTGCCGCCAAAGCCGCTGAAGAGCAGCGAGCCGGCAGCCCCGGCCGAGCCCAAACCCCCGTCACCGAAGCAGCCTCAGCTGGATGAAGCGCTTCAGCTTATTCAGGCGCTCGTATCCGAGGCTGCAGTCGAAGAATCATATATAAACGAAATGAACGGCCATATGCCGACTTTTATTATAAAGAATGAACATTGGACTGAAGTAGCGAAGCTGTTCCGAAACCATCCCTTGCTGGATAGCAATTTTTTGCGAAATGTGTCCGGTGTTGATTACGAGACTTATCTGGAAGTGGTCTACCATCTGGTGTCTATTTCCTCCAAGAAGGAATACGCCATCAAGATCAAAGCAGACCGCGAGAGCCCCAAGGTTGCATCCGCTGCGCCGGTTTGGGCGACGGCCAATTGGAATGAGCGCGAAATCTATGACCTGCTTGGCATTGATTTTACCGGTCATCCAGACCTGCGCCGCATCATGATGCCTGACGATTGGGTAGGTTACCCGCTGCGCAAAGACTATGAACCGCTAGATTCGGAGGTGTGACCAGCCGTGATTCGTACCGAAGAACTTTTGCTTAACGTGGGCCCGCAGCATCCCAGCACTCATGGCGTTTTCCGTATTATCGTCAAGCTTGACGGGGAAGTGATTACCGAAGCGACGCCGGTTATGGGCTACCTGCACCGGGGTACTGAGAAGCTTGCGGAAGACTTGAATTATACCCAAATCATCCCTTATACGGACCGGATGGATTACGTGTCGGCGATGACGACCAACTATGTCCTCTGTCATGCGGTAGAGACGATGATGGGGCTCGAAATACCAATCCGCGCGGAATTTATGCGGCTTATTGTGATGGAGCTGCAGCGTGTGGCGAGCCATCTGGTTTGGTGGGGAACCTATCTGCTCGATATCGGCGCGATGAGCCCGTTCCTGTTCGCTTTCCGCGACCGGGAAATCATCATTGATCTGTTCAACGAGCTTTGCGGCGCCAGACTCACTTATAACTACATGCGTGTAGGCGGGGTGAAGTGGGATGCACCGGATGGCTGGATCGATAAAGTGCGCGACTTCATTCCATACATGGAGAAGAAGCTGGATGAATACAACGATCTTGTCAGCGGCAATGAAATCTTCCTCGCCCGAATCAAGGGCGTGGGCAAATATGATGCGCAAACTGCAATTGACTATGGCCTCTCTGGCGCGAATCTTCGCTGTACGGGCGTAGATTGGGATCTGCGCAAAGCGGAGCCCTACAGCTTATACAGCCAGTTTGAATTCGACGTTCCGCTGGGCACGCAACGGTGATTGCTATGACCGTTATCTTATTCGGCTTGAAGAGGTGCGTCAAAGCCTTCGCATTCTGAAGCAAGCGGTGGAGCAGTTCCCGTCTGCGGGTGATGTCATGGGCAAGGTGCCGCGCGTCATCAGGCCGCCTGCCGGTGAAGTCTATGTGCGCATTGAATCCCCTCGCGGTGAAATCGGCTGCCATATCGTCTCCAAGGGAAAAGCGGAGCCCTATCGGCTGAAATTCCGTCGTCCGTCATTCGTTAACCTGCAGATTCTGCCTAAGCTGTTAGTCGGTGAAACGATGACCAACCTCATTACGATTCTGGGCGGCATTGATATTGTCGTCGGGGAGGTGGACTGCTAATGGGTTCATGGCTTGATGAAACGCTGACTTGGGGAAATGCCCTGATCTTCATCCTTTGGGGCGTCATCCTGCTTGCCATTGTGCTCGGCTTCGTTACCTACGCGATTTTCTTCGAGCGTAAAGTCATTGGCTGGATGCAGTTTCGGATTGGCCCGAACCGGGTTGGACCGTTCGGGCTGCTGCAGACGATAGCGGATATTACGAAGCTGCTGATAAAGGAAGATACGATCCCGCGCAAAGCGGACCGGGCACTGTTCATTCTAGCTCCGGCGCTTGCTTATGTGCCTGCTTTTGCGGTACTGGCGGTAATCCCGTATACGCAGAACTTGTATTTTGCCGATATCAATGTTGGCCTGCTCTATTATGTGGCTTTGTCCGGCATCTCGACGATTGCAATCGTCCTAGGGGGCTGGGCTTCGAATAATAAATATGCGCTGCTTGGCGGCATGCGTTCAGCCGCACAAATGATCAGCTATGAAGTGCCGCTCGTCATCTCTGTCGTCGGTGTCGTGATGCTGTCAGGCAGCTTGAATCTGCGTACGATTGCGGAGCAGCAGGGCGACTGGTTCTGGCAGTGGAACTTCCTCCCGCAAATTATCGGCTTCGTGATCTTCGTCATTGCCGCGGTGTCCGAGCTTAACCGGACTCCGTTTGATCTGCCGGAAGCGGAATCCGAGCTTGTTGCCGGCTACCACGTCGAGTACAGCGGCTTCCGTTTTGCCTTCTTCATGCTGACGGAATACGTCTATGTCTATGCGATTGCCGCGCTGACAACGGTGCTGTTTCTGGGCGGCTGGCATGCGCCGGCGCCATTTCTGGATTTTGTGCCGGGAATCATCTGGTTTTTGCTTAAGTTCTGCGTTTATCGTGTTTTTCCTGTTCTGGATCCGGGCGACAATGCCGCGTATCCGTGTCGATCAATTGATGGGGCTTGGCTGGAAGGTGCTGCTGCCGCTCGCCATCTTGAATGTGTTTCTGACGGCTGTCTACATGGAGCTGTTTATTAAAGGGTAACGGAGGGAGAACGAATGAAAGGTCTCTTCAAAGGATTAGGCGTCACGTTCAAAGCGATGACCGCACCAAAAGTCACCACTTCCTATCCCGACGTGCCGCTTGTCATGCCGGACCGTTTTCGCGGAATTCAGCATTTCGAGCCGGACAAATGTATCGTCTGCAATCAATGCGCACGGGTGTGCCCAACGGAATGCATTACCTTAACGGGCAAAGCGAATCCGGATCCGGAAAAAAAGGGCAAAGTCATCGATACGTATGATATCAACTTCGAAATATGCATTCTATGCGACCTGTGCACGGAGGTTTGTCCGACGGAGGCTATTGTCATGACGAACAATTTCGAGCTGGCGGCCTACAGCCGCGATGATCTGTTCAAGGACATGGATTGGCTGGATAAGAACAACAAGAATGTACGTCAGGATAACAACAATATTGGAGCTCCTGCTGCGGCAAAGGGAGGAGCCAAATAACTTATGTTCAATGTTAATGTTACCGGAGAGTTTGTCGCCTTCTTCGTTTTTGCCGTGCTTATCATTAGCGGAGCGGTACTTATGGTCAGCTTTGACGAAGGTCGTTCATATGGTCGTTTCCTTAGCGGCTGTCTTTATCGGCGTTGCCGGCATGTTCGTGCTGCTTGATGCGGAGTTTCTCGCGTTCGTACAGGTGCTGATCTATGCAGGTGCGATATCGATTCTGATGATTTTCGGCATCATGATGACGAAACACCAGAGCAATGAGGAAGGAAGCGCCAGACCGCTGCAGGAAACACTTACGGCGATCGGTGCTTTGGCGTTGTTCGGGATTTTGTTCTATGCCATTCGTCAATCGGATTTTCCTGTACCCCAGCAGCCGTTTGCGGCTGGGCGAAGATAATACGATGGAGATCGGCAAGCTGCTGTTTACCAGCTATGTCGTGCCCTTCGAGCTGGTTTCCGTCCTGCTGACTGTGGCGTTTATCGGTGCTATTGTGCTTGCGAAAAAGGAGGCAGACTAGCATGTTATCATCCTATTTAACGATGGCGGCTATATTATTTTGTATCGGGCTCTACGGGGCGCTTGTGAAAAGAAATGCAGTCATCGTGCTGCTGTGTATCGAGCTGATGCTCAATGCGGTTAATCTTAATCTGGTCGCGTTCTCCAAATATGGCGTCGTTCCATCGCTGACAGGGCAAATGTTTACACTCTTCAGCATTGCGGTTGCAGCAGCGGAAGCGGCAGTCGGGATCGCCGTGCTTATCGCATTGTTCCGGGCGCGCGGAACCGTCAATGTCGATGAATTCGACGAGATGAGGAGGTAACGCCAAGTGGATATGATGTTCTCGCAGATAGCCTGGATGATCCCTATGTTTCCGCTGGCCGCGTTTCTGCTGCTGCTTGCCTTCGGACGCTCGCAGCGCGCGCTTGGCGTACTGTTAGGCGTTGCAGGGTCGCTGGCCGCACTCATCCTGTCGATTCTCGTACTGATCGAGCATATGAGGGATGGGGCCAGCTATTATCAATATGACTTCAAATGGCTGGATCTCGGCACTCTTCATCTGAACGCCGGGTTTGAGGTAACGAACCTGACGGCCTTAATGCTGGTCATCGTTACGGCTGTCGCCTTTCTAGTGAATGTTTACTCCGCTGGATACATGAAAGAAGATGAGCGGATAACGGTCTTCTACAGCTATGTGGCACTCTTTACGTTCTCTATGCTCGGACTTGTACTGGCGGATAATATGCTGACCCTCTATATTTTCTGGGAGCTCGTTGGCGTATGCTCATTCCTGCTCGTCGGGTTCTGGTATGCGAAGCCTGAGGCCAAGGCTGCTGCGAAGAAAGCTTTTATCGTCACAAGGATCGGTGATGCAGGGCTGCTGCTCGGCATTTTGCTGCTGTATTGGTATATGCCGGATCATGCGCTCGATTTTGTGCGAATTCAGAATGTGTTCCAGGCTCAGACCATAGCGGTCCCTGCAGGAGCTGTGACTTTGATAGCGCTGCTGATCTTCGTAGGAGCAGTCGGCAAATCAGGCCAGTTTCCCCTGCATGTATGGCTTCCCGACGCGATGGAAGGTCCGACACCGATCAGCGCGCTCATCCATGCGGCGACGATGGTAGCTGCGGGAATTTATCTTGTTGCGCGTACATTCGATATCTTTCAAGCCTCGCAGGCAGCGATGGATACAGTTGCGTATGTGGGTGCTTTTACGGCGCTGTTCGCGGCAACAATTGGTGTTGCACAAAATGATATCAAACGTATTTTAGCCTATTCAACGGTCAGTCAGCTCGGCTACATGATGATGGCGCTTGGGCTGGGCTCGTTGACGGGCGGCATATTCCATTTGCTGACGCATGCCTTCTTCAAAGCACTGCTGTTCCTGGGTGCAGGCAGTGTCATTCACGCCGTACATACTCAGAACATTAACGAAATGGGAGGCCTCGGATCCAAGATGCGGATAACCGCGTGGACCTTTGGCATTGGCGCATTAGCGCTGTCCGGTATCCCGCCGTTTTCCGGATTTTGGTCCAAGGACGCCATTCTGACTACCGCGATGCATGAGAAGCCAGCCCTGTTCGTTGTGGGAATCGTCGCTGCATTCTTTACGGCCTTCTACATGTCCCGTTTGTTCTTTCTCGTATTCACGGGCAAGCCGAAGACGGACCAGCACCCGCATGAATCGCCTTCAACAATGACGATTCCGCTTATTGTGCTTGCTGTTCTTGCAATCGGCGCAGGGTTTATTCAAACCCCTTGGAACAACACACTGGGCTTCTGGTTAACGGATGGTGCTGAGGTTGAGCATGGCGGGGGAGGCCTCGTGATGGTCATATCAGCAGCAGTTGGCATTCTCGGTATCTACTTGGGCTGGCTTATCTTTGTAAAAGGCACCATCGCCCGCGATGCAGTTTCCTCAAGGATGCCTTGGCTTGTACGCCTGCTGGAACGCAAATATTATATCGATGAATGCTATGAGCTCATCATTGTAAAGCCGCTGAGAGGTATTGGCGCCATTCTTGGCGCGTTCGATCATTATGTGGTAGACGGTGTTGTAAGACTCGCATCGGGCTCCGCCGTTCTGCTGGGAAAAGGCGGTACCCGCCTGCAAAATGGCCAAGTTCAAACCTATGGATTGATAACGGTGTTTGGGCTTATCATTCTAATCGCTATCGTTGCCCTAAGGAGGTTCTGGTAATGCTGTCCGATCTCCCGATTCTATCGTTCATTATTTTCTCGCCGCTGCTTGGATTGCTCGTTCTGTTGTTTCTGCCTAAGCACCGAAGCAGATGGCTGAAAACGACGGCTATTATTACAACGCTGATTCCGCTGCTGCTGTCCCTATGGCTTTATGCCGATTATAACAGTATCAAAGGCGGCAAGCCTTATGAGGAGCTGAAGACCTGGGTTGATGCTTCGCTGAATAAGGAGGCCGTCGGAGCTGTATCCTCTTACTCCTTCAAATTTCAATATCATCTGGGCATTGACGGTTTATCTCTGCCTTTGCTGCTGCTGACGACGATTGTCGTTGTGATGGCGGCACTTGCTTCGGTGAATGTGAAGAAGCGCTGGAAATTGTTCTATAGCTGGTTTTTACTGCTGGAAGTCGGTATGCTCGGCGTGTTTCTAGCCAGGGATGTATTCCTGTTCTTCGTATTCTTTGAGCTGACGCTCATCCCGATGTTCTTCCTTATTGGGATATGGGGCTTTATGAACCGGGAGAAAGCGGCGAATAAATTTTTGCTCTATAACGGGGTAGGCTCGGCTATTATGCTCATTGCCTTCGTCTTGCTGGTCTCCACAGCTGGATTCCGCGCGGATCAAGTGCCGGATAAGCAGGAGACGCATCTCTCTTACAGCGGAAGCTATGACGTGATTCAGCAGAACCTGACGAACCCCGACTCCTTTGTGAATACATCGCCTGAACGTATGAAAGCAGGAGGAGATAACCCTTTCTATCTGTCGAAGACGATGCGCTGGTCGATATTCCTGCTGCTGCTTATTGCCTTTGGCATTAAGCTGCCGATTTTCCCATTCCATACGTGGATGCTTAAGGTTCATGCCGAGGCGCCGCCTTCTGTCGTTATGATTCACTCTGGCATTCTGCTTAAGATGGGTGCCTATGGCTTGCTGCGATTCGGAATCTTCATGTTCCCCGGCGAGGCCAAGGACTGGGCGGTCGTCCTGGCTATTCTCGGTGTGGTGAACATACTCTACGGCGCTGTTTTGGCGCTGGTTCAGAAGGAATTCAAGCTTGTATTGGCCTATTCATCGATCAGTCATATGGGCATCGTGCTGCTGGGCATCGCCTCGTTCAACGAAATCGGGCTGCAGGGAGCTATGATCCAGCTTGTATCCCACGGACTTATCTCCGCCCTGCTGTTCCTCATTGTTGGAAGCTTGTATGAGCGGACGGATTCGACGCAGCTTGGCGATCTTGGCGGTCTGGCAAGAAGCCTGCCGTTCATTAGCGGTATTCTGCTGACAGCGGGAATGGCTTCTCTTGGATTACCCGGGTTATCTGGATTTGTTGGGGAATTCCTGTCCCTGCTGGGCTTATTCGACTCCATGCGAATCATTACGGCGGTTGCTGTGCTTGGCGTCATACTAACGGCTGTCTATGTGCTGCGCAGCATACTGGGCATCACCTTCGGCCCTATGTCCGAACGCTACGCCGCACTTCGCGATGCGAGGCTGATTGAGGCTGTTCCGATGATTACGCTGCTTGCTTTCATTCTGCTGATCGGCATCTATCCATCCGTATTAACCGGGCCGATGAAGCATGGCTTTGACGCGCTGCTGCAGCAAATTAATGAGAAGGCGGGGAGGTAGCGCATGTTCGTTGATAATCAACAGCTTCAATCGCTTTCTTGGAGCGACGCGGCCTATCTCGCCCCGGAATGGATTTTGATTGTATTCATGGTCCTGCTGGCGGTCATTGATTTACTGCTTCCAAGACGAATGACCCGTTCGATGATCGGATGGTTGACACTAGGCGGTCTTATAACCTCTCTTGGGGTTGTCGTGTGGCGTCTGGTTGATATAAATAGCGCCGCCTCTGTGACAACCGGTGCGAACGGGCAAGCGGTTAGTGCCGTCATTCGTCTATTAGCGGACAGCTACCGGATTGATAACTTCTCAAGCTTATTCAAAATCGTATTTCTAGTTGCAACAGCTCTCATCGTTCTGATGAGTCTGGGCACAGTGAAGCGTGAAGATATCGCGGATAAAGGCGAGTATTATTACTTGCTCCTTCCCGCGGTTGTCGGAGCCATGATTATGGCTTCCTCCGGGGATATGCTGACGCTTTATATCGGTCTTGAACTACTTAGTATTACGACCTATGTGCTCGTTGGCATTCGCAAGCATGCGCTTCAGTCAGCTGAGGCAGCTTTCAAGTATGTCGTTACAGGCGGAATTTCCTCGGCGCTGATCTTGTTTGGGATGTCATATCTGTATGGGATAACGGGAGCAACGAATTTAGGGACGATGGCTTTAAGCCTCCAGCAGCATGCTGGAGACTATAAGGAACTGCTCTATGTTGCTTTCTTCTTCTTGCTTGCAGGCCTCGGCATCAAAATCGCCGCTGCGCCGTTTCACGTATGGGCACCTGATGTTTATCAAGGAGCACCGACACCGATTACTGCTTTTCTAGCAGTCGTATCCAAGGGCGCGGCTTTTGCCATCATAATCCGTCTGGTCTACAACGTCGTATTCCACGCTTCTTCGCCGGATGCGCCGCTTGCGGATGATGTTTTTCTAGCCCTGCTCATTATGGCGGCAGCTGCGATGGTTATTGGATCAGCCGCGGCCCTTCGGCAAACTAACGTGAAACGGCTCATGGCGCTCTCTGGCGTTGCCAATGCAGGCTACTTACTTGTTCCTGTGGGCTTGTCACTGAATGGCATGCATGTATCTAATTTCGGGGAGTTTATTTTCTACCTGGCGGTTTATCTTCTTATGACAATTGGCGCCTTGGCCGTCGTAACGGTTATCAGCAAGTCAGCTGGCCACGATGAAATCAGCGGATTTGCCGGGCTGTATTATCGAGCGCCATGGACAGCTGCGGCTATGATTATCTTCGTGCTCTCGCTTGCCGGCTTGCCGGTGACGGGCGGATTTTTCGGGAAGCTGTTCATCCTGCTTGGCGCGGCGCAGACGAAGACCTATTGGATTATTGCGGTTATGGCAGCAAGCAGTGTGGTATCCTACTACTTCTACTTTGGGTTCATTCGGCAGATGTTCATGCGTTCAACGTTAGAGGAGACGGTGCCCGTACCGATTACAACTGGTGTTGTCATTTGGCTATGCGCGATCGCAACGGTGGCGATCGGTATTATGCCAGGGCCGATGATGAGCTGGGTTAATGATCATTTCACGATCATTAATGATTTGTTCATTGGCAGCCAGCCAAGCGGCGGGTAGGTTTAGAAGAACTATAGCTTAAGGTATGAGGCTGCACCCCATTCATGCGGGTGCAGTCTTTTTGGGTTGTTAAGAAAACGGAACTTTATTGCTGCTACAGGAGGATGGCGTTAGCTACTTCTCCCGCTTCTTAAGGTTCATAGAAAATTCAAGTTATAAAGAGCGCTGGCTGCATATATATCCGTGAGGGGTTCTGATGGATGATAGGACTTTCGAACCTTTATCATAATTTGAACAAATTGGAAAAAGGAATACGATATAATGGAGACGAATCGTTTCATACAAACAATTTGCAGGTTAAAGGCAGAATATGATGAACCCATCCTACTTAGATTCGAACCCCAACAACTGTAAACGAACGGATATAACAGAGCCGGGCGACAGACAAAGTCATAAACAACAGGTAGACCAAGAAAATGGTCTGGCTTGCTTCATTGTGCCCACCGGCAAGGCAGGTGCTCTTGAGTCCTTGTTATAGCTGCATCGGAGGTGTGGATGTCCACCGGAGCATGAGAGATAGCAATGCGCATCTTGGTGGGGCGCTTGCCCGCGCTTCGCGTACAGTACCGCGAGGTAAGTTTGCTCGTATCTCGCGGGCTGTACTGCATGGCGCTATTGCTCGTGTAACGAGTGCAATACAGCACAGGCCGCTTGCTCGTGTCTCGCGCGCAGCGCTGAACGGCGCGCTTGCAGCGCTGCTGCTCTGGAGCGCCCCTGCGGGGGCGGTATCCGCCGCCGCAGGGGCCGCTCCCGCGGCAGCGCCGCCTGTGGCGGCCTGGAGCGGCCCATCGGCGGCGCCGGCCGCTGGCGCCTCAAGCGGCGCCTCTGAGGAGCCGCAGAGCTGGCTCCTCAAATGGCGCGAACCCGGGCAGGCAAAGCTGCTGCCCGGAACGCGCGTGCTGCGCCGGCAAGCGATGCCGCCGGCTGCGCTGGACGTCGTCCGCCCCGCAGATCCCGGGGCGGACCAAGCCGAATGGCTCCGCCGGCTGCGCCAAACGCCCGGCGTCGAATACGTGCAGCCAAGCAGCGCAATCTCGCTGCTCGGCGCAACTCCCAACTCCGGTGCTTCGCCTAACCCAGGCGCATCGTCGCACTCCGGTGCTTCGCCTGACTCAGGCGCATCGTCACACTC
Organism: uncultured Paenibacillaceae bacterium; assembly: GCA_963793665.1. Taxonomy (GTDB): domain Bacteria; phylum Bacillota; class Bacilli; order Paenibacillales; family Paenibacillaceae; genus Paenibacillus_Z. The sequence goes on from CAWCBD010000004.1 coordinate 57,123, forward strand.
CGGTGCTTCGCCTAACTCGGCCCTCTACCCGGGCGCATCGTCGCACTCCAGTCTTCGCCTGACCCAGGCGCATCGTCACACTCCGGTGCTTCGCCTAACCCGGGCGCATCGTCACACTCCGGTGCTTCGCCTGACCCAGGCGCATCGTCACACTCCGGTGCTTCGCCTAACCCGGCGCATCGTCGCACTCCGGTGCTTCGCCTAACCCGGGCGCATCGTCGCACTCCGGTGCTTCGCCTAACCCGGGCGCATCGTCACACTCCGGTGCTTCGCCTGACTCTGGTGCATCGTCACACTCCGGTGCTTCGCCTAACCCAGGCGCATCGTCGCACTCCGGTGCTTCGCCTGACCCAGGCGCATCGTCGCACTCCGGCGCTTCGCCTAACCCGGGCACTTCGCCCCACCCCGGCACTTCACCCGGGGCGGTAACTGCGCTCGCCAGCGCGTGCAGACGGATGATCCAGAGCTGCCGAAGCAGCAGCATCTCGATCTGATCCGGGCCAAGGAAGCATGGACAACGGTTCACGATCAGATGAGCCTGACGATTGCGCTTGTAGATACCGGGGTGGATATGGATCATCCTGATTTGAAGGATAATCTGGTGGAGGGTACAAATCTGGTCAATCCGGGCAAACCTCCAGAGGATGACAATGGGCATGGCACCGCTGTCGCCGGCGTGCTGGCAGGTGAAGGCAACAACAAGGAAGGGATAGCAGGCATTCTATGGCATGCCAAGATTATGCCGATTAAAGCGCTGGACGCAGAAGGCTACGGAGATGAGGAGCGCCTGGGCGAGGCTATTTTATACGCGGTTAAGAGCGGTGCCCGGATCGTTGTCCTCTCTGTCGGTTTGTATCGGTACTCCCCTTATCTGAGCGACATCGCGCAGTATGCCGAGAGCAAAGGGGTGCTGCTGGTCGCGGCAAGCGGCAATGATGGCCTTGCTTTGGGAATGAAGGCGGAGGTTAAATATCCGGCTGCCTACCCGACAGTCATGGCGGTGGCTGGGGCCAATACGAAGGGCAACCCGGAACCGAGGTCCAATTCCGGCTCGGAGATTGATATCGCCGCCCCTTGGAACGTATACACGACAGCTGTCGGCGGCGGCTACAAGCATGAGGAAGGTACGTCGATGGCTGCGCCTCAAGCAGCAGCGGCAGCGGCGCTTGTCTGGGCAGTGCATCCCGAATATAAGCCTTATCAAATCCGGGCCATGCTGCGTCAGACAGCGAAGGATATCGGTAATGCCGGCATTGATAATGCCAGCGGCTACGGCCTGCTGCAGATCAACAAGGCCGTTACAGCGGCACTCAAGACGGATAACTATGAGCCTAATAACAGCCGCGACTACGCCAAGAAGTTCCCGCTGCATACGAAGATTTCAGCGGAGCTCGATGGAGGTAAGGATAAGGACTGGTTTATTATTGATGCGCCTTATAACGGCGTCATCTCCCTTCAATTCCAAAGCCTTATTGCTGCTGGCGATGAGCTGCCTGCCGTTCAAATGACGCATTATTCTAATGATGGCCAGCAAAATATAAAAAATGCTAAACTCGGCAACCAAACGGTGGAATGGAACGTTAAGAAGGGTAGAAATTATTTCGGGCTGCAGTTTTTCAACCAACAGCTCAAACAGAAGCTCCCTTACTTGCTTACCTCTACCTTCGATATTGCCCCAGATGACTACGAGACGAACGACAAAATTTATCAAGCCTTTACCCTTGCACCGCGTTCGCAGTCCCTGATCGGTAACTTCCATCAGACGGGCGACAGGGATTGGTATGCCGTACATTTTGAAACGGGAGGTACGCTTAAGCTTTCGGTTTCCGCCGATTCGGTGCGGGTTGATCTTGCCCTTGCCTTCCAGCGGTCCAAGGAAGCGCTGCAGGAGATTGATGATAACGGGGAAGGTGAGAGTGAAACCTCACAAATCATCAACGTTACGCCAGGCACCTATTACATTCGCGTTCATAATGCGATGTCCGCGCAAGCGAGCGCGACGATAGCGCAGTATACGTTACAGCTTGTTTTTAAGACTAAATATACGGACCCAAATGAACCTAACAATAAGTCCTATCAAGCAACGGGCATTCGCCAAGGCTCCGATTACTACGGGGTTATGGGTGTTATGGGCGATCTGGATTGGTACCAATTGCGGTTGACAGCCAAAAGCTTTGTGCGAATTACCCTAAACGGAATACCTGCTGGGGTCAAGCTGAAGGCTGAAATAACCGATAAAAGACAAAAGGCGCTCTTTACACTGCAATCCGATGCTAAACAAGCGGTAATGACGCAAGAAGAACAGCTTGACGCAGGCGTTTATTACATCAAAATAAGTGCGAACGATACCTTTGATAAACAATATTATGGTCTTCGAGTGGATACGGATTCGATAGTGGCAGGTTTTCGTGATATTGCAGGCAGCTGGGCCGAGGCTTCTGTTGTTGAACTGAACAAACGCCATATAATAGAAGGCAGCGGGAACTTTCAATTCAATCCGGAGCTTAGCATAACCCGTGCGGAGGTCATTTCCATGCTTGTTAGAGCGTTCAAGCCACAAGAACAGGCTGCTTCACTGCCATTTAAAGATGTGTCGGCAAAGCACTGGGCCCGGGCGGCAATTGCCAAAGGGGTTAAAATGGGCTGGATTGCCGGTTACGCAGACGGAAATTTTGGTCCTGACCAATCAATAAACCGCGAGGAAATGTCCGTTATTCTAGCTCGGGTAATGAAATTACGCACCGTATGGCCGGCTGCTCCCCCGTTTATTGATGTTGATAACACCCGGTGGTCGGCAGCGGCGATAGCCCGCATGAAACAAGATAAACTTATTAGCGGATACACAGATTCACGGTTCAAGCCGGAGCGGCTGGCCAGCCGGGCAGAGTTTGCCGCGGTGCTGCTGCGGGTATTGAATGCGAAAGGGTAGTTCTATACAAAGGGGAACCGAATAATGAACATGGACCATATTGTCGCGACGACTGCCGGGCAGCATGCCCTCGTCTCGATCGTTATCGAGCTGCTGTGCATTACGCTCGCTTGGTACGTTCTGCAGGAGCTGAAGCTTGATCTTTTTATGCGCCGGGCTAGAAGTCTGCAGGCAAGGCTTCTTCAGGTCATGCTGGCTGTCGTGCTCGGACATTTATTTGCCGGGTTTGTTATCGACTATTGGGAATGGTCAAACCTGCTTAAAGGCATTGTCGAATAACAAAAACGAAACATGTCAACAATGGGTAATACATGACGGTACGAAAAACGAAAACGGCTACGAATGGTATTAAATGACTATATTCGACAGGGAGAAAATAACGCTTGTCGATTTATGTAAGTGAATGGTAAGATGTAGCTTGGGCACGGACTTTAGTGCCAGATATTTCAGATATAGGTAAAAGAAACTACTGCGCGCGGAGGGAAACCTAAAGATGAGCAAAATAATCGTCCGCGGCGGCCAGCGACTTTCTGGGAACGTTCGAGTAAGCGGTGCTAAGAACGCCGTATTACCCATTCTCGCGGCCACGTTACTTGCAAATAAAGGTGAATGTGTTATCCATGATGTTCCCTTTCTAGACGATGTCATAACGATTCAAAACGTACTTGCCGCCCTTGGCGGTAAGCTAACATATGAGAATGAGACGATGCGCATCTCCGCGCAGCAGCTTACGTCATTTGAAGCTCCTTATGAATTAGTCCGCAAAATGCGTGCTTCGTTCCTCGTCATGGGACCGCTGCTTGCCCGTTTGGGCAGAGCAAGAATTTCATTGCCAGGCGGCTGTGCAATCGGAACTCGTCCGATTGATCAGCATCTCAAAGGCTTCGAAGCCATGGGTGCTGAGATTATACTGGGCCAAGGGTTTATTGAAGCCCGTACTTCTGGCCGCTTGAAAGGCGCCAAAATTTATCTCGACGTCGCTAGTGTTGGCGCAACCGAGAATATTATGATGGCAGCCTCACTTGCCCAAGGTACGACAACGATCGAGAATGCGGCCAAAGAGCCAGAGATCGTCGACCTTGCCAATTTGTTGAATGCGATGGGTGCAAAGGTGCGCGGGGCTGGCACTGGACTTATTCGTATTGAAGGTGTGCAAAATCTAAATGGTGTTTCACATACTGTAATTCCTGACCGCGTTGAAGCGGGTACTTATATGATTGCCGCAGCAATGACCGGCGGTGATGTGCATATCGAGGGCGCTATAGCAGATCACTTAGCACCTGTTATCTCGAAAATGCAGGAGATGGGTGTGGAGATTACCGAGACCGAGAACGGCCTTCATGTCAGGGCTCCAAGAAAGCTGAAGTCGGTTGACGTTAAGACGTTACCATACCCCGGATTTCCGACAGATATGCAATCTCAGATGATGGCCTTGCTCATGGTCTCTGAAGGCACAAGCATCGTGACGGAAACTGTATTTGAGAACCGTTTCATGCATGTCGAGGAATTTCAAAAGATGAGTGCTCAAATTAAAGTGGATGGACGCTCAGCTTTTATCAGCGGCGGAATTCCTTTAACTGGGGCGAAAGTTATGGCGACTGACCTTAGAGCAGGAGCTGCGCTTGTCTGCGCTGCACTCTGTGCTGACGGAGAAACCGAAATTACCGGGATTCACCACGTAGACCGCGGCTATGTGAACATAACAGGTAAACTGGCCGCACTTGGGGCTATCATCGCAAGAGTGGACTTGGTGGAACAGCCTGCTGCAGTCGTTATTCAAACGGAATCCTTTGAACCCGTTTATGCCGCTGTACTGGATACGGTTGCCGCAGAACCAGTTATTGAGAAATCAAATGATTTCAAACGGGACAAAGAAGTTAGCCGAATTAAAGCACAGCCGACTTGGGCTTAACCTTGTCTCTCAAGTATGTAGGCTGAACATCAAGCAAACCTTATTCTCGCTGCGAACAGGGCGGAGTAGGGTTTTTTGCTGTCTCATTTTCTTCATCTTGGGGACGAATATCCATCCATTAATCCTTTTCTCCGGGTACTATCCTACTATTCCGGTTCATAGAATGTAACAAACGTGAATTGAGAGAAATGAGAATAGGAGAACGGGAAGGAGTATAGGATGAAGCATGTGAAATGGGGGACTAGGCGCTCTCGCCGAAGCAGAGTTTGGACAAGCATTTGGATTTTTGGCTTTATTGGCGGGCTGCTGCTCGTCATTATTGCACGCGGCACTATGCAGGTGCTGGATAAGAATCCGGCTAAAAATGAAGTGCAGCGCCAGCCCTTTAGTTTAGTAGAGTCATCACCGGTACAAGAGAAGACTGTGAAGGCAGAACAAGAGGCTGTTAGTCGAAATCGTAAGCCTGCCTCGCAAGAAACCGCTCTGGGCGTTCACAAGGAAATGTTAAGTAAGTATGACCGGCTGTGGGTTCGTGTCTATATAGCAGAGGAAAAGCGTATTGAAAAAATGCCAATCGAGCTGTATGTACGGGGAGTCATCGCTGGCGAAATGCCGATAGACTTTGAGCTGGAGGCGCTTAAGGCACAGGCGATAGCTGCCCGGACGTATATTTACAGACGGTTGCGCTCAGCAGACCGGAGTGACTTGTCTAGTGAAATGCAGGGCGCCGATGTAGTGGATACGGTCCAGAATCAGGTCTACATCCCTTTGGGCGCCCTTCTTGACCGCTGGAGCGGGGAGATAAAGGAAGAGAATTTGAAGAAGCTTAATGAGGCAGTTGAACAGACGAAGGGCCAAATCATCACCTATGAGGGAGAGCCGATTCAAGCGGCTTTTTTCTCTACCAGCAATGGCTATACGGAGAATGCATCGGATTATTGGTCGGTGGATTTTCCCTATCTGCGCAGTGTGGCAAGCCCTTGGGATAAAGCAATCTCCCCTCGATATAAAGAAACGGTTTCGATGGAGCTAAGTGCATTTAGCAGTAAGCTCGGCGTCAAGGAGAGTGCGGTTCGACAAATGCGTATAGTAGATACGACAGAAGGCAGACGAATTAAGACAGTAATCATAGGAGAAGAGAAGTTTAGTGGAAGAGAGTTTCGAGAGAAGCTCGGACTTGCATCCTCGCAATTCAATTGGACCATTCACGAGAATGAAATAACAATAACAACCTATGGTTTTGGGCATGGAGTAGGCATGAGCCAGTGGGGAGCAAACGGGATGGCTCAGAACGGACAGACTGCGGAGCAGATTGTCACTTATTATTATACGGGGACGAAGGTAGAGCAGGCTGCAGGTCTGCTAGACTAGTTTCTTTTAGCAGCCTCTTAAGCCTCTCTAAAGGTCCTAGTTATCTTAATCTCAAAAAATGTTAATCCCTCACGTATAAACTGCTAGGTTGTGGCAACAATGGCTAGTGAGGTGATCGAATAATGAATGATCAAAACAAACCAAAGCTAGACGCTCCCAAAAATACAATGGGAGGAACTGCCGTAAAGCCTTCTGCATGGAGAAAGCTGTTGTCGAAGAAGTGGGCAGCACCAGCAGCATTCATGGCCGCGGCAGCAATCATCGTAACCTTAATGTGGCTCTACCAGGGGACGGATGAGACATCTACGAAACCAACAGACACCGGTTCCGAGGTAAGCCAAGGTACGGATGAAACAGCGGAAGCAACGCCGCCGGACGATAAAGCGGTTGAGGCTATTTCGTCTAACGAGACGATTCAATGGCCGGCTGACCGCGCTCAGCTCGAGGTCGTCTCCTCGTTCTATGATGCCAATGGCACGAACGAAGAACGTGAAGCAGGCTTGATTCAGAATGGTAATACGTTTGTGGCTAACCAAGGCATCGACCTTGCCAAAGCAGATGACAAAACCTTCGATGTTAGTGCTGCACTAAGCGGTATCGTATCGTTAGTTGGTACGCATCCTCTTAATGGCAACTATGTCGAGATCAAGCATTCGGACGGAATCGTTACCGTATACCAAAGCTTGAACGAAGTGAAGGTTAAAGTCGGCGAGGAAGTTAAGCAAGGAACGGTTATTGCTCAGGCTGGCCGAAGCGAGCTGGGTAAGGAGCTTGGTGTTCATCTCCACTTTGAAATTCGTAGAGACGGTAAACCGATCAATCCAAGCACTTTGATCGCACAATAACAAATTTGCAAGGACTATCGGATGCAAGGATGGCAAAAGGCAGGGGAAACCTGTCTTTTGCCTTGTTTGCGTCTATTTATTATGCGCGGGAAACCTTTATTTTTGAAAATATTTTCACTTCTTAGCTTGTCATGCTTGGACACAAAGAATATATACCCGTACCCCTCATATACTGTACCAAACTATCTCGAGTAGGGAGGCGGGAGCGTGCACGATTACATCAAGGAACGGACAATAAAAATCGGCCGTTGCATCGTCGAGACGAAGCACACGGTGCGAACGATTGCCAAAGAGTTTGGCGTCTCGAAAAGCACGGTGCATAAGGATTTAACCGAGCGTTTACCAGAAATTAACCCCGATCTGGCGGATCAAGTGAAGCACATTCTGGAGTATCACAAATCGATCCGGCACCTGAGGGGAGGAGAAGCAACCAAAATCAAATATAAGAAGAGTACAGGAAGAAAGCGCGAGGTTCTGGCGGCTGCAAAATCGTAAGCGATTTTTTCTACAAAAATAGAGGAATTTCGCACATTTCAGCGAATACTGTACAAGATGAACATGGAATCGACTACTATTCGTCTTGGAGGACTTAAGACTTATGTTTAGCAAGGACATCGGAATTGATCTTGGAACAGCAAATGTGTCCATTCACGTAAAGGGGAGGGGCGTCGTTTTGGATGAGCCCTCCGTCGTCGCGATCGAGAGTGAAACCAAACGTGTATTAGCAGTGGGCGAAGAAGCACATCGCATGGTTGGACGGACACCTGGGAATATCATCGCCATCAGACCGCTTCGGGACGGTGTAATTGCCGATTTCGAAATTACGGAGATCATGCTAAAAGCGTTTATCGATCGCGTCGGCGGCCGCTCGTGGTACAGCCGCCCGCGCATTCTCATTTGCGCACCGACCAACATTACATCGGTGGAGCAAAAAGCCATTCGTGAAGCGGCTGAACGAAGCGGGGCAAAGGATGTCTTCTTAGAAGAGGAACCAAAAGCAGCTGCGATTGGCGCTGGGATGGATATTTATCCAGCCTAGCGGCAATATGGTTGTTGACATTGGCGGTGGAACGACGGACGTTGCTGTACTTTCAATGGGCGACGTCGTTACCGCCTCTTCTATTAAAGTCGCAGGGGACAAGTTCGATGCCGCTATCATGAGATATATCAAGAACAAGTACAAGCTCTTAATCGGAGAACGGACCAGCGAGGATATCAAGATCAAAATCGGCACGTGTTTATGATAACGGCCGCAAAGAGGAAATCGATATTCGCGGACGGGATATGGTATCCGGCTTGCCGCTTACGGTTACGATCCATTCCAGAGAAGTGCGCGAGGCGCTATGGGAGCCGGTATCGTCGATTGTTGCGGCAGCTAAGTCGGTGCTGGAACGGACTCCGCCAGAACTATCGGCGGATATTATCGATCGTGGAGTTATTCTTACAGGCGGCGGAGCGCTGCTGGACGGTCTTGATGCACTGCTGGCAGAGGAACTGAAGGTGCCGGTGCTTATTGCGGAAGATCCGATGCATTGTGTCGTTAAAGGGACAGGTCTTCTTCTGGATTATTTGGACAAAGCACCTAGGAGACGATAAGGGACGACTGCTCACATTAAATAAAGCTCATTGTGCCGGGTTAAGAGCGGCACTTCGCCTTCAGGTAGGACGCTTAGGGGAGCGTGCCGAGGGATGCGGAGTACTCAAATGAGTCTAAAGACATATAGACGTTCTATTCACCGTTCCAGCCAGTAAACCGATATATAGAGTATATGCTTACCAAAGGTAGCATTCATACGAAGGCTAAGCTTATGCTTACGATGCAATGTTTCTCCGAAACAAAGTATATGCTTACGAAGCCAGCTTTCTTACGAAAGCTTTCAGGAGGCTGACACATGCTAAGAGGTCTTTACACGGCTGCGGCAGGGATGGTGGCTCAACAGCACCGCCATGATACCGTAACGAATAATATTTCGAACATCAATACACCAGGCTATAAGCAGGACAGCGCGGTCACTCGATCTTTTCCAGATATGCTTCTACGGCTTACTGGCGTAAAGGAAGGCGAAGGACATGCGATTGGACATCTCAACACGGGTGTTTTCGCTGAAGAGAGCTTGCAAATTAATTTGCAAGGCGACTTGACGCAGACGAACCGTTCCAATGATTTTGCCATTATGTCTGATATTGCGGTTCCAGGCATCACGTTCGATGAATCCGGCAAGTTTGTTTCTCCGGATGGCGTAGAGACTTTCCAGCCGCAAGCGTTCTTTACGATACAAGATCCAGATGGGCAAACTCGTTACACACGTAACGGTTCGTTTACGCTCGATGAACAAGGCTTTCTCAGCATGGCTGACGGTTCACGCGTTCTTGGGGCGGATGGAAAGCCAATTCGGCTGCCTGCAGGTATATCGATGGACAAGATTTCTCTTGATAATGGCAGGCAACTAATCAATACGACTACAGGCGCCAGCATGGGACAGCTGCTTATATCCCGAATCGAAAACCCGAATGAGCTTGTTCGTTCAGGCAATGGTAAGTTCGCGCTCCAAGGTGATCCGAGCAATGCCAGTCCAATCGCTGCGGATGACCGCGTTGAAGTGCGTCAAGGCTATATCGAGCGTTCGAATGTTGACTCCGCGCAGTCAATGGTTGACTTGATGTCGGCGGCTCGTGCCTATGAAGCTAACCAGAAAGTCATACAATATTACGATAAAAGCTTAGATAAAGCAGTAAATGAAGTAGGACGCATTTAGATAGGTTGGATTCGTAAAGGAGGCCTGTAGTGAAGTGAATAGCTCAATGATTAATGCAATGGTTTCGATGAACGGACTTCAACAGAAGCTCGACATTCTTGCCGATAATATCGCCAACGTGAATACAGTTGGTTATAAACGCAAGGAAGGCAATTTCGAAGACCTGCTGACGACGCTCAAACAGCAGCCGGATTCTTTTTCTCAGCCTGGCAGGCTGACGCCGCTTGGTTTTAATCAGGGCTGGGGCTCAAGACTTACGAATGTTCAACCGGATTTAACGCAAGGTCCGCTTCAACAAACCGATCAACCCTATGATTTGGCTATCGAGGGTAATGCCTTATTTGAAGTATTAGTTGATAACAATGGAACTCGCGCCTATACCCGCGGGGGCTCCTTCCAAACTACCTTCGATGCAAGCGGAGCGAATATTCTAACGACGCGCGAGGGCTATCCGATCGCTTCTGTTAATGGAGAGCGTATTGAAATTCCGGCTGAAGTGCATGCCGTACAAATCGATGCCGAGGGTCGTTTAACGGGGGCGCTTGCTTCGGGAGAACGAATAGATCTAGGGCAGCTGGGCATGGTACAAGCTACGAAGCCAGGGCTGCTATCACAGGTATCCGATAACTTATTTACGATTGCTGATGGCGTGAATAAAGGTGATGTCGTGCAAGGCATTACTCCTGGTTTTGCGAGTGGAGTATCGGTACGTCAAGGCTATGTCGAGCAATCCAATGTGAACTTAACTGATGAAATGACAGAACTGATTAACGTGCAGCGCGCTTACCAGTTAAGTGCAAGAGCATTGTCGTCGAGTGATACTATGCTTGGGCTTGCTAATAATCTGCGCGGGTAGAAAAGAGTTGAGCGGTATGGATACGAAGAAAGAAACGGCGGCGGGACTTGAAGGTGTCTCCCAAGCGGAGCGCTCTAGTCTGCTGAGTGCAATCCCGTCCGATAATCGATCAGTCGAACAGGATCAGAAACAGAAGCGAGGTGCTGAGGCCGCACAATCGGATAAGGAACATCCGAGGAGCAGTCTTGGAGTTCGTATTTTGCTGTGGATGCTCCGTAAGAGTGTTGTGCCGTCATTATGCGTGATTGCTATTGTAGGCGGCATGTATATTGGCTACGCGATTATTGGGAAACGGCCTGCTTCGGATGTATTCGATCTGGCTACATGGAAGCATATGTATGACCTCGTGTTTGCGGATTCATAATATCGAACATACATGTACAAGCCCCTACTCAACACTGAGCGGGGCTTTTTGTTTTATCAACGAGCTCAAAAAAAGCTGAACCAAGGCACCAAGGCGCCTCGGTTCAGCTTTTTGTCAATGGCCCTTATGTGACCCTGATTCGAATGCTGACAGATTTGCCAGCAAAGGCTGCTTTAATAGCTGCTGAGCCTTTAGCGACGGCTGTAACCGCCCCATGGTCGACAGAAACAGCTTTATCATTGGACGTGGTCCATACTGCTGAGCCAGAGACGTCAATCGTTTTGCCGTTCTCATACTCTGCAATCAATTTGAGCGTACCTTTATCCCCAGTATTCATGGAGAATGATTTGGTGTTCATTGTAAGCTTTTTCAGCTTAGGCACAACGGAGATACTGACTTGAACGGATAAATCTTGATATGTGCCGGTAAGCTTGGCATTGCCTTCTGTAAGACCTTTAAGCGTGCTTCCATTAATCGAAGCGACGGTATCCGGAGTAAGTGTCCAATCCAGCTTAGTGCTAAGCGCGGCTGATTTGCCGCTCTTATAGACGCCGGTCACTTTAAGTGTCTTGGTTCGGTTGGGATTAAGGACAACACTGCTTACATCAACAAACAGCTTCGTAAGCTGTTCTTCAATAGCCACTCGGATCGTAATGGTTTTGCCCAAATAGGTGCCGGTCAGCATGACATTAGATACGACAAGCCCCCGCATATTCGGTGCTTTCAGAAGAAGGTTTGTGGAAGAGCTTTTCCATGTTATTGTGCTTGACACGTCTTCTTCGCTGCCGTCTTCATAGGTAACTTTAACCGTTGGAAGCTTCACATCTTTACCGATGACGATGGTTGGAGACGTATCTTCTGTGCTCAGGATCAAAGGCTTCTGATAAACATTGACTGTAACAGAAACTGATTTATTCGTACCGGTTTCAGCGGTAAGAACGGTTGATCCGACTTTCTTAGCTGTCCATTTATTATCTACGAGGTCAACGATGTCGGTATTGCTGCTCTTCCAAGTAACTAGGCCTGAGACATCGACGGTTTCATCAGCTAACGATTTTGCCGTAATTTTAGGCAGTGTAACAGCATCATCGAGGAAGGCGTTCACTTTATCGAAAGACGCCGTCATTGTGCTGATTGTTGGATATACGTTTACGGTAACCTCTTTGGATGACCCTTTGAAGGTACCTTTAATCGTTGTCGTACCCACGCCTTTAGGAGTAACCAGTACCTGGCCATTCTCAATATCGACTGTAGCTGCGAACACGTTGCTCGACGTCCACGCTGCTTGAGTAGAAACATCCTCTAAATCTTCATTGCTGTTAACTACCTTCAGTGTAAATTGAATAGAGTTATCTTTAAGAGATAGATGCTGTTCTTCTTTAGGTGAAATTCGCATGGCTTCAAATGCCGGGCGCACTACGACTGTGATTGTTGCTGTTGACCCCAAGTAAGAAGCGGTAATGACAGCTGTTCCGGTGCCTACAGCCGTAACTTCGCCGTTATCGACAGTGGCGACGGCCGTGCTGGAGCTGAACCATTTAATATCGCTTGGCGCTGGAGTCGACGTGCTGCCCGTTGAAGTTAATATTCCAGAAGCAGTAATGGTTTCCGCTTCATCGCCAACGACCAATTCCATTAGGCCGCCCGGAGAAATCGTAAATGTTTTGAAAGGTGAAACGACTTTCAGCTTGATGGTGTCGGTTCTGCCTTTGTAAGAAGCTGTAATTGTAGTTTCGCCCACGCTAAGGAGGGTCACTTTACCAGCTTTGACAGCAGCGATGGCTGTGTCGGAGCTTGTCCATACCGCATCATTCGTAGCCGTGAAATCCTCTTGGCCGCTCTTCTGTGCGGAGGCAGCAAAGCTGATCGATTGGCCAAGTTCAACATTTGCTGAATCTGCAGCTGCTTCTCCATCTGGACCTTCCAAAATTAGGGTGTCATATTTATAAGAAGAAGTGAATGTAATCGTAAGGGTATACCCTTTATACTGGGCTTTAATGACGGCGTCGCCGTTTGTTATGCCGGTCAGCACGCCATTCTCTACCTTAATAACAGCCGAATTGGAAGATGACCACGCTGCATCCGAAGTGATATCCTTCTTCGTGGTTGCACCGGCAGAAGATAAGAAGGTCGCATTGGTTTGCAACTCATAGGTTTCGCCTATATATAAGGAGGGGCTGGAAGGTGTTGTTTCGAACGTGAAACTAGTAACGGTATCGTCTGCGGCAGATGCTATACCGGCGAATGCCGATAGAATAAGAAGGAGTGATAGACCTGCGGACAGCCAAGTCCGAATGATAATAACCTCTTCTATTTAACGGCTAGTGGAGGAAGAAATTGAAGTGAAAAACCATCGATTGCCATTATTCTTTATGTAAACTCTCCGTGCAGCGGACAGAAAGCCTACTTCTCCATTAGGAGCAGGAGTTTTATTTTTCCTAGCCTAGAGTTATAATAGATGAGGAACTTTGAAGCAACATCCCGAAAAGGTAAGGGGGCGTGAGCATTTGAATCTGCCTAATTTGTTGACGATGCTGCGTTTTGCGTTGATCCCCGTTTATATCGCTATCTTTTCCTCGGGACATATGAAATGGGCATTCCTCATTATTGTTCTTGCGGGACTGACTGATATTTTAGACGGATATTTAGCGCGTAGAAACGGACTAGTGACCTCACTTGGCGCCATGCTCGATCCACTGGCAGATAAGACGATGATGATCACGGTCATTCTTTCCTTGCTCATTACGGGGCATATTCCTTGGAGTGCTGGTGCTGCAATCTTCATACGTGATTTGGGTATGATTATAGGATCGGCGTATTTTCATTTTCGAGGGAAAAAGACAGTGCCTGCCAATTGGATGGGCAAACTAACGACTGTACTTTATTATTTGGCAATTCTTTTTATATTTTTTGAACTTCCCTTTGCCAAAACCTACTTATGGGGGATCATTATTTTCTCCTTCATCACTTCCTTCATCTATATTTTCCTGTTCGTCTCATTGAACAAAGATGACGCTGCAGCAGAGGAGCCTATCCCATTGGCGGAGGATGAGAAGCGGAATTCCATGTAAGCCAAGGTGAAACGGCTGGCGCCGTCCTTTGGCAGCGCTGTGCGTTTCATTCCGGAGAAATATCAGCAAAGGATAACGAATTTTAACCTTTCTGATATTAAAAGAGATTGACCGCGTGAAGATTCATCTCCATACGGCCAATCTCCCTTATCTCAACCTTCACGACTGCAGTTTCGAGAAGGATGGCCTTATTGTGGCACAAAAACCAACAATTTAAACATGAATTTCGAAAGGAGTCTGATATATGTTAGATAGCAGGCAAATACAAGAAATTATTCCTCACCGCCCGCCGTTTCTGCTTATCGACCGCATCCTTGAGGTAGAGGTTGGAAAACGCGCAGTGGGAATCAAAAATGTCACGATAAACGAGCCGTTCTTCACGGGTCATTTTCCTCAATATCCAGTTATGCCTGGCGTGCTTATCGTGGAGGCGCTTGCCCAGGTAGGTACAGTGGCGATTTTGATGGTTGAGGGGAATAAAGGAAAAATCGGATTTTTTGCCGGAATTGATAATTTCCGTTTCCGCGGTCAAGTAACGCCAGGGGATACGTTGACTCTAGAAGTGGAGATTACGCGCCTCAAAGGTATAATTGGTAAAGGACAAGCGACCGCCAAAGTTGGAGATAAGATTGTGGCTGAAGGCGAGATTATGTTTGCCCTCAAGGATCCTGAATAGTACATATATACGTGCTTTAAGAATTAGACACATAGAAGCTAAATAATTCAGGTGGAGAGAGGAAGATACGAATGACACAAACAGCAATGGAGCGTTACAAAGCATGGCTTACAGATCCTGTAATCGACGCGTCGACGAAAGAAGAGCTCACCGCGATCAGCGGTAATGAGAAGGAAATTGAGGATCGCTTTTATCGTGACCTTGAGTTTGGGACAGGCGGACTTCGCGGAGTTATGGGTGCAGGTACGAACCGGATGAATGTATATACTGTCGGTAAAGCAACGCAGGGTCTTGCAAGCTGGATACTTAGCCAAAACAAGAGTAACCCCTCTGTTGTTATCGCGCATGATTCCCGTAATAACTCGCCGGAGTTTTCGCTTGATGCGGCTCTGGTGCTTGCAGCAAATGGCATTACGGCTTATCTGTTTAAAGGGCTTCGGCCAACACCGCAGCTATCTTATGCCGTACGTGCTCTGGGTGCTGCCAGCGGTATTGTCGTTACAGCAAGCCACAATCCACCGGAATATAACGGCTTTAAAGCCTATGGGTCTGACGGCTGCCAGCTGGTGCCAGGGGATGCAAAAGAGGTTATAGGCGCCATTCAGCGTGTAAGCGGATTTGATCAAATTCGTCGAATCAGCCAAGAGGACGCAGAGGCAAAGGGGCTGCTGCGCTGGCTTGGGGAAGCGGATGATAAGGCATATGTGGATACGGTTGTAGCCCAAAGCCTGAATAGTGATCTATTGAAGAGCGGACTTGGCGATACCTTTAAAGTGGTATACACACCGCTGCATGGATCAGGCAATATGCCGGTTCGAAATGTATTAAAGCAAGCTGGCTTTAATCAGGTTCATGTCGTGCCTGAGCAAGAACAACCGGATGGCTATTTCAGCACGGTTAAATCACCGAACCCGGAAGAGCACGAAGCGTTCACACTTGCCATTAAGCTGGCGCAGCGAAGTCGAAGCGGATATTATTATCGGTACAGATCCGGATTGCGACCGTATGGGCGCAGTCGTTCGCAATAACGAGGGCGAATATATCGTTTTGACGGGAAATCAATCAGGCGCGATTATGGTTAATTACCTGCTGAGCACATTAAAGGAACAGGGACAGCTGCCTTCCAATGGAGTCGTGATCAAAACGATCGTAACGAGCGAGATGGGGGCGGACATTGCCCGCTCTTATGGTGCGGAAGTGGTCAATACGTTGACAGGCTTCAAATATATCGGCGAGAAAATAACCCAATATGAGAAAACAGGCGAGCATACATTCTTGTTCGGCTATGAAGAAAGCTATGGCTACCTGGCGGGTACTTATGCGCGTGACAAAGATGCCGTTATCGCGTCGCTGTTTATCTGTGAAGCGGCAGCTTATTATAAAAATCAAGGGAAGACGCTGTATGACGTGCTTCTCGAGCTGTATGCCAAATTCGGCTATTACTTGGAGCACCTGGAGTCGCGTACGCTTAAAGGGGCTGACGGGGTCCAGCAAATCGCTGGTATTATGAATAACTGGCGCAGCAATCCGCCTGCCGAAATTGCCGGGGTTAACGTAACGAAGATGCTTGATTATTTGCCGGGAATTGACGGTTTGCCTCCAGAGAACGTGCTGAAATTTTTGCTTGCCGATGGTTCGTGGTTCTGTCTGCGTCCATCGGGTACTGAGCCGAAGATTAAAGTTTATTTTGCCGTATGCGGCAGCTCTCAAGCGGATGCGGCAGCGGCAGTAGAACGATTGACGCAAGCGGTCATGGAAATTGTGGACAACAAGGCTTAAGGAGTGGGACCGGTGCGACAAACGTGGCAACAATGGAATCGAAGAGCACATCTGCTGTTATGGGTGCTTACGTTAATAGGGGTAATTGCTGCAGTTCCCATAGGTGCGGCGCGCTGGGAAACAGAGAAAACCGCCAAACAGGTTGAATTTGTATTCGACTATCGGGATCTTGTTCAGATTGCCTCCTATCAAGCGCATCCTATGCAGTTCATTCAAGAGCAGTTGGTCAATATGAAGGACGCGGGCATCCACTCGATGGCTGTGTTTGAGAGCTCTCTTCAGGATTTAAGCTGGTCTGGCCGTCTAACGCTTTACAATTCGGAAGATGTAAGCGATTTGGAGGATAAGCCCAAGCCGGCAAACGAGAAATACACGTATTTGCTCTTCGCCGGCAGCGAGGAAGAGACTGCCCTGCGTCCTGTAATCGAAGAAACGTTCAAGCAATGGGAGATTCCTGTATCTCCTTGGACCTTTAAGGGGCGATCAGGGCTCGTCATTGAGACGCCTGTAGAGAATGCGGTGTTAAAGTCCATGAAACCGGACCCAATCGCTGTACAAACGCTGCATGATGCGGGCTTTGCTATCGTGCCTCGTTTCTCAGACCGTACGCCTTACAATCAAGAGGCAATGAATAACTTGCTAACTGATTATAAGAAGCTTGGCGTAACGCGCATCCTGTTTGACGGTGATGCGGTTAAGGGTTATGAGGATAATCCAGAATTGAAGAGTATTGCAGCATTTGCGGATATCTTGAATCGCAATGGAATCGGTATTACAACCATTGAGAACTCCAAGCCGCAGAAGGGCATGAATAGTCTGGCTTATTTGATCCATTATAATGTAGCAAGGCTGTATTCGCTCTCAGACAGCGATGCGGCAACGATGACTCCGGAAGCAATCGCGGACCGGTTTCAATTAGCGGTTAAAGACCGCAGCATTCGGATGTTCTATATCAACAGTGCACCTGTAAGCAGTATTTCGAAGTCAGCCATCACCAATTCCCTGCAAAATATATATGATTCGCTGCAAGGGGATCAAGGTGCGATTGCCAAGCTGTCTAAGCTTGGGTTCACAACAGGCGCGGCGCAGCCT
Source organism: uncultured Paenibacillaceae bacterium (assembly GCA_963793665.1). GTDB lineage: Bacteria > Bacillota > Bacilli > Paenibacillales > Paenibacillaceae > Paenibacillus_Z. The sequence continues at coordinate 74,774 of CAWCBD010000004.1, forward strand.
TTCGACTATTCGTCACCGCCTTCCTGGCATAAGCCGTTGAAGGCGATTGTTGCGCTTGGCGCAATCTCGTTGATCGCGCTTCTGATCAGTGCGTTCCTGCCAGGTGTTCTGATTCCGGTCTTTGTGCTTGGACTTATCGGCAGCGCAGGGCTATATGTACTCTCGAAGCCGATATTTGAACAAGGCTTGGCGCTTGGCGCAGCGATTAGTGCGCCGACGCTTGCAATTATTTGGGCGCTTGGGCGAGTGAGGGCTCATACTGTAGGCAATCGCAGGCCAATTGGCGGGCCTGCTGACGGCAATGGTTTCTCTGGAAATCCTCTATGCGATGGACGTTCCCGGGCATTAGCGCCGGCCGCAGATTCACGATGGCAATTGCGATATTCGCATCGACTTCTGTCATTTCACTGGCTGGCATTCCTTTTGTCGTTGCCTTGCTCAACAATATTACTTATAAGCTTGTGCTTGAGCAGTTCCGGGGCGTAAGCCTTCTGCACCTTGCACCGATTGCGCTAGCTGCCTTATATGTGTTCCTATATACGGGCGATTCCGTTATTGGGAACATCCGGAAGCTGCTTAAGATGCAAATTACTGTACTATGGGTGATCGCGGCGGTATTAATTGGAGCCGCAGGCTTATATTACTTATCACGTACCGGCAATTCAGGAAAAACGTTCTCGCTGGATATCCTATTACGGAACACATTGGAGCAAACCTTCGGGGTTCGTCCCCGGACGAAAGAGTTTCTTGTCTCCCATCCTTTATTTTTCTTTGGTCTTTTCTTGGCGCTTCGTTATCGCGCGGCGTGGGTATTCTTTATTGTAGGCGTTATTGGCCAGCTTTCGATGGTCGATACGTTTGCCCATATTCATACGCCTTTGCATATCTCCATCATTCGGGTGCTGCTCGGTCTCGTGCTTGGCGCGTTAATCGGGATGGTCCTGATTGGAGTATGGCAGGTGCTGGAAGGGGCATGGAAACGATGGTCACCTCGCTTCGCGCAGGCGAAACAAACCTTCAAGTCCGGCGTGTAGTTATTTCGGGTTACTATGGCTTCCGCAACAGCGGAGATGAAGCCGTTCTGAAATCGATACTGTTCGCGCTCGAGGAAGAGGGAGCGGAGCAGGGTGTTCAGATCGTGCCGGTCGTCTTATCGGGCGATCCGGCTTGGACGAGGGAGATGTACGGTGTTGAGTCTGTACACCGGATGAGGCTTGGCGAAGTGCTGCGGGCTATTCGCGGCAGCGACGGGCTCATCAGCGGCGGCGGAAGCTTGCTGCAGGATGCAACAAGCGCGAAGACGATCCCGTATTATACGGGCGTGCTGAAGCTCGCGCAGCTGCTTGGCAAGCCGACGTTCATTTACGCGCAAGGCATCGGGCCGGTGAACCGCCGGTGGATGGACCGGCTGATCCGCGGCGTTATGCGGCGCAGCGCGTATGTGTCTGTGCGGGATGAGGGATCTGCCCAGCTGCTTGGGCAGATCGGGCTGCCGCTGGACCGGATCGATGTTGTACCCGATCCGGTCATGGCGCTGCCGCTGCCGGCAGCGCAGCCGCTTGCGGGCGAAGCCGCTGCGGCGGGGGCCTGGCCTTGGGGCCGCGGCTATGCCGGCGGCGGCCCCGGGCCGCGCGGACGCGCCTCCGGCGGCAGCGGAGCGCTTGCCGCTGGTCGGCGTGTCCTTGCGCCACTGGCGCAAGGACGGCGCCGACCTGGCGCGCGTCGCCGCCGCGCTAGGCGCGCTGGCCCGCAGCCGAGCTGTGCGGCTGCGGTTCCTGCCCTTCCACACCCCATCAGACGCGGAAGCGTCCCGATGGGTGATCGGGCAGCTCGGCGATCTCGGCGCAAGCCATGCCGAGATCGCCGAGCCAGGCGACGACCCCCAGCAAATGCTGCTGGAGGTCAGCCGGTGCGACGCGCTGCTGGGCATGCGCCTGCACGCGCTTATCTACGCGGCCAATCAGGCCGTACCGATGGTCGGCCTGTCATACGATCCGAAGATCGATCAGTTCCTGAATCGGATCGGTATTAAGCCGATCGGCACAACCGAATCGCTGGATCCTGTCAGTTTTGTCGATGAAATGTCTCGGCTTCTTGATGATCCAGCCGCATGGCGAGCCAATCACCAGGCGGCGATTAACAAATTAAAGCAGGAAGCACGCGTGCCAGCGAAACAAATTACGAAGCTGCTGCGTTTAAATAATTGAGGTGACAACAAGAATGAGCCAAGCTGTCCCACTAGGCATGCCTACGGTTTCAATATACGGGATTCGCTTTTCCAAAATGAACATGGCGGATACCGTCCATTATTTAACAGACCGCGTAGAGCGCCGCGAGCCGACGCAGGTCATAACGGGGAATCCTATTATGATTATGACTGCGCTTGAGCAGCAAAGCTTTCATAAGGTTATGCTGAATGCTGAGCTAGTAGTACCTGACGGCACCGGTGTCGTCTGGGCTGCTTCTTACATCGGCGACCCGGTTACAGAGCGTGTTGCAGGCTTTGATTTGCTCCACCGTCTAATGGAGGTAGGAGAGAAGCGCAGCTGGCGCGTTTTCCTGCTCGGTACCACGCAAGAAATTATCGAGCAAACCGCACAGAAGCTGAAGCAGCAATATCCGGGCGTTACGATAGCGGGCTACCGTAATGGTTATTTCGGACCGGCTGAAGATACCGAAGTCGTCGAGTACATAAGGTCAACCCATTCTGATCTTATGTTCGTTGCCCGTTCTGTTGATACACAGGAGCCTTGGATTGCCCAGCACAAAACAGCGTTTGGCGTTCCCGTCATTATGGGTGTTGGCGGCAGCTTTGATGTGATCTCGGGCAATCTCAAGCGTGCGCCGAAGATTTTTCAAAAGCTGCGGCTGGAGTGGCTTTACCGGCTTCTTCAACAGCCATCGCGATACCGGAGAATGTTCATGCTGCCGAAATTCGTAGCGAAAGTGATGCGAGATAAAGAAAAAGTCGGAAAACATCGTCCAACCTCCTGAAAATAGCGCTTTAATCGCTAAAATGCTTGAAAATGAGAGTGGTGTTTCTTTTTCAATCGGAGTATAATTCATTCCGGCGATAGCTTTGAAAGGGAGATGGAGATGACTGAGGTCGTTCTTTATGTTGTAGGTTTTATTATCTCGCTATGTCTTGCACTGGTGCTTACTCCGTTTGTAATTAAATTTGCTTATAAAGTAGGGGCTATAGACAAGCCCAATCACCGTAAAGTTCATACACGCATTATGCCGCGTTTAGGCGGATTAGGAATATATGCGGCCTTTATGGGCGCTTATTTTGCCATTAAACCGTTCATTCCAGACGGTTTGCTTCGCAGCTATGATACGAATTTAATCAATGCCTTGCTTGTAGGCGGATCCATCATCGTCTTGATTGGTGCACTGGATGACCGGTTTGAATTATCCGCAAAAGTAAAACTGCTCGGCCAAATTGTCGCAGCCTGTGTGGTTGTCCTTGGCTTTGGCGTTAAGATCGACCTGCTTAACATTCCGTTCGGTGAAGCGATGCAGCCGATTGCTTCATGGATCAGTATTCCTTTAACCATTCTCTGGATTGTCGGCGTTACGAACGCGATCAATCTCATTGATGGTTTGGATGGTCTTGCAGCCGGTGTATCCGGAATCGCGATCGGTACGATCATGGTCATGGCAGCGATTATGGGCTTTGCTCCCGTTGTTCTGCTTAGCGCCTTATTGCTCGGCGGCATAATCGGTTTTCTCGCATTCAACTTCCATCCGGCTAAAATCTTCATGGGCGACACCGGTTCCCTGTTCCTGGGCTTCGGGCTTGCAACGCTTTCCATGCTGGGCTTCAAGCAAGTAACGATTGTATCATTCGTTACACCGCTCCTTATTATCGGAGTTCCATTATCGGACACGTTCTTCGCGATTGTTCGCCGCTGGGTGAACAAGAAACCGATTTTCGCACCTGATAAAGGTCACCTGCACCACTGCCTGCGCGAGCTAGGCTACAGCCATCGCAAAACCGTACTTATCATATATGCCATTGCATCCTTCTTCGGCGTCTGTGCGATTCTGCAATCCACCATTGTACAATCGACAGCAGCCAACTGGATCACATTCGCAGTTATTCTTATTCTTGTATTCGTCCTGCAGATTGGGGCAGAGCTTATCGGCATCGTAGACAAAACCCGCCGGCCAGTTCTCAGCTTCCTCCAGCGCATTCTGATGCGCACAGAGCAGTCACGCACCAAATAGTTTTTTCAATTGGTAAAATAAAACTCCGCTTCCAATAGGAAGCGGAGTTTTTTGCGTTAAGCCCTCCAGCTTTTTCTCGCTATAATCTAAACTTTCACCATTTTAACGCCGATAACTAGAGTACAGATAACTATGACAATGGTATTCAAGCAGAGGAGGCATATCGTGATTAAGAAATTAGGCACATGGTTCATTTTATTAACCTTAGTCATCCAACTATTGCCTACAAGCGGCGGCATCAACACAGCTACTGCGGCAACGGGTAACTTTACATTCCCCGGCTGAAAGCGATGCAGATTGGTTCGCCTCGGATAACAGCAGACGAGCGGATCACCTTAACAGGAACGATTAGCAATGTTGATCCATCGTCCATCTCCTATAATGTATATCAGATTATTGACCCATCAGACCGAGACGAAATTCGCAAAAGCAGGGAGAATCTTACAAGTAACATCGCCGTCAGCGGCTCTTCAATTCAAATTTTCAATATTCAATTATTTCCTGGGCTTAATAAAATTACGTTCAAAGGTACACAAGGTGGGGGTGAAGTCACGAACTCCATCTTTATTGAATATCGGAACGGCCCGATGCTGTATGATTTGACAGCTAACCTCGACGGAAATAATTTTCCAATCATTGAGAATGGGACAACAGTCGTGCAATCCAACACATCCAAAGGACGTACCACAGCTGATATCAGTATTACAGGTAAAGCGCCAAATGCACAGCAAGTAACGATTATCGTAAATGGAAGCAGTAAAACCTATTCCGTAAACAATACAAACGACAATACATTTGCAGCAGCTCCAATTACTCTTGCAGAAGGGTAAGAACTTGGTCAAGATCAGGATCACTAATGGTACACAGGTTATAGAAACAACCCGTGACATTGCTTTTTATAATGGCAGTGTAACATTTTATGATGTCAACATCAATGAAATGAATGGTAGCAACGAACAAACAATCGCTTCAGTCATGCGAATATAGCCCGAATTTCGTCTATCGACACAGCTAATAACTTGAAAATCACAGGTAAAGTTATTGTCCCAAACAGCCATTATGAAGAGATGACGGATCCCAGCGACCCCGGGCCTACAATGACAATGCTGCCTCACCCGAATCCAATCGATTGGACCCGAATAGCTTTCAGCTACGATAAAGGCAGTATTAAGATAGGTAACGAATAAGTATATATGAATTTGCCAATGTACAAGTATGTACGATAGCTATGGGCGGTTCCCCACGGTTTCAGATAGTTTTTCGTCTATCAATATCGAAATCGATCTTGGATCGATCAACACTAAGCCTACGGGATATGCAGTCGGATCAGCTTTATAATGTAAAGTTGACAGCTCGCAACGAAGAGAAATGCACATTTAAATGCTGACCGCCTACTAGAGCAAGGCACGGATGTCTTTATTTCTCTTGAGAGATGGAAACAAAGCCGTATATCAGTGAAATCAATTATTTGCCGGGTTATAAACCGACTAATTATGAAGGTATTAAGGCGTTCCTCTGAACGGTAAGAGCTTATACGGACTGCCTATCGGCATTGAAGTACTCGTCGGCAATCTCAGTGCAGGCCTATCAGATCCGATTGACTGTTACAAAAATCAAAGATTTATATGAAATCGATGATCTCGTAGATCCTGATGAACCGACTGGTACAAGATTAAGTCAGTCTACAAGATACATCAATAGTGACAAAGACAGTTGAACGTGTCGTAGCCTGCAAACCTTTCAACGGTTGTATTGTTGAGTTCCCGAAGATGCCATTCGAAGGGACACAAACCATAACATTCAGATGTAGGTGGGATCTCAGAATCCGCAAAGTTTACGTTGTTTACGGACCTTACGCCAATTTTGAAAAGATTGTTGATCATATGCCGGTTTATGATGATTCCACAAAAGATCCAGCAGTCCGTACAACGGAGATTATTAAATGGGAAGCTAAGTCTATTTGAAGGTAACCTTCAGAACATTAATAATACTACTGAGATTCGTTATGTTGCGGATTCTAACGGTCCGCGAACCATGTATTTCTACATCAACAATGTGCCGTTCCCGATTGATGCCTAATAGTGACTAATCCAAATGATACGAACTTTATTCTAGAACGGTTCAAGAGCACAAGATGCGCTTAATAGTATGTTTAATGGAGAAAACGTATTAAACTCGTATTCCAGAGCTCCAAAAGCTATTATGAGAAAGTAATTAGAGTGAACATAATTCCAACGAATCTCCCAATTATTCCATTTGATTCAACGGGTGTATTTCCTTTCACGTATCAAGAAGCGATTAAGTACGATTAAACCGATATATAATGATCCAAAGTTCAAGAGCAAGGTATCTATTTATACGACAACAGAACCGTTCATGAATATCTATGGAACTTTTGACTTTATTAATTTAGGTACAGGTACAACTGATACAGCTATTATCTCAAAGATGACTAGTTTACTTACAGATGATAATCCTGATCCAGCAATTGAACATCTACCCGCCAAAGATTACATTTTGAAGATAACAGGTGCTTCGCTGACGGCGGATATCACATGGGATCTATCTGAGCCGTTTCTTGATTGTAAACGGAGAAACGACAGTAGGTATGTATCCTGCTAGCGGCTCCATTAATAGCAATCTCGTTGTTACCTACGACTTAAGACACAATCATTTTCATTCATATTGAAGAAACAAGAATTGAATGCGGATGGAAGTTCAAGCGTATATCTATTCAATGTTTATAACAGCGGCACAACCGGACCGAAAGTCAACCTATCGTTTGGAAGTCGATCCAACTGTGCTGCCATACAAGATTCTACGTCCTTATTTGCCGGCAGAAGGTACAACGAATAAAAATTTCGTTGATGTTATTATCAATGCCAAGGGTGCTGATAAAGTAACAATAAATAAACAAGCAGCGGATAAGTTCGCTTATGATTCGGATAACAATCCTCAGAATGGAATAGAGTATCCGAATGCCTTTAAAACGACAGTTTCAGGCTTGAAGCCTGGAGTTAACAAGATCAGCTTCACCATCGAGAGTGCGACTGATAAAGTCAGCAACTTTTTTGAAGTTACTTATACACCTACAAGCATACCGGGCGCAGAGTTCTTGGATGATATGAAGAATTCCAATAAAGTCTTTGATGGTGCTGTTAATTTAACGTTTCCGAAGGGCACAGCGCTGATTCGCAGAGACTTTAACGTCCCTGCTAATCTTAAGAACCAAGTCTTCACAGGACATAAGCTATTGTTCGCTATAGCCAATCCAGAAGATGGGGTAGTTGATCGTCGTGAATATGACAGCCCGCCAGCAGACTTTGATTTGATCATGCAGAACTTTGGTACGCGATTTAAAGTTTCATTCCCGACGCGGTTCACCAAATCCAGTCCGGTATTCTGGATTGATGCCGGTTTGGCTGATGATACAAGTACGCCTAACTATGATCCACTGAAAATGGGCGTTGATCCTTATCAATACCCAGGTGCTAAGGGTCCTGGAGATACCAAAATCCCAACATATGATGAACGTCCAGATGATCGTGAGCTCGTTGCATCCAAACGCGGTACACTTACGCTTGCTTTTGATCCTGCAATGCGTGAGGGAATTGGAACGATAATTACCGTTTATCGTTATGATGTGAAGAATAAGTTCTGGGTCAATCATTGGCGGTACGGTTGATACCAAGAAGAACACGATTACGGTTCCTTTTGACCAGTTCGGATACTATGTCGTTGCCAAAATGGTTTACTCATTCTCAGATATAACGAACCATCCATATGCACGTAACTATATGGAAGCTATTTTCTCCAAAGGTTTGATGAATGCCGCCAATTTCGATGATTTTGGCGCTGATATGTATACAAGCCGCGGTGAATTTGCCCGTATGGTTGTCAGAGCGCTTGATATACCGCTCAATTATGAGCTGAGCAAGCCTCACTTCGATGATGTTCCGCCTATCATTAATCAGGATGCACTATGGGATTACAGTTACGTAGAGACTGCAGCGCGTGAAGGCATTATACGTGGTACACAGCCGCGGGCATTTGAGCCTACTAGTAATCTTACACGTGCTGAAGCAGCCGTAATTCTATGCGAGGGCTCTTGAACTTAAGCTTGAAACCGATCCGAAGAAAATTGATGCAGCCCTTGGAAAAAGCATTTAAGGATTTGCTGATATTAGCTACTATGCCAAAGCTTCGGTTCTCGCTGTAGCTAAGAAGGGCTATATTCAGGGTTCGCCAATTGATCGCGAATGATCTGAAGAAGGGTTTCGTATTCGAACCAAAATCAAATCTGCTTCGTTCTGATGCTGCGATTATTATGGGTAAAGTCCTAGTAGACCTCAAGCGATCTGCCAAAATTGAATTAATAGGTTAAATTAGACTGTCTGGGTATCCATATCCACAGGCAGCTTTTTATTGATAGATGAAACATTTACTAGACATCTCTTTAAATGGGAAATGTTATCTATCGACGAGGATGGGACTTACGAGCTATACTATGTCTTGTGGAAAAGGCAAGCTGATATACATAAGCTCCGAGCGGGGTTCACAAATTAGACGATGTTTTCAAATTTTCAAAAGTTTTTTTGAATACATCGCAACTTTTTCGAACCTAATGCGTTTAATTACATGTACATAGCAGGAAGAAAGATTAGCCTTTGTATTTTGGAACTTATTCTCAAATTGTTCAAATTGTGCTTTACGCTAGATATAGGCCATTGTATAATGTTCTAGTGGTATTTGGTAATCTAGCAATTTGTGCGCCCTTTTATCTGTTTACAAGTTTCTGCGACACCATTCTACAAGGGATAAAGTGTTCGCAGACATCATTTATACGAAATCTGCTTAACTCTGGGAAGGGGGTGAATCGGCCAATGAGAAAGAGCAATCAATATTTCAATCAAGACTCTCAACAACCGAAGCATTTTAGAGGAGGAGAACAAAAGGTTATGAAAAAAAGTTTATCATTACTAGTAGCTATTGCTATGGTTTTCTCGATGTTCGCATCCGTAGCATTTGCTGCTGAAGCAACAACTACAGAATTGACAACACAACAAAAGTTTGACGCATTGAAAGCAGCAGGTGTCTTCACTGGTTATCCAGATGGTACTGCTGGTCTTACAAACGAAATGACTCGTGCAGAATTTGCAAAAGTTCTTGCAAAAATCACCATGTTGGACGATAACGCTGCTGCTGCTAAAATCTACAGCGACGTTGTTGCAAAACACTGGGCAGTTGGTCAAATTGGTGCCGTAACTAAGGCTGGTTTAATGAGCGGCGTTGGCGCTGGAAAATTTGCTCCAACTGGTAAAGTAACTCTTGAGCAAGTAGCTAAAGTAGCTACATTGATTGCTGGAGTTAGCCAAGTTGATAAAGATGTTGCTGGTAAAGTATCACCATGGGCTAAAGGTTATGTAGCTGCTGCAATCGAAGCAGGCCTGCTTCCTGTAGTTCCTAGCTACCAAACAAACGCTACTCGCGGTACTTTGGTTGACGTTTCTTTTGCTCTTTATCAAGCTGGTACTGTAGCTGTTAAAGAAGTTAAAATCGTTGACAGCAAAAACATCGAAGTAACTTTCACTGATGGTGGCGTGGTTAAGCAAGCTCTTGACACTGCACTTGAAGTTGATAAAGAAGTTACTGTAAGTGTTGTTTACAACAGCAAAACTTACGCTGTAAAAGTTAAATTGACTGGTGCAGAAGTTACTAAAGCTGCTGCAACTGGCGCTAAAAAAGTTACTGTAACTTTTGCAAGTGCAGTTGATACTGCTAAAGTAACTTTCGCAGTTAAACAAGGTACTACAGTTGCTAACGTTACAAAAACTACTTGGAACGATGCTAAAACAGAAGCTGTTCTTGAAACTTCCGTAGCTCTTTCCAATGGTGATTACACAGTAACTGCTAGTGGTATCACTTTCGCTACTGGTAAAAACGTAGCTACTTTCTCTGTAACTCCTGAGCGTATTGAAACTGTATGGGTTGATGACAATGCATACCGTACAGCTCCAGCTGCTACATCAGTAGAAGTTGCAATTAAATTACTTAACCAATACGGTGAAGAAGTAAGTGCTGGTGTTGCTGGTTCTGTATATGCAACTTCTTCCGTAGGCGTACCGACATCCCCGGTTAACCTTGCTGACAAAAAAGTGGTTATCCAGATGTTTACGCTACTGCTACTGCACTTTCCATCACTGTAGTTGATGCGAAATTCGCTAAATCGACTACTAAAGAAGTAAAAGTTCTTGCATTCAAATCGATCGGTGAAGTTGTACTAGGCACTCCTGAACTTCCTACTGGCAAAACAGCTTTGGAAGCTAACATGACTGCTATTGCACTTCCTTACACTGCAAAAGATCAATACGGAAATGCTACAACTCTTGCACCAGCTGATTTGACTGGTAAATTGACATTTGTTATTTCGGATACAGCGGCTATTAACACAATCGGCCTTACTTCCGACAATAAGAAACTGACTTTTAACACTGGTAACTTCAATGGTCCTAAGAATGTATCTGTTCTTGTTATCGTAAATGCAACAGGTAAATCAAGCAAAATTGATATCGCACTTGTTGGTAAGAAATCAATCAACACAGTTGCACTTGTTTCTCCTTCTTCCCAATTCGCAGTAAATGACACTGGTTTCAAAGTGGAGCTTACTGGTACTGATCAATACGGTAACGCGTTGACTGGTCAAGAAATCGCTGACCGCGCTGCAGCTGAATTGGTTATTACTTCTGGTAACCCAGCAGCATTCGTAGTTACAGGTGTAACTGTTTCTGAAGGTAAAGCTTATGTTCAACTTAACGGTGTTGGCAAAGGTACTGCAGTTGTGATCGTTACTGTAAAAGCTAACGGTAACAACACTAACATTCCTTTGACAGTTGTTGATGCAAAATACACACAAACAATCACACCAAAAACAGATGTTACTCGTGCTGTTTATGTAGATGCTGTTAATGCAGCAGCTATCACAATCAAAGCTGATTTCACAGATCAATACGGTAGTGCTTACAATGACTCCGCTCTAACTTCTGTTGAAGTAAAAGTAGATAATGCTAGCTTTGGTGCTGCTCCGGCAAACCAAACACCAGCTGCTCTACACAACACAGGTGTAACTTTCACAGCTAAAGATGCTGGAAAAACTACTGTAGTAACGTTTAACCTGTACAACGGTGCAACTATCGTTGATACTAAAACAGTAACACTTACTTCTGTTGCTAAAGATGCTGCACTTACTTATGAAGTGGAAGCACTTGGTACATTGCAACAGATGCAGATGATGCTTATGCTAAAACAGTTAAAGTAATTGCAAAAGATGCTTCTGGTAACGTGGTTGCATTGCCTGCAACTGCAATTCAAAAAGTTGTCTGCTGGCTGATTCTGCTGCTATTATAGTAACAGGTAACGTAATCAAAGGTATCGGTACTGCTGATGTTGATACTAACGTTAACGTACAAGTAGCTAAACCAATGGTAATGTTATTACTATTGTTGCTCCAGTTAAAGTTCTAAAGCAGCTCCTGTAGCCTGTTAGCTTAACTGCTAAAAAAGCTGATGATGCTGTTGCTGCTAAAGTTGAAGTCACAGGTGCTATTTGATTAACTTGCAGTTAAGAACGCTAAACTGTGGTTCGAAACTAAAGACCAATATGGTACTACAGCACTAAGCGATAAAGCTACATTCTACGTATACAATGAGTCCAATGGTTTGAGCAAAATTAGCTGACTACTACAAGGTTAACTTTCTGCAGTTGGAACTTACAAAGTCACAGTATCTATCGGTGACAAAACAGCCTCCATCGAAGTAGTGTTAAGTAAGAATGTCAAAGAGAAAGACGATGACTTCGGTCATCGTCTTTTTTTTGCATTTAGAAACTTTATACAAACGATCTGCGTCTATATTAATAAGGTAATTCACACGCGGAGGAGAGAGAATAAATGTTGAAACATGTAGCATTGAGCGTTGCAGCTGCAGCAATGCTAGTAACAGCTGTCCCGTACTCTAATGAATCTGTTCAAGCGGCAGCAGCAACGGTTCAATCGACTATTTTTGCACCAACTGCTTTAAAGTATGTCTATTTGACGAATTCAACGTTTATTAAAGTGAAGAATGTAAATGTGGTTGAGGGAGATTCAGGACGTGCTTTTGTTTATACGCTAACGATAGTAAATAAAGATAAAAAGACATTGGATCTTACTGATTATTGGTTTCAGATTAATTCCAAATCTGGTGCTGCATTCAAAATTAAAAAACTGGATGCAAATGCGAAGGAAGTTGTTCCTGCAAATTCGAGCAAGGATTTTACATACTACGCTGAAATTGATGCTAACTCCAAATTGACTGATCTCTCAATCCAAGTGATCAAATGGGATTTCTCTCTACCAAGCTACCAGCGGAACATCGGAGTCATCTCTATTCCACAACCTACAATGATGCAGCACCCTTTAATAAGACACAATCTTTTAAATGGAATAACCAATTGTTGTATACGAAGCTGCGCAAAGCAATTGTGGCTAAAGATAATGAAAATCAAAGTATTACGTTCGACTGGGTTGTCGTTAATGGAGGCACCCTTTCTTTGAAACTCGCTGGTACAAAGTTTTCCGTTATTACGAAGAGCGGTGATGTTTACCCGATTGATTATGATCCTGCAACAACTGTTGTACCAGCTAAAGGAATTAAAACGATTAGTTTATCAGCATCTGTACCTGTAAATGTTTCTCTCCAAGGAGCTAGCCTTGTGTGGTATGAGACAAAGGAAGGAATCAACTATCCTTTGCCGATAGCCAAACATGCTATTGTAAGCTCGAGTGAGCAGCAGCAGATTGGACCTAAGTTAAACTTTTCCTTCAGTGATCAAGTATTCGTAGGTGCTCCTTCTCAAGTTATTGTTACTCCGAGCACGGATCAATTAAATAACCTTGAAGTTACTTATGATTTAACCAACAAGGGTAATCAAGGTGTTACGATTCCGAAGTTAGCCTTCGAATTTAAGGCGGCATCAGGCTCAACGTACCCTTTAACCAATGCAAGTGATGCTGCTGTGACTATCAATCCAGGCATCACGAAGTCTATTAAAATTCAAGCAGAGGCACCGCTCACTGAAACATCGGCAAAAGGTTGGCTTCTAGTATACGAAATCGTGAAATCAGGAGATACAGAGAAAAAGAACCTGCTTGGCAAACAAGAAATGAGTATAACAGGGCAAAAGAATGATGTATATAACTTTGGCAGCCAAGCCGGCTATACCAATACGAACGGAAAATACAATTTAAGCGTTAAAGATGTACAGCGCAATCCATGGAATAATGAAGATTTGCTTCAAGCTAAAATCGAAGTTTCTAATAATGAAAATAGTGCTGATAAATATTTGCCGCTGCCAGTACTTACTGCGGAGGTTTATCTAGATGGTGTTCTTTTAAGTAAACCCGTACAAGTGATACCATTGACTGAACAAATTAGTGTAGGCAATAAAGATATTGCCTCTTATATGGTTAATGTAAAACTATCCAATGCACAAAAATTCAAAAATGTAAAAGTAGTTGTTAAAGAGAAAATAGGTGAGAATTCTATTAAAATGGCTTCTTTCATGGGCACTTCACTTATTGGCTCACCAACACCAGTTCAACTGGGAACTCCAATTAGTACGTACCGTGATGGCAAAGCATCGGAAATAACGGTTCAGAATGTAAAGGCCTATTCAGGTAAAACAACAGATATGCTGTATGTAGATTTGAAAATGGCAAATAAAAGCTTGAGAGTTGATTCTTTTGGCAAATGGATCGGTTACTTTAAAAATAAATCAGGTCTTATATTCCCAGCTGTAATCGCGGAGACACCTGATATGATTAGCCCGCAAGGGGAGATCGCTACTTCAGCTTATGCGATTATTCCGAAGAATGTTGGATTTACAGACTTTGAACTAATTGTAGGTGAGGGAGTAAATGATCAAGGATATATTAAACCTGGCGATACTGCTACATCATTTATAAGTGCGGGAAGCTTCAACGTTGGTATAAATTCACCAGCTGTACCAATACAATCATTAGAGTCTCTAGACTTGTTTCCTTATAAGCTCAACATCAGCCATGTACTAGCTGGAATTGTTGATGAAAAGAATTTTGAAGTGTCGTTCGATTATAATATTAATTCTGAGCTTAATATTGAGAAGGACTTAACCAAGCATAAAATTACACTCGAACTAATTGACGAAGCCGGAAAAACTTATGAAACTACTTATTCTATAGACCCTAGCGGATAATAATTCACTGGAGATTGGCAAGACCGTTTCAAAAGAATGGGATGTTCAAGATAACAATTTCTTTGCAAATGTTCCAAAGTTCAAATCCTACAAGCTTAATATTTATGACGTCGTAAACGATCATAAACGTTTGATTGGAACGAAATCACTGGAGTGGTTAATTCGCTCTTAATCTAGTATGCTATTTATAGCGATTAGAATGAGAGAGGAGAATTGGCAAATGAATAAAACCGTGCTGAAGGCGGCGCTGGTTAGTTTGGTGGGTTTAGGAATTTGGGCTGGGACAACATGGTCCTCAGACGCTGATGATGCACCGGATACAGTTGTCCCAGGCTCAGTCAACGACCCTGTCGTTACGAAAAGCTATATTGATAAACAAGTAGCGGATCTTGTCCAAGCAGAGCTAGCGAAGCAAGGCGTTGATCAAGTGAAAATTCAAGCGATGCTTGATGGCTTTCGTAAGGACCTGGAAGAAGGTCACAATGGACAAACAGTCGAAGTGGTCACTGTTCCCATCACAATGCGTTTGGTAGCTAAGGATGGCGCTGAATTTGTCGTAAGAGCCGGCAAAGCGGTTGCATATAGCTCCGATGCTAACGGAATATCTGATTTAACGGATGGCGCAGATATTACGAATGGCAAAGCGGTTTCGAATAACCATCTCATCTTATTTCCTCGCGGCGGACGGGGCGTAATGCCGGCACAAGGACAGAAGATCGGCCTGATCGTACTTGTCCGTGGAGAGTACGAGCTGCAGCAGCTGCAATAGTTTATTTTTTCCCTGACTGACAAGATGTTATGTGCTTTAAATATTACCGATCGACACACAATATAAGCATAACTTCAGGAGGTGCTTATAAGATGGCGAGACGTTCTTCGAATAAGATAGTTGTGCCGGAAAGCAGCGAAGCATTAAACAAGATGAAGTACGAAATTGCAGCAGAGCTTGGATTAACGAACGAAGTTATTACCCAGGATCGGTTCGGTTACACAGAATTTGCCTCAGAACTAGGTGGAATGGAGTCCGCAGCATCGGCCCCAGGCAGTGTGCAATGGTCCAAAATCGCGACTAGGGATGCAGGTTCGGTTGGCGGGCATATTACTCGACATTTAATTGAGCGCGCCGAGCAAATCCTTAAAGGTTTGTAAGGAAGCCCATTGCCATTGACACAAAGCGACAGTTTAGGTATCATACTGTTTTAGAGAGTTGTCATGGACCTTTTCCACCTCGGAAAAGGTTCATTTTTTGGAATTGACAATTTCAACGTTGTTTCTTGCTGCGTTGATTTTCTTTATAATTCCAGTCTTAAGTGTGTTTTATCCATCATACTTAGATTAATTCAGAAATTAGGAGGTTGATAAACAATGTCGTTACAAAAACGTCATTTGTTTACTTCGGAGTCCGTAACAGAAGGACATCCGGATAAAATTTGTGATCAGATCTCAGATGCGGTATTGGATGCATTTCTTGAGGTTGATCCGTACGCTCGCGTAGCTTGTGAGGTTTCCGTAGCTACTGGCTTGGTACTCGTTATTGGAGAAATAAGCAGCAGTGCCGACTATGTGGATATTCCAGCTATTGTACGGCGCACAATTAAGGAAATTGGCTATACACGTGCCAAATACGGTTTTGATTCAAGTACTTGCGCAGTTTTAACTTCGCTTAATGAACAATCAGCTGACATCGCTCAAGGCGTAAACGCTGCATTGGAATCTCGCGATGGTAAAGACGTTCAATTAGAAAATGAAGATATTGGTGCAGGCGATCAAGGGTTGATGTTTGGATTCGCTTCGAATGAAACGCCAGAGCTTATGCCGCTTCCAATCGCATTAGCACACCGTATTTCCCGTCAATTAGCGGAAGTACGTAAGAATGGTACACTTGACTATCTGCGTCCTGATGGCAAAACACAAGTGACGATTGAATACGTAGACGGAAAGCCAAAACGTGTAGATGCAATCGTTGTTTCAACTCAGCATGCTGAGGAAGTAACACTTGAGCAAATTCAAGCTGATATTCGCAAGCATGTTATCAAAACAGTCGTTCCCGCTGAATGGCTGGATGCTGAAACCAAATATTTCATTAATCCGACAGGTCGCTTCGTTATCGGCGGTCCACAAGGTGATGCAGGTCTAACAGGCCGTAAAATCATCGTTGATACGTATGGCGGTTATGCTCGTCATGGCGGCGGTGCTTTCTCCGGTAAGGATCCAACAAAAGTAGACCGTTCAGCTGCCTATGCAGCTCGTTATGTAGCGAAGAACATCGTAGCTGCTGGCCTTGCTGACAAATGTGAGATCCAGCTGGCTTATGCAATCGGTGTAGCTAATCCGGTATCGATTAGTGTTGACACATATGGCACAGGAAATGTAGATGAAGAGAAGCTTGTTGAAGTTATCCAAAAGAACTTCGATCTTCGTCCTGCAGGCATTATCAAAATGCTTGACCTTCGTCGCCCAATCTATGGTCAAACTGCAGCTTACGGTCACTTTGGCCGTACAGATATTGATCTGCCATGGGAACGCGTTGACAAAGCGGATAAGCTTAAAGAAGACGCTTTGGCGTAATAGATTTTCAACTTAACATTGCTCTATTCTAACCGCTTCCATATGGAGGCGGTTTTTTTATTTCTCCGGAATGAAACGGCTAGCGCCGCCAAAGGACGGCGTTAGCCGTTTCTTCTAAATTATTGGAAATTTTCGGGAACCCTTCATTTCTGAAGGCTGTTATCCGAAAAATATATAATACGAGTGTCTTATTTTAGGGAGTGGTATAGTTGATTCGAAATCGTAGGTGGATATCATTTTTTTTAGCAGCCTTATTACTAGTACAATTCGGAATTGGCGGCTTGGCAGCCAGACCATCCCAAGTATCGGCAGCTTCAGCGGGGACCGGTGATCGTGAGTACATCGCCATCTACAGGCGCCTCAAATGTACCTGTTAATGCGAAGTTAATTCTCACTTTTGATGAAAATGTATGGAAAGGCTCGGGGCCAGCGACTATATATATTCGCAGGCTGACGGATAATGTATTATTTGAGTCCTATGTCGTTGCATCGGACAGCCGGGTATCAATCGGTTCAACGAAGAATATTGTTACGATTACACCAAATGCCAATTTTGATGTAAATACGAGCTATTATGTATCTATCGATGCTGGCGCTTTTGTTAACGAAAGCAATAATGCAAACTTTGCCGGACTGTCGAGTACACTTGCCTGGAACTTTACTACAGTCGCAGCTGCGGATACTGCGCCTCCAGCAATTACTGCTACAACGCCGGTAAACGGGGGAACGGCAGGCATAAGTACAACACTCACGATGACATTCAGTGAGCCTGTATATGCAGCAAGCGGCAATATAACAATCAGTAATTTAAATAACCCTGGCGATGTCCGTACAATTAGTGTTGTTTCGACGGGCGTAAGCGGAAGTGCGACACAAACGATAACCGTACAAATACCGACTGTTCTTCTGGGAAGCAGTAATTATGAGGTTACCATTCCAGCAGGTGCCTTTCAAGACGGGGCGGGCAATAGCATAACTGGAGTTACTACTGGTCAATGGCAGTTTGTGACTGCTGTCCCTCCTCTTGGTGATCCTGCATTGTCACCGCAAACAAACTCGTTCGCGGTTGCGGTAGAGACTAATCTTACGATGACCTTCCCTGCAGCCGTTGCTGTGAACACGGGGAATATTCGTATCAACAAAATCTCAGACAACAGCACGGTTCAAACGATAGCAGTTAATTCCAGCAGCGTAAGCGTCACTGACCAAACGGTGACAATCGACCCTTCAGATCTGCCAGCGAACACAGGCTATTATATTCTCATCGATGCAGGAGCATTCAAGGATGCTGCTGATAGTACGATACTTTACCAAGGAATCGCAGATGCAAGAACGTGGACATTCGTTACGAATCCGGGGAATGATGTAACACCGCCGACACTGCTTGCAGAACGGAAACCGTTAAATGTACAAGCGACACCTACTTTAAATCTGGAATTAAATTTTAGCGAGGCTGTTTATCCGGGGATTGGCAATATCGTCATAAAGACTTCTCCATCTGGCAGCGTGTTCACAACGATACCTGTAACTTCATCAAAATTAAACGGTGGAGGTACGGCAAAAATTACAGTTGTCGATCCAAGCATCACCTTTGTGAATAACACGACTTATTATGTAGAGATTGGCGGTCAGGCATTTAGTGACGCCAAAGGAAACAATTATGCAGGTTTGACCGGCTCGGCGGGATGGTCCTTTACCGTGACGCAAGATAGTGTGAAGCCCGCAATAGTGACCCAGACGCCGACAAACTTAACAAGCGGGATCGGTCTAACCGGCATTAAGCTCGAGGCTTTGTTTAGTGAGCAAATCCAGCTAGGCGCGGATCCGGCAGCCGTTAAAGTGAAACGAATAACCGGCACGAACACTACGCCATTAACAACGACGTTGTCTATTGATCCTCAGAACAATCGCAAGCTAATCATTGCGATTAATGGCCTACTAACCGGCAGTACGGATTACTACGTGGAAATGGCCGAAGGCGCAGTAACCGATATGACGGGGAACAGGTTCGAAGGGATTCTTAATCAATACCAATGGACTTTCTCAACGATCAACTCATCAGGTGGAACACCGTCAATTAGCAAGGCAGAATTAACGGGTACGAATAAAATTGCCCTTACCTTTACGAGTGTACTCGATGCAGCTTCGGTTCCGGTTCCGGCAAATTTCTACGTAACCGTCAATGGCGCAGGACGAGCGGTGACGGATGTACAAATAAACAATCAAATCTTGACGTTAACGCTGCAAAGCAGCGTTGTAAACGGTCAGATCATAAAAGTATCGTACTCAGCAGGTGCGAACCCGATTAAAGGCTTAAATGGAGTTTCGGCAGCTAATTTCTCAAATAGAGACGTTGCCAATACGCCTGATAATACGATTCCGAGACAATTAAATGCAACTCTCAGCGGCAATATGGTCATTCTCACCTTTAGCGAGGAGCTTGCGGCAATTAGCTCTAGTGCTTACAGTCAATTTACAGTGTATGTAGATGGATCCTCGCGCAGCGTAACACAAGTTTCAGGCTCGGGAGCCATTGCATTTATAACCTTTAATGGCAATGCGGTTTCGAGTGGACAATCCGTTACCTTATCGTATTATGCTTCATCCTATCCCTTGAAGGATTTGTCTGGCAATGCTTTGCCGGCATTCAGCAGCTTTTATGTCCAGAATGGATTGGATACTAAAGCGCCAATTCTACAATCCGTTGCGGCAGCGGTCAATAAAATAACGCTGGTTTATGATGAAACATTGAACGCTGCATACCTGCCATATATCAGTGCATTTTATGTGACGGTAAATGGAGCCGTTCGGGCGATATCTTCGATTACGATTACCGGGTCGCAGGTTGTACTGACACTTGCTTCAACTATTAATGCAGGTGAAAGCGTATATGTTTCCTATTTTGGCGGAACACCTGCGTTAGTGGATAATGGAGGGAATTCAGCTCCTGTCTTTAATGGAATACCGGCCAGTGGAAGTGTGGTTTCATCAAGCCCTTCACTTAATGGAGCAATAGTCAAAGGAAGCGCATTAACTGTAACCTTTTCTGCCCCATTGAACGGTACCTATATCCCCTCATCAACACAGTTTACAGTCAAAGTAAATAATGTGATTCGGCCGGTGGCATCCGTTACCATTAACGGAGCGACTGTGACGCTTAATCTGTTTACTGCCGCAGCTCCCGGAGAAGTGGTCAAAGTAAGCTATAACGCAGCTGGAATACCGATTCGCACGCTGACTGGCGGACAAGCGGCATCGTTCAGCGAGGTAACAGCCGTAAATCAAACGACCTGGGCAGATAATATGAACGGTGACTTTGAAGCTGCGGCTGGCGGCGGTTTGTCGATTAAAGTGGCCGCTGCAGCGAAAGTTTCCGGTTACTCCCCGGCGGGGCGTTCAGCTAATCAATATGTGCTTTCTGCCGACAAAATATTAGCCGCGTTTAACACGGTTCGTACAGTCGCAGGTATGTCGCCTCGAGTTGAATTCACGGTTCCTGAATCAGAGGCTGCCGGATTGGTGGCCATCTCGTTAAGCGCGCTTGAAGAGTCTAAGAAAACGGTATCGAACGGGTCGATCGCGATTATATATAAAGATACATCTTATGAAATCCCGCTTAGCGCGTTAAACTTCAGCCAGTTGGCACAAATGGCTAATGCAAATAGCGCGGTAGGACAACTGTTCGTAGCAATCGATATGAATGCAGCGAATATCGCTTCGGGATTGACGGCAGCTTTGAACATTTCATCAGCTCAAATGCTGGTAAGTCCAGTGAGCTTCGAGCTTAGCGTGAACAGCAATGGCCAATCAAAGACCCTTGATACGTTAAGCAGCTATGTTACACGTACAATTAAGACGGCGGCAAACCTGGATGGCAGACAAACCGCAGTTGTTTGGCTCGATCCGCAAACCAATAAGCTTTCTTACGCGCCAACGCAAGTGACGCAGAATAACGGAATGTCAGTCGTTACGTTCAAACGTAAAGGAAACAGCGTTTACGCGATTGTTAAAGGCGCAGTAAGCTATACCGACGTTACGAAGCACTGGGCGAGAAACGATATCCTGCTCCTGGCGAACAAATATATCGTTGAAGGAAACACACTGACAACCTTTGCGCCAGATAAATCGATTACTCGCGGTGAATTTGCGATGTTTATTGCGAAGGGACTAGGGTTAAACGGTGATAAGCAAGCGGCAGCTAAATTTAAGGATGTGAATACGTCCACAACATTGGCCGCTTATATCGGCGCTGCCAGCAATGCAGGCATTGTACAAGGGATGACCGACGGAACCTTCAAGCCTAATAGAACCGTAACACGCGAAGAGATGGCATCGATGATGGTTCGAGCTGCTGCTGCAGCCGGGACGCAGATCAGCTTAACTCAAAACGCTGCAACGACTTTGAAGAAGTTCAAGGATAACAGCAAGATCGGAACATGGGCTCAGAGTGATACTGCGAAGGCTGTGCAAATAGGAGTCATTAATGGCTTGTCTAACGGAACCTTCGGAGGCAAAACTGCCGCTTCACGCGCACAAGCAGCCGTCATGATCAAACGTTTGCTGGATTACCTGAATTTTTTGGATGTTTAGACGACTATGAATCTCGTAATTAATGAAGCTATTTGGTCTTGGGGTCAGATAGCTTTTTCTTTTCGCTGATCATGATTTGATAGGACTCTTCTATCGGACGTAACTTTTCCCCTCAATTGGTAGTCTAACTCTATTAGACTTTAAGATGGGAGAGTTGCTAGACAGATGCGCAATTCAGAGAAGAATGATTATAAACAGACGCTAACGACCGTTAAGAAGGCAATGGAATCTATTGTATATAAGCAGACTGGCAAGCGATTGCTCGTACTAACGCTAGGAGCTTCGCTGCTCGTTCAACCCTTAACTATAGCAATATCAACTACTGCTGCCGCTGCAAGCGGCGAGGAGGCGGCTGCAGCGCCTCAGACGACCGTACAGGCTGCTGCGCAGCAGCTTGTACAAGTCTCGGAGGAGATGATAACCTCAGGTGCCAAACGCGTGGATTATAGATGGGCAAATAAAGCCGTCGATGATGCGCAGCTGTCCAATGTTCATGTCATCGAAATCGATTTAACCAATCCCTATGTAAAGCTGGACGTGATGAACGGTAAAGCAGGAACAGTGACAGGTGTAAGCTCGGTAGGCAATATGGTGAACAAGAGCGGGGCTGTGGCCGGCGTCAATGCGGATTATTTTAATGTATCCAGCGGGAAAGGCACGCCAATTGGCGCAGAGGTTACTAGTGGTAATTTAACAGCGAGTACATCCCAGCTGACAGGGATGTATGCTTTTGCTGTGACCACAGACCGGAAACCGATCATCGATATGTTTGGATTTGAAGGGAATGTGACCTCGGCGGACGGGTCAACCTTTGCGCTGACAGGTATCAATAAAGCTTCCTATCGAACCGAGCCTGATGGTGCCTATAGCCATGCGAATGCGATGTATATCTATACGAGTGCTTGGACGGTTGCTAGACCCGATGCATCGGACAGCGCGACCACTCCCACCGAAGTTCTAGTTCAGAATGATATAGTCAAAGAAATTGTTAATAACGGCATGATTCAAGGCAATGCGCCAATCGACGGCTATATTCTGCGTACGCATGGAATAGCAGCACAATTCGTACGTGATCATTTGCAGGTAGGTCAACCGATCAAAGCTAATTATAATCTTATTGCTCAGTCCAGCGGTGCGAAGGTTGATCCATCATCGCTGGAGATGCTGGTAGGCGGACACACTATTTTAGTAGATCAAGGCGCAGCAGCGAGTTTCTCAAGAAATCCGAGCAGCATCAGTCCTTCCAGCGACCGTGCGCGTACAGCAGTTGGGTACTCAAAGGATGGCTCAAAGGTGATGCTCGTGACGGTCGAGGATAGCGGCAGCAGCAATGGAGTGACACTGGCAGAGCTGCAAAGTCTGCTCGTGCAGCTGGGTGTTTGGCGAGGTATTAACCTTGATGGCGGCGGCTCGACGACGATGGTCGCACGTCCGCTTGGCGAGATGGGAGCCCAGCTTTCTTTTCCAACTGAATATGGAGTTACACAGCGCCAGATTGCCAATGCCATAGGTATCTTTACGATTGCGCCGCAAGGTCAATTAAGAGGCATCAAAGCGAGCGGCAGCACAACCATGTTCGTCGGCCAGCAGGCTTCGTATGCGATGAAGGCTTATGATACGTACTATAATCCGATTGATCCAGGAAGCCTCACGCCGATTTGGAAAAGCAGTGATCTCGGTACCTTTGCGGGGAATACGTTCACGGCGACGAAGGCGGGCCAGACGACAGTTACTGTTCAAGCGGGCAGTATTAGCGATAAGCTTGCCGTTGAAGTCATCGGCGGTGACCAGATTGCTCAGATGAGTGTTGATGCGAGTTCACCGGTTCTGGAGCAAGGTACAACCTTGTCCCTGCCTGTCCGGATAACTTTGAAAGACGGACGTAAGATGACCGTTCCTGCTGAATCGGTAAAATGGGAGCTTCGCGGCTTTACGGGTTCTATTAATGGAAACTCACTCACGATTAACACGGTAAATCCAGCTTCTACAGTGGGTTATGCGATTGCGCGTTATGATGGGTTCTCCGCTATGGCGGTCCTCTCCGGCGGAGCGGATAAGAAATTTGAAGATTTTGAGAAAACCACCTACCCAATTTCTTTTGTCGGTACGAATGGTGTATTGGGTTCTGCCAGTGTTGTAAGCGGACTGCCGGGCAACGAAAGCTCAAGTGCGCTGCAGCTGTCTTACGATTTCTCGGCAGGGACAGGCACCAAGGCGGCGTACGCCGTACTAGGCGCCTCAGGTCAGACTATAGAAGGCAAACCGTCTGCCATGACGATAAGTGTAATGGGCGACAGCAGCTTCAATTGGCTCCGGGCTGAATTTGTTGATAAAGCAGGCAAGTCACATCTTGTTACTTTGGCCGATCAAGTAGATTGGTCAGGCTGGAAACAGCTGAAGGTGAATCTACCTGCAGATTTAATCACTTACCCTGTAACATTGAAGCGCATATATGCCGCTTCTCTGGCGGATGGGCAGGATGAGCGTTTGCTGGTTGGCTCGCTTGCTTTTGATAATATAAGCTTCCAGTTCCCGGCTGTACTTCCTGAACTGGCCAAAGTGAAGATTGAACTGAAAGTAGGCTCCAAGTCGGCGACTGTTGCCGGCAAGACGTACAAGCTGGATGTAGCGCCCCTCGTGCTGAATAATACGACTTACCTTCCGCTTCGCTTCATCACAGAAGCGATGGGTGCCCAAATTAACTGGGAGGGTACCTTGAAGAGAGTTTCTGTGCTGCGCGGCGATAAGCTGCTGGAGATGTGGCTCGGAGGTAAGGAATACCTATTAAACGGGATTCGCAAACAGTCGGAAGTCGCGCCTATCTCCCGGAGGGGACGGACATTAGTCCCGATTCGTCTGGTATCGGAGCAATTAGGCCTAGTCGTTCAATGGGATGGAAAAATGGGCACGATTACCGTCGAATGATATGACTCGACTGGGCATATCTGTGCTATGATGAGAAAAGCATGATTATAAAGAAAGTGGGCCGTGCCAAACGTGGATTATCGCATAAACGATATCGATCGCGTGATCAAAAACGCTGTTCTTGTGATGGAAGAAAGCAAATATCAAATCTTTGAAATTTGCGAATCTGCTCGCAAAGAAATGTTTGCGCTCGGTCAAGAACTCAATCAGGTAATCCAAGAAACAGCCGCGATTATTGATAAGGTCGACAAGCTGGAGCTGGATTATCGTCGGGCGCGGATGCGGTTAACTGAAGTTAGCCGTGACTTT
Source organism: uncultured Paenibacillaceae bacterium (assembly GCA_963793665.1). Taxonomy (GTDB): domain Bacteria; phylum Bacillota; class Bacilli; order Paenibacillales; family Paenibacillaceae; genus Paenibacillus_Z. Next base: position 99,665 of record CAWCBD010000004.1, read on the forward strand.
GTCCGATATAAAGAAGAAGATATCAAAATCGCCTATGAAAAGGCTACTCAGCTGCAGCTGGACCTGATGATTTTCCGAGAGAAGGAAGTCTATTTGAAGGCTCGCCGCGATGATTTGCAGAAGCGGGTGCGCAATGTAGAGCAATCCATTGAGCGAGCGGAGACGATTGCTTCGCAAATAAATGTAGTGCTAGAGTATCTCTCCGGTGATTTGAATCAGGTGACGAGAATACTGGAATCTGCGAAGAATCGACAACAAATAGGTCTGAAAATCATTTTGGCCCAGGAAGAAGAGCGCAAACGGATCGCTAGAGAGATTCATGATGGTCCTGCTCAGTCATTAGCCAATATAGTTCTTAGGACCGAAATTGCAGAAAGAATGTTAAGTAAGCAGGAATTTCAATTGGTCCAGGAAGAATTAATAGACTTGAAGGGTCAGGTGCGTTCAGGCATTGAAGAAATTCGTAAGATTATTTTCAACTTGCGGCCAATGGCCTTGGATGACCTTGGATTGATCCCTACACTGCGTAAATATATTCAGGATTTTGAAGAAAAAAGTAAGATTCGGACGATGTTCGACACCGTCGGTAAGGAAGCGCGCCTCCCTTCGGCGATGGAAGCCGGCATTTACAGGATGGTTCAAGAGGCATACAGCAATGCGTTCAAACATGCTAATCCGTCTTACGTCTCACTAGAAATAACCTTTCAGGCTCAGATGGTGAAGATTGTCGTAAAGGATAACGGAATTGGCTTCCACGTCGATCTGATGGAGTCCCGGGCTAAGCACAGCACTCATTTCGGTTTGATCGGGATGCGTGAGCGGGTTGAGCTGTTGGAGGGAAGGATGGAGATCGAATCAGCGATAAATGAGGGAACGAAATTAACGATTCATATTCCCATCAATGCGGAGCAGCGAAAGGAGTAAATGACGAAATGGCGATGGAACTGAGAACGATTGGCCCTAAACGAAAAATTAAAGTGTTGATAGCTGATGATCATCAGCTATTCCGCGAAGGACTTAAGCGGATTCTGAATATGGAAGATGATTTGGAAGTAATCGGCGAATGTAATGACGGGATACAGGTGCTTGAGTTTTGTAATCAGAACAAGCCCGAGGTTGTGCTGATGGATATTAACATGCCAATCGAGAACGGAGTCATTGCAACGGAACGGCTGCGGGATATTTTCCCCGATGTAAAGGTCATTATTCTATCCATTCATGACGATGAGAGCTATGTGTTCGAGACGCTGCGCAAAGGCGCATGCGGTTACTTGCTCAAGGATATGGAAGCGGAGGCATTAGCCAATGCCATTCGATCAGTTATGAGCGGTTATGCGTATATTCATCCCAAAGTAACAGGCAAGCTGATTAACCAGCTCCGCCGAATGACGTATTTGGATGAAATCGGCGCGGCATCCGGAGTGGCTGCAGGACGAGAAGCGGGAGTGAAATTCATTCCAAGCGAGAACAATCCGCTGACACGCCGCGAAGCAGAGGTGCTACGGCTAATGGCCGAAGGCAAGAGCAACAAAATGATCGGCGAATTTCTCTTTATCAGTGAAAAGACGGTCAAAAACCACGTCAGCAGTATTTTGCAAAAGATGGAAGTTGATGACCGGACACAGGCGGTTATCAGCTCGATTAGGTATGGATGGGTAACGCTGTAAGGTTGATTGTAAGGTTTTGAGATTTGTAAGGATTTATGTTTACATACTGTTTAGAGCCTCCGCTGATGCTAATGCGGGGGTTTTTTGCGGTTTGGCAGTAGACAAACACCGAGAAGAGAGTCGAATGATGCCTGTAGGAAATTAGACTCATTTTGAGCAGGTAAGCCCGTTTTTGCGACTTGTCCGTGAATGACCAGCACCCATGGGCTTTGCTCGGCATATGATGTCACAAAAAGGAGGTGGCCGCCATGATTCCAGTACTGCTTTGGATTGTTGGTTGTTACGCCTTGGCAGCGGTCGCAGTACATGCAGCTTTGGTATTGTCTTCCGGGCAAAGTCGTGATGTGCTGCATTACGTACTCATAGCGGGTAATGAACAGCTGCAGATGGAATGGTATATGAGATCATTGCGCCGATTTTCCCATTTTACCGGGAGAGAAGTTAAAGTGACAGTCGTTGACCATGGCTCAGAGGATGAAACAATCGGAATCGCCCGATTTTTCGCAAGATATGGGATGAAAGTGGATATTAAGTCAGGAGCACCTTTGGCTTCAACCTTGGGAGAGGCAGCAGGGGCAAGTAAAGAGGTTCATGAAATGAATAAATACAGCAAGCGGCAAAATAGGAAGCAGCCCGCCCTCAAGCATCAAGGCGTGGAGCCTACTTCGCTCATGTGGATGCTTCAAGCAGAAGGAATTATTACAGAGTCTGAGCATGCTGTATTGATTGATTTGCGTGATCCGGCGGAATTGTCGAAGCTCCCTCTGTAAGAGTGATGGATGAAATCATGAAAAAGGTGATTGTAATCTTCGAGGAGGGCGAGGTATAATTTTAACAACTAAATATGTTGACGAGTGAAGCACACCCGTATGTCTGCCTTAGGCAGCCTGCGAGTGTGCTTTTATTTGTTTATTTTGGCTGTGAATGGTTCGGGTCGACAAGTTCGCGTAGGGAATATATACGGTGAAAAATGCGTGAATAGTGGATGTGAAATGATAGGTTCAAGGTGAGAGGCTAGTGTTTTGAGGATCAAATGAATCGAATTTAGGGGGATTGTTGTCTTTGAAAGTTACTTTGTATGTTGTAATTGGCGCTCAGGGATCACGGGCGATCTGGTCAATTGCGCCCGAGATTGATTATGCCTATTGGCTTGATGGGGCTGTTTAGAGCTGAGGTGGAGCGGGAGGTATTGGCGATTGAGCGGAGGGAATGTGGTGAAGGTGAGACAGGGATAGGGAGGGAGAGAGGGATAGGAGCAAGGGCAGGGAGAGGGATTGAGGGAGGGATGGGGACAGGAACTGGGATAGGATGAGGACCAGGACTGGGAGGAACAGGAGGGAGACACGGACCGGGAAGGGATGATACGGATAGATGGGGAAGGAACAGGGATAGGTAAGTCCGAAGGATTTGGTGATGAGGAAGGGCTATGCAGAGCGGCAGCCTCTGCGGTTGTTGCTTGGCCTGTGCCATTGCCGCTAGGAATGGCGAGGGATATTGCGGGAAGGTGGCCTGGGGCTGGCGGCCAGGTGAACGTGGAAGAAGCGTGCGTTATTCTGACACGCTTGGTAAGCGAAGCGGTGGATGCGGAGATGCGCCAAGGCTTCATGGCGAAGCTGAAGCCGATGGCACATGCGGCGCATGTGCGGGGTTCGTCCGCCGGGTTTGGGGCGGACGTTGGTAGTGCGAGGGCGCTGGCGGCGCAGGCCTGCCGCGCCGCTGCGCTGCTGCAGGGACGAGCGCTGCTAAGCAGCGAAGCGCTCGCCCTGCTTGGCGCCGCAGGCGCGGCCTTGCCGGCTGGCGCGGCGCCGGCGCCCTGGAGCGCGGCAGCCCGCGCGCTCCAGCTGGCCGCGCTGCTCGGCCAGCTGCGCCTAGGCGGCGCGGTCGCCCCGCAGCCGCAGCCCCGGCTGCTGCGGTGGCGGCAGGCGCTTGGCGCTGCGCCGCGCCAGCCGCTGCTCCGCTGCCAGCGATGCGGCAGCGGCACGGCGCGCATGCGCCGAACGCCATGCGCCGCGTGCGGCCGCGCATGCGCGTACTGCGAAGCATGCCTCACCATGGGCCGCAGCAGAGAATGCGGCCTCCTTATTCACGGCATGCCAGACGCTCTTGGCGCTCCAATACAACGGGCGCCACAAGTGAATTGATCTAACCGCGGATAGACTTGCCGCGCGGTTAGCCCATTGGAAGCTAAGCCCGGCACAGACGGCTGCAGCATCCGCTGCACTAACTTATATCGAAACACAGCCAACAAACGCTGCTGCTCGTACGTGGTGGTTGCCCTTACCCAAAAAGGTTCCAACAGCAGCCGCATTGTCTCATATACAGAAGCAGCCAACAAACACCGCCACTCGCCCCTGGTGGTTGCCCTCACCCAGAAAGGCCGCAATAGACGCTGCATTGTCTCATATTGAATCGCAGCCAATAGTTGCCGCTGTATCTCATATCAAGTCACATCCAACAGCTGCCGAATTATCTCACATCGCAACACAGCAGCCAGCAACAAGCTTGAATCCACCATGGCGGCTCTTCAAGCCCCGCAATCCGGCTGCCCCCCTCCGTCAGTTCCTCCTATGGGCAGTCACCGGAGCGGGCAAAACAGAAATGATATTCCCGCTGATCGAGTCCTGTATCGGCCGGGGAGGCCGGGCGCTATTAGCAACTCCCCGGCGGGACGTCGTACTTGAACTGGATCCAAGAATACGCCGGGCATTCCCAGAGACAACAGTCGTCACGCTCTATGGCGGAAGCGCGCAGCGCTGGGAGCAAGGACAAATAACGCTGGCGACAACGCATCAGCTTTTTCGCTTCCGTCATGCTTTTGACCTGGTGATTATAGATGAACTTGATGCCTTCCCTTACCACAATGACCCGATGCTCCACTATGCGGCAGAGCATGTCGGCAAAATAGGGGCAGCCGCGATCTTTCTTTCTGCTACTCCCCCGGCTGCCATGAGAAGGGACGCCAAGCGCAACCGTTTAGCCCATGTTCGTGTTCCTGTACGGTTTCATCGGCATCCGCTGCCAGTTCCCATCCAGCTCGTCATTCCGCCGGTCCGGCAATTATTGAATAAACGCGCTTTCCCGCGCAGGCTCACTCATGCCTTGCAAACTTCAATAAACCGCGGTGCACAGCTGTTTGTTTTCGTGCAGCAAATCCGAGATGTAGAACCTCTCGTTCATCGAATGAGAAAGCTATATCCGAGCATTATGATAGAGGGCACCTCCTCACAAGATGAGGAGCGCAGTGATAAGGTCCTCCGGTTTCGAGACCGCACCATTCGGATGCTGGTTACAACAACTATTCTGGAGCGCGGTGTAACAATCGCCAAGAGCGACGTGTTTATATTGGATGCGGATGGCAAGCTGTTTGACGATGCGTCGCTTGTACAAATGGCTGGCCGAGCAGGCCGTTCTATGGACGATCCAGCGGGCAGCGTGTATTTTTGCGCATCCGTCCGTAATCGTTCCCAGCAGTCTGCAATTAAACAAATACGCGGAATGAACCGAATCGCAGCTAAACATGGCTACCTTCTTACGCATAAGGAGGCTGCACATTCATGACAGCCTTTTGGAGCAAGCTTCAACAAACATTGCCTAAAGCTCTAGGCAGTATGAGTGCACTATTATCCCCATCGGTCTCTACCTGTCTAATTTGCGGTAAACTAGACCGTGAAGCTGCTAAGCAGGGGTTCTTAACTCTTTGCTCAGCCTGCAGCGGAGCAATACCATGGATTACAAGAATCATATGCCCGGTTTGCGGCCGCCCGGAACAATGTACGGATTGCATGCGCAGGACAGATTCTGCGTTCCTGCTCAATCGAAGTGCTGTAAGGTATAATCCAACGATTAGACAATGGTTAGCTCTTTACAAATATAGGGGTCACGAAGCGCTTGAGCCTCTTTTGGGAGAGATGCTTGGTATAGCCTATCGCAGGCTGATGAAGGAGTTATTTATGCGGGACGCCTCCATCCAGTTTGATGCGTTCATCCCGGTACCTGTGAGCGATGAGAGGCTGGTCGAGCGCGGCTTCAACCAAGCGGAGCGGTTGGCTTCTTACCTGGCTGAACAAGTGAATATACCTGTTCACGAGGTGCTTTGCCGCATGCGCCACAGTGACAAGCAAAGCTTCAAGACCCGGGGGGCGAGGCTGCGGGACTCTCAGAATCTATTTGATGTGGATCAGCAATCGGTCCCATACCTGCTTGATCAGGTCAGCTTATCTATCAGCCGCCCCATCCGTCTCCTTATCATTGATGATATATACACGACCGGAAGTACCGTAAATGCTTGTGCTGCAGCCCTTTTACGCACAATCGGGTGCACGCTTCCAGAAGCCAAAGCCGAAATTTTCATTCTCACGCTGGCAAGATCGTAAACGGTTGCAAAAAAAGAGTGAATTTTGTCAAATTATGAGTTAATATGAAGAAACAAACAAGCTGCCTGGAAGGGGGCATTAGATTTATGAATTTAGATAACTGCCCGCGCTGCGGCAGGCTGTATGCGAAGAATTTTCGCGATGTCTGTCCGAGCTGTATTAAAGATATTGATAGAGAATATCAGTTGTGTGCCGATTATCTGCGCAAGAATAAAGGCGCCAACATTACCGAGCTGTCTGATGCAACGGAAATTTCCGTCAAGCAAATTACGAAGTTTATCCGCGAAGGCCGGATTTCGCTTATAGGTGTTCCGAATTTAATGTATCCTTGCGAGGTTTGCGGAACGCTGATTCGCGAGAACAACATGTGTACAAGCTGTAGAGCGACGCTGTTGAATCAAGTGAAAAGCTCGAACAACGCCAAAGCCGAGAAGGACAAGGATTCAGAGAAAATGCCTGGTTCTGCATCTGCAGCCTATCGGATAATGGATCGCCGCGACCGTATATAAGCTAGTATTTTATGGGTGTATTACGATTTCTATAAATTTTTATACAAAGTTGCCGATAATACTCTTATAGAGTTATCGGCTTTTTTATTTGGCGGTGAACGTTGGAGGGATTACGATGAAAATTAATGAATCGCAGCGCATCGGCGCAGTGAATCCTTATCAGAAACAGAATGACCAGCAAACCAGTAATGCTGGGCGCAAACGGAAAACGGATGAGGTGCAAATATCGGCAGAAGCGCAAGAAATGCTTTCTTCAAGCCGAGTCAGCGGGGCGGATCGTGCGAAGCTGATCAATGAATTGAAGCAATCCGTCAGCTCGGGTACTTACCATGTTGAAGCGGGTAAGATTGCGGAAAAGATGCTTCCCTTTTTGAAATCAAATCTTGAACAAGAATAGGTGAGGGCCAAGGTGATGGTGGAATCGATCGTCGAAACATTGGAGAAGCAAGCCGTTTTATATAGTCAGCTGCTAGAGCTTGCTAAACAGAAGACGCCTCTGCTTGTGAAGAATGAAGTGGAACAGCTTAATGCCATCATGCAAAAAGAAAAAAAACTTCTGAAGCAGGTAGAGGAGCTTGAGCAGGTGCGTATGCAGCTCTCAGGTCAATTCTTCTCAAGTCTCGGTTTGCTCCGCTATAAAGGCGGCAGGTTAAGCGAAATGATTCGAACGGTAACCTCTGCTCAAGATAAACAAAAGCTGTCAGAGCTTCATGGACAGTTAACAGGTCTGCTAAATGAATTGCAGAAGGTCAATCAACTGAACCAGCAGCTAATTGAGCAGTCGTTGAAGTTTATCGATTACTCTATCGATTTAATGGTCGATGACCCTAATGATAATATTACCTATCAGCATCCGCGCAGCCCTGGCTATGGGAATGCGCGCAACGGTTTATTTGATACAAGAGGATAGGGAGGCAACCCGGAAATGACTTCAACCTTTCATTCAATTGAAACGGCAAAGAGAAGCTTGTTCACCCAGCAAACGGCTATTAACACGGTTGGTCACAATATCTCGAATGCCAATACGGAAGGCTATTCCCGTCAGAGAGTAACGATGGTGACGACTAAGCCTATGGAAGCATTCGGTATGAATCGTTCGACGAACGCCGGGACAGATGGGACTGGCGTTGAAGCCTCAGCCATTAACCGGATTCGGACTGCTTTTCTGGATGATCAGTACCGCAATCAGAATAAATATGCGGGCAGCTTGTCCGTTCAATCGGATACATTAAGCAAGCTTGAATCGATTGTGAATGAGCCATCTGATAGTGGTATTCGGGTCTGTTATGGAGAAGTTCTATCAAGCGTGGTCCGATCTCAGCAAAGATCCAGAGAATGTAACAGGACGCAAAATCGTCCGTGAGACAGCCTGGCTCTAACCGATTCCTTCAATCAGACGAGCAAGCAGCTTTCGGATTTGTCCGCAGATTTGACAAGCAGCATTGATGTAAAGGCAACACAGGCTAATACCTATATGAATACAATCGCTTCCTTGAACGAAGAGATTCACCGTATTGAGTCGTTAGGCGATAATCCCAATGACCTGCAGGATCAACGAGATCTGATGACGGATAAGCTTTCCCAGATCGTTAATATTCAAGTGACTCGTACAGATGGTTATTCGGTTTCGATGGGCAGCATCAATTTAGTTAATGGCTCTGAAGCTGTCCCGCTTACAGCAGCAGCGCTTAACACCGCTTTTCAATCGGGTGATCTGAATAATGGAGAAGTATTCGGCATGATAACGTCACGTGATGTGAATGTTGCCGGTTATCAGCGTCAGCTGGACACGCTTGCTAATACACTTGCCAATGGAGATATCAATGTCACGATTCCAGCTGGGATCCTGCTTCCAGGCACAACAACGCCGCTTCGACTGATACAACGATGACCGTCCAAGGTATTAATGGGTTGCATAAGCTTGGTTATTCGATGGGTGCTCCAGCGACGGCCGGATTGGATTTCTTCACGTCCAAGGAGGCGCAGCCATAACTGCTTCAAGTATGCAGCTGAACACAGTGATTAGCGATGATACGAACAAAATAGCAACCTCCATGCGAACCATTGATGTTAATGGTACGCCTACAGTTGTAAATGGTAATAACAGTCTGGCCCTCCTGATGTCTGAACTGAGCGATGTGAAGTTTAAGTTTGATCAATCTGCAACTGGCAATGGAATTTCTGAAGCGACAATCAGCAATTTCTACAGCTCAATGGTAGGCGCACTAGGCGTTCAATCCGAAGAAGCTATCGTCAATATCAGAATTCAATTGCGCAGCTGGACCAAGTAGACAGCAGCAGACAATCGGTAAGCGGCGTCTCGCTCGATGAAGAAATGTCGGATCTGATTAAATACCAGCATGCTTACGGAGCTGCAGCGCGGTTTATGACTACCTTTGATCAATTGCTTGAGAACTCATTAATGGAACCGGCGTAGTTGGCCGTTAGGAATAGGGGGCAAACAATATGGCATTACGTGTAACGCCAGGTATGATGCATATGCAGCTGTCTCGCAACCTGAACCGCAATCTGACTCAGATGGATAGTCTGCAGGATCAGCTTACCACTGGCCGCAAAATCAACAAGCCTTCTGATGACCCAGTCGGCATTACCTATGCCCTTCGCTATCGGACGGAGATTTCCTCCAATGATCAGTATAAAAAAAATGCGGACTCTGCTCATTCGTGGCTGGATTTTAATGATACACTGCTGGAACAAGCAGGCAGCATCATGCAGCGTGTAAAAGAACTTACCGTTCAAGGTGCTAACGAAACAAATCCGCAGAGGCTCTTAAAAATATTAGTGATGAAATCGCCCAGCTTAAAGGACAAATGCTTGATATCTCAAACAGTAAGCTGAACGGCAAATACGTATTTAACGGGCAGACATTTAACAAAATGCCTTATGATCAAAAGGCTGCGGGGTTTGACGCTAAAGCGGTCACAACCGATTCAGGTGATGTATCGTATGCGGTTGGGGTAGGTGTCACACTGCCTGTGAATATAACAGGGAATGCTGTTTTCGGGAATGCTGGAGAGGCTGATAATGTTTTTGCCGTTTTCGACAACGTTATGGCCGCGCTCAGTTCAGGTAACTATAATATGATATCGAATCAATTGAGCTCAGTAGAATCTAGATCAAGCAAAATACTGAATGGTCGCTCAGAAGTAGGCGCTAGAGTAAACCGGGTTGAGTTAATGCAAAATCGGCTGGATGATTTAGGGCTTAATTTAACGAGCATGCAATCCAAGACAGAAGATGCTGACTATGACAAACTGCTTATTGACTCCAAAATCAATGAAAATATTTATCAGGCGTCGTTATCAGTCGGGGCAAAGGTAATTACCCCATCCCTTGTAGACTTCCTGCGTTAGAGGGTGATGGAAGATGAAGCTTCCCTTTATACAAGCTGAATCGCAAAAGGGCCTGATAGGGATTGAATCAAGGCTAGGGCAATATGATATTCAATCGCAGCAGGCAGATATGCAAGTGAAATCGACGCCCGCCCAGATAAGCGCCCCTATACAGATGCCTGAGCTTAATCTCAATCAGGACCGGATGTGGGCGGCCTTCAACGGCGGTAAACCAGTAGAATTTACGAATCGAATTTACTCACAAATGCCGGAAATCGCTTTGCAAGGTATCGCCCACATCGTTGAAAAGGGAAATCGAATGGGCGATTTGCGAATCAAGCAAAATCCGATTCCTGATATTGCGCTTGAGGACATGCTGGCTGGCGCTGCGCATGTAGAAGTTTTCGGACCGGCTTCCTACCACAGCGTGGATATCGATTTTACGATTCATCCACTGGAAGTGCAGTTTGAACCAGGCAGCGTGGATATTCAAGTTCAAACGCATAAACCGGAGATCAATTATCAACGGGGCAATTTTAAAGTTTATATGCAGCAATATCCATCCATTCGTTTTGATGTATCAGGATTGGATGTTCGTGTATAGTTTAGTCAGAATCAAGTATGCTATAGAAAAACCGGGATCGGTTTCATTCTATGGCATTTTTCTTTATAATTCACTTACTACGGCGTAAGTATGGGAGAGTGATCGAATACTATGGAACTGCAAACTAGTCGTTTTGGTCAATTAACGGTGTCGGAGGACGAAATCTATACCTTCTCGAATGGAATTCCAGGGTTTGAAGATCAAACCGCGTTTGTCGTTATCGCTCCGGAAGAAGATCAGCCCTTTGCATTTTTACAATCGACTGCAGATGAGAATCTGAATTTCGTCATTACGGATCCATTCCTGTTTTATCCGGAGTATGACTTTGAAATACCGGATGCTGCGCTCACTGAACTCCAAGTGGATTCCATTGAACAGCTCATGATTCGATCCATAATCAATATAGGTGAACAATTAGAAGCAGCCACCATTAATTTGGTTGCACCCGTTGTATTCAATATAGATTCCCGGGTTGGCAGGCAGGTTGTTCTCGGGAGAACCTCTTATACGACCAGGCATCCTTTATTTAAAAGTGTTAGAAACGATAGAGAGGATTGATTCCATGCTTGTGCTTTCGCGTAAGAAAGGCGAATCCATCATCATTCAGGACAATATAGAAATTATCGTTCTTGAAGTTAATGCCGATACGATCAAGCTCGGGTTTAACGCGCCAAGAGATGTCGAGATATTACGCAAAGAAATCCATACGATGATTGAGCAGACGAACAGGGAGTCAGCCGCTCCATCCATGGATATACAGGGTTTGAAGGAACAGTTAAAAAAAATTCAAAAAAATAACGAAGAGATATAAAGTTGCAGCAATGATCCGCCGATATAATTATTAGAGTCAGATGAGGGCGATCGACCTTATCATGATCTACCACATGGACGTGGTACAAAACAACCATTTCAAGGAGGAAATTACAATGCGTATTAATCACAACATTACAGCTCTTAACACTCACCGCAACATGACTTTGAACAACACTGCTGCTGGTAAATCTATGGAGAAACTTTCTTCGGTCTTAGAATCAACCGTGCAGCTGACGATGCTGCTGGTCTTGCTGTATCCGAAAAAATGCGCGGTCAAATCCGTGGTCTTGAGCAAGCTCAACGTAACGTTCAAGATGGTATCTCTTACGTACAAACTGCTGAGGGCGCAATGAACGAAGTTAGCTCCATGCTTTCTCGTATGAAAGAATTGAACGTTCAGAAGTTGAACGGAACTTATTCCACTGGCGATAAAGACAACATCGGCCAAGAGTTGAATGAACTGGGTGCACAAATCGATAGCATCGATCGAATACAAAGTTCAACGGAATCACTATTACTTCCGGTGCAACAATCCAATCGATGATGCGCTCTAAACAAATTACAATTGCTGGCTTGGCATGCAACAGGCTTTCCGAGTTTGACTAGCGCTTCAACACTTACAATATCGAAACTGCGATCAAAAACATTTCCACTCAACGTGCTAAGCTGGGTGCGAAACAAAACCGTTTGGAGTACACTTCCAACAACTTGGGTACTACGGTTGAGAACCTTACAGCTGCTGAATCCCGTATCCGTGATACAGATATGGCTACTGAAATGGTTAACCTTTCGAAGAACAACAATCTTCTTCAAGCTTCCCAAGCGATGCTGGCTCAAGCCAACTCGCTCCGCAAGGCGTACTTTCCTTGCTTCGTTAATAGACCGTTACAAGCAAGAGACTCTGGAAATTTCAGGGTCTCTTTTTTGTGCGGATAATCTAATAATGATAACTATTTATTCCGATATAAAGAATAGGAACAAATAATGAATCGGGGTGCGGATATGTCGTTTAATATTCATAACGCTAACGCTAACAGTAATACTACATCCGGCTATTCAGCAGAGAGAGCATTTAGCGATAATAGTGGACTAGGACAAACGAAATCCAGTGAGATTGTCAATCAGATTAACTCTTTAAAGGCATTAACGAAAGTGGAGATGTCAGGGGTTAAAGTGACGACCGGTGACAAGGACTGGTAAGGAATATCGAGCATGCGCTAAAGGTTATTCAGGGGCCAGATACTTCATTTGAAATGTCAGTTCATAAAGCAACGAATACGATTACGATTAAAGTACTGAATAAAGACACGGGTGAACTCATCCGGGAAATCCCCACAGAAACATTAGACCTAGTTGCCAAATTCATGGAAATTAACGGTATTCTAATTGACGAGAAAGTATAAGGAGGAAATATTATGAGGATAACAGGGCTTGCTTCAGGGATGGACGTTGATTCAATCGTTAAGAAATTGATGGCGGCCAGACGAGCGCCGCTTGATAAATTAACTCAGCAGCAGACATTGCTAAGCTGGCAGCAGGAACAATATCGGGACGTAAGCATTAAACTGGTTGATTTTCGCAACAATAAACTGTCTAATTATGGGCTTTCTGCATCAATAGCCGCCAAACAAGTCAACGTTACAGGGAATACAACGGCCGTAACTGCTGTAGCTGGTCCGGGTGCAACTGCGGGTACAATGACGATTGAAGTGACTAAACTTGCTACCTCAGCTTCCTTGACAAGCGGAACAGGCGCAGGGACCGTAGATAGGAGTCTCTCGCTCAGCGCACTCAAAGCTGCAGGAACGATTAATTACACAGCAGATGGGTCCGGCAACTTAAGCATTCCCATTAACAACGCGTCAATCTCATTGAATGAAAATACGGATACGTTAGCGACAATGGTCAGTAAAATTAATAGTAGCAGTGGTGCAGATGTAAATGCGTTTCTGGATGCTTCAACAGGCAAGATGTCCCTTACTGCTAAAACATCAGGTACAGGCGGCAGTGTCGCAATTGCGGGCGATATCTTGTCCAACTTTGATTTGACTACAGTCGCTGCAGGCGAGAATGCTGATGTGACAATTAACGGAATTGCTACGACCCGTTCCAGCAATACATTTACAGAGAATGGTGTGGAAATAACGCTAAATGCTTTGTCTGGCGGTTCGGTATCCAAACTATCAGTGGTCACCAACACAGACAAAACAGTGGAGACCATCAAAGCCTTTATAGCTGACTATAACTCGTTACTTGATACGGTTAATGGTAAGCTAAATGAAGAACGTTATCGGAAGTACACCCCGCTGACTGATGATCAGAAGAAGGAGATGTCCGATGATGAGATTACTCTCTGGGAAACAAAAGCAAAAAGCGGTCTCCTTCATAATGACAGCACGCTCTCGCAGGCCGTCAATAATATACGACTATCATCCATTACCGATGTAACGATTGACGGGAATAAAGTCAATCTTACTTCACTGGGTATTTCGACCGGTGATTATACGAGCCGAGGCAAGCTTATTATTAAAGATGAGGCCAAGCTGCGGGCAGCTATCGAAGCGAATCCTGATCAAGTAACGAAGTTTTTTACACAGCAAAGCACGGAGACGGATCCCACGTTAAAGAAATCGCCAACGAATCCGGATAATGGTCTGTTCAATCGGTTATCCAACAATTTAATGACAGCCCTTGAAGGCATGAATCAGAAAGCGGGAACGTCCAGAGTTAGCACAGACGCGAATGCTGCATTCAATGCTACGAGTTTGATAGGAACGCAGTTAAGTGATCTGACTGATCGTATAAGTGCTATGAATGACCGATTAACTATGGCTGAAGATAATTACTATAAGCAGTTTACAGCAATGGAGACCGCAATTAATAAATACAACTCCCAATCAACAAGTCTATTTAATTCTTCGTCATAAGAGGAGTGAGAGAGATGATAACGACACCCTATCAAAAATATCAACAATCCTCTGTACAGACCGCTTCGCCCGGGCAGCTGGTCATTATGCTTTATGATGGAGCGATACGGTTTGTTAAGCAGGGAATAGCAGCGATAAACAAGAAAGATATTCAAGCTGCTAATTACAACCTGCTCAAGGCGCAGAACGTCATCAATGAGTTGTTGGCATCGTTAGATATGCAGTATCCGATTTCTTCTCAGCTGGTTCAAGTTTATGAGTATATGATGCATAAGCTGATTCAAGCCAATTTGCATAAGAATGAGGATTTTGCAGGTGAAGTGCTTACTTACCTAACAGATCTGAAGGAAGCCTGGTTAACCGCAGCGAAGTCAGCTACTATTCAAATGGGTCAAAGTCTGAATGGATAATATAATAGAGCAGATATTAATTGAAACTCGTTTATTAAGCCAACAAGACCAGGTTTTCCCTTATGAACGCTATGAACAATTGGTAGAGATGCGTCAAGCTCTTACAGATATAAGCGCGCAAAGAGCTTTCTCGCAAGCGGAGAAGCAGTGCGTCCAAGAAATATTATCGTATGATTCGGCTGTATTGGAGCACATGCAGCAGCTGAAAGAGCAGGCCATGATGGGTATAAGCCGAATAAACACCTTTAAGAAACAGAGAACGGCTTATGATAATTATGGTATAACGGAAAGCTTCATGATGGGATAAGAAGAAATAATGGATATGCAGCAGTGTAGTCCCCAGTCTTGTCTTTAACTGGTTAGACAAGACTGACCACCCTTAATCAACCTGAGAGAACGATATCAAGTACAAGAGAAATGCTTTTTTTGAACAGCTGGAGGCATGGTTATGACTAATGGGACAATTGAGCTTGAGCATACACTGGATGAATTGAGAAGATTCCTACCTAATTTAATTGAAGCAAGCGGTTATATTGCTGCGCTTTTTTACGTGCACGTAACGGATGATACCTGGCAGGAATTTAGTCAGTTATTGCAGGCGATGGGACTATTTATATAAATTTTCGAGTGATATTCATAGTGGGACTAGAGAACAAGGGGGAGAATTTATATCTCCGGCACAGCTTTAGAACGCTTTATAGTCAACGAAAAGAAAAGTTTGAAGTATTGAAGGTATATGGATGAAGAGGCATATATTCATGCTGCTGACTGCATTCGTTTTGAGCTTTATCCTTTATTTTTAAGCTTGTCCAATTCGCTAGGTGATGAAAGCTCTGTTGTTGATCAGAGACTTGCAGCGAATATGCTTTATTTGAAGAATAATTACCCGGATACCTATGAGGTTATTAAAGATATAGAGTGGAATAGTGAACGATATCAAGCAGTGAAGGCGATCAAGGGTCAACCCAATATCTGCGCCTATGCAAACAATGGAAAAATGGATTATTTTTATAGCAATTATGATCAAGAACATGAAGCCCAGCGCTGGGTAGGTTCAATTGGCGCCAATTTAAATGATAAATCGAATGTCATTGTGTATGGTTTCGGTCTGGGCAATATTTGACTCAATTAAACCAACAATATCCGCATCTTCAATTGGTTGTTATGGAACCGGACGAAGAGCTATTGCTCACAGCAATGAGAGCTGTCGACTTTAAAGAATTGTTCACAAAGGCTCAACATTAATGCGTTTTTTGTTGGGAATAACAAAGCGCGCAGAGAAAGTGTGTTATACCGCTTTTTCACATTAGCCAAGGGCGGAACGGAAGTTATATCGCTTCCCTTCTACGATAGGGTGTTTTCTGAGCAAAGGAAGCTGTTTGTGGAAGAAGCAAAAACCGCTATTCTTGACTATGTATCCTCTGTTAATACCTATAAAGTATTTGGACTGCAGTGGATTCAAAATCGGCTATTTAACTTTCCGCTAATCGTCAATACTCCATCGATAGAGGGATTAAAAGGAACAATGGGTGGTGTTACAGCCGTTATCGTTGGTGCTGGTCCATCTTTAGAAGCTGATATTGAGTATCTAAGAAAAGTTAAAAATCATGCCCTTATTATCGCTGCAGGCAGCGCTATTCAATCTTTAAAGCATTTTGGCATCGACCCGCATTTGATTGTATCCGTAGACGGTGGAGATTTTAATTATAACGTCTTCAAAAATTTGAATGTTCAGGATATTCCTTTTTTATATGGACCGCAAATTCATTACAAAATCTTGGAGAACAACAACAATCTCTTTCATACTTTTTTAAGTAATGACTTGACCACACGCTACCTTGCTGGTTTGGAACCGCAAGATCCGGTATTTGGTTCCAATCATTCCGTTACAGGAACAGCAATTCGAGCTGCTATATATATGGGATGCAAACAGATTGTATTTACTGGACAAGATCTATCTTTCCCTGCGGGCAAGAAGTATGCACCCGGCGCAAAGCATATCCCTAATGAAAACAATGAGGCCGAAATCAAACGGGCTACATTACTCGTTGATAATGTTCAAGGCACCAAAAACCAAACAACCGATTCCATGTTTATTACATTGAAAGATATCGAAGACCTGCTTGCTCTGCATGATGATGTTCACTTTATCAATACTTCTCAGCAAGGAGCTCAAATAGCACATACAGAATGGGCTTCGATGGAGAATGTACTTGTTCGGCTTGAACAGGTGAAGATTCCTTCTGATTATATGTCTGATCTAATGAAGGGCCATTTAAAACCATACGAGCCTGCTCGCAAACAGGAAATGGCTGGTCGACTGCTTGGATTGACCGGACAAATGAACGATGTAGATAGCAAACTAAAACGCATAGAAAGAGCGCTGGGAAGCCTTAAAGCACTTGCCCGTACGAAGCCCGTCAAATGCTTGGATTCAATGGTTGATATAGAGGATGCATGGGAAGCGGTACTGGCGAGTGTTCCTTTTATGACACTATTAACGACGACTAATATGAATGATATTCGACTTTTCGACCGTGACCGCCCTGATATCGCTGCAGAGAGTAATGTAATCAAAAAGTCCGAGCTGTTCTGTCAAATCTTAAGCCCGATTGTTAATAATATGCGCTGGAGCTTGAAGGATCTTGGTATTTTGGTTCAAGAAGCAATACGCCGATTGGAGTCCGACTCGAACAGCATCTCAGAGGTTATGAGCTGATAAAAGGAGACAACATGAATAATTACTTCCGAAACAAGAAGGTGCTTATTATTGGCGGCACAGGGACAATTGGTCAAAGCCTGCTTCGCAATATATTAGCGGACTCCCCTGCTGTTGTCAGAATATTAAGCCGTGATGAACATAAACAATTTGAGCTGCAGCAGCAATATCGGGAGTATGATAACATCCGGTATTTAATTGGCGATGTACGTGATTACAACCGGGTATACCGGGCCATGCAGGATATCGATTATGTCTTCCACGTCGCAGCGATGAAGCATGTACCAGCTTGTGAATATAACCCTTTTGAAGCCGTACAGACTAATATTCTAGGTACGCAAAACGTGATTCAGGCTTCTCTTGAATGCAATGTGAAGAAAACAGTCTTCACGAGTACGGATAAGGCAATAGCACCAACGAATACGTATGGTGCTTCTAAACTGATGGCAGAGAGACTCATCTCCTCAGCTCAGTACCAGTCAGGTTCAAAAAGCACGATATTTGCCGCCGTACGATTTGGCAATGTAATGGGCTCAAGAGGCTCTGTTATACCGCTTTTCAAGCGGCAAATCAAAGAAAAAGGCGCGATAACCGTCACGAACAAAGTAATGAGCCGCTTTATGATGACTTTGAAGCAAGCGACGGAGTTATTAGAGCAAGCGATGGTTAATGCACAAGGCGGCGAAGTATTTGTTCTGAAAATGCCGGTCATTCGTTTGATGGATTTGGCTAATTGCATCATTAATGAATTGGCACCCGTCTATCAGTATTCGCCTGAAACGATACATATTGAGGAAATTGGCTTGCGCCCAGGTGAGAAAATGTATGAGGAATTGATGACCGAGGATGAAGCGCTGACTGCATTGGAGCTCTCCGATATGTTTATACTTCCGAATGCGTTTATCCCGAAGCATAACTATGAGAATGCACAACCGGCAGAGCAGCAAAGCTACAATTTCATGACATTACACCGATCTCCTCTAAAGAAATGTGCAGGATGTTGATTGAAAATAATCTGCTTCAAGGATGAAAGTAGGTTTTGTTCAATGAAGATTGTATGCATTGTTCAAGCCCGGATGGGCTCAACAAGATTGCCGGGAAAAGTATTGAAGAAACTAGTAGATTGCTCTGTTCTAGAGCAGGTGATTACACGAATAAAGCATGTTTCTGCTATTAATGACATCGTAATTGCAACTACAACTGATGTACAGGATGATGTGATCGTTGAAGAAGCGAAGCGAATTGGTGTTCACTATTACCGAGGAAGCGAACATGATGTATTAAGCCGCTATTATGAAGCAGCAAAGCTAGTTGATGCGGATGCTATCGTTAGAGTTACATCCGATTGTCCTGTCATTGACGTGGCGATCATCGATCAATTGATTCATTTATTTCAAACGGAACCGTGTCATTATTTAAGTAATACACTAGAGAGAAGCTATCCAAGAGGGCTCGATGTAGAGATATTCACATTCGATAGTCTTGCAACCGCGTATCGGTTAGCTGAGAAGCCAGAGCAGCGTGAGCATGTTACGCCGTATATCTATCAAAATCCGGATCGTTTCTCGCTCGTTTCTAATACACATCCAATAGACTATTCCCATCTGCGATGGACGCTTGATACACTGGAAGACTGGGAGCTTATAGAACGAATATATGAGCAGCTGTACAAGCCAGGACAAATTTTCTCGTGGCATGAAATACTGGCATTGATGGAGCGTCAACCGGAATTAACTCTTTTGAACGCGCATGTCGAGCAAAAAAAGCTAGAAGGATAATGACCAGGGCGAGGTTGATTGATGAATATTTACTTTCGTTTAGATGTATCAGAGGAGCTCGGAACAGGGCACCTTATGCGTTGCTTGACGTTAGCTGAAGAACTCGACAACCGAGGAGCAGAAGTTACGTTTCTGTGCCGGGAGATTGCTGCTTATTACAAGACTTTGATTTCAAATAAGAAGTGTAGATTAATTGCGCTTTCAGGGCCATTTAGTGAAGAACAAGATGCTGAAGAGGTTGTTCATATTCTTAAATCCGATCCGAAGCCGATTGATTGGTTAATCGTGGATCATTATAAGTTAAATGAGCTATGGGAGCTTCGCTTGAAGCCGCTGGTGAATAAGATCGCTGTTATTGATGATCTAGACCGGGCTCATGCCTGTAATTTGCTGTTAGATCAGAATTTAAGTGCATTAACGAAGGGGAAATACAGCAGGTTGGAAAGTAATAGCCAAAAGCTATTTGGGCCCAGCTATGCATTGCTCCGACAAGAATTCGCGGAATTCCGAGAGAAGATCAAGCAAAGGGAAGGCAATGTTCATCATTTGCTCGTTTGCTTCGGCGGGACGGATCCGACCAATGAAACCGTTAAATGTTTACGTGCTTTACAAGATCAAGCCTTTCACCATATGACAATTGACGTTGTCATTGGCGGAGCAAACCGTCATACCGCAATAATAGATGATTTTTGCAAACGTAATACCCATTTCACCCTGCATGTTCAGACGAATAAAATGTCTGAGCTCATGGGAGAATCCGATTTAGCTATATGTTCAGTTGGAACACTCACATGGGAACGGCTGTGCATGGGACTATCAGCCATAACGATTGCAGTAGCGGATAACCAAAGGGATAATGCAAGATCGACGCAGGAACTCGGTATCGATAGTTATCTGGGAGATTCCTCTGCAATTGAGGCGGAGGACATCCTGACGGCTTTGAAGAAGCGAAGCATGCAGGTTGATTTCAACCGTGAAGCGAGCAAGCGAGCATTCAATCTTGTAGATGGGAAAGGTGTTCTCCGTGTTGCCGATCAGTTAATCGGTCCTAGAGAGGAGTAACCTGATGATGAACTACCGGGATGCAGAGCACAAGGACTGTGAATGGATTTTGGCGGCCGTAATGATCCGGAAACCAGGCGGCAGTCTTTTCATACGGATGAAATATCACTTGAAGAGCACACGGCATGGTTTATCCGGAGTTTAGCTACGATAGATCGTAAGATTATAATAGCTGAGAATGAGGGAACACCTATCGGAGTTGTCCGTTTGGATCGGTTAGATGATCAGAACATCGAGTTGAGCGTTTTCCTGGAGCCGGGTCAGCGCGGTAAAGGTTATGGTCAGCGAATCCTCCGTGATATCAGTAATTATGCCAGAGTGTGGCTCCCTTCAGTCCTATACATAATTGCTCTAGTTAAACAAACGAATCTTGTATCTATGAGAACATTCTCCAAGCTTGGTTATATCGAGCAAAACGTATCCTCTGACCATGTTGTCACCTTCAAATTAAAACTCTAAGCGCTCAAATACAGATAAGGTAGTGATGAGATGAGTCACTCATTTATTCAAATCGGTAACCGGAAAATTGGGGCTGGACATGCTCCATTTGTTATCGCCGAGATGTCAGGAAATCATAATCAATCGCTGGAACGTGCGCTTATGATTGTTGAAGAAGCAGCCAAATCAGGCGCTCACGCATTAAAACTGCAGACCTATACGGCCGACACAATGACCCTTGACTTAGCCGAGGGTGAGTTTTATATTAGCGATCCCAATAGCTTATGGAAAGGAACCTCACTCCATAAGCTTTATCAGGAAGCTTATACGCCTTGGGAATGGCATAAACCGATATTCGATCGCTGCAAAGAGTTAGGTATGATCGGATTCAGCACACCCTTTGATGCTTCAGCAGTAGACTTTTTGGAAACATTAGAGGTTCCTGTCTATAAAATTGCATCCTTTGAGAATACGGATATCCAATTGATTCGCAAAGCAGCCTCTACCGGTAAACCGATTATTATATCAACTGGTATGGCATCTGTTGCAGAGTTGGATGAGACTGTAAGAGCCGCGCGTGAAGCAGGCTGCCAGGACCTTGTATTATTGAAATGCACAAGCACATATCCGGCAACGCCAGAAAATACGAATATACGCACGATTCCACATTTGAAGCAGTTGTTCGCATGTGAAGTGGGATTATCGGATCACACGATGGGAGTCGGCGCTGCCGTTGCAAGTGTCGCATTAGGGGCCACTGTCATTGAGAAACATTTTACCCTTAGCCGTGCCGATGGCGGCGTTGATTCTTCTTTCTCGCTTGAACCGGAGGAGCTAAAGTCTCTTGTAGTTGAAACGGAACGCGCTTGGCAATCACTTGGTGGAGTAACCTATGGCGTAACTGAAAAAGAGAAAAACTCACTTCAATACCGCAGAACCTTATATGTATCGCAAAATATGAAAGCCGGCGATTTATTTACGGAAGAGAATGTGCGGGCGATCCGTCCGGGATTCGGTCTTCCAACCAAATATCTCGATCAAATTATCGGAAAACGGGCGAAATCGGATGTCAGCAAAGGCACGCCGGTATCTTGGGAATTATTCTAAAGAATTAAAGTTGGGTAAGGACAGAGAGGACGATAACTGTGAATATTTTGCTAACAGGCGGTGCTGGCTTTATCGGAAGATGGGTAACCAAGCGGTTGCTTCATGATGGGCATCAGGTTTGGCTGCTCGATGACTTATCGAATGGCCGTAAAGAAAATATCGAGGAGTTTTTAAAGCATCCGCAGTTTAAAGGCCTTACTGAAGGGTCTATATTAAATGAGGAGCTGCTTGAGGAACTTTTCACGGCTCATAAATTTGATATTTGCTATCATCTTGGGGCCTCGATTAATGTTCAAGATTCGATAGATGATCCTCGCACGACCTTTAACAATGACACGATTGGCACATTTAATGTCATGGAGCAGTGCCGAAAACATAACGTTAAAGTGGTCTTCATGAGCACTTGCATGGTATATGACCGCTGTACGGATCAGACTGGTATTACCGAGCAGCATCCGATAAAGCCAGCATCCCCTTACGCGGGAGCAAAGATTGCTGCAGAGAATATGGTTTTATCCTATTACTATGCGTATGGCTTACCAGCTGTCGTCATTCGTCCATTTAACACCTATGGCCCTTTTCAGAAAACTGGCGGTGAAGGCGGAGTAGTCGCTATTTTCATCAAGAATAAAATAGCAGGAAAAGACTTGAGCATTTACGGTGAAGGTACCCAGACTCGTGACCTGCTGTATGTGGACGATTGTGCGCGTTTCGTTGTGGAAGCGGGTTATTCAAACCAAGTGGACGGTCAAATCGTTAATGCCGGACTTGGGCGTGACATTGCTATTAACGACCTGGCTCTGCTAATTGCTGGCGATAAGGATCGGATTAAGCATATCGAGCATATTCATCCGCAAAGTGAAATTCAGAAGCTGCTATGTAACTCAGGCAAAGCAAAAGAGCTTCTTGGATGGGAGCCTCAAATTACCCTTGAAGAAGGCATTAGACGAACAGAGGAATGGATTTCTTCCACCAACTTGATCTAGCCCGGAAAGGAGTGAATGTGACATGCGTGATGAAATGCTGCCCTATGGCCGTCAATGGATTGATGAAGATGATATTGCTGCGGTAGTTGAAATGCTGCGCAGCCCATGGATTACGCAAGGTCCCGCAATTGAACAATTTGAAAAGGATCTGGCAGAATATGCAGGAGCAAAATATGCAGTTGCTTTCACGAATGGAACGGCTGCCCTGCATGGTGCTTGCTTCGCTGCAGGAATCGGTCCAGGTGATGAAGTCATAACAACTCCGCTAACCTTCTTGGCAAGCAGTAATTGTGTACTTTACTGCGGAGGAAAACCGGTGTTTGCCGATATTCGACCAGATACGTACAACCTTGATCCAGATACGTTCTAACCAGCATAACGAATCGGACAAAAGCGATTATCGCCGTAGATTTTAGTGGACAACCCGCTGAGATGGATCGGATGGGGATGATCGCAAGAGATCACGCTTTAGTGTTAATAGAGGATGCTGCTCATTCATTAGGAGCTGAATTCGGAGGCCGCCGTACAGGCAGTATGGCGGATATGACGATGTTTAGCTTCCACCCAGTCAAGCATGTGACGACTGGTGAGGGCGGAGTCATCGTGACTGATAACGCAGCGTACGCCGAGAAGCTGCGGTTATTTCGCAGTCATGGCATGACGCGCGATCCCCAGCTGCTGACCCGAAATGATGGTCCATGGTATTACGAGATGCACGCCCTTGGCTATAATTACCGGATGACTGATCTGCAGGCAGCGCTTGGCTCCTCACAGCTTAAGAAGTTGGATCGTTTCGTTCAGCGTAGACGCGAGATTACAGCAGCCTATGATTCCGCTTTTCTAAACATAGAGGGACTTACAACTCCTTATCAGCACCCATCTTCCAATTCGAGCTGGCATCTATATGTATTGCGCTGGAACGGTCAATTATTAACAGGCGGACGTGACCGGGCATTCGAAGAGCTTCGTTCACGAAATATCGGGGTACATGTTCACTACATACCGGTATATTTACAGCCATACTATGAGTCTCTCGGATACGAGAGGGGAAGCTGCCCGCAGGCGGAGAACTATTATGCGGAAGCACTTTCACTTCCTGTATTCCCAGCCATGAGCGAAAAGGATATAGAAGATGTAATTCAAAGTGTTCTTGAAGTAGTAAACCGGATGAAAAAGTCATTAAAAGTCGAATAATGTATTCGCTTACAAAACTGTTGACAATATTGTGACACCGATGGTATATTCTGTTTGTGGGCCACACAATGTGATCTCGCAGCTATTTGAAGATGAAGGGAATGTTCTGGATGCAAGGTAAAGTAAAATGGTTTAACGCTGAAAAAGGTTATGGATTTATCGAAACTGAGCAAGGCGGCGACGTATTTGTTCATTTCTCCGCTATTCAATCCGAAGGCTTCAAAACGCTCGAGGAAGGTCAATCCGTTGAATTCGACATCGTCGAAGGCGCACGTGGACCACAAGCCGCAAACGTAAACAAACTGTAATCATCTGGCTGTTAAGCGGCCACATTATAGAGGGTACACGCTTAACCAAATGTACACAGCAAAGCTCTGGGCAACCAGGGCTTTTTACTATTTTCTTGGACAGTTTTCGCGAATAAGCGACAAGTTTAGAGGAAGCGCTCAAACTATTAATTCAAAATTATCAAATAATTCAAAAAATACAGAAAATAGTTTTGAGATTGCCTAAGGGGGTATGTTATAATAAGAACAAGTAAAGGAGGAATGCTTTATGGAATACAACATTCGAGGTCAACACATTCAAGTGACAGATGCCATGCGCGATTATGTCGAGAAGAAGCTCAGCCGCCTGGAAAAGTATTTTGAAACACCCATCACCTCCGAAACAATCGTTACGATGTCCGTCACTAAAGGCAAGCACGTCGTAGAGGTAACGATTCCTTTGTCAAATGTCTTGCTTCGCGCAGAAGAGAAAAGCGAGG
Organism: uncultured Paenibacillaceae bacterium; assembly: GCA_963793665.1. GTDB lineage: Bacteria > Bacillota > Bacilli > Paenibacillales > Paenibacillaceae > Paenibacillus_Z. The sequence goes on from CAWCBD010000004.1 coordinate 124,371, forward strand.
ATATGTATGCGTCTATCGACCTGGTGGTGGATAAGCTTGAACGTCAAATACGTAAACATAAAACGAAAATCAGCCGAAAGTTCCGACAAGGCAGCGGCATACGAACTTTGTTCAAAGATGAGCGCTCTCCTGTAAGGCTGGTTGATGAGGAGGAAGAGTTCGAACTCGTCCGTACCAAGCAATTTATACTTAAGCCTATGGATGTAGAAGAAGCTATTTTACAAATGAATATGGTCGGTCATAACTTCTTTATGTTCGCGAATTCTGCGACGAGTGAAGTGAATGTTGTATATAGAAGAAATGATGGCAAATACGGACTCATTGAACAAACATAACAATCATAAGGGAACAAATATAGCGGGTAAATAGAATGCAAAGGCACGGCTTCTCCGGAAGCCGTGTCTTTATTATGAGAACACCTGAATACAAGCATGTAAATAATGGTGGTTACTGGTGCCTCACATTGCGAGAACCGCTGCAAACTGTTACAATTTATGCAAAGAGGCGTAATATCGAAAGGGGAAGACTATGCTCGGACTTGTGAAGAAATTATTCGGAGACGCCAATGAACGAGAGATTAAGCGTTTGATGCGCACCGTAGATGAAATTAATGGACTGGAGCCGCAAATATCGCAGCTTTCGGATGATGCGCTTCGAGGCAAGACGGATGAGTTTAAAGCTCTTCTCGAAAAAGGTGAGGATGTTGATACTCTGCTCCCTGAAGCGTTTGCCGTCGTAAGGGAAGCGTCAAAGCGGGTATTGGACAAGCGTCATTATGACGTTCAGCTCGTAGGCGGTATGGTTCTTCATAAAGGCAAGATCTCCGAAATGAAAACCGGGGAAGGGAAAACGTTAGTCGCTACCCTCCGGTTTATTTGAATGCACTGCTTGGCAAAGGTGTTCATGTTGTTACTGTCAATGATTACTTGGCCCAGCGCGATAGTGAGCAGATGGGGCAGCTATATAACTTCCTCGGCTTACAGTCGGGTGCAATCTGCACGGTCTTACCCATGAAGAGAAGCAGCAAGCTTATGCTTGTGATATCACTTATGGAACGAATAATGAGTTCGGTTTCGACTATTTGCGCGATAACATGGTGCTATACAAAGAACAGATGGTACAGCGTCCGCTGTATTTTGCGATCATCGATGAAGTGGATTCCATTCTGGTCGATGAAGCGCGTACGCCGCTTATCATTTCCGGACAAGCCGCGAAATCGACGGAACTGTATTATGCTGCGGACCGTTTTGTAACGCGTCTTAAAGAGGAAGAGGATTACACGATCGATGTGAAGCTGCGCTCCGTTACGATTACGGATGCGGGTGTGGCGAAGGCAGAGCGTGCTTTTGGCATTGAGAACTTATTCGATCATGCGAATGTGACTGCTGAATCACCATATTACAGCAAGCGCTGAAGGCTCATGCTATTATGAAGCGCGACGTCGATTATGTTGTTCAAGATGAAGAAGTTATCATTGTCGATGAATTTACGGGCCGTTTGATGTCCGGACGCCGTTACAGCGATGGGCTGCATCAAGCGATTGAAGCGAAAGAGCAGCTTAAGGTTCAGAATGAGAGCATGACGCTCGCGACGATTACGTTCCAGAACTATTTCCGGATGTATCGCAAGCTGGCGGGTATGACCGGTACGGCGAAGACAGAGGAAGAAGAGTTCAAGAAAATTTACGGCCTGGACGTTGTGCAGGTCCCGACCAACCGTCCGATGATCCGTGAGGATATCCCGGATGTCGTCTACAAAACGGAGAATGGCAAGTTCAAAGCGGTCGTTGAAGAAATCGTCAGAGCGCCATGAAAATAAACAGCCGGTGCTCGTCGGTACGGTGTCGATCGAGAATTCCGAGACGCTTGTCCGAAATGCTGAAGAAACGCGGCATTACGCATAAAGTGCTGAATGCGAAGTACCATGCGGAAGAAGCGGAAATCATTTCGCGCGCAGGGCAACCGGATTCCGTTACGATTGCGACAAACATGGCCGGCCGTGGTACGGATATTTTGCTTGGCGAGGCTGTTGCCGATCACTTGGCGGTCTTCATATTATCGGTACGGAGCGTCATGAAAGCCGCCGGATTGATAACCAGCTGCGCGGCCGTGCCGGTCGTCAAGGCGACCCGGGTTCCTCGCAGTTCTATCTATCGCTGGAAGATGAGCTGATGCGCCGTTTCGGCTCTGAGAACATCATGGGCATGATGGAGCGTCTTGGTTTCGATGAAGATCAGCCGATTGAGAGCCGCTTAATTTCGCGTGCGATCGAATCCGCTCAGAAACGGGTGGAAGGCAACAACTTCGACATGCGTAAAGTCGTCCTGCAATACGATGACGTGATGAACCAGCAGCGTGAAATCATTTATAAGCAGCGCCGTGAGGTGCTGTACTCCGAGAACATCCGCGCAGATTGTGATGGAGATGATTACGCCGGTTATTGACCGTATTGTGGAAGCCCACTGCCCGAGTGATGAAATGCCCGAGAACTGGGAGCTTCAAGACGATTGTCGATTATGCGCAGGGACATTCCTCCATGAAGGCTTGATTACGAAAGACGACCTGTGGGGCAAGGAAAAGGAAGAGATTGTTGAATTCCTGAACGGCAAAGTGCTGGAGCTGTACGATCAGCGTGAAGAAGAAATCGGCGTCGAGACGATGCGCGAATTCGAGAAGGTTGTCGTACTGCGTGCCGTAGACAGCAAATGGATGGATCATATCGACGCGATGGATCAGCTTGCGTCAAGGCATTCACCTTCGTGCATACGGCGGTACAGATCCGCTGCGCGAATATCAATTCGAAGGCTTCGAGATGTTCAAGGAAATGATTGAGAACATTCAAGAGGAAGTCGCCAAATATATTATGAAGGCGCATGTAGAGAGCAACCTGGAGCGTCAAGAGGTTGCCAAGGGACAGACGGAATCCGGCGGAAGCAGCGAGCCGCAGCCCAAGCGTCCGGTCAACGAAAGACGAGCGTACAGGCCGCAACGATCCGTGTCCATGCGGAAGCGGCAAGAAATACAAGCAATGTCACGGACAATAAGGCTGCCTCCCGCATAGGGTAGGGCATAACACTATTTTGAGGTGAAGCTACAGTCATGATAGATATAACGGTCAAGCAAGATCTGCGTGAAATGACTAAGCGGCTCCAAGAACTTAGGGGGTCACTTTGACTTAGATATTAAGAATGAGATGATCGCCAACTTCGAGGAAAAGATGACCGCTCCTGATTTCTGGGATGACAACGGATCGCGCGCAAAGTACGATTGCGGAACTGAACGCCGTCAAATCGGTCGTTGATCAATACGATCGAATGGAAACGGAGCACGAAGACCTGCAGACGATGCTGGAGCTGGCGGAAGAAGAAGGCGACGAGTCGCTGGAAGCCGACATCACCAAGAGCGTCAAGGCGCTTGTGAGCAAAGTCAGTGAGTTTGAGCTTCAGCTGCTGCTCAATGAGCCTTACGACAAGCTCAACGCGATCCTGGAACTTCATCCGGGCGCAGGCGGAACGGAATCGCAGGATTGGGGTCAGATGCTCTACCGGATGTATACGCGCTGGGCAGAGAAGCATGGCTTCAAAGTGGAGCTGCTTGATTATCTAGCCGGCGATGAGGCAGGCATTAAGAGCGTAACGATATCGGTAAAAGGATATAATGCTTATGGCTATCTCAAAGCAGAGAAGGGAGTTCACCGGCTCGTTCGGATTTCGCCCTTCGATGCTTCAGGACGCCGTCATACCTCATTCGTCTCATGCGATATCATGCCTGAAATCGATGATACCATTGAGATTGATATCCGTTCGGAGGATTTGAAGGTGGATACGTACCGTGCCAGCGGCGCGGGCGGACAGCACATCAATAAGACCGAGTCGGCAATCCGGATTACGCATGTCCCGTCAGGGATCGTCGTTTCCTGTCAAACAGCAGCGGTCGCAAATTCAGAACCGTGAGCGTGCGATGCAGATGCTCCGCTCCAAGCTCTACGAACGTAAAATCGAAGAGCAGCAGAAGCATCTTGCAGAAATCCGCGGCGAGCAGTCTGATATTGCATGGGGCAGCCAGATTCGTTCCTACGTATTTCACCCATATAGCATGGTGAAGGATCATCGGACTTCGGTGGAAACCGGTAATGTTGGAGCGGTCATGGATGGCGATTTGGATCTGTTCATTGATGGATATTTGCGCAGCAAAATTCGACATGATTAATGGCTGATTCTTATAGCATGCATAGGTAAGGGGGAGAGTTCCTACACTGTAAAGGTGTGGGGACTCTTTTTATTAGAGGGGCGGTAAAATTAGCGATGACAGAGCAGTCAGGCACTAGCGTGCGTAATAAGGATAAGAGGAACGGGCATGTAAAGACGATGAATAAAGGAAGAAGCAAGGAGCGGCAGTCTAGAAAGGCCGGACCTCGAACTGAGATGGCGATGAGCTTTCTGCTGCTGCTTGCCGGCTCCTTTCTGATTGCGGCCAGCTTTAATATATTTCTAGTGCCCCTTGGTATCGCATCGGGCGGCGTATCAGGTATATCGATACTGGTGAATAGAGTTACGGGATTCCCGCCTGCCTACACCCAGTGGATTATCAACGTTCCGCTCTTCTTCCTCGGACTTTGGCTGCTTGGCAAACGATTCGCACTCAAAACAGCATTAGGCTCGTTCTTATTGCCGCTGCTCGTGCTGCTTACTTCGCATTTTAAACCGCTGACAGACAATGCGATGCTGGCCGCCCTATATGGCGGTATCGGTGTTGGAGCTGGCCTTGGCCTCGTATTTCGCGGCCGCAGCTCGACAGGCGGTCTGGATTTGGCTGCACAGCTGCTCCACCGTTATACGGGTATGCGGCTTGGGCTAGCCGTCGCATGCTTCGATGGCATCGTAATCGCTGCGGCAGGTATTCTAATCGCACCAGAAAATGCTCTATATGCCCTTGTGGGCTTGTTTGCTACGAGCAAAACGATCGATTTTGTCCAAACGGGCTTGGCGGTGTCCAAGGTGGCCTTTATTATTTCGGACCAGCCGGCAGCGATCACGGCAGCGGTGCTTCATGATTTGGATCGCGGGCTTACCCAGCTGGACGGCAAAGGCGGTTATACTGGCGAAGCACGAACAGTGCTCATGGTTGTGGTCGGAAGAGGGGAAGTATCGAAGCTGAAGCAGCTCGTCCGTTCGGTCGATGAAGGTGCTTTTGTTATTATTAGTAATACGACGGAGGTACTTGGAGAGGGTTTTAATTTACCGTAATCTATAGATTAAGAGAAAGAATTCTAATGATTTTATCATTGTATTTATATGAATACGTATGTATAATAATACGAATCAAAAGCTAATTTCTCTATCTGCCTGAATGTTGTACAATGAAGGTTGGAAGAAGAGGCAGCTAGCAAGTTACGGATGGGAGAGAACAAATATGAGTGCGAAAGTAAAAGCAGCGATCATCGGGTCGACCGGATACGGAGGCGTAGAGCTCATTCGGCTGCTTGCCAGTCATCCGCAGGCAGAAGTGACCTCGGTTATTTCATCATCGAGCGCAGGAGCGCCGATCGCGGAAGGATTTCCGCATTTGACCGAGATTCGCACCGATTTGCTGGATGATGTTAATCCAGAGCTCATTAAAAGCAAAGCTGATGTCGTTTTTATTGCAACACCTGCAGGCGTTGCGGCCAAAATAGTGCCTTCCTTGCTGGAGGCTGGCTTGAAGGTTATTGATATTTCCGGTGATTTTCGATTGAAATCTCGTGACCAATATGCAATGTGGTACAAGAAAGAAGCAGCTGATCAACGCTATATCGATCAGGCGGTGTATGGCCTTGCAGAGGTTTATGGCGATGCCGTACGCGACGTGGACTTCGTTTCGAATCCAGGCTGCTTCCCGACAGCGACGCTGCTTGGCCTCGTTCCAGCCGTGAAAGCAGGCTTCATTGATCCCTCAACGATTATTATCGATGCCAAGTCAGGCGTCTCCGGCGCAGGCCGCGGAGTTAGTCTGGGCACCCATTATTCAGAGCTTAACGAGAATTTCAAAGCTTATAAAATAAATAAACATCAGCATATACCGGAAATCGAGCAGGTCCTCACGGATATTGCCGGGGAACCGGTTGTTACCACATTTACGACTCATCTCGTTCCGATGACACGCGGAATTATGAGCACGATGTATGCCAAGGTAAATGGCGTGAAGACAAACGAGGATTTCGTATCTCTTTATCGAAATTATTATGAAGGACGGTCTTTCGTTCGTGTACGAGCTGAAGGTATCTGGCCGTCAACAAAGGAAGTTTGGGGCTCTAACTATTGCGATATCGGCTTCGCGGTCGATGAGAGAACCGGACGCGTCACGATTATATCCGTCATCGATAATTTGGTGAAGGGTGCCGCAGGGCAAGCGATCCAGAATATGAATCTTATGTTGGGTCTTGATGAGACGCTTGGTCTGCAATTTGTACCCGCCTATCCGTAACAGCTGTCCTTATAGCGTGCGTTCCAATTAGCATCTTAATCGTTAATAACCAGATTAGAGTCGAAGGAGACTTGAACGAACAATGGGACAGGGGAATTCAACAGCAGCCTATACGGTCGTGTCAGAGGGCTCGATCACGACCCCCAAGGGCTTTAAGGCGGCAGGCTTGCATTGCGGCTTGAAAAAAACAACGCGTCATGATCTTGGCGCCATCGTGTGCGATGTCCCGGCGGCAGCAGCAGGCGTGTACACGACCAACGTATTTCAGGCAGCACCTATTTTAGTAACAAAGGATAGTATCGGCGCAGGCGGGGTATTGCGCGCGCTTATCGTAAACAGCGGCAACGCGAATGCCTGCACAGGCAAGCAGGGCGAAGCCGATGCTTACGAAATGCGCAGCAAATTTGCTGAAGCGATCCATGTACCGGCGGAGCATGTCGCGGTTGCATCGACGGGCGTCATCGGTGAATTGCTTAAGATGGACCGGGTTCGCAGCGGTATCGCCGAGCTTCCCGCACGATTGGCTTCTACCTATGAAGCAGCGGATGATTTTTGCCAGGCAATTCTAACCACCGATTTGGTGAAGAAGGAAGTATGCGTGTCTGTAATCGTTGACGGCAGGACTGTTCACATTGCAGGCGCTTCTAAAGGCTCGGGAATGATTCACCCCAATATGGCGACGATGCTCGGTTTCGTTACGACGGATGCGGCAATCGGCAGCGATGCGCTGCATAAGCTGCTCCGTCAAGCGACGGACCTGACTTTTAATATGATCACGGTTGATGGCGATACAAGCACGAATGACATGCTCGTTGCGATGGCAAGCGGCCTGGCAGAGAACCAAGAGCTTCATGAAGGACACCAGGACTGGGCAGCTTTTGCAGATGGCCTCCGGTATGTTTGTGAAGTGCTCGCCAAAGCGATCGCAAGAGATGGAGAAGGCGCAACGAAGCTTGTCGAGGTGCAGGTGCGCGGAGCAGTGACAGACGAAGCGGCTCAAGCGATCGCGAAGACCGTAATCGGTTCGTCTCTCGTGAAATCTGCCGTATTCGGCGCAGACGCGAATTGGGGACGCATCATCGCGGCGGTTGGACGTGCGGGCCAGCCAGTCAATCCAGAGACAGTCGATATCCGCCTCGGCGATATCGTCACACTCGACCGAATCGCGTCCAGTTGTATTCGATGAAGAAGCGGCGCTTGCTTATTTGAAGGGCGATACGGTCGTCATTCACGTTGACCTGAACATGGGCGAAGGTACAGCTACCGGATGGGGCTGTGACCTGACGTATGATTATGTGCGTATCAATGCAGCTTACCGCACATAATTCACAGCGGATTACCTAAAGAGGAGCGGATAATAAGGTGGAACAACGGTTTGTAATGAAATGCGGCGGCAGTACGCTGGCAGCCCTGCCGGCTTCCTTCTTTGATGATCTGAGAGGACTTCAAGAGCGTAATGTGAAGCCGGTTATCGTGCATGGCGGAGGACCGGCAATTTCGGAAACGCTTGACGAAGTTTGGCATTGAGAGCGAGTTTGTAAATGGACTGCGCAAGACGAGCGAGGAAGTGCTTGATGTTGTGGAGATGGTGCTTGCCGGACGTATTAATAAAGAGATCGTTCGCAAAATCCAGCAGAGCGGCGCCAAGTCCATCGGGTTATCCGGTGTAGACGGCAAGCTAATTATCGCGAAGCCAGTCGCGAATGCGGCTGAGATAGGTTTTGTAGGCGACGTGACCGATGTGAATGCAGACGTTATCGAAGGCATTATGGGTATGGGCTACATACCGGTTATTGCTCCGATCGGCATTGATGAACAAGGGCAGCGGTACAACATCAACGCGGATACGGCGGCTGGAGCTGTCGCTTCTCATCTTGGCGTAGAGCGGATGATTGTCGTCACGGATGTGCCTGGCATTCTGAAGACGGTTGACGGCGTGAAGCGGGTGCTTCCTACGGTTACTGTAGAAGAAATCGAAGCGATGATTGCCAGCGGTGAAATATACGGCGGTATGATTCCTAAAGTTCGCGCGGCCATTCAATGTATTCAAGGCAAGGTGCGCGAAGTCATTATCGTCAATGGCGATGAGGCTGGCGTGCTCAGCAAAGCGGTCCTGGAAGGCGGAATCGGCACGCGGATCGTGCAAGCATAATAAGAGAGGTGAATGATAATGAGCGACTTGAATAAAGCGGCAGCATCCCCGGTGCTTACTGAAGCGTCGTCTTCGGCGGCAGCGGGTGGAGGAACGAATGAGAATGGTTCCGTTTTCCCAACGTATGCTAGATACCCTATCGCGCTTGTAAAAGGCGAAGGCAGCTATCTATGGGATGATAAAGGGAATAAATATTTAGATTTCATGTGCGGTCTTGCCGTCACGAATCTTGGACATTCGCCTAAGAAAATCAAGGATGCGCTGACCAAACAGCTGGATGAGCTGTGGCATGTATCCAATCTGTTTCACATTCCGAACCAAGAGGCGGCAGCCAAGCTGTTAACGGATAACAGCCATGCGGATGCGGTGTTCTTCTGTAATTCCGGCGCGGAAGCTAACGAAGCGGCGATCAAGCTCGCTCGCCGTTACCACCAGAAGGTAGCGGATACGGGCCGCTACGAAATCATCACCTTCGAGAAATCCTTCCACGGACGCACATTGGCAACGCTGACAGCGACAGGACAGGAGAAAGTAAAGGAAGGCTTTGGCCCGCTGCCAGAGGGCTTCCGCTACGTTCCGCTTCATGATAAAGCGGCTCTTGAAGCTGCCGTTACGGATAAGACTGCTGCGATCATGATCGAGATGGTGCAGGCTGAAGGCGGCGTCATCCCGGTTGATCCGGCTTTCGTTCATTATGTTAACAAGCTTTGCAAAGAGCGCGGAATATTGCTTATCGTCGATGAGATTCAGACGGGTATGGGCCGTACAGGCAAGCTGTTCTCGTTTGAGCATTATGGGATTGAGCCGGATATTTTCACGTTGGCAAAAGCGCTCGGCAGCGGCTTCCCAGTCGGTGCGATGCTGGCTAAAGCGGAGCTCATCCCGGCATTTAATGCAGGCAGCCATGGCTCGACGTTCGGCGGAACACCGATTGCGACAGCGGTCGTGAAAGCGACCGTTGAGACGATCGTTGGCGACCGTTTATCGGATCGGGCAGCTGAGATGGGTGATTACCTCATCAAGCAGCTTCAGGAGAAGCTTGCCGGCAATCCGGTCGTTACAAGCATTCGCGGCAAAGGGCTGATGATCGGCATTGAATGCACGAAGCCTGTGGCTGGTATAATTGCAGAAGGTCAGAAATGTGGACTTCTCGTCGTTAGCGCGGGACCGGAAGTTATTCGTCTGCTGCCGAGCCTGCTCATAACCCATGAGGAAATTGATCAGGCGGTTAGAACGCTTGCGTCGATTATCGCGTAATGAACTGGCTGCTACACAAAGAAGGAGGAATCACTCATGACGATATTGAAAGAAGAGCTGGCGATTAACTTGAATGGACGTGACTTCATCGAGCTTGTAGATTACAAGCCGGAGGAAGTTCGTTATTTGATCGACCTCGCTATTGAACTTAAAGGCAAGCAAAAGGCAGGTGAAATCTTTCATCCGCTGCAGGGCAAAACACTCGGGATGATTTTTGAGAAATCCTCCACACGTACTCGCGTTTCCTTCGAGGTAGGGATGTACCAGCTTGGCGGTCATGCGCTGTTTCTAAGCGGCAATGATCTGCAAATCGGCCGGGGTGAAACGATTTCGGATACAGCACAGGTGCTCTCGCGCTATTTGGATGGCATCATGATTCGTACCTTTGCTCATCGCACCGTTATTGAGCTTGCACGAGGTGCGACGATCCCGGTTATTAACGGGCTAACGGATCTGGCTCATCCTTGCCAGGCGCTTGCCGATTACCAGACGGTGCTTGAGCATAAAGGCCGCCTTGAAGGGCTCAAAATCGCCTATATCGGCGATGGCAATAACATGGTGCACTCGCTCATGATGGGCGCTGCGAAGCTGGGCATGCATATTTCGGTAGCAACGCCTGAAGGCTATGAGCCGGATGAGGATATCGTACGCCTGACTAAGGATAGCGGGGCTGAGACAGGCTCCACCATCCATGTATGCCGGGATCCGAAGGAAGCGATTGCGGATGCGGACATCGTGTACTCCGACGTATGGGCGAGCATGGGCTTTGAAGCGGAGCAGAAGGAGCGGGAGCTTGCTTTTGCGAACTATCAAGTCAATGAGGCGCTCGTGAAATACGCGAAGAGCGATTATCTGTTCATGCACTGCCTGCCTGCACACCGCGGCGAAGAAGTGAGCGAGGGCGTTATCGATGGCAAGCACTCCATCATTTTCGACCAAGCAGAGAACCGTCTGCACGCACAGAAAGCGATTATGGCAGCAATCATGTAGCCAATTAGTCGTACAGCGCCCAAGCAGCGGCAGTTATCCGTCTGTACAAGGATTTCGCCGCTTCAAGCGCACGGCTTAATGGAATGGAACAAGCGGCGGGATAGCCGACAATTTGTTTATATAAGGAGCGTTAAGAGAGAAGATGGCAAAGGAAAAAATCGTACTCGCCTACTCGGGCGGCCTGGATACATCCGTTATTTTAAAATGGTTGAAGGAAACGTATGACGCAGAAATCATCGCGTTTACGGCCGATATTGGACAGAAGGATGAGCTGGACGGTCTGGAGGCAAAAGCGCTCGCAACTGGCGCTTCTAAAGTATACATCGACGATCTGCGCGATGAATTTGCTCAAGATTTCATCTACCCGATGTTCCAATCCGGCGCATTGTATGAAGGCCAATACCTGCTTGGCACTTCCATTGCCCGTCCGTTAATTGCGAAGCGCATGGTCGATATCGCCCGCGCAGAAGGCGCAACAGCAATTGCCCACGGCGCTACAGGTAAAGGGAATGACCAAGTGCGCTTCGAGCTTACAGCCGCAGCGCTTGCTCCAGATATTAAAGTGATCGCGCCATGGCGCAGCGAGGAATTCCGTGAGCAGTTCCCAGGCCGCGCAGAGATGATCGCGTATGCGGAGAAGCATAATATCCCGGTACAGGCATCTGCAGCTAAACCGTACTCGATGGACCGCAATCTGCTGCATATCAGCTTCGAGAGCGGCGTTCTGGAAGATCCGTGGTTCGATCCGAGCTCGGATGAGAATAAAGGCATGTTCGTTCTAAGCGTAGCGCCTGAGGATGCACCGGATCAATCGGAATACGTGGAGCTTACGTTTGAAGCGGGTGACTGTGTTGCGGTGAATGGTCAGAAGCTTAGCCCCCTTGCTGTAATGGAGAAGCTTAATGAGCTTGGCGGTAAGCATGGTATCGGACGCGTCGATATGGTTGAGAACCGTTTTGTCGGCATGAAGAGCCGCGGCGTCTATGAGACTCCAGGCGGTACGATCCTGTTCACAGCTCATCGCAAAATGGAGTCACTAACGATGGACCGCGATGTGATGCACCTTCGTGATTCATTGATCTCCAAATACGCAACGCTTGTTTATAACGGCTTCTGGTTCGCTCCTGAACGTCTTGCGATGCAAGCGCTCGTATCCGAAAGCCAGAAGAATGTCAGCGGCGTGGTCCGTCTGAAGCTGTACAAAGGTAATGTCATCGGAGCCGGCGTGAAGAGCCCGGTCAGCTTATATAACCCTGACATCGCAACGATGGAAGCAGATCCTTCCAAAGCGTATGATCAAGGTGATGCAACTGGTTTCATCCGTCTTAATGCATTGCGCCTTAAAGTATCCTCCGGCGTGGAGCAAAGCAAGAAGCAGTAGTTCGAGCGGATCGCGAAATAAAGGAGTGTTTCTGAAGTGAGCAAATTGTGGGGCGGCCGGTTTACGAAGAAAACTGACCAATTGGTAGAGGAATATACAGCGTCTATTTTATTCGATAAAGAGCTGGCAGAGGAAGATATTCAAGGCAGTATCGCGCATGTAACGATGCTTGGCAAGCAAGGAATTTTGCCGCTTGATGATGTGGAGAAAATCAAGGATGGTCTCCACCGCGTTTTGCAGCGGATTCACCGCAATGATATTGAGTTTTCAATCGCCGATGAAGATATTCATATGAATATCGAAAAAACGCTGATCGATGACGTAGGTCCGGTTGGCGGCAAGCTGCATACAGGCCGCAGCCGTAATGACCAAGTAGCGACAGACATGCATTTATGGCTGCGCAAACGCGTCGTAGAATTCGTGGATCTTCTGCATAAGCTGCAATCCGCGCTGGTAGAGCAGGCCAAATTGAATCTCGATACGATTTTGCCAGGCTATACGCATCTGCAGCGGGCGCAGCCGATTCTGTTCGCCCATCATCTGATGGCGTATGTATCGATGTTTGGCCGTGACATTGAACGTCTGCAGGACAGCTACAAGCGGATCAATATGCTGCCGCTTGGCGCAGGCGCTCTCGCGGGAACGACGTTCCCGATCGACCGCCATTATGTCGCAAGCCAGCTCAAATTCGATCGTGTTTACGAGAACAGTCTGGATGCAGTCAGCGATCGTGACTTTATCCTTGAGTTTCTCTCCCATGCGTCGATCATCATGATGCACTTGTCGCGTATTAGCGAGGAGCTTATCATGTGGTCGAGTACGGAGTTTCATTTCATCGAGCTTGATGATGCGTTCTGTACGGGCAGCAGCATTATGCCGCAGAAGAAAAATCCCGATGTGCCAGAGCTTGTCCGCGGCAAGACCGGACGTGTATACGGTAATTTAATTGGTCTTCTGACGGTACTCAAATCATTGCCGCTGGCGTACAACAAAGATATGCAGGAAGACAAAGAAGGCATGTTTGATACGGTTCGTACGCTTCAGGGTGCGCTTCAATTGTTCGCGCCAATGATCACGACCATGAAGGTCAACAAGGACCGGATGCGTCAAGCGGTCAATCAAGACTTCTCCAACGCTACAGATATTGCCGACTTCCTCGTTGGCAAAGGCTTGCCTTTCCGCCAGGCGCATGAGGTTATTGGTAAAACGGTACTTTACTGTATTCAACAGGGTAAATACTTGCTCGACTTGACGTTGGACGAGTTCAAGCAATTCTCGAAGCTGTTCGATGACAACATCTACAGCGTGCTGCAGCCTGAAAACGTTGTGAACGCACGTAATGTGTACGGCGGTACAGCAACAACTCAAGTCGCGGAGGCCATTGTCCGTGCGGAGAATGAGCTCGAGAAAACCGCTGCTTGGACGAAGGAATATATCGAGCGCAGCCGGTAAATCGCAAGCGGCAGCGCAGGATCGCAAAAAAGGCTGTTCCCAGTTCAACGATATCGTTGAGCACCGGAACAGCCTTTTTTAAAATATAAGCGTATATAAATTTTTACTATACTTTGCTTATATTTCTCCGGAATGAACCGCGCTCCGCCGCCAAAGGACGGCGCTAGCCGTTTCACCTTGTATGATCCTGCAACTTATACACAGGGCCTGTGGTACACCTCTACACCCGGTGCACTTTTTACGCGACCGCCTTTACACGTAATTACTGCCCTACTTCGCAACTCCATCCCCCTTCGGTGCCGACTACCTCTGCTCCTTCTGACGCCTGTTGTTACCTTCTGCACCTTCCCTGTATACTTTGCATCAACCGTCTCTAGACCCTATTGCGTGCCTCACAGCGCAACTCCATCCTCAAGCAGCTCTTTCTCTTTCCTGTTCTCGCCTTTCGGAGCTCCTGGCTCGGCTGCAATACCATAGATAGTGGGCTGTGCTTTATAGGTATCCCGCGAAATACGCTCGCGTGAGATTTCTTTCCCGTTTTTCAGCAGGGTGCGGTAGGTTTCTACGATATATCCGGATTTGCCTAGGGAAATCAGCAATCTTCCGCCTGGCTGAACAATGGAAGTCGGAACCTCTTTTATAGAGGGCTCTACTATAGCAACTGTCTTGGACTTAATGGAATAGCTCACATTAGCGGGCATCGTACCGAATAGCTTTACCGTCAACTTCCGGCCGCTAACGACGGTACGGATAATGATTGATTTGCCGGTTGTATTTTTGAAGCGGAAGTTTATCACACCTTCGGCGAATGTTGCATCCTGCCCAATGGGCAAATACGAGACAGGAAGGGAGTGATTGCGCCTTTCGACCATATCTAGCCCGGCTAAGAGCGCCGCATTATATAGCGTACTCGACACTTGGCAGATCCCTCCGCCGATTCCTGGCACGAGCTCCCCGTTCAGTATGACTGGTGCTTCCTGATAGCCATATTTCTTGCTCGTAAGCGTGATTACTTTGCTGTAATCAAACACCTCGCCAGGAGCCAGCTCCCAACCATTCAATGTTTTTGCCGTCATGCTCACGTTATAAGCCCGCCCTGCGCCACTCGTTGAGAAGTCTGTTGTAAAGGAGGTAATCTTCCGCTCGATTCCTTGCGATTTCAGCCGCTCAAGCGTGACATCCGGATGAACAATTCGAACCGCCAGCGGCAGCGTAACAGCGAGCTTCCTGCGTGCTGCTCCATTGTCGCCAGGGGCATTTATACCACCCCAATCCGCCGCGATCATGGCTTCGACAGCTTGGCGTGCTTGCGTGAACAGCAGCTCTGCATCGAGCCGGTAAACATCCGTATGAGGCGTGTAGATGACTTTATCATCCTCTGTGATTGTTCGCGCTGCATTAATCGGCTCATTCGCATTGAGCCAACCCCATTGCCTCGTCATTGCTTGAAGAAACGTCTTCTCGTTCCATCTCACCGCCATGCTCAGCTTACTTGGAAACTGCAGGCGGTATCTGGCTTTTTCCCACAAGCCGCCTTCTTGCAGCTTCAGGATTGCAGATGCTGCTTCCTTCGTATCGACGTGGAGGCCGAGCTCTGCCAAGGTCCACGTTTTCTTCTGTCCGCCTTTAACATTCGCTTCTATCGTAAGCGGTACATGCTCCAAAACATTTTGCCGCCCTGCAAGCTCTTGAATTGCAGTCTGGATAGCAAGTCCACCAATAGCAAATGTTGCGCCGCTTTTCAGCAGGATTTCATTCTTACTGCCGGATTCTTGAGAGCGACCGGTTGAGTCATCACCCTTGACTTTCATTTGAACGCCTTCAGGGATCGTGTCCTGCGCTGCAAAAATCCAAACAAACCCCCAACTGACAGAGCTAATGAGGAGAAGGGAGGCCACAATGATCCAAATTAGATGCAGTTTTTTCATACCCGCTATCACCTCACCGCACATGATTACTACATGTATATGCGGGAAGGCATTATTTTCTGCCTGCATGTATGGAGAAGTCATTGTCCCTCTGCGTACGTTTGGATAATAACGGAATATAATCGCGTTTTCTCGCACGACACATCCATTCACGAACATTTGTCGAAAAATACCCAACATTAAAAAAATGAAAATTGCAGAATGCGGGTCTTTGGTAGAGGAAATAGCGAGTTTATGTCGAATATTTAAAAGCTGACTACCTACAGGATGTGATAATGTGATCGAGCTGCAAGACATATGGAAGACGTACGCTGATGGCACGCATGCCCTTCGCGGCGTTTCTGTTCTAATAGACCGTAATGAATTTGTTTATTTAGTTGGACCCTCCGGTGCTGGAAAATCAACCTTCATGAAGCTGATCTACCGGGAGGATGTCCCGACAAAAGGTCAAATCTCTGTTAATGGCTTTAACATTGGCAAACTAAAGCCTCGCAAAATCCCGTTCGTCCGTCGCAATATCGGCGTTATTTTTCAAGATTACCGACTGCTTCCGAAGCTTACGGCTTACGAGAACATCGCTTTTGCCATGGAAGTTATTGAAGCGCCGCGCCGCATTATCAAGAAGCGGACGATGGAGGTGCTGGAGCTTGTAGGCCTCAAAAACAAACAAAACAGTCTTCCGCAGCAGCTGTCCGGCGGCGAGCAGCAGCGTATCGCCATTGCTCGCGCGATCGTCAACAATCCAGCTGTGATTGTCGCGGATGAGCCGACAGGCAATTTGGATCCGGAAACCTCGTGGGGCATTATGAACCTGCTCGAAGAAATTAATTTTCGCGGTACGACCATAGTCATGGCGACGCATAACAGAGAGATCGTCAACACATTGCGCAAGCGCGTAATTGCGATAGAGAACGGTACTATCGTTCGTGACGAAGCAAGAGGGGAGTACGGCTATGAAAGTTAGCACCCTTCTAAGACATCTGCGCGAAGGCGTTTTGAATATTGTCCGTAATGGCTGGATGACCTTTGCTTCGATAAGCTCAATTGTCATCTCCCTCTTTATATTAGGCGTTTTTCTGCTTCTGGCGCTGAACGTCAACAACTTGGCGGATCAGATAGAGAATGAAGTGCAAATTCGCGTTTTTCTTCAGCTGAACACGGATCAAGCGAAGATTGATGAGCTTAAGAACGCGATCGGTAACATCCCGGAAGTGAGTAAAGTTACTTTCGTGTCCAAAGCAGAGGGTTTAGAGCTTCTGCGGAAGAACATCGGCACGGACGGCGAGGATCTGCTTGAGGGCTATAACGAAACGAATAATCCGCTGCCAGACTCCTTTACGGTAGAGGTGTTTGACCCGCAGAATATCGCTTTTGCCGCTAAAAAGATTGACGCCATCAACAAGGCGGATCAAACTGCGCCCATTAAGAGCGTGAAGTATGGCAAAGGTACGGTTGAATCGCTTTTCAAAATCACGAATGCTGTGCGCAACATTGGGCTCGTTATTGTTGCAGGGCTAGCAATCACGGCGATGTTTCTTATTTCGAACACCATTAAGGTTACGATTATCGCGAGACGCCGCGAGATCGGAATCATGAAGCTCGTTGGGGCCACCAATAATTTTATTCGCTGGCCATTCTTCATTGAAGGTGCATTGATCGGCATGATCGGCTCGATCATCACCATAGCGCTGCTGCTGTTCGGCTATTCTCAGCTTGTTGAAGTTTCTCAGTTCCAGCTTGGTCTGATGATGATTAAGCTCATTACACTCAAGGAAGTTGGCTTCCTTATCTCCGTGCTGCTGTTCGGTCTCGGTACGGTAATCGGGATATGGGGCAGTACCTTATCGGTTCGCAAATATTTAAAAGTGTAGGCGGTGTAAGACGTGAAAAAAGGACTTGCCATCTTAGTCATCCTTATATTCGCAGGATATATTTTTCAACCGTTCGCTGGAGAAGCTGCATCCCAGGTAGATAAGATTAACCGGGAGCTTGAGAAAGTTCGCAGGGATATGGAAGCGGTCTCCCATAACCGCAATCAGACGGATAAAGACAAGGAATATGCGCTTGCCATGAAAGAGAAAACGGCACAGTCGGTCACTGAAATTATTACTCAAATTAATGATGTAGGTACCCGTTTAAGTAATGTACAGCGCCAAATTGATGATACGGAAGAGAGCTTGCAGCAAGCGGGAGAAGATTTGCAGGCGGCAGAGGAGAGGCTGGTCACTCGCGATAAGCTGCTTCAATCCCGCATCCGGCTCCTTTATACGAATGGCTTCGTTTCTTACATGGATGTTCTGATGAGTTCGACGAGCTTCAGTGATTTCCTTGACCGGGCTGATTCGCTTCAATCGATTCTTGGACAAGACCAGGATATTCTGGAGTCTCATAAGAAAGACAAAGCTCTTATCGTTCAGAAGAAGCAAGAGATCGAGAAGTCACTTGCTGATGTGCAGCAAATGTACGCAAAGCTTGACGATTATAAATCCCTGCTCAAGGATAAGGAGAATGAGAAGGAAGTGATGGTCCTCAAGTATAAGAATAAAGCTGAAGAGCTTGAGGAAATCAGTGATGAGCAAGAGGATCTTCTCATTAAGCTGGCGAAGAAAGCGTCAGATCTTGAGAAGAAGAAGAGCAATCTCAAAACGTATTACACAGGCGGCAAGCTCGCAATGCCGCTTCATGTACAGTATCGGTTATCCTCGCCATTTGGTTATCGGATTCATCCGGTGACGGGTGTGAAGAAGCTGCACGCGGGAATGGATATGGCTGTACCGAAAGGCACGCCGATCTACGCGGCGGAGGCCGGTGTTGTTATTGTAGCGCAGTGGTGGAATGGGTATGGTAACTGCGTTATTATCGATCATGGCGGCGGGCTATGGACTATTTACGGGCATATCCGCGACGGTGGCATTAAGGTAGAGAAAGGCCAAACGGTCAAACGCGGCCAGAAAATTGCGGAAGTCGGAAGTACGGGCATGTCGACGGGTAACCATTTGCACTTCGAGGTTCGTGTAAATGAAAAAGCCGTTAACCCGGCTCCTTATCTAAAATAAAGGCTGCAGACATCAACGTTTGCCGCAGGCTCATGATGCCGCACCCAGATGCAAATAATTGGGTGCGGCTTGTCATATACTAGGAGCGCCTGTGATTTTCACCTACATAGCCCTGTACATGTTATCAAAGTTGTATGGAAGCGGGCAAAAAGCGTAATCTTCCGAAGCAGTTACGCAAGAGTAAAACAAGCGTATGCTTTCGAGGTAGTGTTTACCAAGCATACGCTTAGGAGTAAAAACAAGTGTATGCTTTCGGGGTAGTGTTTACCAAGCATACGCTTAGAGTAAAAACAAGTGTATGCTTACGAGGTAGTTTTTACCAGCATACGCTTAGAGTAAAAACTAAGTGTATGCTTACGAGGTAGTTTTTACCAGCATACGCTTAGAGTAAAAACTTTAAGGTGGTGTTTACGTGCAGTTCAAAGGACGTACGGTGGCGGCTTTTGTTTTACTTACGATGGCGGCATCCGTACTCGTGACGCTGACGTTAGCCGACCGCTGGATTGCGCTTGGCAGCAGCGGGTCGCCGACTGGAGTGGCAGCATCGGAATCGGCAGGGCAAGAAGGGCTTAGTGAGAAGGAGCTCAGTAAACTGAATACAGTTATGACGCTGATTGAAACCAAATATTTTCGCAAGGTGGACCGTACAAAGGTACTTGATGGTGCCATTACAGGCATGATGGGGGCGCTGGGTGATCCATACTCTGTCTATATGGAGAAGCAAGTCGCTCAGCATTTCTCGGAATCCATTGAGGGCTCGTTCACAGGTATAGGAGCGGGAGTGGCACTTAAGGACGGCAGAATCACAATTGAATCCGCGATCAAGGGCTCACCTGCCGAACGAGCAGGCATTCTTCCCAATGATGTGCTGCTTACTGTCAATGGGGAGAAGCTCGACGGCTTTTCACTGACAGATGCAGTTGCCAAGATCCGCGGGCCTAAGGGGTCCAAGGTTAAGCTCACGATTCATCGGGAAGGTGTATCGCAGCCCGTTCAACTAACGATCGTGCGTGATGATATTGATTATGAGACGGTATACGCTCATTTGCAGAGTGATGGAATCGGCATCATCGAAATCCGTCAATTCTCCATGAATACAGGGGATCGGTTCACCGAAGAATTAGCAAACCTTGAGAAGCAGGGAATGAAAGGGCTCATCATCGACGTTCGGGGTAATCCTGGCGGCGTTCTGCCTGTTGTCGTTTCCGTCGCGCAGCCTTTCGTGCCGAAGGGTCAGCCGATCGTTCAAGTCGAGGATAAAAGCGGTCATCGTGAGAAAACGCTATCTGCTGGCGGCGGCAAGAAATATCCGATCGCTGTGCTAATGAACAAAGGAAGCGCCAGTGCTTCCGAGGTGCTGGCAGGCGCGCTTAAGGAAGAAGCAAACGCAGTGCTCGTCGGCGAGACCTCCTTCGGTAAAGGCACCGTCCAAGTGAGCTATGAGAAAGCGATGTCGGATGGCAGCCTGATCAAAATGACGATCGCCAAATGGCTGACGCCGCTTGGCAATTGGGTCCATGAGAAGGGGCTTAAACCGGATGTGCAGGTACTGCTGCCCGACTACTATACCGTCGTGCGTATGTCCAAGACCAAGACGCTGGTACGTGATTCTATCAACGAAGACACGAAGAGCCTGCAAATTATGCTGGGTGGCTTAGGGTACAAAGTCGATCGCAAGGACGGTTATTACAGCGCCGTTACGGAATCGCAGGTGAAGGCATTCCAGCAGGCTGCCGGACTTCCGGTTACCGGTAAAACGGACAAGAAGACTGCGGAGAAGATCGAGGAAAAGCTGGGACAGCAAATTAAAGAAGACAAGAACGATGCGCAGCTGAGTAAGGCGGTCAAAGTTATTCAGCAGAAGCTTAGCGCGGCGCAATAGAACAGGCAGGATATTGCGGGGCTGATGTCGAATAAGTAGAAGGTTGATACTGCGATAGCAATCGCAGAGCAGCCTTCTTTTTTTAAAATATCAGAACGTATAAGCCTCGCTTCCATACTTTTCTGATATTTCTAAGGGAAGAAACTTGGCTTCCTGCTAAAGGACGGCGTGAGCCGTTTCTTCTTGTCTTGTAACGCTTATATGTTGAAGTGAAGAAACTTGTATGGCCGCCTCAAAAGGTTAATGCGAAAGCCGAACGCGGTATTTTCACGTTAACGGTTCGCAAGCGCAGGGATGGCCGTTTCTTCTTACTACTTCTCAGCCTAGAGGGAGTGGAAGCATTGGATATGGCATTGGAATTGCTCCGGCAAGCTGGCTTTGCAGCGCTGGGGTTGTTAATATCACCGTTCTATTACATTGCAGTACTGCTCATTATGCTTCAATATATGAGGCAAACACGATTAGAACGCAAGCTGTTCCACGTCAAGCTTCATGCATGGCCAAGAACGCTCGGCAGGACGATGGCCGCTGGATTAGTCGTTGGTGTAATCATGTCCTGCACGGGATTATTCCTTGGCGTTTCTGTGACCGCTGAGGCGGTATTATGGATGTGGGGAACCGCTGCAATACTAGCCATTGTGCGGGTTCGATATCTATGCTTTGCTTACAGCGTCGGATTGCTTGGTATTCTTCAGTGGGTCCTCGGCTTCACAGCCCTGTCGGAACGCAGTGATTGGACGGGACAGTTAGCAGCATCTTTGAGTAAGCTCGACATACCGGGGCTTTTAATCCTAGTAGCGATTATGCATCTCGCGGAAGCCCTTCTCATACGCTGGCAGGGAGCAAGGCTTGCCAGCCCGTTATTCCTTGAAGGGAAGCGGGGGAAGCTGGTTGGCGGATTTATGCTTCAGGGGTATTGGCCGGTACCTATGCTAATGCTGGTGCCGACCGTATCTGGTCATGGTGCTGATCTTATTCTTCCTTGGTCAACTTGGTTTGGAGACAGCTCGCTTTGGAGTAATGGTTTTACTATGATCGGCTTTCCGATGATGATTGGTTTTACAGAGTTAACCCGGACGATGCTGCCGCAAGCCAAAGCAAGAAATGCCTCGCAATCGCTGCTCATTTATGGCGTTTGTCTAGGTGCAGTGGCCATCGGCGCTGCCTATTGGTCGCCGCTCACACTTGCTGCCGCAATCTGTTCTCTGCTCCTGCATGAAGCGATACTGCTGGTAAGCCTGTACAAAGAAACAACGACCAGTCCATTTTATATTCATGATGAACAGGGGCTGCGCATCCTCGCTGTAATACCGGGGACACCGGCGGAATCAATGGGGGTACTAGCAGGGGAAGTAATCCACAAGGTGAACGGGAAGCGGGTTCATTCAAAGGAAGAGCTCTATGGCGCTCTGCATCTGAATTCTGCGTTCTGTAAGCTGGAGGTGCTCAATTATGAGGGACAAATTAAATTCGTTCAGCGTGCACGATATGCAGGCGAGCATCATCAGCTTGGCGTCATCCTTGCACCGGATGACCAAGCTGACTACTATGCTTCTTCAGGCGCCGTGTCCTTGTTCGACCTGATAGGGCGCAGACGTACCGCAAGGCAAAGAGATTCTTCTTCAACCCCTACCTCGCTTTGATCCAAATAGAAAGGATCGCCTCTTCACTCGCGGAAGAAGGCGATCCATTTTTTTATAACCCTAAACTGACGTCAGTTCTTCAGATCCAAGCTGCGTAATACCGTAATTTCAACACGGCGGTTCTTTTGCCTGTTGGCGTTATTCGTATTGGGCACAACTGGACGTGTATCTCCATAACCTGCAATTTTAAATTTCTTCGGATCGATTTCCGCTTTATCTACAAAATAACGCAAAACTGATAACGCTCGTCCGGCCGAGAGCTCCCAGTTATCCTGGAAGGCACCGCCTGGCTGAATGGCCAGATTATCGGTATGGCCCTCAATGCTTATCGTATGGTTTAACGTTAGGAATAAGCTGGCTAGCTTACTCAGTACAGGCATCGCATTATCCTTTAAATTCGCCTTCCCGAGATCAAACAAGAATTGGTCGGACAGCCGGATGGCAATTCCATCTGCGGTATCCGCAACGAATACCTGATTTCCCAAGTGGTTCTGCTTGATGTACGATTGTATCGTCTTCAGTAATGCTTGGAGATCCTGCTCCATTTGCCGCTTGGCCTCTTCTTTAAGCTGCTCTTTATCCGGATTATCGACTTTCTCAGAAGTCTCCGCAGGCTTCGGTTGACTAGCCGTATCGAGTCCTCCGGTTACGCCAGAGCCCATCTCAAGGACGGTATCAGATTTGCGAAATTCAAGCTGCAGCGACTGAGCCAGCACCTCGTATTTCTTAACATCAATTTGACTCATCGCATATAAAATAACGAAAAATATCATCAGCAGCGTAATCAGATCAGCATAAGTGATGAGCCATCGTTCGTGACTTTCTGGAGCGGCGGCTTTCTTTCTATTCCTGCGGCGCATTGGTTTCCACCTTCTTCGCACGCGGATCTTCCGACTCAAGCAGCATGAATGAGTTTAGTTTTTTGCGGATGAGCTGGGGATTTTCACCGGCCTGCAGCGCAAGAATACCCTCGAGCATCATCTCCATCATATGGATAACCTCTTGATTGCTCGTTTTGATTTTTGAGGCCAGCGGCAGATAAATTAAGTTGGCGCTCGCAACACCATACAGAGTCGCCGTAAAGGCGACAGCAATGGAGGGACCAAGCGAACCCGGGTCAGATAAATTGCTTAATACATGAATCAGCCCCATAACAGTGCCGATAATCCCCATCGTTGGAGCGAACCCGCCTGCGGATTCGAATATTTTGGCCTGCTGCTCGCGTTTGCGCTCTACAGCATCGATCTCAAGCTCGAGAATTTGCTGGGTCAGTTCAGGATCGGTTCCGTCTACAACCATTAACAGCCCATTGCGCAAAAAAGGTTCCGTCTGCTCATTAGCCAAGTTTTCGAGCGCAAGTACGCCTTCTTTCCTCGCTATTGTCGCCATGTCGACGATTCGATTTACCATCTCATAAGGATCGGTTTGTGTACTTCGAAAAGCATGGCGGAGTGCATCCGGTATGAGCTTAAGCTTGGATAATGGAAAACTTACCGCTGTAGCAGCGAAGGTTCCCCCGAATACGATGAGCAAAGCGGTTTTTTCAACCAGACTTTCTGCATGTCCGCCTTCCCATATGAATCCGAAAAACAATGCTGCAATGCCTGCAATAATACCAACTACTGTCGTAATGTCCATCTGACCCGTTCACGCCCCGTTTCTTATTATGAACAACGCTTAAAAATCTGCGGTTTATTCTAGCTGCCATCAACCTGCGATTGCATCGGACAAACAAAATCTGTATAATTAATGGGAACACATATTCTTATGCTCCTTTTGCGGCAGTCCGGTGGTTATGACCTCGAATCGCAGATGCGGAGTGAACTGTTTTTGACAGACCACTGACTATTTTATCGGTACAATTGGGTATACAAATTAATAGGCCTTTATTCATAGAACGAAGAGGATTGGGGTGTAATTAGGCATGGTTGAGAAGGAGAAGAAGGAGAAGGAATGGCTTTTTGATCTCAAATCGGATTATACGCCGCAGGGGGATCAGCCGGAAGCGATCCGTCAGCTCGCTGAAGGTGTGAGAGCAGGTGAGAAGCATCTGACTTTATTAGGCGCAACGGGAACGGGGAAGACCTATACCATTGCGAATACCATCGCGGAGTTGAATCGTCCAACGCTCGTCATTGCTCACAATAAGACACTTGCTGCGCAGCTTTGCAGCGAATTCAAGGAATTTTTTCCGAATAACGCCGTCTCTTATTTTGTCAGCTACTACGACTACTATCAGCCTGAAGCCTACCTTCCATCTTCCGATACGTACATCGAGAAAGATTCCAGCATCAATGAAGAAATCGATAAGCTTCGTCACTCGGCGACCAGCTCGCTGTTCGAGCGCCGGGATGTCATCATCGTAGCCAGCGTCTCCTGTATCTATGGTCTCGGTTCGCCAAAAGAATACGGCAGTCTCGTTCTGAGTCTGCGTACAGGGATGGAGAAGCCGCGAGATCAAATTTTGCATAAGCTGGTCGACATCCAGTATCAGCGCAATGATATTAACTTTGCTCGGGGGACGTTTCGCGTACGGGGCGATATCGTCGAAATTTTCCCGGTTGCGAGTAACGAGCGGGCCATTCGTGTTGAGCTGTTCGGGGACGAGATCGAAAGGATCACAGAGATTGATGTGCTTACTGGTGAGATCGTCGGGGAACGGGATCATGTAGCTATATTCCCGGCCTCTCACTTCGTTACCCACGAGGAAACGATGAAGGTTGCACTTAAAGATATCGAAGCTGAGCTGGAGGAACGGCTCGCCGAGCTGCGCGAGCAAGGTAAGCTGCTTGAGCTTCAGCGGCTGGAGCAGCGGACGCGGTATGATTTGGAAATGATGCATGAGATGGGCTTTTGCTCAGGCATCGAGAACTATTCCGGACCGCTTACCTTTAGGGAGCGCGGCGCAACGCCTTATACGCTGATGGATTATTTTCCGAAAGATATGCTCGTCGTTATCGATGAGTCTCACGTGACTTTGCCGCAGATCAGGGCGATGTACAACGGAGATAGGGCGCGTAAGGAAGTATTGGTTAACCATGGCTTCCGTCTGCCGTCCGCGATGGATAATCGACCGCTTCGTTTCGAGGAGTTCGAAGAGAAGGACAATCAGATTATTTACGTTTCGGCAACGCCAGGACCTTATGAGCTGGAGAAATGCCCGACGATGGTGCAGCAGATCATTCGTCCGACGGGATTGCTTGATCCGATTATTGAAGTACGTCCGACAAAAGGCCAAATCGATGATCTGCTCACGGAAATCCGCGACCGAATCGCCAAAGATGAGCGTGTTCTGGTTACAACATTAACCAAGAAAATGTCGGAGGACCTGACGGATTACTTGAAGGAAGTCGGCATTAAGGTGCGTTACCTTCACTCGGATATCAAAACCTTGGAGCGGCTGGCCATTCTGCGGGATCTGCGGCTCGGTACCTTCCATGTCCTGGTTGGAATTAACCTGCTCCGTGAAGGCCTGGATTTACCGGAGGTCACGCTTGTTGCCATTCTGGACGCGGACAAAGAAGGCTTCTTGCGTTCGGAGCGCTCACTGATTCAGACGAGCGGGCGCGCGGCGCGTAACTCAGATGGACGCGTTATTATGTACGGTGATAAAATAACGGATTCCATGGCACGCGCTATTCAAGAGACAGAGCGGCGCCGGACGATCCAGAAGGCCTATAACGACAAACATGGCATTACGCCGCAGACCATTCGCAAGAAGATTCATGCGATTATTGAAGCGACGAAGGTTGCCGAGCAGAAGAGCGACTATCTGACCGGAATCGGCGTAGACAAAATGTCCAAAAAGGATCGCCATTCTCTTGTACAGCGGCTAGAAGCGGAAATGAAGG
The DNA here is from genome assembly GCA_963793665.1 of uncultured Paenibacillaceae bacterium. Classification (GTDB taxonomy): domain Bacteria; phylum Bacillota; class Bacilli; order Paenibacillales; family Paenibacillaceae; genus Paenibacillus_Z. The sequence goes on from CAWCBD010000004.1 coordinate 150,424, forward strand.
ATGCAGCCAAGAATCTGCAGTTCGAACGCGCAGCGGAGCTGCGTGATGCGCTGCTTGAACTGAAAGCGGAGCTGGGCTAGAAGGATATAGATTAGCTATCAGGGTATGGAACTGACAATCGAGCTGCTGCCATTCATACGCTTCTCGGTTGCGGTATAGGAGGGATACGAAGTTGGCCATCGATTCAATTATTATAAAAGGGGCGAGAGCCCATAATCTTAAAAATATTGACGTTACGATTCCACGCGACAAATTCGTCGTGCTGACTGGCTTAAGCGGTTCGGGCAAATCATCACTAGCTTTCGATACGATTTATGCGGAAGGTCAAAGGCGCTACGTAGAATCGCTATCCGCTTATGCGCGCCAGTTTCTTGGTCAAATGGAGAAGCCGGATGTCGATTCCATTGAGGGTCTTTCGCCTGCCATCTCGATTGATCAGAAGACGACGAGCCGTAACCCGCGTTCGACAGTCGGAACGGTAACGGAAATTTATGACTATCTTCGTTTGTTGTTTGCACGTGTAGGCAAACCCCATTGCCCGGAACATGGGATCGCGATAACCTCCCAGACAGTAGAGCAGATGGTTGACCGGATTATGGAATATCCGGAACGGACGAAACTTCAAATTTTGGCGCCGATTGTATCGGGCCGAAAAGGTGAGCACACCAAGCTGCTTGCTGACATTCAGAAGCAGGGCTTCGTGCGGGTCCGCGTCAATGGTGAGCTGCGCGAATTGAGCGAGAAGATTGAGCTGGAGAAGAACAAGAAGCATAGCATCGAGGTTGTGGTGGACCGAATCGTCGTGAAGGAAGATGTTCAGACGCGTCTTGCAGATTCACTAGAAACTGCTCTCAAGCTTGCTGGAGGTCAGGTTCTGGTAGACGTGATGGAGAAGGAAGAGCTGATGTTCAGCTCCTCGCTTGCTTGTCCCGTCTGCGGCTTCAGCATTGAAGAGTTAGCACCGCGGATGTTTTCCTTCAACAGTCCGTATGGCGCTTGTCCAGAATGCGATGGTCTGGGTGCCAAGATGATTGTCGATCCTGATCTGCTTGTACCGAATACGAACAAATCAATCGAAGAAGGTGCATTCGAGGCATGGGCGGGCAGTACTTCGAACTATTATCCTCAGTTTCTTGATGCCGTCTGTCAGCATTTCAGCATACCGAGGAATGTTCCGGTCAGCGAGCTGACGGCGGATCAAATGAAGAAACTGCTTTATGGAACAGGCGGCGAACGCGTACGTTTCCGTTATGAGAATGATTTTGGCCATTCCAAGGAAGCCTTGGTACCGTTTGAGGGAATCGTCAACAACCTGGAGCGTCGATACCGGGAAACGGGTTCAGATGGTATTCGGGAGCATATCGAGCAATATATGAGCGCTAAGCCATGCGGAAGCTGTAAAGGTCATCGTCTTCGCAAGGAAAGCTTGGCTGTTACGATCGGCAATGAGAACATCGCTCATGTAACTGCCCTTTCTATAGGCGCAGCAGAGCGTTTCTTCGATTCACTTGAGCTCAGCGAGAAGGATCGTACGATCGCAAATCTGATTTTAAAAGAAATCAACAGCCGTCTTGGATTTCTAGTGAATGTAGGACTGGAATACCTGTCACTCAATCGTGCGGCAGGCACGCTCTCGGGCGGTGAAGCACAGCGCATTCGTCTGGCTACTCAAATCGGGTCAAGCTTGATGGGCGTTCTTTATATTCTCGATGAACCAAGCATTGGCCTTCATCAGCGGGATAACGATAAGCTGATTAAGACGCTTGAGCATATGCGTGACCTTGGTAATACGCTTATCGTCGTTGAGCATGATGAAGATACGATGCTGGCCTCTGACTATATTATCGATATTGGCCCAGGAGCGGGTATCCATGGCGGCCAAGTCGTATCGATGGGAACGCCGCAAGAGGTTATGGCAGACGAACAATCGTTAACGGGCGCGTATTTAAGCGGGCGCAGATTCATTCCGGTTCCTCTACAGCGTCGGCCGACAACTGACAAATGGCTGGAAATTAGAGGGGCCAAAGAGAATAACCTCAAAGGGATTAACGTAAAAATACCGCTCGGCGTTTTCTCAGCCGTTACTGGTGTGTCGGGCTCGGGTAAATCAACACTTGTCAATGAAATCCTGTATAAGACGTTAGCCCGGGATCTGAACAAAGCAAAGACTCGTCCCGGAGAGCATAAGGAAATTCGCGGTCTCGAGAATCTGGAGAAGGTCATCGAGATTGACCAGTCACCAATCGGCCGCACCCCGCGTTCAAACCCTGCTACATATACGGGATTGTTTGATGATATCCGCGATGTGTATGCGAACACGAATGAAGCTAAAGTACGCGGTTATAAGAAGGGTAGATTTAGCTTTAACGTCAAGGGCGGACGCTGCGAGGCTTGCCGAGGCGACGGGATTATCAAAATTGAAATGCATTTCCTTCCGGATGTGTATGTACCTTGTGAGATTTGCAAAGGGAAACGTTATAATCGTGAAACGCTGGAGATCAAGTACAAAGGGAAAAGCATCGCTGATTTGCTGGGTATGACCATTGAGGATTCTTGTGAGTTTTTTAAGAACATCCCGCGTATCCATCGCAAGCTTCAAACGCTGTTCGATGTTGGTCTTGGTTATATGAAGCTAGGTCAGTCGGCAACGACGCTCTCAGGCGGCGAAGCGCAGCGCGTGAAGCTTGCTGCAGAGCTTTACCGCAGAAGTACAGGCAAGACCTTGTATATTCTAGACGAGCCTACTACTGGGCTTGCATGTCGATGATATAGACCGCTTGCTAGTCGTCCTGCACCGATTAGTGGATTCCGGTGAGTCCGTACTCGTAATTGAGCATAACCTTGATGTCATCAAGACCGCAGATTATATAGTTGATCTAGGTCCTGAAGGCGGGAACGGCGGCGGAACGATTGTAGCTACCGGCACCCCGGAGGCCGTCATTAAAGTCGAGGCTTCTTACACAGGACGTTATATGAAGCCGATACTCGAGCGTGACCGTGAGCGGACGATCCAGCAGCAGCGGACTGCTGAGAGTGTAGCGGCAGGTGTCGCAGACTAACGATTACGTGATCCTATTGTCAACCACGAAGAAATAAGCCCCTTAACTTCGCTTATTGATGAGCGAAGTTAAGGGGCTTATTCCTGATTATAGGAAATAAACAAGACAAAAAAGACCGGATAAAACAAGGCAAAATAAAACAAGACAAGTCCAGGCGAAACCTGTCTTGTCTTGCTTTTCTATAGTCCAGGCGAAACCTAGTCTTGTTTCGTTTTTCTAAAGTCCAGGCGGAACCTGGTCTTGTTCTTATTTGTCTACATGTAACGCGATACTAACTCCGGCAAAGACGGCAGCCGTATCATTCTGCCAGCAGTTTTTTTCCCGATTAGCCTGCCAATATTGCAGTCAGTCTTTCTTGGAATGCAGGAACTCCAACACGAAGGACGAATTGGTGGAAGGTTTCGCCAGCTTGGCGGTCTTCCTTGTAGAAGGTAATCAATTGCGCGAGAACACCGGCAATATCATCGCCTTTAACACGGCCCTTAAGTGCTTCATTGAATTTAGCGCCTGGTCCAAGAATACCGCCTACAGCGATATCGAACGCGTCGACCATGCCATCTGGCGTTTTCACAAGAGCGCCTTGTAAACCAATATCAGCGATATGCTTCTGACCGCATGCATTTGGGCAACCGATGAAGTGAATACGGATTTTCTCATCCAAATCGATTTTTTCATCCAAGTACTCCGCTACACGGCGAGCACGTTCTTTAGTCTCAACAACAGCCAGGTTACAGAATTCATTACCTGTACAAGAAACAGTACGGCTCATAAATGGCTTCGCGCTAGGGGATAGACGCTGTAGTACAGGTGCTTGCAGCGCTTCTTCAATCTTGTCTGTTGGAATACCAGCAAGCATGATATTTTGAGACATCGTTGTACGAATTGTGCCATCGCCGTATTTATCAGCAACATCAGCAAGCTGCTCTAATTCATCGGAGCTGGTACGGCCAACTGGAACGTTAAGACCGATATAATTGAGCCCTTCTTGCTTCTGCGGGAAAACGCCATCATAGTAAACAGCATTCCAGCCTACAACTTTGCTTTCGCCTCTAGAAGGCATTTCACCGATGATTCCGATCAATGTATCAAGGAATTTCTCAGGGCCCCAATCTGCCATAAGGAATTTCAAACGGGCTTGGTGACGTTTTTCACGATATCCGTAATCACGGAAAATTTCAGTTACGCCAATCGCAACCTTCAACACCTCTTCCGGCCGAACGAAGATATCTAGTTCTTTTGCGAGATGCGGTTTTGCGGACAAACCGCCGCCAACGAAGATATGGAAGCCGATTACTTCTTCCCCATCGATTACTTTAGTTGCAGGAACGAAGGCAAGATCGTTAATCTCTGCATGTGCGTTGTTATAAATGTTGGATGAGATGGACATTTTATATTTGCGCGGCAAATTGGAATAATCACGGTTCATTAGGAAAAAGTCATTTACTTCTTCAACAATAGCACGTGTATCCATGAGCTCGTCTTTATCGATACCAGCAAGAGGATTACCAACGATCGTCCGCGGGCAGTCGCCGCAAGCCTCAAAAGAATAGAGGCCAACTTCTTCGAGACGTTTGAAAATATCAGGAAGGTTCTCAACGCGCAGCCAGTGATATTGAATCGCTTGGCGTGTTGTAACATCGATGAGGTCACGTCCATAATCACGTCCGATGGAAGCGATTGCGCGAGCTTGCGCAGATGTGAGAATTCCTGTGTTAATACGTATACGCATCATGAAATGCCCGTCACGTGGTTTTTGTTCATAAACGCCAGCCCATTTGAAGCGGTTCATGTCATCTTCAGAAATGGAATCATAACCTTCGTTTGAATACTGGTCAATAATGGTGCGAATAACATCCAAACCGTCTTTTTCCATTTTGACGAACTCGAATTTATTCAATTTGGATGGGTCTTCCATCCAAACAGCTTTATAAGCCATTAGTAATTGCCTCCTCAGATATGCTGCCGTTGATCATACGTATAATCCGACGATTTAGGTATGAATATGCTATAAGAATGGTATCATATTTTGCAGAAACGAACAATGAAATGGGATTATTCTGATTTATAAGAGTTTGTTATACGATGCATAGACAACGTTTATAATAAAGGCTGCTTTCCTAAATGGTGACAAACTTGTTACGATTCGCAACAGATGCTTGCATCGTGAGCGTGATGAGGATAACATAAGTTAATATAGGCTATGTGCGAAAATGAAGGAGGTCCCACTATGTATCTTGCTGAAGCAGCTACAAGTACACTTGCAAAGTTTGACCCAATGGATATTCTGATGTTGTTATTTACAGTTGTTATATTTATCGGTTGGGTTCGTCTGCTGATGGCTCGTCCGAAGAAGAATGTTTTTGCGATCGGTTTTGCAACGGTTTCCCTTGCAGTATTCCTGTTCGCGAACTATGTAATGATCTTCAAAGTATGGTTAGCCTAGGCTATTAATCATCTGCCATAAAGCCGCTGTTATCTTGAACGCTCAAGGTATCAGCGGCTTTTTCCTATATAAAGGTACAACGCAAATAAACTCCAGCGTCGTATAGCGCTGGAGTTTTGTTCAAATATCGGAACGTATAACAGTGCCTTATTTAGGATCAAAGAGAGCCCATTCCCTAATAAATTGGAAATTAATTCACTTCCAACTTACGGTAATGGGCTTTTCTACTTTCTCCTAAGCAGTACACTACATTAGACTTGAAAAATAAAGTATTAGAGGAAAATAAGTTGTAGACTGGCCGCGGGCATTAAGATAACTGGCAGGATAACGGAATAAGCCAATCAAGCATAGATGTATTATAGCCCGGGTTTATTTACTGTGAACTTTCTAATCCTGACAGACTATTGTCAACAATGAAAGTTTATTATGGAAGTAAGAGCCTAACTACCTGCAGGAGTTAAAGGATCGTGTTCGTAGAACTGAATCATTTTTATTAACCAGTTACCTTACTGAATTGGGGGGACAACAGTGAAACTTGAGCGACTTATGGCCATTACGATCCTTCTATTAAACCGCAAACGCGTGCAGGCCCAAGAATTGGCTGATCGTCTGGAGGTTTCTTTGCGTACGATTTATCGCGATTTGGAATCATTGAATGTAGCAGGGATTCCTATTATTTCGTACACGGGAGCAGATGGCGGATTCGAAATCATGGAAAACTTTCGATTGGATCGGCAAATGCTTTCATTTGATGAACTTATTTCCCTCTCTACAGCTTTGCGAGGCCTTCAATCTACACAAGCATTTAGCAACCAAAATTTAGACGGGCTGCTCGATAAAGTTGGCGCATTGGTCTCGAAGGCAGAACAAGGTCGTATGGCTGGTGCTGATCAGGTCATCATAGACTTAAATCCGTGGAAAAGCAGCTCCTCCGAACGAAACAAGTATGACACGCTGCATAAAGCCGTAAGTGATAAAAGGCTGATCCGTTTTACATATACCGACGGACAAGGGGGAGAAACAGAACGTTGTATTGAACCTATGGGGCTGGTGCTCAAAGGCTACACCTGGTATCTTCACGGTTATTGCTTAAACCGAGATGATTACCGCATGTTCAGGCTTTCTCGGATCCGGAATCTACTCATTCTTGAGGATACCTTCCAGCGCCGAATGGTGACACTCTCTGAGTTGAATGAAAATTGGGGTCCGCAGCGCGATTCCAAGATGGTCGATCTGGTGCTTAGATTTACAGGACCGGCTAAGGTTCCAGCAGAAGATCATTTTGATTCGGATGAAATTGAACGGCAACCCGATGGTTCGCTTATCGTTCGGGTCCGATACCCGGATAACGACTGGTTAATCGGCTTTTTACTTCATTTTAGAACGGATTTGTTTATTCTTGAACCCTCGCATATTGCTGCAGCTGTACGGAAAAGTGCTTTGGAGATAGCTAAACTATATATCGATTGTTGACACACTGTTGTCAATAAGCATGGTTTATTATGGGTTTATATAGAGAGAACAATTTAATCAGTTACAAGAAAATACAAAGAAATTTGAGGAGGCTTTCCAAAAAATGACTCATTCAGAACAACAAAGTGTACACAGCGGCCACCAGAGCACTGAGATCAAGCCTTTCCGTATCAATGTTCCGCAGGCTGACCTTGATGAATTACGTGACCGTTTAACCCGTACCCGTTGGCCGGATGCTTTGGCCGGTGTAGGCTGGGACTATGGTGTTCCGGTTGATTACCTCAAAGAACTGGCGGAATACTGGAGGTCCAAATATGACTGGCGCAAACACGAGGAATCTCTTAACAAATTCCCGCAGTTCACCACCACAATAGACGGACAGAACATCCACTTTCTGCATGTACGTTCCCCAGAACCAGATGCAATGCCGCTGATCATCACACATGGTTGGCCCGGTTCGATCGTTGAGTTTATGAACATTATAAGACCGCTCACCGATCCCCGTGCTCATGGCGGTAACCCGGCAGATGCTTTCCATGTTGTTATACCATCGCTACCCGGCTTTGGCTTTTCTGGACCGACAACCGAGCTAGGGTGGAACATTAATCGAGTAGCCAGAGCTTGGGCTGAACTGATGCGTCGGCTAGGTTATGAACGTTACGGCGCACAAGGCGGTGACACCGGGGCATTGGTCTCTCCAGAGCTTGGACGACTTGCGCCAGACTCAGTCATTGGGATTCATGCAAACGGGCTTACAACATTCCCGTCCGGAGATCCCGCAGAATCGCTTGATTTAACTGAAATTGAGCGAGCGCGCTACAATACGTTGACTCAACAAAGCTATGAGACAACGGGTTATGCGATTATACAATCTACACGACCTCACACGCTTGCCTATGGTCTGACTGACTCGCCTATCGGTCAGCTTGCTTGGATCGTTGAGAAGTTCAAGGAATGGACAGACCCTATAGCAAATCTTCCGGAAGATGCCGTTGATCTCGACCACTTGCTAACGAATGTCTCCATGTATTGGTTGACCGGAACGGCAGGGTCATCGGCACGGATTTATAAAGAGGAGGCGAAATCCTGGGGTATGCCTGCTAGGCGCTCTACGGTTCCTACTGGTGTTGCGGTTTTTCCGAAAGACATCTCGATCAGAGGTATTGTCGAACGTGAGCATAACGTCGTGTACTGGTCGGAATTCGATCGCGGCGGTCACTTTGCGGCAATGGAAGCACCTGACCTGTTAGTTAATGACATCCGAAAGTTTTTTGGTCAGCTTCGCTAAGAAAATTAGAAACTAGTAGGATGAAAGGAAGATGAATATGAATCTGCAGGGGAAAGTTGTTATCGTTACCGGAGGCGCTAGAGGAATTGGAAGTGCTGCATCCAAATTATTGGCCCAGCGTGGTGCGAAAGTCGTCGTTAATTATTTAACAAATCAAGATGCTGCTGAAGCAGTGGTCTCTGATATTCGATCCAGCGGCGGAGAAGCTATTGCTCTCCAGGCGGATGTTCGTGATTCAGAGCAATTTACAAAGCTCGTAGACGCTGTTATAGAAGCGTATAAGAAAATTGATATATTGGTCTGCAACGCGAATATGAGTTTCACTGCGAAACCCTTTGCCGACATGCATTGGGAGGAATTCTCTCAGAAATTAAACGATGAACTAAAAGCAGCATTCGTAACGACGAAATCCGTTATTCCGTTTATGATTGCACAAAAGTTCGGACGTATTATTTATGTATCCAGCAGTTTAGGTAAGGATCCCTCGCCTTACATGATCGCTCATGGAACGGCAAAAGGAGGGTTGAATACTTTTTCCGACTATATTGCCCAAGAATTCGGTCCACAAGGGATTTCAGCCAACGTGGTTGCACCCGGATTAGTGCAAACCGAGGCGACGGCCTTTTTGTCAGAGGAAGAGAAACAAACCATTAGTAGCTTCACACCACTGAGGCGTGTGGCGGAACCTGAGGATATTGCAGGAGTTATTTCGTTCCTGGCAAGCGATGATTCACGTTTTATTACCGGATCGTATACCCCTGTTACTGGGGGACTGTAACTGGAGTTCAGTGTCATCTGATACTACCAATGCCAAAGTACGTTTAAGAGACATCCGAGAGAACTTGATAAAGTTAGCTAATCAACAGTTATTACGCTAAATAGGAACGTTAGTTGAACAATGACAGCGGCAGTCTAAGACTTTATTTTTCATGTCTTAGACTGCCGCTATTTCATTTAAACCGGGGTCAGCCAAAGGACGGCTTAAGCCGTTTCTTCTTGAATTCCCTTACTTATACCCACCACATCTCGCCAAGCGGCTCACGAATGAGGATTTGTTGAAGATTTTGAACAGCTTTAGTAAAGCCTTCATCAACGGACATCAATCCGTCCTCGTGCTCAATACTAACTACGTAGTCGTAACCCACGAGGCGAAGTGCACTCATAATATCAGACCATATTTTTAGGTCATGACCATAACCAACCGTACGGAACTGCCAAGCACGATCCAGCATCAGGCTGTAGGATTGCATATCCGTAACGCCATGATGATTAATGTTGATTGGATCGATAGAAGTATCTTTGGCATGGAAATGGTGAATAGCGCCGGCGCGTCCAAGAATATGTATCGCTTGAACCGGATCGATACCCTGCCACCACATATGGCTTGGGTCAAGGTTAGCGCCGATTGCATCGCCAGCTGCCTCGCGAAGGCGAAGCAGTGTTGCCGGGCTGTGAACGGAAAATCCGCCATGGAGCTCAAGACCGATTTTCACATTGCATTCAGTCGCAAATTTACCAATTTCAGACCAGTATGGGATTACTTTCTCTTCCCACTGCCATTTCAAAATATCTTGAAAGTCATTCGGCCAAGGAGCTACGGGCCAGTTCGGATACTTAGCACCCTCATGGTCTCCAGGGCAGCCAGAAAACGTATTAACAACGGAAACTCCAAGCTCGGATGCAAGTTCAATTGTTTTGCGGATGATGGAATCATGCTCAATTGAAATTGCCTTTTGCGGATGGAGTGGATTTGCATGACAGCTTAAAGCGCTGATCGTCAGACCGCGCGAATCAATCGCTTGTTTGAATGCGTTGAGCTTTCCTTTATCGGCAAGAAGAGCGTCAGGATCACAGTGAGCATTGCCCGGATAACCGCCAGTGCCTAGCTCTACGGCATCTAAACCTTTGGAAGCAATGTAATCAAGTGCTTCTTCAAACGGCTTTTGCGCAAATAGTACGGAGAAAACACCAAGTTTCATATTATTCAGTAAGCCTCCCATTCATTAAGTAGATTCCAGATGAAATCATTATAGCATGAGCCAATGCGAAGGTTAACATGCGTAAAGGCAAAATGACAAAATCGGATATAAAATGGACAAAAAAATGAAAGCGCAAACTAGTAGACAAAATATCGCATATTCGCTGCTTCAGTGTCGGACTAAGTAGAATAAAGAGGCAAATAAAATAGCTCTTCTCTCTATTTATTTATCAAAATCTTTTGCTCGTTTTTTAAATTCGTTTCATTTTTTAACCAAAGATATTTGGTTCGTTTAAGCTCAGAAAAAGCTTTTGCTCTTCTTTGCGTACCTCGTCCACTGCTTCGTTGACATTTTCATGACGTGGAATTTATCAAAGGTGATCTCTGCTTTTGGGAATTGATCCTCAATGCCTCGAATGAAGGCCGGAGACATATCACAGCAGATCTCTTGAATTTGCAGGGCTTGTGCACCTTTGCTGATCAGATGTTGCTTGAATTTAGCTAAGGTATCTTTGCTTTTACCTTCTGTTGCAAACAAGACAATCTTCGTGTCCACATCAACAAATAGCGTGATGTAACGATGACCGCGGCGCGAGGACGTTTCGTCTACGGCAATTGTTTGACGGCAGACAAATCGAATTGCTCCATCGCTTGATTCACATAATGATGAAAGATTCGCCACATGCGTGTATCATGCTACGCAGCTCTCTTGCGCAGCGTTGACGGATAAATAAAATTAGTTTTAGCACTATAGGTCCACATAACCATACATAAGCTTCTATAAAATTAGGTATAAAGTTACAAATATGATTGTTAGATTATGAAAATTATAGTAGAGTAATTTTATCTAATCTAGCATAATTTTCTATTCCTTTTTTTGTAAAACCACTTGGAGGTGCAGCATTGATAAGAAATTGGTGGCGTACGATGGGTCTCATCACAGTTGGAGCATTAGTAATGGCTGGTTCAGCTATAGCAGCTGGCAGCACAGGATCGACCACACTCGAGGCGAAGGTAATTAACGGAGAGGTATATGTGAAGGCGAGCTCGCTTGCCAAGCAGCTTGGCGGCACAGGCGTATATGATGCTAAAGCGCAGACGTATGCTTTCACTCCCGCATCACAAGTGCCAGATGTCATCAAGAAAGTGTCTCCTTCTGTTGTTGCTATTATCGGTAAGCCGTCAGATAGCGGCAGCTCAAATCGTTACGCGCTCGCTCATGGAACGGGTGTAGTATGGAAAGCGGACGGATGGATATTGACGAATGCCCATGTCGTGAAGGATATGACGAATATCGTCGTGGTTACGGCAGACGGCAAACAGTATGAAGGTAAACGGGTTAATATCGATGAGATCAGCGACCTAGCTTTAGTAAAAATAAATGCTGCGAATATGAAACCAGCAGTGTTTGCCCCCGTTCCGCTGCAGCTTCAAGTTGGGGAGACGGTCATTGCTATTGGTACCCCGGTTTCCTTCTCTCTGCGAAATACGGCAACTACAGGTGTGCTGAGCGGGATGAATCGTTCTATTGCATCCTCGTACAAGCTGCTCCAAACGGATGCTGCTATTAATCCGGGCAACAGCGGTGGACCGCTTGTTAACTTGAAAGGTGAAGTAATCGGTATTAATTCCCTCAAGTTTGTAAGCGACGGCATAGAAAGCCTTGGCTTCTCCATTCCGGCCGACACCGTCCGCTACGTGGTGAATCAATTCTTTAAGTATGGAAGAGTCATGCATCCTTCGCTTGGATTAGGCCTTGAGGAGAGCTGGGCGGCTATTGTTGGTTTACCGGCAACGGAACCGTTGAAGGTGACATCCGTAACGAATGAATCCGCGCGCAAATTAAATGTACAGCAGGGAGATTTGATCTACGCCGTAGCAGGCAAGGCGATAACATCGGTTGTGGATCTCAATGAACTGTTGAAGGCTTATCTTCCAGGGCAGGCGATCGAAGTCACGCTGCAATCTGGCGGAGACATCGTTACACGAAAGATTACTTTAATAGAGGCCAAATAAAGGCTACAGCGCTAAATGCGCAAGAGGAGAGAAGCACAAAATGATGAAGCGTCTAGTTTGTTTACTTACCGCATTATGTATGTTTATTGCCCTTTTGCCGGCTGTTGCCGGAGCTTCAGCTGCACCGCTCGAAATCAAATTATCAATCGGCAGCCCTGCACTGACAGTTAATGGAGTCATCTCCACAATCGAGAAGCCTTTTCAAGTCAATGGTACGACATTAGTGCCGCTTAGCGTCATTACCAAAGCATTTGGAGCAGGCTTGAAGTTAGATCATAATAAAGTGATCACACTGACATATAACAAAACATCAGTCATTCTGACGATTGGAAGTAACGTTGTTAAAGTAAACGGAGTTGCTTCAACGCTGGCTGCCGCAACGAAAGTGATCAACAATACAACGATGGTTCCGCTTCGCGTTATCGTTTCGTCTTTTGGTGCAACCATCAATGCAGCGGGTAAACAAATTACGATTAAGGGTGTTAAAGCGGAAGCAGCCGGCAGTACGGGGGAATCGAATACAAGCGGAATCAATATGGATGCTGGTAAAACAAAGGTTGGCGACAGCTACTATGGGTGGTCTATGAATTATCCAAGCGATGTATCGCTGACTGATCAAAGTGACAACGGAAATGTTACGATTTGGTCCGATGGTTCCGGTGATCCAAGCATCGTGGTTACCGTAAAAGATATCGATCAGCCTTACACGCGTGAAGAGCTTCGCGATTATGTAATGGATTATTTTAACGAAACCGAGTTTGTGGTCGAGAAGAAATCAATCACAATCGGTGATCTGACTTTTGAAAAAGTAGTAAGCCGCGATCGCAAGGGGTGGTTCTTTGAATACCGTGCTATCCAGCAAGGCAATCGGATCTATATTGTAATGGCTGGAGCCAAATCCGAATCTCGTGATGGCTTGAACAAATATCAATCACTGCTTGATAGCTTTAAGACCACATTCATGTCCAATGACCTTACCGTCAAGGATGTATCTAAGGTGCAAGACGGTTTCATGACTGCAGTTGATAAAGAGTATGGGTTAACAGTAAAACTGCCTGTTGATTGGCTTCGTGACACGGAGAGCGATAAGCCTAAATATGCAAGTGAAAATGGTTTTATGGATTTCTGGATCAGCTCTGCGAATGCGGCCGAAACGGATTTGCAATGGATGCAGCGTAACCGTGCCAATCTCGAAAGTGAATTTCAAACGGATTATTTGAAAAATGTGACCGAATCAACGATTTCAATAGTCGACGGTCAAGCACAAGTGTTAACGTATGAATTTTCTTTGGATAAGGAAAATTGGTACAGAGAGCATGATGTATATTTTATTTCAGGCAACCATAAATACGTGACGGAATTCGTATACAGCATGGAAGACCCGGCTAAAGGGGAATCTTTATTCCATACAATTGTAAGCTCTTTAGATATCAATACAGCTTATGTTGACGCGAATTTCAGTGATATCGAAGATGATCCTGATGTCGATAATGCGACGATTACGAAAACAAGCAAGAAATACGGCTACTCCATTACATTGCCGCAGTCATGGGATGGAGACAAGAAGGATTTTGAAAAAGATACAATCTCATACCAAATAGATTACGGTCGATTCGATCTTAATGTAATTGTTGATGGCGACTGGACAGCCAGTGAATATGCTGAGGCCGTTAAGGATTATGCTGAACAGGATGAAGATATGAAGGCAGCTCATGCATCTGCACGAATTGAATCCGAAACGATAGGCAGTGCAACCGTGTATAAAGTCATAACGGATTTTCCAGTTGAAGATGTACCATTTACTAGGACCGATTATATTTTCGTGAAGAATGGCAGCGTTTATGTGCTATCCTTTACTATCCATACTGCCAACAACACAGAGAAAAGCAGCAAGCTATTTGAGCAAGTAGTGTCTTCCTTTACATTCGCCTAACTTCATTGTTTTATTAGGAGCACTGCATCTTACCGGAATATCCGGAGGGGTGTGGTGTTTTTCTATATGAGTGGATTCATTGATGGTGCTCTGTTACACTGATAACAAACAAGCAATCGATTGATAAGGATGGCGAAAAGGGTAGATGGTAACATTTAAACGGCAAGATGTTGAGCTGCTGGCACCTGCGGGCGACTGGGATTGTATGCGCGCAGCAGTAGCGAACGGAGCGGATGCGGTTTTTTTCGGGGTTGAGAAATTTAACGCAAGGGCAAGAGCCAACAATTTTCTTACCGATGAGCTGCCTGAAATTATGGCTTTTCTGCATAGCTACGGTGTGAAAGGGTTTCTAACCTTTAATATATTGGTGTTTGAAGACGAACTGGAAGAGGCGAAGCGTCTTATTGAAGCTTGTATCGATGCTGGGGTAGATGCGGTCATCGTACAAGATCTTGGGCTGGTTAAGCTCATACGGGAGCTTTCACCGGATTTCCCAATCCACGGTTCCACGCAAATGACTATTACGTCTCCCGAAGCGGTTGAATTTACGAAGCCCTTTGATATCGAACGGGTTGTACTGGGCCGGGAAAATAACTTGAAGCAAATTAAAACAATCGGCGATCAGGCAAAGCTGCCTATGGAAGTGTTCGTACATGGAGCGCTATGTGTTTCGTACTCCGGGCAATGTCTGACTTCTGAGATGTGGGGCGGGCGTTCGGCTAATCGCGGGGAATGTGCGCAAGCATGCCGGCTGCCTTATGATTTGATGGTAGATGGAACACAAAAGATTATGGGAGACGTCACTTATTTACTTTCGCCGAAGGATTTAGCTGCGGTTGAGCTGGTGCCTGAGCTTATTGAAGCGGGCGTAACTTCTTTCAAAATCGAAGGCCGCTTGAAAAGTCCAGAATACGTAGCCAATGTAGTCAGCAAATATCGGCGCGCGATTGATAAATACTTTGATGGTGACCTTTCGGCACCTTCGAAGGAAGAGATGCGAGAGCTTGAGCAAAGCTTCTCTCGCGGTTTTACGCATGGCTTCCTGAAGGGTACAAACAATAAAATGCTCGTCGAAGGAACCTTCCCTAAGAGCCGCGGCGTTTACCTTGGACGTGTGGAGAGAGTTCTTCGTGATGCGGTTATATGCCGCGTAGAGGCGCCGATTAAGCGCGGAGACGGCATCGTATTTGATGCAGGAGATCCGACCAAGAAAGAAGAAGGCGGACGTGTTTACGATTTACGCAGACAGGGGACTAAGCTTGAGGGTGAAGCGCAGGAAGGTACGATATTAGAGCTTGTTCCGGGGCGCAATGACGTTGATTTAAGACGCGTGCATGTCGGAGACCGGATATGGAAGACGAATGACCCGGCACTCGATCGCAGACTTCGCGCTTCGTTTGAAACGGAGAAGCCGTACCGGGTATTCCCGCTTAGTATTAAAGTGCGGGGTTCACTTGGCAAGCCGCTGCGCACATGGTGGACAGATGTAGAGAAGGGGACGACGGTCGAGATTATTTCGGAGCTGGAGCTGGAACAAGCACAGAAACGGCCAATGGATCAAGAATTGCTGGAGGAGCAGCTGGGTCGTTTAGGCGGGACGGTTTATCAGCTTGAGTCACTTGATCTGGAACTGCACGGAGATCTGATCGTGCCGATGAGAGAGCTGAACCGGATGCGGCGCGAGGCTGTAGAGCAGCTTGCGGGCCAGCGGCCGAAGCCGCCCGTGTATGTGAAACGCGAGGTTAGCGTGTATTCGGATGTAAGAACCGGAGCAGCTCAAGCTGCAGATCCACAAGTGCAAACATCGGCAGCAGGACCGTCAACGGTTGTTGGTTCTCCGGTGTCCAGTCACTCAGGGCAGGCAGCATCAGCAAAGCTCACGGTACTATGCCGGAGTTTAGAACAGCTTGAAGCAGCGGTGCGGTCTGATGAAGTTGATATGGTATATGCGGATTTTGAGTTCATTAAGCAGTTTCCTGCTGCGATGAAGCTTGCTCGGAGCGCAGGCAAGCCGATAGCTTTGGCGACGCCGAGGATTCATATGCCTGGGGAGAATGGCTACCACGCCAATATTTTAAAATTGCAGCCGGATGCGGTATTAATACGCAACACCGGGGCGCTCTACTATTATCTGCGTGCACGTGCTGCCAAGCCGGATGAGAAATTCCCGCAATTAATTGGTGACTTCTCGCTTAACATTGCGAACCATAAAGCAGCGGATCTTTTTGTGGATGCAGGCTGCAATCTAGTCACTCCTTCTTACGATCTCAATGTCCAACAAATGTTTGATTTATTGCGCCGTACCGATACGTCCAAGATGGAGGTTGTTATCCATCAGCATTTGCCTATGTTCCATACAGAGCATTGCGTATACTGCACCTTCCTTAGTGAAGGTACGGATTTCACAAACTGCGGCCGTCCATGTGAAGAGCGCCGCGTTTCCTTGCAGGATAGAATCGGGATGTCCCATCCAGTTCGAGTGGATGAGGGCTGCCGTAATACCGTCTATAACGCGATTGAGCAATCGGGAGCCGAGTATGTCAAGCAGTTTATCGACCTTGGGGTATCCTCATTCCGAATCGAATTTCTGGAAGAGACTGCTGATAAAGTAGATGAGGTTATTGAATTATACAGCCGTGCAATTGCCGGCCATATTAGCGGAACGCAGGTATGGAAAAGCTTGAAAGCGATCAACCAGCTTGGCGTTACTCGCGGGCAGCTGGTTAAGTAATGGATGACGAAGGAGAGAGGTCCCGACAGGGGATCTCTCTTTCTTTTTATCATTTAAATGGTATGTGAAAAATAATCCAATACAGGATAAAATTATGACTGCCAATTTTAGCTTTTCACTTATGGGAAGGAATTTGACGAATGAAGGCGAATAGTAGCAAATATTAACTCTAATCTCTGCAATCGAGAAACGAGCGCAAAGCTTTCTTGATTGGCAGGAAAAGGTGAACGTGGTGATGATGCAGGATGAAACAAAATAACCATTTAACGACGCAGCAAGACAAATGGCTGAAGGAATTATTAGCGTTGGAACAAGTTATTTTGGATGGACATATGCCCTCGACGGAGCAGCTGCTTGTTGTTCCCGCAGAGATAAGAATGAAATCACCCTTGCTTCTTCGCGCTGAATGCGAAAACGGGTTAATCGATGGAAGATTGCTGGAGACACAGCTGCTGCTTAAGGCCGCCCTTAAAGGGTTTGCTGCACAAGCAGATGAAGCATCTATGCTTGCGATGATGGGAATGCTGGGTTTGGTGTATGAGCAGGTTGGCGATCGGCAGGAATCGCAGCCATTGCTGGCTTTGCTTGGTCAAGAGTGGAATAGGACACCAGAATTGTGCAGCGGGTTCGTGCCATGGGCACTTGCCAGAGCAGCAGCAAACGGCAATCTGCAAGGTTCAATCGGAGCCGAAACGCTTTTCTTTCGAGCGGCAGAACGCTTCCGGGATGAAGAGTAAGCCTATTTGGACAGGGTTTGTGCTTCTGGACCGCATGTTATTTAATCCCATTCTAGTCCGCAACCAGGACTGGCGGCTTTTAACAAGCTGGCTCAAACGGCATATCGGTAATCAATTGTATGGCGAAGCGGTATGCGAGGTACTGACAAATCCAAAGCCAAGCCTGCAGACCTGTGAAGAGCTGCCCTTGCGTTACTCTTTTTTATGTAAGGCAATTATATTGGATGCCGGTGAAGAGACTGCTCCGCATTCACTTTCTGGTGATATTGAAGTTCAAATGTATGCAGCAGCGGCAGCATTAAAGCGGTTACTTGCAGAAGGTGATTATACAGAAGCAGCTAATGTTCTTGGAACGTGTGAACGATATCACCAATTGGTTGCTACTCCTGCAGCTGAGCAGACCCTGCAGAAGCTGAAGATTGACTATGATCGTTTAACGGTTCAGTCTGTTAATTCCATGCCTAAATCAACCGATAATAGGAATGAAAAGAAACGAAGCAGTCGCAATAAACAGCCGGAAGCCGCAAGTTCATTGAGGTGGCAGGCGATATTAAATAATGGTATTCGCTTCGTAGCAACAAATGGAAAAATCGCTGAACCGGTTTGGAAAAGACGTAAAGCAGGGGAGTTGTTTGTATATCTGCTTCTCCAACCTGGCTATAAGGCCAACCGTGAGCAGGTTATCGAGCGGGTATTCGGTGAAGGCGAAGCTTCCAAACGGTCCAACCAGCTCTATGTTACGCTGCATGATTTGCGGCATGCCCTTAAGGAAGTTGGAATGTCAGAGGATCTTATCTACGCCAAACGAGGCGTGATTGGAATCGACGAGAACAGCTTTGACAGTATTGATGCCGAAACCTTCCTCACTCTCTCCAGGGTTGGCGATCAGCTTTGGATGGACGATAGAGAGGCGGCATGCCGCCTTTATGAAGAAGCGATACCGTTATACGGACAGTTGGGTACTGAGCTTCCATACGCGGATTGGCTTGAGCGAATTCGAGAGCAGCTGCTCGACAGACAAACGACTATGCTTAAGCGGTTGGCCATCTATCACATGGAACACCATGATGACGAGCGGGCAGAACAGCGGCTTACCGAGTGGATTTCTCTTCGTCCGGAGCAGGAGAATGCCTATGAGATGCTGATTAGACATTGCTTGAAAGCTGGACGTAGAGCTGAGGCAATTGGTTGGTATAGGCGGCTTGAAAAAATATGCAGAGAAGAGCTCGGCAACGAGCCTCTCGATGTAATTCGGAAGCTTTTATGGAAGTAAGCAAGACTTCTGTAGCCGCCAATAAAAGCCGACCCATGATGAATCAGCTTCTTATTATCTTTTCGCTTTCATTTTTAATGGGCGCCTTCATCTTACAGCTCGAACATCTGTTTATGATGAATTTATCTTTTAAGGATTTGCTAGGATACGGTTTTACTATAACTATTGCGGTGTCTGTGTTCATGATTGCGCTTTTAATGGGGATATCCTATTTACGCCTTCGCCCAGTTTTGCAAATCATGAGTAACGAAACATTCGCAGGTGATAAAACCATAGCGCTGAAGAGGCTTTTTCGATTGCCTTATGAGCTGATGCTGGGCCTTCTGTTGGTTGGATTTCTGATTTCAGCTGGTCTTCACGCGGCAGCTGTGATAACGGTAGACCCAGAAGGCTGGCCGCGACTGACCGGCCTGTTGGCAGGAGAACTAAGTGATACGCTTATTATTGCCATTTTAATATTTACTTCCGTACGCTGGTTATTTCGATCCATTTTGTTAGAAATGAAGCCATCGGCGGGCAGCTTTTCTAGGGGAGCCTCTATCGCCCAGCCGATACTAACCACCTATGCAGGAACATTCCTTGGCGTAATTCTGAAACTGTTTGAATTGGCTATGCTGGCAACGGATAGACATCAATCCATTAGTCCTTTCAAATTTGTCTGTATTGCAGGGTTTCATTTTCTTATCGGCCTGTTTATATTCGGTTATGTTACGCTGCAATTCAGGAAAGAGCTGCGCGGTTTAATCAGCCATATACGTGAGATCGTAAAAGGTCGTAAGCAGCTAAAGGGGAATATGCCGGTTATATCCAATGATGAAGTTGGTGAACTGGCGGTAGCCCTAAACGAGCTGCAAGCCAGGGTAAACCGGGATAATAATTCGCTCCAAAAGGAGCTGAAGCTCGCATATAATGTGCAGCAGAAGCTTCTTCCTCCAGGTGACATGACCATTGGCCCCTATCGGATTACAGCACGCTGTCAGCCTTACCACGAGGTCGGGGGAGACTTCTTCGACGTGTTATCGCTTAGCTCCAGCCGTTTCGCGGTGATGATCGGTGATGTTTCTGGAAAAGGAATGCCGGCCGCTCTTCTCATGTCGGCGCAGCTTCAGCTCTTTCGTTCGGAAGTCAGAAGAAACGGCACTCCGGGAGAAGTGCTGGCTCGTATGAATCGGCAGCTGTGCGAGGCTATGGGAGAGGAGGGCTCCATTACAATAGGGGTTGGAGTCATTGACCTCTCCACGGACACCGTGCTTTATGCAAGCGCAGGCCATTTATCGCCTTATATCGTAAAAACGGACGGTACCTTTACTGAAGTCGAATGCAGCTCCCTGCCGATTGGCTTCGATTCAGAAGCTGTCTACGAGGAGAAATGCATACAGCTGAGTGCGGGAGATAAATTCGTTCTTTACACAGATGGATTAATAGAAGCCGATGACGAAGGCGGCAGTATGTATAGCTTTGAAGGATTAGAGGCGGAATTTTCAACTTGGGGGCCTGATCTTGACATGGCAAAGTTTGTAGACGATTGGCTGTTGCGGATGGATAAGCGCAGCGGACCGGGTCGTGATGACCGTACAGTTGTTGTTTTAGATCTCGCAAGCGAATACCGCAGCGCATTGGCTCAATTGGATATTGCTGCATCTTCAGCTGTGCATGGCAGCGTAGGCGCGCTCTTTCAAAATCATTTTACGACAAGAGAGTGGACGTTGCGCAGTCATTTAGGTAACGAAATTCAGATAGCGTTCCAGCTTGGCCAGTGGATTGAGGAAAGATGGCCGGAGTCAACGGTTCGTGAGGATGTTCAAAGTGCAGTAGCTGAAGCCATGATTAATGCCATTGAACACGGCAATCAATTACAGCCTAATTCCTATGTAACCGTTATTGGGCAAATTGGATCGATGCTCGCTGTGTGCAAAATATACGATGAGGGCGGAGGCTTTTTTCCTCATGTATCCCGGGATGAAGATGAAATGATGAAGAAGCTGGAGTCCGACGACCCGCGCGGCTGGGGCTTGGTAATGATTGATTCGTTAGCTGATTATTGGGTGACCGGACGCGATGACCGTGGTTTTTATACGGAACTTTATTTCATGCGCAAAACAAAAAAGTTTGATCAAGAGTAATGAAAGAAAGAGAGTTGGAGATGAATGGAACAATCATTTTCGATAGAGACCAGACAATTTCCAAATGGGTTAGTTCTTAAACTTTTTGGAGAACTGACGAAGTCAGCGGAGAAGGAATTGATTTCGGATTTTGCAGGCAGCAGCGAGCTTGGCACTAGTATACGGTTCCTTGCGCTCGATATTTCTCAGGTTACATATATTAATAGTGGAGGTATGGCGGTACTGATCCGTCTCACGCGAATGGGGCGTAAAGCAGGCGCTCATACATTTGCTTGGGGAGTGACCCCGCATTATGAAAAACTATTCCGGATGGTAGGGTTGACGGAGTATTTAATGCTGTATCCCAATGAGTTTGCCGTCCTTGAGCGTATTGATGCCTTAGAGCTGTAACAGGAATGCTATTCCATTGACATCGTTCTTAGGGTTGAATAGACTTTTAGAGAACTTGCATTTGGAGCTCGGAGGTTATGATGCAGCAGCAATCGGCTATATACGAACAATGGAAACATGTTTTTAAGCTTGACCCCGACCGGGAAATTAGCGATGAAGCATTAGAGGCAGTCTGCATGTCAGGTACCGATGCCGTTATAGTAGGCGGATCCAGCGGTGTGAACTATGAGAATACAGTTGATCTGATGTCGCGAATTAGGCGCTACGAGGTTCCTTGTGCGCTAGAAGTGTCTAATGAGGAGTCTGCCGTTCCAGGGTTTGACCATTATTTTATCCCTCTTGTTCTTAATACAGAGGACGCGGAGTGGATGGCTGGCCGGCAAATTCGCGCGCTTCGCAAATTTGGCGCCTTCATTCCCTGGGAGCAAACAACAGCCGAAGGGTATCTGATTTTGAATGGAGACTCGGAGGCGGCTAAGCTGACCGGAGCGCAGGCTGAGCTTGATGCGGAAAGCATAACAGCACATCTGTACATGGCGGACAGGCTGATGAGATTGCCGGTTATATATATCGAATACAGCGGAGTTTTTGGTGATATGGAAATGGTGAAGCGCGCCAGAGCAGTCCTTACTTCTGCGCAGTTATTTTATGGCGGCGGCATCGACAGCGCGGAAAAAGCGGCGCTTGCGGCGAAGCATGCGCATACCGTTGTAGTAGGCAATGTTATCTATGATTGTATTGAGGCGGCATTATTAACGGTCCAGGCTGTACGTGAAGCTTCGTTAGGTTAAAGTTAGTTTAATGTTATTAATAAGTTTAAGAAACTAAGAGTTCATGCATACAAGCGGTTTTCAGAACGAATCGATGAAGTAACTACGGTTCGGTCGGAGAACCGTTTTTCTACTTATTGGACTGCCATTTCCGCTCGAACCAGGGCCGCTAGTTCCTATTATGAAAATGTTCTTATGTTTCAATAATTGGCCCTGTAAAATGGATGTTTTTAATTGACACAGCAAGGCCTGATGTCTAGACTGAGGTTAGGCGAACAAATGCGAACAAAAGGAGTTCATTTCTCTCTATGTTAAACGAATTTAGTATCGATCAGGCAATTAAAAAACTTAATCCTCCACAGCAGGCTGCCGTACAAGCAACGGATGGCCCTCTGCTTATTATGGCGGGAGCGGGGAGCGGTAAGACACGTGTTCTTACACACCGAATCGCATACTTAATTGAGAAACGTCGCGTGGCGCCTTGGAGTATACTGGCGATCACCTTTACGAATAAAGCAGCACGCGAGATGCAGGAGAGGGTTGGTGCGCTTGTAGGACCTTCGGGAAGAGATATTTGGGTATCAACTTTTCACTCCATGTGTGTACGCATCTTGCGTAAGGACATTAACCGAATTGGTTTTACGAACAGCTTCTCGATATTGGATTCATCCGATCAGCTGTCTGTCATTCGCAATTGCATGAAGGATCAGAATATCGATACGAAGAAATTCGAGCCTAAGAGTGTGCAGGCTGCGATTGGCGGCGCGAAGAACGAGCTGATCTCTCCGGAACAATTCGAGCTCAAGATTGGCGATTATTTTGATCAAATCGTCTCCAAGGTGTATACCGCTTACCAGAAAAGGCTCAAGAGCAATAATTCACTCGATTTTGATGATCTTATCATGAAGACGATTCAGCTGTTTAACGAAGTACCGGAAGTGCTTGCGTTCTACCAGAACAAATTCCGCTACATCCATGTCGATGAGTATCAGGATACGAACAGGGCGCAGTATATGATTTGTAATATGCTGGCTGATAAGCATCATAATATTTGCGTCGTAGGTGATAGCGACCAATCGATCTATCGTTGGCGCGGCGCAGATATTACGAACATTTTGAACTTTGAGAGTGATTATCCGGAAGCCAAAGCGATAATGCTCGAGCAGAATTACCGTTCCACAGCTAACATTCTTAATGCGGCTAATGCTGTTATTAAGCTCAATAGCGGGCGGAAGGCTAAAAATTTGTGGACGGATCAAGGCGAGGGTGACACCATTACGATTCATCAAGCAGATACCGAGCATGAAGAAGGTTATTTTGTAACCGGCCAGATTCGTGAACAAGTGTCCAAAGGGCGTAAATTCGCTGATCATGCGATCCTTTATCGGGCCAATGCGCAATCAAGGGTTATAGAGGAAACACTGATTAAGTCAGATATCCCGTATCAAATTGTCGGAGGAGTTAAATTCTATGATCGAAAAGAGATCAAAGATTTACTCGCTTATTTACGGCTGATATCCAATCCCGATGATGATGTTTGCTTTGATCGTATCGTGAATGTCCCGAAGCGCGGAATCGGTGATACAACTGTTGCTAAGCTCTCTGCGGAAGCGGCATTGCGGGGTATTTCTATATTTGCCCTGCTGGAGCAGCTGGACTGGCTGGAGCTGACAGGCCGAGCGCGTACTGCGCTTAGAGAATTCCGCGATATTATCGACAATTTAACGCGTATGGTGGAATATCTGTCCGTAACGGAGCTTACCGAGAAAATACTGGAAATGAGCGGCTACCGTGATGAGCTGAAGCGTGAAAACACGCTGGAATCCAAGGCTCGGCTCGAGAATATCGATGAGTTTCTATCCGTGACGCAGGAATTTGAGAAGCGTAATGAGGATAAATCCCTTATAAGCTTCCTTACAGATCTAGCGCTTATCGCAGATATTGATTCCATGGATAAAGATGAGCCGGAAGGCGGTATTAAGGATGCGGTTGTGCTTATGACCATGCACAGCGCCAAAGGTCTCGAATTCCCGATTGTCTTTATTATTGGAATGGAGGAGGGTTTATTTCCGCACAGCCGGACATTAATGGATAATGACGAGCTCGAGGAAGAGCGCCGGCTGGCCTATGTAGGGATTACGCGCGCAGAGCAGAGGCTCTATATGACCTGTGCGCGTTCGCGTACCTTATATGGGCGTACCAGCATGAATATGCCCTCACGTTTTTTGAAGGAAGTGCCGGATGAATTGAAGACAGAGGCCGTGCGTGAAGGCTTCGGTTACCGTGGAGGATCGACAGCGGGCAATCGTTCGGGAGCTGGCGGAGCGATAGGTTCAGGAGCGGGCAGACCGGTTGGTTATGGTGCTAGTCGTCCTGCAGGTGCAGGGGCAGGCGGAGGTCCGTCTGGTCCCCTTACAAGCGGCCGCAGCAGCAGCGGGGTTCGAGTCAGTACGCCGATGGATGCTGCGAAAGCTGCAGGTGCTGCGGCCGGCGGGGAGACAGATCGCGATTTTGTGGCTGGCGATAAAGTATCTCATGGCAAATGGGGTATTGGAACCGTCGTTTCCGTACGAGGCAGCAGCAATGACAAAGAGCTTCAAATCGCCTTTCCGGCTCCGATCGGACTGAAAAAGCTGCTTGCCAGCTTTGCCCCTATAACGAAAGTATAAGCGATTTCTGAATAAGAGAGGCAGGATGCCCCGATGACGACTGCAATGGAGCCGGAACATACGGCGAAGCCTGAACAGCTTGCAAGAATGCGCGAGCTGGTGAACCAGATCGAACATCATAACTACAGCTACTACACCTTGGATGAGCCGTCGATAAGTGATAAAGAATATGATCTTCTATATGATGAGCTTATTCAGCTTGAGCAATCAACAGGAATTATTCTTCCGGATTCCGCAACTAGCCGGGTTGGCGGGGATATTCTCAAGGGCTTCGATCCGCATCGGCATCTTGCACGCCTTTGGAGCCTTGATAAAGCCCAGGATCAAGAGGATCTGCTAGCTTGGAACGCACGAGTTTGCAAGGCGGTAGCTGACTTTAATTCCAAGAATCCAGAGGCGGAGCAGCTGCCAGACCCTTCTTACGTTATCGAATTGAAATTTGATGGATTGACGCTTAACCTGACATACGATGAAGGGCGTCTCGTACAGGCTTCAACAAGGGGCAATGGCGTCATTGGTGAAGGTATTCTCGCGCAGGTCAAAACCATCAAGTCGATTCCACTAACGATTCCGTTTACGAATGGACTTATTGAGGTGCAGGGCGAAGGGATTATGAACTTATCCGTATTGGAGAAGTACAACCAGACCGCAGCAGAGCCGCTCAAGAATGCGCGCAATGCAGCGGCTGGCGCTCTTCGCAACCAGAATCCACGACTTACGGCGGAGAGAAAGCTGAATGCTTACTTTTATAACATTGGCCATGCCGAGGGCGTAGAATTTGAGAATCATCAGCAAATGCAGCAATTCCTTCGAGACAACCGTTTCAAGATTAATCCGTATGCCACGTATTGGACGACTATCGAGGAAGTTCAAGCTGAGCTGGAGCGGGTAACGGCTATGCGCGGGGAACTTGATTACCTTATTGATGGCGCTGTTGTGAAGCTGACGGATATGCGCACACGCGAAGTTCTTGGATATACCGATAAATTTCCCCGCTGGGCTGTCGCTTTCAAGTTTGAAGCAGAAGAAACGACAACGATTCTCGAGTCGGTTTCATGGGAAGTCGGACGTACCGGCAAAATAACACCGCTCGCGCGTCTGCAGCCCGTTGAGCTGGCAGGAGTTACTGTCCAGAACTGTACCCTCAATAATGTCGGGGATATTGAACGCAAGAACCTCAAACACGCTCTCGGAACCCATGTGTTTATCCGTCGATCGAACGATGTGATCCCAGAGATACTCGGCAAAGCCGATGATGAACCGGGCGAGGAGATTATTACCCCAAACCTTTGTCCGGCATGCGGCTCTACATTAGAGCTTCGAGGCGCGCATTTATTTTGCTTGAACAAGCTGGATTGCCGCCCGCAAACAATCGGCAGAATTACACATTTCTCTTCCCGTGATGCGATGGACATTGAATCGTTCAGCATAATGACGGCCGAGCAGCTATTTGATGAACGCGGCGTACGTGATCCGGCAGATCTGTATGCTTTGACCTATGAGGATCTGATCGGGCTGGATCGTTTTGGTGAGAAGAAGGCGCGTAAGCTCATTGAGGCGCTCGATAAGTCGAAGGAACGCGATCTTGCCGCATTTCTATTTGCTCTTGGAATACCGAATACAGGGAAGGCAACCACGAAAATGCTAGCCGATCATTTTGCTGACCTAGCTGCTGTTCGAGCCGCTGAGATAGAGGAGCTTATCGGACTTCCTGATGTTGGCGGGATAGTTGCCGAGAGTATTTATACGTATTTTAGAGATCCGATCGCTTCCGCGAATATCGACCGCATGCTGGAGCTTGGCGTAAAGGCGAAAGCTGAAGAGGTACTGGTTGTGCGTGATAATAGTGTATTCAGCGGTAAAACCGTCGTTCTCACAGGAACGCTGACCACCATGACCAGAGATGAGGCAGCCAAGAAGCTTGAAGCCTGTGGCGCCAAGATAAGCGGAAGCGTCTCAAAGAAAACCGATTTCGTTATTGCAGGGGAAAGCGCCGGCAGCAAGCTGACCAAAGCGCGCGAGCTGGGTGTTACCGTAATTGAAGACGAAGAGGAACTGCAGAGAATGCTGGGTGAGTAATATATAGAAGGCAACAATGGCTGCGTGGAGGTCTTAATCTCCGCACAGCCATTTGTTATATTTTACAAGTTGTTTTTTAATTTTCAAAATGGTATATTACTTCTTGCCGCTTTTG
>CAWCBD010000004.1:180000-204910 GCA_963793665.1 uncultured Paenibacillaceae bacterium
GGAAGAGAAAACAATAGTGATTCCGTCAGTAGCGGCGAGCGAACGCGGATTAGCCCAAACCAAGGAGCTTGCTCCTTGGGGTTGTGGGACGTCTCACATGGAGTTACAAAGGTGCCGGTTAAACGAAGAGGTCTGGAAAGGCCCGCCATAGAAGGTAAAAGCCCTGTAGTTGAAAGTCGACACCCTCCGAGACGGATCCCGAGTACCGCGAGACACGTGAAACCTCGTGGGAATCCGGCAGGACCATCTGCCAAGGCTAAATACTCCCTAGCGACCGATAGTGAAGCAGTACCGTGAGGGAAAGGTGAAAAGCACCGCGGAAGCGGAGTGAAAAAGAACCTGAAACCGTGCGCTTACAAGAAGTCAGAGCCCTCTATATGGGTGATGGCGTGCCTTTTGTAGAATGAACCGGCGAGTTACGTTCCCATGCAAGGTTAAGGTGAAGAGCCGGAGCCGCAGCGAAAGCGAGTCTGAATAGGGCGCCATAGTATGTGGACGTAGACCCGAAACCGTGTGATCTACCCCTGTCCAGGGTGAAGGTGCGGTAACACGCACTGGAGGCCCGAACCCACGCATGTTGAAAAATGCGGGGATGAGGTGGGGGTAGCGGAGAAATTCCAATCGAACTCGGAGATAGCTGGTTCTCCCCGAAATAGCTTTAGGGCTAGCCTCGGAATTTAGAGTCGTGGAGGTAGAGCACTGATTGGGTGCGGGGCCCGCCAAGGGTTACCAAGTCCAGCCAAACTCCGAATGCCATGTACTTATATCCGGGAGTCAGACGGTGAGTGCTAAGATCCATCGTCAAGAGGGAAACAGCCCAGACCATCAGCTAAGGTCCCCAAGTGTGTGTTAAGTGGGAAAGGATGTGGAGTTGCAAAGACAACCAGGATGTTGGCTTAGAAGCAGCCACCATTTAAAGAGTGCGTAATAGCTCACTGGTCGAGTGACTCTGCGCCGAAAATGTAACGGGGCTAAACACACCACCGAAGCTATGGATTGATACCTTTGGTATCAGTGGTAGGGGAGCGTTGAATATAGATTGAAGTCAGACCGTAAGGACTGGTGGACCGTATTCAAGTGAGAATGCCGGTATGAGTAACGAAAAGACAAGTGAGAATCTTGTCCGCCGAAAGCCTAAGGGTTCCTGAGGAAGGCTCGTCCGCTCAGGGTAAGTCGGGACCTAAGGCGAGGCCGAAAGGCGTAGTCGAAGGACAACAGGTTGACATTCCTGTACCACCGTAAGCCGTTATGAGCAATGGGGTGACGCAGAAGGATAGTGACGCGGACTGATGGAATAGTCCGTCCAAGCAGTAAGGCTGGTGTGTAGGCAAATCCGCACACTGTAAGGCTGAGCTGTGATGGGGAGGGAAAATTATAGTACCGAAGGTCATGTGTTCCCGCTGCCAAGAAAAGCCTCTAGCCAGGTGAAGGTGCCCGTACCGCAAACCGACACAGGTAGGCGAGCAGAGTATGCTAAGGCGCTCGGAAGAACTCTCGTTAAGGAACTCGGCAAAATGACCCCGTAACTTCGGGAGAAGGGGTGCCCCGGTAGTGTGAATAGCACGAGGGGGCCGCAGTGAAAAGGCCCAAGCGACTGTTTAGCAAAAACACAGGTCTGTGCGAAGCCGTAAGGCGAAGTATACGGGCTGACGCCTGCCCGGTGCTGGAAGGTTAAGGGGAGTGGTTAGCCGCAAGGCGAAGCTATGAACTGAAGCCCCAGTAAACGGCGGCCGTAACTATAACGGTCCTAAGGTAGCGAAATTCCTTGTCAGGTAAATTCTGACCCGCACGAATGGCGTAACGACTTGGGCGCTGTCTCAACGAGAGATCCGGTGAAATTTTAATACCTGTGAAGATGCAGGTTACCCGCGACAAGACGGAAAGACCCCATGGAGCTTTACTGCAGCTTGATATTGGACTTTGGTACGATCTGTACAGGATAGGTGGGAGCCTTGGAAGCCGGAGCGCCAGCTTCGGTGGAGGCACCGTTGGGATACCACCCTGATCGTATCGGAGTTCTAACCTGGTACCGTAATCCGGTACAGGGACCGTGTCAGGTGGGCAGTTTGACTGGGGCGGTCGCCTCCTAAAG
The DNA here is from genome assembly GCA_963793665.1 of uncultured Paenibacillaceae bacterium. GTDB lineage: Bacteria > Bacillota > Bacilli > Paenibacillales > Paenibacillaceae > Paenibacillus_Z. Next base: position 182,093 of record CAWCBD010000004.1, read on the forward strand.
AGTAACGGAGGCGCCCAAAGGTTCCCTCAGAATGGTTGGAAATCATTCGTAGCGTGCAAAGGCATAAGGGAGCTTGACTGCGAGACCTACAAGTCGAGCAGGGACGAAAGTCGGGCTTAGTGATCCGGTGGTACCGCATGGAAGGGCCATCGCTCAACGGATAAAAGCTACCCTGGGGATAACAGGCTTATCTCCCCCAAGAGTCCACATCGACGGGGAGGTTTGGCACCTCGATGTCGGCTCATCGCATCCTGGGGCTGAAGTAGGTCCCAAGGGTTGGGCTGTTCGCCCATTAAAGCGGTACGCGAGCTGGGTTCAGAACGTCGTGAGACAGTTCGGTCCCTATCTGTCGTGGGCGTAGGAAATTTGCGAGGAGCTGTCCTTAGTACGAGAGGACCGGGATGGACGCACCGCTGGTGTACCAGTTGTTCCGCCAGGAGCACCGCTGGGTAGCTACGTGCGGACGGGATAAGCGCTGAAAGCATCTAAGCGCGAAGCCCCCCTCAAGATGAGATTTCCCAATTCGTAAGACCCCTGGAAGACGACCAGGTTGATAGGTTCGAGGTGGAAGTGCAGCAATGCATGCAGCTGACGAATACTAATCGGTCGAGGGCTTATCCTACGCATCTCATCCAAGGATGAGTGCAAGGCTTCGGAACCTGCGTTAAACAAGTTTACTCAGCTAATGAAACAATCGCAAAAGTTCGTATCCAGTTTTCAAGGCGTAATGCTTTGAGCACCGATACTTGGGGCAGCTCAAGATCACGTTTGGTGGCGATGGCGAAGGGGACCCACGCGTTCCCATCTCGAACACGACCGTTAAGCCCTTCAGCGCCGATGGTACTTGGACCGCAGGGTCCTGGGAGAGTAGGACGTCGCCAAGCACGAACAACCGACCGCATTCATGCGGTCGGTTTTTTGTTGTATTCTTTGATCTCAGTTTACCGCGTTTGCAATCAATCAGGCTTCTCGGATTTATTAAAGAATGGTGCAGCTTACTCCCGCGCAGCTGCACGGGCGGGAGACGTTTTGAATTATGATAATAATCCAGATATTTCTCTTATATAAGGCTGGGATTTGTAGGCTATCTGATTAGAATAGGTATAAATGTGCGTTATCGGCCCAAGATAATAAGGGGAGCTGACACGTGAAGCCACTTGACCTTTTAATAAAATTGCGTATAATAAAGTTAAAGTCAAAGAAAGTCAAAGTCAATTTATCTAAAAACTTTGACGATTTAGACTTTAGCGGCATAAGAAGCCGTTGAGTAAAGCGCCCTGTTTAGGAAGTGGTGTTTGGCAACTTAGGGAGGTTGGCGAAATGCGCAACATTTCCGATCTCATTGAGCAGTACTTGAAGCATATGCTGCAGGAGAGCTCTGATGGCGCTGTTGAATTACAGCGCAATGATTTGGCAGACCGTTTTTCATGCGTTCCGTCTCAAATCAATTACGTCATCAGCACAAGGTTCACGCTGGAGAAGGGCTATTTTGTGGAGAGTAAACGAGGCGGAGGCGGATATATTCGTATCCAGCGCGTCGAACTGCCCACGCTAACAGCGATTCAAGGCCATATTGTACATACAATTGGCGATCAGGTGGATCAAAGTGCGGCAGAAGGGCTGATTTATCAGCTGGAGGAAGCGGAGTTCATCACTCGTCGTGAAGCTAATTTACTTCGGGCGGCGGTATCGCGTGAATCCATTGCAGTAAAGCTGCCACTTCGTGACGAAATTCGGGCAAGGCTTTTAAGGGCAATGCTGATTACACTGCTTATTAAGTAAAACCTGCGCGCCTTAAAGGTATGAGGAGAGGTTTCAACCTGACTTATATTTTTGAGGGGAGAAAATGCATAACGCCAGTGAAAGGCGATTATGATTTCTTCTTAGCCTTGCAAGAGGAGGGATTGTGCGGAATGCTTTGTCAGGAATGCGGCAAGAAGCCGGCGACACTTCATTTTACGAAGATTGTGAATGGAGAGAAGACGGAATTTCATATTTGTGAATCATGTGCAAGAGAAAAAGGAGAAGGGATTCCGGGTACCTCGAACGGTTTCTCGATCCATAGCCTATTATCGGGTTTACTTGATTTTGAACCGAGCAGTTTTGGTGCTAAGCCCCCGCAGATCCGATGTGAGACATGCGGGCTGACCTATACCCAGTTCAGTAAAATGGGGCGCTTCGGCTGTAGTAACTGCTACAAACAGTTTGGCAGCAGGTTAGATCCGATACTCAAACGCGTGCATGGTAATACCGTGCATGTGGGTAAAATTCCAAAGCGTACCGGCGGACAGATTCAGCTTAAACGTGAAATTGAAGAGCTCAGACGAAATTTGCATGAGCTTATCGACCGCGAAGAATTTGAGAATGCGGCCCAAATCCGCGATCGGATTCGCGAGCTGGAACGTAATGTAGCAGATGTGTAGGTATCGCAGGATGGAGGATTCGGGATGTCAAAACGATCTTTTGTAAACGAGGCATTAAGTGATTGGATGAAAGATAACGGCCCCGATGCGGACATCGTCATCAGCAGTCGAATACGTATCGCCCGTAATTTGCGAGGTCATCCGTTTCCATTGCTGGCAACCAATCAACAGGCTCAAGAAGTAATGGAACAGCTAACATCTGTTGCTGAGACAGGCAAATTAAATGGTCTCGGTGAGTTTGATACAATAGAATTAACAAATTTAAGTGAACTTGAACGTAGAGTTCTGGTGGAGAAGCATTTAATAAGCACGAATCTCGCAAACGAATCACGCTGCGGGGCGGTTATTTTAAGTGCTAATGAATCCGTAAGTATTATGGTTAATGAAGAGGATCATCTGCGGATCCAATGCTTGTACCCTGGGTTTCAAATTCAAGAAGCATGGGAACTGGCAAGCCGCATTGACGATATCTATGAAGAAATGGCCGATTATGCATTTGATGAACGAAGGGGTTTTTTAACCAGTTGTCCGACGAATGTCGGCACCGGTATTCGTTCTTCGGTAATGATGCATTTGCCGGGGCTTGTGCTGTCACAGCAAATTAACCGCATTTTATCTGCAATCGCTCAAGTAGGGCTAGCGGTACGCGGAATGTATGGTGAGGGCAGTGAGGCGATTGGCAACCTGTTTCAAATTTCTAATCAGATTACGCTTGGTCAATCTGAAGAGGAAATCATTGAGAATTTGCACAGCGTCGCTAAGCAAATTATTGAGCATGAAAGGGCAGCACGCCAGCGTATGCTTGCGGAATCGCGTGTGCGTCTGGAGGATCGGGTTTACCGTTCCTACGGGATTTTATCGCATGCTGTAATCATGGACTCGAAGGAAGCGGCTCAGCGGTTATCTGATGTAAGGCTTGGGGTTGATCTGGGTCTGATTCAGGATGTTTCACCGCAGGTAATTAATGAAATGGTGGTTTTAACGCAACCAGGTTTTCTCCAACAGGTGTTCAATGAAAAAATGACCCCTGAACTGCGAGATATCCGACGTGCGGAACTTATACGAGAGCATTTACATCGTAAATCCGATCATGGGGGTGTATGAACATGATGTTTGGTAGATTCACGGAACGAGCACAGAAAGTGCTCGCATTAGCGCAGGAAGAAGCGGTTCGTCTCGGTCATAACAACATAGGTACAGAGCACATTTTGCTCGGACTTATCCGAGAAGGGGAAGGAATTGCAGCCAAAGCTCTTATCGGTCTCGGTTTAGGCTTGGAAAAAATCCAAGATGAAGTTGAAACACTGATCGGCCGCGGCCAAGAGCAGCCGACTAATATCGCCTATACGCCGCGTGCAAAGAAAGTCATTGAGCTTTCGATGGATGAAGCGCGTAAGCTTGGACATACGTATGTTGGTACAGAGCATATCTTGCTCGGTCTTATTCGCGAAGGCGAAGGTGTCGCTGCCCGGGTACTGAATAACCTTGGTATCAGCTTGAATAAAGCGCGTCAGCAAGTGCTGCAGCTTCTTGGCAGCAGCGAGGCCGTTTCCAGCAGTCATGGTGCAGCTGCAAATGTAAGCACACCAACACTTGATGGTTTGGCTCGTGACTTGACTGCTTATGCGAAGGATGGCAATCTAGATCCTGTCATCGGCCGCAGTAAAGAAATTGAACGTGTTATTCAAGTGCTCAGCCGTAGAACGAAGAATAACCCGGTTCTTATCGGTGAGCCTGGTGTTGGTAAAACGGCTATTGCTGAAGGCCTCGCTCAGAAAATTATCGCTGGCGAAATTCCAGAGACACTCCGTGACAAACGTGTTATGACGCTTGATATGGGCTCTGTTGTCGCAGGAACGAAGTACCGCGGTGAATTCGAAGATCGTTTGAAAAAAATTATGGATGAAATTCGTCAAGCCGGCAACATCGTTCTGTTCATCGATGAGCTTCATACGTTAATCGGTGCAGGCGGAGCTGAAGGCGCGATCGATGCCTCCAATATTCTGAAACCGGCGCTGGCCAGAGGAGAGCTCCAATGCATCGGTGCAACGACGCTGGATGAATATCGCAAATATATTGAGAAGGATGCCGCTCTTGAGCGCCGCTTTCAGCCTATTACGGTGGATCAGCCATCACCTGAGGAAGCGATTCAAATTCTGCATGGCTTACGTGACCGCTACGAAGCCCATCACCGGGTGAAAATTACTGATGAAGCGATTGTTCAAGCGGTTAAGCTGTCTGATCGTTATATTACAGATCGGTTCCTTCCGGATAAAGCGATTGACCTTATCGATGAAGCGAGCTCCAAAGTACGGCTCAAATCATATACAGTACCGCCTAATTTGAAACAGCTGGAAAATCGTCTGGAGGATATCCGCAAGGAGAAGGATTCAGCGGTTCAAAGCCAAGAATTCGAGAAGGCAGCGGCGCTTCGTGATACGGAACAGAAGATCCGTGAAGAGCTGGATGTCACGAAGAACCAATGGAAAGAAAAGCAAGGCCGTACCGATTCCGAAGTTACACCTGAGGATATCGCACAGATTGTGGCAAGCTGGACGGGGATTCCAGTCAGCAAGCTGGCTGAGGAAGAAACGCAGCGTTTGCTCAATATGGAAGATATTCTTCACGACCGCGTAATCGGCCAGCATGAAGCGGTAAAAGCGGTATCGCGTGCGATTCGCCGGGCTCGTGCAGGTCTGAAAGACCCGAAACGACCAATGGGCTCCTTCATTTTCCTTGGTCCAACCGGGGTCGGTAAAACGGAACTGGCACGTGCGCTTGCTGAGGCGATGTTCGGCGATGAGAATGCGGTTATTCGGATCGACATGTCGGAATATATGGAGAAGCATTCAACGTCTCGTCTGGTTGGAGCGCCTCCGGGATACGTGGGTTACGAGGAAGGCGGCCAATTGACGGAGAAAGTTCGTCGCAAGCCATACTCAGTCGTGCTGCTTGATGAAATTGAGAAGGCACACCCAGAAGTATTCAATATTTTGCTGCAAGTGCTTGAGGATGGTCGATTGACCGATTCCAAAGGCCGCGTAGTCGATTTCCGCAACACGTTGATTATCATGACATCTAATGTTGGTGCCGATCAAATCAAACGGAATACCTCACTTGGGCTTCACCGCAGCACAGGATGCGGGCCGCGACTTTAACGTCATGAAGGAGAAAGTTTTGGCAGAGCTGAAGAAGAGCTTCCGGCCGGAGTTCTTGAACCGGATTGATGAGACGATCGTATTCCATTCCCTCGAGAAGGAACATATCGCCCAAATCGTGAGCTTAATGTCCGACGAGCTGCGCAAACGTCTGCGTGAGCAGGAAGTGGATTTCACGATCACTGATAAGGCGAAGGAATTCCTGGCTAAGGAAGGTTTTGATCCGCAGTATGGCGCGCGTCCGCTGCGCCGTGCGATTCAGAAGCATATCGAGGATCGTTTGTCCGAAGATCTGCTGATCGGTAAAATCGCTAAAGGTGATACGCTTCTCATTGATGAGAAGGATGGCGAATTAACGGTCACGAAGGATATTGTAACCGCAGAAGAGACTGCGGCTAAATAAGAAAACCTATAATTAATGCCCCTTGCTTCGATGCCTGTGACCAGGTGAAGCAAGGGGCATTTTCTATATTTTTTCTAAATTTCACTATCATTTCATAGTGAAATTTGTTTCTATTGAAGAGGATTGGTAAACTATATCAATGGCATTAATATTGAATAGGATTAACGAGGGGCAATAAACCGGAAATTTTCGTATATGGGTAGGATTTAACAGTTACGGTTTAGATAAAGGTAAAGATTTTCTAAAACAGGCTGACACGTTGTACAAAATAGGTTTATCACTGCCGATAGAAATGGTAAACTTTGAATGATACGTAAACCGTATAAGGAGCCGCATATGGCAAAACTTAAAATCAAGTTCGCATGCACGGAATGTGGGACCGAAACACCAAAATGGCTGGGTAAATGCCCGGGCTGCGGATCATGGAACACGATGGTGGAAGAGAAAGAGACGATTGTAAAAACGCAAGGTATGGGCTCTTCAATCATTCAGACGAAAGAAAAGCCGCGTTCCATCATACATATAGAAAGTGGTGAGGAGCAGCGAATCGAGACGACGCTCAAGGAGCTTAATCGGGTTCTCGGCGGAGGTGTTGTGCCAGGCTCGCTTATTCTTGTAGGCGGTGATCCCGGCATCGGGAAATCAACCCTTCTTCTGCAGACCTCTCATGCGCTTGCTTCAATGGCTTTGACCGTTCTCTATATTTCCGGAGAAGAATCAGTTCGTCAAACCCGGCTGCGGGCGGATCGATTAGGAGCGTTAACCGACAAGCTTTATGTGCTGTGTGAGACGAATATGGAGCAGATTAATGATGCGATTGAGTCGGTTCAGCCAGACTTTCTCGTCATTGACTCGATTCAGACGGTGTACGATCCAGGGGTTCAATCCGCACCGGGGAGCGTTTCTCAGGTTCGAGAATGTACAGCACATTTCATGCGTGTTGCCAAGATAAAAGGGATCGCGACCGTTCTTGTCGGTCATGTAACCAAGGAAGGCGCCATTGCGGGTCCAAGAATGTTAGAGCATATGGTCGATTGTGTTCTTTATTTTGAAGGTGAACGCCATCATTCTTACCGATTATTGCGAGCTGTTAAAAATCGCTTTGGCTCCACGAATGAAATCGGCATTTTTGAAATGGGAGAAGAAGGGCTTCGCGAAGTCAGCAACCCATCCGAATTATTCTTATCCGAAAGACCGCTTGGAGTGTCAGGTTCTACCGTAGTGGCAAGTATGGAAGGAACAAGACCGGTGCTTGTAGAGCTCCAAGCACTTGTTACGACGACCAACTTCCCTTCGCCGCGACGTATGTCAACGGGAATTGACCATAATCGGATGGCTCTCATTATTGCCGTATTAGAGAAGCGTATGGGTATGTTTCTTCAAACGCAAGATGCCTATCTTAATGTAGCTGGCGGCATCAGATTGGATGAACCGGCTGTTGATTTAGCTGCGGCGGTAAGTATTGCCTCAAGCTTCCGCGATGCTCCGACAAGACCGTTTGATGTGTTCTTTGGCGAAATCGGACTGACCGGTGAAGTAAGAGCAGTTTCAAGAGCTGAACAGCGGGTAAAGGAAGCACAGAAGCTTGGTTTCAAGCGGGTTATCATGCCTGCGAAGAGCTTAAAGGGCTGGACCCCGCCGGCTGGTATCGAAATTATTGGCGTAGAGACCGTAGCGGAAGCGCTAACGAAAGCATTCGGATAGAGGGGGGAAATGATGAAAGAGCTCAATCAACTAGAGATTATGAACCAGCTGCTGCAAATGGTTGCACCAGGGATGGCATTCCGGGAAGGACTCGACAACGTACTGCGGGCGAAGACGGGGGCATTAATAGTTGTTGGCTATAGTCCGGAAGTAATGGATGTGGTCGATGGTGGATTTTCAATCAATTGCGATTTCTCCCCGAACTACCTGTATGAGCTGGCGAAGATGGACGGTGCCATTATACTAAGTGAGGATCGGAAACGAATTTTATATGCAAATACGCAATTGATTCCGGATAGCTCAATATCTTCCTCAGAAACAGGTATTCGTCACCGGACGGCCGAACGGGTAGCCAAACAGACGGGCAAGCTGGTGGTCTCCATCTCACAGCGCCGGAATGTCATTACTCTGTATCAAGGGCAGCTCCGATACTCGCTTAAAGATATGGCCGTCATTCTTACGAAAGCCAATCAAGCCATTCAAACCTTGGAGAAGTATAAAGTCGTGCTGAATCAGTCGTTCACGAATTTATCCGCTCTGGAGTTCGAAGAGATGGTCACTCTGCAAGAGGTTGCCCATGTAATAAAACGAATTGAGATGGTAATTCGAGTTAAAATGGAGATCAAGCGTTACGTGAATGAGCTGGGGACAGAAGGTCGTCTCATCAGCATGCAAATGGAAGAGCTTGTGGGCGGAGTAGAAGAAGAAGCATGGTTCCTGCTGAAGGATTATGCGAAAGATCCGTATGAAGATAAGATTCGGGATATTCGATCCGCCATTCGCAAGCTGAATGCTGAAGAATTGCTGGAATTATCCCAAATTATTAAGCTGCTTGGCTACTCCGGAATGAGTGCTGCTTCTGAGGATATGGTCGCACCGCGGGGCTATAGACTGCTGAGCCGAATCCCGCGTTTGCCAGCTGCCATTATGAATAATTTGGTCGACCGTTTCGATAATTTACCGCATATTCTGATGGCAACGATTGAGGAATTGGATTCAGTCGATGGCATTGGAGAAGTTCGAGCACGCGCCATTAAGGAAGGTCTGAAGCGGATACAAGAGCAGATGTTCATTGACAGACAAATCTAAATCCCATACAATGTGAGAATGCAGAAAACTGCTGTCTGGATCTTACATTATCGCTCAAATTCGGAAAACTCAACAGAGAGTTTTCATTTTAACGGGAATAATTAACTATGTTACAGACGGATAACTTGGAACCGTAAAATAGTTTCTTGTTTAACATTCATGAAGTGTAAGCTGAACTTCATAACCGGAATACTGCAATGAATGGGTTTGGGGCATAGTAAAGATGAGGTGGAGCAAAATGATTACGAAGTCGATACCGAGTCTGTTTACGGTGGCGAATCTATTCCTAGGTATCGTCGCCATAATTCTCGTGTTTCCTGAAAATGCGAAGCCTGAAGTAGCTGCGATGATGGTTATTATTGCTATGCTGATGGATGGTGTAGATGGCCGAGTGGCACGGGCACTTAATGCACAAAGTGAGTTCGGCAAGGAGCTTGATTCTCTCTCGGATGTAATCTCCTTTGGAGTTGCGCCGGCTTTTATTATGTACAGTGTTGCTTTTCAAGAGCTAACACCTGCACCTGCTTGGATTATAACGGCATTGTTCCCTATATGCGGCGCATTGCGTTTGGCAAGATTTAATGTGGTTTCAGGCATGCCGGGCTATTTTATTGGTTTACCGATTCCAGCTGCGGGCGGCGTGCTTGCAACATTGGCGTTATTCCATCATGAAATCGCCGTATCGGTTCTAATGGCTAGTACATTAATTCTTTCGTTCTTAATGGTCAGTACGATCAAGTATCCCAATTTCAAGAAGGTCGGCATTCCCAAAAATGCGATTTGGGTCGTACCGATTATTGTTGTTATTGCAGTCGTGCTGGGGATTCTTGTTCCCGCATCATCTATCGAAAATCATTTTCGTTCCTTTAGTAATTTATGCATTATACGGTCTAAAAAAAAACGTTGATCGGCGTCTCCCCGGCAGAAAACGCAAACGCCGGATAATAGAAGCGCAGCTCCCTGAAGAACCAGCAGAGCATAGCGCTTAAAGTGATACGCCGTTATTAACTAAAAAAACCGCCTTGCTTCATCCGTCAACGGAGAAGATAGGGCGGTTTTTTTAGTTTAAGCCTTAAGTTAAGCGCATGAGGAACTAAGTTAAATTAAATAATCCTAAAGTGGAGCATTTGTCAGACTCGTTGGCAACAACATTATTAAGCTGAATACCGAGCAAATTGCACATGGCGGACATGTAGAACAAATTACGGCCAAGCTCATTTTGAATAGCATCTCTGCAATGTTCGCAGAGTTCGCCATTGATGTGATGGTGAAGCTTAATCTTCGCCTGTTCCAAGTTGAAATCATCTTCATACTCTTGTTTCCGGGCATTCAATTCGATACAGCCGCATTCCGTTACAGATTTAGCTACAGCTCGGTTAACGGATGCGCCGGACTGACCGTATTTCGATAATACATCAAGCAAGCTGCGATGTCGCAGCAGCAATTCAGATACCTGCTGCTGGAATTGCTCCAACGTTGGGGCGCTCATCGATTCCACCTCGTTTCGGGATTGCGTTGCTACCTCCTATTATAAGCCTGATGGACAGTTAATTCAAAACGGAATTTCCCGTTTTGTCCTTTTTTCCGCTAAGGTTAATAAATTCTAATTGTTTCTTCCCTTTCGTAACGATTAACGTGCGAATAATTGGCACATAATTGTAATGGAGGTGGATTTATGTGATGAAACGAATAATTCAGTTGATTGGTTTACTGTTCGGTGGTGTTCTCGGTGCTCAAATACATAATTGGATGAGCATGGGGGCCATCTGGACAGATGCAACGTACGGCATGATGCAGCAATCGGGCGGATATTATTTAAACCTTGGTATCGGTGCACTCTGTGGACTAGCAGCAGCAACCGTCCTCGCAGGTCCTTTTCTGCGATGGATGCAGCAAGGTGCTGACCGTGCAGCTGCGATGCCAACGGGAGAATTGATGTCTGGAGTGGGTGGCTTAATAGTTGGTCTTGCATTATCGGCGCTGTTGTTCCCAGCTGTTTCCGGACTTTCCGGAGCAGGTATATTCATACCGATTGTTATGACGCTCTTTTTCGGTTATGTGGGTTTGCGGGTTGGTCTTAGTAAACGGGAGGAGCTGGCCGAGCGTTTCTCTACTTTTTTTGAACGAAGAGTCAAATCGGCACAAATCGATGAAGAAAGCAGCTATGAAGAACATAAAATTTTAGATACGAGCGTCATTATCGATGGCCGAATCGCTGACATTTGCAAAACCGGATTTATTGAGGGTACCCTCGTCATTCCGGAATTTGTTCTCGAGGAGCTGCAGCATATCGCCGATTCATCGGATTTGTTGAAACGAAACCGCGGCAGACGCGGCCTCGATATTCTGAACAAAATTCAGAAGGAGCTCGATGTTAAGGTACTCATCTATGAAGGCGATGTAGAGGATGGGGAAGTGGACAGCAAGCTTGTAAAGCTGGCTAAGGTGCTGCACGGCAAAGTTGTTACCAATGATTTTAATCTCAATAAAGTTTGTGAGCTCCAGGGTGTATCGGTGTTGAATATCAATGATCTTGCCAACGCTGTTAAGCCGGTTGTCCTGCCCGGTGAAGAAATTGTAGTCCAGGTCATCAAGGATGGCAAGGAACATGGTCAAGGCGTCGCTTATTTAGACGATGGCACGATGATCGTTGTTGAAGGCGGTCGTGATTATATCGGAATGACGATGGAAGTGCTGGTAACAAGCGTACTGCAGACTTCTGCGGGGCGAATGATTTTTGCAAAGCCGAAATTGTTGGAAAAAGCGCTGTAACACGGTATGATAGTACACGGATGGTGATTTGCGCCGGTACATGGGCAGTCATCGAAGTTTACAGCGAGGCGGTTGGAAGGCATGGAGGCAGCACAGGCAGGTTGGGGCGTCGTCATTGTGGCGGCAGGTCGTGGAACGCGAATGGGAACATCAGAGAGCAAACAGTATTTACAACTGAAGGACAAGCCTATCGTTGTTCATACGCTTGAATTGTTCGAGCGTATGGATGAAGTTGTAGAGATTGCTCTTGTAGTCGGTGCCCAAGATGTTGCGCGGTGTGAAGCGTTCGTACAACAGTACCATCTGAGTAAAGTGAGGGCGGTATTGGCAGGGGGGACGAGCGCCAGCATTCTGTACGGCTCGGACTGCATGCAACGGTTAGTGACTGGGTCATGATACATGACGGTGTTCGTCCGCTTGTGAGCGCAAAGGCTGTTCGCACGTGTATGGCGGCCGCGCAGAGCACCCAAGCCGCTGTGCTTGCTGTCCCTGTGAAAGATACAATTAAGCAAGTGAATGAAGCCGGCGTCATCGTAGCGACTCCGGACCGTCGAAGCTTGTGGGCGATTCAAACGCCGCAAGCTTTTCGGCGTTCCCTCTTGTTACGAGCGCATGAGCAGGCGGAGCAGGATGGTTTTCTGGGAACGGACGATGCTATGGTCGTAGAGCGTTTGGGTGTGCCCGTGTCTGTTACAGAGGGAGAGTACACGAATATTAAAATTACGACACCTGAAGATCTGCCATGGGCAGAGTTTTTGCTAAAGCGGGGAGAGGGGATAGAATCATGATTCGAGTCGGACAAGGGTTTGATGTGCATCAGTTAGTTGAGGGGCGGCCTTGTATTATTGGGGGTGTTGCGCTTCCCTATGAGAAAGGATTGCTTGGGCATTCCGATGCGGATGTTTTGCTGCATGCCATTAGTGATGCTGTACTGGGAGCGTTAGGACTTGGGGATATTGGCAAACATTTTCCCGATACGGATCCTGCATTTAAAGACGCGGATAGCTTGAAATTACTCGAGCACATCTGGAAGCTTGTGAAGGAGCGGGGTTATAAGCTTGGTAACGTGGATTCTACAATCATCGCACAGCGCCCAAAGATGGCCCCATATATCCCGCAAATGATTGCGGTCATTGCCGGTGCGCTTGAGGCAGAGGACTTGTCCCAAGTAAATGTGAAAGCAACAACGACAGAGCAGCTCGGGTTTACCGGAAGAGGCGAGGGGATTGCCGCACAGTCGGTTGTCTGCCTTGTAAAGGTTATGCTATGATCGTGCAATACGCAATTTGAGTGGAAGGGGTATGAGTATAATGACACAACCAATTCGGGTGCGTTACGCACCTTCGCCTACAGGGCATTTACATATTGGTAATGCAAGAACGGCCTTATTTAATTATTTATTTGCACGTAACCTTGGCGGTGCATTCATTATTCGTATTGAAGATACGGATGTAAAGCGTAACGTCGCTGGAGGCGAAGAGAGTCAATTAACGTACTTAAAATGGCTCGGAATTGATTGGGATGAAAGTGTTGACATCGGCGGAGGATATGGACCGTATCGTCAAACAGAACGGCTTGATATTTACAAAGAATATTGGCAGGATTTACTTGACCGCGGTCTGGCTTACAAATGCTACTGCACCGAAGAAGAGCTGGAGAAGGAACGGGAAGAGCAGACATCGCGCGGTGAAACGCCTCGTTACTCTGGACAACACCGCAATCTTACGGCAGAGCAGCGCCAAGCGTTTGAGTCCGATGGGCGTGTTCCGAGTATTCGTTTCCGAGTCCCCGAAGGCAAGACATACCGCTTTAATGATCTTGTGAAAGGTCAAATCAGCTTTGATACCGAAGGTACAGGCGACTTTGTCATCGTTAAAAAAGATGGTATCCCGACTTACAACTTTGCAGTTGCGCTCGACGATCATTTAATGGCGATCAGCCATGTCCTTCGCGGTGAGGATCATATCTCTAATACGCCTCGCCAATTGATGATTTATGAAGCCTTCGGCTGGGAGCCTCCGATATTCGGTCATATGACGCTTATTGTTAATGATCAGCGGAAGAAGCTCAGTAAACGGGATGAGTCGATTGTTCAGTTTATAGAGCAATATGATAAGCTGGGGTATTTACCGGAGGCGATGTTTAACTTTATTACGCTGCTGGGATGGTCGCCGGAGGGTGAACAGGAAATTTTCACGCGTGATGAGCTTGTTCAAGTATTTAACGCGAGTCGTTTAAGCAAAAGCCCTGCGGTATTCGATGCGAACAAGCTGAGCTGGATGAATAATGAGTATTTGAAGAAAACAGAGCTTCCTCGCTTAGTTGACCTGTGTGTGCCGCATTTACAGCAAGCAGGCCGATTGCCAGAGATTCTGGATGCGGATGCTCAAGTATGGGCATCGGGTTTAGTCGCACTGTATCAGGACAAGCTTCGTTATGCAGCCGAAATCGTCCCCCTCACAGAATTATTTTTCCTTGCGGATGTGACGGATGAAGAAGAAGCGAAGACCATCCTTGCCGAAGAACAGGTACCGGCAGTATTGCGCGCATTTGCAGATCAAGTCACAGGAATAACTCAATTTGATGTAGATAGCGTCAAGTCGGCGATTAAGTCGGTTCAACAGACGACAGGTTTCAAAGGCAAGCAGCTGTTCATGCCGATTCGCGCAGCGCTCACTGGGCAAACTCATGGTCCTGACCTGAATCAAACCATCGTACTGCTTGGCAAGTCTAAAGTGGAAGAGCGCATTCGTTTCCGATTAGGGTGAAGCCTTCGTTTATAAATAAATATGTTGATATGGAGGAAGCGACTTGTCCAAGGTACTTGTCAGTTATTCGACAGTCAGCTATACTTAATGTACTTATTTATTTATTTGGTTTATCCGCTATAAGGCTTTGAACAGGAACGTTCAATTTCGTACAGGTATTATCAGAGAGGGCGACCTTTTGAACGGAGCCGCTGCTGCTTTATTGTAACGCATGCCAGAGTTCCGTGAGAATGGCTGAGAGTCGTTTATTCCTTGAAGTGAACATTGCGCCTGGGAGCTGCACTATTGATCCGCGCCATTGCTTGACGTTTGTTAATCCTTTTTTGGAAAACGACGCAATCAAGCTATGCTGCACGGGGTAGGTGGTGACGATTGATCCGCGTTAAGGATGTTGAGATGGGATTCGTTGTCTGTAGACAGTCCCATACAGAGTGGAACCGCGTTAATTACGCCTCTGTAGCCTTTGGGCTGCAGGGGCTTTTATTTATTTTACGGTAGACGTATGGATGCCGGGATGACTGGATTTTTCAATCGTTTTTAAGAAGTCCGCGTATATTGCGTTTGATCGTTTGATCGTGGAAGTTTGAGAGGAGTCTTGACCATGTTTCGTCATTTAAAATCCGACATCCAGACTGTAATTGACAATGATCCAGCCGCCCGAAATAAGTTTGAGGTCGTGTTCACCTACTCTGGACTGCATGCGATTTGGGCGCACCGGGTTGCACATTCTTTTTATAAGAATCGTTGGTATACGGTTGCTCGCATCATTTCACAGGTTAGCCGGTTTTTCACGGGAATCGAAATTCATCCGGGCGCGACAATCGGGGATGGTCTGTTTATTGATCACGGTATGGGTGTTGTCATTGGTGAAACATGTGAAATTGGGAATAACGTCGTTATCTATCAGGGTGTAACCCTCGGCGGGACTGGGAAAGAACGGGGCAAACGTCACCCAACAATCGGCAATAATGTTGTCATTGGTTCAGGTTCGAAGGTTCTTGGATCATTTGAAGTTGGAGACAATGTAAATATCGGTTCTAATTCGGTTGTACTTCGGGAGGTTCCCCCCAACAGCACAGTCGTTGGAAATCCTGGACGTATTGTGAAACGGAATGGGGAGCGGGTAGGCGATCGGCTTGACCATACGAAGCTTCCAGATCCAGTTATTGAAATGCTGCGTGAGATGCAGAAAGAAATTCATAATTTAAAGGCTGAGCTGAAGTCATTACAACCAGGGCAGCAAAAGGAAGAACAGCAGGCACTGCTGGAACGGGAAGAGCAGACCATGGCTGGAGGAGAAACTAGAAAATGAGCCTGCACATCTATAATACAATGACTCGTGAGAAAGAAGTATTTGTATCGCTTGAACCGGGCAAAGTGAACATGTACGTATGCGGACCGACCGTATACGACTATATTCATATCGGTAATGCACGTCCGGCTATTTTCTTTGATGTCGTGAGGCGTTATTTAGAATCACTCGAATACGAAGTGAATTATGTCGTTAATTTTACGGATGTGGATGACAAATTGATCCGTAAGGCGGAGCAGCTTGGTGTGACTGTGCCGGAAGTGGCTGAGAAATTCATTGATGCGTTCAATGAGAACATTGAAGCGATCGGTGTTCATAAAGCAACTTTAAACCCGCGTGTTACGGAAAATATGAATGAGATTATCGCTTTCATTCAAGAGCTGGTCGATAAAGACTATGCTTACGAGAACGGTGGAGATGTGTTTTTCCGAACGAACAAGTTTGCCGATTACGGCAAGCTATCTCATCAGAATATAGATGAGCTGCAGCTCGGTATCCGAATAGGCGTAGATGCTCGCAAGGAAAACGGGCAGGATTTTGTTCTCTGGAAGGCTGCTAAGCCAGGCGAGATATTTTGGGAGAGTCCTTGGGGAGCGGGCCGCCCAGGCTGGCATATTGAATGCTCCGCTATGGTACGCAAATATTTAGGTGATACACTCGACATTCACGGCGGCGGCCATGACCTTCAATTCCCGCATCATGAATGCGAAGTTGCACAATCGGAATCCATTACGGGTAAACCGCTCGCAAGGTATTGGATGCATAATGGTTACATTAATATTAATAATGAGAAAATGTCCAAATCATTAGGTAACGGTATTACGGTGAATGAGCTCGTGAAACGAATTAAGCCTGCGGTCATTCGCTATTTTATGCTTTCGGCTCATTATCGCAGTCCGCTTAATTTCAGTGATGAAACGATCACTCAAGCTGAGAATAGTGTAGATCGCGTCATTAATTGCGTTGTTAACCTGCATCACCGTTTATCTGTGGCTATTAGCGCGGATGATGAGGAAACAAGTGCTCTCCGCGGAAGAGTGGAGGCTATCAAAGAGCAGTTTCAAGCGAAAATGAACGATGACTTCAATACACCGGATGCCATCACGGCCTTATTTGATCTTGTGAGTGAGACGAATCAGCATTTGCAAAGACCTGTCGTATCTGCTGAAAGCCTGCAGCTTCTTATTGATACCTTTGAATCATTTGATCAAGTGCTTGGGCTATTGCCTGCCTTACACAAGGAAGGGCTGCTGGATGCTGACGTTGATGCGCTGATCGTGGAGAGAGTGGAAGCACGCAAATCAAAGAATTGGGCAAGAGCCGACGAAATTCGTGATCTTTTAGCGGAACAAGGTATTCTGCTAGAGGATACCCCGCAAGGCATTCGTTGGAGACGTAAATGATGGATGTCATGGAGCAAGGCTGGTGGATCCATACCCCAACCAAACCGCCTCATTTACTCAATCCGATCGTGCTGGCCTATATCGGAGATTCTGTTTTTGAATTACTGGTTAGGCAATATTTAGTATCGCTGCCGAATCACAAGCTTCACCATCTCCATAAACAAGCGACTCAATTTGTTTCAGCCAAAGCACAGCGGGTGCTGCTCGAGAAGTGGCAGCCGCTGTTGACGGAGCAGGAAGCTGACGTCGTACGCCGCGGGCGCAATGCTAAATCCGGAACGCCTCCCAAAAATGCGGATACGGCTGATTATCGGCAAGCGACCGCATTGGAGTGTTTAATCGGATTTTTATATTATTCCAAACAAAGTGAAAGGCTGCGCGAACTAATGGCGGTAGCTTTCAATGAACAGAGTGAGGCGAAGGCCGAGCTTAAGGAGGAAGACGAATGACTGAGCATGAGAATGAACAAGATGAATCCCAAGAATGGATTGCCGGCAAACATCCAGTAATGGAAGCACTTCGGTCCGGCCGTGAAATTAATAAGCTTTGGATTGCGGAGCAGGCACAGAAAAACGCTGGACCCATTATTGCAGAAGCGAAAAGAGCGGGAATCATCGTTCAGTTTGTGGACAAGCGTAAGCTGGACCAGATGGTCGAGGGTGTATCTCATCAAGGCGTAGTTGCTCAAGCAGCTGCTTATCGTTATTTCGAGGTAGATGAAATCCTGGAACGTGCACGTGAGAGCGGTGAAGTACCATTCTTGCTGCTGCTTGATGAAATCGAGGATCCTCATAATTTGGGTTCGATTCTGCGGACTGCTGAATGTACCGGTGTTCATGGTGTTATTATTCCTAAGCGCCGCTCGGCTTCGCTCACGGCAACGGTATCCAAAATATCCGCAGGAGCAGTGGAATATGTCCCGGTTGCCCGCATTACGAACATGGCACAAACGATCGATAAGCTCAAAGAAGCAGGCATTTGGATTGCTGGAGCAGATGTTGGTGCGACGCGGGATGTATTTGCCTCCAAGACAAGCTTCGATATGCCGCTGGCCGTTGTGATTGGTAACGAGAGCAAAGGAATTGGACGACTTATTAAGGAAAAATGTGATTTCCTGATCAAATTGCCGATGAACGGCCGGCTTAACTCACTAAACGCCTCGGTTGCGGCCGGCGTATTAATGTATGAAGTGGTGCGGCAGCGCCAAAGTCGCTAAATATGCGACGCGCAGAGGATGTGCTGCTTGTCGATGGCTACAATATGATTGGGGCATGGCCAATGCTGGCGTCTTTGCGGGATAACCAATTGGAGGATGCGCGCGATCGATTATTGGAAATGCTTGCGGACTATCAAGGCTATACCGGCATAGAGGTAATCGTTGTATTTGATGCTCATCAAGTACCTGGAACGGGATCGACCTTCAATCAATATCGGCTAACGGTTGTCTATACGAAGGAAAAGGAAACGGCTGATGCTTGCATTGAACGTCTTGCCTCGGAGCTGGCAATGCGCAGCCGTGACCTGTATGTGGCAACCTCCGATTTAGTGGAGCAGCATGTGGCCTTTGGTAAAGGGGCGCTGCGTATCTCAGCCAGGGAGCTCCTTATTAATATTCAGCAAAATCGTAAAGCGATCGAAAAAACGGTGGACTATGTATCGAAAACACGCAATGAGCTGGATAACAACATAAGTATCGATGTGAAGACTCAACTCGAGAAATGGCGAAGAGGGCAAAACTAGTTTCAAAACACTTGAGATTTATGTGAGATAACTTGACACCAACCGTTCATTATACGGGGTTAAATTCCATTTTTGCTAGATAATAAACGAACATTCGACATGATCTTGATTGACGCTGCAAGGTTACATAATGTATACTGAGTCTATGTTTCTTTTAAGAGAACGGTAGAATCATCCAGATTCTTATGTTTAGAAGATATATGACCTTCCTTTTATGGAATGAGCTTGTAAGCCATGAATTGCAGTATAGCTTAGTTATTACGGAATGTACGCCGTTCGAGCCGGAGGGATTGTTCGTGAGCATCGACCTCAGAGAATGGAAAACGCTGGATTTTGACTGCAGAACGGACGAAGACATTGTTGAAGCGGTTCGTGAAGGTGAAAGTGAAGCGCTGGAATATCTAATCAATAAGTATAAAAATTTTGTACGTGCTAAAGCGCGTTCCTATTTTCTTATCGGGGCCGATCGCGAGGATATCGTTCAAGAAGGCATGATAGGACTATACAAAGCAATACGTGATTTCAAAGGCGATAAGCTTGCGTCCTTCAAGGCGTTTGCAGAGCTCTGTATAACGCGCCAAATTATTACAGCTATTAAGACGGCGACAAGGCAGAAGCATATCCCGCTGAATTCTTATGTCTCTTTGGACAAGCCTATTTACGATGAAGATTCCGATCGGACGCTGCTTGATGTGATTTGCGGAACGAGGGTTTCCGACCCGGAAGAATTAATTATTAATCAAGAAGAATTTATCGGCCTTGAGGACAAGATGTCCGAAATTTTGAGTGATCTAGAGCGCAAAGTTCTGATGCTCTATCTGGACGGTCGATCCTATCAGGAAATAGCGGTAGATTTGGACCGGCATGTTAAATCGATTGATAACGCGCTCCAACGTGTAAAACGCAAATTGGAACGGTATCTCGAAGTGCGGAACATAATGAACTAATCTAGTTACTTAAGAGGAGAGCCTTTAAAGGCTCTTTTTTAATGCAGTATTTTTTAATGCAGTAATAGATTAAAGGTTTAAAATACAATTTCCTGCCAATAATGAGCATAGCGACTGTCGGGATTTATGTTTATTTGGTATGTGATATTGCTTGTATGTAGAGGGGAAATTAGCAAGTAAATCTTAGCGTTAGCGAGTATTTTCTCGTTGACACTCCCTATTGCTTGTGATAAAGTGTTTTAGGTAGCCCTAAATTAGGTCTTTTTTTATGATGGGTACTGAATCAGGCGAGTTCCACATACAAATTTTCAAATTTTTTTTATTTTATGGTTGTTCGGGAGGTGTACAGCAATGCGGGTAATTATTACGTTGGCTTGCACAAACTGCAAACAAAGAAACTATGCTTCAAGCAAGAATAAACGGAATCACCCAGACCGCATCGAGATGAAGAAGTTTTGCAAGTATTGTAACGAGCATACTCCTCATCGCGAAACTAGATAGGTCAATTGGAGGTGTAGACGTGGCATTTTTAGCTAAACTGAAGCAAAGCTTCGGATCGACGTTTTCCTTCTTCACCGACAGCTTCGCAGAATTGAAGAAAGTCCGTTGGCCAAGCCGTAAAGAGTTGACAAGCTATACTCTCGTTGTATTGATTACGATTATAGCGGTAACAGTCTACTTCTGGGTACTTGACATTGGAATTTCCGCATTGGTCGAACTGATTGTTTAAGAAGGGGCCAAGGGTGGCTTGTTATGGAAAGGATGGAAAAAAGATGGTATGTTGTCCATACCTATTCTGGGTATGAGAACAAAGTAAAAGCGAACCTGGAGAAACGTGTTGAATCCATGGGCATGGAAGATAAGATTTTCCGTGTGCTCGTTCCGATGGAAGAAGAAGTGGTGAACAAAGACGGCAAGAAAAAAACCGTTATGCGTAAAGTTTACCCCGGATACGTCCTCGTAGAAATGGTTCAAACCGATGATTCCTGGTATGTTGTTCGCAATACACCTGGTGTAACCGGATTTGTCGGATCGACAGGTTCCGGCTCGAAACCAACTCCACTGCTGCCTGATGAAGTGGAAGGGATCTTGCGTCACATGGGTATTGATGAACCAAAACCAAAAATCGAATTCGATTTGCGGGAAACAGTTCGTGTTAAAGTTGGACCATTCGCTAACTTTGTTGGTACAGTAGAAGAGATTCTGCTCGACAAAAGCAAGTTGAAGGTTCATGTTAACATGTTCGGCAGGGAAACACCGCTTGAACTCGATTACACTCAAGTGGAAAAGATTTAACGGTTCCATAACTGTCTAACAGCATGTATAGTTATGATGATGTAATGTCGTCATTGCTAAGTGGATTACTCTGGCAAGGAGGTGTGCAACATGGCAAAGAAAGTCATTAAAATGGTAAAACTTCAAGTTAGTGCAGGTAAAGCGAATCCGGCTCCGCCGATTGGTCCTGCTCTAGGTCAAGCGGGTGTGAACATCATGGCGTTCTGTAAAGAGTTTAATGCTCGTACAGCCGACCAAGTTGGTTTGATCATTCCTGTTGAAATTACAGTGTTTGAAGACCGTTCTTTCACATTCATCACTAAGACTCCACCGGCTGCTGTTCTTCTTCGCGTCGCTGCAAAGATTGAAAAAGGGTCAGGTGAGCCTAACAAGAAGAAAGTTGCTACAGTTAAACGTGCAACAGTGCGTGAAATCGCTGAACAAAAAATGCCTGACCTTAACGCAGCTTCAGTTGAAGCAGCAATGCGCATGGTTGAAGGTACAGCGCGCAGCATGGGCGTAGTAATCGAAGACTAATTCGTTTGCCGTTATTGTTGCAGGGCACGCCAGATGGCGTTGTCTGACTGAGGAGACTTTATGGTTTCGCTCAGGTGGGAGGATCTCCAGTAATGGAGGATTTTCCGTTAAAACCACATAAGGAGGAGATTTTACATGGCTAAACAAGGTAAAAAGTATCAAGAAGCTGCAAAGCTAATTGACGGCGAAGCTACTTATGAGTCATTGGAAGCAATTGAACTTATCAAGAAAGCTGCTACTGCAAAGTTCGACGAAACAGTTGAAGTTGCTGTTCGTTTGGGCGTAGATCCAAAGAAACAAGACCAAGCCGTTCGTGGCGTAGTAGTACTCCCGCATGGTACTGGTAAAACTAAACGCGTTCTCGTTTTTGCGAAAGGCGATAAAGCCAAAGAAGCAGAAGCTGCAGGCGCAGATTATGTTGGCGATGCTGACGTAATCGCAAAAATCCAACAAGGCTGGTTCGATTTCGACGTTGTGTCGCTACTCCGGACATGATGGCTGAAGTCGGTAAGCTTGGTCGTATTCTCGGTGGTAAAGGTCTCATGCCGAATCCGAAAGCGGGTACGGTAACATTTGATGTTACTAAAGCCGTGCAAGAGATCAAAGCCGGTAAGATCGAGTACCGTCTTGATAGAGCAGGTCAAATCCATGCACCAATCGGTAAAGTATCGTTTGATGCTGATAAGCTGAACGAAAACCTTCGTACACTGGTAGATGCGCTTAATCGTGCAAAACCAGCAGCAGCTAAAGGGGTTTACCTGAAAAACATCGCTGTATCCTCGACGATGGGCCCAAGTGCTCGTCTTAACGTTTCTGTATACCGTTAAGGGGATCAGAATTAATAATCGAATATGCATACCGTAGACAGTAGGTGCCTTAGGGCTTAATTTCCTACCGAGGTGTTATGATAAACGTGTTTGTACGATTTTCGCCGTTATGGCTGAAATGATTTACGGACCATCATGGCCTTCGCAACGTCTGCGGAGGCCTTTCTCATGCATCGCGGGGAAGGAATCCGCTGACAATCGGGATGTGGATAACATAACGGGAGGTGTACATTATGGCAAACGCACAAATCATCCAAGGTAAAGAACAGGCTGTTGTTGAGATCACTGCGAAACTTCGCGAAAGCTCTTGCTCAGTTATTGCTGACTACCGTGGATTAAACGTGAAGCAAGTAACAGAACTGCGTAAGCAATTGCGTGAAGCGAACATTGAGTTTCAAGTATTGAAAAACTCTTTGGTTCGTCGTGCTACTGCGAGTGCAGAATTGACAGCGATATTAGA
>CAWCBD010000005.1:0-16996 GCA_963793665.1 uncultured Paenibacillaceae bacterium
TGTCAGCGAAGCTTATCTGAGCCGGCTATTTTCGTCGGAAACAGGAGAAAGCTTTATCAGCTTTTTAACCCGCCTGCGAATCGATGCCGCTTTGGATCTGCTCAAAAACAGTCAGCTGACGATTCAGCAAATTAGCGAGCAAATCGGTGATGCCAACCCCGAGCATTTTAGCCGGATATTTAAGAAAAACATAGGATGCAGCCCGAATAAGTTTAGAAATGAGATATTTTCAAAAATGGATAAAGGGCTCTAATAACGCCAGTATGAAGATTAAAAAAGGACCCCTTTCGGGGTCCTTTTTGACGGTGAATGGATTGATGGTACTTTTGCCTTGAACCTTACTTGGCTCGGTTTCTACCTCATCACACTATTGCAGTACATGACTACATTAATGACTCTGCGGCACATCTCCTCGCTTCTATATAGATTCAACAACAACTTCCCCGGTATTATCGCGTTGAATAATATGCGACACAACACCTCTCTGAATTCACCGTCGAAAAGTATTATGTCCGATCCGGCTCATCATATTCATGGGTTCCAATATTTAATCTCCGGTTTTGGTGGTTGTGCTCCCGTGGTACTTCGCACCGAAGTCGCTCAACCACTGAAAACCTACGCTGCATGCAAAAACTTACCAATGATGCGTAATAACACTTCTTGCTCCGAATCGATCTGATCCTTTAATCTTGTGACGGCTACAGGCACGATCCACTTTGCCATATCCTCATAACCTGCGCCGGTTAATTTCATGTATTTACTTGTGTAGGCTAGATACATTACTCGCTTAGACGTATTGAACCGACCCGCATATTCGATGAAATCCGGAAGTGTGGCTATCTTAAGAATAAGGGAGCTCAGGACCATGTCAGCAATCGGATTACCCCTTCTGGCATTCGCCCAATCGAGAATAACCGGTCCATTTGGTGATAGCACAATATTATCGGGATGTAGATCACCATGGCAGACATGATCGCTGTCCTCTAAGTTATTTAATAGCGTTAAAGCTTGGTCTTTACTAGCTTCATCAAGGATCGATTCTCTTATGTTCGCTGCGAATAATTCCCTTTGGGACGGGAGCTCGTCGCTGACGCAGGTATGAATTTGGCTATGAAGTTCAGCACTAATGATAGCAGCCTCCTTCACCTCCATCGTTCCTGCAAGAATATGCTGAAGAAAGGTTTTCCCCTCGATTCGTTCATAGACAATCCCGAAACGGTTATTCAAATTTAAGGTCTCTATCACCCTAGCAATAGGTAAGTTAAACCGGTTAACGATGGATGCCATACGATACTCATATTCGATCACCGACCTAGGTACATCTGGATAAAACAACTTAACCGCCTTATCCGTCCCATAAGCGAATACTTCGCCTAATCGGCCTTGGCCTAGTCTAGCACCTAGCTCCATAACTTCCCCCTAACCACCGAATGCGATCCGATATCCGTCTATATCTTTTATTGTGAATTCACTAAAGAACTCATTAAGGTCAGGCCCTTTCACGATCTCAGCTCCTTGGGCTTTGAACTCCTCCAGCAGCAGCCTAAGCTCTGCTCCGCCCGCCGTATAACAGAAGGCATCGAAGTATAACCCGCCCTCTACCGTTGAAAAAGGCCTTACATCCTCCTTGTTCACTGCTTGATGAAGAATGAATGTTACTGCCTCTCTGTTCATGTGGACATGCTGGACATCCGGTCCACCAACCAGCTCATAGCTAAAGCCCAGCTTTTTATAAAAAGCGGCCGATGCCTCTACATCACGAACAAGCAGTACCTGCGTTGGACCTTTTAACTTTGCTTCTCCCATAAATAAATACCTCCATGGCTCATGTGTGGTTTTCGCCTTACTCCTGTATATTCGGGGAACGAGCCTTACTTATTGCGCCCCATAAAATCTTCCGCTTTGATCTTATAGGTGGTAATCAACAGCCGGTTTATCACCGCCGCAATTCCGAACACGATGGCAAAAGTTTGCACTCCAGCTGCATACAAGCACAGAAACGCTGATAAGGTAATAACAAACTCAATCGCGATAACGCCGGCTTCCGTCAGCTTCACAGTAGCCTTAGGAGAAATGAATATCCCCCAAATTACCACCATCACTAAGCAAAGCCCTATTCCTGCAATCATCTTAACAATCAGGCCATTGTCTAAGTGAAATCCCCAATACGCGAATGAAAAGAAGATCACAAGCTCTAAAATAAATCGGACTAGAAGGTTTAACGTTCTGAACATGGTTCCATCCCCTCTACCTCTGAGCAGCTTTAGTAAGGAAGGCATCGATTAAACAATGAGAGCCGTTGAATGCAGAGTGCAGCTGAGGAACGTACAGAGTACCGACAAAAAAGGAAAGTGAGGGTATTTCTAGGATTCGCGGTTCTCCGTTAATATCCGTACCAACAATGTGCAGCCCCGCTTCATTCAAGCGTGCCGTATACGAAGCATTCAAGCCGTAGCTGCATCTGAATGCCTCAACGGCATTCTCACTCTTATAAATGCTATGAACCACTGAAGGCTGTTTAATAAGGATTTGCCCTTCTTGCCCGACTAACGAGCAGCTAAGCTTACTAATGACGATACGATCCGCCCCCGGATCATACTCCTCATGATGGGCATCGACTATGCCAAGCACGTTTCTCGCGAACTCCATAATGATGGACTGAAACCCGCCGCAAGTTCCAAGCAGCGGTATATTATTCTCTCTAGCATATGTAATGACGCGCAGAACACCGTCCATAGAATCAGGAATACCTGGAGCAATCCATAAGCCAGCATAGTGTTCCAGCGACTCCTCCGATTTCTCAACGATTGCAGCTGTCGGCATCCACACCGGCTCGATGACCGTCTTTATCGCAGCCGCGGAATGTGCAAGTGCCCTATTCGTTGCTTGATGTGTAGGAGACTCTGCATTAAAGTCGCCAACGATGCCGATTTTCAACTGCTTGCCCTCCCCTGTCATGGCCGTGCTGTGTTCTCTTGCAATGCCGTTTCTCTCTTTTTCACCGGACAGTAAATCTTGATTTTAGTCTGCTCCTGACCCGCTTCTCCTGCCTTCAACTCATCGTATCTCTCCAAATAATAATCGATATCATCATAGCTATACCCGTTCTCCAGCAGCCAGCTAGACGTAAAGTCATAGGCAGTGAAGGATTCACTAGCCGGTCCGATATAATCGGTAACGGAATACATTCGCGGCAATAAATGAATATGGACCATACCATGCGGTACATTGGCCAGCGGTTCAACTTCATAACAGCAGTAGAAATCAACCTGACCGTTATTTCCTTTATAATTAGGAGCTGTAATACCGTATGTTACTAGTGGATTCTTAATGTTCTTAATTTCATGGCGTCTTTCTGCAAGCTCAGCAAAAGCCCGTTTCACGTTATAGCCGAGTTCAGCCATCGTGCTTGCTGCCCTTACTCCAACGTAAGCAGTAATGGAATCGGTCTGGATAATTTGTATGTCCACACTTCTTCAACTCCCCATCTGGGCTTCAAATCGACCTGCTTCGTTTCTCCAAGTTACTTATGCGTGCTATAACTTCATGTAGATCTATGTCTTTCATGGAATGCAGAAGAAGGTCAGCCTCCGTGAAATCAAAATGTCCGGTTACCTCATTGGGCACGACGACGCAATGCAGGCCCGAAGTTCTCGCTGCTGTAAACCCATTTAATGAATCCTCAAAGGAGATGGCCTGTTGCGGTCTAACTCCAAGCTTGTGTAGGGACAGATTATACAGCTCTGGGTCAGGCTTCACTTTGCTTACCTGATCAGCCGTACACAAACTGTCAAAGTAAGCACCTAAATTAAATTTTGTTAAATAGGGCTCAATCCATGAGATCGGTGAGCTTGAAGCCAGCCCGATTTTCAAATTCAACTGTTTAGCCGCTTCCAAGTACTCGATTACACCTGGGCGGAGCGGAGTATTTGCGATAATCTCCGCATGGAAAAGATTGAATTTGGTGCGAATCACGCTGCGGTCGATGCTTTCCCCAACAAGTTCAGACAGGTACGTGTATGGGTTGAACTGATCGAAGGAAGTCCCAACACACTGGGCATAGATCGGTAATGGAAGCTCTACGCCGTATTCTTGATAGATCTTATTAAATGCATGATAGCATGGCGTTTCCGTATCAATAATCAGCCCATCAAAATCAAAAACAACTGCTTGGATCATTAGGAGTCACTCCTGTCTATTCCTCAATGGGCGATACACCTGCACTTAAAAAAGTTCACTCAATAGCGCTCCAATATCATGGCAACCCCATCATTATCATTGGACTCTGTCACTTCCTTGGCAATTGCCTTTAACTCATCAATCGCGTTCCCCATAGCAACCGGCCAGCCGCATAACTGAAAGAGACCTACGTCATTAAAGTCATCTCCAAAGGCAATGACGTTCTTTAAAGAAATATTTAATGCGTGGCATAGCGTTGATACCGCTGCTTCCTTAGAAGCCTTTAATGAAGAAATTTGAATAAGTTCACCTTGATCGGTACGTAAAATGTTCATTTTCGAGGAAAACTGCCTGTGAAGCTCTTCGTAATCAATGGCCCCAGTAAGCAGCACTTTGGTTGCCTCATAGCTTTTCAGTTCATCCAATGTTCGTACGATAGGATTCTCTTTAACTTTCGTTCTGTCCGTATAATCTACTTCCCTGTAGACTATACCATTCATCTTTAACCTCTATACCAAGCTCAATGTCCGGATTATACTGCAAGCAGAAATCGATGAGTTCGGCACAATCCGAAGCAGCCATCGACTCGTGAATTTCAATTCCAATCGTATTGCAAGTTATCAAAGCCCCGTTGTAGTAGATAAACAATCCGACTTCCAACAGCTCCTGCGGTAAGAACTGCTTAACAGCCCTCGGCGGACGGGCGGTAGCAAAGATAATCTTCATCCCTTGTTGGTGCAGCCGGAGAATAGCACGCAGACTTCGACCTGATACCTGTTTTTCACTATTTAGTAAGGTTCCATCCAAATCCAGCACAACCGCAGAATCATTCACCAGCCTGGCCTCCATCTCCCTCAATCCTTATCCCAGCTTCTCAATAATACTTCGAATGGAATCATCGAGACCGATTTGGCGGTCTGCCGGGATATTAACGATTAGGAATCCGCCAAATACTTGTTCCCAGTTGCCGTTCATTTTAATGATTTTATTTTTAAAATCTTCGATTTCCTGAGACTCCGTTGCTTCTTTGCTTAGCAGCCAGGAATGCCGCACCAAATCTGATTTTTGCACCGTTTCCAGATAGTAATAGATATTTCTGTCTTCTCGCACTCTTATAATGTCTCCATAGGAGACTACATTGGAGAAAATAGGATTTTCCATAATTCGCATCGTTTCCTTACTTATCCGTTTCACGTCAAGAACCTCAATCTCACGCCCAACTCCATCAAAGCATAGATGTAATTGAACATTATTATTCATCGTTCTCACCTCTCTTGAATCGTTAATCTAGGATATATAAGCTGGCTGTATGTAGGTTGCGACTATGATCTGCTAAAGTTAATGAATCTCGTTCCTTGATATTGAATAGCTCCATGATCCCCTTCTACAATTAAACCATATACCGCAGGCTTCACATAGAGTTCTTTACGGCTGCCAACTGCACTCCTTCTAACTTCGTTTAAATCCATTTAACAACCATACTTATAAAATAAGAGGATGGCACAATTAATAATTGACCCAGCATCGTACCGAGAAACCGAGAAGTCATGAGCAGGACATATATTTTACCGAGCTGGTTACGGTATTCTTCTTTGTTGATCGCCTTATCCGTAATTAATCCGAGCTGCGGATCGATAAATATCGTTAATAATATCGTCGCCAGCCCATTAATTAACCCCGAGGCCTGTGAAGCCGTCGTACTAAATGCAGGTAATAAATGCGCTGCATACAAGGAAGATAAGACGCCAATCGTATAAAAAGCGGTGACCAGGATATTTAATAGGATAAATCGCTTCGGTATCCCCAAATATCTGAAGCTCTCTAGCTTGAAGGTTGGGCGCTTCAAATAATGTCTCGTATTCTTCAACTGACTGATCGTAACGCTTGATACCAGGCGAGGAATAGAGCCAGCGACCTCAAACTTGGATATAATCCTCCCAGCCAAATGTACAAACGTCGGGAAAAGGATAATCGCAATCAATGTGCCTACGGAAGATGCCAGAAGAATGAACCTCAAGTACGTGATCAGATGGAAAGACGGATGTGTTTTGGCATAATCCACAAACTTCGCTGTGAGCGGCGCTTGCACGAGATTAGCCGTCCTTGAGATAAGAACAACAATTCCGGTCAGCGACAAAGCGACAGCGATTTTATTAAGCTTCACACCAGCATACCGTACCGAGTATGACAGCGTCTCTGCTGTATGTATAATCATGGTTAATGCGAAAACAACAACGAGGTAATTTACCATTTCGGCATCATCTCCATTATTCCTTACTCCTACAAATCCGGATCTAGACCACACTATCACATTCGGCAGCCACCTAAATATATCCTTTTCAAGAAAGCATATGTACACGATTTCATACAAAAACTCCAGAAACGCATAGCGCCGCTGGAGCTTCTCATCCTCTTAATCACAAATAAGATACCGGCATAAACCCATATCCTTATCATACGTTTATGGTACGTGAGCACAAGCTAATCCCGCTCTTCCAAATTCCGCTTCAAATAGCTTTCCAGCGTATTCGTAATCTCAAACACCGTGTGGGACAAATCATAATTCTCAAAAGCATGCTCACACTTCGACTGGTACGCGATATCCGTCTCATAATGACTGAGCCGCGCTGCAATATCGTCCTCACCCATACCCTCAGCTCGCTGCCTCATCTCAATCGTATTGCGATCCGCATAGATGAATAATCGTACAACATGATCACCGTATGTGTGCTTCAGCTTCTCCGCGCCTTCTGGATTAAGAATCAGATACAGGCAGCCTTTATTCTGAAAGTTCCGTTCAATATCCTTATCACGCAGCCCATAGCGGGTATCATGGATCGTGACATTTTCGATGAATCCGCCTTCTGCATCAAGCTGGTCATACAGCTCCGGAGTAATAAAGTGATAATCCTGCCCGTTCACTTCTCCAGGCCTTGGCTTGCGTGTCGCATACGACAATACCTTGGGTAAACCAAGCGTCGTTCCAACACTATCTGCTACCGATTTCCGCCCCGAACCATCCGGTCCCGTAAACACGAATATCAGCTCCCGATCCTTTAGATCACCCATATCCACACCTCCTGAAAGTTAGTACACGGCTATGCCCTAAAGGTACCTGACAACAGTGCCTTCGAGTAAAAACTAGCTTCGGATGCAAATACTCATTCCTTATATTCTATGATTGATGGTGGTCTAATTATAGCTAATATATCGATATTCGGCAATAATCCGGCAGTTATATGAAATTAAATTAATATTTCTCTCATTTACTCAGCTTATTGTCATATTTCTCGTAATTACGACATATATAAGGCTGAATTAAATTAATTTGTTTCTATTTGTCGCACTTCCGCCAAGCACAAAAAACCTTGAGAGGCATGAAGCCAATCAAGGTCTGTGCTTGTGACAGATGGTACGGTTAAGCTGTGAATCTTGATTTGAAAACACCGGGACAAATGAGCGTTCATTAAGATGTCGTAGTCCCAGCTGCGGCAATACCGTTAAAAACGACAGGACCGACTACTGTAACGACGGTGCCAGGGCTGGAACCGGAAGCGGCTACAAACATCGTATAACGGATTTCCTCGTCTACTACGGCTGCAGGAGGAAAATCTGCGGCGTTGAACGAGACAATCGACGACGTTGCTCCAGCTGTAGTTGAATGGGCACCGCTGTAAATAAGCGTTCCCGTTCCGGGTGTGTCTGTGGAATCCCGTTCAACGGTTATAAGAATCGCATTGTTGCCGGCTGCGCCGAACCCAATGGTCCCCATCAAAGCGACACGAACATCGCCTTCATTCAACGTTCCGTCGGCTGCCGCGGTTTGTATTCCGATATCCCCGAGCAAAACAGGGGTTGATCCAAGCGTCTGAACGCCTCCCGCCTGATTCCGGTTCATGGATAACCTCAGGTCTAAAAATTGAATTGACATAGAGCTACACCTCCTCTCATCAGAGAATACTATATTCTATTCCGATTCGAGAGCTTGGACACATGATAGGCCTACATCTCAGTAAAAATGGACGTTAATGCCCAGTAACACGCAGTCATTCAAACTTCTACCCACATCTTAGGCATTCATTAAAGCCGTAGTGAATACAATCGAAGTGATGAAAGCGTTCCGGCAGCGGGTTATTTTTCGTTCAGGGAGGGAAAAAGCATGCAAATTTACGTTGTGCGATCCGGCGACTCGCTTTATCGAATAGCTCAAACCTACGGTACTTCGGCGAATGAGATTGCAGAGGCAAACGAGCTGTCAGCAAGCAATTCGTTGGTCATCGGACAGGCACTTGTCATTCCGATTGTCGGTCAATATTACTGGGTGAAGCAAGGGGATACCCTAACATCTATTGCTCAGCAGTTCGGTACGAGCGCACAGACTTTAGCATCCGTAAACAGTCTGGGCGAGGATGCAGAACTTCCAGTCGGCCTGCGGCTGTATATACCGCCAATGACCAGACGCAGCGTGGAAGTTAATGCTTATGTGGATCTCAAGAGAAACGTTGTCCCACCCGCACTTATTCAATCGACAAGAGAAGCTGCTCCATATCTGACTTACCTTGCTGTATCCAGCTTTCAGATTAAGCGTGACGGCACGCTCAAGCGGCCGCCGCTGGATAATTTCAGAGCTATAGCCAGGCAGCACCGGGTCACCTTAATGATGACCATTACGAATCTGGAGAACGATGCATTCAGCGCCGAATTGGGTGAGCTTATACTTGGCGACAGCGCGCTGCAGGATAAGCTGCTTGCGAATATTGTTCAGACGGCGGGCGAGCTGGGCTTTGGTGATGTCCATTTTGACATGGAATTTATTCGGCCGGCAGACAGGGAAGCGTACAACCAATTTCTGCGCAAAGCGGTCACCGTCATTCACCAGGCAGGTCTCACGATGTCGACGGCTCTTGCACCCAAGACAAGCGCTACCCAGGTAGGTGCCTGGTACACCGCGCATGATTACAAGGCGCATGGGGAAATTGCAGACTTTGTTATTATTATGACCTATGAGTGGGGCTACAGCGGCGGTCCCCCAATGGCGGTATCACCCATCGGCCCGGTTCGCAGCGTACTCGAATATGCCCTAACCGAGATGCCCGCCAATAAAATTATGATGGGTCAAAATCTATACGGCTACGATTGGACACTGCCCTATGTTGCCGGAGGCGTTTATGCCAGAGCATTAAGCCCCCAGGCAGCTATTGCACTGGCACGCACCCGCCATGCAGAGATTCTCTATGACGACCAAGCGCAGGCTCCATATTTTCACTACTGGGACGGTAACCGCAGGGAGCATATCGTCTGGTTTGAGGATGCCAGATCCATACAGGCCAAGTTTAATCTGCTGAAGGAGCTGGACTTGCGTGGCATTAGCTACTGGAAACTAGGATTAAGCTTCCCGCAAAACTGGTTATTACTTGACGATAACTTTAATGTGTTTAAACGCCCTTCTACGTAGATAACAAGAGAAGCCTCCCGCCTGAACTCCAGGATGGAGGCTTCTCTTGTCTTGTTAGGTGACTGAATGACTCATCAACGCGGATAGCCACCTTAGCCTCAAGACGTACCTCATCCCCGCCTTAAGGCCAGCATCAAAAACCGTCGGAGGGCGGTTCTCCAGCAAACGCTTCTGCTTTAAACTTAGGTTATCGCTTACGGAATAGATCAATAACCGATTGAACGAGAGGAGATTTTCTAAAATGAAGAAATTGTACCGTTCCACCATGGATCGCAAAATAACCGGCCTATCCGGCGGAATCGCTGAATGGTTTGGCATCGACGCTACCATTGTTAGACTCATCCTAATTGTTTCTGCATGCTTTAGCTTGGGAACGACCTTCCTGATTTACGCACTTGCCAGCTTTATCGTACCAAAGGCGCCTTATGAGGTGCTTTATACCAACAACCTACACAACTTATAAGGAGTGAATACAATGAGTGTTATTACAAGACTGATTCAATTAACCCGTGCTGCTACAGGTGATCTGCTTGATAAGCTGGAAGATCCAGCGATGATGATGAATCATTATGTTCGTGAGGCGCAAGCTGAGATTGAAAAGGTCCAGCAGGAGCTCCACAAGCAGGAAGCATTAACTAGAGTCCTCCAGCAGCAGGCTGATGAAGCCGCTAAATTAGCGGAGCTGAGCGAAGCCAAAGCACTCGATGCACTGACATCCGGTAACGAGGCGCAAGCCCGTGACCTGCTTACCTCCAAGCTGCACTACACCCAGAAGGCGCAGGAGTACAGAAATTCCTTGGATCAAGCCAATTACCAGATCCCTCTGCTTGCCAAACGTTTAGAAGAGGCACAAGCTGAGCTTACCGTTATGCTGAAGAAACGCGATGACCTCACTGCTCGTATTCAACAAGCAGCAGCCAAAGCACAAACTGCTGGCCCAAGCTTTAGCTGTAACCCTGGTTTTTTCGAGGGCGGTTCAGCGGCACGCGGCTTCCAGCGCATGGAGGAAAAGATTTTGCAATGGGAAGCGCATCTTGATGTGAAGCGTCAATCTTACTCCAACCGAACTGGTGATGCATCGGCCGCATCCGGACAGCAGTCGCCTGACCTGGAAAAGAACTCCCTGATTGAGCAGCAAATGGAGCTGCTTCGGAAGAAGCTTCCGACGGAATAGTACCGCGTAGTAAACCAAACAAGCCTGCTGACTGCGCAGTACCGCGTAGAAAATGAAACAAGCCTGCTGACTACAGCGCAGTACCGCGATAGAAACAAGCCTGCTGACTACAAGGGTTCAGCGCAGGCTTGTTTTGATTTTTTAGGGTTTGTCATATTCTGTCGGATTTGCTACAATAGATATTAACGAAGAACGTTCGAATGCCACTATGGCAGGCGGGCGTTCTTTTTTTGTCGTATGGTGAGTGATAACGGGAGGAGAAAATGTTGAGTCATTTCGAAGACATGCATGCAGCCTTTATCAAGGATCATTTGGCTAATCGCAACGGGGAACGCAAAGGAAGATTACAGCGCGGCCATCGGTATGCCGAGAAGCTGCTGCTTCGGCATGTATGGTGGCCGTTATTCGGCAACTTCGACCATTTGCACCCGGAATACGAGATTTATGACTGGAATCGCAAATCGCAATTTCTTGACTTTGCCTTTATTACGCCATTCGGACGCTTTGGAATTGAATGTGACGGTTTTCAGAGTCATGTTAAGGATATGGACCGTGAGAAGTTTAACTATTCGTTGAACCGGGATACTTTTCTAACTGGCCTGGGATGGACAATGATTCATTTCTCCTTCGACGATGTTCAGCACCGTCCCGAAGTATGCCGCATGCTGCTGCAGTTGGTCATTGGGCCGTATTTGCTGCGGCAAGATAGTGCCAAATCGATAACATCACAGGAAAAAGAGCTGCTTCAGCTCGCATGGAAGCTAGGAAGGCCGATTCGCCCTAAGGATGTGTGCAGCCATCAGGGTATTGACTATCGCACAGCCAAGAAGCTCCTACTTTCCTTATCCAATAGAGGCTTTCTTCAACCCATTTCCAAAGGGCGCACGATCCGCTACTACGAGTTAGTAGGCGGAGCATTGGAGCAATTACTTTAATGGGTGTTGGTGTGAGGGACTCGTATGGGGATGAGACTACCTTTTGCGGTTTGCTATATGTTTTGGTCATATAGTCAGATGCCTCGTTCCACTGGACCGGCAAATTGGATACTTAGGGTTAGGCAGGGTCTCATCTCTCGAGCGTTCCACTGGACCGGCTATATTGGACTATATTGGATACTTTTGGTTAGGTAGGGGTCTCATCTCTCGTTCCACTGGACCGCTCTCGTTCCACTGGTCCGGCTATACTGGATACTTTTGGTTAGGTAGGGTCTCATCTCTCGTTCCACTGGTCCGGCTATACTGGATATTTGTAATATAGGCAGGTGTTTTGTTCTATTAGGCTGGTTATATTGGATATTTGCAGGATACAGCTCGATATGCGCTAATTATGAGGGTATTTGTTCTTCTATGTTGGAAAAATCCAGTTTAGGACCTCTTACTAGTCAAATCTGTTGAAAGTTAGTGCTAATATCCATTATAGGTGGGGAGACTACAGCCCCTATCGCCCCTATCGCATAGAACATCTATCGCATAGAGGACATTGACCTTCCTTTCACAAAACAAGTATACAAAGGGGTGAGACCCGTGACTGAGGATCCTCGTGTACAGGAGTTAATTACGCTTAAGACGATCGCTGAGACGATGAATCAATCCAATGATATGACATTGATGCTAAATACCGTGCTCGAGAAGCTGCTGGAGCTGACGGGACTATCCACAGGCTGGATCTTCCTTACGGAGAAGCCGGGGGAGTTCGCATGTGTCGCCGATCTTCATCTTCCCGCCCGGTTTGCTACATGAGGACAAGGAACCTATGCGCTGCGGTACTTGTTGGTGTCTGGACCGTTTTTGGTCAGGCCGGTTGAACAAAGCCGTCAACATCTTAAATTGCAAACGGATTGAGAATGCTGTTGAGTTTAGCTGGGGCGATACGCAGGGCATTACGCACCATGCCACAGTACCGCTTCGTTCTGGCGACCGGCAGTTTGGCATATTAAATGTCGGCATCTCCTGGCAAGGAGCATTTCTCCAATGACGAGCTGTCGCTTCTGCAGGCGGTAGCCTTTCAGATCGGCAGCGCCATTGACCGGATGCGTCTATATGCAGCAGAGCAACGTCGCGCCCATCAGTTTGCCCGGTTGGGTGAATTCAGCCGGGCTCTTGGAGCTGCCTCCGGCACTGCTGCTGAACCTGAGCGATTGACGGCCCTCATTGTCACGCTAATCAAGGAGCATCTGGATTGGTCGTTCGCCGCAATCATTGAATCTACGCCAAGCGGCAGCTTTATCTTAGGGCCATCCATGGAAATGATCGCACAGCAAAACCGTATACGCAATTTACATTGCCTGACAGTCATTGGCTGGAAGGTTGCCCGTGATCGTCATATCGTCACCGCATCCGGAGAATGTGGTCGACTTGCCGGCATCGAAGGTTTCAAAGAACTGCTGCCGGCTTCGTTATCGTTGGTACAAGCAGTGCCGATATCGCTTGCTTAGCGTTCCGTCTGGAGGCATCCTCGTTGTTGGCTCGGCGCTCAGCAGACAATGGACACTGCAAGCAGTGCAGGACGGAGAAGTGCTAGAGGCGCTGGCTGAACATATCGCGATCGCGCTGGACAGCTCATTGCTGGAGCTCAATCGCCGCGAGCTGGCTCTGCTGAAGAGCGCAACCGGCTTGCTCGCGACCTTCATGACTCCGTGAGCCAGATGCTTTTCTCTCTATCGATGACCGCCAAGGGTGCGGAGAGCTTGCTTACCCATAATCAGCAAGAGCAGGCGCTCTCTTCGATCCGCGATATTCAGTGCCTCTCCAAAGATGCACAGAAGGAAATGCGCGCACTTATTATGCAGCTGCGCCCGATCGGACTGGAAGCCGGTCTCTTAACGGCGCTGCAGAAATACGGAGAGAAGCTGGGGATGGCCACACGTACCCAAGCTGCTGGCATTCGCGAGCTGCCTCGCGCTATTAGAGGAAGCTTTATGGCGAATTGGCCAAGAAGCGCTGAATAATGCCCATAAGCATGCCGGAGTTGCAGAGGTCGAAGTAACCTTGGTGCTTAACAGTGCGACAGCCGTGCTGCGTGTATCCGATAAGGGGCGGGAAGTACGAAGAAGCAAGCGACTGGAATCCACTTCCACTTCAATCGGGCTATCCTCGATGAAGGAGCGCACCGAAGCGCTGGGCGGTCAAATTACGATCACAAGCAAGTACCGGAGCGGGACGACGATTGAGGTTTTCATTCCGCTGCCGCCCCAATAGCTTTCTACCTAAAGAGAGGTGATGAACGATGAGCATTCGATTGCTGCTGGCCGATGACCATGCCATGGTCCGCAAAGGACTGCAGGTATTTTTGGCAACGCAGCCAGATATTACACTCGTTGGCGAAGCGGCTAACGGACAAGAAGCGCTGGATCTGGCTGCTCTCTGCTGCCCGATATCATATTAATGGACTTAAATATGCCTGTTCTCAATGGCATGGAGACGACTAAGCAGCTTAAGCTGACCCATCCGGACGTTAAAGTGATCGTGCTCACCTCGTTCTCCGACCAAGATCACGTACTGCCGGCCATTCGCGCCGGAGCCAGAGGCTATCTGCTGAAGGATATCGAGCCAGAGGAGCTCGTCAATGCGATCAGGCGGGTTCATCAAGGGCAAGTCGAGCTGCATCCAGAAGCCGCCGGACAATTGATGAATATGCTGACTGCCACAAATCAAGAGAGCTATACAAACACGGCCTCGAATGAGCTCCCCTCTTCTTCCATCACAAGCCCAGCTGGGGCAGAAAGCTCCATGCTGCGGGACCTTACTCGCAGGGAACAAGAGGTACTCGGTCTGATCGCCCGCGGGATGAGCAACAAAGAGATCGGCAGCACGCTTCATATTACCGAAAAAACCGTCAAAACCCATGTCAGCCATTTGCTCGACAAACTTAGTCTGGCGGATCGGACGCAAGCAGCGCTATATGCTGTCAAACATGGGCTTGGGGAATAACCGCTGATCTTCTTCCTCATCGGTCTCAGACTAAAGTCGTAGCCAAGTTCAGCCTTTGGTTGAACTTTTTTTATTTCCTTATTCAGCCTTATTGCCGACGCTGGGACAGCTTTTCCGATAGAATAAGGGTAAGCAAGAGAAAACGAAGCAGACCGAAGGGAATGGTAACACTATGAAAATCGTCATTATAGCAGGCAGCAACCGCAAATCCCACCAGTACAAGACTGGCAAGGTATTCACAACGTCTTATCGGACAAATAGGGCATAGCGTCACTTTATTCGATCTTACCTTCACCGCTTCCGTTCTACTCTCCAGATGAATATCACCAGGAGCATGCCGACTTACATGCGCTAAAACGGTCCCTAGTCGAAGCTGACGGCATCGTTCTCGTTACGCCTGAGTATCACGGCAGCATAAGCGGTGTCCTCAAGAATGCCCTTGACCACTTGGGCCAAGAGCATTTTAACAACAAGGTTGTCTTGTCCGTTAGCTCCTCCGGCGGTGCTGTCGGCGTCAGCTCGCTTACGCAGCTTCAAGCCATGGTGCGCAACCTGCATGGGATCAACTCACCGGAATGGCTATCGATTGGAGGCGCTCAGCGCAAATGGTTTGAGACTGAACAGGACAGCTATGAAATCGGCCAAGATATTGATGACCGTATCCACCGCGTAATTGGATCCTTCCTCACCCTCACACAGCTGATTCGGGGACAACTCCATACAGGAGCCGCCAACGCTTCTTCGTAAAAAAGGACGTGCCGCTGCTTTGATTACTCACTTTGCCGAATTACAGCTTCCCACCGTTTGATCCAAGGCGTCAAGCAATTTTACCAGCAAAAGCTTGGTTTTCCCATCATCCTGGAGATGGACAGTAAAATTCGATTCCGGCCAACTCCGCATTTTACCTTGTCATTCGTGGAGGTCAGCGAACCGCTGTCTCCGGCTCATTTTGCCTTCGAGGTACCCTATTCGACCTTCAGCGAGAGTGCTGCGTTTATTCGAGATGCGGGGATTCCCTCGTGCAATGGCCGGACGGCAGAGAAGTTGACGAGTTCGAGACGGGGAAGAACCTGTACTTTCGGGATGGTGACGGCAACTTACTTGAGCTTATCTCGCATTCTTACGTGAGGGAGGGCGTGCTTCCTCCATGTGGTCCATCAAAGGTTATTTACCTGCGGAGGTAGGGTTTCCAACGGATGATGTTGCCCAGCTTCGGGAATGGTTCAAGCATGTTCTTCAGTTGAAAACACGCAATGAATCGGATACCTTCAATTTCGTCATCGGCGGTACCGCACATGCCATCGTTGTCTAACATCAAGAAGATGGATTCCCATTGCCATGCGGCGCTTCCGCCCACAATAACGGTAAGCTTCGGAGTGACGAATGCGGGTTTCATCGAGCAGGTCCGTGGCTATTTGAAAGATGAGGATGTCCTATTCGAGTCAGAGGAGGAGCTCCATTGGGGCCAATACGGGTATCGTCTCAAATTGATCGTTGCTGCCGGCTTGATGCACAAATACACACCGAGTTTTGGTGTTTGTTCTCCCGTGGTACTCCGTACCAAAGTCGCTCAAACACTCAAAACCTCCGTTGCAGGTAAAGGCTAAGCCCAGACTACGGTTTTGGTGTTTGTGCTCCCGTGGTACTTCGTACCAAAGTGGCTCAAACACTCAAAACCTCCGTTGCAGGTAAAAGCTAAAACCAGACTCCGGTTTTGGTGTTTGTGCTCCCGTGGCACTTCATACCAAAGTCGCTCAAACACTCAAAACCTTCGTGGCAGGTAAAGGCTAACCGGACTCCGGTTTTGGTGTTTGATCTCTCGTGGTACTTCGTACCAAAGTCGCTCAAACACTCAAAACCTCCGTGGCAGATAAAGGCTAAACCCGGACTCCGGTTTTGGTGCTTGGCTCCCGTGGTACTTCGTACCAAAGTCGCTCAAACACTCAAAACCTTCGTGGCAGGTAAAGCAAAAACCAGACTCCGGTTTTGGTACTGGTGCTCCCGTGGTACTTCGTACCAAAGTCGCTCAAACACTCAAAACCTCCGTTGCAGGTAAAAGCTAAAACCGGACTCCGGTTTTGGTGCTTGTGCTCCCGTGGTACTTCTTACCAAAGTCGCTCAAACACTCAAAACCTCCGTTGGGGTAGACTAAAACCGGACTCCGGTTCTGGTCTTATGCTCCCGTGGTACTTCTTACCAAAGTCGCTCAAACACTCAAAACCTCCGTTGCAGGAAAGGCTAAACCAGAGACACACAAAG
>CAWCBD010000006.1:0-18045 GCA_963793665.1 uncultured Paenibacillaceae bacterium
TGTTGGCCGATGGCATTGCCATCCCATTTCGTTTCGTTCGCAAGCTTCACGGATTCTTCGTTTCCATCTTTTATATAGAATGGAGTTACGTTAAGCGTTTTCGTTGTATCTGTAAAAATATTGTCCGCATCCACGCCATTAATGGTTGAACTCATCGTCCTTTCAGTCAGGTACTCCTTATAAACTTCCGGACTGAAATACCATTCAAGCACTTTCTTCGCTTCTTCGATATGCTTGCTGGTTTTCGAGATCCCGAATGGAAGATCCACCATATTTACTTGCCTATTGACCTCACCTTTGTCGTTTACGACTGGAAGCGGGAAGATTCCCAGATCGTTAATATCTCCACCATACTTGACATAGTCCGGATAATAATACTGTCCGATCGTGATCATTCCCGCTTTTTTGCTGGCGAACATTTGCCCTGCTTCCGAATAGCCGATGCCGAGGGCTTTACCGGTCGCCCCTGTTTGGTATAGCTTCTCAACCTTTTCAAATGCTTTGTAGTAATTGCCATCAGGACTAAAAGGCGTATCCGTCTTAGCTGCTTCGGAAGCGGTGTTGTCATCATTGAAGAATGTGTTCGGGCCAAAACCTACAAACGGATATTGTGTCCAGGCATCCTTCGCTCCCAGCGCCAAGCCTCGGTATTTGCCGCTGTCTTGAATGGCTTTGGCGGTGTTTACGAATTCGTCCCAGGTTTGCGGCACCTGCAGCCCCAATTCCGAAAATACCGATTTCGATAATAGACCCATTCTGCAAATTGTTTCATCGGTAAACCATAATATTTACCTTCGCCAGCCTTGTTGACCTCAAGCTTGTCTATCGCCTTATTCATTTTCACGAGCGGATCGTCCGCATTCCAGATGTACAAAGAATTTTCAACTGCAGGATATGGTCCGGTTTCATATAGAACAGGTCCGGCATTTCGTTTGCAGCTTGTCGAATCTTTAACGTTTTTAACAGCTCAACCGAATCCTTGACAGACTGAATGTCTAGCTTGACGTTCGGAAACGCTTTTTTAAAGGCATCTTCTTGGCTTTTGTCTGCCAGAAGTCCAAATCCTCGGCGAAGATCTCTACCGAAAGTGTAACGTTTTCATTGCTTGGCGAAGATCCTTCCACCTGATTGCCTGATCCTTGCGACCCTTGTGTGTCCGGGCTGGAACCGCAACCCGTCATTGCGGTTATCATGATTGCAAGCGAAGCCAAGGCGATGCATAATCCCTTGTTCTTTTTAGAAATTCCCATACTGTATCCCCCAATAGTCATATTGTGAAGCGGTGTTGTAACCGCCTTAATTTGAATTGTAAGTGTATGGCGTTTGATGAACCATGATATATCTTGTCTCTTTTTGATGCTTCTTTACCCTGCTTCAAAGTCACCACATTTATTATATACTTTGATTTATTTATACCACTCCCGCTCCAGATTGTGGTCCTATAAAATATAAATTGGTTGTGTTAGTATTTGGATTACTTAGGTTTCAGGCGGGTGACTAGCTATGTTAAAAATCATTAGACGCAGAGTGCTTGTGAAGTTTATCGTCATCTTTCTGCTCTTTATCCCTGCTCCGCTCATTCTTGCCGGGGAAATGTTATATTCAACTTTTGTAGATACGTTGATTAGCAACAATACGAACAAAAACCTCCAGCTCACGGAGCTAATCGCGAATAAAATCGATGAAAATGTGCTTCGTTATATGTACTCAGCTTCCAGTATCATTTCAGAAAACAATATACTGGATATCTCGCCTGGCATCATCGATAACATTAACAAATGGCGCGCGGCAACCGGCGACTACCAGAAAATGCAGTTATCCAGGCAAATCAACAGCCAGCTCAGCTCTCTTTTTAATTACACGACTGATTTGACTGGCATCTCTTTTATCTTCAAGGATAACGAATACTATACCTATAACACACCGATCCCCATCGAGCCCGCTTTGCTGAAAAAGTCCTCTTGGTATTTGGATATGAAGGAGAAGAAGTCAAGCATTCGCGTACTAGGGAGAATTAAAAATTCGTTGTATACCGAAAACCGTGATAACGGCAGCTACTCCATTGCGGTTGCATCTTTCGTCAATAACGCCGCATATGTAAACTCTTCAGAGGTTGAATTCCTTTACATCACGTTTAAGGAGAATACTTTCGAGAAGGTATACTCTGGCATCAATTTAAGCAAAGTGGGGAGGATTGACATCCTGACGACAGAAGGTCAGCCCGTCTCTTCAAAGGACGACAAAATCGCGAGCATTCAGAGACAACGGCATTTATTCTCTAAAGACTACGGATCATTGAATTACAGTCTGGATAACGACAAGCTATTAATGACTTATTACACGGTCCCGTCAACCCATTGGAAGGTCGTCAATACCATCTCTTATAAAGAGCTGACCCAAGATATAGATCGATTCATTCTCATTATAATCGGCGTATTTACGTTTATCATATTGCTGTTTGTAACCGTATTCTTTACATCAATTACCAAAACAGTGGTCAATCCGGTCAAAAGGCTTATACACCAAATGTACCGTGTCGAGGAGGGTGACCTGAATACGTTCGTTCCTGTGCAAGGAGAAGATGAATTCGCCCATTTGAACAAGACCTTTAACCGGATGGTTGGAGAAATTAACAATCTGATCACCAATATTGATGCTGAGAAAAACGAGAAATTGCAGCTTGAAATCAAATCATTGCAATATCAGATTAATCCGCATTTTTTACTCAATACGCTCAATTCCATTACGATGATGGCCGACATTCACGGGGTGGACAATATCAAAATGATGACAGAAGCTTTATCCAAGCTGCTGATCAACACCTTGTCGCGGGACGGTGTATACACAACGATCGCCGAGGAGTTTGAAACGCTGCATAGATACGCCTATATCATGAAATTCAGATACGGAGATCGTTTTGATGTTACCTTTCACGCACCGCCCGAATTAAGCCAGATCTACATGCTTAAACTGCTGCTGCAGCCGATTGTGGAGAACTCCAACTTGCATGGCATGGTCGATGTGTTCGAGAAACTGGAAATTAGAATCTTTGCTCAGCAAGTAGGCCAATCATTAGAAATTCGTGTGGTTGATAACGGAATCGGCATGACTCCTATTCAAGCAGCACAACTCGTGCAACATATAAGGGAGACCAAATCCGATCAAGGTTTTAACAAAATAGGGGTCAACAATGTCCATCAACGAATCAGGCTGAATTTCGGAGAAGCATACGGACTGGCGATTCAAAGTGAGCCGGGCAAAGGCACAACGGTTATACTGACGCTGCCTTTGTTAGATGAACCTTCCCTATCACAAAGGAGTACTGCATATGCATAGAATATTGCTCATCGATGATGAACCGCTTGTCAGAATGACGATCAAATCATTAGGCCCGTGGGAAAAATATGGATTCCAAATGGCAAGCGAGGCTCATGACGGCATAGATGCACTGGACAAGCTAAAAACTGAAAAGAGCTTTGATATTATATTGACAGATATCAGCATGCCGAGAATGAGCGGGATTGAGGTTATCCGGCAAATACGACAGTGGGACGATCAGATTCCGATTGTTGTGTTGAGCGCCTTCAACGACTACCCTTTCGTGA
This sequence comes from uncultured Paenibacillaceae bacterium, assembly GCA_963793665.1. Classification (GTDB taxonomy): domain Bacteria; phylum Bacillota; class Bacilli; order Paenibacillales; family Paenibacillaceae; genus Paenibacillus_Z. The sequence goes on from CAWCBD010000006.1 coordinate 3,606, forward strand.
GAGAGGCTTTTAAGCTGGGAATTAGGACTATATCTCAAATTTAGAGTTGAACTTCGATTCGCTGCTTAAGCTGCTGCAGAAATCATCCGATCTGATCGCAGCCGCGAAGCAAAATCACGACCAGGAACAAAGTAACCATGTGTATTTAAAACAAAAATTTATGGAGGATTTGTTAAATGGGCTGCTCCCGGACGACATCGAGCATAAAATCGCTGCCTATCAGATTCAGATTACAAAGGCGAATTTGACTGTAAGCATCATATCGGTAGATAACTATAAAGTGATGGAAGACAAATATGACAGCGTCGTGCTTACGAACATCAACCTCTCGATCTTGAACGTATTCAATCAAAAGTCTGGGAATTTAAAATGGGCGAGTTCATTGTGATCGGGAAAGGCAAATACGTATTAATCAGCAGTGTTGATCATGAGAACAGCATGGCCGTTGTGCATAGAAAGCTCAGCTATTTCCTTAACAACGTAAAGCATGCACTGTCCATGTTCCTGAATATATCCGTAACCATCGGCGTCAGCAGCGTCCAAAATGGCTATCAGCATATCCCTTATTTGTATACACAGGCCCTGGCTGCTAACGAACTGAAGCTCCTGTACGGGAAAGGAAAAATTATTTACGAGCATGATCTCTCACAAATCGAAAATACTTCGCACGGAAGCCTGACAGACAAAGAAAAGGAGATCATCCAAGCCTTATTTAGCAAAAATCCGCATCAGTTAAAAGCCGAGATTCAAAATATGGTCAAATACACAAAAAGCCTAAACCTGCTGAATGTCAATATGGCCCATAGCCTTTATTTAGAGTTCATCTATATCGTTATGGGTCATTTATATCAAAAAGATATTTTTGCTGAGGATATTTTTAAGAAGGACATTAACTTTCTGGAACAAATGACTCAGTATGAAACACTTGATGATATGAACGGGTATCTTGAACATATTTTATTATCGATATTTGATGAAATCAGCCATAGATATGAAAATGTCTCTTCCAAAATCAGGAAATCTAAAGAATATATGAAGAAGCATTACCGCGAGGACATCACGTTGAAATCGGTTAGCAGCATATTCAGGCCAGCGAAGCCTATCTGAGTCGGCTATTTTCGTCGGAAACAGGAGAAAGCTTTATCAGTTTTTTAACCCGCCTGCGAATCGAAGCCGCTTTGGATCTGCTCAAAAACAGTCAGCTGACGATTCAGCAAATTAGCGAGCATATCGGCTATGCCAACCCCGAGCATTTTAGCCGGATATTTAAGAAAACATAGGATGCAGCCCGAATAAGTTTAGAAATGAGATATTTTCGAAAATGGATAAAGGGCTCTAAGTATGAAGATTAAAAAAGGACCCCTTTCGGGATCCTTTTTAACGGTGAATTGATTTTCGGTACCTTTGCCTTGAACCTTATTCAACTCGGACTCTACCTCATTCTCATCATTGCAGTACATGTACTACATTAATGACTCTGCGGCACATCGCCTCGCTTTTATAAAGGATTCAACAACAACTTCCCTGGTATTTCTCGTTTAGTAATTACGATACTACACCCCTCTTATTTCACCGTCGAAAGATATTATGTGCCGATCTAGCTCATCATATTCATGGGTTCCAATAATTAAGCTCCGGTTTTGGTGGTTGTGCTCCCGTGGTACTTCGTACCAAAGTCGCTCAACCACTCAAAACCTACGCTGCATGCAAAAACTTACTAATGATGCGTAATAACACTTCTTGCTCCGAATCGATTTGATCCTTTAATCTTGTGACAGCTACAGGCACGATCCACTTTGCCATATCCTCATAACCCACCTTGGTTAATTTCATGTATTGACTCGTGTAGGCTTGATACATTACCCGCTTAGACGTATTGAACCGCCCCGCATATTCGATGAAATCCGGAAGTGCAGCTATCTTAAGAATTAGGGAGCTCAGGACCATGTCAGCAATCGGATTACCCCTTCTGGCATTCGCCCAATCGAGAATAACCGGTCCATTTAGTGAAAGCACAATATTATCGGGATGAAAATCACCATGGCAGACATGATCGCTGTCCTCTAAGTTATTTAATAGCGTTAAAGCTTGGTCTTTACTAGCTTGATCAAGGATCGATTCTCTTATGTTCGCTGCGAATAACTCCCTTTGGGACGGGAGCTCGTCGCTGACGCAGGTATGAATTTGGCTATGAAGTTCAGCACTAATGATAGCAGCCTCCTTCACCTCCATCGTTCCCGCAAGAATATGCTGAAGAAAGGTTTTCCCCTCGATTCGTTCATAGACAATCCCGAAACGGTTATTCAAATTTAAGGTCTCCATCACCCTAGCAATAGGCAGATTAAACCGGTTTACAATGGATGCCATACGATACTCATGTTCGATCACCGACCTAGGTACATCTGGATAAAACAACTTAACCGCCTTATCCGACCCGTAAGCGAATACTTCGCCTAATCGGCCTTGGCCTAGTCTAGCACCTAGCTCCATAACTTCCCCCTACCCGCCGAATGCGATCTGATATCCGTCTATATCTCTTATCGTGAATTCACTAAAGAACTCATTGAGGTTAGGGCCTTTCACGATCTCAGCGCCTTGGGCTTTGAACTCCTCCAGCAGCAGCCTAAGCTCTGCTCCGCCCGCCGTATAACAGAAGGCATCGAAATATAACCCGCCCTCTACCGAAGAGAAGGGCCTCACATCCTCCTTGTTTACTGCTTGATGAAGAATGAAGGTTACTGCCTCTCGATCATGTGAACATGCTGGACATCCGGCCCGCCAACCAGCTCATAGCTAAAGCCCAGCTTTTTATAAAAAGCGGCCGAAGCCTCTACATCACGAACAAGAAGTACCTGTGTTGGACCTTTTAACTTTGCTTCTCCCATAAATAAATACCTCCATGGCTCATGAGTGGTTTCGCCTTACTCCTGTATATTTGGGGAACAGCCTTACTTATCGCGCCCCATAAAATCTTCCGCTTTGATCTTATGGTGGTAATCAACAGTCGGTTTATCACCGCCGCAATTCCGAACACGATGGCAAAAGTTTGCAGTCCAGCTGCATACAAGCACAGAAACGCTGATAAGGTAATAACAAACTCAATCGCGATAACGCCGGCTTCCGGCAGCTTCACAGTGGCCTTAGGAGAAATGAATATCCCCCAAATTACCGCCATCACTATGCAAAGCCCTATTCCTGCAACCATCTTAACAATCAGGCCATTGTCTAAGTGAAATCCCCAATACGCGAATGAAAAGAAGATCACAAGCTCTAAAATAAATCGGACTAGAAGGATTAACGTTCTGAACATGGTTCCATCCCCTCTACCTCTGAGCAGCTTTAGTAAGGAAGGCATCGATTAAACAATGAGAGCCGTTAAATGCTGAGTGCAGCTGAGGAACGTAAAGAGTACCGACAAAAAAGGAAAGTGAGGGTATTTCTACGATGCGTGGTTCTCCGTTAATATCCGTACCAACAATGTACAGCCCTGCTTCATTCAAGCATTCCGTATACGAAGCATTCAAGCCGTAGCTGCACCTGAATGCCTCAACGGCATTCTCACTCTGATAAATGCTATGAACCACTGAAGGCTGTTTAATAAGGATTTGCCCTTCTTGCCCGACTAACGAGCAGCTAAGCTTACTAATGACGATACGATCCGCCCCCGGATCATACTCCTCATGATGGGCATCGACTATGCCAAGCACGTTTCTCGCGAACTCCATAATGATGGACTGAAACCCGCCGCAAGTTCCAAGCAGCGGTATATTATTCTCTCTAGCATATGTAATGACGCGCAGAACACCGTCCATAGAATCAGGAATACCTGGAGCAATCCATAAGCCAGCATAGTGTTCCAGCGACTCCCCCGATTTCTCAACGATTGCAGCTGTCGGCATCCACACCGGCTCTATGACCGTCTTTATCGCAGCCGCGGAATGTGCAATTGCCCTATTCGTTGCTTGATGTGTAGGAGACTCTGCATTAAAGTCGCCAACGATCCAATTTTCAAGCAGCTTTCCCTCCCCTGTCATGGCCGCCCAGTATTCTCTTGCAATGCCGTTTCTCTCTTTTTCACCGGACAGTAAATCTTGATTTCAATCTGCTCCTGACCCGCTTCTCCTGCCTTCAACTCATCGTATCTCTCCAAATAATAATCGATATCATCATAGCTATACCCGTTCTCCAGCAGCCAGCTAGACGTAAAGTCATAGGCAGAGAAGGATTCACTAGCCGGTCCGATATAATCGGTAACGGAATACATTCGCGGCAATAAATGAATATGGACCATACGATGCGGTACATTGGCCAGCGGTTCAACTTCATAACAGCAGTAGAAATCAACCAGACCGTTATTTCCTTTATAATTAGGAGGTGTAATACCGTATGTTATTAGTGGATTCTTAATGTTCTTAATTTCATGGCGTCTTTCTGCAAGCTCAGCAAAAGCCCGTTTCACGTTATAGCCGAGTTCAGCTATCGTGCTTGCTGCCCTTACTCCAACGTAAGCAGTAATGGCATCGGTCTGGATGATTTGTATGTCCACTCTTCTTCAACTCCTCATCTGGGCTTCAAATCGACCTGCTTCGTTTCTCCAAGTTACTTATGCGTGCAATAACCTCATGTAGATCCATATCTGCCATGGAATGCAGAATAAGGTCAGTCTCTGTGAAATCAAAATGTCCGGTTACCTCATTGGGCACGACGACACAATGCAGGCCCGAAGTTCTCGCTGCTGTAAACCCATTTAATGAATCCTCAAAGGAGATGGCCTGTTGCGGTCTAACTCCAAGCTTGTGTAGGGACAGATTATACAGCTCTGGGTCAGGCTTCACTTTGCTTACCTGATCAGCCGTACACAAACTGTCAAAGTAAGCACCTAAATTAAATTTTGTTAAATAGGGCTCAATCCATGAGATCGGTGAGCTTGAAGCCAGCCCGATTTTCAAATTCAACTGTTTAGCCGCTTCCAAGTACTCGATTACACCTGGGCGGAGCGGAGTATTTGCGATAATCTCCGCATGGAAAAGATTGAATTTGGTGCGAATCACGCTGCGGTCGATGCTTTCCCCCACAAGTTCAGACAGGTACGTGTAAGGGTTGAACTGATCGAAGGAAGTCCAACACACTGCGCGTAGATCGGTAATGGAAGCTCTACGCCGTATTCTTGATAGATCTTATTAAATGCATGATAGCATGGCGTTTGTATCAATAATCAGCCCATCAAAATCAAAACAACTGGTTGAATCATTAGGCGTCACTCCTATCCAGCACAAGCGCACAATCATTCACTGGCCCGGCCCCCATCTCCATCACTCCTTATCCCAGCTTCTCAATAATACTTCGAATGGAATCATCGAGACCGATTTGGCGGTCTGCTGGGATATTAACAATTAGGAATCCGCCAAATACTTGTTCCCAGTTGCCGTTCATTTGAATAATTTTATTTTTAAAATCTTCTATTTCCTGAGACTCCGTTGCTTCTTTGCTTAGCAGCCAGGAATGCCGCACCAAATCTGATTTTTGCACCGTTTCCAGATAGTAAAAGATATCTCTGTCTTCTCGCACTCTTATAATATCCCCATAGGAGACTACACTGGAGAAAATAGGATTTTCCATAATTCGCATCGTTTCCTTACTTATCCGTTTCACGTCAAGAACCTCGATCTCACGCCCAACTCCATCAAAGCATAGATGTAATTGAACATTATTATTCATCGTTCTCACCTCTCTTGAATCGTAATCTAGCATATATAAGCTGGCTCTATGTAGATTGCCACAAGGATCTGCTAAAGTTAATGAATCTCGTTCCTGATATTCCATAGCTCCTTGATCCCCTTCTACAATTAAATCGTCTACCTCTAGGCTCAAATAGAGTTCCTTTACGGCTGCCGACTGCACTCCTTCGATCTTCGTTTAAATCCATTTAACCACCATACTTATAAAATAAGAGGATGGCACAATTAATAATTGACCCAGTAGCGTACCGAGAAACCGAGAAGTCATGAGCAGGACATATATTTTACCAAGCTGATTACGGTATTCTTCTTTGTTGATCGCCTTATCCGTAATTAATCCGAGCTGCGGATCGATAAATATCGTTAATAAAATCGTCGCCAGTCCATTAATTAACCCCGAGGCCTGTGAAGCCGTCGTACTAAATGCAGGTAATAAGTGCGCTGCATACAAGGAAGATAAGACGCCAATCGTATAAAAGGCGGTGACCACGATATTTAATACGATAAATCGCTTCGGTATCCCCAAATATCTGAAGCTCTCAAGCTTGAACGTTGGGCGCTTCAAATAATGTCTCGTATTCTTCAACTGACTAATCGTAACGCTTGTTACCAGCCGGGGAATAGAGCCTGCGACCTCAAACTTGGCTATAATCCTCCCAGCCAAATGTACAAACGTCGGGAACAGGATAATCGCAATCAATGTGCCTACGGAAGATGCCAGAAGAATGAACCTCAAGTACGTGATCAGATGGAAAGACGGGTGTGTTTTGGCATAATCCACAAACTTCGCTGTGAGCGGCGCTTGCACGAGATTAGCCGTCCTTGAGATAAGAACAATAATCCCGGTCAGCGACAAAGCGACAGCGATTTTATTAAGTTTCACCCCAGCATACCGTACCGAGTATGACAGCGTCTCTGCTGTATGTATAATCATGGTTAATGCGAAAACAACAACCAGGTAATTTAGCATTTGGCATCATCTCCATTATTCCTCACTCCCACAAATCCGGTTCTAGGCCACACTATCACATTCGGCAGCCACCTAAATATATCCTTTTAAGAAAGAATACGTACACTATTTCATGCAAAAACTCCAGAAACGCATAGCGCCGCTGGAGCTTCTCATCCTCTTAATTCACAAATAAGATACCACATAAACCCATATCCTTATCATTTGTTTATGGTACGTGAGAACAAGCTAATCCCGCTCTTCCAAATTCCGCTTCAAATAGCTTTCCAGCGTATTCGTAATCTCAAACACCGTGTGGGACAAATCATAATTCTCAAAAGCATGCTCACACTCCGACTGGTACGCGATATCCGTCTCATAATGACTGAGCTGCGCTGCAATATCGTCCTCGCCCATACCCTCGGCTCGCTGCCTCATCTCAATCGTCTTGCGATCCGCATAGATGAATAATCGAACAACATGATCACCATATGTCCGCTTCAGCTTCTCCGCGCCCTCTGGATTAAGAATCAGATACAGGCAGCCTTTATTCTGAAAGTTCCGTTCAATATCCTTATCACGCAGCCCATAGCGGGTATCATGGATCGTGACATTTTCGATGAATCCGCCTTCTGCATCAAGCTGGTCATACAGTTCCGGTGTAATAAAGTGATAATCCTGCCCGTTCACTTCTCCCGGCCTTGGCTTGCGTGTTGCATACGACAATACCTTGGGTAAACCAAGCGTCGTTCCAACACTATCTGCTACCGACTTCCGCCCCGAACCATCCGGTCCTGTAAACACGAATATCAGCTCCCGATCCTTTAGATCACCCATATCCACACCTCCTGAAAGTTAGTACACGGCTATGCCCTAAAGGTACCTTACAACAGTGCCTTCGAGTAAAAACTAGCTTCGGATGCAAATACTCATTCCTTATATTCTATGATTGATGGTGGTCTAATTATAGCCAATATATTGATATTCGGCAATAATCCGGCAGTTATATGAAATTAAATTAATATTTCTCTCATTTACTCAACTTATTGGCATATTTCTCGTAATTACGACATATATAGGGCTGAATTAAATTAATTTGTTTCTATTTGTCGTACTTCCGCCAATCACTAAAAAACCTTGAGAGGCATGAAGCCAATCAAGGTCTTTACTTATGACAGATGCTGCGGTTAAACTATGAATCTTTGATTTGAAAACTCCTGGACAAATGAGCGTTTATTAAGATGTCGTAGTCCCAGCTGCGGCAATACCGTTAAAAACGACAGGACCAACTACAGTAACGATGGTGCCCTCGCTGGAAGTGGAAGCGGCGACAAACATCGTATACCGGATTTCCCTATCCACTGCGGCTGCAGGAGGAAAATCTGCGGCGTTGAACGAGACAATCGACGACGTTGCTCCAGCTGTAGTTGAATGGGCTCCGCTGTAAATAAGCGTTCCCGTTCCGGGTGTATCCGTGGAATCCCGTTCAATGGTAATAAGAATCGCATTGTTGCCGGCTGCGCCGAACCCAATGGTCCCCATCAAAGCGACACGAACATCGCCTTCATTCGCCGTTCCGTCAGCTGCTGCGGTTTGCAGACCGATATCCCCGAGCAAAATAGGGGTTGCTCCAAGCGTCTGAACGCCACCAGCCTGATTCCGGTTCATGGATAACCGTAAGTCTAAAAATTGAATTGACATAGAGCTGCACCTCCTCTCATCTGAGAATACTATATTCTATTCCGATTCGTGAGCTTGGACACATGATAGGCCTACAGCTCAGCTAAATGGACGTAAATACCTAGTAACACGCAGTCATTCGAATTTCTACCCGCATCTTAGGCATTCATTAAAGCCGTAGTGAATACAATCGAAGTGATGAAGACGTTCCGGCAGCGGGTTATTTTTCGTTCAGGGAGGGAAAAAGCATGCAAATTTACGTTGTGCGATCCGGCGACTCGATTTATCGTATCGCTCAAACCTACGGTACTTCGGTGAATGAGATTACAGAGGCAAACGAGCTGTCAGCAAGCAATTCGTTGGTCATCGGACAGGCACTTGTCATTCCGATTGTCGGTCAATATTACTGGGTGAAGCAAGGGGATACCCTAACATCTATTGCGCAGCAGTTCGGTACGAGCGCACAGACTTTAGCATCCGTCAACAGTTTGGGCGAGGATGCAGAACTCCCAGTCGGCCTGCGGCTGTATATACCGCCAATGACCAGACGCAGCGTGGAAGTTAATGCCTATGTGGATCTCAAGCGTAACGTTGTCCCACCCGCACTTATTCAATCGACAAGAGAAGCAGCGCCATATCTGACTTACCTTGCTGTATCCAGCTTTCAGATTAAACGTGACGGCACGCTCAAGCGGCCGCCGCTGGATAATTTCAGAGCTATATCCAGGCAGCACCGGGTCACCTTAATGATGACCATTACGAATCTGGAGAACGATGCATTCAGCGCCGAATTGGGTGAGCTTGTACTTGGCGACAGCGCGCTGCAGGATAAGCTGCTTGCCAATATTGTTCAGACGGCGGGCGAGCTGGGCTTTGGCGATGTCCATTTTGACATGGAATTCATTCGGCCGGCAGACAGGGAAGCGTACAACCAATTTCTACGCAAAGCGGTCACTGTCATTCACCAGGCAGGTCTCACGATGTCAACGGCTCTTGCACCCAAGACAAGCGCTGCCCAGACGGGTGCCTGGTATACCGCGCATGATTACAAGGCGCATGGGGAAATTGCAGACTTTGTTATTATTATGACCTATGAGTGGGGCTACAGCGGCGGCCCCCCAATGGCGGTATCACCCATCGGCCCGGTTCGCAGCGTACTCGAATATGCCCTAACCGAGATGCCCGCCAATAAAATTATGATGGGTCAAAATCTATACGGCTACGATTGGAACTGCCCTATGTTGCCGGAGGCGTTTATGCCAGAGCATTAAGCCCCCAAGCAGCTATTGCACTGGCACGCACCCGCCATGCAGAGATTCTCTATGACGATTCGGCGCAAGCCCCTTATTTTCACTACTGGGACGGTAACCGCAAGGAGCATATCGTCTGGTTTGAAGATGCCAGGTCGATACAGGCCAAGTTTAATCTGATGAAGGAGCTGAATTTGCGAGGCATCAGCTACTGGAAGCTCGGCTTAAGCTTTCCGCAGAACTGGTTATTGCTCGACGATAACTTTAATGTGGTTAAACGCCCTCTTACCTAGCGATAACAAGGGAAGCCTCCAGTCAGAATTACAGGCTGGGGGCTTCCCTTGTCTTGTTAGGTGACTGAATGACTCATCAACGCGGATAGCCACCTTACCTTAAGACGTACCTCATCCCCGCCTTAAGGCCAGCTTCAAAAACCGTCGGAGGGCGGTTCTCCGACATACGCTTCTGCTTTAAACTAAGGTTATCGCTTACGGAATAGATCAATAACCGATTGAACGAGAGGAGATTTTTTAAAATGAAGAAATTGTACCGTTCGACCATGGATCGCAAAATAACAGGCCTATCCGGCGGAATCGCGGAATGGTTTGGCATTGATGCCACTATTGTTAGGCTCATCCTCATTACTTCTGCATGCTTTAGCTTTGGAACGACCTTCCTGATTTACGTGCTTGCCAGCTTTATCGTACCGAAGGCGCCTTATGAGGTGCTTTACACCAACAACCTACACAACTTATAAGGAGTGAATACAATGAGTGTTATTACAAGATTGATTCAATTAACCCGCGCAGCTACAGGTGAACTACTCGATAAGCTGGAAGATCCAGCGATGATGATGAATCATTATGTTCGTGAGGCGCAAGCTGAGATTGAAAAGGTCCAGCAAGAGCTCCATAAGCAGGAAGCATTAACTAGAGTCCTCCAACAGCAGGTTGATGAAGCCGCTAAATTAGCGGAGCTGAGCGAGGCCAAAGCACTCGAAGCGTTGACATCCGGTAACGAGGCGCAAGCCCGTGACCTGCTTACCTCCAAGCTGCACTACACCCAGAAGGCGCAGGAGTACAGAAATTCCTTGGATCAAGCTAATTACCAGATCCCTCTGCTTGCCAAGCGTTTAGAAGAGGCACAAGCTGAGCTTACCGTTATGCTGAAGAAACGCGATGACCTCACTGCTCGTATTCAACAAGCAGCAGCAAAATCACAAACTGCTGGCCCAAGCTTTAGCTTTAACCCTGGTTTTTTCGAGCGCGGTTCAGCAGCGCGCGGCTTCCAGCGCATGGAGGAGAAGATTTTGCAATGGGAAGCGCATCTTGATGTGAAGCGTCAGTCTTACTCCAACCGCCCTGGTGATGCATCGGCCGCATCCGGACAGCAGTCGCCTGACCTGGAGAAGAACTCCCTGATTGAGCAGCAAATGGAGCTGCTCCGGAAGAAGCTTCCGACGGAATAGTACCGCGGAGTAAACCAAACAAGCCTGCTGGCTGCGCAGTACCGCGTAGAAAATGAAACAAGCCTGCTGACTACAGCGCAATACCGCTTTGAAACAAGCCTGCTGACTACAAGGTTTCAGCGCAGGCTTGTTTTGATTTTTTAGGGTTTGTCATATTCTGTCGTATTTGCTACAATAGATATTAACGAAGAACGTTCGAATGCCACTATGGCAGGCGGGCGTTCTTTTTTTGTCGTATGGTGAGTGATAACGGGAGGAGAAAATGTTGAGTCATTTCGAAGACATGCATGCAGCCTTTATTAAGGATCATTTGGCTAATCGCAACGGGGAACGCAAAGGAAGATTACAGCGCGGCCATCAGTATGCCGAGAAGCTGCTGCTCCGGCATGTATGGTGGCCGTTATTCGGCAACTTCGACCATTTGCACCCGGAATACGAGATTTATGACTGGAATCGCAAATCACAATTTCTTGACTTTGCCTTTATTACGCCATTCGGACGCTTTGGAATTGAATGTGACGGTTTCAGAGTCATGTAAAGGATATGGACCGCGAGAAGTTTAACTATTCGCTAAACCGGAATACTTTTCTAACTGGCCTGGGATGGACAATGATTCATTTCTCCTTCGACGATGTTCAGCACCGTCCCGAAGTATGCCGAATGCTGCTGCAGTTGGTCATTGGGCCGTATTTGCTGCGGCAAGATAGTGCCAAATCGATAACATCACAGGAAAAAAAGCTGCTTCACCTCGCATGGCAGCTAGGAAGGCCGATTCGCCCTAAGGATGTGTGCAGCCATCAGGGTATTGACTATCGCACAGCCAAGAAGCTCCTACTTTCCTTATCCAATAGAGGCTTTCTTCAACCCGTTTCCAAAGGGCGCACGATCCGCTACTACGAGTTAGTAGGCGGAGCATTGGAGCAATTACTTTAATGGGTGTTAGTGTGAGGGACTCGTATGGGGATGAGACTACCTTTTGCGGTTGGCTGTATGTTTGGGTCATATAGTCAGATGACTCGTTCCACTGGACCGGCTAAATTGGATGCTTTCGGTTAGGCAGGGGTCTCATCTCTCGTTCAACTGGGCCCGCTGGTTCCACTGGACCGGCTAAATTGGCCGACTATATTGGATGCTTTTGGTTAGGCAGGGGTCTCATCTCTCGTTCAACTGGACCGACTGGTTCCACTGGACCGGCTATACTGGATACTTTTTGGTTAGGCAGGGGTCTCATCTCTCGTTCAACTGGACCGGCTATACTGGATATTTGTAATATAGGCAGGTGTTTTGTTCTATTAGGCTGGTTATATTGGATATTTGCAGGATACAGCTCGATATGCGCTAATTATAAGGGTATTTGTGCTTCTATGTTGGAAATATCCAGTATAGGACCTCTTACTAGTGAAATTTGTTGAAAGTTAGTGCTAATATCCACTATAGATGGGGAGACTACAGCCCCTATCGCATTACGTCATCGCATAGAACGTCTATCGCATGGAGGACATTGACCCTCCTTTCACGAAACAAGTATACAAAGGGGTGAGACCCATGGCTGAGGTTCCTCGTGTACAGGAGTTAATTACGCTTGCGCCGGAGCCAGAGGCTGTCTGCTGAAGGATATCGAGCCAGGGAAGCTCGTCAATGCCATCAGGCGGGTTAATCAAGGCCAAGTCGAACGAGAGGTACTCGGTCTGATCGCCAGCGGGATGAGTAACAAGGAGTTCAGCCTTTGGTTGAACTTATTTTATTTCCTTATTCGGCCTTCATACCGACGCTGGGACAGCTTTTATCCGATACAATAAGGGTAAGCAAGAGAAAACGAAGCAGACCGAAGGGAATGGTAACATTATGAAAATCGTTATTATAGCAGGCAGCAACCGTAAATCCGCCACCAGTACAAGACTGGCAGGGTATTCACAACGTCTTATCGGACAAAAAGGGCATAGCGCAACTTTATTCGACCTTTACCGCTCACCACTTCCGTTCTACTCTCCAGATGAATATCACCAGGAGCATGCTGACTTACATTCGCTAAAACGATCCCTAGTCGAAGCTGACGGCATCGTTCTCGTTACGCCCGAATATCACGGCAGCATAAGCGGTGTCCTCAAGAATGCCCTTGACCACTTAGGCCAAGAGCATTTTAACAACAAGGTTGTCTTGTCCGTTAGCTCCTCCGGCGGTGCTGTCGGCGTCAGCTCGCTTACGCAGCTTCAAGCCATGGTGCGCAACCTACATGGGATCAACTCACCGGAATGGCTATCGATTGGAGGTGCTCAGCGCAAATGGTTTGAGACTGAACAGGACAGCTATGAAATCGGCCAAGATATTGATGACCGTATCCACCGCGTAATTGAATCCTTCCTTACCCTCACACATCTGATCCGGGGACAACTCCATACAGGAGCCGCCAACGTTTCGTCCTAAAAGAGGATGTACCAGTGTTTTGATTACTCATTTCGCCGAATTACAGCTTCCCGCCGTTTCGGTCCAAGGCGTCAAGCAATTTTACCAGCAAAAGCTTGGTTTTCCCGTCATCCTGGAGACGGACAATGAAATTCTATTCCTTCCAACTCCACATTTCACCTTGTCATTCGTGGAGGTTAGCGAACCGCTGTCTCCGGCTCATTTTGCCTTCGAGGTGCCCCACTCAACCTTCAACGAGAGCGCAGCCTAAATTCGAGACTCGGGAATTCCTCCCGTGAAATGGCCGAATTGCAGAGAAGTTGACGAGTTCGAGACGGGGAAGAACCTGTACTTTCGGGATGGTGACGGTAATTTACTCGAGCTTATCTCGCATTCTTACGTGATGAATGGTGTGCTTCCTCCCACCGGTCCATCTAAGGTTATTTACCTGCGGGAGGTAGGGTTTCCTACGGATGATGTTGCCCAGCTTAGGGAATGGCTCAAGCATGTTCTTCAGTTGAAAACACGCAATGAATCGGACACCTTCATTTCGTCATCGGCGGTACCGCGCATGCGATCGTTGTCTCGACATCAAGAAGGTGGATCCCCATTGCCATGCTGGGCGCTGCCGCCCACAATAACGGTAAGCTTCGGAGTGACGGATGCGGGTTTCATCGCGCAGGTCCGTGGCCATTTGAAAGATGAGGATGTCCTATTCGAGTCAGAGGAGGAGCTCCATTCTGGCGCCAATACGGGTATCGTCTCAATTTAATCGTTGCTGCCGGCTTTGATGCACGAATACACTCCGGTTTTGGTGTTTGTACTCCCGTGGTACTTCGTACCAAAGTCGCTCAAACACTCAAAACCTCCGTTGCAGGTAAAAGCTAAAACCGGACTCCGGTTTTGGTGTTTGTGCTCCCGTGGTACTCCGTACCAAAGTCGCTCAAACACT
>CAWCBD010000007.1:0-125777 GCA_963793665.1 uncultured Paenibacillaceae bacterium
GTGAAGGCTCCCTAATTTTCGCCCACAAGGTGAAACGGCTAGCGCCGTCCTTTGGCGGCGGAGCGCGGTTCATTCCGGAGAAATATAAGCAAAGTATAGTAAAAATTTATACTTTCTTATTTTTTGAAAAAAATCCCCTTCTAGTAAACGGTAGTGAGCTTATTACACACTGTCTACTTAAAGGGGATTTCTATCACTAAGGGGCAGCTCAACCGCTGCCGTCAATCACACTTTATACCCAAGCATCCGTCGAATAACCGCGCTCTTCCCAGTACCCCGTATGACTCTCCTGCAATCAATTCTATGCGATTCAGCCATTTGACCGACTTGTAGGTATACATCTTAGGAACAACGAGACGTACCGGCCCGCCAAGGTCGCTCGGGATCGGTTTGCCATCATGCAGAAGCGCAACCATGACATCCTCCATATTCGCTTGATCGAGCGTCAAGGAATCCGTGTAAACCCCGTCGCCTGAGTAGAGTTTAACCGTCTTCGCGCTAGGCTGAACTCCGGCCTGCTGCAATAAATCCTTAAGCAGAATGCCTTCCCACGTGTTCTTATACACAGACCAGCCCGTCACACAGTGAAAATCACTGACCTGCACCTTGCGCTTCAGCTTAACGAATTCTTCCCAGTTCCACTGCTGCTTGTTATTGACCAGGCCGTCAATCGTGAACGAAAAGCTGCTATTGTCGAAGGCAGGAATCGGCGTAACGGTATAGATTCGGAAGGACCCTTTGCTCCCGCCGCCAATGGGAGGCATCGATGCGGGCAGAGGCGTTGGTGCAGGCAGAAGCTTATTGGCATCTGATTCGACAATCTGCTCGATGTCTGTTCCCGGACTGATTTGGCTGCCTATCCATTTTAGAAAGGATGGTCCTACGGCAATTACAAGTCCTGCACCAATTGCTGACTTGATAAACGTACGGCGGGATAATACCGCTTCCGGTCTTGCAGCAGGATGTATGCCTTCGCCGGGTTTGCCTGTCTTGATCGTAAGCCGGTGCGGCTGCTTCAGCCATTTGAGACGCGTTAAAGAATGATAAATAATATAAGGCAGCCCGACCCAAGTCAGCAGGTCATGAACGGTAAGCGCGTTATTCGACCATGTCGGACCGACCGCTTTGAACTGCCAGAGGAGCACGCCGGAGAGCAGCCAGCCTACCAATAAACCGAGTACAATCACGACATTCGCCCGCTGCATGCCCTTGCCTTTCAGCTGCTTCCAATGCTTGGAGGCGAGGACAAGGTAGAACACGACGGGAATGAGCGAAGCAATCCCGACAATGATATGAAGCCAGTGTATAACGACGCGCCCTTCACCAAGTATGCCGCGCCATGTGCCCTGGAACAGCACAAGC
Organism: uncultured Paenibacillaceae bacterium; assembly: GCA_963793665.1. Classification (GTDB taxonomy): domain Bacteria; phylum Bacillota; class Bacilli; order Paenibacillales; family Paenibacillaceae; genus Paenibacillus_Z. The sequence goes on from CAWCBD010000007.1 coordinate 1,363, forward strand.
CCGGTCAAGGCCAGAAAGACGACGATCCAGCCATTCCAGGAATGGAGTGATACGAGCTTTTTGCCGTACCCCTTGCGCATAAATGCCAGCCATTTGTTCATCCGAGTTTCCTCCCTTTAATGTCCTGCAGGGCAGGCAAGGTCCTGTCTATCCAAATAATCAACATTCGAACGATGTTAAACGCCGGTTATAAGAAGAAACGACTAACGCCGTCCTTGGCTCAAAGTATAGTGAAAATTATCACTTTATATTTAAACATAACTTAAGCGCCGCTGAAGCCACTCTTGCCCGGCAGCCGGAACGGTGAACCAGAAGGTGCTGCCTCCCTCTTCACCGCATGTGACTCCGATCTCTCCGCCAGCTTGCATGACGAGCGACTTAGCGATGGAAAGTCCAAGTCCCGCGCCTCCGCTTTCACGTCCGCGGGATCTGTCAATCCGGTAAAATCGATCAAAAATCCGCTCACGCTCCTGTTCTGCAACCCCTTCGCCTGTATCCGAGACCGCGATTCGAATGCGGCCGTCCGCATCGATTGCACCTTCAATAATAATCATCCCGCTTCCCGGTGAGTAACGGATGGCATTCTCGAGCAGATTCTGCAAAATCCGCTGCAGGGATTGCGAAGATAAGAGGCATGCGAGCGGCTGCTCCGGAACTCGCACTTCAAGGGTGATGGACTTCGCTTCAAGCGGCGGGCCAAAACGCGGCAGGAGCTCGACGAGCGCATCCTCCAGCAAGCACATCTCCGTCAGTCCATGCGCTTCATCTCGCATTGGACTATTCCCTGCATAGTCTGCATCGAGCGTTGACAGCTCGAAGAGCTGCTGCATCAGACGTCCCAGCCGAATCGTCTCTGTCCGAATCGTTCCCATATAACGCCGAACGGTCGCTTCATCCTGTACGACACCGTCCTCAAGCGCTTCTGCATAAGCCTGCAGGGAAGCAAGCGGCGTACGCAGATCATGTGCCATATTCGCGACAAGCTCTCGTCTAGTGATCTCTGCTGCTTGAAGCTGCTCAAAGCTAGCCTCAAGCTTGCTTCCCATATCATTAAATTGACCTGCAAGCTGCTTGAGCTCTATCGGGCCAACCAGTGCCACGCGGGCACCGAAGTCCCCTTCTGCAATACGCGCAGAGCCTTCTCCTATTCGGAGCACCGCCCGTTCCACCGGTCTAACGAGAATAAAGTGAAGCACGCCCGACAGCAGCCCTGCTCCAAGCGATACGCTTGAGAGCCAGATGAACTGCTTTTGCGTCAGCAGCATGTATTGGTAAAAGAATACGAGTAGTACAACTATGGCCAAAATGCTTGCGGCATTCGCCATCAATAGATAGACGCGGAGCTTCATGACTGCCCCTTCGCATCGAACTTATAACCGATGCCCCACACCGTTTTGACCCATCGCGGCTCCGATGGCGTCTGTTCCAGCTTTTCGCGGAGCCTGCGTATATGTACGGTCACGGTTGTCGTGTCTCCGTCAAAATCCATATCCCATATCCGGCTGAGCAGCTGGCTGCGGGAGAATACCCTTCCAGGATATTCCGCTAACGTCAGCAGAAGGTCGAATTCCTTTACCGTCAGATCCGTCTCCTTCCCTTCCGCTGCCACTCGCCGCTCCTCCGGATAGATCGATAAGCCGTTGAAATGAATCGCCGCGCCCGCATGATTCGCCTCAACGCCATTGCTGCGGCCTGCGCTCTGAGCCCATGCTGTACTAGACACCGAAGCAGCTGCAGGCAGTGCTGCTAGTTTGGTCCGGCGCAATATATTGTTCACCCTGAGTACAAGTTCCCGCGGGCTGAATGGTTTGGTCATATAATCATCAGCGCCCATCGTCAGGCCAAGCAGCCGATCTGGCTCTTCTCCTCGGGCAGTCAGCATAATAACCGGAACATCACTTGTCTGCCTTATCTTCTCACATACCTGCCAGCCATCCTGCCCAGGCATCATAAGGTCCAGCACGAGCAAATCCGGCGCATGCTCCTCCCATAGGCGAAGAGCGTCCACTCCATCATGGGCGATCCAGACGGTATAGCCTTCCCGCTCCAAATAACGGCGGCAGACATCTGTAATATTGCTTTCATCATCCGCAATAACGATTGTGCCAGCCATGATGACTCCACCTTTCACTGCACACTGTACATTTTTCTCTAGTATACCTCGCTTTAGCCGCAGGCGAATATCCCTATCCTGCATGCCTCTCTTAGCATACGCAACAACGGTAACCGAATAAGAACGGAATCATTAACAGGTTATCACAAAAAGATTACGAAAGTATGAACTCGTCCCTCCTTGTTGTTGTTGTTGATCAAGGAAAATAAGATCGTTAGTGGAAAAGGCTGAGTTGCTGCTGTATGAGCTTCGTTTCATTCTCCTGCCATCTGAATCATAGTCATGCCCAGCATGGCCGTCGCTGCTTGTACCGCTAACCATTTTTCATTGGAAGTCTCCCGTCTATCGTTAAGGATTTGGTGCAATGCTTCAGTCAGTAGCGTTAGGGCGGAATTGTTTTTGGAATATTTCGAGTGTCTAAACGTTCTGTTAATCTTTGAAAATTCGATCTGCGATCAAATCGCTGCAAAGCCTATAAAATCGGGCAAAAACCCAGCTAATACGTACTCAAGCGCCTTTACTGATCTCAATAATTTCTTATCATTCGATTGTTATTCAGCTTACATACAACCTACATAATAGATCTTGTCAGCAATCCAATATTGGAGAAAAAGGAGCAGACCATGCCAACCAAACTACCTATCGAATCGCAGTGCGCAATGTTGGAGGATCCCCGTTTTATTACAAGCAAACGGCCATGGTTCGGTCGGCTGCCGGAACAATTAACCGGCGATTACTCATTTGCCGTCGTGGGCGACCGCTGTGGCATGGCTACAGAGGGCGTATTTGAAAAAGCGCTTGAGCTGCTCAAGGACTTGAAGCCGTCGTTTGTTCTGGCGGTCGGCGATTTGGTTGAAGGTTACTGGGCGAGTTCAGGACCTGCGCATGAGGAATGGGATGAGTTTGATGCAAAGGTTCAGGCGACGGGCCTGCCGTTTTTCCCAACTGTCGGCAATCATGACTACGGCAACACCGTGATGGCGGATGTGTGGAGTGAGCGTAAGGGAATGGATTACTACGCTTTTCGAGCTGGCGATGCCTTGTACATCACAATCAATACTGAGCATACGCCGGATGAGCTGCCTGAAGCGTTCGTAGATGTCATCAAAACCGTAACGGAGCAAATCAAGCGTGATCCAACGGGCGCGAAAACGTATTTGAAAGCGTTCGGCGAGGCGCTCACGCCGGAGCAACTGCAAGGCATGTCGCAGATCAAAATGACGATCGGGGACGAGCAATTTGCGTTTATCGAAGATGTGCTCAAAGAGCATCATGATGTATCTTGGACGTTTATCAATATGCATAAGCCGGGCTGGAAAACAGGCAGCGAAGAGTTCTGTCGATTAGAACAAATGCTGGCCAACCGCCCGTACACGATATTTGCGGGGCATCTGCATGAGATGGAATATACCCGTGAGGGGAACCGTGAGCTGATTCAATTGGGCCGCACTGGCGGACTACCACACGGGGAAGAAGAGGTTGGCGCCAATGCCAACTTGCTGCTGTGGGTTACGATTCGAGCAGGCGTTCCGACGTACCGCGTCGTTCATCTGGACAGCGTACAAGACATAGCGGGGTACCCGCCAAATACAGCCAAACACACAAAGGAGTAGATAATCATGGAATCCGTTTTCTTCTTACATATTACCGACATTCATATTAATAAGGCTGACAAGCAGCCGCTTTTCGGACTCAACATGGCAGACAAGCTCCACAGCATTTTTGCAGACATCGGCAAGCTGGAGGTGAAGCCGGCGTTTGTCGTCATCAGCGGGGATTTAACGCATGACGGCGATACGGAAGATTATCGTTATCTGAAAAACTTCCTGGAAGCGGAAGCGCGTGCGCTTGGCGTACCGATTCATGTAGCGCTCGGTAACCACGATACCCGTGAAGCATTTCGCGAGGGATATCTGGAAGAGGAACCCTCGGACGCTTCGTATTACTACAGCTTTATGAGCGGCGGGCTTCGCGTGGTCGTCCTGAATACGCAGGTACCGGGCAGTCATGACGGGCTTGTGGACGCTGATCAGCTGGCTTGGTTGAAGCAATTGCTTGCCGAACCGGCGCCAATCGGCACGATCCTCGTGCACCATCACCCGGTTGTGCTGACGCCGACCGCGATGATGGACAGCCATATACTGCAGAACCCGCAGGAGCTTGCGGCGGCAATTGAGGGCAGCGACGTGATCGGTTTGCTGTCGGGCCATATTCACTTTCACAACATCGGCGTACTAAATGGCATACCATGCGCTTCGGCGGACGGATCCGCCTTCGGTCTGGATCCAATGGCAGAAGGCTGCATGCGGATGCTGGAGCGTTCCGGCTTTAACTACGTCCTCGTGAAAAACGGACAGATGATCGTCCAGCCGATGACGATGCCGGGCGAGCAGCGCGTGCTCGTCGAGTACGACTTGAAGAAACTGCAAGCCGCTCACAGTTAATTAATCGAAGAGAGGGAGAAACAATCATGTCCAGAAAAATAAAATTAGCCGGTATGGTAACATTGGCGATGCTGACGACAGCGGCCTGCGGGACCGTTAATCAGGAGACGACCGGTTCGGCCAATGCCGGATCGGAGAAGGCCTCAGGTCAACCGACGAAAATTACGTTCTACAGCTACAACCTGGCGATTGCGAGCCAGAAAGAAGGCGTGCTGCAGCTGATCTCCGAGTTCGAAGCGGCTCACCCTGACATTAAGATCGATCCGATCGCGATTGCCTCGAACGAAATTAACACCAAGGTGCAGGCCGATATTGCCGCGGGCTCGCGTCCGGACGTCGCGCAGCTCGTCTTTGACGGGTTGGACTATGCCGTGCAAAACTACGGTGCGAAGGCGCTTGAAGACGTTGTGCCTGCCGATGAGCTCAAGAAGAACTTCGAAGGCTTCTCACCGAACGGTCTGAAACTCGGACAGCTGAACGGCAAAACGTACGGCATGCCGTACACGTTCAGCACCCCGGTTCTGTTCTATAACGCGAAAATTTTCCAGGAAGCGGGGCTCGATCCGAACCAGCCGCCAAAGACATGGGACGAGGTTAAGCAAGCTGCTTTGCAAATCACATCTAAGTCAAAAGCTGCGGGCGTTCATATTCAGGGTATGGCAGGCGCAGACTGGATCGCACAAGCTCTGGTCGGCAGCAACGGTGGCAGAGGTACTCTCCGATGACCGCAAAACGATTCAGTTCGGCGAGACGGAAGCTGTAGGCGCGATTAAAATGTGGCAGGATCTTATTCAGAGCGGTGCCCACGATAAATTGAATGACGGCGACGTAACGCAATCGTTCAGTGAAGGGAAGCTCGGCATGCTGCTTACGACCAGTGCGCTGCAGAGCGGCTTTATCACCGCGGCGAAAGCAGGAGGCTGGGAGCTGAAAAACAGCGACGATGCCGTCCTTTGGCAGTAAGCCAACGACCCCGGTAAATTCCGGCAGTGCCCTGTTTATTTTGTCGGACGATAAGGCGAAGCAGAAGGCATCCTGGGAATTCGTTAAATTTGCAACCAGCGAACGCGGTTATACGATTATCACGACTAAAATGGGCTATCTGCCGCTGCGTCCAGCTATTGTTGACGATGCCAAATATTTGAAGGATTGGGTTACGCAAAATCCGCTCGTAAAGCCGAACCTGGAGCAGCTTACGCGTCTGCATCCTTGGGTTGCGTACCCTGGCGCTAAATTCAGCCAGGTGGAGTCCACCTTCTTGGACGCCGTGCAGAAATCACTTCAAACAACTGGTGATATTACACCAATCATGCAGGATGCGCAGAAGCGTGCGCAAACGCTGATTCAATAGCTGTGAAGGGAGACTGCAGAGCCGCTTCGCGAAGCGGCTGCATCCCTTTTCCAACTTGAGAAAGGAGCAAAGAACATGAATAATTCCTTAGCGGGACTTGCGCTGAAAGAGAGGTCCAAACCCGTTCAGCGGGTTCGCCGAAAGCGCTCGCTGCGCTGGACCATGCCGTGGCTCTACCTGCTGCCGGCGATCCTGTCGATTGGCTTCTGGGTCTACCGTCCGCTGCTGCAAACGGTTCGCCTCAGCTTCTATGAGTGGAATATGCTGCCGACCTCGCCGCAAGTCTGGATGGGGCTGAAAAATTACCGGCTTCTGTTTCAACTACCGGATATGAGCCAAGCTCTGCTCAACACGCTGATTTATACGATAGGCGTCATCCCCTTCGCGCTCGTTATCCCTCTGGCGATTGCGATTGCTACGGACAACATCGGCAAGAGGTCGCGTACCCTTTATCGAGCGCTTGTTTTTGTGCCGATGATTATGGCGCCGGTCGCCGTATCTGCGATCTGGAGCTGGCTGATGAACCCGATGGGCGGCTTGATCAATAAGACGCTGATGGCGTTGCTCCTCGTGCAGGACCCGATTCGTTTCTTTTCTGATTCGCACTGGGCGATCTGGTCGGTCACCTTTATTACCGGTTGGAAGCTGATCGGCTTCAGCACCTTAATTTTCTCGGCTGCGCTATCCGGGCTTAACAAGGAATACATCGAAGCGGCCAGGATGGACCGCGCAGGGCGCTGGCAAATTATTTGGCATGTACTGCTGCCGTTGCTGTCGCCAACGATAATGTTCATGGCGATGCTCAGCACGCTGTTCGCCGCCGAATGGAGCTTCTCTGCTACATCAATGTCTTGACACAAGGCGGCCCGATGAATTCCACGACTAACATCTACTACCTGCTGTGGACGTACGGCTTCAAGACGTTCTCCGTCGGATCGAGCTCGGCGGCGGCGGTCGTTGTCGTACTCGGTTCGAGCCTAATCGCGCTTGGTTTTATGAAGCTGTCGAACAAGCTGTCGTTTTACGATAACTAAGGAGGAACCGAAGTGAAGAAAGTGTCTCTGACCGTTTCTCGGAATGTGCTGGCCGGCAAGCATATTCTGCTGATTGCGCTGAGCCTGCTGGCCGTCTTCCCGTTCTACTGGATGCTGAATACATCGTTCAAAACGGCCGGCGATATTTATTCCACCTCGCTGCTGCCGAAGCACTGGACCTTCGACAATTACATCTATGCCTGGAAAGCCATCCCGATAGCCGCATGATGGCGAATTCGCTGACTGTAGCAGTGTACAAACGGCTACACAACTGCTAACGAGTGTGTTGGCCGCCTATGCGTTTACAGCTGGCAATTCAGCGGGCAGAAGATAGTATTTGCACTCATATCCTTGACATGGCTGGTGCGGTTTCAGGTTATCATGATTACAAACTATGTTGTCATCAGCGGCTGGGGGCTGCGCAACTATTTGCTGGGTCTCATCATTCGGAACATTGTCTCGGTCTTCGCGTACTTCAGATGTATCATGCTTTTTAAAACGTTTCGCAAAACGCTGATAGAAGCGGCTCGCCTGGACGGCGCTTCTGATTGGAGTGTACTGTGGCGCACGTTATTTCGCAATTTGAAGGCGACGATCGCCTCAACGGCGTGCTGCTGTTCATCTCAGCGTGGAACGATTATTTCTGGCCACTGCTCGTGACGAATAAACGCAATTTTCAACTCTGCAGATCGGTCTTCAATCTTTCATGTCAACGGAAGCGAATCAATGGGGCCGATGATGGCGGCAACACTATGGCTAGCTTACCTATTCTTGTGATTTACCTGGCATTGCAGCGACATATTATCGATTCTTTCTTAAAAGGCGGCTTGCGTTAATGAACTCATTTCTACGAGATGCACGGGATGCATCAAACCTATTGGGCTTGGCTAAGCCTTCACTTGAAAAATTAGCCTATCAACAAATTCGCGAGAATATTATCAACGGGCACTTTTACAGGGCACGCTGCTATCGGAAAATGAGATGGCAGAGCATCTGGGTATGAGCTGTACGCCGATTCGGGCGGCGATTTCCTTGCTGGAGACAGAAGGATTCGTGGAATCGATACGGGGACGGGGTGTTTTCGTAAAAGAGATCTCGTTTCGGGAGTTTCACGACATGTTTGAGTTACTGGCTTTCATGCAGTTGTTCAGCCTTGATATCGCGGCGATTCGGCAACTCAGGCTTCGATCTCTCTGAGTTGGAATACCATCTCATGCGACAGTTGCGCGCTTCGGAAGAAGACGACTACCGTACCTATTATGAAAGTGGGCTTCTTTTTATTGAAACTATGTCTGCTTCTGATAAAGAATGCGACATTCTGCAAATTCTCGAGCAAATTAAAGGCAAGTATATGTTCAAAATTATTTCGTACCGGAAGCTGCATGTCCACAGCTCGAAGCCGCAGCAAGCGGGGCATTTCAATAAACGTATCTATCAGGCGCTTTCGTTCGGAGATCTCGACGAGGCTAAGCGGATAGTTTATGAATTTATTGAGCAGATGCGCTAGCAGTTTCAGTCTTTATACATTTAGATGGTAGTTAGTCTATTATCCTACTACAGAAATGGTGGTTATACGAGATGAATACAATAGTCAAGGCAGGTGAGCGCGTTCTTTCGGTTGAAGGCGCCTATAATGTACGTGATCTCTACGGCGGGTACGCCACGAAAGACGGCAGAACAACGAACTGGGGAACGTTCTATAGTGCGGACGGCTTGCACCGGCTCTGGGGGAAAGCCGCACAGATTCGACGGGCAGAGGCATTGTCAACGTTATTGATCTGCGGCATGCCAAAGAAGTGGAAGAGAAGAAGAACGTATTTGCAGAAGACGAGCGTGTCAGCTATCGCCGCGTCTCCTCATGAATCCGACGAAGTTGGCAAACAGCCAGGTTCGCAGCCTAGGCGACCTGTATGTCAGCTTACTGGAAAGCTCGCAAGCCGAATTGCAGCAAATTTTCGCCATACTGGCGGAGAGCAGTGACTCGGCGATGCTTTACCACTGCACGGCCGGCAAGGACAGAACCGGCGTTGTTTCTGCGCTCTTGCTGGAGCTGGCCGGTGTGTCTCAAGAGACGATACTCGAGGACTACAGCTTGACGGCCGTCTGTTTGACGCCGCTTATGGAAGAGCTGCGCCGCGATCGTCCGGAAGGAATGCTTGCTGAGATGTATGAGCACTTTATCAGCAGCGACCCTGCCAATATGGTGATGATGCTTGGGCACCTCGCGGAGAAATATACGAACGCCGAGCATTATTTGCGCGGCATCGGGATTACCGAGGTGCAGCTTCAAGCGCTCAAGGCACGCTTAGTCGGCTAAAGTACAATATCCGGTAGTTGCCCGGGCACGATAATAGTTAGACACCCTGTAAGGCTGTCGATAATTTCGGCAGCCTTTCCTACATCTCTATTTATTTTAACGCGACACCGCGTTAATGTTGTATTATAACGGTAAAAAAATGAAAAGAGAATTAACAAACTTTATTTTCCTGCATAAGTTGATGTTGGCTCGATTGATAGAAAAAACACGGCCGCTAGGACCGTGTTTCTGTATGATACATCTATGCTGCAGCTGGCTTAATCGAACTTATTGCGGAGTAACACTGTTCGGACTAGCCTCATGTTTAACTATGCGGCCTGCCCGCATGACAGATAAGAAACAAGCCACGACCATCATTGCAGCCATCACCCAAAACACCGTATGAAGACCGGTTATAAACCCTGACAATGACTGCTCCGGATTCTCGAGTCCGACCTGAGTCCCGGAGAATATAGCAAGCATCGCTTCCCTTGGGATACTCTGCGTAACAAGCGGTATGGTAAAAGCAACACTCAGCATCATGCCAAGGTTCGCAGTGAGCGAACGTATCCCGGATGCCTCCCCTCGGTATTTGGGACCTGCCGCATTCATAATGCTGCTGGAGTTTGGAGAGTTAAATAAGCCTGACCCTATGCTAATGAGCGTCATCCAGAAGGCAAGCTGCCAGTACGGTGTATGAAGCCCCGTATCCATTGCCAGACCGACAAGACCGATAAAGCTGAAGATAATGCCGACCGTTGCCGGCGTCGTCTCGCCGTACCGGTCACCGAGCCAGCCGGCTAGAGGCGAGAATAGGAGCATTCCCGCCGCGAGCGGAATGGTCAAGATACCTGCCATCAGCGCATCATACGAGAGTGCCCCTTGGAAGTAGAAAATCAGCATGAACATAACCGCCATCCTTGCCAGACCGTTCAACGTAGCGGTGACGATGCCAAGTGAGAAGACGATATTTTTGAACAATGGAAGATGCAGTAATGCCGAAGGATGCCTTTTCTCGACACGGAGGAAAATCGGGAAAGCGATAACGAACGCTAAGAAAGAGATATAGACGACCGGTGAATTCCATTGCTGGATCGGGCCCCACGTTAATCCGAGCAGAAGTCCCGTCATGAAGATGACGTAGAGCACGGAACCGAGCATATCGAATTTCTTCGCTGCGCCTTCCCGCTTCACATCCTTCATTCCCATTGCCCACATGCCCCATAGAATAGCAATTACGCCAAAGGGGACATTGAACCAGAAGGTCCATTCCCAGCCGTATTCCGTCGTCAGCCAGCCGCCCAGCACGGGCCCGATAATTTGACCGACAGCCACAACCATTATGTTGATGCCAAGCGCCCGGCCAAGCTCTTCCCTTGGGAAGGCATCCGCCACAATTGCCGTACTGTTCGCCATAACCATCGCACCTCCGATTCCCTGAAGGATACGAAATATAATGAGCATCGGCGCATTCGGGGCGAAACCGGAGACGAAGGAGAAGATCGTAAAGACGATCAACCCGAACATATACAGCCGTTTGCGTCCATAACGGTCGGCAAGACTTCCGGCCATTAGCACGGCAACGGTTTGTGCTACCATGTAGGCGAGCATAATCCACATCGCTTGCAGCAGTGATGCATGCAGCCCTGTTATTAAATCCGGCAGCGCGATAATGAGCGTACTAAAGTTGAGCGCCGATAACAGCGCGCCTAGACTCGTCACGGATAAAATCATCCATTTGCGATTACTGGTGTTCATTGTATTAACTCCCTCCAACCCACTGTTTTCTGTGATTTCCCGCTAGCTGTTACTATCACTTAGTTTATCATTTATATGAAAGTTTTTATATATAAAATTACTGCCTGGCCTCGATTCGATATTCGCTTCAAAGTTGTTTACAATAGAAGGGAGTACGAGATCAGGCGGAGCCACGCAAAAACTTAAGCCTATGCTTCCGATGTAGTTTTCGCTTGATTCTGCCTCATTCTTCGGCAGATCAGGCGGAGCCGCGCAAAAACTTAAGCCTATGCTTCCGATGTAGTTTTCGCTTGATTCTGCCTCATTCTTCGGCAGATCGGGCGGAGCCGCGCAAAAACTTTTAGGAGGATTCCAATGTCAAATTTGAATCAAATGCTGGAGCAGTACGCTGAGCTGATCGTCAAAGTCGGCGTTAATGTTCAACAAGGGCAAGAGGTATTCATTACTAGCGCAATCGAAATGGCTCCTTTAGCCAGACTTATTGTAGATCGTTCCTATGAAGCTGGAGCAAGCAATGTTCATGTGGATTGGACAGACGAAGCGCTTTCCCGTCTCAAATACGAAAAAGCGGCCGATGAGGTCTTCACTTCATTCCCCGAGTGGGAAGCTGCCAAGCGCAACGCTTTCGTAGAGCGCGGGGCTGCTTTCATCGCATTGATTTCACCAAATCCAAGCTTGCTGAAAGGCATTGATCCACAGCGGATCAGCAGCTTTCCAGAAGGCTTCCGGTCAAGCCTTGGCTGAATATCGCCGCGCGATTCAATCCGATAAGGTCGCTTGGACCGTCGTCGCCGCTTCCTCTGCAGAATGGGCAAAGACCGTTTTTCCTGGCGTACCCGGTGAAGAAGCGGTTGCTAAGCTTTGGGAAGCCATATTCGAAACGGTACGGCTGCATACAGAGAACCCTGTGGAAGCATGGGCCGCACATAATGCCAATTTGCATGCGAAGGTCGATATTCTTAACACAAAACATTTTCGCAAGCTGCATTATCGCGCTCCTGGTACGGATCTTACGGTGGAGCTGCCGGATAAACATTTGTGGGTGGGGGCATCGAGCACAACCAAGGACGGGATAGCCTTTATGGCGAATATGCCGACGGAAGAGGTATTCACCGTGCCGCAGCGCGAAGGTGTGAACGGATATGTCTCCAGCACGAAGCCGCTCAGCTATGGCGGCAACATTATCGATCGTTTCAAGCTTACTTTCGAGACGGGCCGTATTGTGAAGGCAGAAGCGGAGGAAGGCGAGGAAATTTTGAAGCGCTTGGTCGAGACGGACGAAGGCTCGCACTACCTTGGCGAAGTTGCGCTGGTTCCCCATGAGTCGCCGATCTCGCAGTCGAACATTTTGTTCTATAACACGCTGTTTGACGAGAATGCTTCGAACCATTTTGCGATCGGAAGCGGTTATGCTTTCAACGTTGAAGGCGGGAAAACGATGTCTCCTGAGGAGCTTGTCGCCAGCGGCGTCAACTCCAGCATCACGCATGTAGATTTCATGGTCGGCTCTGCCGAAATGGACATTGACGGCATCTTGGATGACGGAACAGTCGTACCGATCTTCCGCCAAGGTAACTGGGCTATCTAACCCCTTAACGTGGTTTGACCGCCGTCATGCAACGCAACAACGCGCACTAGGAGCTGCGCGCGTTGCGAATAAACAATAAGAGCCTTTCTGCGGCAGCGAGCAGCTGTTTGCAGAAAGGCTCTTGTTTATTCCAACAACACAGGAAGCTCTGAAGGTATGAATAGATCTTAGTTATTGATTATCTTTGTACCATAAAAAATATCGCCTTTCGCCAGCATTTGCATACACAGACATGTTAATGTTCCCTTAGTTACTGTCGGTCTTAGAACCATTATAGCTGGTGGAAGAAGACGAAATACGTTGTTCGCCGGCCATATCTGCAAAGTTAGTTTGAATTTGATATCCTACAGCAATATAATAATTAATATCCGGTGGTACGCTTCCATGAGGATAGTCTGTTACACCATCCTTAGTAATCAATCTTCCGTTAAGACGATTGAAACCACTTCGGCACCCACCAGTTCCAGCCGCCGAGCAGCTTCATTAAGGATGGAACCAGAATTAAGCGAATGAGCGTCGCATCTATAAAGATCGCCGCCGCGATGCCGATACCAAGCTGCTTGACGCCAACTACCTCTCCCGCAGCAAACGGAAGGGTAACGGCAATAAGAATGGCGGCTGCCGACGTAATTATTCGACTGGAGGAAGAGAGCCCGATATGGATCGCGAGATCGTTATCCCCAGTCTGTCGGTACGATTCCGCTATCCGTGAGAGCAGGAAAACCCCGTAATCCATACTGATGCCAAACACCAATCCGAATACAAACACTGGAATCATAATCGCGATCGGATATGGCTCGAACCCTAAGTGGCCCTTTTCAAATACCCATACTAATAAACCAAGCGACGCCCCAAGGCTCAGCAGGTTCATCGCGATCGCTTTCAACGGAATAAGCACGGAACGAAACGCAAGAAAGAGCACGATAAAATTGGATACACAAATAAACGTGATAACGGCCGGAATCGGCTTCACCACGCCATCTAATACCTCCTGCTGATACTTCGCTTCCCCGCCAAGCCTGAACTGCAAAGGAGAAGCTTGTCCCTCCTGTTCCCAGCGGCGTACCCAATCCATCGCCTTCTTGGAATCCGGACTGCCTTCGATGGCTAATTGGATAAACGCGAGGTTCCCTGTCACATGGGGCTGTTGAACTCGGAGAACGGCTGCATCCTTGCTCAAATGCTCAATCAACCGGGATGCGGCTGCAAAGTCATCCTTCGTAAAAGCTGGAGCATGTCCAACCGCAATCAACGGAACAAGCGAGCTATTCGGTTCGTCAAAATAATGCCCATACGTCTCAGCAGCCAAGCGGGATTCATAGCTGGATGGCAGTGAGCTTGCATCGGGAATCGCAATGCGCATGTGAGCCAGCGGCAGGAGACAGACAAGCAGCAGCGAAGCTGCCAAGCCTGCCATTAAAACTGGCCGGGACATGACGAAGTCTGCCCACTTCGACCAGCCGTTTATAGGAATCGTCGCAGGATGCACAGGCTCATGCTTCCACTCCGTTAGCTTCACACGCCGATTACGCCGGATTATTTCTCGTTGAATCGTTGGGGTCAAGAGCGCCAAGAGGGCTGGAAGTAAGGTGAGAATGAGCAGTACGGATACCGCGATTACCGTCATAGCGCCCAGCGCCGCCGTCGTAAAGATCGGCAATCGGATAAACAAGAGGCCCATTAAGCCAAGAAAGACGCTCGCAGCCGAGAACAAAACCGCCCTCCCGGCGGTTCGCATCGTCTTTACCATGGCAAGCTCTGCAGATCCCTTCACCAGCTCTTCCCGAAATCGGCTGACGATGATTAAAGCAAAATCGATGCTGAGCGCAAGCCCTGCCATCGGTATAACGTTCAGGACGAAGTTCGATAGCTCCAATCGTGTACCCAGCAAAGCCATCAAACCCATAGCTGCAGTAACTCCGAACATGCCGATAATGACAGGTACTATTGCCGATGCAGCGCCCCCGAAGGCGTACCACAGAATGAAGAACGCTATCGGAAGACCGATAAGCTCTGCCTTTCGGAGGTCATGCTGACTTGCCTGATTCACATCGACCTGAACGACCGATTTGCCGGTCAATTGTATCGAGGAAATTCCTTCATTCCGAGGCAAAAGCTTCCGAAGCTCGTCGAGCACAGGCTTCATTTCGTAAGGTTTCTGCTCGAAAGCGAGCAGCGCGTAGGCCGCTCCCGGTTTCAGCATACCCTCTTGCTGCCAAGGGGAAATGAGCGATATTCAACCCCTTCACATCCGCTAGCCCTGACAATGTAAGCTTAATATAGCGGTGAAACTGCAATTCGGTGGCAGCGTTCTTCTTCTGGAAGACGAGAATGATAGGCTCCTCCGGTATGCCGAAGCGTAAGGACAAGGCGTGCTCCACCTGCGAATAGGCTCCATCCGCAAGCAAGCCATGGCCCTTCAGTACGGAGGATAGCTTGCTGGAATAAGGCCCTAATACGACCAATAACAGCAGCCATCCCAGCAGAACCGTCTTCGGATATCGGTAAGAAACAGCGCCAAGCTTCACGAATCCCATTCGTTTTCCCCTCTATTCGCCGCTATGCGGGTTGCCCGCTCTCAGCCTGGTGGCTTGAACTAATGCAGCCGCTAAGGTTGGCATAAGCTGAGCCGCCCGAAGCGATATCCTCGGCAGCAGCGGCAGCCCGCTCAGTGCCTGAATCCATCGCCCCCATCGCAACGGACCGCTAAATTCCTTCCTGAGCGCATGGGAATACCCATACTCCCATGCAGCCAAACTTAAGTTTCCGCGCAGATAACTGTCGGCATACGGGGAGCATATCACTGCCGAACGCAGCGCCATCGCCATTCCGTCCCCGCAGAGCGGGGGAAGCATAACGGAAGCATCGCCAAGCAGGGCATATCCGTTGTCCCAGGAAAGAAGCTTTTTGCCTAAATGAACGGGTGATACAGCTGCCTGTGTACCAGGCACAGCAGCGGCCGCTTGCAATTTGTCGAGGAGCTTCCGGTTTTGCTTAGCCGCTTCTTCCATAATACCAAGAACGGTCTTGTCCGTTTGCGATACAGCCTCTCTGCTCACCAAAGCCGCTGCATTCACCATGCCGCCCGGGAGTTTTGAGAATCCCAAATAACCGCCCCGGAAGAAATACAGCTCAACGGCCGAATCCATGGGTATACCTGTAAAATGGGACTTAACCCCCATCCAGCTGGGCTTGTCCCTGTTCTCCTTGCCGGATGCAACCATTCCCTCCTGCTGCCCGATAGAATGACCCCCCATAGCTCCAATTACCGCTCGTGCACGGTACGTGATCCGCTCGCTGCCCTGCCTCGCCTCAATAAGATACTCGCCATTCTCCCGGCATACGGATGTAACGGTTATTCCCATCTGTAATTCCACACCCGCCTGCTGCGCGGCATGATGAAGCGCCGTATCCAGATCATATCGGCTTATTCCCCAGGCGATGCCGGGTAAGGGAAGATTAAGCGTCTCACCTGTACTTAGGATTAGGCTTGCCCGATCCATATGTGCTGGCTGAAGCGATTCGACGGTCTCAAGAAGGCCGATTTCACTCAGCATCCCTTGAAATTCCGGCGATAGAAACTCTCCGCACACTTTGTGCCGGGGAAATCGTCTACGGTCAACAAGCAGCGTATCCCAGCCTTGATCAGCCAATTGCTTAGCCATGCTGCTCCCGGCAATGCCAGCGCCAAGCACTACCGCATCATATAAGCGATTCATTCGGGCCAGCTCCGTCGTTTATGGCATCAGATCCATTACCTGCGAATGATCACCGCATACCGAAACAGCGGAATCCACGCCGCGACCAACTGTACTCCCGATAATGCATGACTGAGGCTCTTCCAATCGCTTGACCGAAAGCCTTTGGCTACAGACAGCGGCCCATCATGCCGGATATATCGATTCTTCGAAATAAGCCGGGTCATCACCCATACAGCCGCCCAGGGAAGGAAATGACGGTGAATGTCATTGATCACCACTCCCCACCTTGATGAGCGGAGCAGGCAATTCGTAACCTGCGGCAGCTCCTCATCTGAGAAATGATGAAGGAATTGACCCGCTGTCACGATATCCGCCGCTGCCGCCTTTTGCGCCTGCAAGGAAAATATATCCCCCTGTACAACCTCAACTCTCGGCTCACCCCGGAAGAATAACCTAGCCTCCGAGCAGGCTTCTTCCGTTATATCCATAAGCCGGATGCGCATTTCAATCCCGCACGCATCCGCCCAACTCAGTAAGCGACGGTTGATATCGCCTGACCCGCATCCGACATCAAGCACCGTAAGCCGCTTCGGCTTGCCCGCTAATCGCCACAAGGTCTTGATTCCATATAGAGTCGGACCAGCCGCATTGAAGATACGGTTCAATCTGCGAAGATGGCGCAGCGCCTCAACCAGCTCCGGCCCGCCTTTAGAGAAATCGTCCATCAGCTCCGGCGATGCTTCGCGGATTTTCAGACTTTTAAACATAGGTTATCCTTATGATTTCGGCCGTCAGACCCGGCCCAAATGCTAAAGCGACCCCACTGGCGGGGGCAGCTTCGCGGCAACCCAGCTCGTCCCTCATCTTCTCCAGCACGAACAGAATCGTCGCAGAAGATAAATTGCCGTAATCTCGCAATATGCTGCGGCTGCAGCTGGTTTGCTCGTCCGTAAGCAAGCATAACTGCTGCAGTGTATCGACAATACCGCGCCCTCCGGGATGAATGGCCCACAGCTCCGGCTTGTCCTGACCGCCTAAGAACCGTTCCAATTCCGCAGGCAGGTATCGTCCGAGAATTCTCGGAATATTTGGTGATAAATATAAATCAAAGCCGCGATTGCCGACCTCCCATACCATTTCCTCCGAGGAGTCCGGCAAGAGGACAGAGCAATCCTCTCCCAGCTGAAAATACCCCTGATGGTTCGGTCCCGCAAGGCCTACGACGCAAGCGGAAGCGCCGTCTCCGAAGAAAGAAGCGCCGAACAGCGACTCCTTGTTTGCTGAAGGCTGTATATGAAGGGTGCACAGCTCCACGCATACGATTAATACTTTTGCGTGAAGTGTTCCTTGAACGAGCTGGCTAGCCAGACAGATCGCTTTCAACCCTGCTGCGCAGCCTAGAAATTGAAGCGGGATGCGATTGACTCGGGGTGAGAGCTCAAGCGCCCGAACGAGGAGGGCATCCAAGCCCGGAAGGTATTGTCCCGTACAGCTGACAGTAATAATATGGGTAACCTCGGCAAGCTCAGTGCCACTGTCGATTAATGCTTTTTTCGCTGCTTCCAGCCCAAGCGGGAGCGATTCGCGCTTATAAACTTCCATCCGCTCCTTCGTGGAAGGCACCTCTTCCAGCGGGGAAGAAGGGAGATAGCGGCATTCTTCCGTAGATCCGACTAAACTTGGTTCACAGGTATAGCGAGTTTCCACGCCGCATTGCTTGAATATGCGCCTGGCCCAGCGTACGGAGTCCGGATAATCCCGCAGCGCTTCGGCTAGTCGAAGCGACACTTCAGCTTGTACGACCTGATGCCGCGGAATAGCGGTTCCGATTCCAAGAATGGCAGCATGCCGCCCCTTGTCCAACTCGATATTCATCCATTCATCCCCTCGCATACATGCTTATCCATGTTTATTCCCAGCTGCATGGAAATATGCGCAGGCTAAGAAGAAACGGCTGCTGTCAACGTTAACAGCTATTACAGCCGTTTGAAGCGTTGGATAAACCGGTTTAATGGAGTCGCAACCAAATACTCGCACTCGCAACATTATTTGGCGCGGTTTCGTTATTTAGATAGTAAACATACGAAGGCAAATAAGAAACATATGTTAGTTGCATCTTGTCTGTTCAGGACGAGAAAGACAAATTTTACGATTAGATTGGGGTGAATGATTTGAAATATTTGTTTCCAATTCTGTTACTTGTTTTTTTAATAGGTTGTAATGAACGCAATGAATTACCGAAAGAGCAATCGGTATCTCAAAGCTATGTTGAGAGCAAAGGATACCAGATCGTTTCTTATGAAGGACGTGTTGAAAGTTACGAACTGACGAAACAAAAAATCGTATCACTACCCTATATGATGTATTGGGGATTGCAACTTGTTGACCCATCCAAATATTTTGATAAGACAATTAACGTTGAAAAGTTCATTGTGAAAAATCATCCTCTTTCCAAAGGGAAAGTTGATGTTTATGTGTATGAAGTTGATGGTCAACCCATAGGGGGAACTTCATACCCAAATGGTGATAGATCGTATGGTGGATACTGGTCCTTAGATGGTAAAACGTTAGAAGAGCTGCAACCCAAGTCTTTTCAGGACTGGAGATTGGAACGGGTTAACAAATACGCTAAGTGAATGGGTGAATTTAATGCACCCATTTAGTTTTGATGTAAAATCAACAATATTATTTAACATGGCTTCTAATAAAAGAGACCCTCGCGGGTCTCCTCCATTGTCATTCCAGCTGCTTATCTGCGGTGCGGTATCATCCGGCGGCCATTCTTCACGCGAAGAGAAACAAGCGCCTCGGGTACTGCTTCGCCTTGACCGGGAACCGAGCTAAACTGGAATTGCTCGGCCAGAACGCTAATAATGAGTACGGCCTCCAGCATCGCGAATTGTGACCCGATGCAGCCGCGGGAACCGCCGCCAAACGGAAAATAAGCGAAGCGCGGCCATTCCGACAGCCCCGCATCAAAGCGCTCCGGGCGAAAGGCAGCCGCATCCCCGAATACATGATCATTGCGATGAATCGCATAGGGGCTCATAATAAAGCTGCTTTTTGCCGGAAAACGGTCACCCAGCATCTGGACCTCCTGCTCCGATTCGCGGAGTATGGCCCAAGCGGGCGGATAAAGCCGAAGCGTCTCCTGCACAACCTGCCTGGTGTATGTAAGCTCCCGGTAGCGGTCATATGCTGAGGTGCGATCGCCATCCTGCCGCTCCTTCAAGCGCAGCGCATCCAGCTCTTGATGAAGCCTGCCTTGTGCGGCTGGTCCTTGCTCGAGCAGATACCATGCCCATACGAGAGCATTCGCCGTCGTCTCATGTCCGGCAAGCAGCATCGTCATCATCTGATCGCGAATTTCTTCGTCAGGTATCGGCTCGCCCGTTTCATCCTTCGTATCCAGCAGCAGCCCGAGCAGGCTGTCCGCGTAATGCTCCGGCTCCCGCTTCGCTGCTGCAATGGCGTCATAGACCATCACCTCCAGCGTCCGAATGGCCCGCTTATGCGCCACATTGCCCGGTGTAGGCACCGCTAAAGGGAGAATAATCGGCGAAAATATCGTTTTGGCCGATTGCTTGATCGTCACGTCTACGGCGGCAGCCAGCTCCGCTTTATCCTCGCCCAGCTCCGTCTTGAACATGGTCCGCGCAATAATGCCAAGCGTGAGCTGCATCATCACGTCATGCATCGCAATGGGCACCCCATCCTCCAGCTTGTCCGCAAGCTTCTGCGTTTCTTCAACTACAATATCAGCATAAGACTGTATCCGCTCCTTGTAGAAAACAGGCATCAAATACCGCTTCTGCCCGCGATGGGTGTCTTGCTCGGACGTAAGCAGTCCATCTCCAATCGTCCTGCTTAGTACGCCGGAGCTTCTGCCTTTACGAAAATGACTATCCTGATGAACCAATATTTCCTGTATAAAAGCAGGTGAATTCACGACAAATGTTGGCCGCAGCGAGCTTGTCCGCAGCGATACGACATCCCCCATATGCAGCGCATCGACTAGAAAACCGAGCGGATCCCGTTGGAACCGGAAGAAGTTCGCTGCTCTTGACGTTGGAATTAAGGCGATGCGGGTCATCCTATGCCTCCCTCTTTATTCATGTTGGCTGTTTGGCTGTATCCCTATCCTCTTGCCTCATCATACCCTTCTTCGTAACCCTTCTCAATCTGATCCCCATCGCAAGGTGAAACGGCTGGCGCCGTCCTTTGGCGGCGCTGTGCGTTTCATCCGGAGCGATAATTCAAAAAGAGTGCCGGCACTTGAATAATCAAGTACCGACACTCTTCAGTAACATATTCCGCGTAAGCGATGTAGAGCTCTGTCTACTCTGGCAGATAGATTTCACATTCCGCGTTTAATCATTTCGCAGCGGCGCTTCTTGAAGTGCCGCGCGTTCGGTTAGAAACCGGAAGAACGCCGCAGCGGCTTCCGCTCGTGTCACCTGCCGCTCTGGGAGGAAATTACCGCCTGTCAGGCTCATAATATGGAGGCCGACAACGATAGCCGCTTGCCCCTTCTTCTTCACCTTGCTTTCATCTTTGAAGGCGACGTTGAAGATATCGCCATGCTCAGCCAAGGCGTTATAACCGAGCGCTTTGACGATCAGCTCCGCCATTTCCTCACGGTCAACTTTCCCCTCGGGATTGAAGGAGCCGTCGCCAAGGTCGATTAAGTTCTGCTGCACCGCATTCTGAATATACGGGTAATAGGCGGAGGTTGCGGCAACGTCATCGAATTTAGCTGTTGATTGGTCACCTGCGTACAGAATAGGCGGACGCCCGCTGTTCATCGCAAGTACGAGCATCTTGATGAGCTCTCCCCTTGTAATGACCTGGTTCGGCCTCACTTTGCCATCCTGTAGGTCAAGCGCCTTATACGCGACCATTAATTCCAATTCACGCTGTGCCCAGTGACCTTCGACATCGGCCGCTTTGGGCTTGATTAATGTCGTCGGATCTCCGCTCTCGCTGCTTCTCCATTGTCCAGTCTGCGCATCGAGAATAACCGATTCATCAAGCGGCTTCGCAACTAGACGATAAACGAGCTTCGTCGTCGATTGAATATCGCCAGCATCACCCTTAAGCTCGCCAGAGGCCACCATCAATTTATATTTCTCCACGGGAACCGGCTCTCCGTTGATTTGGAAGGACATCTCCGTTACGTAAGTCAACTCCAGCTTATAATAATTCATCCATGCATCGACTGCTTTGTCCTGGCCGATAACCGGCGGTGTCTGGGACGGGTATTCAAAGTCCGACATACTCACCCAATAATCTTGAATATCGCCTGTGTAAGCATCAATATTCACCTGAATGCTGTCATTATCAATGCGTGCCCCGTCAATTTGGTGGACGAAAGTAATGGAATATTGACGATTCCCGTTATTTTGCCGATTGAGCTCGGCTTCACTAGGCTCTCTTACATACAGCTGGTCAGACAGCCATGGCAGCTGCTTCTTTACCAGCTCTACCGCTTTCGTCTTCGCGTCCTCATAAGTAATTCGCTTCGCGGCAGCGCTCGAATTCATCGCTTCATAGCGATAGGAGCTGAAGTTCCGAATCAATCCGGTGTCGCTGTCGATCGAGGCATTGATGCTTCCGACTTCCTTGTCCCCGCTCTTAAGCTGCCAGTTCAGGTTCCAGGAGGAGCTGGTTATACCGCTGCTATCGTCCTTATACTCGTTATAATTAGCGCCGGACTGGACTGCATCCTGTGGAATGGGAAAAGCATCCTTAACCGCCTGAGCAGCCTGCTCTCTTGTCAGCGCTTTACCGCCTTGCGGCTTGCTGCCCAGCGGTTTATCCGCTAGAGGTGCGGGTGAGATTGTCCCTTGCTCCGAGCCTGGACCAGGTGAGACAATTCACCTGTTACGGCATCCAATACGATAGGCTGCAGTGCGTAGCTGAGCACAGGCTTTCTCGGTGCCTTCATTTGATTAGGAAAGACATAGTACAGCTCCGGTTTTGCGAGAATCCGAATCTTCGCAGCCGCTTCCTCCATCGATAAGGAAGGCTTCTTCTGGGTGAATACCAGCTTATCGTTCCACGTTACCTCATAACGCAGAACGCGTCCTTCGCTATCTACATCCACATCGATAAAATTATCCATATAGGCGATATCGCCGACAACACGGTCGAACCGCAAGGAATGACGAACCTGCCCGTTAAGCGGCGGCTTCAGATCCTTGCCGTAATCCTCGTCGAAGCGGAGCTGATCCTTATACGCGGGCGATTGCTTCGCGATGAATGCTAACGCTACTGTACGTGCCGAATCACGGTCAACCTTAAGCGGATAGGATGGCTTCGCGTTCGGCTCATCCACCGATGCGTTATATGAGCTTAGCAAGCCGCTATCCGCATCAATGCTGACTTGGATCGTTCCCTTCTGCTTGCCGTTCACCGTCTTAACGAATGATAGGCTCCACATGTTACTGCTGCTGTTCAGCCAATTCGCATTGTTATATAGGCTGGCATTCTGCAGCTTATAATCATCCGGGATGCTGACATAGCTCCGGGCAAGAGATTCTGCCTTCGTTTTGGAAATCGATACGTTAACTTGACTCCCCTCCCCCGCACTCCCTGTTGAAACGTCACTACCGCTCACCGTCGTACTCTGCGGTGCCGCTGCATCCGCAAAAGCCGCACTTGGCATTGCAGCCGTCAGCGCTACAGCGGCACATAATGTCAGCAGCCAATGCCTGTTTCCTTTATTCATCTTCATTTTCCTCCCCCATGATTAAAGTTCATTGCTCCTTATGTAGGCTTAAACGCTTGCGCATTGGGAAAAGTTGCATATTTCAAAGGATGTTCTCTATTAAAATATTGACTGACTGCAGTTGTCAGTGTTATTCCTGTACAATCAGGTTATAACGTAATAACGAGGGGGCATCAATCATGAAAAAGATCGTACTCATCGCATTAACGGACGGATTCGCGGATTGGGAAGCCAGCTATGTGAGTGCTGAGATTAATCAGCCTCATACTCAGTATCAAGTGAAAACAATCGCTATTGATAATGAGCCTAAGATGTCCATGGGCGGGTTAAGAGTTTTGCCCGATTATGCGCTGAATGCCGCTCCAGAGATTACCGATATATCCATGCTCATCATTCCGGGCGGTACCGGATGGAGGAGAAGAATACAACCAGAAATTCCGTACACTCGTCGGACTTTGCCTTAGCCACAATATCCCGGTTGCCGCGATATGCGATGCGACTTCATTCTTAGGGAATCATGGGTTTATGGATAACCATAAGCATACGGGCAATATGCTTGCTAATTTGAAGAACAGAGCTCCGAGCTATAAGGGAGATCACCATTACATCGAGGCGCAGTCAGTGAGCGACGGGAATTTAATCACCGCTAACGGAAGCGCTGCGGTCGAGTTTTCCAGGCATATTTTAGAGAAATTGGGCGTATTGGAAGGTGACAAGCTGGAGGAGTGGTACAGTATTTTCAAAAAGGGCTATCTGCCTTCAGCATGAACGTTCACCATACATTCAAATTAGATGGCTCTGTCGCATCATTAGACTTCCAAGCGTAGATATAGAATGTCTGTATATTATAAAAAAAGCATCCGATGCTCGGATGCTTTTCACATATAATGGATGAACCTGGTACGAAGGCTGTTAGGCCAGCTTCCGTAACCTAAGCTTCTTAATAACGATGCCGTGCGACGGTGAGAATAGAAACGAGACAACGAACAATAATGAAGCCGCGCATACCATGCAGCCGGCAATCGAAGCGTCCAGTAATACCGCTGCAATGTAACCGATGAAGGTGCTGGCTACGCCAACTGCAATACTCAGCACGATCATGATGCCGAGCCGGTCCGTTAGCAAATAAGCAGTCGAGGCCGGGATAATAAGCATTCCGACAACCAGAATCGCTCCAACGCTCTCAAACGAGCTGACCGTCGCCATCGAGACAAGTCCCATTAACAGGTAATGAAAACCAGCGACAGGAATGCCGATTGCGGCCGCCAGCGCCGGATCAAAGGCGCATAGCTTAAATTGCTTGTAGAACAAGCCGATTACCGTCAAGATGACGAGCAATGTAAATCCAAGAAGCCATACCGCCTTCGGCCCCATATTCATGCCGCCAATTTCCCAAATATTCCAATGAACATAGGCAATTTCACCATATAAAATCGCATCCTGATCCAAATGCACCTGCCGTGCGTACAAGCTGACAAGTACAACACCGATAGCGAACAAAGCCGTGAATACGACACCGATCGATGCGTCAGCTTGTATGCCGCTTTGCTGAAACATTTGAATAAGAAAGGTTGTCAGCAATCCGAATGCCAACGCTGCGAACATCATGAGCAGCGAATCACGCGAGCCGCTAAGCAGGAAAGCGATAACGATACCCGGCATAACAGAGTGGCTGATTGCATCGCCGATCATTGCCATTTTGCGTAATACGAGAAATACGCCCAGAACACCGCAGCAGCTAGCTACCAGCGCGCCTGTGAGCAGTATCCAAAAGTCACTCATAAAGCCGCCTCCTTCTTGACATGTTCATGTATAAGAGGCTCAATTTCCCGGTTGAAGCGTTCTTTCATGCGCTTGCGCATTAACCGTTTTGCAATTAATCCGCGCTGCGGTCCGAACAGAATCGATATGCCAAACACAAGAGTAGCGGCCAGCACTGTTACTGGACCCGTCGGCAGATTAGAAACCGAAGCGCTGATCCAAGTGCCTGACGCACCGCTTGCTGCTCCGAACAAGCCGGATAATACCACCATGAGACCAAGCCGGTCCGTCCAATACCTTGCGGAAACAGCCGGTGTGATGAGCAGCGCCGCCACGAGTACAACGCCGACCGCTTGAATGCCAGCCACGACAGCGACAACGATCAGCATCATTAATAATTGCTCAAGAAAAGCTACCGGATAGCCAATACCCCGCGCAAAGCCAGGATCAAAGGATATAATTTTGAACTGTTTAAACAACAGCGTGCAGAAGGTGATAAGCAGAGCGCTCACGATCGTCATCGTTATAACGTCAGACGCTACCATAGAAGCGGCCTGGCCGAACAAAAACTTATCCAAACCCGCCTGATTCCCATAGTCTCCGTGCTGAATCAACGTAAGCAGAACGATCCCCAGCCCGAAAAATCCGGATAACACGATCCCCATCGCCGCATCCTGCTTCAGCTTGGAGTGTCTTGTAATATACCCGATGCCGAACGTTGCAACCATTCCTGCCGCGCCTGCACCGATTAGAAACAACCCAATGGACTTTACGCCCGTGAGCATAAAAGCAATACATATCCCAGGCAATGCGGCATGGGCGAGCGTATCGCCCATTAAGCTTTGCTTTCGCAAGTAGGAGAAGCATCCGATAACTCCGCTGCTTAAACCGAGTAAGGTACAACCGAGAAATATCCATTGCATATTCGGATCAGCCAGCATCGACCAAATCGTTTGCATCATTTACTCATCCTTTCCGGGCGGGAATGGACGGGGATTGCAGGCTGCGATCGAGAAAAGCGAGTCTGCCGCCATACGTACGCTGCAATTGCTCCTGTGTGAATGTCTCTGCCGTAGGGCCGTATGCTTGCAGCTCCACGTTAAGCAGCAGCACGGAATCGAAATAATCCTGTACGGTTGCCAAATCATGATGAACGACAATGACCGTTTTCCCCTGCAGCTTTAACTCCTGCAGCAGCGTAATAATCGCCTTCTCCGTCGCTGCGTCAACGCCTGCAAACGGCTCATCCATGAAGTACAGCTTGGCATCCTGTGCCAATGCCCGTGCGAGAAACACACGCTGCTGCTGCCCGCCCGACAGCTGACTGATTTGCCTGCCCGCATAGTCGGCCATGCCAACTTTACTCAAGCATTCGAGCGCGATTGCCTTCTCCTTGGCGCCGGGGCGGCGGAACCATCCGAGATGTCCATACCTGCCCATGAGCACGACATCAAGCGCATTCGTCGGAAAATCCCAATCGACCGACTCTCGCTGCGGCACATAACCGATTATTTGTCGCTGCTGCTTGTAAGGCTTCCCATACACGAGAACTTCTCCGCCAATGCTCGGAATGAGTCCGAGCGCCGCTTTCATCAGCGTCGATTTTCCGGCTCCATTGGGTCCGATCACGCCGACCAGCTCTCCCTCTTTTACTTCAAAGGATACATTTCGCAGCACCGGCTTCTTCTGATAGGCTACGCTTAATCCGTTAATGGCAAGCGGAGC
The DNA here is from genome assembly GCA_963793665.1 of uncultured Paenibacillaceae bacterium. Lineage (GTDB taxonomy): Bacteria > Bacillota > Bacilli > Paenibacillales > Paenibacillaceae > Paenibacillus_Z. Next base: position 27,864 of record CAWCBD010000007.1, read on the forward strand.
TGCTGTCTTCGTATTTTGTTTCGCAACCGTATGAGTTGGGCTCATTGTCATCCCTCGCTTTCACTGCTTTTCGCTCTTATTTCAAGGCAGCCACAATCGTATCCACGTTGTGCTTCACCATTCCGATATAGGTACCCTCAACCGTTCCCGCATCACCCATCGCATCGGAGTAGAGCTCTCCGCCAATCTTCACTTCATGGCCTAATTGGCGAGCGCCTTCAATAACAGATTCGATCGATTTTTTTGGAACGCTGGATTCGATAAATACCGCTTTAATATTGTTTTCTACCAAATAATCACGCAGCTTGCTTACATCCTTCGAGCCGTATTCCGACATCGTATTCATCCCTTGCAAACCCGTAACAGTTAACCCGTAGGCTTCGCCAAAATAACCGAATGCATCATGCGCCGTTACTAGAATGCGGCTCGCTTCCGGAATCAAAGCAATTTGCTCCCTCGCATAAGTATCCAGCTTTTCAAGCTCCTTGATGTAAGCAGCTGCACGCTCTTTATAATAAGAGGCATGAGCTGAATCCTTCTCTGCCAAAGTATCGCGGATCACTTCCGCAGCAGAAATCCACAGCTTCACATTAAACCAAATATGCGGATCGTGCCCGCCTTGAGACTGCCCTGGAGCGGCATGCAGCTGCTCTTCCTTCAAGTAGGAGGACACTGCTATCGTTGGCTTTCGTTTCTCCAGCGCTTCGAACATTTCAGCCATTTTGCCTTCAAGATGCAGGCCGTTATAAAAAATAACGTCTGCGTCGTCCAGCTTCTTCACATCGCCTTGAGATGCTTTATACAGATGAGGATCGATTCCCGCCCCCATCAAGCCGCTAGCCTCCACATACTCGCCGCCAACCTGCTGGACAACATCAGTAATCATCCCGGTAGTTGCTGTAATCTTCAGCTTGCCTTTACCATCCGTCGTTTGCTGCCCGCAAGCAGTTACAAGCACACCGTTAACACCAATAATAGAATCGTCGTAATAAACCTGCGGATAACCGAATTCGTTCTGTATGCTTTACGCATCGTAAAAACCTCCTGTACTAAAATTATTTTAATATGCGACAGATTTTGCCCTTATGAATCTTAATTTGCCAAAAGCCCTTTTTTTAACTATACACAAAAATGTTTCACTATGTGCAACATTTATTTTTCCGTTAATCAATGCGCTGCCAAGCGCACAAAAGGCAACCCGAATTAAATGGGTTACCTTCATAAATAGGACTATCTTGTTGATCAGTTTCTTGGGTCAATTTTGAAAAATATCCGTATGTTTGATGCTTCCACGGGTGTAGGAATTGGAGGGCAGTATCCCTAGAATCGCATGAGCGAGCAGGCTTTTTCCAAAGCCGCTGGCACCGACGATGGGATATGCATGAGCATGACAAAACCCTCACACCAGGTGGCGTGAGGGTTTTGAGTAAGCGAATATATAATCGCTTATTAGATTTGGCCTTGAATTTTGTTTTTCAAAGCGTCTTTGGATTGCAGACCGACCATTTTATCAACGGGTTGGCCATCTTTGAACAAGATCAAAGTCGGGATGCTCATTACGCCGAATTGGGAAGCCAATTCAGGCTCTTCGTCAACGTTGATTTTACCGATTACCGCTGTGCCTTCAAGCTCAGTGGAAAGCTCTTCAACGATAGGAAGCTGCATTTTGCAAGGTCCGCACCAAGGGGCCCAAAAATCTACCAAAGTTACACCGCTTTCGATGCTTTGGCTAAAGTTGTCTTTTGTCAATGCTACTGCCATATTCAATCATCCTCTCTAATTATAAGTTCTCTGGAGCTATGAGAAGGGAGTTCCCGTCACATCATAAACGTTAATCAACAATCTTCGCACTCTTGAATCTGGCCCAGCACATCGAGAAGAGTAATGCCGCTGAAGTAACTCTCAAGCTGCTTCTCCGCTTTGCAAAAGATCCCATCCATCACTTCCCGCATGTTGGAGCCGACAACGCAATCCATATCCGGATCGCCTGAGCACCAGCTTGGAATAACGGAGCCCTGTGCCATGAGCTTGTAAATATCAGCTAAGGTGACAACTGCCGGATCCAGTGTCAGCCGGTAACCACCGCCTGCGCCTTCCCTCGTGTTAACATAACCGCCGCGCTTCAAACAGCTCATTACCTTGCGAATTCTCGCCGGGTTCGTTGCAACATTGTCAGCAATCGCTTCACTGGAAGCCATTCGCTCCGGCTTATGGGCCAAGTAAACCAAACTGTGTACCGCAATCGTAAATTCGCTGTTCATGCTTAACGGCACCCCGCTTTATACTGTAATAATATCAGTTACAGTTGTAATTGTCAACGGCCGCCTGTACCTTATTTTGCATCAATTCAACGGTTCATATACAAAGATTGTCCCAGGTCGGTTTTGAGCGGCCGGCCCGGGAGATGCGACTCGATTATTTTAATTTAGCATTTCCCTCTACTACTCTTACTTGAATCGGATGCAGATTAGCTTCGATTTGAGCACGATGCGGTTCAAACCATGCTGGCAGCATCAATTTCTCACCTAATATTTCTGCAGGCTCATCATTTGCAAATCCCGGCGGATCCGTAGCAATCTCGAACAGTATGCCCCCGGCTTCGCGGAAATAAATCGCATTGAAATATTGGCGGTCTATAATTGGAGTCGGGTGATAGCCGCTATGCTCCACCTTAGTTCTCCATTCCTCGTGCTGCTCGAAATCCGTTGCGCGCCATGCGATGTGATGTACCGTACCTGCTCCGCCAACGCCCCAACTCATGTTGGAAAGCGGAACGTCAATCACGTTGCCGATATCTCCAGTGGACTGAAACCGGGCATACTCAGCGTCCTCTGCAGTTTTCTTGAATCCGAGTATATGCTCCAGCGCATCCATGGTTTTCACATAGTTAGTGCTGAACAGAATAGCGCCTCCGAACCCTTTTATCGCTTTATCTGCTGAAATCCCGTCAAACGACCAGCTGCTCTGCGAGCCTTCTTCGCGTTCAACGATCTCGAGCCCGAGTCCCTCATTGTCGGTAAATTGCAGGTACTGTTCATCAAACCGGCTCGTTTTCGTAACCGCAATGCCGAAACCCTCCAGACGAGTCTCCCAAAAAGCAAGCGAGCCTTTCGGTACCACATACGAGGTTCTGCCTACTTGGCCTCCTCCAATACGTCCTTTAGGAGAACCGGGGGAAGGGAAGAACGTAATAATCGTACCCGGACTTCCCTGCTCATTGCCAAAATACAAGTGATAAACCTCGGGAGCATCAAAATTGATCGTTTTCTTCACCATCCGAAGACCGAGAACACCGGCGTAAAAGTCCACATTTTCTTGCGGATTACTGGCGAAAGCAGTGATGTGATGTATACCTGCAGTTTGTAATGACATATAAATTCCTCCTATTAGTTGATGTCGCTTTGTCACTAATTTTCTCGAAACTCTACGGCTTTATTTAATAATGGCATCCAGTGAGTAAGCACCGGCCCCAGTCAATGCGATCCCGATAACGACCACCAGAAGTACAAGCGGGTATTCATAACCGTTCGCTGCTGCCCAAATTCCATTTTGAGCATGAACTTTAACGATTGCACCAAGCATAGTGAGGGCGATGAGGACAGCAGCCAAAGGAGTAAACAATCCGGAAGCAAAGAGGGCGCCTCCCACTAGTTCCATCAATCCGGCCGCTACTGCCATAACGATACCCGGTTTCATGCCGATCGAATCCATCCATCCGCCTGTGCCTTTTGGACCGTAGCCCCCGAACCAACCAAACAGCTTTTGTGCTCCATGCCCGATAAACAACAATCCGACTACCAAACGAACCAATAATAATCCCAATGCTGCCATTACAATCATCTCCAATTAGGTTATTTTTAAAATAGTTTAATTTCAATTATCTTTAAATTAAGATATGTGACAAAGATGAGCGTGCTGAAGTGTCATGTGGAGCTGCTTCCGCTATTCGTCCTGGCGTGAATCTGCTAATTTTGCCTGTACACTCTTTAATTTATCAGGCGTAACATCATCCCCATTGGGATCATAGATGGTGACGTTCAATAACATGCTTTCCATCGATCCGCGAAATATGGACATATATTCACTGCGAAGACTGGATTGTTCCGTTTGTTCAGCTTCTGTTAATCCATTGGTTTTGGCTTGATTCGAAAGCTCATTAATTCTTGTTAAAAGGGCACGCATGTTCATCTCTCCTTTGTCTTATTGTTTTGTACAAAAGCGATAATTCTGCTTGTTGAATTATCTCCTTATTAAGTATCTTAAATTAAAGATAAACCATTTGAACGTCCATGTCAATAGGTTATTCCTTCAATTAACACCTAGCTGTTCATACAATGCTGCATTTCTCGCCGCCATTGCTATGACCTATACCGTACCAGAGCGTTACCAGGAACTCCTTACAGTAAAGCTTCTGGGAATACAAGCGGCGCTGACTGCGCGAGCTGTTTTACTTTTGGCAGAACAAACACAGATAGATTAATCAAACAGCTCCAGCTGTTCTGCGGTTTCCTGAGGCTTGGCGGTCTCAAACGAACCGCGCGGCGGAACCTGTCCCAGCATCCGCATCAGCTGCAGTGCATTGTCTGCCGCATCGCCGCCTGAGTTATTGTTGAATAGAATATAGACGGTTTGGGATAGCTGCTCGAGCCGGTGCAGACGCTCCGCCCAATCCTGCAGCTCTTCCTCATTGTAGCGATACAGATACCGAACATCCCGCCAATTCGGCTGCCCTGCCGATACCCAGCCTTCCTTGTTGCGGCCATGCAGCCGGACAACCGTCACCTGCTCATCCGTCGCAGCTTCAATAATCGGCACCGAGCCATCTCCGGCCTGCGGCTCATCGCATACGGTATGCATCCAGCCTTCACGCCGCGTAAAGTCTAACGTCTTCTCTCGCATTTCCGGCGTAAACCAGCTCTGATGACGGAATTCCAGTGCGCAGGGTACGTCACCCATTTGCTGTTTTGCCTTGCGGATTATATCGACATGCTGACGCGTACAATTGAACCATGGCGGGTATTGAAACAACACGTTTGCCAGCTTGCCGGCTTGTTGAAGCGGAATAATAGAGTCCCGAAAAGCCTCGAACATCGCTTCTTCACTAGGGAAAGGCTTATAGCCGCTGCCCCCGCCTCTAGCATGCCCGGTCATCCCTTGGTAGGCTTTGACGACAAACCGAAACTCCGGCGGCGTATCATCCACCCAGCGCTGCATAAGGTCCTGCGACTGGACCGCATAGAAGGTGCTGTCCACCTCGACAGCGTTGAACCACTTTGCATAAGCGGCCAGCTTATTGCGCGCTGAGCCTGCTTCTTTATATAAACTCGGATGGTCGCCCCATCCTGCTAGTCCGATTCGAATCAAAGTTGATCACCTCTAACTTATTGTAACCATCTCCCAAATATCTTAAAAGAGGGATGTCCTCGTAAAAAAAGAGACTTTGAAAGGAATGTCCCCACAAAGTCCCATAAAATAATTGAACCACATCCAATAAGGAGAAATTCATACAGGGCTGAGTTAAGTCAGATTTGACTTAGCCGCCCGATTCATTCGGCACTGGATGGGGATAAAAAAAGACCTTGGGAGGTGTTATCTCAAGGTCTTCACTTAAATTAATAATAATTTTGATTAAAAAACTCTACTTTCGTAGCAAGAACGAACTGCCACCAGCTCATATGACCATCGACAGTTAACGGGTTGTTGAGTGCATACACAAACAGGTTCTGACTGAGCGGCTGCTCCTCTTCGCCCCGGTAGCTGTCCGCGGGATGAAACGTCCGTTTCTTCGGTAAAAAGAGGACAACCTAGTCCTTCACCAATGTTAGGAACCAATGCCGATCCTGTGTTAAAATAAGAGAAAATCAATTCCCCTGAGAGGACTATGACTGATGCATATTGAGCTCTACTCTGACGTGGTCTGCCCATGGTGCCGAATCGGCAAACAAAATCTGTTTCGCGCACTGGAGCTTTGGGAGGCTAAAGGCGGAGAGCCCGTCACGATCACATATCGTGCTTATCAATTGGATCCGACGCTTCCTGAGGAAGGCCGTCCCTTCGACGAAGCGATGCAGCAGAAGATGGGTAGTGCCGAGACGCTTCAGCGGATGTTAGAGCATGTGACAAAAGCAGGTGCAGCCGTGGGTCTCACATTCCGGTTCGATCGCGTAACCCGAATGCCCAATACCAGACTAGCTCATCGTTTCATCGCTCTCGTCCCGGAAGAGAACAAGACCGCCGCGGTTGAAGCGTTATTTCACGCTAATTTTGAGGAAGGCCGCGATGTCGCTCAGCTTAGTGAACTGCTGGCCGTTGCACGCGAGCTTGGCTTGGACGAAGAGGATTTTCGTTCGCGGCTGCTTAGCGGAGAGGGAAGTGAATCCGTTGAAGCCGACATCGAGCAGGCTCACAAAATTGGCGTAACCGGCGTACCGTTCTTCGTGTTCAATAATAAATACGCGCTATCCGGCGCTTATCCGGCCGAAGAGCTTATCGGGCTCATGGAACGCGTCGCTACAAGCGAATAACTTGCTTTTGTGCAAAAAAATAACCGGAGATGGACATTCAACAATGTCTACCTTCCGGTTATTTCTTTGTCTTACTCTAATTTACGCTCTAATTTCTATTCTGTTAAATCGAAGATCATTATTGCTCAATTCAGTTAATCCTTTCAACTCTTATCCTACAATAGTCAATATAACTGCCTGCCGTTTACTCTCCTTTAAACTTGTCATTTCCCCAATTCAATTGGGAAACAAATCAGGCTGCTTTCGGAATGTCTCTACAAAATTAGTCACCATTCGCTCACCTCAAATCCATTTCAAATGATGTTAATTCTATTAAATTGGTATCGAAATTAACCGTCAATGTGAGTATTCCATTTTGAGGTTTATAATGAAACAACTGAATTGTCTTCTTTTTACTTGATGTTTCCAGTATTTGAACGTCTACATTGTGACCATCATAAGTCTCTCGTAAATTTCATGTTCTCGGGCCAACTTAAACTGTTTTGCGACAAAAATAAACCACATGGAGTGTAAACTCGCATGTGGTGGTATATCTAACTTATTTTCAATTTTTTATTAACAATTCTCGTTAAACTCTTTTAGTAACTCTTCATTAAACTTTTTAATTTCATCAATGGCCTTATCGATGTATTCAATATCTAGTGAAGTTGCTCCCCCTCCTGTTATATATAATAACTTTAACCAGAATGCATTTTCTTCCGAATAACTTCTGATAGCTTGATAGATGTTATCTTCTGTTAAACTTTTAACGATTATTTTTGGATGAGATGCCGGGACGTACTCCAAACCCTCATCCTCCATATACTTCATTATGTTTAATGGTGTAGTAACCACCACACTATAACAAATACCGTCTTCCAACTTTATAAAGACATCAATATTATCATTAAAGATATCTTCTACTTTGCTTAACGAGACTGGATAACTTATACTTACTATTTTCATACAGGTCTCCTCGTCTATTTATAGAGTTTCGTCAAAATTGCAATTACTGCAGCTTCGTTGTGCTTGTTTGCTTTAGCTAGAATAACCATTTCTCCTTTAACCATTCTAAAGAAAACTCGTGCCCCGGCATCTCCGCGGAGATAACTAATATCTTTAAATAAATTTCCTGTTCCCGTTGGTAGCCCTGGATTTTTAATGCCAGCTAAATATTTTGCTATTAAATCATCAGCTTCTTTTTGTACTTTTAGGATCTTTGCCCATCTTTTCGGCTGCTTTAACAAGAGCTGTAGTTCCATTAATTGCACTACTTACCCGTTTAGGAACTCCTCCTATACTGAGTAATGCAAACGCCATCTGCTCCTCTCTAGCATCAGCTTCAAACATTTTGGTTAATTCTGATTTGGCCCAAGAAGCATTTTCTGGGGTATTCTCTTCTTTAATATAATGGTTTCCAGTTGCCATGTTAAATAAATATTTGAATCGGTTATTTTCATCCAACCCACCGACTATACTATATTTCAATTCAGTACCAAGGGTACTTCTGATTTGCCACCAAACATCTGAGTTGGCGCCTTCAGCATTTGCTATTTGCAAATAGATATCCAGTTGAACGCTATTAATGGCATATCCAGTAGGATCATTATAAATCAATGGATTATTGTGCGCATACGTATAAAGATTCAAACTCAGCGGATTATCAATCTGCCCTTCATACGTATCCTCATTAATAAATCTTCCTACTCCTGGATCATACCATCTCGCACGAAGATATTGGAGATCTGTCGAATAATCCCAATATTCACCCGAGTAAAGAAATGGATTAGATACTTGTTCGTTCCTCTCAATTGGTTTACCCCACAGATCATAGGTATAGGAATTCAGAATGTTGCCTGTTGAATCCTGAAGATACTCCACATCTCCATGTCCATTAAGCACGTAATACGACTTATTCCCATTCTGATCGGTGCGATAGTTCAATCCTATTCCTCGGACATAACTAGCAATCTTAGATACCGATCCGTCAGCATTAACTTTCCCTTCAGCAATTATGTCACTGTCGCTGTAGTAGTATCGGGTCTATAATACCGCCTTCCGAACGTTCCACCATTAACCCATCACCATTATATCGATAAGATACAGCCTCTTCGTTCTCCCTAGTTACTTTAGTTAGACGATTTTGCCGATCATATTCATAGTCCGATGAGGTTATTTCAGGACTCTGATCGGTTTGCAGCGTGCTTCGATTACCTAGATTATCATAATTATATGTTTCGTTATTCGAACTCGCAGTCTTAACCCGATTAAGCGAATCATACGTGTATTGATTCAAGGAACCGTTCTTCTCAACAGATGTTATATTCTTGTTATCGTCATAACCATAACGATGAAGGACAGTGCGATAATCAGACCGCCCGCAACGACCAGCGGGAGCATATTGGATACGCCTGTCATCAAATGTTTATAGAACCCGGAACGCTGCGCGCTGCGCGATTCTTTGGTTTGTTGAACCTGAGCCAACAAGTCCTGCTTGACGCCAGGCTGCTTGGCTAGTGCTTCATCCAGCAGGCGGTTCGGATTCTTAATTGCTTCTGCTACGGCAACCTTTACTACTGGTTTACCCGCAAAACGGGACTCCAGAACATCCGTATCTGCCGCAATAATAATCGCATGTGCTTCGCGGATTTCCGCTTCGCTGAGTTCGTCCTCAACGCCCATTGCGCCGCGTTTTTCAACCTTTAATGAAATGCCTCTTTCTCTAGCGGTCTTCTCCAGCGCTTCGGCGGACATGTAAGTGTGGGCAATTCCTGTCGGACATGCGGTAACGGCCAAAATTTTCTTTTCCATTGTGAAATCCCCCTGTTTTTATAGTTTGATGACCTGAACCCGGTGCACGTTCTCTTTAACTTCCTCCAGCGTACAAACCTGCGTACCTTCCTTGGAAGCCGTCAATGTACCGGCTGCTGCAGTCCAAGCTGCTGTTTCCATTAGACTCTTGTTGCTTTGCATGCAGTAAATCATCGTTGCCACCATAGAGTCGCCGGCTCCTACCGTACTCTTGGGGACAATCGGGAACGGGGTTACGCGGAAGGCTTCCTTCTCATCCATAGCGATGGAGCCCTTCTCGCCCATGGAGATAATAAGAAGTGAAACACCCAGATGGATAAGGCGCCGACCAGCGGTGACTACCTCTTCATCGGTGTGCAGGCGGTGTCCGCACCATTCTTCCAACTCATGAATGTTTGGCTTAAGCGCATACGGTACCGCGCGTAATCCTGCTTCGAACGCTTCGCCATCCGCATCAAGCATCGTTACGATACCTCTGCGATTTGCCATCTGAATAAGCTCGTTATAGATAGAAACCGGTATTCCAGGCGGAAGGCTGCCCCCCAGTACCAAGTGGGATGTATGCTCCAAGCATTGGTTGAACAGCTCCATGAAAGCCGCAAGCTCCGTGCTGCTCACTTCGGCGCCTTGTTCATTTATTTCGGTCGTAACTTGCTCCGAAGTGTCTACAATTTTCAAATTGGTTCTGGTGCGCCCTGCGATTGGCAAGAATTGGACAGCAAGCCCAGTTTGCCGCAATCCTGCGAGTAATTCCTCGCCTTCGGCTCCGCCATATAAGCCGGATGCCAATACCGGAATATCATAATCATGCAGCAGGCGCGCGACATTGATTGCCTTGCCTCCCGGATCCTGACGAACTTCTTGCGCTCTGTTCAGCATTCCTGGCTGCAGTCGGTCAAGAACGATCGTTTTATCCAAGGAGGGATTTAGTGTAACGGTTAGCACTGTTGGTTTCATCGTGTATCATCCCTATTCGATTTCTGCGGTAATGACTTTAATTCCGCTGGTGCTTAGACTTTTTCTCTCTTCTTCGCGAATACCTGAATCCGTGATGCAAACATCAACGTCGTCCAAGTCTGCAAACTTTGCAAAGCTGGATTTTCCGAATTTAGATGAATCCGTAACCAGAATGACTTCCTGCGCGCAGGATATCATTTTCCGCTTGATCTCCGCTTCCGCCATGCTCGGAGTAGTGAGCCCAATAGAAGGATCTACGCCGTTAGTAGCAATAAAGCACTTATCCACACGGATCAAGTTCAAGCATTGTTCAGTAAACATGCCAATCAGCGACTGCGTTTGCGGACGATATAAGCCTCCAAGGAACAAGAGCTCAATACCGGAGTGAAGCTCCAGAAATGCCGGTGAGATAATCGCATTCGTAACGACCGTAAGGTGCTTGAATGACTTTAATTCCTGCAATATATAAAAGGTAGTCGTACCGGAGTCGAGCAAAATGGTGTCGCCCTCTTTAATCCATTCCAGCGCTTTCCTGGCGATCGCCTTCTTCTCGCTTGGATGCTGGATTTCTTTCTCAAGGAAGCTTGGTTCTATCGTTACGCTCTGTTTGGTAGCCATTCTCATGGAAACTGCGCCGCCGTGCGTTCTTTTGAGCAGATTGGCTTCTTCCAGCTCCTTCAAATCTCTGCGGACCGTAGATTCAGATACCTCCAGCAGCTTGCCGAGCTCTATGACATCTACCCGTTCTTCGTCTTCCAAACGTTGAAGGATCTTGCTCTTCCGTTCTTCAACAAACATGATGCAGCATCACTTCCTCGTTTAGGATAGCCTTATGAAATAATCGTTATTGATTGTTTGTGCTCATTTATGATTATATCCCTTTTGAAATCGCTGTCAATATCTAAATTCAGTCATAAAAGAGCTTTCGCAAATTAACTTAACCTTTGCTCGTAAAGCTGTTATAATAAAACCAACTTAAAGGCCATGTTACCTACAGGTACAACCTCGTTGAATAAACGCGGCTGTACCTTTTTTACGTCTGCCTTGGCCTAGCAATAAGGAGTGATCGGTGAATATGAACCTCGAAGCCATTTACCATCGTCCGAAGCAGAACTGGTCTTATGCCTACGATTTATTCACCATTCACCTCCGTATCCGCACCAAAAGGAAGGATATAGATGCGGTCTGCGCTATAGCAGGAGATAAATATGCTTGGGATACAACTGCCATTCAAGTGCCGATGCGCCTGTTCGCATCTGATGAAATGTTCGATTATTGGGAAGCTGCAGTAAAGCCTCCTTACCGTCGGCTGCGCTATGCCTTTCAGCTGGAAAAAGGCAATAAGAAGCTCTGGATGACGGAGAACGGCTTTGTGAAGAAGCTGCCCTCAGAACCTTCGGCATTCTTCGATTTCCCATTCATCAATCCAATCGACGTTTTTCAGCCCCCTGGTTGGGTGAAGGATGCCATATTCTATCAGATATTCCCCGAGCGGTTCGCCAATGGGGATGCTTCGCTCGATCCGGAAGGTGTAGAGCCATGGGGCGGCAAGCCAACGCCCTACAACTTCTTCGGCGGCGATATCCAAGGCGTGCTCGAACATTTAGACTACCTGTCAGCCTTGGGTATTAATGCAATTTATTTTACCCCGTTATTCGCAGCTACAACCAATCATAAGTACGATACGCAGGATTATATGAAGGTCGATCCGCATTTCGGCACGAATGAGCAGCTGAAAGCCTTCATTGAAGCCTGCCATTCAAGAGGGATTCGCGTGCTGCTCGATGCGGTGTTCAACCATGCGGGCGCAACCTTCCAGCCGTTCCTGGATGTGCAGGAGAAGGGTGCTGATTCCGCTTATGCGGGTTGGTTTCATGTGCGCGATTGGCCGCTGCGGGTAGAGGACGGGATTCCGACTTACGATACCTTCGCATTCGAGCCGATTATGCCGAAGCTGAACACAGAGCATCCAGCGGTTAAACAATATTTGCTCCAAGCTGCCCGCTACTGGGTAGAGGAAATCGGTATCGATGGCTGGCGGCTCGATGTTGCCAACGAGGTCGATCATCATTTCTGGCGGGAATTTCGTCAAACGGTCAAGGAAGTCAATCCGGAGGCATATATTCTCGGGGAAATCTGGCATGACTCGATGATGTGGCTGGAGGGCGATCAGTTCGATGCGGTGATGAACTATCCGTTCACCAATGCGCTGCTGAATTACGCCGCTTATGGCAATATAGACGGCCTCGCCTTCGCGAATGCCATCGGCAGGCAGCTTGCCAACTATCCGCAGCAGGTAGGCGAGGTGGCTTTCAATTTGCTGGACAGCCATGATACACCGCGCCTGCTTACGCTGTGTGATGGCGATGAGCGGCGGATGAAGCTGGCCGCTTTGTTCCAGTTCACTTATCCTGGCGCGCCGTGCATCTATTACGGCGATGAGATCGGCATGTCCGGAGGAGGCGATCCCGACTGCCGCCAGTGCATGGTCTGGGATGAGGCGGGGCAGAACAGCGAGCTGCTTCACTTCTATCAAACGCTGATTGCGCTTCGCAAGCAGCATCCATCTCTTCGTTCAATGGATATCCGCTTCCTTCATGCCAAGGCGAAGGATGCCGCCATCGTGTATGAACGCAGAAGCGGCAATGAGTGCTTCATTATCGGCATGAACACGGGCAAACAATCCCGCGAGGTCTGCGATTCCGGCCGCAAATGGGATGTGGCAGGACGTCTTCTCCGGTTCTACCGTTGAGACGAAGGAAAAGGAACTCAGCATCCATCTGGAGGCTTACTCCTTTATGGTGTTGAAGCACTTGGGTTAAACCTATTTAGTTTAAAAACCACAGGGGGTTTGGACTTGTACACCAGTCTTATAAAAACATTCACACTATTATTTCCTTGATAGGTGGTTTATGTTAATATGGTGTCGAATTTGTAGAAGTTTTCACTAAGCGTTAACGTTGGGTGGTGTTTTGTTATGATCATGATTATACTTGTGGCTTTTCTCATTTGGTTATGGGTAAGAAAGAAGAGAGACCCATACAGAAGGGTAAAAGAGAGAAAGTAGACGTGAGGATTTAACTAGACTGTATAGAATTACATGATCGGCATCATAGGTGTGAATAACAAATTGATACAGAAAAGCATTATACGATTATTTCCTGCTGAATGTTAGAACAAAAATAAACGCTCTCCATCTACCTTCGAAGGCAGTGGATGGAGAGCGTTGTTCATGGTATCGTTATTTCCGCCTCAAAATGGCCGGAGCGCTTTACTTTCGTCTCCAGGTACTTCTTATTAAACTCCGAAATATCGCCCCATAATGGGATGCGCCCATCCACGTTCATGCCCGATGCCTGCAGCGCTTCGAGCTTCTTCGGATTGTTCGTAATGAGCGTTACCGGCTTGTCTCTCAGATGCCGCAGCACATGAAGCGTATCGTCATAGCTTCTCGTATCATCCTGAAACCCGAGCTCCAAGTTAGCCTCGACGGTATCATAACCTTTCTCCTGCAGAACATAAGCCATCGCCTTGCTGAATAAGCCGATGCCCCTTCCTTCATGATTCGCTAGATAAAATAGCGCCCCTGTACCATGCGCGATGATCATTCGCATCGATTGATGGAGCTGATAGCCGCAATCACAGCGTTTGCTTCCGAAGATATCCCCCGTGTGGCAGATGCTGTGCATCCGAATTAATGCATCTTCATTACCGCGAAAATCTCCGTATACCAGCGCGCTCGACTGCTGTTTCTCGGCTAGATTGGACCCGGATAATTGTTCAATTAGAAATTCCGTCTGTGCTTTATCCTTACATCCGCCGCTGCTCTTGACCAGGTCCTTACAGGGCAGCCAGCAATACCATTGGAATAGGCTTGTTTTACCATCCAGCTCCACGGGCAAATTGATCGGTCCAACCAAGATAACAGTTCCATTCGTACTGCTAACCGTCTGTATTTTATCATCCAGGATGTTAATAATTTGCTCAGCTATCATATGCGTATCCCCTTCGGTTATATACTCTAATCTGCGGCGACAGAACTTCATCTTAGTATGGATACCCCTTGTATAATTATGCCGCTTCACCCATAACCAACATTACTCTAAATCCTTCCTATTTAAAAGAGCAAAAATGCCCTCTCGCTAAGGAAAGGGGCACCATCGTTCATCACATCTCGTTTACCGTTTACTCTCGCTTTCTAACCAAATCAAATGGGAGCAGCCCCTGCTTTTCAATGCTATACTCTAGTTGTTAACCAGAAGTTCATGCACAACATATAGATTAGATAACCGCACCGGCTTATCGTGCGTGAATCTTCAATGAGCCCGAATACAAGAAGGACGTGACCTTGATGAATACGGATAAACCTTATCTGATCGATTCCATTACCGGCAACTCGCGATTTCTAGCTTCACTTAGCCGGACCGGACGGATGTTTCGCCTTTGGTGGCCCCATATTGATTGCCCGCAGCATGTCGACCGGATACGCAGCGGAATATGGTTGGAAGGCGAACACGCTGCAGGGAAAACGACCTGGTTTGATGACGAGCAGGACGGCTGGCGGCATAACGCCGCTTATGTGCCTCAGACCAACTTGTTCCGTGTTGAGGCAAAGCGCGATCACTTTCCCGTTGAGACAGCAACGGTAGACTTTGCGGTGCCCGGTCAGGATATCCACGTTCGTGAATACAATTTCACGAACCCAAGCTCCGCGCCGGTTTCATTCCAATTCATCTTCTACAGCTCGTTCACGGTAGCCGAGAACAAGCTGTACAACACCGTATTCTTCAATGAGCAGGACGATGCCCTTGTCCATTATCGTCAGCAATACTACTTCTCCATCGGCAGCTCCAGCGTATGTACCGGATTTCAAGCAGGCTTCGCTTGGGATGCAGCAGAGGGCGGCAGCTTGAACGGCGGAGCTATCAACATGACCACAGACGGCGCATTGAGCTGGCGAATCAATGACCTTCAGCCCGGACAATCCGTGACGATTCCGGTCTATATCGCCGCCGGATTAGACCGCTTCGCCTCGCTGGGCGCGCTCCGTCTGGCGAAGAGCCGCCCAAGCAGCGACTGGAAAAGCGAGACCGCCGATTATTGGGAGCAGTTCGTGCAAGGTGCAGCGCCCTGCCCATCCAATGATGCAGACATTCGCAGCCTCTATGAGCGTTCCTTGCTCATGTTCAAGCTCATGTCCGATGAACAAACCGGCAGCATCGTTGCAGCACCGGAATTTGACGAAACTTTCTCCCGCTGCGGCGGTTATGCTTATTGCTGGGGACGGGATGCCGCCTTCATCACGACGGCGCTCGATAAGGCCGGACTTACCGGGCTCGTTAACCGCTTTTACGATTGGGCGTTAACCGCCCAGGATCCAGACGGTTCTTGGCAGCAGCGCCACTATCATGATGGCAGCCTCGCTCCGTCATGGGGCATTCAGCTCGATGAGGGCGCTTCTCTGATCTGGGGAATGTGGGAGCATTACAAGCACATTGCCGATGATGGATTTGCGAAGCATGTCTGGCCTTCCGTTATGAAGGGAGCCGATTATTTGGCAGGGCAGCTGGATGCCGAGACCGGATTTCCAAGACCAAGCAAAGACTTGTGGGAGGAACGCGAAGCCGAGCATACGTATACAGCCGCTGCTGTGTACGGAGGATTAACGGCTGCCGCTTCGTTCGCAGACTTACACGGCCGGGATGATTTGGCTGAAGCTTGGAATGCCGCCGCAGCGCGGATTTCCTCCAGTATTGAACAGCATGGCTGGAACGCGGAACGCGGCAGCTACTATCGCGCTTTGAAGCTGAACGTCTATCCGCATGTCTACCAGCAGGCGCTGGAGCAAGGACGTCCAGCCTTCACAACCACAACGTCCAAAGGCTATACAAACTATCACGTGCAGCATGATCCAATCATCGATGTCAGCTTACTCGGCTTGTCCGTACCGTTCGGCGCTGTTGCAGCGACGGGCGCCCGCATGAAGCAGACCGCTGATACTGTCGAGCGCCAGCTTACCGTTCCTGGCGTGGGCGGCATTAGACGGTATGAGGACGACAACTACATCGGCGGCAATCCATGGATATTAACGACGTTATGGCTCGCCCACTACCGGATCGCCAGCGGCCAGTATGATGAGGCCAAAGCCCATCTGCGGTGGGCGCTCGACCACCGCACGGAATTCGGCCTTTTGCCGGAGCAGGTGGATAAGCATACCGGTGAAACCGCTTGGGTTGTCCCGCTCACCTGGTCGCACGCAATGTTCATCCTGACGGTCTCCATGCTCGCCGAGGCCGATCAGCTGTAGCGCCTGCTGCAGCCAGCCAAATAACAGGCATAGCTTATTGGCATAACAAAAGGCTATCCCGTCTATCGATCGTGGTCGCGGTCGATAAATGGGATAGCCTTTGTTTTTTACAAGTGGTTTGGCAAGAGATTATTCCTACACCATTAATGCGCCGCTGTCGCTTTTCGAATAGCTGCGTTTAAACGGGTCAAATTCGGCATCTCCTTAGAAACGGCATCTGTAAGCTGATACTTTTCCTTAAGCTGCAAAATACGCGTCACGCTCTCGTCGATCCGCCCCTCCGTAATATCACCGTTCTTGATGCTTTTCTTCAAAGCCGCCAAGATCTTGTCTACATTATCGTACCCGTGAGCCACGAGCAAAATATCGCTTCCCGCCTTAATGGTCCTAACCGCCGCCTCGCCCATTCCGTAATTCTTGGCGATTGCCCCCATCGTCAAGTCATCAGTAAGGATAACGCCCTTAAACCCAAGCGTACCGCGCAATTCATCGGTAATCACAACTTTGGATAACGATGCCGGGTAGTTCGCATCCAGCTTTGGAAACAAGATATGAGCAATCATGACTGCATCTGCACCCTCTTTGATTGCCTCTTTGAAGGGGAGCCATTCGAATGCCTGAAGCTGCTCCAAGCTCTTCTTCACGATTGGCAGCTCCAGATGGGAGTCAACCGACGTATCGCCATGTCCAGGGAAATGCTTGACGACCGGAATAACGCCGGCAGATGCAATCCCCTTCATCACATTCATGCCCATAGCGGTAACCAGCTTGGAGGTTGCTCCAAACGAACGATCACCGATGACAGGGTTCTTCGGATTGCTGTTAATATCGAGCACAGGGGCAAAATCCATATTAAAGCCCATGCTGCTGCTCGCATCACCCAGAAAACCGCCGATCTCCGCAGCATAAGAGGTACTGCCCGCTTGACCAACCTCACGACCGCTGGGCAAAGGCGCAAGCCCTGGAAGCCTGCTTACCCGGCCGCCTTCTTCATCAACGGAGACCAGAAGCGGCGCCTCGTTATCCTTATTCCAGCTCTTCAACTGATTCACATACGTAACGACACCATTAGGATCGGTAACATTTTCTTTGTAGAAAATAATGCCGCCTACGTGCTGCCTAACAATCATCCGCTTCGTTTGTTCGCTGGCTGTGCTGCCTGCAATGCCGGCAATTATCATTTCCCCCAGCTTCTCATCCAGCGTCATAGCTGCAAGCTGCTGACGAACCTTTCCACTAACCGTTTCTACTGGTGACGACGGCTTCTCACCTTGATCCGATTCGCCTGTCCCCGGATTCCCCGTTCCATCTTCGTTATTCACATTCCCAGTCCCGCTTGGCTGGTTTCCGGGTACGCTTGGCTCGCTTCCATTTCCAGGCATGTTCGTTTGACCGTTCCCCGCCGAAGCCGTACCGTTTCCATTTCCATTACTTTGATTCAGATTACCTTTATCCGCACATCCTGCTGCTAGTAAACAAGCCAGCAGTAATAGGGCTAGTTTTGATTTGCCTGCTCTCATCGATATACACCGCCATTTATCATTTGTCTTCGTTTGACTGCCGGACTACCTCATCATTGTGTACCTGCAGCCATTCTTTTATAAGAAGCGAGTCCATCGTTATAAATATTGCGAACAGATTTACCGGTAATTCTCTAATGCCTCCAAAAAAGAAAATGCACCGAGAAACCAACTAAACGTTGGTTTTCGGTGCATGTTGGGTGGTGCTATCGTACGCTGGTTTTTGGTGCATATTGCGTGGTGCTATCCACGCTGGTTATCGGGCGTTGATGTTGCGTGGTGCTATCCACACGGGTTTTCCAGCGACATGTTGCGTGGTGCTATCCACGCTGATTTTCGGTACATATTGCGTAGTGCTATCCACGCTGCATTCGCTTTATATCGTCCACAAACTCCAGTCTGACCGACGTTTGCCGATCAAGTCGATCCACCGGAATGTGGTGTCGAACAGCTCTTCCCTGGAGGCTTTCGAAGAAAACGTATGGTCGCCTTGCAAAATTACCTCTTTGTCGCAATTGCCTTCCTTGCGAAGCCAGAACATCTTCTGGTAGAGGAAGCAGTAGTCGACTGGGATGACCGTATCAGCCGTTCCATGTACGATCAGCACGTCGCCGTTGTAACCGTGAAGCTCGGTCAACGGCTGGTACTGCGCAAGTGAGTCCGTAAAATGCTTCGTGAACTCATAGTGCATGTAGTCAGTTTTACCAGTGCGGTCGATTTCTTCAATCGCTTTCGTTCCAATAATGTTGCGGATGTCCATGAATGGATGCGCGACCGGTGCCCACAGCACGAGTGACTTTACCCGGCAGTCGCGAGCCGCTGTCAGGACAGCTACCGCTCCGCCTAAGCTGTGTCCAATCAGAATGATACGCTCGGAGTCCACGATATCCAGACCAAATCCATAATCAATGACCGTTCTCGTCTGCTCGATAAGCTCATCAAGCCCGCCGCTTCCATAGTCGCCCGTGCTCTCGCCGCAGCCGCCATAATCGAAGCGCAGCACGAGATTCCCGCTCTTCGTTAGCCGCTCCGCTGCTTCAACGAACAAACGGTCCGTTCCCATGCGGTTGCCAATAAAACCATGACATATAATAATAAGCGGATACTTGCCCGCCTTACGTTCATTGCCATCCCGAGCAGGATACTGCAGCACACCGGACAGCTCCAATTGACCGCTCTTAATCGTTATCGGATGATTCATAATGAGAACACCACCTTATTCCCCATAATCCCTACCAACTTTGTTGGAATTAACAATACCACGGTTTTCCACACCAGTCAATTGTAATTTTACCCATTTGGACTGGTTTAATCCGCAATCTCGCAGCGTTTGGCAGCACTAATCTTTTCCAATTCTTTTAAGCGCCTCGCGCATGCTCAGCGGGGACAGTCTCGTCTCTGCGGCGAACCGCTTTACAGCATCCGCATCCGTCTTGCTGTACTCCCGAAGCGCCCAGCCAATCGCTTTGCGAATGAAGAAATCCTGCTCATCGGCACATATGCGAATGGATGAGAAGAGCAGTTCTGTATCTGTTCTCTCCTTATAAGTAAGCTGGAACAATATCGCCGTCCGCCGCAGCCATAGGTCATCCGAGTGAATCCACTTCTGTGCATACACCGCAATAAGCTCTGGATAGCGAGTAAATAATGATCCCACCAGGTGGCTGGCAATATAATCGACCGTATCCCACCACGATCCTGTCGTAATGATATATTCAAGCAGTTCCACCTGCGAGGGGGCCGCTTCCTTCGTCCGTTTATCCAGCAGAGCCAGCGCCATGTATTGAAATTCACGCTCTGGCAGAACCCATAGCTCACGCACTGCCCGGTCCAATTCTTCTCCAGTCGGCACGCCATACTCCTTCATGAACTGCTTCGTCAGTGCCACGCGCTCTGGCATTTTAATACCTAGAAACGGGAACTGATTGCGCATATAGGCAATCATCGGCCCCGCAATATCTTCATTGGCATGGCCTCGCAGCAGGCGCTCGATTTGTTTCGCGTAGGCCTCAGTCATGGCTAGCAGCCTCCTTCTGTTTCCATTATTAACTTCTCGTATTATACCAGTTTGTCCCTTTTGTCCGTAACAAGAAGAACCTGCTCGCGCCGTCCTTTGGCACGAGAAGCAAAGTTTCTCCCCTTAGACATCAGAAATGGATGGTAGCGAAACGTATACACTTATGATAATGTAAAAAATCCGCCTGCTTGCTTCCCAATACGGAAGCGGGCAGACGGACTCAAGAATAGATGGACATGCACGTGCAAGAAAACAATTCATTACTGTTGAATGGTTAATGCTACATTACTGTTGAACGGTTATGCTTCATTACCATTAAGGCAAGGTACCGTCCTCATCAGGACCACTCTCATCATCAAAAAATTTACTCATGGCGACGACCATGCTGCCCATCCGTTCCTCTTCAGGGAACAAGACACGCTGCACGCCTTCCTCCTGCACCGCCTCCGCCGTCACTTTGCCGACTGCAACTGCGAGAACACGGCTGCCAAAGGCATCGCGCACTTCTTCCAGTTTACCAAGCTTGGCTGCGCAGCCCATTAGATACCTAACCTGGACCGTGCTTGTCAGCGTAACTGCATCTACTTGCCCAGCTACGATTTCTTGCACAAGCCTCTCTACCACATCCCCCTCCGGAGGAATATGGCGATAGGGGAGCAGTTCCTCGCAGCTTGCGCCCTTCTGAGACAGCTCGGCAATTAACCTCGGGGCTGGGTCGCCATACAACTGAAGAGCAACCCGGCTGCCGCTAAGATCATAAAGCTCCATCATTCGCAGCAGACCAGCCGTTGTCCCATCATCATCGCGAACCTCCGGCGTAAGTCCCAGCTTACGCAGCACATTAACGGTCTTGTACCCTCGCGCCGCAATCCGCATTTGTCCAAGCGCAGCCATAAACTGCTCGCTAGTCCCAGCTTGTCTGCGGTCTGCATCAGCGCTTCTGTACCCACACCGGTCGTTAGGATGATCCAATCCGCCGGATACTCAATTAATGCCTTAAGCTGATTCTCAATATGCGTATCATCGAGAAACACCGTCCCTTGCGCGGGTCGCAGCAGCGTTGTACCACCGAATTTGTTGACCATCCTGCCGAGCTCCTCGGCCTTACGCGGTCCGGTTAGGGCAATGATTTTACCTTCTAATCGAGCCATGGATGGTTTCCTCCTCAGATAGATAAGTTAAGACAATCTATCGTTATACCGTTATGACACCTTTGCCTTAACAGCTTCATCAAGTACAAGTATAACATGGCCTAGTTCATTTACAGTAACCGGATATGTCGAAACACAGCCATCATCCGGTGCCTGAACGAGCCCGTCGTTCAGATCGATTTTCCAATCATGCAGCGGACAATAGACATGGTGATCGCATACCATACCGTCAGCCAGTTTGCCTTGTTTATGAGGGCAGCTGTTCTCAACCGCTTTGACTTCTCCATCCGATAGCCTAAACAAGGCCAGCTCCAGATTGCCGAGCCGGAACACGCGTCCCCGCCGCTCCGGAAATTCCGATATATGACCAAGCATTACTTCATTCATCGTCTATTCTCCTCTCGCAGCTGCTGCTTCTGTATCTGCTGGTGCCGCCAATGGTTCAAAAACGCTGCTAAGCTTGTCGCTCTCAATGATTTCTTTCCATGGATCTGTAGTCAGACTAAGCGTCTTATCGATACGAACGTTCAGCGCATCGCGGTCCTCTTGCTTCTCGAGCGCTTCCTTAATCGTATCCAGACCGATCCGCTGCAGCCACTCGCTCGTACGTTCGCCGAAATTTGCCGTTTCCCGGTAATATTGCAAGTACGAGCCGGTCCACTCCATAACTTCCGCTTCCGTCTTCACTTTCGTCAGCAGATCAGCCGCGCGCACTCTCGTACCGCCGTTTCCGCCAACGTAGATTTCCCATCCGCCTTCAATAGCAACGACGCCAAGATCCTTTATCGTTGCTTCCGCACAGTTTCGCGGGCAGCCCGATACGGCAAGCTTTACTTTATGCGGTGTACCGAGACGTTCGAATTTCTTCTCCATATCAATCCCCATTTGGATGGAATCCTGAGTGCCAAACCGGCAGAAGGTCGAGCCAACGCAGGTCTTAACCGTACGAAGCGCCTTGCCGTAAGCATAGCCTGATGGCATATCAAGATCCTTCCACATGCCTGGAAGATCCTCTTTCTTCACGCCCAGCAGGTCAATCCGCTGTCCGCCGGTGAATTTCACGAGCGGCACCTGGTACTTCTTCGCGACCTCAGCAATTCTTTGCAGATCGTCCGGTGTCGTTACGCCGCCGTAAATCCGTGGAACGACGGAGAACGTACCGTCTTTCTGAATATTGGCATGGTTGCGCTCATTAACGAAGCGCGACTCCGGCTCATCCTCATGTTCTTCCGGGAAAGCTACTGCCAGGTAGTAGTTGAGTGCCGGACGGCATTTAGAGCAGCCCTCCGGGTTTTTCCACTCCAGGACATTCATGACTTCCTTCGTTGTCGTCAGCTGCATCCGTCCGATGGACTCCACCACTTCATCACGAGTAAGTGTCGTACAGCCGCAAATGCCTTCCTTGACTGCTGCCACTGAATCAACGCCTAGCGTCGTTAACAGCACAGCTTCTACCAGCGGTTTACACCCGCCGCAGCCGCCTGATGCTTTGGTGCAAGCCTTCAGCTCGTTAACGGTCGTACAGCCTTTATCCGTAATCGCCGATACGAGCGCATCCTTCGAGACACCATTACATCCGCATATAATCTCATCCCCGCTCATCGCTGTGACGAGGTCAGCCGGGCTGAGCGTTTTGCCTCCTCCGCCGGAAGCGCCGAACAGCACTTCCTGCTCGCGTCCTGTAAAATCCTCTCCGCTGCGTATGACCGAGAATAGACGCGAGCCGTCAGCAGTGTCTCCGAATAGAACAGCGCCGACCACTTTGCCATTTTCAAAAACGACCTTCTTATAGACGCCAAGCAGATCATCCTGCACACGGAGCGCCTTCGTTCCCGGCTCATCCGTGAAGCGGCCTGCAGAGAACACATTAACGCCCGATACCTTCAGCTTCGTCGATACGACTGAGCCCTGGTAGCCATCGCTATCTACGCCGGCCAGCTTCTTCGCCAGAATTGCGCCTTGCTCGTAGAGCGGTGCGACAAGGCCGTAGGCAATTCCGCGATGCTCCGCACATTCGCCCACGGAGTAGATATTCGGAATGCTCGTTTGAAGATAGTCATTCACAACAATACCCCGGTTCACTTCGATACCGCTGTCTTTGGCCAACTGAACATTAGGCTTAATGCCGACAGCCATAACGACTAGATCCGCATCGACATGTGTGCCATCCTTGAATTTGAGGCCTGCTACACGCTTCTTGCCAATGATGGAGTCGGACTGCTTCTCAAGCAGGAAGTTCATTCCTTGGCTTTCAAGCTCCGTTTGCAGCAGGCGCGATGCGGTTGGATCCAGCTGACGCTCCATCAGGTTATTGAATATATGCACGACACTAACTTCCATCTTAAGATTAACGAGACCGCGCGCAGCCTCAAGGCCAAGCAGCCCGCCTCCAATGACGACCGCTTTGCGGTACTTCTTCGATGCTTCGATCATCGATTCACAATCTTTAATATCGCGGAATGCGATAACGCCTTCTTTATCCGCGCCCGGCAGCGGAAGCATGAATGGAAGCGAGCCCGTTGCGATGACCAGTTCATCGTAGGATACAACTATCCCTTTGTCAGTTTTGACGGTTTGCTTCTGCGTATCGATACTCTCTGCCGTTTGTCCGGCATGCAGCATAATGCTGTTGTCCCGGTACCAATCCCAGTCATTCAGAATAATATCCTGCATGCTGGCATCGCCCGCGAGCACTGACGAAAGCATAATCCGATTGTAGTTCGGATGCGGTTCTGCCCCAATAACCGTAATATCATAACGATTCGGGTTAAGCTTAAGCAGCTGCTCCAGAAATGAAACACCCGCCATCCCGTTGCCAATCATGACTAACTTTCTTTTCATTAATGACCTCTCCTTATCGTTCGTTTTTTTCAAAATATAAGCCGGAAAGTATAAATTTCCACTATACTTTGCTTATATTTCTCCGGAATGAACCGTGCTCCGCCGCCAAAGGACGGCGCTAGCCGTTTCACCTTGGACGTCCTTTAAGAAAACGTTTACTAGGCCAAAAACATAAAAAGCCTATTCCACTAGTCATCATGACCAGTGGAATAGGCTCCATTGCCGGGTTTAGAGGGCACATCATTGTGCCGACGCATTATTATTCTTCTATAGATAATTATAATTGGCACCGCCACTCGTGTCAATATAGATTACATCCATTTTATACACCATCTCAGACATTATTTAGCGTCATATTATATGACATCAATACAATCAATAAGCCGCTGATTTTCTTTCTATATATCCATTTTATAGAACAAACTGCCATATTTCATCCACCCTTACACGAACGTAAATTATTTATGTCAGGTATATTGACATGGACGTTCGACGCTCGCATATAATTCAACTAAGATCACAATGACGTGAATCCAATTCAAAGCGAACTTGCACACCGATGTGCAAGCCGCCTGGCAAAGGGGCCGCAATGCAGTTCACTATGGACTGCGCGCGGCCTCTTATTGTGTTCATGAGCTTTACGGTAGAGAAATCAGCATTTAACCCTGGGGAGGAGTTTTACAAATGATGGACAAAAAAAGCTTTTTGAAGAGCGGTCACACCCCTTCACTGTTCAGCGCATTCTTGTATTTTGACATGAGTTTTATGGTATGGGTTCTGCTTGGTCCGCTAGTCGTTATTATTATGAATGATTACCCGATGGATGCCGCGCAAAAAGCGAACCTGGTAGCCCTGCCCGTTCTTGGAGGCTCCATCCTGCGTCTTGTACTTGGTTATTTCACAGATGTTATCGGGCCTAAACGGACCGCACAAATCGGCATTCTCCTTACTATGGTTCCACTCGTATGGGGCTGGAAGTTCGTCGATTCATTAAGTGAGCTTTACATCGTGGCCATTTTGCTTGGTGTAGCTGGCGCCTCATTCGCTGCCGCACTGCCGCTTGCAAGCAGATGGTACCCGCCGCAATATCAAGGACTCGCGATGGGGATTGCAGGTGCCGGCAACAGCGGTACTGTATTTGCTACCTTGTTCGCCAATCGCCTTGCACAGCATTATGGAAGCTGGCATGTCGTATTCGGTCTCGCCCTTATTCCAATCGCACTTGTCTTCATCGTCTTCTCTCTTCTTGCCAAAGACAGTCCTAATCAGCCTGCACCGCGCAAATTGTCTGATTACGGCTCCGTACTTAAGCAGCGCGACACTTGGTTGTTCTGTATGCTATATGCTGTCACATTCGGCGGATTCGTCGGCATGTCCAACTACTTAACGATTTTCTTCAACACCCAATATGGTCTTAGTCCTGTTCGTGCAGCTGACTTTGCAACAATATGCGTTATTGCGGGCAGCTTCTTCCGTCCTGTCGGTGGCTGGTTGGCTGATAAAGTCGGCGGCATTCGCATGTTGATGGGCTTGTATGGCGTCGTCGCGATTATGATGGCGTGCATTTCCTCCCTGCCTCCTCTTGGCTTGATGATGCCGCTTCTATTCATTGGAATGATGGCACTTGGCATGGGTAACGGTTCTGTCTTCCAGCTTGTTCCGCTGCGGTTCCAAAGCGAGATCGGCATTGTGACTGGTATCGTCGGTGCAGCGGGTGGTCTTGGGGGTTATTTCCTGCCAAAAATTCTAGGTAACCTGAAGCTTTCCAGCGGTTCTTATACACCTGGTTTCCTTATTCTAAGCGGAGTTGCTCTATTCTGTATCGTTCTCATCTTCGCTGTTCAAGGCGCTTGGAAAAAAACATGGATCGGCCATGGCGGTAAAGCGATGACCGAACAAGCAGCACTCAAAAACACCATCGCGTCCTAATGTGACGAGGGGCGGAGGGGTTTCTATGGCAGCCGCTTCGCCTATCGCAGTGGAACCGAATACGAACCGGTTGAAGTCCCGTTGCTGTTAATGCAGCATGCAGTGCGGAGTCGACCTCATTCGGACAGACAGCGATATCTCATCCGCTTGAAATCGATTCAACAGCGTTCGCGGGCGCTTTCCGTTCGGCAAACAGGCGAGGCATGACCACTCCCCTCCTGTTTGCGCCGCCTTGCGCCCGCATAAGCAAAGAACCGACCTCATTACGAGGCCGGTTCTTTGCTTATTTCTACGAATGAGAAGAGATATAACTTACAGTGATTACAGGCCGCGACCGCGGTAAAATCGCTCGTAGTCTTCCCGTGTATTCAAGTTGCGGAACGCTTCTTCTTCAGGTGAAGACGGTTCAACAAGATCCGTATGAAGCCGGTCCAGCATCCGCATCATCCGAAGCTCTCCCTGCTCCAGCTGGTGCAGGAGCTTAGGCGCCGCTTTCGTATGATAAAGCGCATGAAACGGCTGCCCCGGCGTACGAATCACTTCCGCCTCGGATACTGCCGATTCCGCCGCCAATCGGGTGTACAGCGATTCCGAGACGCTCGGCATATCGCAGGCAAGGACGAATACATAGCCTTCCTCCTGCATGGATGACAATCCTGCGTGCAGACCTGCGACTGGGCCGCAGCCCACAAATCGATCATGCGCATACCTAATCGATTCCAGGTCACCCAGATCTCCTAGCGCTTGCCGATATCTCATCTCTCTTGCCGCGTCAGCTACCGCGATTGTGACTTGGGATATACCAAGCGATTTCATTCGGGCAATTATATGCTGCAGCAGCGGTTGCCCGGCTATATCTAACAGCGCCTTGTCCGTTCCCATTCGCGAGCTTTGCCCGCCTGCAAGAATAAGGCCTTGAATTGTCGTCCCTGATAAGGACATCCCACCCATCACCTCCGTTCAATAGGTTAATTCTCTATTAGGTGAACCGGCTAGCGCCATCCTTTGGTGGCGGAGCGCGGTTCATTCCGCTCACGCCGTCCTCTGGCGGAAAGCCAAGTTTCTTCCCTTTGAAATATCAGAAAAGGTTGGAAGCGAAACTTATACGTTCTGATATTTTCAGAAAAGCGCCGAATCCGCACTGGATTCGGCGCTTTCTACTCTTTATTTTAGAAACAAGCAATTATTAAGCCTTGGCATCGAATGAGCTCTTCAGCGAAACGATGCGGTTGAAGACGATTTTCTCCTCGGACGTATGCTTCGGATCGACGTTGAAATAACCATGGCGGAAAAATTGGAACTTGTCTTGTCCGCGCGATTCCTTCATATTCGCTTCCACGAAGCCCTGCAGGATAGTAAGGGAATTCGGGTTAATGCGCTCCAGGAATTCCTTGTCGGAGTCTGCGCCCTCATCGGTCAGCAGCGGCTCGAACAAGCGGAATTCCGCCGGCGCCGCTTGCGAAGCTTCCACCCAGTGAATGGTCCCCTTCACTTTGCGGCCCGTAAAGCCCGATCCGCTCTTCGTCTCCGGATCATAGGTGCAGTGAAGCTCAACCACTTTGCCCGACGCATCCTTAATGACCTCTTGGCATGTAATGAAGTAAGCATTCTTCAAGCGCACCTCATTGCCAGGGAACAAGCGGAAATATTTATTCGGCGGATTCTCCATGAAGTCATCCTGCTCGATATAGATTTCACGCGAGAACGGAATTTGACGAATGCCCATCTCTTCATTCTCTGCGTTGTTCTCTGCATCAAGCAGCTCCACTTGCCCTTCCGGATAGTTCGTGATAACCACCTTAAGCGGCTCAATAACAGCCATTGTACGCGGCGCTTTCAGCTTCAGGTCTTCACGGATGAAGAACTCCAGCATCCGCTCATCCACGACGCTATACGCTCTAGCAACGCCGATCTCCCGGCAAAATGCACGGATCGCTTCTGCCGTGAATCCTTTGCGGCGCAATCCGCTGATCGTCGGCATGCGCGGATCGTCCCAGCTCTCAACAACGCCTTGATCCACCAGTGATTTCAAGTAACGCTTACTCATAATCGTATTCGTCACGTTCAGACGGGCAAACTCGTATTGATGCGGCTCCGATTCCATCTCGCATTCTATGATTGTCCAATCATAGAGCGGACGGTGATCCTCGAATTCCAGCGTACAGATGGAATGCGTCACGCCTTCGATTGCATCGCCGATCGGATGCGCATAGTCATACATCGGGTAAATACACCATGCGTCGCCAGTCCGGTGATGGTGAACATGAGCAATACGGTATAGTGCCGGATCGCGCAAGTTCATATTAGGCGAGCTCATATCGATTTTGGCGCGAAGGATACGTTCCCCGTCTTTGAATTCACCTGCACGCATACGGGCGAACAAGTCCAGATTCTCCTCCACGCTGCGGTCGCGGTAAGGGCTGTTCTGGCCTGGTTCAGTCAATGAACCACGGGTTTCGCGCATTTGTTCCGCAGTTAGATCGCACACGAACGCTTTGCCCTTCTTAATCAACAGCACTGCGCGCTCGTACATTTCTTCAAAATAATCCGATGCAAAGCGCAGCTCATCCCATTCAAATCCGAGCCAGCGCACATCTTCCTGGATCGCTTCAACGAACTCCGTATCTTCTTTAACTGGATTCGTATCATCGAATCGAAGGTTTGTTTTACCGTTAAACTCATCTGCCAGCTCAAAATTCAGACAGATCGATTTGGCATGTCCAATATGCAAATAGCCGTTAGGCTCAGGCGGGAACCTGGTAATGACTTCTTGTACTTTACCGGCTTTCAAATCTTCCGCAACGATATTTTTTATAAAATTCGAGGATGATGTCTTGTTCTCCACAGTAACCAACCTTTCCCACGCATGTTTTTATCCTCCTATCATACACAATTTAAGGAGTGTTTATAAATAGGAATCTTGACATAACCGCTTTCATGAAAATATACTTAGGTTAGCTAACAAAAGTATCTGCTCCTAACCGATCAATTACACAAGCCAGAAAGAAAGGAGTGATCCGCCAAATGCCCGATGACCGCGAATCTTCACATGAACTCATCCGTGCCTTCAGGCAGCTGCGCCACGTCAATTGGGGCGGTAAACGGCCGTTTGATGGCTGCTCGCCCAGCGAAACGATGATGCTCTTTTGCATTCACCGCTGTACGAAAACGAATGCACTCGGGATCAAAGCATCCGAGATCAGCAGCATCATGCGCATCACCTCACCATCAGTAACGCAAACCGTCAATGTGCTGGAAGCCAGAGGCTTGCTTGAGAGAAGCACCGATCCGCTTGACGGCAGAGTTGTGCGTATTAAACTTACTGCCGAAGGTCAAAGAATGACGAGAACGGCTGAGGATGCTATGCACATCAGAATGAAGGGGGTAGTCGACCACCTTGGCAAAGAAAGAAGCTTGCTGTTAGTGCAGCTGCTGGATGAGGTCGTTCAATACTTCGGGGAAACAGACGCCGCCTATTGTCCTGGCCAAGAAGGAGAAAACCATACTAACCCATCCCAAAAAGAAGGTGAGTAGTTCATTATGATAAAGCTTCTTCGTATGTTAAGGCCTTATCGCTTACCGGTTGCTCTAGTCCTTGTGTTCGTCTTTATCCAATCCTTATCCGAGCTTTACCTGCCTACACTCATGGCAGACATCGTAGACAAAGGTGTTGTAGGCGGCGACACGCCATATATCTGGAAAATCGGCGGCTTCATGCTGCTCGTCGCACTAGGCGGCGCAGCATGTTCGGTTGGCGCAAGCTTCCTGTCGGCCAAGGCGGCGGGCGGCTTCGGTAAAGATCTTCGCAAACGCATATTCGGGCATGTCGAGCAATTCTCGCTCCATGAGTTCGATACAATCGGCACTGCTTCCCTCATCACCCGGACTACGAATGATATTACGCAGGTTCAGCAGGTGCTTACGATGATGATGCGCGTCATGGTCATGGCGCCGATGATGTGCTTCGGCGGTATCATTATGGCGCTCTACAAGGACGCAACGCTGTCGCTTATCATTATCGCAATCGTGCCGCTGCTTGCGCTTGTGATTTATTCCATCGTGAGCAAAGGCGTTCCGTTATTCAAAGTGATGCAGGTAAAGATCGATAAGCTCAATCTCGTGCTTCGCGAGAATTTGACCGGCATCCGGGTCATTCGTTCCTTTAACCGAATCACCCAAGAGCAAACCCGCTTCAATCATGCCAACCAAGACTTGACCGATACATCCATCAAGGTCAACCGAATCATGGCTTCTCTGATGCCGATCATGATGCTCGTCCTGAACTTCGCCAGCATCGGAATCGTCTGGTTCGGCGGTCTTCGCATCGACAGCGGCCATATGGCGGTAGGCGATCTGATGGCTTTCATTCAGTATGCTTGGCAAATTATGTTCTCGCTCATCTTCGCGTCCATGATGTTCGTCATGATTCCGCGGGCTTCGGCCTCGGCGCAGCGTATTAATGAAGTGCTGGACATGAAGCCAGAAATTAAAGATCCGGCTTCTCCCCTCCCTAACGCATCAACAGGGCGCGGTTCCGTTGTGTTCGAGGACGTTTCCTTTCTTTATCCAGGTGCGGAAATGCCCGCTCTATCGGGTATTTCCTTCACGGCGGAGCGCGGCAAAATCACAGCGATCATCGGCGGTACCGGCTCTGGCAAATCGACGCTCATTAATCTCATTCCTAGATTCTATGACGTAAGCGGCGGCCAAATCCGCATTGGCGGTGTTGATATCCGCGAGTTCACGCAGCAGCAGCTTCGCGCTAAGATCGGTCTCGTTCCGCAGAAGGCCAGCCTGTTCACGGGTACGATTGCCGACAATATCCGTTATGGCAAAGAGGATGCCACGGATGAAGAGGTTCAGCATGCGGCAGCTGTTGCGCAGGCGAGTGAATTCGTAGCCGAGATGAAGGATGGCTTCGATTCCATTATCGCGCAGGGCGGCACTAACGTATCCGGCGGCCAGAAGCAGCGGCTCTCCATTGCAAGGGCGCTCGTTCGCAAGCCTGATATCTACTTGTTCGATGACAGCTTCTCTGCCCTCGACTTCAAGACGGATGCGAATCTGCGCCGGGCGCTGCGGGGCGAGACGGGCGATGCCGCTGTTCTTATCGTCGCTCAACGGGTCAGCACCGTAATGGATGCGGACCAAATTATCGTGCTTGATGATGGTAGAGCAGCCGCAATCGGCAAGCATCGCGAGCTTATGCAATCGTCAGAGATTTATCGTGAAATCGTGACGTCACAGCTGTCTGAGGAGGAAATCGCATGAGTCATGCAGGAGCAGCAGGAGGCCGGCCTGGAGGAGGAGCACCCGGGCCTCAAGGTCCAGGACCCGGCAACTTCGGCTTTGGACCCGGCGGCGGACGCGGCGGTCCAGGCGGGATGATGGGAATGCCCGTTCAGAAGGCCAAAAACTTCAAGGTTACCCTTAAACGGCTGATCGGCTATTTGAAGCCGCACCGTTTTGCCCTATTCATCGTTTTCGCTACCGCTGTATTGAGTACCGTATTCTCTATCCTCGGCCCGAAGATCATGGGGAAAGCAACGACGAAGCTCTTCGAGGGGTTAGTCGCCAAAATAAATCGCGTGCCAGGAGCCAAAATCGACTTTAGCTACATCTGGCAGATCCTTCTCGTCTTAGCCGCACTCTACATCATCAGCGCGCTGTTCAGCTACATTCAGCAATATGTCATGGCAAGTGTTGCCCAGAGGACGGTCAATGACCTTCGCAAGGACGTGAATGAGAAGCTGGCGAAGCTGCCGCTCAAGTTCTTCGATTCACGCACGAACGGTGAAATTCTGAGCCGTGCCGTCAATGATGTCGATAATATTAGCGGGACGCTGCAGCAAAGCTTAACGCAGCTTATCACCTCTGTCGTGACACTGATCGGTGTAGTTGTCATGATGCTGACGATCAGCTGGGTCATGACGCTTATTACCATTGTGACCTTGCCGCTGTCCTTCCTTGCGATTAAGATGATCGCGGGACGTTCGCAGCTGTATTTTAAAGGCCAGCAAAAATCACTTGGGGAATTGAACGGCCATGTCGAGGAAATGTACACCGGACACCCAATCGTGAAGGCCTTCGGACATGAAGAGAAGTCGCTTCGTCAATTCGAAGAAGTGAACGAGCGGTTGTATGAATCCGGCTGGCGGGCGCAGTTCGTCTCCGGCATGATTATGCCGATCATGGGCTTCATCGGCAACATCGGCTACGTGCTTGTCAGCGTTGCCGGCGGTATTCTCGTTCTTCGCAATTCGATCCAGATCGGGGATGTGCAGGCTTTTATCTCCTACTCCCGTCAGTTCTCGATGCCGATTACCCAGACGGCCCAAATCGCCAACATTATTCAGTCGACGATTGCCTCGGCGGAGCGCGTGTTCGAGCTGCTCGACGAGCAGGAGGAAGTTGTGGAAGCTGAGGATGCCGTCGTTATTGCGCCAGACAAAGATTTAAGCAAACGTCGTTTGGAGAAAGACACTGTTGCCGCTAGCGGCAATGCAGCCCTAACAGCTGGGAAAGTCATCCCTATGCCTAAGGGCCGTGTCGTTTTCGAGCATGTGAAATTCAGCTACAAGGAAGATGCCCCTCTAATCGAAGACATGAATATCGACGTGCTGCCTGGCCAAACGATCGCCATTGTCGGACCTACCGGCGCAGGCAAGACGACGCTAATCAATCTGCTGATGCGGTTCTATGAGTTGAATGGCGGAGCCATTACAATTGACGGCGTCAATATTACGCAGTTCAAACGCGGCGACCTGCGCAACCTGTTCGGCATGGTGCTGCAGGATACGTGGCTGTTCAATGGGACGATTCGCGATAATATCGCATATGGACGGAGCGGCGCAACCGAAGAAGATGTGGTGCTCGCTGCACGCGCGGCGTATGCCGATCATTTTATTCGGACACTGCCTGAAGGCTATGATACGATGCTCAACGAGGAAGCATCGAATATTTCACAGGGTCAGAAGCAGCTGCTGACGATTGCCCGTGCGATCTTGGCTAATCCAGCCATCCTCATTCTCGATGAAGCGACCAGCAGCGTCGATACGCGGACTGAAATCCAGATTCAGCGTGCGATGAACGAGCTGATGCAGGGCAGAACAAGCTTTGTTATCGCCCATCGACTCTCAACCATTCGCGATGCGGATCTTATTCTCGTCATGAAGCAAGGCACCGTTATCGAGCAAGGGACACATGAGGGCTTGCTTGCCCAAGGCGGCTTCTATGCCGAATTGTACGAGAGCCAGTTCAGCCAAAAACCGCAGCAGGGAGTCATTTAATCTATAGAAACCCGCATGAAGCGCCGTATTACAGCCGCTATCATGCGGGTTTCTTCGTTGTAACCACATTTTTCGAGCTTATTCGGGCTCAAATAGAGGATTATGGGTCTATTCTGGTTAATAATGATTTAAGAAACCAGGAGGGATTGTCATGTTTAGACGCGTAAAATGGGGACTGATTGCCGCTTTTGTGTTCTGCGCAATCTGTTGGTTTTTGTTGATCCGATGGCTCATACATTTATTCTAGAAGAGCACTCGAAATAATGATTGACAAAGCAATGGTTTACCCATAGAATCTGCTGTGTAAAGGTTAGAAAGTTATTAAAAGTAAGTAAATGAGCAGAGCCGAACAAAAACTTAAGTCCATGCTTTCGAAGCGAGTTTTTGCTGGATGTGCTTCATGCTTCCGCACATTGGCAGAGCCGCAAAAACTTAAGCCCATGCTTTCGAAGCGAGTTTTTGCTGGATGTGCTTCATACTTCCGCACATTGGCAGAGCCGCAAAAACTTAAGTCCATGCTTTCGAAGCGAGTTTTTGCTGGATGTGCTTCATGCTTCCGCACATTGGCAGAGCCGCAAAAACTTTTAGGAGGTCATTTCATGTCAAGTTCAAAATGGATCGTTGATGCAACACACAGCAGTGTGGATTTCACGATTAGACACATGATGATTGCCAAAGTAAAAGGCACCTTTCACACTTTTGACGCTGTCATTGATGCGGACCCTGCTGATCTGACAACAGCCAGCATCGAGTTTAACGTTGAACTGAGCAGTATTGATACTCGCAACGCGGACCGTGACAATCACCTTCGCACAAGCGATTTCTTCGACACGGAAAGCCACCCGAAGCTGATTTTCAAATCTACTACAATAACCAAAACGGATGATGATGAATATGCGGTTACCGGCAATCTGACTTTGCATGGCGTAACTCGCTCGGAAACATTCGAGGTTACTTTCGAAGGCGAAGGCAAGGATCCATGGGGCAATCAAAAAGCAGGCTTCAGCGGCAAAGGCTCCATCAACCGCAGCGACTACGGTTTAACATACAACGCAGCGCTCGAAACAGGCGGCGTATTGATCGCAGATGAAGTGAAAATCAGCATCGAAATCGAAGCTTCGAAACAAGCATAAATCCCATTCCGATATAGAACGAGGACACCTTCGCGGGTGTCTTTTTTGCGTTGCCTGCTGTCCTCTGCATGTTTGTCTCAGAAATTGGAAACCGTAACCTTAGAAGAATACCATCCGTGAATCGGGTAGCCCCTCACAGACAGGAGACGTCAACGATGCATACATTACGAAAGGTTCTACTCGTCTTCGGTGTTGTACTGTTTATTGGCAGCTGGGATGCAAGCATCCTGCGTGCAGCACCTTCCATTGAATTAAAAGCAGCTTTCGTGCGCGGTGGAGATCTATGGATGAAGAATGGTGACAAGGAGATTCAGTTAACCAAAGAGGAATATATTCGGAATCCCAAATGGTCCTCCAATGGAAGGTGGATTGCTCATACTAGAGGCCAAGAAGAGCAGGAGCTGTGGGTCATCGATATCCAAACGGGAGAAAGCATCCTTATCTCGGCTGACGGCGGCGTTGGCGGCCGTTATCATTGGGCGCCAGGCAGTACCCTCCTCGCCTTCCAATCGGAACAGCGTCTCTATTGGGTCGACCTTCTTAAACCGGAGCGGTTAGTTGAAGCATTTGAGGGAATCGGCAATTTCTCGTGGTATCCAGATGGTCAAGGGTTCATCGCGTCATCAGAGACGGAATTGATTCCTCCGGACAGCTGGTCTCCAGTAAAAATTCTGAAGATTCCTCTGAACAAGCCTGAGCATCCGGGCGCTGCCCAGACGCTGTTTGTGCTGCCTATGCAATCGGATAAGTTCTTTGCCGTTGGAACGAGCGTCTTCAAATGGTCTGAGGGTGGCCGATGGATGGCTTTTCTAGCGACGCCGACAGCCTCGCTTTCTGCCGATAGCAACTATTTATGCCTTCTATCCGCAGAGGGAAAATCCTTTCAAGTCATCGATCTGATGGCTCGAAATGAGTTATGGTTCAATTGGTCCATGCAAGGTACGAAGCTGGCTTATATCGGAGGCGTTGGCCGGGAAGCTACCTCGAATAAGAAGCTGATGGTTACGGAGCTGCCCGATACAGCAGCTTCTGTGCCTGCTACCGCTGCGAAGCCGGTTTCTTATACGCCTGCAGGCTATGTGGAGCAGAACTTCACTTGGCAGAATAACCAGCATATTATCGTATCTAGAGCGCAAGAATTGCGCCAATCGCCGAGCAAGCCCGCTGCACCTCCATTCCCATACTTGGTGGATGTGAATACTGCTAATCGGCGCAGTCAGCCGTTGACCGAGCCCTCTAAGACATACGGCGATTTCCAGCCGATGTTAGCTTTTCCTGATCACCGATTGATATGGGTCCGATCCGATCGAAGCACGGCTAATGTCATGATTGCGGCGCCAATTCCAGCTTTCGGCAAGGTGTGGATTACAGGTCTTGACCTAGGCTCTAATTTCTATGAGCAGTGGAACTGGAATTCGGTATTTAGTGTGTATGACCCTCATGTCGCTGCAAATGCGCTCTAATTGGTGTAAGGATATACAAGGCCTCCATGCTGCCTTGGGGCTGAATAATGATAGGTTTCCACGGTCCTGTGAAGGATAGCTGCACCATAACAGGACCGGCTGCCTTCAGAATGTCTTTCATATATGTGCCGTTAAAGCAAATGTCTATGCCATCTCCAACCAGCTTGTCTAAGGACATCTCCTCGATTACATCACCTATCTCTGCCGTTTGAGAGAGCAGTTCCAGCGTCGTGCTGGAGGTTATGCGCATTCTGACCAAGCTGCTCTCCCCAGCGAGTAGAGTCACTCGTTCCAAAGCGCCAAGCAGCCTGCCCGAGTCAACGGTTATAACGGTCGAATAAACTTCTGGCGCAAGCCTGTCCACAGACGGGTAAGTTTCCCTCAATGAGGGAGGATTGCATTATAAGATTCGTTGTGCGAAAAATAATTTTGTTTGGCAGGAAAGAAATATCGGTCGCTGCTTCAGCATCACTTAACAGCTTGGCATAATGTAATAGATTGCTGCCGGGAACGACAACCGTTGACCGGTCCGGCTGAAGCTCAGCGTTCACAGGCATTGTGCGTGAGGCGAGTCTAATGCCGTCTGTAGCCAGCAAGCGCAGCCCCTCCCCGCTAAAATGACAGCGAACACCCGTGAGGACAGGTCTCGTCTGCGAAGCAGATACGGCAAAAGCAACCTGGCCGATGAGCGCCCGCAGCTGATCATTAGGTATGCCTGCAAGATCAGGCTGCTGCATTTCCGCTATCTGTGGAAATTCATCTGCCGGCATGCCGCATAACCGGTAGACCGCACTGCCGGTTTTGATGCAGATGACGCCATCATCGGTAAGTGCCAGGCTTACTAGTTCCTCTAGCGATGAATTTCGTATAATGTCGATAAAATACCGCGCGGGAACAACGATCTGCCCCCCTTCCCGGATAATTAAGTGCTCGGTATGCTCAGCGATTCGATACTGCAGCATCATATCTCCATTACAAGCTTGAAGTGTCAACCCGCCAGCTGCGGTCTTCAGACAAATGCCTGTCAGAACGGGAATGGGACTTTTCACCGGTACGGCTTTAGCTACCACTTGCAGCGCTTGATACAGCTGCCTGGACGCTACCTCAATTAACAACAGGCTTCACCTACTCCTTAGGATGACGGATTATCGCTCAAGCAGGATTCAATCATGTTCCGTAAAAACTCCGATTTCGAACATTCACGCTCAAGACACTGCTTCTCCAGCTGCTGCCACACGGACTCGGATAATGTCAAGGAAACCTTCCTCGTCACGCCGATTGCTTTTCTCCCTGCACCTTCCCTAGCCCCTCCGCTAGTAAACATCATCCGAAGCTGGCCTTCATCGCTGGGTACGCTGAGGTTAACAGGTTTATGGTTCAGAGTAATCACCCCTTCGTTTGATTTGGGTTACCTATTTCAAAATAATTATATTCTAACACTAGCACATGGGCCCTGTTATCGCAACACAACTCGAGATGCTCAGACAGAATATTGACAAATTAATGAATTATTTTGTAAACGTATACATTGACTTTGCATTTATTTAACATCTTTTTGTAAGAAAACTATTACTATTTACCCTGATTCGTTCGATAATTATAATAGTAATCTGTCGAATAATGTAAATGTGTTGCTTTGTTTAAAACGTTCGTCAGATAAATAAATCATAACGGGACAAAGTTAAGGGGGGCCAAAGTAAGTACAAAGACATGCATGCTTAAGTAGTAGTTTACAAAAATAATCTAACTCAGGAGCGTTGACAGATGCAATTCATCAGACGAATGTCCTTTTTCTCCAAAAATTTATTCCTTTCATTTTTTAACATTGTTCTAATTGGTACTATTCTCATAGCATCCGGCTATATGATCCAAAAAAACATTTTGATTCAACAGCTGCGCGGGCAAATTACTACAACTACACAAGAGTGGAATAAAGAAATTGATCCCATAAAAGTCGAGCAAACAATTAAAGAAAAGAGCTATAAAGGGCCGGTACAAACCGAGCTTAGAGCGATTTTGGACCAAATCAACAAATATAATCCGAACATTGCCCAAGCATACATATTCGGTACGGAACTGAAAGATGGGAACCAGACATCGTTAGTAGCGATGCCGACAAGTCTGATGAAAGCATTCACTGAGGCGAAGCTGAACATCGGTGACATGTACGAGCAGCCAGAGGCTATGACAGATGCACTAACCGAAATGCTCGCTACCGGTAAACCGACCTTTACGGACTTTTATTCGGATTCGTTCGGGACTTGGACAACAATCCTCTACCCGATTAAAGATAGCCAAGGAAAGATCACTACCTTTTTCGCAGCCGATGTAGATGCAAGCGCGGTACCCGAAGGTCTGAAAATGCTGCTCATTAACGGCATTACGATTATGGTCATCTTTCTTTTGGTCATTTTCTTAATTCAATACTTTGTATCCAGGTTGACGCTAAGACCCATTAAAGAGCTGATCCGGGGCATCGAGCAAGTCAGCAATGGCAATTTGCAGATTGAACTGAAAGCAGGAATAGACGATTTAGGTGTAGTTAACGACAAGTTTAATCGGATGGTAAATCGAATCAACGCGATGATGGTAAAGGTTCAGCAAACCTCTTATGCCGTAACCGGCTCTGCGAAAGAGCTTTATTCCTTCTCTGAGCAAAACAGCAAAAATGCAGAAGAAATCACCGCGAATATGAAGGAAATCAATGTTGAAATCGCAAGTCAAAATCAATCGTCCAGCGACGGTGCAAGAGCAATGGCTGAAATGTCGTTCGTTATCCAGAACATTGCTGAGAACTCGTCGAAGGTTGCGGATGAAGCCTTTGAGATGGAACAAAAATCGAAAAAGGGCAATGAAGTCGTTGAACAGGTTATTAAACAAATGGAACAAATTGAGAAATTCGTCTATCAATCTACAAATGCGATCGAGTCACTCGATAGTCGGTCACAGGAAATCGGTAACATTGTATCCCTCATCATGGGTATTGCCAGCCAAACGAATCTTCTTGCGCTTAATGCGGCCATTGAAGCAGCCAGAGTAGGCGAACATGGCAAAGGCTTTGCCGTTGTAGCTGGAGAAGTGCGGAAGCTGGCTGAGCAATCCGATAATTCAGCTAATCAAATTTCGGAGCTCATCAAGGAAATTCAAGAAGAAATTAAGACTGCTGTTCAAGCTTTGCATCAAGGTACGAAAGAAGTTCGTCTAGGATTGCAAATCTCAGGTACAACGGGGACTTTATTAAGCGAAATTTTAAAGGCAACGCAAAACGTTACCAATCAGATTCAAGAAGTATCCAGCTCTACCGAACAAATGTCTGCGGGAACGGAAGAGCTGACCGCAACTGCAGAGAGTTTGTCTGCTTCTGCAGGTATTACGGCGGCGAACAGTTCAAAAATTTCGCAATCGATAGAGGAGCAGAAGGAATCGATGAGCGCGATTGTAAAATCATCCATCGATTTAACCGCAATGTCCGAGGAGCTTCAACAATTAATTAATCAATTCCAGGTTCGCTCATAATTGTTAGTATCTAATCTATTCAGCTATACCGCGCATCCCTACCCGGATGTGCGGTAATTATTACCAAGGGGGATTTACTATTATGACGGAAAATTATCGCACTGGTACCCAAAGCATCCTATCCAATAAGCCGGTTCTATTCATTCCACTAGATTCTTCACGTCATAATCGAACCTATTCTTTCACTTCAGGTGAATATCCATTAGATGAACGCTTAAACGATTTGATCCATTCACGATTAAAGGAAGACGAAGAAACAGCTCTATTCGCTGCTGTATATTTCTCATTCATTTACCGTCTCTCAGGCGAAAAAGAAATGATGATTGAGTTGATCTCAAATGACGGCCCTGGAGCACCGATTCAGGTTAACTTGGAGGAAAGAGATACGTTTCAAAGTATAGTGACGTCTATATTGCAATCTTCCAAGGCCGGAGAAGTCCCCTCTTGCAGGAGATTACGATACTCGTCTTTCTGTACGTCGTTCTATTAAACCTGACCGCGAATTGTTTAATTGGCAGCTGCTAGAGGAAAATAACCGTTGGCGTATTAAAGTCGACTATGATCATTCTCTACTGGAAAGCGAAACCGTAGCCCGTTATGTCAGCTACTATGAAACGCTGCTCGAATCGGCATTAAACGATTTGACCGTGGGTATTGCCTCCGTGAATATTTTGACCGAAACAGACAAATCCGTTTATGAGCAGATGAACGCTACGAAAGAGGCATATGACTCCACTCAGACCATTCACGGGATGGTAGAGCAGGCAGCCGCCCAGTATCCGGATAGAATCGCTGTTTCTTCTGTCCACGGGCAGCTTACTTATCGGCAATTGAATGAAAAGGCGAACCAGACAGCGCGAATGCTGCTTGACAAAGGGCTTCAAAAGGGAGATTTCGTAACCCTGTTTATGGAGCGCAGCCTTGAGCTGATCGTCAGCCTGTTAGGAATATTAAAAGCAGGAGGCGTCTATGTTCCCGTAGACCCCGATCATCCCGAAGAGCGCAACCGCTATATCCTGGAGGACACGAAATCCGCATTTATTTTGACCAAGACAGAATCCATGGGTAAGGCCATGCAGCAGTGCTCTGGACTTGGGACCGTCAAAGAAATCATTAATATCGAATCGCAAACCGACCGTTACGATGGTACGCATAATCCGAACGTGGACGTTGCGCAATCCGATCTATCCTACATTATATACACGTCGGGCTCGACTGGAAGGCCAAAAGGCGCCCTTATCGCGCACGAAGGGGTCGTAAATCTAGGGGAAACGGTCCGGCGAGACTGCCTAATCGAGCATCATGATGTTCTGACCCAATTTGCTACCTATAGCTTCGATGCTTCAGTATGGGATACGATTGGAGCGTTATTTTATGGGGCCCATCTCTATTTGCTGTCACCGGAAGAACGGGTTTCCGTTGAGGACTTTGCTTCTGCGATTGAAAGAACAGGAACGACGATTATTACCATTCTGCCAACTGTCTTCTTTAATCAATTATCAGCTTATTTATCGGAGGACGGGTACAAGAAGCTATCAAAAGTGAAATTAATCACTGTCGCGGGAGAAGCATTATACGGAGAACAGGTACGAGCTTTTCAACGGAAGTTCCACGATAATATCGATATTGTCAATGTGTACGGGCCAACCGAATGTACGGTTTGTACCACAACTCATAAAATAAGCGGGTATATCCCGGACAATCTGACGAACATTCCGATCGGCAAGCCTATTCAAAATTATCAGGTCTATATCGTAAATGAAGACAATCAGCTATGTCCGGTACATGTCCATGGAGAAGTTCTTATTGCCACCGTAGGTCTAGCCAAAGGCTACCTGAACCAGCCTGAAAAAACAGCCGACGCGTTTGTTTCAAATCCGTTCGGAGAAGGCCAGATATACAAATCCGGCGATATTGCAAAGCTGCTTCCAAACGGCACGATTGAGTATGTAGGGCGCCGTGACTCTCAGATTAAAATTCGCGGACACCGGATCGAGATCGGAGAAATAGAAGATAGCTTTGCCAAAATCCCCAATGTCCAGAATGTAACGGTCATTTGCAAAAAAGATGATCAAGGACAAAATATGCTGGTGGGCTATTTCACATCCAAAGATGGCCAATCGCTCTCTGCTGCAGCTGTCAAACGAATGCTGGGCGATAAACTGCCTTCTTATTTCGTTCCGAAGTATGTCATTCAATTAGAGGAAATGCCAATTTCACCAACCGGTAAGATCGACCGGAAGTCCTTACATAACTACGAACACCGCGAAGAACAGTACGCTGAGAGTTACGCAGCACCTGAAAACGAAATCCAATACAAGCTTGCTGATGCATGGCAAGAGGCGCTGAACCTTGATCGGGTAAGCATTTTTGACGATTACTTTGCCATTGGCGGCGATTCCCTGGGAATCATCCATATCCTTGCTATTCTAAAGCCGTATTACCCGGAGCTGAAAATAAACGATTTATTTCTACACAAAACAATAGATGCCATTTCAAAGCGAATCGAACAGCTGAAGAGCGAAGCAGTAAAAGTTTCAAATACAGCAGTGAATAAGGGACCTATTATCGCTCTTGACGAGCACCCGGCCGTTCTGAATTCGCTGGTGCCGTATCGAAAATATAATCCTCCCGCTGCCGTCCTGCTGACCGGCGCTACAGGCTACCTTGGCTGTTACTTATTATATGAGCTGCTTATCCAAAGCACAGCCTCGGTATACTGCTTGGTCCGCTCTGGCGCAGAGCCGGGACTGGCAAGGGTCCGAAACAACCTCGAGTATTATTTTGGACCGTCGGCGGTACAGCTGATGGACGGACGTGTCTTCGCGGTCGAGGGAAATCTGGAGCAGCCTGGCCTTGGTCTGAGTCATGCGGATCGGCAGCTGCTTGAAGAGAACCTTCATGCCATTATGCACAGTGCCGCAGACGTTAGGCATTTCGGAGATGAAGAGCAGTTCGCGAAGACGAACATTCATGGGACTCGCCATTTAATTGAACTTGCCGCCGAATGTGTAAACGAAATCCGGTTTCATCACATATCCACGCTGGGTATTCCCGAGGATCTTGCATTAAGCGGACAATGGGAAAGCGTCGTTGACAGCCAGCAGTTCCCACCGGAGCTTCGTGTAGACAGCTTATATACCAACAGTAAGCTTGAAGCGGAAAAAATGCTATTCTCAGCCGCCGAGCAGGGACTTGCAGTCAACATCTATAGAGCAGGCAACTTGTCCTGCAACTCAATTAGCGGAAAATTCCAGAAAAACATCGACGGCAATGCCTTCTACCGGATGATCAAAGCGATGCTGCTGCTTGAAAAAGCGCCGCAGGTAGATTGGGAGATCGACATTACTTCTATTGATTACGCAGGCCAGTCGATCGTTCATTTGGCCCTTCAGCCCGATTCTTCCGGACGCGTGTTCCATATCTGTAACCCGGCGCCATTATCGTATTCGAAATTGTTAGGCATGATCCGGAATTATGGTTATGAAGTAGAAACATCAAGCATTGCAGACTATACCACATGGCTATTGGATAAAAAGGTCGTTAAAAACCAGGAAGGCGTTAAGCTCGCTATCGCACAATTGGAAGGAGACGGGGCAAAGGATTCCAATTATCGGTACGGCTGCGAGCTTACATCCGGCTTCTTGAGCAATTCGGATATTCGCTGCCCATTGCCCGATATGAGCTTAATCGTGAAAATGATCGAATACGCTGTACAGATCGATTATTTCCCAAAACCGCATGCTATTCGGTCGGTCAGGTAACAGCGGAACCAAACGAAGAAAATAAAGTTCGGAAGTCGAAAGGGGCTATCCCAAAAGTCATTCAAAATGACTTAGGGCCAGTCCCTTTCTGCACGATCTGGACTATTATTTCACCGGATTCCAAACCGAGCCCAGGAATACAAGTGCTCCGGTTGTACGGTCCTCAATTGCAAAAAAGAACGGCCGATCGACCCGGAACTCAAATGTCTCCTTCGGAGGCTCAGCGCCCCCATCCATCTGAAGTCCAGTTACAGCCGCCGCTTCCGTTCCGGTCTCATTCACTTCGATGAAGGACTTGTGAAGAATGCCGCTGACGTACAGATTATTACCCGGATCCGTCATAGCCGAGAAATCCGCTGTCTTTGGACTAAAAGCCTGTTTCATCCCTAAGGCCTGCATGGTATTTACCAAGCTTTCTCATACTCCAGCCTGAATCGCGGAAGCTCTATACTCACGCTGCCTCCTTCAAAGTCCTTCCGCCAAGACTCGGAGGTATCCGCTAACAATTCTGCTTCTACATCAGGTAGCTTAATGCCCTCATTCGGCAATACGACGATCATTCCCCATTTGCCGCTTCTATACGGAAGGCGAACGGCCTTGA
Organism: uncultured Paenibacillaceae bacterium; assembly: GCA_963793665.1. GTDB lineage: Bacteria > Bacillota > Bacilli > Paenibacillales > Paenibacillaceae > Paenibacillus_Z. The sequence goes on from CAWCBD010000007.1 coordinate 71,666, forward strand.
ACTGCTTGCTCTGCTTGTAGGTGAGCGCAGTTCTCTGCCGCATCATCGGCACGGTTACGTCCGTTCCATCCGCAAGGTGAAACTGTGCGTCGCGGGTTGCAGATTCCTCAAACGGCTCTGCCCAGCTCCCGTTGAAATAGATCGCATTCATAAGAACCATAACACTGGATCGGAGTGTGTCCGGATTAACCATTTTATCAATCCGGTCGTGGGTTTGCTTTCTGACCCACTTGTTGATTGTGCTCGCAGCATCCTTGTCGTCAAAGTCCAGTTCACTTACCTTGGCGTCATAGGATTGCTTGATTTGATCGGCATACGTTTCCAGCAGCTGTGTCCCTTTTCTCGCCCAAAGCGTATTTGCAATCTCCACATCAACTTGAGGGTCGCCATGCTCCAGTAGATCAGTCAGCACCTCGCTTCCCTGGTTGAGCGCTTCCATGGAGATCTTATCCGACCCGAGCATATGGAGGATTTCTTGTTTAGTAGCTCCACCTGCACCATTCAAGGCGAGGGAAAGCGCGAGTGTCACACTTAGCGGAGAAATGACCACATTAGCTTCACCCGATTCCTGAAGGAGCTGCTTCGTCATCCTTGCCGCAAAACCGTTATAGGCCTGAACCTGATTCACATTCACATCTTCCGCCTTATAACGCGCAGCTTCCTTGGCATCCGCCCCAGCCCCACAACCAGTTGTTAGTGCCAAAGCTAGAATCACAGTTGTCGTGAGCGCTGCGACCTGTCTTCCCCATAAACGAGTACTGCCCATACCCTCACCTCACGTCATCGTATCCGGACTAATACGAAATTCCTTCGTCCGGCTCTGTTATATGATGTAAGACGAGAGCAGCTCGAAATTGTTGCCGTAATTAGATCAAATAATAAAATAATCATCTTTGTGCTTAGCCGCACTTGGTCAGCGCCCCACAAAAAAGCCGCCGAAGGGTTTCCCCGGCAGCCGACTGTTTATAGCTAAATATTCAATTTGATACCCGGTGCACTACAAATCCTGAGAAAGTCGGACCATGTCTCTCAATTGTATGCCATTCTCATAGATTTCTTCCGCATAGTGACGGACATAGAAATCCCGGTCAATGCCGACCATTCGAAAGCCGCATTTCTGATACAGAGCCAATTGTCCGAACCCGGAATTTCCCGTCCCGATTTCGATCGTTTGATACCCGAGGATCCTCGCATGCTTTACCGCATGATTAACGAGCTGCTTCCCTATTCCCCGGCCCTGCCAGCTCTCGTTAACCGCTATATTCACAAGCTCCACTGTTGCCGGCCTTGTTGGCAGCAGCACATACTCCCCGATGATCAGTTGATCGGCTTCAGCGACGAAGCACTGCCCTCTTTGGATGTATTCTTCAACCAGCTCCAGCGATTCATCCGCAAGCAAAAGCAATTCCATCGGAAACGGTTCATCAGGCTGCAGTTTCCTTATGATCATGTTTGCGTGCCTGCCTTTTTCATACCTTCGTATTCACTGCTCAGCATTCCATAGATGAACTCATCAAAATGCCGCCCTTGCGTAAATACCATATTTCTAAGCCTTCCTTCCTGCTTGAACCCTAGACGTTCATGTAATTGAATCGAGCTCTCGTTAAATGCATAAATATTTGCCGTAACCTTCTGGTACCGCAGCTCTTCGAAATAATAACGCAATAATAGCTTTGCCGCTTCCGAAGCATAGCCCTTGCGCCAGTGCTCGCGAAATATAGCCACCCCGTATTTAAAGGTTCCATGCCGCGTATCGCAGCTATGCGTGTTCATACTTCCGACAAGCTCACCATCGAGTGTTTCAATCGCAAAGCGATGATTATCACCCTCCGGCTCTGCCGCTGCCTCCTGCTCCGTCCAAAGCCTCGTCCCTTCCTCCGACCTAGGAAAATGGATGACATCACATCGCCTAGCCCCATCGGAATCTTCATCATTGTCATGAAACTTCTCCCAATCCTCCGGAAGAATGGCCCGCAATCGAATCTTCGTCCCCGCCCACACATTATTAACCATATGACCCTCCTACACGAAAACACAGCTGTATTTACAAAATTGTACCATATCCACCATTTTACAAAAAGCAGGTGAAACGGCTAGCGCCGTCCTTGCGGCGGAGCGCGCTTCATTCCGGAGAAATATAAGCAAAGTATAGTGGAAATTTATACTTTTCTTAAAAAAGCCGCCCACGAGAAACGCATAAATGCGTTCCGAAGACGGCTCTTCGTTATCTATGATGGCTTTTACAGCAATGCTTCGATATCTGCTTTAATATCAAGCGGATTAACGTTCGACTCATATCGTTTGACTACTTGACCATCACGGTTAATTAGAAACTTCGTGAAGTTCCACTTGATAGAGTTGTCCTCCATACGCTCAGGCATTTTGGTTTTGAGGTAGATGGCCATTTTCTTACCGCCCTCGGAGGAATCGAAGCCTGTGAAAGGAGCAGCCTCCGTCAGATATTGGAATACATCACTTACTGATTCTTCACGAACATCGGATTTGGCGAACAGAGGGAAGGATACGCCGTAATTGATTTGGCAGAATTCCGCTACCTCCTCATCGCTGCCCGGCTCTTGCCCGCCAAATTGGTTGGAAGGGAAGCCGAGAACCACTAAGCCTTGATCCTTGTACTCGTCATACACCTTCTGCAGGCCTTCATACTGGTACGTGAATCCGCATTTGCTCGCCGTGTTCGCAACTAACAGAACGCTTCCTTTGTAATCGGATAAAGCTTTTTTCTCTCCATTGTTCGTTTCTGCTTGAAAATCATAAATGGTTCCCATTTGAAATCTCCTCCATGAATGAGTTTAGGTTTTGGTGCGGCAATCCACATTCTCATGAATGTTCAGCGTCATCTTGTGGAGCTGCTCCCGGAGCTGTACGAGCTCCTCCGGCGGAATATTCGTCTGGCAAAATACCCGTTCCGGGATTGAGAACGCCCTTTCCTTCAAAGCATGACCCTCGCTTGTCAGTGTTACATTTACACTCCGCTCATCTGCCGTATCCCGCTCGCGTATGATCAGTTTCATCGCCTCAAGCTTCTTGAGAAGAGGTGTCAATGTACCGGAATCGAGATAAAGCCGCTCGCCGAGCGCTTTGACAGGAACATGATCCTTCTCCCACAGCGCAAGCAAGGTTACATATTGCGTATACGTTATGCCCAGCTCGTCGAGAAAAGGCCGGTACAGCTTGGTCACTTCTCGTGCGCAAGCATACAGCGCGAAGCAAACCTGATTATCTAATTGAAGCAGAGAATCGCGTTCCATACGTCACCTTCCTCTCTTGCTGTCCGTTCGGTTTTGGTTAAGTGAAATTGAATTGTATGCAATCTATATTCGTAGAATACCAGCTGCTTAGGAGAATGTCAATGTGCTTATTTACCTTCCCGCTCCAGCTTCCTGTACGCCCTCATCATCGCCACACGCCATACAGCAATCATGCCGAAGGCGAGGATGAAGAACAGGCCACCTGTCTGCGGAATCGTAATCTTCTGCTCTACAACATCATGCAGCAGCAGCCTTACGAGCAGCAGGACAAGCAGGATAAGGATAAACAGCTTGGAGCGCTTGAGGACAATCGTCTCCCCGGCCCGCTCCAGCTTAGAGGTCCGGATGAGCGGATAGGCAAATAAGATTGCCCCCACTGCAAAGGCTGCCAGCGCCCAGCTCCACGGTATTCGCGTCTCAGGGACAGCGAACATGAGAAAGCCGGTCGACATGCCGATCGGCGGAATTATGATTTTGCGCATCGTGATAGGTCTGTTCGATGCCCGCAAACGCAGGAACATGACAGCTACACCCGACAACAGCGTTACGATAATGGAGCCTATATGTGTCATTCGAATAGGATCAGGCAACAAATTCATAGATGTAAGGCTCCTTTTCTTACGGTTGCTTCTATGCAGGAAGGAATATCTTTCTTCCTATCCTACTTCATTTTTATAGCTGGTTCAAATTCCGATTTTCCTCGCCCCATTATCGGCCATCAGTCTATATTTCTGACGAATAAATAGGCGATAAAGCCAATGGGACCTAGAATCAAGACGACAAGCGCCCACAGACAGCCGATATTGCCGCCCCGTTTCTCAGAAGCGTCAGACCATACCCAGAACAGTCCGATAATGGAGGCAAGCCAAAGCAAGATAACGAAGGTCATTTTCCTAACCACCCCGATCCACCCGTTTGCGTACATTGTATGTTTGTTAAAAGGAGTTTAGGCCATTTTAAGAAAGGCTCTGTTTTTTCGCAGCGAAGCAAGTCAATTAGATGTTGTGTAATTTGCGAGTCTCAACAATTTGCTCCATATGATGCGAAGCATGCTGAATGTCGTGTTTGAGTGCATCTCGAACACTTGCCTTGCCATGTTCATGTACAAGCTCTCTATCCAACGAATCCGGCAGAGAAATGCACAGATAAGCTATATATTCCCGCATCATACCGAATAGTTTCATTTCCGCTTCAACTGGGCGATTGTTATAATTCATTGTCTTGCCCCAAACATTCCCATCAAAATCATTAAACATAAACTTAGCTCCTGTACCGGCTAGTGCATATCTATTGATCTGAAAATAATTCATATCACAATCTATTAGTTGATGAATTGTTTCTCTGATTGACCATTTCCCACTCGCTCTTGTCTTATCTAAGTCTGAATCACTCAGTCCCGCAATTGCCCGTGCTAGCTCATTTGGAGCATCCTTATATGTTTCTATAAGTTCCTGGTCCTCTGTTGAATTTAAACGCATGCTTTGACCTCCTAAACAATAAACCACTCCTAAGTGAAGTGGTTTTAGTAGAACTGTCTTTTATTCAAGATTAAGAATTTGCAGTGTGCAGTTTTCACTAACTGGTTCATATTGTATCCAATGACCCAAACAACTCACGAATATAATCTCTACGTCCACGATGGATGATCACGATATTATCTATAATCCTATAAAAGATTAGCTACGGATTTTACGACAATAAATCGATAGCCACGTTTGGGTACCCTCTTCGAATGGCTGAAACAGTTCACCATTTACAATCGCGGAGCTACTAGCTGGGCTTGGCTCTCATAGATTCCAGTTGTACCCGTTTATGTCGCATGCTTATCTCTTTTTCCTGGTTGAATGATGGCTAGTAAAAGCAGAATATTAATTCCGATTTCACCAATCGTTCGGAACCAGCTGCGGATGGTCCATAGTTCAGCACGAGCTTTAAGTTCCGGAGAATAAAGCCCTTGTGCAGGTGTGTTCTCAAAAGCGATAATCTCAGGAGCAAAATAAGCAAAAGTTACTACCCGAATAACCACATAAATTGCCAGTACAACCAATAGGTAATTTCTCCGTATTCGATTCTGCCAATTGAGTACTAATGCAATAACGAGAAAAATATTAGCAGCAATATGAAAAGGAATCCAAAAACTAATTAGGGAGAGGCCGTTTGGTTCTTGAATTAATGCAAAAGATGTGGGTGGTGATGCACTCCAAACAGGAGCAACTACGATTTCCTCGAATATGCCTCCTCCATTCAGCACACCAAACAGCAAGACGGTGATAAACAATGTCAAAAATGCTAGTTTATTTTTCATAGCGAAGCCTTTTCACTCCAATCGACTTTATAATCGTACATCCATCCATGAGAGTCCTTATTTGCTGATTTCAGGAACAACGGCAGCATCAAATCGCGGAAAAATACCTGCACCGGGTTGGTCGCATGTTTGCGTTGTCCGATGCTCCTGGAATACTGCACAATCCGTTCCACCCTGTCGCGGCGCAGCTTCTGAAACTCGGAGAATGCCAGCTGCACATCCGGGATGTCCCGAATACATCTAGCCAGGACGATTGCGTCCTCAAGCGCTAACGACGCGCCCTGTCCAGCGTTGGGCGATGTTGCATGGACGGCGTCGCCAACCAAAACAACAGACTTATCATGCCAAACGGGCATCGACGGCATATCGTAGATCGGGAAAACACCGATCTCTTCCTTCGTCGAACGCACGATTTCCGGGAGCGGCGCGATATCATTGGCGTACAGTCCATTTATTGTTCTGCGCCACTCCGCTTGGGGGATGCTCTGCAGCTCCCGCCGAGACGGCTTTCCGGGATAGTTCATGTTGCCGAACCAGTATACCTCTTTAGAGTTCCTGACCAAATAACCGAAAAACGCACGTTTTCCGAAGACCATGGTCTGAATACCGCGTTCATAAGGAATCGTATTACTGTGCAGAAACCCTCCGAAGCTTATTAAGCCTGTGTAAGATGGGGCAGGTGCACTCGGCATAACAATCCTCCGCACACGGGAATGAATACCGTCACAACCAATCAGCATATCCCCTGATGCAAATGTTCCATCCTCGAAAGATACCTTAACGCGATCAGGTTCATTCCGTTCAATGCCCTTCAGCTTCTTGCCATATTCGATCGAAATTCCTTGCCGCAGCGCTTCCTCGCGCAGCACCTTGTGCAGAATTCCCCTCTTAATCGTGTAACCCTGGGGTTCTCCCGACATTTGACCTACATGACCGAGCAGCTTGCCCTTCCCGTTAAGCATCTTCATCGTATGGAGCTCAATGCCCTCCTGCCGGATTTGTTCGTCTAATCCCAATTCCTTCAGAACTTGCAGTCCGTTGCGCGCCAAATTGAGGAACAATCCGGCATAATCATCGATTTGTTCGTCCGCTTCATAGATAACGGAGTCGATGCCTGCCCTCTTCAGAAAAAGTGCCGTAGCGGGCCCCGCGATCCCACAGCCAATAATCAATGCTTTATTAGGCCGATTGCTTGCGTTTGCCATTTGTCATCTTCCTTTCGTTTACTTTTTATTGACTAGTTTATTTAGACTATATTATTTAAACCAAACTAAGTCAACTACTATTTCTCAAAATAATCAAAATGGGCTATACTAGGTGAAGTCTATCGTGTTAAACATCACTGTTATTAGTCAGAAAAGAGCTGAAATGGCATGCCCAAACCAAAACGGAGTAATCTGCTGGCTCTGGCCATCTTATCCCTGCTGAATGAACGACCCATGCACCCTTATGAAATCGGGGTTACGATGCGTCAACGAGGCATTTCCGACAGCATCAAATTGAACACGGGTTCACTTTACGCCGTTATCGAAACTTTATTGAAGAACAATCTGATTCAGCCGGTAGGAACAAAGCGAGAGGGCAAGCATCCCGAGCGGACGATCTATGAACCTACAGCGGCAGGAAAGGAGGAGTTTTTCGATTGGTTGCGTTTCTTATTGCGTACACCCGTGAAAGAATATCCTCAATTCACGGCAGTGCTTTCTTTTATAGCTCATTTGACGCCCCAGGACACACTTGATCTTTTGAAAGAACGGGCTGAAACGCTTTCCAAGCAAATTCAAGACACCCGTTCTTCAATGGAAGCGGCTCTAACAATGGGAATCGACCGACTTTTTGTCATCGAAACAGAATATTCTCTTGCTTTACTCGAAGCCGAACAGAATTGGCTTGGGCAGTTGAAGAAAGATATTGAGGATGAGGTCATATCGGAGCGGAAGGAGGACCAATTAGTCTGGATCGTAAATTACAAACAACCAACCCACGGCGACTAGACGGTCTGGAAGTGCAACAAAATTTGTTGCCCGTGTTTAGTCCAATTGCTAATGTGAGACATAATCCAGAGGAATATCGCACCATAAAAGGAAAGGTATGGAACCCTTCTTAAGGTGTTCCATGCCTTTTATATTATTGCACTTGATTGCAATAAAATTTTATTCCGGGTGCAGCTATCCGCGCCCAGCAAGCGATTACGGCCAAAAATTTGCACCAAACTTGTGATACAGTTCACCACGATTGATCTTAACTGCCAGTTCATTTAAGCGAAAACGGATGTTCTGCGAATATCGACAGCATACAAAGAGAGCCGCTTCCTCAGGTATTCACCTCAAGAAGCGGCTCTTCATCAATTATTCACCAGGCAGCACTTCAGCCTAGCCTTCTGACCCTATAATGGATTTCACCCGTCCAACGTCCCCGCTTTGCAGGCGGACCTTAATGCCGTGCGGATGATTAGGTGAATTCGTCAAAATATCCTTCACTACGCCGCGTGTCACTTTACCGGTCGCCTGATCCTTTTTCAAAACGATATCAACGACTAATCCGGCCCGGATTGCCGCCCTTTGCTGTCCATTCGTACTCATATATGCTCCTGCTCCTTCTTCTTCCATCAAGCCCTGTAATACTTGCTGTTCCCTATCATATGACAGCGCCAATTCGATGTAAAGAAAGTTCAGGGCAGCCGGCCCGAGCATTGCAACTATCCCTTTGGTATATTCGTCATATAGGGAGAGAAAATAATGAAGAGTGGGTAATAAGAAACACGAGGTGATGTAGTCATGAGAAGAAGAGGAAGAACAGGGCTGGCGCTGCTTGGGATTATAACCTTATCAGCAGCATTGTTTGCAGGAATTGGTTCCGTATCCGCGGTTCAAACAGCAGCAGCAGAGCCGGCTGCAGGATGTCGGACGGACAATCACGGTTTATCTCTGAAGACATTGGCAGATACGGGCGATGCGCATTTTCAATCCATTCAGTTCTTGAGTCCATCAATCGGCCGCGCTGCCGGCAACGGATTCATGATTGGCACCTCCGATGGCGGATGCCATTGGCAAAGTATTCAGTCGAGCGGCAAATACAGCTTTAACCAGATTCAATTTCTAACGAATAAAGTCGGCTATGCACTCGCACAGACGGCTGCTGACAAACCTAATCTATTGCTTCGTACGGCCGATGGCGGTACCAGCTTTAAAACGGTCTCAACGGGCAGCTATGCATTCAATCGCATCCAATTCTTCTCCCAGCAGAACGGCTTTGGCTTTACGTTCGCTTTCACGTTCAAGACGACGAACGGCGGCCGTACATGGACTAAAGTAGCCACTCCGCCCAATACGCGATATGCCCATTTTATTACCCCTGCCAAGGGCTGGATCATCACCCTGCATAGCGGTGGAGGGTATGACGTGAAGCGCACTGTTAACGGCGGACGCACATGGACGAACACTCTATTCGTCCATTCTTCTCAGAGCGTTGGCGGAATGATCTATGGCACGGACAGCTCTGATGTCTGGGTAGTCTTGCTTGGCGGCTCAGGGATGTCGCAGACCTCTTATTCGATGTTCCACACATCCGATGCCGGCGCGCATTGGAAGCAAATCATCTCGAACTCCACAGCCGGAGGCGGTCCCGCACCAGGGCCGAAAGTCGAGGGGCTAATCGGGCCGTTCGGAACACCGCAGGATATGCAGGTTATCGGGAGGAAAGCCGTTTATTTGGCAGCTTCCTCCGGAGCGGTGGATAAGGTCGCAATCGGACGGTCACTTGATGACGGCAAGACGTGGAAAAACGTCACCGGCGTACCTGGCTTTGGCGCCAAGCTGTCCTTTCCCTCCGCGTTAAGCGGCTGGATTGCAACAACCAGCAGTCTATCAAGCGGGGTCTACTCCACTACCGACGGCGGCATCACCTGGTCGAAGAAATTCTCCCTTCCAGAATCTAAATAGTGATTTCGGGGGGCTGCCGCCATTTCCCTGCGACGGCTCCCTCATAGCTTTTTGTTTATGGATAGGCTGCCCCGCGGGTGGTAACTGCGGACAGCCCATCCATAAAACCTATTGACAATGAGAATGAGAATTACTATCATTTATAATAGTGATTCATATTCCTGCTCGGAAGAGGTCGGTGCAGACCCATGAAGAAAATTAATTATTGCTGCAAAAATTTCAAGAACGGCTCCAAATCCGTCTTTAAATCGCTCAAAAGCGAATTTCCCGATATCAAACAAAAGAAAAAGGACTGCCTCGGCAACTGTAAACTATGCTCCAAGCAATGTATGGTCATGATTGGCAAAACAGAGGTTGTTGTGGCTCCTAACGCGAAGGTTCTGTATAAGAAATTAAAGCACCGGATAGGCTAACTAGGCATAATATGGTAGGATATATAGGAAGATGAGAAGGAAGGGAGGCGGCTTTTCGATGATGAATGAAACACTCAGCCAAGCCTTGAATGACCAATTAAATTTTGAGCTTTACTCCGCTCACGTTTATTTGGCGATAGCCGCTTACTGCTCTGGAGAGAGCCTAGATGGATTCGCTAATTTTTTTATCGTGCAGGCGGAAGAAGAACGGTTTCATGCTATGAAAATGTACAAGTTTCTTAATGACCGCGGCAAACGCGCTACACTAGCGGGCATGGAAACGCCAAACAACGAGTATACTTCTATCCTAGATGCCTTCGAGCATGCTTATTCGCATGAGCAAGAGGTAACACGCCGCATCTATGACCTGTCCGACCTTGCACTAAACGACCGTGAGCACGCAACGATGCAGTTCCTCAAATGGTTCATCGATGAGCAGGTCGAGGAAGAATCCATGTTTGACAGCATCATCAATAAGCTGAAACGGATCGACAAAGACAGCAATGCTTTCTATATGCTCGATGCCGAATTCGCCCAGCGTGCTTTCGTGCCGCCGACAAATGCCTAGCAGGCGCAGCTTCATGCGCCTCGGCAAACAAGAACTTACTCCCCGTCATTGTGACGGGAAGTAAGCTTCGCTGGTAAAACCCTCCAAACCACTGACTTCAGTGGGATTGAAGGTTTTTATTTCCAGCCGAGATCGATTCGCACTTGCCTAGTTAAACAGATCTATTACCCATCGAATGAAATCGCCAAGGATCGGTATGAGGCCAAAGCCGTGATTGCCAATTGCCACTACTCCGTAGGCCGACTGCCCAATTGCAACCGCCCCCAGCGCTGTTTGGCCGATACTGACCGCCCCGATCGCGGTTTCGCCAATTCCGACTGCCCCAATCGCCAGGCTGCCTATGGCTACCGCTCCTGCAGACAGTCCTTGGGATATAGCTACCGCACCCAGTGAAAGGAACCCGCCCAGCGCTACGGCACCGAATGAGAATAAGCCAATTGATACAGCACCGCCAGATACGACGCCCACTGCAATATCGCCAAGCGCGATGACACCGATTGCGATCTTGGGCTTCCCGTTTAAACCTCCATTAGAACGAATATTGATGACAGGAAACTTCGCCGCTGGCCATTGATAATCAATCTCCCTCTTGCCTTGACCGTAGTAGCGGCCGAACCGTAACAGTCGACTCCATTCAAACATCGCACGGAACACTCCCTATTTGCTTCATTATTGATAGTATAGCGGATTTATTTTCGCTTAGGCATCGGGCTCGGAAGGGAGCAGCTCTCCGTCTGCAGACGGATAGGAGCATCTGTCACTATGATCCGGCCTCCGGCGTATAATAGGTGTGCTAACTTCACAGATTAAGTCTACAGTGCAAAGCCATATCACTTCTGAAAGGATGCTTCTTATGCAAAAATCCATCGCCATATGGGGTTCTGTTGTTCTCATCGTACTGGCATTAGGTATGAGTGGATGCGCCTCAAACAATGATTCCACGAACAAGCCTTCGGGCAGCAGCAGCACCACGGATAAACCGGCAGCGGCTCCTAGCTCTAATACCCCTGCTGAACAGCCCGCAAAAGAAGGGCATTCCGACCAAGATGAACCCCAAATCGTCGCTAGCAACGAAGCCTTCCGGATCTATCAGCCTGCGCCGGACAGCACAGTGGGTCAGTCTTTTGTTGTGAAAGGGCAAGCGCGCGTATTCGAGGCAGTCCTCAACTACTCGGTTGAAGATGGCCACAATATTCTGGCAGAGGGGTTCGCGAATGCCAGTATGGGAGCGCCGGAATGGGGAGATTTCACATTCACCGTCAAGATCGATACACCGACAAGTCCGACTATTATGTTAAGTATCTTCGAGGCGAGTGCGAAGGACGGCAAACCTATACATGTACTCCGCATTCCCCTTAAGTTCGATAAGGGAGCTATTCAAGCGAAATAACAGCGGATTCAGCGAGCGATTCTAACTATCTAAGCGTATTCTCATATAAAAAACACCGATCCAGTCGAGGAGTTCCTCTCTCTCCTCTTCTTGGATCAGCGCTGCTGCTCGATTGCATACCTCATTCATTTCGGATTTGATCTTATTGCTTACGGGCGCATCTTCTCCAGCGGGGAAGACGTCATCTCCCAATGCGGCAACCGATTAAACGTGACGCTGAAGCGCGGCCTTGCAGCGATATGATCCCCAGCTCCAATTACCGTGATATCGCCATTCCATTTGCCGATTACTGCACCTTGACCGATAACCGCGCCTTCTCCGATGATAGCCCGGAATACAGTGGCATTAGCTCCTATGCGTGCCCCCGGCATAATGATACTCTCGCGAATATCAGCGCCTTTGCCGATTGATACATCCCCGAACACGATGGAACGATCAAGGTCGCCTTCCACAGAGCTTCCATGATGGATATAGGAGCTTCGTATCAAAGCCTTCGGACATCTATAGGCAGGAATCTTCTGTACTCGCTCTCTTGTAAGAATTGGCCATGCGTCCAGTTGATTATTTGTTTGAGATGCTGCTGCTATTTCGTCAATCAGATCCATATGGGCCTCCCACAGGCTCTCGATCGTCCCAACATCACGCCAGTACCCATCGAATGGATAAGCATATAAATTTTTGTCCGAGCCAAGCAATTGAGGGATGAGATCTGCGCCAAAATCATGGCTGGAGGCTTCATTCGCATGATCCTCGATCAGCGCCGCGCGTAAGTCAGCCCAACGGAATATGTAAATTCCCATCGAAGCCAAGTTACTCCTCGGCCGCTTAGGCTTTTCGTCAAATCCTATGATTCGGTCACCTTCGGAAGTCGTCATAATACCAAAGCGGCTGGCGTCCTTCCAAGGCACACGTTTCACAGCAATGGTTGCCGATGCACCGCTATTAGCGTGATGCTGCAACATTTCGTTGTAATCCATCTGATAGATATGATCACCTGAGAGAATCAGGACATGCTCCGGATTCTGAGAGTCAATATAATCGATATTTTGATAGATAGCATCCGCTGTGCCCAGATAGCCCTCTCCGCCATATCGGCTTGCAGGCAGCAAGGAAATCTTCACTGGATTGCCGCCATCAGCTATCTGCCAAGCTCCCCCGTCTCCGATATGCTCATGAAGAGATTCCGCTTGATACTGCGTCAGGACGCCAATGGCATTGATCCCCGAATGAACGCAATTGCTCAGCGTGTAGTCAATAATTCGACAGCGCCCTCCAAAGGGTACGGCGGGTTTCGCGATTGAAGCGGTCAGCGGCGCCAAACGGCGGCCTTCACCTCCAGCAAGCAGCATAGCCAAGCAAGCGTCTTTTTTCATTTTGTTTCCTCCCGAGTTCGTCTATGTACTTGAATAATAAACGTCCTACAAATGTATGAAACGACTCAAGAAAATATTCCCATTGCCTGTTATTATGCTGCTTGACCCCCGCCAAATCAGGGTAATATAGAGTTAGGTTCACGCTGTAAGGCTGCGTCCAAATGAGATATATGCCCAGTGACCAAGGTGAAACGGCTAACGCCGTCCTTTGGCGGCGGAGCGCGGTTCATTCCGGAGAAATATAAGCAAAGTATAGTAAAAATTTATACTTTTTTATATGTAGAAAAAGCCGCACATGGATAGGGATCTCTCCCTCGTCCATAGCGCAGCCTCAATTTGTTCCATTCTATTTCAGTTAATTGCCAGCTTCCCTCGCTACCTGCAAGTAACACCAAATTTATCCTCTAACCATCATTAGGGGCATCCCATTATTCCCCCATCTTCTCCTACACACCTGCAACCGCCAGAACCGAATCATTGCTGATCATCGTGCCGACGTTACTGCCCTCACAAATGGCCTTCATCGAACCCGGTGTGTCAAAGTTAAACACATGGATAGGCAGATGATAATCGCGTGCCAGTATAAAGGCTGACTGATCCATCACCTTAAGGTTGCGCTGCAGAACGTCATCGTAATGGAGCGAATCGTATTTGACGACATCCGCACGCTGCTTGGGATCGCCGCTCAATACACCGTCCACGCCTTGTTTGGCAACAAGCAAAGCCTGACTGTTCACTTCTATCGCCCGCTGAGCCGATGGATAATCCGTAGTTACATAGGGTTGTCCATTACCGCCGGCAAAAATAACGATATAACCCTTCTCCAGATGGTGAATCGCCCGAAGTCTGATATAGGGCTCAGCTACAGAGGATATCGGAATCGCACTCATGACACGGATTTCCTTGTCGGTTTTCGATTTCAGAACGCCCCGCAGCATCAAGCTGTTCACAACGGTAGCAAGTGTCCCAATGTTATCGGCCTCAGCGCGCTCGATGCCCCAATTCTCCGCCAAGTTGCCGCGGAATATATTACCGCCGCCAATCACAATCGACACCTCTACGCCCATGTTGACGACTGTCATCATTTCATTGGCAATGTAGTTCAGCCGATCTGGATTAAACCCGATCTCTCCTTGTCCTGCTACCGCGCCGCCGCTTAACTTGATGAGTACTCGCTTATACCTCATGCATCCACCTCCAAAAGTGATTAAAAAAAACACCAAAGTCCGGAGGCTTTGGTGTTCATAGCAATGGGAAAATGAGAATAGAAGCGGTCTTCCGTAAGTTCACCGGCAGCTTCTTCATAGTCCCACTCCCTTTTTATTCATTTAGTCACCAAGATTTTATCAGAAAAGAAAGGCTGCGGCAAAATAAAAATTTCTCATATTATGCATACCGCTCACCTAGCGGTGTCCGGTGTCCATCAAGACTTGTGGAATTCTTCTCCTCACGGTATTCAATAAGGCCGTCTTCCCCCTTATGAATAGCCCATTTCTCTAACGTATCCCGCTCGCCGGCATAGGTAAGGAATGGGATGCTGTACCCGCAGGAAGACTGAACCAAGTGAATCTGAGCAGTGATGATTTGTCTGGCTCCAGGAAGAAGCTCGAAGTGTGAAGCAGCTTGCTCCCATTCCGGCGAATCCGGCAAAATGACCCGTCCAGTTCCGTAGAGACGCAGAATCATCGGAGGCCCCTCCAATGCGACAAACATCAACGTGATTCTGCCGTTCTCCGCGAGATGAGTGCTCGTCTCGTTCCCGCTGCCGGTTAAATCTAAGTATGCGACCTCCGTCTTCGAGAGTATGCGCAGCGAATCATATCCCTTGGGGGATATATTGATGTGGCCGTCTTCGGCCATCGGGGCGGAACCCACGAAGAATACATGCTGCTTGCGGATGAAGGCTTCATGCTCGGGCAGCATAGCCGGAAATCTTTTTCCCATATTCACCACTCCTGATTGGAAAGTCGGTTGTTTACAATTACTGGATCTTAGTGTAGTTTTATTGTATGCAAAAAAAGGGGTGCTGTAAATGTGCAAAAAATAATAAGCTTATTACTTTTTACAATTATTATTTTTGTAGTTGGATGTTCAAAGAATGATCATAATCACTCATCCGATTTACTAATTGGAGTTAGCATGTCAACAGAAACCACAGTTGATAATTCCAAAGTGAATGGCGAATTAACAAAGGTATCGTATCGGACAACCTTAAAGAATGTCAGCGATGGAGAAATTGAAATAGAGTGGGCAGAAGCAGTTATTTCCAAGGATTTAGGCGATATAGGTACAGGAAGCCTATTAAGCGAAATCAATCAAGGAATCCCGGCGGGGGAACAAATTTACGTTGAAGGAACATTCGAATATAACTTCAATAAAAATAAAGAAATGAGTCATAAAGAATTGATTCTTGGTTATAACGTTAAACTTCAAACAGGAGAAGTTATATTCGTGGAAGTCTAATATTCTAATACGCCATTTATCCAATGGCCAACGCAAAAAGAACCTCTAAATCCCACTGGAAAGATAGTGGTGTCTAGAGGTTCTTTGCACTTCCTGCTGCTTAATTATAGGTCTGCTTAGCGCGGGCGACGTCCGCCAGAGCTTGGCTTACCGCCGCCTCCGCCTGAACGGCCGCCTCTTGCGCCGTTCGATGAGGACCTGCCTCCGCCTGAGGATGAACCGAAGCTCGGGCGTCCGCCGCGCGAATCGGAACGCTGTGACGTGCGGTGCTTAGACCCGCCTGAATTCGGGAATTGCGGAGCGCCCGAGCGTTCGCCCGAACCCGTGCGCGGCGCGCCCGATTCCGAAGCGATCAGCTGGATTCTCCGCGGCCCGCAGATCCTCTGCGCTCGCCGGATTCCGAACGCTGCGCCGAACCGAAGCCGCCACGGGATTCCCCGCGCGGTGCGCCCGATCTTCCGCGATCGCCTGTATCCATGCGCTGCGCCGAACCGAAACCGCCGCGGGATTCCCCGCGCGGCGCGCCCGATCTACCGCGGTCGCCTGTATCCATGCGCTGCGCCGAACCGCCGCGAGCGCGGGATTCTCCTTCGCCTCCGCGGCCTGCTGATCGCCCGCGATCATCAGAACCCGGACGCTGCGATGCGCCTCCGCGTCCGCGAGCTTCCCCGCCGCTGCGCTGCGAAGCACCGCCGCGCCCGCCGCGCGGGCTGGATCTCCACGGCGGCTCTCCGCGTTCCCTTGCGCGGATTGCTCGCCAGCCTCTGCGCGATCGCTAGAGTCTACGCGCATCGCCCAGCCCATTCCCGCTGATCCGCGCGAGCTCTCGCTGCGCGTGAAGCCAGAAGCGCCTCCGCGTGCTTCACCGCCACGCGTCGATGATGCCGAGCGTGTGCCGGAGCCCGAGCGCGGGTACGCCGGCTTGCTTCCGCTGAAGCTGCCGCCGCTATTGCGGCCTTGCTTATTGGAGCGGCCGCCCTTGTTCTCCCATGAGCCTGTCTTCCCAGAGGTCGTCCCTCTGCGGCTGGCCGGCTTACGGTTGCCCGATCCCTGACGGTCCGGAGTTGCATCCTGCAAGATGACTTCGCCTGTCGGCAGCACTAGTCCTCTGGACTTCTCGCGAGGAATCGTCTGGTTGATCCCTTTCTCAATCGCAGCAAGCTCTAGACGATCATGCGGGGATACAAGCGTGATCGCCATCCCTTGCTCGCCCGCCCGGCCAGTACGGCCGATCCGGTGAATATAGCCTTCGGCATTCTCTGGAATGTCGTAGTTAAATACATGCGTAATCCCTTCAACATCAAGTCCGCGTGCCGCAACGTCGGTCGCTATAAGCAGGTGAAGCTTGGCATCGCGAAACCGTTTCATGACCTGCTCCCGCTTCGCTTGTGACAAGTCGCCGTGCAGCTCATCACTGTTGAATCCGAGATTCTGCAGCGCTTCATTCAGCGCGCTTGCGCGTTTCTTCGTACGACAGAAGATGACGCCCAAATAAGGAGCCTGCTCTTCGATTAACCGCTGCAGCGTCTCTTGCTTGTTCCGGTCCGTTACCTCGACAGCCAGCTGGCGGATTCCTTTAACCGTAACCTGCGGCGCACGCACCGTAATATCCTTGGGCTCCAGCATGAAGCGAGCCGCGAGCGAACGAACGCCTGCCGGCATCGTTGCGGAGAACAGCATCGTCTGTTTGCGGTACTGCATGTGGCTCATGATTTCCTCCACTTCGGAGAGGAAACCCAAATGCAGCATTTGATCGGCTTCATCAAGCACGAGCATCTTAACCGACCCGAGCGAAATTGTGCCCCGGCGCATATGATCAAGCAATCTGCCTGGAGTAGCCACAACGATGTGTACGGCGCGCTTCAGCTTACGCATCTGCGATTCCACATCTTGTCCGCCATAGATAGCCAGAACGTTGAATTCATCCTTCGAAGCTAGCCAGCGCTTCAGCTCTGTCGTAATTTGCAGCGCAAGCTCGCGCGTAGGCGTCAAAATCAGCCCCTGCAGCTCATCGCGATCCGCTCTGATTTTCTCCAGCATCGGAAGCAAGAAAGCGAGTGTTTTCCCCGTTCCTGTCTGTGCCTGACAGATGACATCGCTGCCTTGCAAAATAACCGGAATCGCGCCCTCCTGAATCGGCGTTGCTTCCTGTATGCCACCACTGCGTAATGCCGCAGATCGCTGCGCTGCTATACCTAATTGTTCAAACCCTGCCAATACATCCACCTCTTTTATATATAAAAACCTTCCCGTTCCCAAAGACCGGCATTCCTATCGTACCACATTACACACTTCGCCATGTACCGAAACTTCCCACAAAGGGATCAAAAAACCAAACAAACTTCAAATGGTCTTCATTTTGATCTCTTATACTGATGAAACAGCCCCCCACGCTAATGTAAAAGGAGTGATCCCATGAAGATAACCAAATGGTTAAAATGGCAGGTCGGCGCAGTCCTCACATTAAGTATTGCCCTAATTTTTCAAATTGTAAAAACAGATCCGCAATTTGAACTACATACAGCGAGTGCCGCTTCCGGCAAAGATAAGCTCAGACAATGCCATCCAGCCCAGCGATGACCCCGTTATTGAAGAGTGGAACCAGAATCAGGGTGAATCGTCACAGCAGCAGAGCCCCCGTTTCAACAGAAATAGGGGCGGCCGCGATCAAGGAAGCAGCTCCGGCCGTTCCAATCTGAGACTCCATTCTCAAGAAAATGGCTCCGATAGTCAGACAGGGCAATCGTAGTGAAATTCTTGTCCGAGGAGGCGCCTCACATGGATGACCCAAGCACGGAGGTAACGAACCCCTCGCTGTACAGCTTTTCTTTTGGCGCGATGAATACACAGGTCTCCTGTACCTTCCTTTGTGAGAACGAGGAGCATGCTGCTGACCTGGAAAGACTCACCCAGCAATGGTTCGGCCATATCGAGAATCGGTTCAGCCGATTTCTTCCGGAGAGTGAGCTCAGCCATCTCAACCTGCTGGCTGGAGAACGCTGCATGGTATCGGCAACGATGCTGGAGCTTCTCACTCTGGCGGATGCCTACCGGCAGCTGACAGATGGTATTTTCAATCCTTTTATTCTCGATATCCTGTTGAAATGCGGCTATAACGAGTCGTTCGAGCGTATCATCCGTAACCAGGCGAACGATGACAGGATGAATCCTGATGAGCCTGCCCGGGATGAGCCTGCTTCCATGCATGCTCATCCCAGCGACCAAGTCATCCTTATTGATGCCGAGATGAAAGCTGTCCGGCTGCCGCCTGGCTCCAAAATCGATTTAGGCGGACTCGTTAAAGGCTGGGCAGTCGGGCGGCTAGCAGCATTCTTCCGCAATAAGTACAGCGTGCGTCAAGGCTTGATCAATGCCGGCGGCGACATTGCTTTATGGGGGACACAAGCGGAACCCTGGAGAATCGCCATCGATTATCCTTGGGCAAGCAGCGAGTCTGCCGGCTGTTTGCTTCTCCGGGAAGGAGCCGTCGCTTCCTCCGGGACGCTCGGCCGGAGGTGGCAGTCCAATAAGCAAGCGATGCATCATCTTATTAACCCGTTCACGATGCGTCCAAGCAGCAGTAATGTGCTGCAATGTACCGTAATTGGCGACGATACGGCGGCCTGTGACGTTTGGGCGAAGACGATCTGCATTCTGGGAAGCGCGGAGGGGCTGGATTTATTTTCACGGAAGACGAAGAACTGCGAGGCATTATTAGTAATGACCGATGGAACCACGATGCTGTATAGTGACCAGCAGCAATCTAGCAAGGAGCGATGGCGAGACGTCCATATCGACCGCATATACGAAACCAATTAATCAGGAGGTGAATACACCTATGGTCGATTTTATACTGAGTTTACCTACATGGATGATGATTCGCGTAATTGGAATCGCCTCTTTTCTATTACTGACAGCGGGCATTAGCCTTGGCATCTCCTACAGCTTCCCGTTCTGGGGCCGGAATACGAAGAAAAATCTGTATCGCATACATTCTTATGCTGCGATTGCAGGGACGGCGCTTGGGCTGCTGCACGGCGTTATTACCATTATCGACACGTATGCGCCCTATTCCTGGAGCGATCTGTTCATCCCGTTCTCCGCCCAAGTCTCGCCCGCATTAAGCGGGTTTGGCACTTTAAGCAGCTATGGCCTGCTTGCCGTTATTCTCACGACCGATCTGCGCAATAAGCTGAGGCGCCGCGTATGGCTCATGATCCATATGCTCTCTTATCCCATCTATATCTTGGCGCTCATTCATAGCTTCTTCCTTGGAACGGACAGCAGCCTGCCATTGGTCAGTTCATGTATATGTCCTCCATCATACTCATTCTAGGCTTAACCGCTGCCCGTTTTGCCATAAGCTCGGAGAAGAAACAAACACCCGTTAGCGCAGCTAACAGGCCGCAATTGATTGTGGTGCCAGCTCCGCAGAAACGAAGAGAGCAAAGTGAACATGATGTCTGACTTCGCATCACGTTTCACTTTGCTCCGATTCTTAGCTCCGGTTTTCCAACTATTGTTCGTCGAAAAGCTTTGATACATAATCTGCCTATCGTTTGCGTGCCTCAGTAAGCTGAAATTGACCGACAAGCTGCTGCAGAAAGGCCGTAATCGCTTCTACATGGCTTGAAGTATGGCGGACGTTCATGAAATCGTTCAACAGCTCCTGTACATTACCTTCAACTTCCGTCGATATGCTGCGGTTCTGCATGCTCACCATCGCGATCTTCTCCATGATTACGACGACTTCGTCGATAATTTGCGTTTTGAGCGAGTCATCCTCATTCGCGCTGCTCAAGATTTCGGATGCGGCCGCAACTAACTCGGTTCCTTCGCTAACAACCCGCGTTCCCTCTGCCATAGTTACCGTGGCGTCCTGCGCATTTTGATAAATGTGATGGACAATGTCATGCACTTCTTCTGTAGATTTCCGGGTTAAATCGGCCAACTTCTTAATTTCAGAAGCAACGACGGCAAAGCCTCTTCCCTGTTCACCGACACGCGCCGCTTCAATGGAAGCATTGAGTGCAAGCAAATGGGTCTGTGCCGAAACTTCTTCAATGACGCCCAGCACGCCCCGAATCTCATTCGTCGTCGCCATGAACGCTTCAATGGACCGGTTTGTCTCCGATACGGAGCCTGCAATCTGCCCCATTTTATCCCCGATCCGAACGAGCTCGCCTTGCGCTACGCCGATCTGCGCAGATGCTTTATCCTCCAGCTGCCGCAGCGTTTCCCGCATCTCGCCCGCCGCGTCCTTGGCGATATCAATATCCTTCAGCTGGCTGCGGATGCTAAGAATCATATCGCCGATCTTGCCGCTTACCCGCTCTGTTGCGCTCGCTGTCACCACAGTGGAGTCACTGAGTTTCCGCTGATTCGTCAATACGTCGATGGATGCGAGCTTAACCTGAAGCATGACGCCTTCGAGTGAATCGATCATATTATTAATCCATTTTGCTAGATCTCTCGTCTCATTATTATCGAATAAGCTGGTGTCCAGCCGCTGGGTTAGATCACCCTGGCCTTCCGCATTAATGCGGATGAATTGATTCAGCTTTCTCATTTGGCTAACCGCCCTGCGGTTTCCTTTGCGATCCAAGGACCACACCAACGCTAAGCCAAACAGTAAATTGAATGCTCCTACCAGATATGCTCCGGCAACGGGCAACGAATTCGTCATGAGATAATAGGTAAGGATCGTACCGATCGTGCCCAGACCTGCAAGCCAGCCCAGAGAATGCCGGAATTGCGTCCATCTTATGCTGCGGACTCGGTATACTTCCTCTAAGTCGCCCTCGCACATCATTCCCCAGACATCCGGACAATGCGGAAGCTGGAAGGTTACGCCTTTTCCGATAACCGATATATGCCGATAGTCCGAGTAACCGGGAAAAGCAGCGAATAGGTTGCTGCCATTCTTAATGGTATTGGCAACGCCGGGATGCAGCTGTCCTGTTGCCGGATCGGTGAACATGATTTCAAGCTCGGTATGCTCCTTGACTGAAACGATGCCCCAATCGGTCGACACGCCGTCCTTCAGGTTCTCCCCATGAGTAAATGTGCGGTCCTCAAACCGGCTTCGCGATAGCGCCGTACCCGGGGCGATATGCGTATTCAGCTTCGGTTTTGCCATGAATAGATAGTTATCACCGGAATCGGGATACACATGCCCGGATTCCCGTTGAATTAAATCTCCGATTACATCGTTCGGAACCCGCCCGCATAAGGCGCCTTGCCATTGCCCCTGCTCGATAATCGGCGTAATGAACAACAGGGTCATTTTATCATGAAAAGATGAGGAACTCGGGCCTATCGTCAGCGTCCATGGATCGGCGTAAGGGCCAAATAAGCATTTACGCCCTTCGGGCACGGCTTGCGAATAAGCGAGGCCTGGCGTAATTAGACTATCCTCACCATATACCTCGCCGCCATGACGCTGATCGGTGGAGAACATGACTTTACCATCCGCATCAAGCAGAAAGATTTCGGAGAAATCCGAGGCGCGTGTCTGTGTGCTCGCAAACGGACGCTCCCAAACGGAGTGATCCTGCGTGCTGAAGAGGGACTCCCCTTGCCTCTGAACAGCCATCTGACTAAGTAGGCGATCGAGATGATCCCAATATTCCGCCGTCCATGCCTGCAGTACATTCATCCTCGTATCCGCAATACCTTCGAAAATATCCTCTACGTCTTCCTTCATCCCTGCATTGAGTTTGTAAGACCACCATAACGGAAGCCCTTTGCGTAAACCTAACCAATCAAACATGCGCATCTCCATCCTCTTGTCATGTATCTATCACTATATGGAAGAATTATAACATGACATGAATATTTTGGTGCAGAATAATCAGAATTCTGTCGAAATTCAGGTTCTATGGGAGGAATGCACTATTATAGGCTGCAGGAATTTTGAATGAGAGCGCAATATTTTTAATGTCCCCTTGTGTTATAAATGAACTCGAAATACAAGATCTCTAGAAATAACTTCTTACGCCGTCTGAATCTTTTGTTAAACGTAAAGAATCAAATACTCTCCCTTGTTCGTCGATTGCCCGCAGCTCCAAGCTGCTCGAGGTGACTACAACCTGCACAAAATGTGGAATCGCCAAGGATTGCGATGTATGCCATTCTCTCTTAGGCAGCAGCCATTCAGGCATAGCTCCAGCTCCGCCGGCCACGATATAGACGATGCCATCTTTAAAATCGACCTTACTAGAGCGCAGCGGATGGCTTCGTTCATATACGATTGTGTGTGAGTTAAAAACGAGATCAACGCCGTATTGCTCCATTATAGGGCAAAGTTTCCGCAGCTCTTCTACCTGATATCCCCCTGAGACATAAGGCGGGTAATGAAAAAAGACTATTTTCCACTTTGCAGCGGTCGATTGGAGATCAGTAATCAAGAAATCATATTGTGCGTTTCCTGGATTGATCTCTCCCCCACTGTGCGGGTAATTTTCAGGTTTAATAAAATCAGTGCTATCTAGGCAAATAAAATGAACATCTCCGTAATCAAATGAATAGAAATTTTTTGGTGGCGGGTAGGCGAAAAAGTCATAGTACCATGAGCCATTATTTTCATGATTGCCTAAACAGCTATAAAACGGTGTGTTCATTAGAAAGTCCTTACCTGGGGCGAAAAAGTACTTCTCCCAATCTTCATAATTTTCGGCTGCCCGGCCCATGACCATGCACGAGCCCGATTCGGATACCGCCGTATTGCAGCACCTTACGAAAGCCGAACTTGGCTATAATAGCTCTGCCGTCATTATTGCCGGCAACTCCGTCCGTTGGCGCGTACGCCTCGAGCTGCTCCCATACCGATAAGTCCATCCAATCGCCGGCGTGAAGGATACCGTCAGCATCCTTCAGCTCTTGGATAAGCCGCTTCGGAAGCTTCTTCGCCATACGGGGCATATGTGTATCGGATACGATAACCAGCTTCATCCGAACCAACTCCTCTTACTCAGCTTTACAACCATACTCTCATTATCGTGTTAAATCCGCTTTGAATTCAATGCTATTTATGAAACTCGTTCCAAAAAAGAATTTCTTTCCCCCTCTGTTATTTCCAGCCCTTTTCATGTTAGATTATATAACATAAGACCCTTGCCGGAGCAGTACATTGAAGATAAGGAGAGAATGCCATGTTCAACATTAGACGCTATTCAACTGCAGATCACGAAGAAATATGGGGAATTCATCTACTCGTCATTGCCGCCGCAGGTGTTGAACCTACCCATCAGCATTATCACGATATCTTTCATATCGATGACCATTACTTAGAGAGCGGCGGCGATTTCTTCGTTGGAACAGGGCAAAACGGGGTCGTTATCGCTATGGGCGGCCTGAAAAAGCTCGATGAGGAGACCGCCGAAATTAAACGGCTCCGGGTTCACCCGCACTATCAGCAGCGCGGCTATGGTCAGCTGATGCTGGACCGCCTGGAGAAGCGGGCTCAAGAACTGGGCTTCAATCATATTTATTTGGATGCGCTGACCAATCAGCTTGGTGCGAAGAAAATGTTCGAGAATAACGGCTATGAGCATAAAGGCGCTTCCGTTATCGACGGCTTCTGGATAAACGTATACGAGAAATCACTCAGCCTAAAGTAAGAATGACAAGCGCAGCAGTCATCTTTAGAAAAAAATTCCTTTCCCTGCTCAAACCTCTTATCTATTTCGTTCGTTACCTCCTAATGATACCTATTATTGAAGGGAGCAACACAATGATGAGAAGAAGGTTTGGGCTTTTGTTATTGATTGTAAGTTTATGTGCCGCTTGGCTACTCCCTGCCGTGAGCGTATCGGCCGAAGATGAGGCACCGATTGTTACGACAGATGCGCAGACAGCGGCTAAGCTTGGACTGCTGCTTGGCGACGGCGACGGCGTTACGGATTCTTACCTTAGCAAGCAATCCACACGTATTCAGGCTGCTATTATCTCCTTGCGTCTTCAGGGAAAACTAGAGGAAGCGACAAACTACACGGGCGCAGAAAGCTTCTCCGATGCTTCTGCCGTTGGCAAGAGTAATCAAGCCATTCTTGGCTATTTGAAGAGCCACCCCGAGCTTGGTTGGAATGGAACAGGGGGCGGGAAGTTCAATCCGCTTGACGCCATCAACTCGCAGCAGCTCTACAAGGTGCTGCTCGAAGTATTAGGCTTCAAATCCGGCGTTGACTTTACTTACGCGAAGACGGAAGAGTTCGCCGCAGCGAAAGGCCTGGAGCCAAATCGCAGGCACCTCTTCGATTACCAATACACATATTGCGACAGCTCTCATAGAAGCACTTAACGCGAAGACGATGCATGGACACTCCCTCTTTGAGATGCTTCAGGCAGACGGCGTAATCGCAGCAGACAGCTAAACTGCCTGGCGGCGAGAGGATTAAACTGAGCAGTACCGATAAACTCGGAACCTACTTCACAGACCAAAATGGACGGACCCTCTATTTCTTCACTAAGGATGCTGCTGATTTGACCAGCTGCCAAGGGGATTGCCTGAAAGCTTGGCCGATCTTCTATGCAGATGAGCTGCAAATTCCATCATCGCTATCAGCATCCGATTTTGGCGTATTGAAACGCGCGGATGGCACGGAGCAGACCACGTATAAAGGCTGGCCGCTTTACTACTTCGTCAAGGATAAAGCAGCAGGCGATGTGCTCGGCGAGGCCGTTGGCGGAGTCTGGTTCGTTGCAAAGTCTGACTATGCCGCCATGATTGGCACCTCCCCGAAACTAGGCAATTACCTGACGGACGAGTCCGGACGCACGCTTTACTATTTTGATAAAGACACGCCGCAGACAAGTGTATGTGAGGGCAACTGCTTAGTCAATTGGCCTTCTTACCTGGCTGCCGGTGACTACGTTCCAACAGGCGTCTCGAAGGCGGATATGGGGACGATCACAAGATCGGACGGAAGCAAGCAAACGACCTTTAAGGGCTATCCGCTGTACTACTTTATTAAAGACAAGGCGCATGGGGATATATTGGGCCAAGATGTGGGGAATGTCTGGTTCGTCGTTAACCCGGCTTCGTTCACAGGAACAACAGCTCCTATACCTAAAACCTATCATGTCGATATCAAAGAATATTCCTTCGGCACCGGCCCGCTTACGGTAGAAGCCGGCTCCAAGATCGTATTCACGAACTTCGATGATATGCAGCATAATGCGGTAGCGGTGGACGGCAGCTTCAGCACACCTCTGCTCAGCAAAGGCGATACCTATACCATAACACTGACTAAAGCCGGTACTTATGACTACTACTGCGAGCCGCATAAGAAATTTATGACGGGCCAAATTATTGTGAAGTAAGAGCGAGGAGATTCAATGATGAGAAGGACAACAAGACAATCTGCCGCTATCCTTTGCGCCCTGTTCGTACTGCTTCTGCTGTCAGCCTGCGGCTCGTCATCCGCGAATACACCAGCTGCAGAGTCACATGAGAACCACTCTGACACGGCAGTCGAATCAACAACAACACCGGATAAGACGAGTGATGAAGCGAAGAAGGATGATCTGACTGGCAGCAATGATACGGGCAGCAAGACCGAAGGCAGCGTTTCATCGGATAAGCCTGCAAGCAGCCCTGATAACGATTCTTCGACATCTCAGGCGGCAGTTAAACCAGCCGATACATCCAGTAATGATTCTTCTAAGAGCACGTCCGGCAATACATCGGCGAATGACTCTACTACCGAGAAAGCACCTGACGCTAAAGAGGAAACCAAGAAGGACACTGCGCCGGCAGTCACAAAGCCTGAAGTAACTAAACCTGAAGTCACTAAACCTGCAGTCACTAAACCTGCAGTACCTGAAGTAACTAAGCCTGAAGCTGCAAAGCCTGAAGCAAAGCCGGCGGCCAATGCTTCCGCAGCTGAGAGCAAACCAACCACATATGTCGTGGAGATTGTCGACTTCGCATTCTCCCCAGCTAAGCTGGAAATCAAGGCCGGAGATATTGTGAAATTCATCAATCGGGATAAAGTGAAGCACTCCGCTACTTCCGATGATAATATTTTTGACACGAAGCTGCTTGGACAGGATGAGGAAAAGCCGGTAACTTTTGACCAGGCAGGAACATTCACCTATTATTGCTCGCCCCATCCGGCGATGCAGGGGACAATTGTCGTAAGCGCCAAATAACACAGTCGTTCTGATAACCACCTCATCCACTTGGGTAGCCGCCTGCTGGCGGTTACCCTTTTGCTGTATCGCCTGCCTATCTGTCTCTCTCACATTCTGGTACACTAAGGCTAATTAACGCCCATTCTGGAGGCTAGTCGGTATGCAGAATTTGTCTGATTATGAACTGATGCTGCTCATCAAAGGCAAACAACATGCGGCGCTTTCCGTTCTCTATGACCGGTACGCGGGACTCATCTATTCCTTTGCCTGGAAAGCGCTCAGGGATGAACCGGCAGCAAGAGATATCGTGCAAGCTGTATTCCTGCGTCTCTGGACGACCGAGTCCGGTTACGATCCGGGCAAGGGCCGGTTCACCAGCTGGCTGCTTACGATAACGCGCAACATTACGACCGACTCCCTTCGGAAGAAGCGTCGGGATAATGCCCCCATCGTGCCCTATGTTCCTGAGGAGCTGGAGCAGATTGCCGATGCACGCACGCCATCCCCGGAGGATCGGGCTGAGCGCCAATCCTTCAAAGAACAAATTAGAGCCGCCTACCGCCATCTATCGAAGCAGCAGATTATGCTGCTCGAGCATTTCTATTGGCAGGGCTACAGCCTGGGCGAGCTCGCAGCGATCTATAATCAACCGCTCGGTACGGTAAAGAACCGGTTGCATCAAACTTTAAAAATATTGCGCAGGCATTTAGTAGCGGAAGAGGAGGGAATATGATGGGGGGAAGAGGGTGGTTACCAGCTTGTGACGTCTGTTTGGACTATGTGTCAGGCATCTGCACAGACGACGAAAAACTCGCTTTCGAAAGTCATCTTCCCTATTGCGAAGAATGCCAGAAGGAGCTCGAGGAGCTGCGCATCGTATGGGAGGCTCTTCCTACGGACATGGAACAGATTGAACCGCCCTTAGACTTGAAAAGTCAAGTGATGAACGCCATCCTCGCTGCTGAAAGCGGTATTCCAGTACCGGCTTTCCGCGCAGCAAGAAGAAGACCTCTATTCGGCAAAAGATCGACGTCGGCGCTATTCGCCGCTGCCATTGCTGCAATTATGCTCATTTCACTATGGAATGTTCAGCTTTACCGCGATCGATCAGAGGCGCCTCTTCCCGTAGAGGAAGCATTATCAGTCTCCGCTGCCAACATCACGCAACTGGTCCGGCTGCAATCAGCATCCCCCGAGGTCGCCCAGTCATCCGGCGTTGCATGCATTGTCGACAACGGTCAGAGCAAGCAGTTTGTCATCTATTTATTCGGAGCGGCCGTCACAAACGGCGACCAGGCTTATCAGGTGTGGCTGGTCAAAGACGGCAAGAGAAGCAGCGCCGGTACATTTCGCGTTCATCAGAAGGACCGGGGAATCGGCTTGCTTGCTATGCCGATCGCGTCCGATAAGCTGGCCTTTGATTCCATTGGCATTACGCTCGAGCCAGACGATCAGGGCGATCATCCGCGAGGCACCAAAATGTATGGCTCCGTATAACGCGGGGCCAGCTTCAAGGACCATTCGAACATGAAGACCTTCTACAGAACCGTATAGTCTTTCCACTCCAGCGGCAGCAGCCGATTATACTGCGGCTGCAAATACCGGTCATCGATCAGCAGGAGACTGCCTCTGTCGTTCTCCGAGCGAATCAGTCTGCCCCCAGCCTGAAGCACCTTATTCATCCCCGGATACAAATACGCGTAATCAAAGCCATTTTTCCCGACACTGTCAAAATAGTCCTTCATAATCGTGCGTTCAAGGCCGACTTGCGGAAGCCCGACACCTACGACCACTACACCTGTCAGACGGTCACCGACCAAATCGACGCCTTCCGAGAAGATGCCGCCCATGACCGCAAACCCGACGAAGGCTTTCTTGTTTGCTGCTTGATCCTTGCGATATCCCGGAGTTTCCTGACCTTCCCCATCTGAGGAATCTTCCGCAATAAACGCAGCCAAGAAGCTCTCCCGCTCTTCCTCCGTCATGCTCGAGCCCTGAATAATCGTATTCTCCGCGCCGTCCTCAGCTGCCGCAACATAACGTTCATAAGCATCATTCATATATTCATAGGAGGGAAAGAACAGCAGGTAATTCCCCGGACGCCGCCTCGTCAGATCACTTAGCAGCCGAACGATCGGCTCCTTGGTTCGTTCCCGGTCCTGATAGCGCGTCGACAGCGGACCAATAAAGACGTCCAGCTGCGTACTTGAGAATGGCGATGGAATGGTCACCGAGAAATCCGATTCCGCGCCGCCGCCCAGCATGTCCATATAATAATTGAGCGGAGATAACGTAGCCGAGAAGAAAATCACGGAACGAAAGCCTTTGCTCATCTGCTGCAGCAAATGGGAAGGATCCAGGCAGAACAGCTTCATCCGAACATCGCTTCTCGTACATTCGGTGTAGGTTACATACCGCTCATCGTACAGCTTCGCAATACGAATGAAGCTTGAGGATGCGTAATACAATTCCAGCAGCTGCGTGTTCGGCTGAGTAGAGCTTGGCATCAGAAGCTCCCTCTCCCCTGCACTTACAAAAGCCTCAACCAGCTGGACCAAGGGCTCCGGCAGCTCCTTCACCACCTGCGTATAACGGTCGCCGATCTGCTTGCGAAGAGCGATGAAGCTGTCATTCACTGCTTTTGCCGCGTGATAGAGCGCCGTATTGACCCCTTTATATTCTCGCTGCACCGCAAGAAAATCCGCCTTATGCAGCTCGCTCGAATACATCTCCCGCGCCCGGTCAACCAGATTATGCGCCTCATCAATCAACAACGCGGTTTGCTTCTTCTGCTCATCAAACAACCGCTTCAAGCTGACGCGCGGATCAAATACATAATTATAATCGCAAATCATCGCATCCGCCGCATAAGCAGCATCCAGAGCAAACTCGAATGGACAGACCCGGTGCTTCCGTGCATACGACTCAATAACGGTTCTCGTCATTAACGTTTCTTCAGTGAGCAAATCATGCAGCGCTTCGTTTATCCGGTCATAATAGCCATCGGCAAATTCGCAATGCTCCTTGGAGCATCTCACTTCCTCTTTGAAGCACACCTTTTCTTTGGCCGTTAGCGTCACGACATGCATATGCAGCCCATTGGCCTGCAGCAGCGCATAAGCTTCTTCCGCAGCGGTCCGCGTTATCGTCTTTGCCGTCAAATACAGAATCCGACGAAGCTGCCCTTCCCCGATTGCCTTCACAGCCGGAAAAATCGTCGAGATTGTCTTGCCGATGCCCGTCGGCGCCTTAGCGAACAGCTTCCCGCTATCAGCAATCGTCTTATATACGGAACCCGCAAGCTTCCGTTGACCCTCCCGATACTGCTCGAAAGGGAATGGCAGCCGCTTGATGCTCTCATCTCGTAATTGGTCATGGCGAGCGAGCATCGCTGCGTATGGCGCATAAGACTCCACCATCTGAATGATGAATCTCTCCAGCTCCGCCAGCGAAATCTCTTCCCGAAACCGCGTCTGCTCCCCGCTGGCAGCCTGTACATACGTGAGCTGCACCTGTATCAGGCTGAGCCCTTGCTCCTTGGCAATGATATAGGCATACACTTTAGCCTGCGCCCAGTGGACGGGATATGAATACGCCGTAATAGCGGCAAGCTCCCCTGCCGTTGACTTAATTTCATCTACCGTCAGCATACCATCAATCACGAGCAATCCATCACAACGCCCATCAATGACAAAAAGAAGATCGTGATGCACGATCTCCGCTGATACGTACACTTCCTTCTGGTCGTGTTCGCCATATTGCTTCTGTATAGTCTGGTGAGCCTTCGTACCCTCGGTCATCGAGCTGGTTGTCCGAAAACCGGATTCGATGCTGCCGCTGCGATACGCATATTCAACTAATGCGCGCACAGAAAGTCGTATTAGTAGTTGGCATCATTATAATATCTCCTACAGAAAAAAAGCCGTTCCAACTCCGCAGGGTTGGACGGCTACTAGATTTGTTTACCTTTTTTCAGTGCCTTGAGATCGCCATTTGAATTAACGAGCGCCGGCAGCATCTTCATACTTTTCACCATAGGTGAATGACAGATGTGGCAGGTCGGCACATATTCGAATGCAAAGTTATCGCGCATCCAGCTCTTACAGCCTTCCTTCTCGCAGCTCCAGATGGCAGTGTTTTCTTCAGGGATATCTTCTAACAACTTCTTTCTATTATACAAGATACATCCCTCCTTTTATTAAAAAAACTACCCTCAACGAAAGTTAAGGGCAGTTTTATTTTGTACAGAAGTTGTAAATATTACAGTTTTACAACGTTTTCAGCTTGTGGTCCGCGGTTGCCTTGAACTACGTTGAACTCAACGCGTTGGCCTTCGTCCAAAGATTTGAAACCTTCGCCAGTGATTGCGGAGAAATGTACGAATACATCGTTGCCGCCTTCAACTTCGATAAAACCAAATCCTTTTTCTGCGTTAAACCATTTAACTGTTCCTACTGCCATGGGTAATACCTCCAAAGATTTATTAACATGTCTTTTTTATTGTTTCGAACAAAAAAATTACACATTGGAAAAGGTTTCATCTAACTTAAATGAAAACCCTTTGCAATACGCAATTCAGGTTCTTCTTTTATCGATGGCTTCATCTTACCATATTTAATTCCCAAATGCAACTCGCTTACAAGCCTTCCCAGTGACATTTTTTTAGTTAGCTTACCCTGATTTATTTCCGTTTATTAATCGACAAATTCCTAGCTTTTTCGCGGTAAAAACGTCTTCTTAAACAGTATTCCCAGCTGTTGATTTTCTATAACTGCCCGTGTTTTGAAACCGAAATGATTGCGCTTACCTGCCGCCGATCACGCTTCGCTCCTAATCGGGAATTTCCAAAAAACTGTCAAGAGGCTGCTCTGAATCAAACTGCCAACAACTTAAGCTTATATTACCCATTTGGTAATCCTGATAAACATGCGTTGCCCGGCGATTGCGGTCTGACCCTGTCAATTGTTGAGTCTTTGTAAGGACGGTGTTCATGTATTCCTGCCGCGTTATAATGGACGTACAGGACGGTGAAAGCATGGATCGCTTACGAGCCTTACTGCCTACTTCCATAAAGCTTCTATTCGCTGCGGTTATCTTATATTTCGCCGCTTCGAGCATTAGGTTAGAGCCAGCCCAGCTTATGGACTACTTCCAGCATGCCGGCTCCTTGTTCTACATCTCTCTGCTGCTATTCACTGTATTCCTATTTCTGCAGGCCCTCATATGGACCTCGATTCTAAATGATTCCCGCAGACATCTCTCCTACTGCGATGGCCTGCTCGTCTATATTAATTCGCAGTTCGCCAAATACCTCCCAGGCGGATTTTGGAATTATGCCGGACGTATCGTGCTTGCCAGCCGCAAAGGGGTGCCTCTGGATGCTCAGATGTCCGCTATCGTCTATGAGAATGTGCTGCTGGTGCTGGCTGCTTCGATGTATGCCGTAATTTTGCTGGCAGATTTGGGTAAAATTCCGATTTATTTATGGGCTGTGCTCGCTATGCTTCTGCCACTTTTGTATACGTTCTTCGACCGTGTCTCTATTGCCGTTAACCGTTTGCTGCGGCTGCTTATGCGGCAATTAATTTCGCATCGTCTAACGAAACGTTTCGCTGCTCGGTTCAGTGTATCCCTTGAAAGACCCCCATTTACGCTGGCGAAAAATCATTTCTTTCTTTATCTCGGTTATTTTGTGTTCAGCCACTTCATTATGGGCCTCTCATTCTGGCTGCTGATGAAGAGCTTCCATATCGCGCATGTGGGTATCTTCTATGCGGCCGGCACCTACGCCTGCGCTTGGCTGCTCGGATTGTTAAGCCCGCTGCCAGGCGGGATAGGTGTTAGAGAAGGGTTCCTCGTCTATTTTTTATCTTTTCAGACGGATGCGGCAACAGCAGTTCACCTTTCTGTCGTCGCCCGAATTTGGAATATAGCGGGAGAGCTGTTATTTTGGGTGCTGATGAATGCGGTAAATTACATAACGAAGAAAAGGATGAGAGCCCATGACGCCTAATAAAATCCTTCTTGTTGCAGGTGTGTTCCCACCCGGCATCGGCGGTATGCAAAATTACTACTATAATCTGTGCAAGCATTCAGGCCATGAGGTAACCGTGCTGGCACCAAAATACGATGGCGACGAATCCTTCGATACCGACCAGCCTTTCAATATTATCCGCGGACCCTTCATGAAGAACGAACGTGTTCATGTGACGAGCTGGCCCAGACTGTTCTCCTATGTACGCCGTACCCTTCGACAGGAGAAAATCGAAGTCACAATTTACGGGTATATCCTGATCGGCTTTATCGGCCTCCTGCTCAAGCTGCTGTCCGGTCATAAATATGCGATCTCTACCCATGGCATGGATATGCTGATGTTCCGCCGCGTGCGGGGCCTCAGCTTCATCGTTAAACAGATTCTTCAGCACGCCGACATGGTATTCACCAACAGCGAGTTTACGAAGAAGCTCGTCTTGGGCTATGGCGTTCCTGCCAGCAAAATCGAGCTCGTCTATCCCGGCGTCGAGAGCGAATATGAAAAACAGGCAAAAAGCACAAAGCTTATGCACCAGCATAAGCTCGAAGGTAAATATGTGCTGCTCTCGGTCGGTCGGCTCGTCCGGAGAAAAGGCCATGACCGTGTCATTGAGTCGATGCCCGCTATCATTCAAGCTCTGCCAAACGCTGTCTATCTCATCGTCGGGGATGGTCCTGATCGCAAGCGGCTGGAGCAGCTGTCCAGTCAGCTCGGAATGAGCGAGTATGTCGTCTTTGTCGGCAGTGTTCAGGGCAGCGGGCTGCTCAACGAGTACTACAATCTGTGCGATCAATTCATTATGATTAGCCGTGAGCTTGCAAAAGGAGATGCCGAAGGCTTCGGCATCGTATATTTAGAGGCAGCAAGCGCCGGAATCCCTGTAATTGCCGGCAATTCCGGCGGGGTAGGCGAAGCTGTGCTTGACGGGGTGACCGGCTTATTGGTCGATCCTGAGTCTACCCGTGAAATAAAAGAAGCAGTTCTCTCCGTTCACGATGACGCTCAGCTTCGCGAAGCGTTGATTCAGAACGGCTACAAACGGGCCAAATCCAGCTTTAATTATGCCTCCCTGGCAGAGAAATTCGATCTTGGCCTGCACAAGCTTTGCTCAGCAAGCTCGAGCTCCAGCCTTACTGGCAGCCTATTATTTGATCGGTTGAATGAGTCCGAACCTCTCCCCGCAGGTTACGCTAAGAAACGTCGCCAATAGCACTGCGGCTGCACAGCCGGGGCGAATTAGCTGCCCTTGGCGGCTGAAAGGATTTCCCCTTTAAAGCCGTACGCCTAGTGCGAGAAAAGCCTCCTGACAGCGCTTCTTCAGCTGCCGCTTATTGGAATCCTCCAAAAAAGCGGCCTCCACTCCATTCATGACGATCCTTGCCAGCTCTGGCGTCGTAAAGTTAAACTTCTCCGATAAGATACGATATTCCCGCGTAATGTCCGTTCCCGATACGCTTGGATTATCAGTATTCAGCGTAACCATCAGCCCTCTGTCAAAATAATCACGGATCGGATAAGCCTCCCAGCTGGCTACGCTTTCGTCTGAATGTTGCTCACCGGGCACATTTCCAGCGGAATCTGCTGCTTGAGAACCATGTCAAGAATATCAGGGTTCTCCTGCACCCTAATGCCATGGCCAATTCGAGAAGCGCCAAGATTCTTGATTGCCTCGTACACATTGCTTGCTCCAGCTGCCTCGCCGGCATGGATCGTAACCGGGATGGCATGCTTATGGGCCAACGCAAACACATCCCGGAATAATTCCGGCGGGTAAGAGGCTTCATCACCAGCCAAATCGACAGCTGCCAGCCCCCTGCCCATATATGCGGCAGAAGCTTCAATGACCTCTAAGTTATCCGCTTGAGAGTGATTTCTCATACAAATACCAATCGCTCTAGCTTGTGTGCCAAACTCCTTCTCTCCACGCCCCAGCCCCTGAATTACATAGTGAATGGCCTCCTCTGCCGTCAATCCCTGCCGCCGATGCAGCTGCGGTGCAAATCTCACCTCTATATAGTGGCAATTATGGCTGGCCGCCTGTGCCACCGTCTCGTAAGCAACTCTCTCCAAGGCTTGCCCTGTTTGAAGAAATCGCGTTGTAAAGTCGAATTTACTCAAATACTCCGTCAAGCTTCCGCATGTATCGTTCACCTGCATGAACGGAAGCAGCGCTTCCGTATCATAGGCCGGCAGTTCAATTCCTTCGAGCTGCGCAATCTCCAGAACGGTCTCTGGCCGGACGCTGCCATCCAAATGCACATGAAGATCCACCTTCGGCAGCTGCTCGAAAATATTTCTGATGGGTTCTATTTTCACAGGCTCTCATCCTATCCATAATTGGTCTCTAAGAACTAATATTCTCTCCGTATGACAGTTGATTCTTTTTCATCGATTCCCTATATCTATTTCCTTATACCTAATTTTTTTTAAAAAAATGGAGGATTTTGTCGATTTATGCCGAATTAATCCTTTACCTTCATTTCCATATACTGGCGTACTTCAAAAGGAGAACATCATGAACGATAGTCTTAATTCTAATAGCACCCGCTACCAAACACCTATTCGAACATGGATGATCCTATTCAGCATATGTCTCCTATTAGGAGTCTTGATTGCGTGGGCTACGGATTCGTATAAGGACCAGCTCATACGAGAAGTTTATCACGATGCCCACGTCGAGCTAATGGCGAACGCTTCTGCTCTTCATTCAACTTTAACGCGAAAATTCGTTCTATCCAGCGGACTTACCGCATTCGCCGAAACCGAGCTTATGAAAGAACATCAGATGGATGGGCAGCAATTTGATCATTTTGCCTCTGTGCTTATGAAGTCCACGCCTGGTATTCGCAATTTTTCTCTCTATCCGGGCGGAATCGCTAAATATGTCTACCCGCTCAAAGGTAATGAGGCAATTATCGGCATGAATGTATTCAACCATGCGAACGAGCAAGTCCGGAAGAATGCGGTGCGGACAAAACAAATCACGTCGATGACCCTTGTAGGTCCATTTGAGCTGGCACAGGGCGGATTGGGCATTCTCACCAGGCAATCTATTATCCAGAATGGCCACTTCTGGGGCTTTGCCTCCGTTGTCCTGGATGTCCCCCCGATTCTGCAGGAGGCCGGTTTGCTTCGAGATAAAGGCATTGATCTGGCTGTAAGGGCAGACAGTACCGTCATTCTAGGCGATCCCAAGCTCTTCAACAAGGGCGCTGGGGCTATTGTTTGAAAGAGTCCAGTTAGTCGGAGGCTATTGGGAGCTTGCCGCCTTGCCCAATCTAATAAAACTCGACTCTATTATAACAAAAGTTCTCAGCATTCGGATCATCTGCTCCTTCGCTCTGCTGCTCCTGCTTGCGTTTCTCTACATGCAGATGACGCAGAAGGGCAAGCTTCGGGCCATGGTGCGCGAGCGTACCACAAGCCTTGTTATGGCTAACCAGCAGCTTGAGGCAACCTACGAGGAGCTTATCGCGACTGAAGAAGAGCTCCGTGAGCAGTATGACCTGCTTGAAGTCAGTGAGAAGCAGCTGCGGCATATGGCCTACCACGATACGGTTACCGGCTTACATAACCGGGTGTATTTTCAGGAACGATTGAACGATATGCTGGTGCATGCTAAGTCCAAAAACCGTCCGTTTGCTTTACTGTTTATTGATTTGGATCATTTTAAAATGATTAATGATACGCTCGGACATGCCATAGGCGACTTATTGCTGCACAAAGTCGGACATCGGCTATCCTCTATACTGACCAGCGGCGAGGTGTTCTCACGGATTGGCGGTGATGAATTCACCATTATTTTACCGACAATAGCAGGCACTGAATATGTGTTGGATGTAGCTCAGGCGATCATCGACGCATTCCAGGAGCCATTCATGCTGCAAAACGTAGAATATGATATAACCGCAAGTATCGGGGTTACCCTCTGTCCGGATCACAGCGAAAATGCAACTGTGCTCATCAAGAATGCAGATGCCGCTATGTATAAGGCCAAAGAAGAAGGAAAGAACAACTTCCGCCTATATGATAGCTCGCTAAACCCCGATGCTGAAGAACGGTTGGAAATCAGGAACAGCCTGCGTCACGCGGTCGATCGCAATGAATTGGTCGTCCACTATCAGCCTCAGATTGAAGTGAGCAGCGGCCGAATCCTCGGACTCGAGGCTCTTGTTCGCTGGAACCACCCGCAGCGCGGGCTCTTAATGCCCGGCTCCTTCATCTCCATTGCGGAGGAGACCGGATTAATTGTGCCTATTGGGGAATGGGTGCTGCGAACCGCCTGCTATCAGAGCAAGAAGTGGCAAGAGTCCGGATTGCCCCCTGTGCGGGTAGCGGTTAATTTATCCGCCCGGCAATTCGCGCATAACCAGCTATCGCCGCTCGTTCAAGAGATTCTGGCTGAGACGGGCCTTGACCCCTCACTCCTGGAACTCGAGATCACCGAAAGCATGGCCATGCAGGATCGAAACTGGACAACGCTGGAGGAATTAAAACAGCTTAACATTACGATTTCTATTGATGACTTCGGTACTCATTACTCGTCACTAAGCTACCTGAAGCATTTGCCAGTCAACAAAATCAAGATCGACCGCTCCTTCGTAAACGGGATCGCCAAAGAGCCGAAGGATGAGGCGATCATTATGGCGATGCTGCTCGTCGCACGCCGGTTGAATTTAACGATTCTAGCCGAAGGTGTTGAAACGAGCGATCAGTTTAACTTCCTGCATCAGAATCAATGCGATGAGATTCAGGGCTATCTCTTCTATAAGCCCCAATCCGCCGAACAGATTGAACAAATCTTTCTCCAGCATTCGCCGGAAGGAATTCTAGATAAGGGTGAAGGGCGAACCCTGACTGGGGCACTGAAAGTTTGGCTTTCAGTGCTTCCAGAGGTTAGCCCTTTATCGTTTTTTGATACTGGCTGGTCACAGCATCACCGAATGCTTCTGATCGGCTTGCTTTGGGCGGTTGACCGCCGAACCAACACCATCCCGCTGTCATATCATGATGCAAATGCACATCGAATGAATGCTGCTTGTCCGCCTCCGGCTTAACCGATAAGCGAATCATTCCTTGTATCCTGGACAACGGAGATGAACCAATGCCTCTTCCCACAATAGATATTCTGATTCCGGCAATCGAGAAGGATTTGGGGGACGCTGCCCTTCGTCATCGACAGTGTGAGAAAACAGGTCCGGCATCCAATCGGAAGGTTTATGATTGTCTCGCCAAGCAGCAAGAAAATCCGGCAGCTCTGCGCCAAAAAGGGCTGCACGTTCATTAATGAGCAGACCGTTCTTCCGATTACGAAGAAGAACATCAACTATCGCTCAGCCAGGTGGGACCGTTCAGGCTGGCTGTTCCAGCAGCTGCTTAAGCTGGGCGGCAGTACTTTAGGCAAGCAGGCGTATTACCTCGTCATTGACGCCGACACGGTGCTCATCCGTCCTCATGCTTTCAAGACCAGCGGCGGGCAAACCATCTTCTACTATCGCAAGTGGAGCCAGCCCGAATATTTTCAAACTTATAAGAAGCTTCTCGGCAAGAAGGCAGCCTCTCGCACCTCCTTCGTCACCCACTACATGCTCTTCGAGCGATCCAAGGTAGCAAGTCTAAAGAGGGCCATTGAAGCCAGGCACCGCACCACCCTGGTACTCCGCCATCATTCGCAGCATGAACAAGAAAAAGCAGTTTGCGTTCTCGGAATTTGAAACGTACGGCAACTACCTCCATGCTAATTACCGGAAGCAGTTCGTACTGAGAAAAGCATTGAATGTCAGCTTGAATATGAGTGCCTCCGGGCTAACCGAGGCTAAGCGCAAGAAGCTGGCACGCATGTATCGATCGGTCTCCTTCCACAAACGCAAAGGCTATACGAGAAAACATTAGGGGCAAGGCACATAAATAAAGGCTCATGGTTCCTCGTTGAAGAGGGGCCATGAGCCTTCGTTGTCTGCGTGCTTGTTAATCTTTATTGCCTGCTTCACTATTAATCGATATATCCGACAATGCCCTTATCCAGCAAATAATCCATTTCCGCTTCCAAAATTCTCTCAACGGTCATTTCATCCAACTTCACATTCTGCTGCTTAAGAATGTAATCCACCAGCTCATCGCTATCGATTTCAACCTCGCCTTTGGCATCCTCTTGTGCGTTATCGATAAACTTCTGCTCCAATTTCAGAACAAGCTCAATGCTCTTGGCATCCACATTGGTCTCGCCCGCAATAAAGCGATAAGCTCCTGCTCATTTAGCTGATTTCCCTGATCATTACTCATTATCGACAACTCCTAAAAGTTTTTGCGGAGCTTCGCTCTTCATACCGAATATTCGGTATGGCAAGCAAAAACTCTCTTCGTAAGCATGTGCTAAGTTTTTGCGGAGCTTCGCTTTCATACCGAATATTCGGTATGATAAGCAAAAACTCACTTCGTAAGCATACGCCGGTTGATCGCAAATCTTTGTAAGCAGGCTTTAAACCGAAAACCGTTTCCCGCTTACAGCCCTTCATTCAACAATATCATCGAAAAAGGCATCGCCTCTCAAAAGCTTGAATGACCGTTTCGTCCGGAAACTTTCACATCGCACACTTAACTCCAACCAAATTACGTAAGACACCTCCGGCAGAGGTGTTTCTATGTATCGCCTATTCCTGATATTACCAAACCGGCCGGAATCGCAGGCTCTCTGCAGTCCCTGCTACTAACTTCTGCAAATCGCCAAGCGATACCTCGTCTTCCCCATGTCTCTAACGGTTTCAATTGAAGTGAAACGACTCCGTCCCGAATGCAGTCCCATCCCCGATCATCAATACAACAAGATTCCCTCTGGTAGTCGGATTGCAATACGTTTCACATAATCATGCATCTTCCAGACTAATCACCATTAATGTAGCCGCCTGCTCCGTAATGACTCATATGCTCAGCCAATTCAGCGCCGTTGCACCCTGCTGCAGTCTTGAAGGACAAAACTGAAGTCTACTCCAAATCCCAGTGTACTTAATTGTTGGAGTTCATCATACCGCGGAACGACCTGCGATCGTAAGCATAACCCCACTTGCTGCCAACCATTTATGCCCCTCCCTTTAACGAATGATTTCCAGAGGCTGTATCATCCCGTATTCAGGTTCTGCGCCATGTCTAGGCACGGCCCATCGAATGGCGTTTGCGATGACCAGTAAAACTTCTTGATTATAGTAGGTCGGAAATTCTTCATGCCCTGGGCGAAAATAAAAGATCTTCCCGAGTCCCCTGAAAAAAGAGCACCGCTGCGGAATACGGTCCCGCCTTCGAACCAGCTCACGAAAACGAGTTCATCCGGTGCGGGAATATCGAAAAATTCGCCGTACAATTCTTCGTGCGGGATTTCAATATACTGTCCAAGGCCTTCTGTAATCGGATGTGAGGGATCGACAACCCACAATCTTTCCTTATTGGGTACCTCGCTCCATTTTAAATCACAAGTTGTACCCATTAATTTTTGGAAAATTTTCGATCGATGGCCGGAATGCAGCACAATTAGCCCCATACCCTGCAGCACCCTTTTATAAATTCTTTCCACTGTTACATCACTAACCTGCTCATGTACAAGATGCCCCCACCAGATCAACACATCCGTATCATTCAATATCAGGTCTGACAAACCTTGTTCGGGTTGATCCAATGTAGCCGTTCGGATGATAAACCCATGGTGCTTGATGCCTTCGGCAATAGCGTTGTGTATTCCCTTTGGATAAATGTTCCCAACCTTCGGGTCCGTCTTCTCATGCACATATTCATTCCATATCGTTACACGGATTGGCTTCATTTCCATTAAAGTTCTATTTCCTATCGTCGCTCTGATCATATTCTCTCTCCTCTTTGGCGTATATGTGGGCAGATATCACAATATATGGGCTGGCTGGCTAAAA
The DNA here is from genome assembly GCA_963793665.1 of uncultured Paenibacillaceae bacterium. GTDB lineage: Bacteria > Bacillota > Bacilli > Paenibacillales > Paenibacillaceae > Paenibacillus_Z. The sequence continues at coordinate 112,471 of CAWCBD010000007.1, forward strand.
GGGTGAGTCTGCATCCCAGACTAATGTCGGGGTTATTTCCCATGCTTAGGATGATTACCAAATTTATGAATAGGCAGTAAGATGAAGGGAGCTTGCGTTAATCGCTGAAGAATACGAAACAAAAGGAGCCATAATTGACATGTGGAGATGGATACGAAAACTAACCCTTTATTTCCTGAGCTTGCTGATCGTGCTTATGGGAGCAGGTTCGCTCTATCAATGGTTTGGCGTTCGGGAGGATTTGAAGTCGTATACACCAGTTGGCAAGCTATACGATGTGATGGGGCACAAGATGCACTTATATACCGAGGGGCAAGGAGCGACAACAGTCGTGTTCGCGGCAGGATGGGGCACGGTGAATGCGTATGCCGACTTTTATCCGCTGTATAAAGGACTATCCTCGCAGGCGAAGATTGCTGTATATGACCGGTTCGGGTACGGGTATAGCGATACGACCGGGAAGAAGCGTGATATTGATTCGATTACGGATGAAATGCACGAGCTGTTCCGGGTATCCGGGCAAAAACCGCCCTATATCCTCGTCGGTCACTCGCTCGGCTCCCTGGAGACGATTCGATATGCTCAGAGATTCCCGGAGGAGGTGGCGGGAATTGTGCTCGTGGAGGGCGGAAGCCCGGAATATTACGCATCGCGCTCACCGCTTACTTTTATTCCGATTGTTGAACGAGCTCTATTGAACGTAGGTGTCATCCGGACTCTCTACCATTTCAATGGCTTTGAGGAATCGCTGGCCAGTGAACGCAACGCGCTCAAGCTGCTGCCGGATGAGCTCAAAGAGCTGGACCGCAAATCGACGCTGATCAAGATTGCGAACAAGGACATGACGGACGAGATCAGACAAAGCCGCAGCAATGCTGAAATTGTGCTTAGCGGCAAGAAGCCTCTGGACGTTCCGATTACAGTCTTGACCGCTGATTACTTCGGCAAACTAAGCAAGGATAAAGCATGGATGGACTATGAGGCCAAGCTGCCTTCTTGGTCAACCTCAGGCAAACAAATCATCGTGCCGAACACTTCCCATTACCTTCACAGCTATAATCCGGATGTGGTCGTCAAGGAAATACTCGCATTGATCGATAAGTAACCGTAAAAACGCTGTACATTAACGCTGCGGAAAGGTTTAGAATAAGCAGGAAAGGAGCGGTTCATCTGAAAATTAAAGAAATTGCCGGCAAGCTGAACATTACTCCGCGCGCTATACGATTTTATGAAGAAAAAGGCTTGTTAGCCCCCGCCAAGCAGCTGCATAATCAATACCGCAGCTTCACTGAACAAGACATATGGCGTTTACAGACGATTATTGCGCTGAGAGAATCCGGCATGCCGCTGGATGCCATTAAACATACGCTGAAAGAGATGGATAAGGAGAATCACGAGGAGCTGCAGTATTATCTGGAGCTTCAACGCTCTGCTCTGGTATCGCAGTGGCTCGAGATGAAGCAGGTCATCGAGACGACCGACCATATGATCAATCTTCTCAAGACGAACCGCACCCTGCCGCTTGATGCGATCTATAAGCTTGCTGAGGGTTCGCGGGACTTAAGAGAGCTGCGCACAACCTGGAGGGACACTTGGAATTACGATCAATTAGCTTCGACCCACGATGAGCGGACAGCCAGTCATTGCGGCGACTATCTCCACTACGAGGAGACGTTGAGCCTCATCACCCAATGGGCTGCTGCTGTCAAAGGCGAGCATGGACTGGATTTGGGGACGGGAACCGGCAATTTAGCAGGAAAATTCATTGAACAAGGCATCCAAATGTCAGGTGTTGACCAGTCCAAAGAAATGCTGCGGCAATGCCAGCGTAAATTCCCTACTCTGGACGTCCGGCTGGGTAACTTCCTCGCCATTCCCTATTTAGAGGGTGAATTCGACTTCATCGTCAGCAGCTTTGCCTTCCATCATCTGACGGATGAACAGCAGCTGATTGCCCTAGCGGAGATGCGCCGCGTACTAAAGCCGCGGGGCCGCATCTGCATAGCGGGGCCGCTTGGCAGCCTTTATCATCTGGCGCAATGGTTCGAGGAGAAGGGCTATCTGTTCAAAGAGCATCGTATTAGCTCACTGCTTCATATTGTCTATGCCGTCCCTCTTCGTTAAAATCATAGGAAAATTTGGGGTTGACCTTCCCGCAGCGTGAGCCTTTACGATGGAATGGATCCATCCCACTTCCGAGGAGGCCATTGATATGCCAGATCATAAAGCGATCTATGCTGCAGAAGGACAGAGGTATCAGGAGTTGATTTCCAAGCAGCCCGACCTTAGTGCGTACATAAATGAAATAAGACCATTCAGCGGACTGGATATTGTCGATTTGGGTGCAGGTACGGGACGGTTCACGACCTTCCTCGCACAAAAGCCAACTCGATTATCGCGCTCGATGCATCCGAGGCGATGCTGCAAATCAATGCGGACCGGTTAAGCGAGGCCGGTCTTACCAACTGGCGCACCCAAGTCGCTGACCATCGGAGTCTGCCGCTTGAGGATAACAGCGCCGATCTTATCGTATCCGGCTGGAGCATATGTTACTTATGCAGTACAAACGATCCAGACTGGGAGCCAAATATCCGGAAGGTTCTAGCGGAAGCAGGGCGCGTTCTTCGGGACGGCGGTACGATGATTATTATGGAGACCCTAGGTACTGGCTATGAAACGCCTTGCCCGCCGGATTTCTTAAAGAGCTACTACGAGGCACTTGTGAATGAGCATGGTTTCTCTCACCGCTGGATTCGTACCGATTATCAATTCGAGCATGTCCGGCAGGCAGAGGAATTAACCCGCTTCTTCTTCGGTGATGAGCTTGCTGATCATGTCGCACAGCAGCAGCTGACTTTCTGCCGGAATGCGCAGGTATCTGGTGGCTTCAGCTGTAATATGTCTTGTCCATCACAAATAAACGTCCATGCCTTATCAGGCTGCATGGACCAGTCTAACGCACTTCTGCAGTCAGTACTTCATACCCTCTGATAGCTCGCCATTCGATTGAATAACCTCAAGCACATTATCGCCGGCCGGCTTTGCTGTATCGTTGCTGCTCTCCTTCCCGCATCCCGTACATAGGATTGCAGCTGTCATAAGGCTAACAAGTCCGGCGGTCCAGTAACTCTTCATCTTCAGCACCTCCCAAATCTTGGGGTTAGTATATCATCTATCGGCTGCTCTCATTCACGCGAAAACCCGCTTCCAACCTCGGATCTGGAGGATAGTGAAAACAAAAAATGCCGCATGCCGCGGGGGAGTTGACTCCCCACGGCATACAGCATCGCAGTATTACGATATTTATCTCTCTGGAATAGGCGGATGGGGCATGATTGGAAGCATCGACTCACGTTCAGCTAGACGTTTGACATCCTTGAATCCGACAAACCGTCTCGTTTGCTGATCCCATAGCCGGAACCGGAGTGATTGCAGACTCATTAACATTGTTATCGTCTGTACTTTTCGAAACCGCTCATGCTTATTATGAACCGATTCCAAATTATAATTAGGTACCCGCGGGCTTAAATGATGAATATGGTGATACCCGATATTGCCGGTAATCCAGCGCAATACCTTCGGCAGTCTATAGAAGGAGCTCCCCTGCATAGCCGCTTTTACATAATCCCACTGTTCATCCTCTTCATAATAGGATTCTTCATATTGATGCTGCACATAGAATAACCAAATACCCGTGATGCTTGAAGCGAAGAAAACAGGAACTTGTATCATCAGATACGCCTGCCAGCCGATTGCCCAGCACAGCAGGGCCGCTATACCGACGATCGCTGTATTCGTAATGTACGTGTTGATGCGTTCCTTCATCTTCGCGCGTTTCCGGTTAAAGCGAAAATCGAGCAGAAATATATATATCGGACCAATAATAAACATAATGAATGGATTGCGGTACAGTCGATAAACCAGTCGTTTCGACTTCGAAGCGGATAAATATTCTTCCACCGTAAGCGTCCAAATATCTCCCGTGCCGCGTTTATCCAAGTTGCCGCTGGTTGCATGATGAACGTTGTGCGTGTGACGCCATTGATGGTAGGGAACATAGGTCATGATGCCGGTTATCGTACCGACAATATCATTAGCCATCCGGTTCTTAAAGAAAGACTTATGGCAGCAATCATGACAAATAATAAACGTTCGTATAAGAAATCCTCCGCATACAATGGACAAGCCAAGCGTTAACCAATAAGAAACCGATAGACTCGCATATGCCAGATACCAAAGTAGAAAAACAGGCAATATTGTGTTAATGATTTGCCTTACACTATGACGAATCTGCGGTTTCTCAAATGATGCGATATCCTGTCGCCATTTGCCTTGCTCTTCTTGAAACATCTTTAAACATTGTCCTCTCTGACTATCGTTTCTTTAAGGTTTAACAGTTTAGGCCGTCATCATACATACGTTTGCAAACCTAAATGGTTTCATAACTCTAACTAAGTATACCTGAATTAACGGATGTGCGTCGTATAAACATTTTCTGCACTTGGTGTCACGGATACACCTCCCATTTCGTCTTGATGATATAGACCAAATGGAGGCGAGACCAGATGATGAAATATGATGTTGCTGTTATTGGCGGAGGCATTACGGGATTACTTGCGGCAGTAGAGCTTTCCAAGACGAATAAGTCGGTGATTTTGCTCGAGAAATCCGGGCAGTTCGGCGGACGTGCTATGACGGTGAACAAGAAGGGGGCCCTCTTCAACTTAGGCGGTCATGCGCTCTATTGCGGAGGAGAAGCCTATTCTATGCTGCAGCAGCTTGGCATCAAGCTTGATGGAGGATCGCCGCCCTCAAGCGGCTCGGCGATCTGGAGGAACGAACTCGTTCCATTGCCGGGCGACCCGCTCCGGTTACTAACCTCCCGCCTGCTATCTTTGCCGGAGAAGTTCGTATTCGGCCGGTTCATGATTAAACTGGGGAAAGTCGACTGTACTGCTTTGCCCGCTATTAGCCTTCGGCAGTGGGCAGAGAGCGAGATTCGCCAGCCGATGATTCGGCATCTATTCTATGCGCTTTGCCGCACAGCCACCTATTCGAGGGATATCGACTATCAGCTGACCGGTCCGGTCATCAAACAGCTCCAGCGTTCGCTCAAAAGCGGCGTCCGGTATATCGATGGAGGATGGCAAACCATTATCGATCAACTACGCGAACTGGCTGCCCGGAATGGTGTCACCATTCTCCATCATAAGCATGTTCGTGAAATCGAATATGACACTCGGGTGCGGAAGCTGCATTTTGAAGAGGGGGATTCAGTGGATATCGATCAGGTTATTACGACGATGTCCCCAGCCGAGACATGTAAGCTGCTCCGCGGCGCAGCCGGCACAGCCTTACAACGCTGGCAGGCGCAGGCTCGCCCGATAACGGCTGCCTGTCTGGATCTCTGTCTGCGGAAGCTTCCTGTTGCTGGCCGACATTTTGCAATTGGAATGGATCAGCCTGTATTCTTCACCAATCATTCCAGAGTATCCAAGTTAACCGAAGACGGCTCCTTGGTCGTCCATCTCATCAAATACCATGGACCGGATCGGAGCGATCCACCGCAGATCGTGCGCTGCTTGAAGAAACGATGACGCTGCTTCAGCCGGGCTGGCAGCATGAGATGATTGCAGAGCAATATTCTGCCCCATATCACCGTAGCTGCGGATCATATGCATACGGGGCGGACAGATCCACTGCCAGGGCCAACCGTTCCGGAGATCGGCGGTTTGTACGCAGCAGGAGATTGGGCAAGCCACGGAGAAATGCTGGTATTCTTCAGAACGGTTTTTCCAGGCGACACCGCGTTTGTCTCCAGGCATTATTCGACCAGAATGCACCTGGCTATGAAAACTCCGGACCGCTTCAGTCTCCTCGCTTCAATTCTCGTTCTCCTGAATCTCAATGTTTCCGGGCAGGTCGAATGCGCCGCTCCCGGAAGCCTCCGCGGGATAAGGGTCGATGGAGAGTTGATGGCCTTCAACACCGGGATTCGCGCCGTTGCTCCCACCACGGCGGAAGTCGGCCAGGCCGGTCGCGGAGGGGAGGCGGACAGTTTTCGCGCGATGGGAACACCCTGATAATGACCGGCAGCCTTACCGGTGGCGGAGGTCGCCGTGGCCCGGGTGGCGGCGGGTTCCGGGGTGGACCGCCCTCCGCCGGGGTCAGTTACCGAGCCAGCTTTAAGGATGTGGCTCCGGGGACGGTTGATGCCGAGATTCAGATTACTTCAAACACGAACACTCCCTTGCAGGGGGTATTCTTCGCCATTGTGCTGCCGGGGCCGATTACGCCGGCGGCTCGGCTCAATGGATCGCCCCGTCTCCGGCGGGAAAAGCCCGTGTCCCTGACCGACACCGGTTCTTCCGGCACAAATCTCCACGTCCGCGCGTCCGCCAAAGGTCTGCGGGTAATTTCCGCGCGACGCCAAATCGAGCTGAACTTCCCCGCGCCATTGGAGTTGGTGATTCAGGGCGTTCAAAATCGCGGAGACAAGGGCATTGAGGTTTCCTTCCCGCTGAGCCTGGGGAATCTGACGAACGGCCAAACCGTTGCGGCCGTCTTCACGATCAAAGCCACAGGCGACATCGACAAAACTCCGGCGAAGCTCACAGTGGATGCTTCGAAGCCCGGCCGCAAGTTCGACGGCATGGGTGGCAACTTCCGCATCCAAAGCCCGGCGGACGCGGCCGAAATCCAATACAACCTCGACAACTTGCGCGTCGTCTGGGGCCGCGTGGCGATGCCGCTCGACCGATGGCAGCCCATCGAAGACGCCGACCCGGCGGGGGCGGCTGCCACGAACGGGGTAAACACGAATGTCCGCGAAGCGATGGAGATGGCGCAAAAGCTCGCCCGCAAAAATATTCCAACTGCCATCAGTATCTGGTCAGCGCCGAACTGGGCTTTGGCAACGAACAGCAGCGGGCGTTTCGGACGCGCGCGGATCAATCCCGATAAATGGGACAAAGTCTGCAAATCGATTGGTTCGTACCTGGAGTATTTGAAACAGAACTATGGGGCGGAGCCGGTCCTCTTCTCGTTTAACGAATCCGATATGGGAATCAACGTGCTCCAAAGTCCGCAGGAGCACGCCGACGCAATCAAGCGTTTGGGATCGCACTTTGCGTCGCGCGGGCTGAAGACCCGGATGATCCTGGGCGACACGGGGAACCCGACAGGCGACAAGTTCATCGATGTGGCCCTGGGCGATCCTGAGGCGGCCAAATACATTGGCGCGGTGTCATTCCATTCCTGGCTCGGCGGGACGGTTGAGCAATACACGCATTTCAGCGATGCGGCCAGGAAGCTCAATGTGCCCCTCCTGATTGGGGAAGGCGGGCTTGATCCTGCCGCGCACCAGTATCGGGCCATCTTCCTCGAGCCTTGGTTTTCTCTCGAAGAAATCGCTCAATACGTCGAGATCTGCCGCATCGCCCAGCCGCTGTCCATTTTGCATTGGCAGTTGACGTCGGATTATTCAATCCTCACCGGCGGGACCGGTGGCCTGCCGCTGCAACCGGCGCAGCGATTCTGGCAGATCAAACAACTCGGCATGACGGCCCCGGGTTCCACGGCCTTGCCGATCACGTGCGACAATTCAAAAGTGGTCTCGTGCGCCTTTGCCGATCATGGAGCTTGCGTGGTGCATTTGGTCAACAACGGCGCGGCCCGGGCGGCGACCGTCTCCGGGCTGCCGAAGGGGATCAAGGAAATGCGCGTGCTCGTGACCGACAGCCGTCGCGGCATGCAGGAAGCCGGGCGTGTGCCCGTTGTGAAGGGCACGGTAAAACTGCCGCTGGACGGCATGAGTTTCACGAGCCTGACCGGAAAGCCATAAAATCCAAAGCCGGCAGTCAGACCTAAACGAATCAGAAGATCAGAAAATGAAAATGACAAACCTTGGGCCGATCGTGCTGGCGTTGCTTTGCGTTCAGAGCATTGCGTTCGCGCAAAACACCAATCCTCCGGCGCCGTCTGCGCAGACCAACACGGCCAAAAGACTTCACACCTGGTGGCGGGACCGCGCTCCCGGCCAGCGGCCTTACACCGTGGACAACAAGAAAATGCCGCTGATCTCGGTCAAGGGAAACAAGTTCGTCGACCCGAACGGGAACACGGTGTTGTTCCGTGGACTGTCCATTTCGGATCCGGACAAACTCGAGATGCAGGGGCATTGGAGCAAAGACCATTTCGTCAAGGTCAAGGAGATGGGCACAAAGCTGGTCCGCATTCCGATCCATCCGGTTGCCTGGCGGGAACGGACGCCGGCGGAATACATCAAGCTGCTCGACCAGGCCGTGGGCTGGTGCACGGAACTGGGGATGTACGTCATGCTGGACTGGCACACGATCGGCAACCTGGAGACGGGAGTTTTTCAGGACCCAATGTACGACACCATCGAAGCAGGAGACCTACAATTTCTGGCGGATCGATGGCCCGGCATTACGCCGGCCACAACACCGTGGCGTTCTACGAGCTGTTCAACGAGCCGACCACCTACCGGAACCAGCTCGGCCCGGTTTCCTGGGACGCCTGGAAGAAAAGCGTGGAGGAGCAAATCACCCTGATCCGCGCCTACAACCCGCAGGCCATCCCGATGGTGGCCGGATTTGATTGGGCTTACGACCTGACGCCCTGCTCCTCAGCCCCATTGCCGCCGAGGGGATCGGCTATACCGCTCATCCCTATTCCAACAAGCGGCCGCAGCCGTGGGAACCCAAGTGGGAGGAGGATTTCGGTTTTGCCGCCGCCAAATATCCGATTATGGCCACCGAATTCGGCGGGTTTGCAAGGCCGCCGTCCACAAAGGCCAGCCGCCGGCCGCCGAATCCGACGAACGAGCCAAACGCGACGCCGCCTACGGCCCGGCGATCATCAAGTATCTTGAGAGCAAGGGCATCAGTTGGACCGTCTGGTGTTTCGATCCGGAATGGGGACCGACGCTGATCAGGAACTGGAATTACGAGCTCAAGCCTCGGCGAGTTCGCCAAGGCGGCCATGAACGGGGAGATCAAATAATCAGAACATGAAAACAAACATTGTTGCTTTCGTATGCGCCCTGGCCTGTATCTCCGCGGTACTGCCGCTGATCTCCCAGCCGTCAATGATGGCTACGACCACGGCGATCCGCCATTCCTGCTTGAGGACGGCTGGAAACCGCTATTGAACGGAAAGAACCTCGATGGCTGGACCTTTCGTTCGCCGGAGCGGACCGGGTGGATGACCACGCGCGGGGTGATCTGGGGAGGGCCGGCAAACGGCCGATTGCTGACGGGAGTCTCCACTCCTGGAGATCGGATTGTGAATTCCGCGCCCCGCGCCAACCGCGGACCCGTTGCGTCAGATTTGGTCACAGCCGAAAAATATGGCGACGTGGAACTGTATGTCGAGTTCCTGATCGCCTCGAACTCTAACGCCGGCGTATACCTTCAGGGACTGTATGAGATTCAGATCTGGGACAGCTGCGGCAAGGAGTTGACGAATCACATCAGCAACATGTGCGGCGCGATTTACCATTACGATCGCCTGATTGAGGGCCGGCGCACGGGAGGCGTGGCTCCGCGGGTGCGGGCTGACCGGCGTGCCGGACAGTGGCAATCCTACCACGTCTGGTTCCAGGCCCCGCGATTTGATGCCGCGGGCAAAAAAAGTCGCCAACGCGAAATTCCTCCGCGTGCTTCACAACGGCGAGTTGATCCACGAAAACATTGAGCGAACTGAAAAGACACAGGCCGCAATGGAATTGGTCGAAGCGCCGGAGAATCCATTGATGCTGCAGGGCGATCACGGGCCAGTCGCTTTCCGCAACATCTATGTAAGGCCGCTGCGTCCATTACCTCAACCTTGATCGCCCATGAAATCGGAGAAAAATCCGAGTCACGCTCTGCCGGCGGCGGCGCTCAACGGAACTGGAGGGCAGATCACTCGCCGCCGTTTCGTCGCCGGCGGGTTTGCGTCCATCGTTCTCACCGGCCTCGCCCCGCTCGTCCTTCCTCGGCATGTGAGTTGGGGGCGAGGGCGCGCCCAGCAACACCCTGGCGATTGCCGCCGTCGGGTGTGGCGGATGGGCCGCATTTACCTCACGGGCTGCAAAGCCCGAACGCATCGTTGCTTTGTGCGATCTCGATCACGACCTCGTCTGCAAAACGGGGCGTGTTGGACAAGTTCCCGAAAGCCACTCCGCTACCATGATTCCGAGAGATGTTCGATAAGGAGGCCAAGAACATTGATGCGGTGATTGTCGCCACCCCGGACCACACGCACACACTCATTTTGATGGCCGCGTTCCAACTCAAGAAACACATTTACTGTGCGAAGCCCGTCACCCACACCATCGGGGAAGCCAGGCGAGTTCGCGCGGCGGCTCTCGCGGCCAAAGGAATCGTGACCAAGACCAGCGCGCAATCCTCCGGCACGGATGCCGCCCGCAGCACGTCCGAAATTTTGATGTCAGGGATGCTCGGTCCCGTGCGCGAGGTTCATATCTGGACTCATCATCCCATCTACCCGTGCTCGTTGGCCCGCCCGGCGGAAACGCAATCGCCGCCGGCGGGGATGAATTGGGACCTGTGGATTGGCCCGGCGCCGTTTCGGCCATATCATTCGGCCTATCACCCCGAAAATTGGAGGCCGTGGTGGGACTTCGGCGGGGGCACAGTCGGGGACATGGCCTGCCACACGCTCCACATGTACTTCAAGGAACTGCAGCTTGGCGCACCCTCGCGCATTTACGGCAACGGATCGACTCGCTGCGAGGGCTTCATGACGCGTCGAAACGCCCGAATGCCAGGGGAACGCCAACGTCGTCACCTGGGAGTTCGCGGCACGAGGCGATCTGCCTCCGCTCAAAGTGCATTGGTATGACGGCGGGATGAAGCCGCCCCGCCCGAAGGCGTTCCGCCCGACGCAGTCATGAGGCGGGAAGGGCTGCTCTTCGTGGGCGAGAAGGGCTGCATGATTACGGGGTTCTATGGCAGTTCCGAGCCGCTGCTCCTTGCACCGGAAGAACGGTCCGGGACTTCCGGTCCCCGCCAAAAACCTTGCGGCGGTGCGAACAAGCAAACCACTACACGCGAGTGGACGTCGGCGTGCAAGACCGGTGCCGGGACAGTTTGCCCGATTGAGTTCGGCTGCCAGATGACGGAGATGGCGTTGCTCGGCTCCCTGGCCTTGCGCACCGAGGCTCCTATTGACTGGGATGCCGAAGGGGATGCGGGTGACGAACGACGAGGAAGCAAAATCGATATGTCGACCCGCCTTATCGCAAGGGCTGGGCGGTGTAAGCCCAATTCCTGCGCGCCGGAGCGTGTGCAGCCGGCCACTGATGGGCGAACTCATGGTGATCCAAACAGCTCCCTTAGCTTTTCCTGACGGAAACGGAAGATCTTTGTTGTGTCAGGACGAACGAAAAGGGCATTGACCAGTCTTCCGCCGAGAACGTCATATCGCACCACGTCCCGGGCGAGCGTACCGCCGTCGCACTCCTCGAATGTGTGCTCGTGAATCCAGGTGCGGTAAGGGCCGCGGCGTTGCTCGTCCACGAAGCGGCGTGGCGGGTCCCACGCGGTGATTTCGCTTTGCCAGTGCAGCGGGATTCCACGCACCCGCAGCCGGTAATCAATCCGCAAACCGGCGCGCATCGTTATCGACCCCGGCGTCAGCACCTGAAACCTGAGCCATGGCGGGGTGAGAGTTCGAGATTGGAGGCCTTCGCAAAAAAAGGAAAGAGCTCGTCGATTCTTCGCGGCAGCCACAGTTCGGCCTCAATCTGGGACAGACCGTCGGCGCCCCGGCTGAATCGAACCGGGTGAATATCGCCCGGTCCGGCACTGCCGATGTGCTCCTTCTTTGGTTGCGGCTTTCCGGCAAACCCTAAGGTTGAGTAGTTTCGGCTCAGACGTCCTGGCCGATCGAGAACGCTTTGGCGAGGAATGCCCCTATGCCGTAGGATTGCGTGTCGGGCGTGAACACCAGGGGTTTCACCTTCTTGATGTCCAACAAACCGCCGCCTGCGAAGACCCCCTCCTCCGCCTTGACGTCCAGGACCTCGCCGACGAATTGCGTGTGCAACCCAAGCTCGATCACGTGGGCCAGCCTGCATTCGACGATCAACGGGAACTCCTTCACGTACGGGGCATCCACGAGATCGCTCCGTACGGGTGTCAGTCTCGGCGGCTGGCGAACTTGTTCACCTCCCGGCCCGAGACCAGGCCGAAATAATCCGCCGCCCGGACGTGCGCTTCGGAGGGAATGCTGATCGTGAAGGCTTTTCGCGCGAGATGTTGCCATGCGTGTAGGTCGCCTTGCGCAAGGACACCGCCACACACGGCGGTCGGGAGCAGCAGATGCCGCCCCATGAGGCGGTCATCACGTTCGGCTTCCCTGCGGGTCATAGGTCCCCACGACGAATACCGGTGTCGGGTAAACGAGAGTTTTCGCTCCGATAGATTGTTTCATAACGGAGAAGATTGTATGTCCGTCGTGGTTTCGGGGCAGCACCAAATTTGCCCGCGTCCCATCAGCCTCGCATGGACCTCCGTGCCCATGCGGGCAAGTCCCTATGGCCGGTCCTGCCACAAAGACCGAACGGTAATGAAAACAAAGGAGGATCTATGCAAACGCCGGCCAGGTCCAAAAACATCATCCCTGGCATCCAATCCTGGTGGCACTGCCGATAGGGCTTTGGCTGTTTTCGCTCTACAGTGATTTTGTGGCTTATTTCAACCTCGGGAACGCCGATTGGCGATCGATCGCGTTATTCACTCTTGCAGGTCATATTACTGCCCTGATCGCTGCTGTCCCCGGGTTTATCGACCTGCTCTCAATCGGAGGATCCCAAGCTTAAGCGGATTGGCATCACGCATATGACAATGAACCTGGCAATCGTGGCCGTTTACGTGGTTAATTTTTACCTGCGCCGCAATGCCAGCGTGAGTTACACGTTGCCCTTCGTCCTGTCGATCCTGAGCGTGCTGGCCCTGGCCATCTCCGGATGGTTGGGAGCCGAACTCGTCCATCGGTATGGGGTGACGATCGCCTCCGACACAAGCACGCGGACCTCGCCGGCGACAGGTCCCAGCATTTCCTAGATCCCGAGCAAGCGATCGAACACTCCGTGTTATGAATGCAGACTTAAATGGGAAGAAGGTGGCGATCCTCATCGCAGAAGGTTTTGAGCAGATCGAAATGACCGAGCCCAAGCAGGCGCTTGAGCAAGCAGGGGCCGAAACGCAAGTCGTCTCTCCCGCGGGAAAGCAGGTCAGGGCATGGAATAAAACTGATTGGGGCAACGCGTTTCCTGT
>CAWCBD010000008.1:0-48882 GCA_963793665.1 uncultured Paenibacillaceae bacterium
AACCACATCCGCATGAGGATGTGGTTTTTGCATTTCCTCGATAGTTAAGCCCAATCCCAGAAAATAAGATTCACATCCTCCATCGACCGTTATTGACTTTCCAACATCTACAAGTTATTATAATTTCTACAACAATGTATACGCTTTCATTACCAAAACTAGCAGAAGGGAGTTGAATGAACTAAATTATCTGAAAATTCTATTTACTTTGACAAAATGGTGGAAATTTCTTGCAGAGTGGAGAGATCTGAATGCAGAAACAAGAGTGTGTAGCTATGCTGCTTGCAGGCGGTGAAGGCAAAAGATTAAGTCATCTCACGACAAAGCTGGCAAAGCCCGCTGTGCCCTTCGGCGGTAAATACCGGATAATCGACTTTACCTTGAGCAATTGCAGCAATTCAGGTATTCACACGGTTGGGGTACTGACCCAGTATCAACCGATGATACTGAATTCCTACATAGGAATCGGCAGTCCATGGGATTTGGACAGGAAAGACGGCGGGGTTACTGTATTGCCTCCTTACATGGAACAAAGAGGGGGCAGTTGGTATAAAGGAACGGCACATGCTATATACCAGAATATTGATTATCTTGAGCAGTATGATCCGCAATATGTACTGGTCATTTCCGGCGATCATGTATACAAAATGAATTATGCTCTCATGCTGGAGCAGCATAAGAAAACGAAAGCCGACGCAACCATAGCGGTTTTAGAAGTACCTATACACGAGGCCAGCAGGTTCGGCATTATGGACGTGGACAATGATGACCGGATTACGCAATTTGAAGAGAAACCAAAGGTGCCGAAAAACAATCTTGCTTCCATGGGCATTTATATCTTTACTTGGGATGTTTTAAAAAAGAAGCTAATCGCCGACGCACAAGATCCCGCATCCAGCAATGACTTCGGTAAAGACATTATTCCATCAATGCTGGAGAACGGTAATCCGATTTTTGCCTATCGCTTTGAAGGGTACTGGAAAGATGTCGGAACCGTCGAAAGCCTGTGGGAAGCTCATATGGACCTGCTTTTGGAAGATCCGCCGTTTACGCTTCATGACCCCAAATGGAAGGTTTACGCGAAAAACCCAAACAAGCCGCCTCATCATATCGCCTCTACCGCCAAAGTTACCGGTTCGCTAGTGAATGAAGGATGCATGGTATACGGGAAAGTTGACCATTCCGTATTGTTTTACGGTGTTCATGTCGGTGAGGGTTGCGTGATAAAAGACTCGGTCATTATGCCAAACGCCCAAATCGGGAATAACGTTACGATACATAAAGCCATTATCGGCTCAGGTACCGTCATCCAAGATGGCGCGTACGTCGGAAGCTCAGATGAATCGGCGGAAATCACTTTAATCGGTGAGAACATGGTCATTTCTTCTCAATTGATATAGGAGTGATTGCGATGAATAATGTGTTAGGTGTCATCAATCTCAGCATCAACCAGCCGCTTTTACATGAGCTGACGTACTCGCGGGCAACTGCAACGGTTCCCTTCGGCGGCAGGTACCGTTTAATTGACTTTGTGTTATCCAATATGGTGAATTCGGGGATTAACAATGTGGCGGTACTCGCCCATAACAGCTACCGTTCCATCATCGATCATCTGGGCTCGGGAAAAGAATGGGACTTGGATAGAAAAAACAAGGGACTGTTCATTTTGCCCCCCAATAATAGCCATACCACGGGTTTTAACGGCGATTTGCAAAATTTTTACGGTTCTCTCGAATATTTTGACCGCAGCAGTGAAGAGTTCGTAATCGTTTCGAGCAGTCATATGATCTGCAATATCAACTATACCGAAGCAGTAGAGAACCACCAAAGGACTAACGCGGATATCACCGTCATCTACAAGGAAATGGGCGATGACAACGAGGATTTCTCCAACCTCATTACGCTTGATTTTGCAGAGGATGGACGGGTCGTACGGATGAATGAGAACCATCAGACGAAAAAAAGCAGCAAGGTGTACATGCGAATGATCATTATTAAGAAGGATCTGCTCATGGATTTGGTCAAAAAAAGCGTGAATCAAAATTACTATGATTTGGTGCGGCATGTTATAATACGTAATCTCAACACATTGAAGGTGTACGGCTACGAATACAAAGGATATTTGGCTATCATTAATTCTGTCCAAAATTATTATAAGTACAGCAAAGAGCTATTAAATCCCGATGTATGGAAATCTCTCTTCTATCAGCCTGGATTAATTTACACTAAAATTAAGGACGAACCGCCCGCTAGATATGCGAATAGCGCCAATGTAACAAATTCACAGGTAGCTAACGGCTGTATCATTGAGGGGACCGTAGAGAACAGCATTTTGTTCCGGGGGGTACGAATCGGGAAAGGGGCGGTCGTCAGGAATAGCATTCTGATGCAGAAATGCGTGATCGAAGAGGACTCAAGTCTGGACCACGTCATCCTCGATAAAGAGGTATATGTCACGCGTGGAAATAAGCTGGCAGGAGAGGAAATGTCGCCTACGGTTTTCACTAAGAAGAGCAGAATTTAATTATTGATTAGTGACTTTAAGTTAGCTTATAAAACTAAAGATCACGCGGCGGCGAATTGTGGATTTGCACAGCCACGGTTCGCCTCCACCAATATAAAATCCACAACCGCATGAGGTTGTGGATTTTTGCCGTGTATTAAATTGTTTAAGTAACGGTAACCTTGATAGGCTTCATGCCTGATCAAGGTTTTTTGTACAAGTGCACCGTCCATCGCCGCATAGGACTTTAGGTATACCAAGCTTTACAAAGGATAGCCGTAAAGTCGCGTGGAAAATTGCAAATATTTGGTTATAATGAATATGTTAACGAATTAATGTAATTAGTAACAACCTGCTGCTTATTGCCGTCTCATGGTCTAAAGCTTGCGGGAGTAACGAAAATTAGAGAAGGGAAGGGGATAAGCTTACGGATTTATTCGTGAAAGTCTCAGTATCGTTAGCAACATTGTAAACGTTTACCACATTTATGAAAGCGTTTTATTGTTTGTTTCGATTAATCCTAAATTTGCAGGGTGAAGAAAGGGGACTATTATACAATGCAGCTTATCCAGAAAGTAACGAGCAATAAACTTTTCATCTTAGCTATTATTTGTGCTTTATTAGCCGTTTGCTTAGGCAGCAATGCTTATGGAGCAGCAAGCTCATCGACGACTTCTACAACAACCCGCGTTTCAGTCCATGATCCTTCTGTTATGTATGATTCTGCGACTAACAAATATTATGTTTTCGGCTCCCATATCGCGCAAGCTTCCAGTACGGATTTGAGAAACTGGTCTTATCTGGGGACACAAGGCTACACGAATACAAGCCTATACGCGGCATCAACCTTTGAAGGCTATTATTATATCAAAAACAAAAATAGCGGGTTATATTTAGACGTCTTCAATGGGGCTTCTACAGATGGCACGAATATTCAACAATGGACATATAACGGCTCCGATGCGCAAAAATTTAAAATTGTGTATAACGGTAATAGCGATTATTATATTCTGACTGCGAACTCGGCTTACATGAGCGCTGTTGATGTCACAGGCGGCTCTTCTGCTGATGGCACCAACATTGAACAATGGACGTATTCGGGCGGCACGATGCAGTTATTTAAAATTCAACAAAACGCAGACGGAACAGTTACATTCCTTACCAAGTCATCAGGATATACCTCGGCGATTGATGTACTCAACGGCAGCACGGCCAACGGCGCTAACGTGCAGCAGTGGAATTACTGGGGCGGCGACATGCAAAAATGGGAATTGGTCAAAGCCGGCGGCACGGGCAATTCTTCAAGAAGTACGGGAACGGCGTTGACTTCTGCTTTGGCTCCTTCTTTCGCATGGGCCGGATATAACGACCAGGACAGCTCGGGCGGCACTTCGGTATGGGCGCCTGCTCCGATCTACAATGCGTCATATGTATGGGCAAACGGATCGACGGGTGCTTATATGCTATACTACTGCACCTCATCGACTTATATCCGTTCCGCAATCGGCTATGCAGTGTCCAAGTCGATATCCGGACCATTTGAATATGTCGATACAATCGTCTATTCAGGATTTACGAGTGCGAGTAATGCAATAACAACGACCTCGTCACTAGGGACCAAGACCGTTAATACATGGTACAAAAATACGAATATTCCGGAGTTAATCGACAACGGTACTTTGTCAGGCACGAGAAGCGGCTGGTTCACGAGCAGCGGAGGATATAATAACACTAACTTCCCTAATGCAATTGACCCCGCCCTTGTGCGCGACAGCAGCGGCAATTTATGGATGAGCTACGGATCATGGTCCGGCGGTATTTATATTCTTCAGATTAATCCAGCGACAGGCAAGCCTTATTATCCCGGCTCCGATAACGGCGACACTGACCGTTACTTCGGTAAACGAATTGCCGGCGGATATGGTAAATCCGGTGAAGGTCCTTTTATTGTTTATGATTCGAGCGTGGGTTACTACTATCTGTATGTCACATACGGCGGCTTGGCAAACTCAGGCGGATACCACATCCGTATGTATCGCTCGACTTCCATCAACGGAACGTATACCGATGCTGCCGGCAATTCAGCTGTATATGCATCCGCTTCCATCAATCAAGCCAATTACGGAATCAAATTGTTTGGCAATTACAATTTGTCCGGATTAACACTGGGATATAAATCCGGCGGCCATAACTCTGCACTTATCGATACGGATGGAATGCGATATCTCGTGTACCATACAAGATTCGATAACGGAACCGAGGGCCATGAGGTTCGTGTGCATCAACAAATCATGAACGCTGACAAATGGCCGGTGACAGCGGTGTATGAATACTTGGGAAGCAGTATTTCTTCTACGGGATACAGCGTGAGCGATATGGCGGGAACCTATCAGTTTGTGAATATGGGTCTTGATGCCTCTACGTCAGGCGTAGGCATGCTGACAACCCAGAGTGTGACCTTGAACTCGAATGGAACGATAACGGGCAATGTGACTGGTACTTGGTCCTCTACGTCAGGCTCCTATTACTGCACAATGGTAATCGGTGGCGTAACGTATAAAGGGGTGTTCTTCAAACAAAGAAATGAATTGTCAAGCCACACTGCAGTTATGACGTTCTCATTAATCGGATCCAATAATATGTCGATTTGGGGCTCGAAGTAAGGGGCTTCATGTTAGCGAGGGAGAATAACGGCATGCATTAAAATCATCACGCGAAGGCGGATTGTGGTTTTGAACAGCCAAGGTTCGCCTCCGCCATTAGAAACCCGACCTCATGAGGTCGGGTTCTTGCTATGTTTTACAGGGTTCATGGGTATAATTCTAATGAGCGAAATGTCGGAGGAGCGATATTGGGATAATTATCAGAATTGTGTACACAAATTCTTGCATTTTTTGAAGCGCTTTCATATACTATAAACAAACTACCCAGAAAAGAAATAGATGAAATCTTATTCAGGGGTTGATACCAATGATGAATAAGGACGGAAGCTTTGTTATCGGGTTGTTCTGGGGCACAACAATAACTATTCCTTTATGGATATCGTTGATTGGGTGGGTATGGTTATTAGCCGATATGATGAAATAATTATAGGATCAGATTCAATGTAAAGCCTCACATTTGTGGGGCTTTTCTTATGTGGAATTGGTGCACATACAATATCAAGAAATTTTGTTTGTCCGTGCATTCGAGATTACATCAATAAGGCCAAAGTTAAAAAGATACGTTTCCATGAAATGAAGCATACCCATGCAACAGATTACTTAAACAATTCCGCTTTAACGTAGTAGAGGATGCCAAAATGCTTACAACGGGTGTTTTCATAATGGAGAAAATGTATGTATTTTCTCCATTATGATTACCCCTATTTAACCCTAGCTGGTAGATATATGCGCTAGTGGCTGTCCCCTGACCTCCGCCTGCCTCTCTTGTTGGTGCATCCTTAAAGGGTTTATTCTTTGCCGTTCTGGCTGTGGCTGGCGGTGCAGCCTGTTCAACCAGCACATTGATATTGTAACCTTTATATCGGACCCGAATGGCTGTCTCCCTATTTGGAATATTCCCTATTGCCTGACCCTTGTTGGACTAGATAGTATAGAGTTAGATAATTAAAGGTTAGAAAGCAGGAGGAACGAATTGGAATGAAGCTGAATCAGATTAAGAATATCATAGATCCGATTATTCTTGAGCGAGGGGAAGAATATCGAGAAAATGGTCATATCCTTTCCATTAATGAAATCGAGCCACGGATTTATCATGCTGAAGTGGAGGGAAGCGAGCTTTACGATGTGGAAATTCAGCTTGGTTCACGTGGTGAAGTGGTCCATACATTGTGCGAATGTCCTTACGATAAAGGACCAATTTGTAAGCACGCAGCAGCTGTGCTTTTGGAGATCAGAGACGAATTGTCCAGTAAAGAAAAGATCCAGTCTGCCCCTAAAAACAAGTCTGCTCCTAAAATGAATATCGCTGACCAATTGTCTAAGCTCAGCAAGGACGAGTTGATTACGCTGCTTGTCAATTTTTCCAAAGAAATCAAAGAAGTCGAGCAAGCACTTACTTTGAAATTTATTAATGTCGACAATAAAGAGGGTGTAAACCAATACAAAAAGGTGATTCGTTCCTCTATCAAGCAAAACTCCGACCGTCATGGCTTTGTTACTTATCGTAATGTTCCTAACGCGGTAGCTGGTGCCGAGAAAGTAATGGAGAAAGCGGAGGAAGCATTAGAAAGCGGACATCATCTTCGTGCCGTTGAAATTAGTTTTTGTATTATGCATGAGATGGGAGATTTATTGCAGTTTTGTGATGATTCTGACGGATATGTCGGAGGTCTAATTGAGGCATGCTTAAACGTTGTTCAGAGTGCAACCAGCCAATTTGAATACAGCTCCTTCAAGGATAGACCCATCTTATTTCAGCTGCTTCTAAAAGAGGTGCTTCATCCAAGTTTAGAAGGGTGGAATGAGTGGCAATTATCCCTCTTGGAAAGTGCCAGTTATTTAATAACGAACGCTGCGGAAAAGGATTTGTGGAGTAATTTGATTGAAAGATTGGAAAGTGATGAAAGAAATAAATCATCGTATAGCTCTTATTTTTCTGAGGAAGCAGCCAGGCTTCGGTACCAAGTCATTCAAAAGCATGAAGGCGACAGTCAAGCATCGAAGTTTTTACAAGATCATCTCGACAAAACGATTTTTCGCAAAATGGCCATTGAAGACGCGATAAAGACCCTTCAATTCGATAAAGCACTGGAGCTGGCCGAGCAAGGAGAACAGAAGGATACCATTCAGAATTATCCTGGTCTTGTCATCCAATGGAAAAAGTATCGCTACGAAATTTATGAGCTTACTCATCAAGCAGACCATCAAATAAAACTTGCAGAGGAATTCGCAGTATCCGGTGATTATAACTATTACTTGCGTTTAAAACAATTGTACAGCAAGGATGAATGGGATGCAGTATACAAGGAGTTATTAGACAAGTTGGAAATTAATGGTGAGAGGAATTGGAATACAGCCTCCTTATACACCCGAGTGCTTACTGAAGAGAAGGAGACGCAGAGACTGCTGAAATATGTTCATAAGCATAAACGAGCCTTAATGGACTACTACCCTTATCTTGTCGGGGAGCATGCAGAAGAAGGTTTTTCTTTTGTTTACAGAGATCATATTAGGGGAAACTGCTCGGTCTTCGAATCGAAACGAGTATCGGAAAGTATGCGGTATTATTCGCCATCTCATGAAGGCTGGTGGGGAAGCCCAGGCGAAAAAGACCATTGATGAGCTATGTCTCACATATCGGAATAGGCCTGCTCTCATGGACGAGCTGCAAAAGATTAAACTCATTTAAATATTCGGGTGACATCAAAACTGTGATTACACCGACCGCGAAGCGCAGCCTGTGTGGCGTTGTCTTCGGGCAGGGTTCAAATTCCCTCTCGCCTTCAAAATCCACAACCTCATGCGGTTGTGGATTTTTTCCGTTCTCATCTACTCTAAGGAATGCCATATTTTATTGCGTACCAAGTTACGTTCATTAGAAATGCGCCGAATCATTTGATCCGTTATTTACTGTAGATATTCAATTAAAGATATCGGGAGTTGCATATCTTGTGGTACATTGTGGAAGTTACAAATCGATTCTCATTCTGAATTCTATTGGAGAGTATGTATGAACTATGATTGTTTAATTGTGGATGACGAGACTGTACTTGCGGAAACAACGAGTGAGTATTTTAATATGTTCGAGATCAAATCCGCTTATGTGACTAGCGCTGATGCTTGCATACAGTTCTTACGAGAAAATGAAACATCGCTGATCCTTCTGGATATTAACCTTGGGAGTACATCCGGCTTTGATTTGTGCAAGAGGCTGAGGCAAACTACGAAGATTCCCATTCTTTTTATTAGTGCGCGCTCCGGCGATGACGATATTCTTATTGCACTTAACATAGGCGGGGACGATTACATACAGAAGCCATATACGCTCAGTATATTGCTTGCCAAGGTTAAGGCGGTGCTCAAGAGATACGGGAATAACAGTCCTACTGAAAACCTGGAGTTTGGGCAGGTTAAGATTGACTGTATGCTTTGCCGTGTTCGAGTGAACGGTGTAGATATCAAGCTCAAAACGCTGGAATATAAATTGCTCTGTTATTTGGCGAACAATAAAAACAGGGTGGTTACAAAAGAAGAGCTTTTCCACAATGTGTGGGGTGATTCCTTTACTGGAGATGGCACACTCAATGTCCATATCCGTCATTTGCGTGAAAAAATAGAAGCTAACCCCAATGAGCCGCAATATATCAAAACCGTATGGGGAACGGGATACGTCTTAGAGGATGGTAGGATATGAAAGCGAAATGGTTATTCATAACGATCCTTGCTATATTTATTGCGGGCATCGTTCTATCTGTTCTAGTAATCAAGACTAAAGTAGATACCGATGTGGATATTGTTGCTGTGAATGAAATATTAAAGACGATTGAAGGCCATTGGGGGCATATCGAACAAGGAGATTACAGCGCTATCAAGCTGCAATTTTCCGTAATGGATAACAGTGGACAATTGCTCTATCAAACGTTGGATAGTCCTTCCACGACAATAAATGATGCCATCAAAAACAGAAGTGCAATCATAGACGTCATGGTAAAAGGTACTCTCGTAGGCAAAGTTATTGTTCATAATGATTATAAAAAAGTTATACAGCATATCAAGGAACAGCTTGTGATCGTGATTATTACAACATTTACCATTTTAGCGGTGTTGTGCGCACTCTATACGATATTTTTAAATCATGCTGTATTTAAACCATTCACAAGGATGCAGAGCTTTGCTGTAAATGTGGCGAGAGGAAATCTGGATATTCCCTTGAAAATGGACGAGAATAACCCGTTCGGCGCTTTTACCGAAAGCTTCGACATCATGCGTGAGGAATTAGCTGCAGCGCGTCAGAGTGAATATGCGGCAAACCGCAGTAAGAAGGAGCTCGTTGCCAGCTTAAGCCATGACATTAAGACACCAGTTGCCTCGATTAAAGCGGTGACCGAATTGATGCTGATACGGGCTGCCGATGACAAGGTGATCAAACAGTTAAACACGATCTATTCGAAAGCAGAGCAGATTAACCTATTAGTGACTGATATGTTTCATGCGACTTTAGAAGAACTGCAGGAGTTAAAGGTAACGGTTACCGAGGAATTAAGCATTGTGCTAGATGGTATGATTGCGAATGTGAATTACGATGATCAAATCAAATGGGATCCGATCCCTGCGTGTATGATCTTGACGGATGTAATGCGCCTACAGCAGGTAGTTGATAATATTCTGAGCAATTCCTATAAGTATGCCGGCACCTCTGTCACGGTTGCCTCTCTTATAAATCATACTCATTTAGAAATTCACATTATGGATTATGGAAGTGGCATGGGCGGCGATGAATTGCCTCTTGTGTTTAATAAGTTTTATCGAGGAAATAACGCAGAGGGAAAGAGCGGGTCAGGGCTTGGTTTGTACATTTCCAAATACCTTATGCAGAACATGCTGGGCGATATTGAATGTCATAATCGTGATGACGGTTTTACCGTCACACTTAAAATTAAGCTCGCCTAGGCGATTTAAGAAACAGTTAAGGATTAGACAAAGATTAACTAAGAATTGCTCTTGTATGATAAGACTGTGATCTTTATTACAGTCTTATTTGAATAGGAAGATCGAATAGAAGCAATTAAAAATTCGTCAATAAAAGGTGGATTAAACCATGCAAAACAGGCTATTAAGAACAGAGAAATTATGTAAAACTTTTTCCAGTGGCGGCGTTCAACAGCATGTGCTGAAAAATCTGGATATCAGTCTGATGGAAGGGGACTTTACGGTTATTATGGGCAGCTCTGGTTCAGGGAAATCCACACTACTCTATGCGCTTAGCGGTATGGATAAACCCACATTAGGTGAAATTCATTTCGAAGAGCAAAATATCTCTAAGCTGAATAATGATCAGCTTGCGATTTTCAGAAGGAATAATTGCGGGTTTGTGTTCCAACAGGTCTATTTGCTGGACAATATGAGTGTGCTGGATAATGCGCTGGCGAGCGGTTTGCTGGTGAGCAAGAACAAGAGGGACATCGTAGCAAAAGCCAAACAGTTGTTAACCCAAGTCGGATTAGACGAAACTTCATGGGGGAAATTCCCCTCCCAGCTTTCCGGCGGTGAAGCACAGCGAGCAGGTATCGTGCGTGCATTGATCAACAGTCCCAAAATTGTATTCGCAGACGAACCAACTGGAGCACTCAATTCTGCTGCAAGCCATGATGTGCTGGACGTGCTGACCGCGGTCAATCAAAATGGACAAAGCATTGTGATGGTAACACATGATATCAAAACTGCCTTGCGGGGAGACAGAATACTCTATCTGCGAGATGGCGTTATTTGTGGAGACCTAAAGCTGGCAGCCTTTCATATCGATCACAACCAGGCGAGGCAGGAAAAGCTAAAAGATTTTCTCGCCGAAATGGGGTGGTAAGATGAACATCGTTAATCTTGCCCTTGCCAACATCAAAAGGGGTAAAAGTGCGGCAATCTCTCTATTTATTTTGATTTTTATAGCCGCACTGCTGCTCAACGTTGGTATGACGGTTATTTTCAAAATCAATACCTTCTATGATGATAAGGTTGAAGCGCTTCATGATGCGCATGTCAGTATGATTATACACAGTGCAGATTATAAGCAGCCTCAAGGAGATTTCCTCAAGACTTATCCTGGAGTGAGGGAAACAGAAACGGAAACAATCATCTTGATGAGCGCAGCTAAGTTCCGTTTTGATGGCAGCGATTTGAGCATTAGCGCTGCGCTGCTTAATGTGGATGCCAACCGAACGATTGCTCCTTTGAAGCTGATTGACAAGCTAGATGTGATGAATAAGGATGATATTTATCTTCCCTACAGCTTTAAATCAAGTGGCGGCTACAAGCTGGGTGATCCCTTTACAATTACTTATAGTGATAAAGACTATAGGTATCGAGTCGCGGGATTTTTTGAGGCAACCATGCTGGGTATGAACAATATGGGTATGCTAAAATTCTTTTTACAAGGTGAAGCATATCGTCAATTATCCGAAAAACTCGGGGGCAAAAGCGGAGGGCATCCTGATGTCCACGATCTTTAAAGACCCTACACAATCACCCAGGCTAATTGTCGATTTCAGAAAACAATTTCCGCAACCGAATGAGGGGATGTCTGCCCCATTTTCTTGGGTAAATGACATTGAGATGGTGAAGAGCGTCAGTACGCTGCCGATCAATATGGTCGCAATGATTCTGGTCGCGTTTGCGGCAGTGATTGTGCTAGTCTCTCTAATTGTCATTAAGTTCCGTGTAACGAACAGTATCGATGATGGCATTATTAATATCGGTGTTCTTAAAGCAGTAGGCTATACGAGCAGGCAGATCCTCGCTTCCATTACTTTACAATTCATGCTAATCGCGTTTTCTGCGGGTGTCTTTGGTATCGCGGTCTCCTATGCAGTAATGCCGCTATTTGGTGGAATTATTACTACTTTATCAGGACTGCTGTGGACACAGCACTTGGATGCATCGATTAACTTTGCCAGTATTCTAATTGTTGTCGTATTGATGCTGATAGTAATACTACTCTCCTCTATGCGTATAAAAAAGCTTCAACCTGTTGCAGCTCTGCGGGGAGGTATTATGACGCACAGCTTTAAAAAGAATACATTCCCCTTAGAGAAAGCAAAGGGTGGACTCCATTTCGTGCTCGCTTGCAAAACGATGGTAATAAATAGAAAGCAAAACATCATGATTACTTTTATCATTGCTGCGATTACCTTTGCGTCGGTCTTCTCAGTTGTGCTCTATTACAATGTTGCGACAGACAAGACGGCGTTTGTTCATCTCGTTGGTGCGGAGACGTCGAATGTCATGGTTCAGTCAAAATCCGCAGAGGATACCAAAAAGCTGCTTGCTGCTTTCGAACAAATGGATGACGTAGCAAAGACCGCTATCCTAGATATGATTTTAATGAAGATTGATGGTCAAACCGTTCATACGAGTGTCTCGGATGATTTCAGTAAGTTGGATAACCAGACAGTCTATGAAGGTCGGTATCCCCAATACGACAATGAAATTGCTTTATCATGGGCGGTGGCAAAGATGCTTCGTAAAAGTATCGGCGATACCGTTATGGTGAAAGCGGGAGATGCAACCCATCCCTATTTGATTACAGGGCTGAGCCAGTCTATAAGCAATATGGGGCAAGCGGCTTATTTAACTCTGTCTGGTTTACAGCAGGTAATCCCCGGCTATTCAGGCACTTTAATCAATGTTTATTTGAATGGGATCGATAATGCGGGCTTTATCCGAAACCTCAAAGAACAGTACGGCAATATGACGGAGGATATAGTCAATATAGATGAGGTGATCAACAGTCAAAGCGGGGTTTATATCTCAGCTGTGTTTGCTGTCATGGTTATGATTCTTGCAATAACGGTGTTGATCGTTATACTGATCCTTTATCTGGTCATCAAAACGATGATTCTCAAGCGTAAGAGGGAATTTGGGATATTAAAAGCGACAGGGTACACTACGTTGCAGCTTATGACCCAGATCGCGCTGAGCTTTGTGCCAATTGTAATTGCAGGTGTAATTATGGGCGGTGTGCTCGGCTGTTTATACACCAATTCGATGCTTACTCTGCTGCTCTCTGGGGCTGGCATTCATAACGTGCAGTTCATTGTGAAGATTCCTCTTATCGTCATGCTCTGCATCGGTCTTGTTGTACTGGCCTATCTCGTATCGATGTTAATATCACGCAGGATTAAGTGGATAACAGCCTATGGCTTGATTACAGAATAGATGATTCGTTTCGTCATCAACCGGCGATGAATTGTGGTTTTGCACAGCCACGGCTTGCCTCCACCAAATGAAAAACCACATCCGCTTTTTGAGGATGTGGTTTTTGCATTTTCATATCCAATTAGCACTCGTCAGTGTTTAATCGGAGCGCTCATCCTCATTCGCTTCGGTCAATTCGACGATTCCATCATCTAAAGCTTCACCATCAGTAACTAAAGTCATATCTCTACAGCTATTGTTTTCATTCGCTCCAGAGTTAAAGTTTTCGATTTTTGCAGATTCGTTTTTTGCATCAGCCATAAGTATCCTCCTTTCCCCCAAACGTATAGTTTCCAATTTGAGGATAAATTATTCGAGGTGAAGCGGGAATACCCCGAACATCGCTGGTGGCAGAAGCGGGTTTACACAGCCACAGTTCTTCTCCTCCAATTACATGAGAAATAGCACCTCGAGAGGTGCTCAGGTTGTAACTCCAGGCATGAGTTTCAAAGCAAGTTTATTGATTAGCTCCTCTTGCGTGAACGGGTTTTTCCGTCCCCAATGGATAACTCGGACCAAAAAGGGTTTGTCAGGGTTTTTCATATGGTAGAAGCCTGGTATCCGCATCACTCTTGATAGATTTGTAATGAGCGGGTCGGAACCGAATTTATGGGCTAATGCTTTTTGAATAGGAACGAATTTGTTTATGGATCCGCCTTGAACCGGCCAATAAATGTGATACCCGTTGTTCGTTTCGATGATCATCGCATTCCTTATTTGGTTCCAATGCTTCCGGAGAAACTCTTTTTTCAATTGTGCGATTCTTTGCTGGGTTCGATGAGCTATAAGTTGGTATTGGCCTTGTTTATTCCTTTTGACGGTAATCGATTGAATCTGCTCAGAGGGGTTTGATTTAATAGCTTTGATTTTCTGGTTCACTTCTTCTTGAGTGTTTAAACGTTCTGAAATTTTGTTTAGATCGACATCGATAAACTGTGCTTTGATTTCTTTAATCTGACTATCCTTTGTTTCTCTATAATTAATTTCCATGAAGACGGCATAGCCTCTGGCGTTTTGACTGAGCAAATGTATGGATTTGTTTTTATCGGAAATAAGCTTCATTTGAGGCATGAGTTTTTCCATAAGCTTAAAAGGCTTCTGCAGCGTGAGTGCTTGTTTATGGTTAGAAGAATGACTATTGCTGCGATTACTTTGTTTATCATCATTAACTAAAATAAAATGCAAATTTTCGTTCCCCTGTAGCCAAGTTTTTCAATAAAATGGTGTACTTGGTTGGAACTGCGTCGAATTAGATTGGAATAGTTAGTTAAACCCGGTTTCATTAAACCGCACCCCTCCTAAAGGCTAGCGTCTCACTTTGGTTTCTTGTCTAAACAATCATATTCCAGGAATATGAAACAAGTGTGAGCTATTGAACCCATTTTCAAGACGGGAGATAGGGAAAAGGGTAGCTGGGGCATCAAAATGGTGACTACACCCGTAAAGAAGCTTTTGCAGCGTTTCTTCGGACAGGGGTTCGACTTGGCCTCACCTCCACCATGTAAAATATGAGGATGTGGTTTTTGCATATGAGGGGATTTTTATGAAAGAAATGGAACGAGTTCGTACATGCATCTGTGAGCTCAGGGCAGGGCTCTCCGTTTTAATGTTGGAGAGATCCATTTTTTTACAGGGATTCCCATATGTGCTTGTCGAAGTAAACTAGACCAGATTAGCAAGGGTGCCAAAGTAATGAAACTAACCTGTGAACAAGTAAATACGATTTGTAAAGGCGACCAGGAAAGAGCATTAGTTGTATATCTGTTTTTCATTGATCAACAAGAATCCCACGTAACCTTGAAATACGCAGTCAACATAACCATATTTAAATGGTTCAAGGAATTGTTCAATAAGAGCTTTCCTGCCCTAGTACCTCAGGTCTAATTGCACTATGATCCGTACACAGGTTCATTTGCATCGCCATTCATTGCTCCAAAGTAGGGCATTCCGGCATAACTGCTCCAATCCTCAAATCTCCATCCAAATACTTCTCCGTAAAACTTTTTTGGTCCGTGCTGAGTGGCGTAGTCTTCGGACATTGGTTCAAATACCCCTCGCCTTTACCTGGCAGCTGCTGTACAGGATTTCTTCTGCAACAGTTGCCTTTTGTTGTTGAAGCCATGTTTTTTTTTCTTCAAAAGTACAATCTTTGTACCAACCTGAATAGGATTGAAGTATGTACATATTTTGAGGGGTGAAATCATGTATTCAGCAGAAATCAGCCGTTCAAATCCGTCTTGTTTTCTGTTTATTATTGACCAGTCCGGATCGATGTCCGATCCGTTCGGGGCTAGCACAAAAGCCGGAAGTGTTTCGGATGCAATAAATCGTTTATTGCAAAATCTTATTATAAAGTGTGCGAAGTCGGAAGGTATACGTGATTACTATCATGTTGGTGTGATCGGCTATGGCGCCAGTGTTGGGCCGGCATTCGGCGGTGTATTAGCCGGAAAGGAATTGG
This sequence comes from uncultured Paenibacillaceae bacterium, assembly GCA_963793665.1. Classification (GTDB taxonomy): domain Bacteria; phylum Bacillota; class Bacilli; order Paenibacillales; family Paenibacillaceae; genus Paenibacillus_Z. The sequence goes on from CAWCBD010000008.1 coordinate 15,875, forward strand.
TGCCGATTAGTGAAATAGCAGATAATCCGTCAAGACTGGAAAAACGTCTGAAGAAAGTTCCGGATGGGGCAGGCGGGCTTGTAGATCAGCTTGTTAAGTTTCCTGTCTGGTTTGATCCTGTCTCGAACGGCGGTACTCCAATGTGCCAGGCGATGAATACGGCCCATACCATTTTGAGTCAATGGATCAGCGAATATGCTCATTGTTTTCCGCCGGTGGTCATTCATATCACGGACGGAGAATCCACCGACGGTGATCCGACTCCTGCAATGGAACAAATAAGAGCACTGGCTACGGACGATGGAAATGTATTGCTGTTCAACTTGCATATATCCGACAGTCCGAGTGCGGTTGAGTTGCGTTTTCCGGAAACCTCGGATGGACTGCCTGACCAATATTCCAGGATGCTCTACGAAGGCTCAAGCATGCTGACGCCATTTATGATCCGGGTGGCCAATCAGGAACATGAATTGAATCTTTCGGATGGAGCAAGGGGATTTGTATTAAATGCCGATTTAACCCTTGTAATCCAGGCGCTTGACATTGGAACGCGTCCCGCCAATCTTAGGTAGGGGTGGCTATGGTGCGAATAGAAAGTGAATGTTTTTCATTGCCAAAGGCGGGAAACCGCAAAGATGAATATGAAGATGCCTTCAACAGCAGCATTTTTGTTAATAAGGATACTGACGAATTATAGATTCGCCATAGCCGATGGGGCTAGTGAATCATCGTTTGCCGACATATGGGCGGATTTGCTCGCAAGCGGTTATTGCAATGGCAAATTTGAAGGTAAACATATCCATAAATCCGTTTCCAAATTATCGAAGAGCTTGGAAGAAAAAACTAAATGCAAAAGACCTTCCCTGGTACGCGCAAGAGAAGCTAAACAGCGGGGCGTTCTCTACATTAGCCGGAATCACTTTTCGTTTGACGGATGCCTCATCTGCAGCGTTTGATGCGATTGCGATCGGTGACAGCTGTATATTTCAAATTCGGGGTGATAAAATTATCGCCTCTTTTCCTTTGGGTTCCGCCGATGATTTTCATAATAGGCCGGTACTTATATCGAGTAACGCAGCAAATAACATTCATCTTAAAGCGTTCGTTAAAACATGGAGCGGTACTGCCCAAGCGGGAGACTCCTTTTTGTTAATGACCGATGCCCTGGCATGCTGGCTATTGACTCGTTACGAGGAAGACATAAGCGTAATAAAGAAAATACACGGGCTTAGCCGGTGAACATGAGTTTATAAATTTAGTTCAGTACGGAAAGGAAGTTAATTTACCGCGACGGCAGCTTTTATCTAAGAAATGATGATGTTACCTTAATTCGAGTAAAATTTATATAAGGGGAAGTGAGGCGATGTTTTGGCCCACTCCGCAGGATTATAGGGAAGCGATCCAAAATCCGCAAATTTGTTTCAAGGACCCGGAGCTTCAATCCGGACTCCCTGAATTGGATAAGCTTGGACTGCCTCGTCCCATTTCGGGCGGTTTCGCTAGTGTATACAAAATAAAGTGCGGAAAGACGGAATGGGCGGTCAGGTGCTTTACCAATAACGTGAAGGATCAAAAGGTCCGTTACGATGCCATCAGCTTGCATTTAAGCTCCGTTAATCTCCCTTATATCGTCCCTTTTGAGTACCTCTCTGAAGGCATAAAAATAAACGGCAATTGGTTTCCTGTCGTAAAAATGCAGTGGGTTGAAGGGGAATCGCTGCTTCATTATATCCAAAGAAATTTGCATAACGTTGAAATATTGAAAGAACTAGCAAATAAATGGCTAAAAATGATCACTGAGCTGCACATGGCAAATATTGCGCATGGTGACCTGCAGCATGGCAATATATTGATTCACAATGATGAAATTATTCTGATCGATTATGATGGGATGTATGTACCGGGCTTAAACGGTCATGAAAAGCAACGAGCTCGGTCACAGAAATTATCAACACCCCGGAAGAAACGAAGAACATTTTGGGCCGTATATCGATAACTTTTCAGCATGGGTCATTTTGATTTCAATAGCAGCCGTTTCTGTGGATGCTTCATTATGGAATTCGCTTGGCGCGGGAGAGGCTGAAGAAAGTCTCCTCTTTCGACAGAAAGACTTTGTCTCGCCAGGCGCATCTCGCGCTTTTGAATTTCTGGAACTTGTTGATGATGAAACGTTACGTTTTTTGGTAAACTCCTTTCGTGATGTCACGGCAATAGAAATGCCGAAGGTGCCTCGGCCCCCTGATCCCGAATCACTGGTTGATGCCGTGCATCCTTTAGCCGCCTCTATCTCAGCCGCCTCTGCAACGAAATTAATGACTCATCTAGCAGCCTTCTCTGATTGGCTCGCTAGGAAGATGCGGTCAGCCGCTGTCCAATCACAACCAGAAACATCGTATCCTGTTGGTTCGTCGTGGGTACTGGATTATCTCACAACGGAAGCAATACCTTGCAAGCCTCTGTCAAAAGATAGGTTCGTGTTGGAAAGAACCATTTCATTATTGGTATTAACTACCGCAGCATCGGCTGCAACTGTTATGTATGGAAATGCTCCGGTTACAGCTTTAGTATCCTGCACGACTTTGGGTTTAGGTGCGGAGATGGCCTTTTTAAGCTGGTGTTATGTGAAGCTTCCCACTGTTAAAGTAAAGAGAACCACGTCTGAAAAAATAAAGGAGCTTGAATATGTTGTTTCCGATCTGACAAGCGAATTGAACGAAGTCAACGATATAAAGCATAAGTTCCAACAAATGGAGGAAGACAAGATAAACGATATATTACGAAGGCAAGGGGAAGTATCGGAACGAGAAAAGAATGAAACGGAAAAAGTGGAGAAGGAACTCCGGAGTCATATAAGCGAAATCGTGGGTGAAAGACAGACCATAGATCAGGAGGAAAAAACGGAGCTTGCCGGCGCATTGGCCTCTTTCCAAAAAACATGGCTGGAAGATCAATTAATGAAGCATAGGATTAGCCAAGAAAAAATACCGGATATAGACGATGAAATCAAACGGCGTTTAAGATCGAGCGGAATTCGTACGCCGGCTGATTTTTTGGACATTAATATCTTCCAGTCCTATGGCCGCAAAAAAATTGAAAAGGTGTATATGATATTAAAAAACGGGGGCTCGGTTCATGTAGGAATGAGTCCATCCCAAGCGAAAGCGCTGGTAGAGTGGAAAAAAAAGATAGAACGCAAGTATAGGACTAAAATCCCCCAATCCGTTCCTCGTAGTGAAATCACAGCCATAAAATCAAAATTTAAGGACAGGAAATCAATATTGAATAACTTAGAACAAACTTATAAAACCAGGTCGCAGGACATGATATCTAACATAAGGCAAACCTATAGTCCGGAGTATGATTTCTTAAAGAGGGAAGAAGATACCGCCAGAATCAACCTGAATAACGAACTCAACCAATTCGATAAGGAGATAGCTGAAATAAATAAGCACCTTGCAGGGAAACAATGGGAGCTTCACCATCTGAGCAAGCAAATGGATTCTTTTAAGGACGTTAATTTCTTGAGATTCTTAAGGAGAGTATTCCTTTTCACTGAAGCAGGATTTGCGAGCTGCGGTATTCGTTAAGCGACGGTTCGTCTCTATCGATGTAAATCCAAAACCGCATGATTGTGATGTTGCATTATTGCGGAACCCAAGATCGCAGACTGGGCATTTCAGCCAATCATCTTATCTACATCGCTGTGACGCAAGCGGTTCCTCAATAGAAAGAGGTGAGCGGGAAGTCGCTCACCTCTAAGTGGAAAGAACTCTCAAATTTATAATTGCCTATCACAATCTGATCACGGCAAGTTATAAAATAACAAACCCTCAACGGTTCACCTCTACTTGGAGATGATGTTTATTGAATACCTCCGTCATAGCAGCTGTGGCTTCTGCCTCGTCAGGGCCATGAATTTCAAGCCGGTATGCATCGGTTTGATACAGGGTGATGCTAAGACCAAGGATGCTTTTGACATCGATGAATTTCGTATCATTGATGCGCAGGACGATGCTCGATTTGAAATTGGCTGCCATTTGATTAATATCAACGATTGCGCGAATTCCAGCGCTCATGCAATAACCTCCATTCTTTACGTCAATTACTAACATCATCTATACTCTCGAGGTATTCTCCGGGCAACACCCGTTCTTATGGCTGCTTTGATGACGAGGTCGCGGATTGCTTTCACGACAGCCTGATTAAAGACGCTCGGAATAATATAATGCGGACTTCTTTCTTCATCGGAGATGGCTGAGGCAATGGCCTCTGCGGCCGCAAGCTTCATTTCTTCATTAATAGTTGTCGCTCTGCAATCCAATGCGCCGCGGAAAATCCCAGGGAAACACAGCACATTATTAATCTGGTTCGGATAATCGGAACGGCCGGTGGCGATTACCGCGACGATATCCTCGACTTCCTCAGGTCTAATCTCCGGCGTTGGATTAGCCATCGCAAAAACGATCGGGCTGTCCGCCATCTTCATTACTGCCTCCCGGCTAAGCAGTCCGCCCGAAGAGAGGCCGATGAACACGTCAGCTCCCTGAATGACTTCTTGTAAGGTGCCATGGACCCGATTCGGGTTCGTATTCTCTGCATACCACTGCCACATGGGATTGTCATAGCTGGTTCCGCAGTCAGTGCGCCATGCCGATCAACGCCAATGATGTCTGTGACCCCCGCGGATAATAAAATTTTACTGCAGGCTATGCCGGCTGCTCCGATCCCGCATACCACCACTTTGATCTCATGAATCGATTTGTTCACGATTTTGAGAGCGTTGATTAGGGCTGCATACAACACAACCGCCGTGCCATGCTGGTCATCATGGAATACGGGAATATCCAATTCCTCGCGCAGCCTTTGCTCGATTTCAAAGCATCTTGGGGATGAAATATCCTCCAGGTTAATGCCGCCGAAGCCGGGCGCGATCGCTTTGATCGTGGCTATGATTTGCTCGGTATCCTGCGTGTCCAAGCAAATCGGGAAGGAATCAACGTCGGCCAGCTGCTTGAAGAGCATCGATTTGCCTTCCATTACGGGCATAGCGGCAAAGGGGCCTATATTGCCTAGCCCTAAGACGGCGCTTCCGTCGGAAATGACGGCAACGGTGTTTCGCTTTATGGTTAAGGTAAATGCTTTTCTTGGCTCTTCGTGAATGGCCATGCAGACGCGCGCTACATCGGGTGTATACACACGAGATAGATCATCACGGTTCTGAATCGGTGATTTAAGCTTGGTTTCGATTTTCCCCCCTAGATGCAGCAGAAAGGTTCTATCCGAGATATTGACCAGCCGGACACCGCTCAGTCCTTTAATCATTTCTGTAATAATACCGATATCGACCGTATCCGTTACGGTTATCGTAATATCGCGAACCGATATATTCTGGCTGGTCTGGATGACGTCAATAGCGACGATATCTCCACCGGCTTCGAATATGGAGGATGCAACCTGACCGAAATGAACCTCATGCGTATTCATCTCGAGCCTTAGAATAATGCTTTTTCCGCCGAGTTTGTTATTGTCCATCTGGTTGCCTCCCTTGAATGTATTCGGGCATGCCCTTTGCTAGCCTTCTTCGTTGACGATAACCTTTTTCCCTCTGTTTTTCAGCAGGATAGGGACAATGATCCAGAGCGCTGCGATAATTAATAAAACGAGAGACAGCGGTTTCTGCAGGAAAATCATGAAATCTCCGTTGGAAGTCGTTAATGCTCTGCGCATATTATTTTCAATCATAGGCCCCAGAACTAAGCCGAGCACGAGTGGGGCCAAAGGATAATCATTCCGTACAAGCACGAACCCGGCAACTCCGCATCCAAGCAGCAGCAGTAAATCGAAGGTTTGGGCTTGAACGGCATAAACGCCAAAAATGGAGATCGCGATAATGATTGGTATCAAATACTTTGGCGGCGTTTGAATAACTTTGGCGAACACTTTCACAAGCGGCATGTTAAGAACAAGCAGCATAAGGTTACCGATTAGCATGCTGGCAATTAACCCCCAAGCCACTTGAGGATGCTCCTCGAATAACAACGGGCCTGGCTGGATGTTATACATAATTAAGGCGCCCATCAATATAGCGGTTGTACCTGATCCCGGTATGCCTAGCGTCAGTAAAGGAATCATGGCCCCGCCGGATGCTGCGTTATTTGCTGATTCAGGTGCCGCTACGCCGGCGATATTCCCTTTACCGAACGATTCGGGGTTTTTACTTATCTTTTTCTCCAAAATATAGCTGAAGAAAGAAGCCAATGTGGCACCGGCACCTGGAAGGATACCAATGAAAAATCCTAAAATCGAGCCGCGGGCAATCGGCCCGGCGCTGTCCTTTAAATCCTTCTTCGTCGGAAGGATCCGTCCGATCTTCGCTATTTTGCCGGCAGAGTAATCGTTCTCGAGTATAGTTTTGAATACTTCACCCAAAGCAAACAGGCCCACCGCAATGGTTAAGAACTCAAGGCCGGAATAGAGCAGCGGGAAACCAAAAGTAAATCTGGCGACGCCCGATACCGTATCCATACCGATCGTAGACAGAAGTAATCCAAACACAGTCATAATGAGCGCTTTCGTAATCGATTTTCCGGCCAAGCCGCTAACGGCGCATAGCCCGAGGAGCATTAAAGAAAAGTAATCTGCGGGCCCGAACCTGATCGCAACGTTCGATAAGGGTTTAGCCAGTGCAATAAGGGCAAGGACAGCAAATACGCCCGCTGCAAAAGAACCGATTGCAGATATGGATAGGGCTGCTCCGGCTCTTCCTTGCTTAGCCATTTGGTAACCGTCCAGCGTGGTCACGACCGATGAAGATTCCCCCGGCGTATTGAGCAGGATGGAGGTCGTTGACCCGCCGTACATAGCTCCGTAATAAACGCCAGCCAGAAGAATAATGGAGCTTGTTGCCGCTGCTTCCGGCGGCAGCCCGCCAGTCATTGAAGCCGTTACAGGAATAAGCAGCGCAACGCCGCTCATAGGGCCTATACCTGGAAGTACCCCAACCGCGGTACCGATTAACACGCCTATAAAAGCGAACAGCAGATTATGCCACTGAAAGGCGGTTGCGAAACCGTCTGCAAGAAATTGTAATGTATCCATTCATGTACCTCCTATAATCACGATATTCAGGACGGAAAGCCCGGCATGGACCCTTCCAGAATGACAACAAAGATGACGTAGACGCCTACAGAGAACAACCCGGAGATCAATATCGATTTTAGCCAATTGCCTCTCTCCAGCGCTTGAAAGCTGATGAGGAGGAATAAGAAGGTTCCGATAATATAGCCGATCGTTTCAAAGAAGAATGCATATAAAAAGGCGGCTGCGAAGATGATGAGAAACTTTTTGTAATCGAGCTTTCCTCCCTTGCTGCCTTGATCCTTTGTTTTCAACACCTCGTAGAACAAACGTAAACTTAAAAGAACGAGCAGCGCTCCAAGGCCGAAGGGGACAATGTTGGGACCTACTGTGCTGCCATATGCCGAGGAGCTAATTGCGCTGCTCTGCCACATAAAGCCAATTCCTAATAGGAAAAATACAAAGCTGGCATATCTGTCGAAAGCCTTGGTCAATGTCGTGCACCTCCTATGATTAAAGAAAGAGGGGGAGAGAGATAGGCTCCCTCCCCTTAAAAGATTCGTTTACTTTTGCATGCCGAGCGCCGTTAGAAGCTCTTTAACAACAACTTCTTGCTCACCGAGAAAAGCTTTGAAATCAGCGGCGTTTTTGTATTCGCTCGCCCAATCATTTGCTGTCAGTTCTTTTTTCCAAGTCTCATTATCGGAAAGAGCCTTGAGCGTCTTATCCCAGAACGCAATTTGCTCTTCCGTCATGCCTTTAGGGCCCAATACGCCGCGCCAAATGGTGAAATCAGCATCCACACCGAGTTCTTTTAGAGTAGGCACATCCTTGAAGTCCCCGCCGAGCCGCTCATTTGATGTAACCGCGAGAATTTTGATTTTGCCTGCTTTCAAATAACTGCCGAGTGAGGAGATGTCTGTTCCGATTGCATCTGCATTTTTGCCGAGTAAAGCAGCAATGGCCTCGCCTCCGCCATCATAGGACAAATATTTAACCGTTTTCGGATCGACTCCCGACTTAAATGCCGGCAGCACGCTGATCAGATGGTCCATGGAACCTGGGGCTGAGCCTCCCGCAAGCGTAACCTTTGTAGGATCTGCCTTAATATCGTCGATGAGAGCTTGAAGAGTATTGTATTTGGAATCTGAGGCAACCGCGATTGCCCCGTAATCCTTCGTTAATTGCGCCAGCGGGGTCACATCGTTGTACCCGTATGGACTATTTCCTTCTTTTTTAAGGTTATTAATGAGAATGGGCGGTGAGCTGACAAACAGCTTGTAAGGGTCATCTTTGTCTTTAGTCACGTATTCCGCTAAAAACACGGTGCCGCCGCCGCCGGGCTTGTTCTCGACCGTCATCGTCTGATCGACCAGCTTCGTTTCACCAAGTACCTTGGTCAAAGATCTAGCAGTCTTATCCCATCCGCCGCCTGCTCCTGAAGGCGCCGTGATGACGAAAGGCTTATCGGGATAGTTGGCTGCATTCGTGCTCCCGCCATTTGATGACGTACTGCATGCTGTAAGACTAACCGCAAAGAAAGCTGCCGCTACTATTGTTTTCCAATTTTTTGTATAATGCCGCATATTGATTATTCCTCCTTTGGAATCAATCAAGCAAGCTTTGGAAGCGCTTACTTAACTTCTATGCTTCATACTAGCATCGCTTTTTGGAGTTGAATAGAATAACCGCATAAGTTAAAAACTAATAATACTGTCTATTTTGTTCATAAAATTTACGGCGGAAACCGGTTCAAGGGGCTATGTTCAGGGAAATATGTAGCATACAATAAGGGAATACCGGCGTTCAGGCGGGATACTATACTCGCTTAAAGGAGGTTTTTGTTTGCGGTTACAAACGAGACTTATCTTGTTGATTGGATCTCTGTTATTTATTATTATCATCGCGCTAACCTTTACCTTTGAGAGAATGCTAGTGAATACGCTGCAGAAAAATGTCGGCTCCACTGCCCTTAAAATAGCAAAGACAGTAGCGTTAATGGATGATATCAAGGATGCTTTTGGCGATGAGAACCCCTCCTTAATTATTCAGCCGATTGTGGAAAAAATCCGTATGGAAACCGATGCCGAGTACATTGTCGTTGGTAATCGCGAGGGCATTCGCTATGCGCATCCCCTGCCAGATAGAATCGGGAAGGAAATGGTTGGCGGCGATAACGGACCTGTATTAAACGGGGAATCGATCATATCAGAAGCTGTAGGATCTATGGGGCCCTCATTACGGGGGAAGACCCCTATCTATAATGACCATAATCAAATCATCGGCGTGGTGTCGGTGGGTATTTTACTGAAGGATATTCATAAATCGGCCCAGACCTACCGCAATGAGATGATCATTTTTGCGGCAATTGCGCTTCTGGTTGGATGCGGAGGAGCCATAACGATAGCCAGCGGCGTGAAACGGTCGATACACGGTCTGGAGCCCAAAGAAATCGGCCTGTTATACCAGGAGAAGAGAGCGATTCTGGAAACTATTCATGAAGGAATCATTGCCATTAATACAGAGGGCATCATCACCTTGGCCAATCAAACTGCGTTAAAGCTAATCGACCCGCTTGAGAAGATGGAGATCTCCGGAAAGCCTGTCTGGGAAGTCATACCGGAATCACGCTTATCCGAGGTCATTAAAACCGGCATTGCCGAAATCGACCAAGAAATGGTCATTAACGACAGTATGGTGGTGGTGAACCGTCTGCCGATTTTTGACCATCAGCATCAGGTAATTGGCGCCGTATCCAGCTTTCGCAACAAATCGGAGCTGCTTCGTATAACGGAGGAGCTCACACAGGTGAAGCGATATGCCGAAGCGCTGCGTTCACAAACGCATGAGTACTCCAATAAGCTGTATACGATTTATGGGCTCATTCAACTGGAGTCGTACCAGGAGGCTATGGATATCATCACGCATGAAACGGACGTCCATCAGAATCTTATTCATTTTCTATTGCAGGAGATTCCGGATCCCACCATCGGCGGCATATTAATCGGGAAGTTCAATCGTGCCAATGAGCTTAAGGTCAAGCTCGTCATTGATGCGCTTAGTAGGTTTAAAGATATCCCTCCTGAACTAAGCCGTAACCATCTCGTAACCATCATCGGGAACTTAATCGATAATGCACTGGATGCTGTGCTTGCTTCAAGCAGTGACCATAAAGAGGTTAACGTTTTGTTAACCGACGCAGGCGATGATTTAAGAATTGAAATCGAAGATAATGGAGCCGGCATAGCGGAAGACGCTGCAGAACATCTCTTCGAGGTTGGCTTTTCAACGAAACAAGAGCAAAATCGAGGTTTTGGCCTTGCTCTCGTGAAACAGGCCCTGCAGCAGCTAGGCGGTCATATTAGCTTCCAAACCGGTTCTGAGGGCGGCACCCTGTTCACCGTCGTTATTCCAAAGGAAAGGAGAGATAGCTATGATACGAGTGGTCATCATTGAGGACGATCTGAGAATTGCACAGATTAACCGCCGTTTTGTGGAGAAAATAGAAGGGTTCGAAGTGGTTGGCATTGCAACAGACCAGCAGCTGGCGCATGAGCATTTGGATATTTTAGAGCCGGATCTCGTACTGCTTGATTTATATTTTCCTGATATGAATGGACTTGATCTGTTACCATATATTCAGAAGAACAACCCGTTAACGGATGTAATCATCATTACAGCGGCAAAGGAATTTGATACGGTGCGGGAAGCCATTCGCGGCGGTGTGTATGATTTTATGATCAAACCGGTCGTATTCGAACGTTTTCAAGAGAAGCTGAAGTCGTACCAAAAATATCATCAGCAAATGAAGCTGCTCGGCGGAGCGAATAAACAGGTGGATCAAGAGGGTATTGATCAGCTGCTGTGGGGATCAACGGACAGAGGGGACAAGGATACAGCCTATCTCCCGAAAGGGATCGACAAGATTACGAGTGAGAAAATCCTCACCTTCATCCATGGCGGTCCGGAGGTGCTGACAGCGGAGGAGCTGGGCAAGATAGCCGGATTTAGCCGCACGACTGCACGGCGGTACTTGGAATATTTTGTGGCGAAGGGAGAGTTGGTTGCCGATATCTCCTACGGTACCGTTGGAAGGCCGGAGAGAGTATATAAAAGAACGTAGTGCAAAGATCCACAACTGGATAAGGTTGTGGATTTTTGCTGTCACTCAGCAATGTCAAACTGCCATCGGCTCTGCGGAGTAGCTTTACAAATTACTGGATAAAATAACAACGTAAGTGAACAGGAGGTATTTCATATGGCTTTAAGGATTTTTTTGCCGATTAATTCCCATTCTATCTGGTATTTAGGTTTGGCCACGATAAGTCTCATCCTGCTCGCCTTTGTCTATTTCAAAACGAAAAATTACAGGAGTCTGCTCCTCTATCTGGGGATGGTTGGAGTAGGTTATATGATTGAGTTCTTTATCTATGTATTACTGGATAGCTACGAGTATGACCCCGATATAATCGCCCGCGATGCTTATTATGACAATAATATGGGGGCTATAGCTTCGAATATGCTGACTTTGCCCGTCACGGCCACATTAATAGCGGTATATCGATTGAGTTGGATTTGGATCGCCATATTTACAGTGCTTATAGTGGGGATCGAATGGTTGTTTTTGAAATTGGGTATTTATCATCATCATTGGTGGCGTACGGCATATACAGGTATTGGGTTATTGGTCTATTATAGGTTTGCAAAATTTTGGTTTACGAAGTTTATACATCCGTTAAAGGGTATCCCTCACTCAGTAACACTGTATTTTATCACCTGGGGGCTTTTTACAATGCAGTTTTTCCCTATCTCGTTTTTCAATAGCAGATATTATAATATTGGCTGGTTCGACAATCGTTCCCATGACACCATCGCTTTCTCTTCACTATTTGGGATGCTTACCAGCATTTTCTTCGTGTGGATGTTGAAACGAAAATGGAAAAATAGCTGGCTGAAGTACATCGTGTCAGCAGCTGTCGTATTTGGCGTTAATCTGATTCTTATACAATTTGGAGTGCTGCACAGTCCCGTATGGTGGGATCTCTTGTTTTGTATGGGAATAAATTTTATCATCCTCCTGGCAGCTGATGCCATAAGTAAACGCTTATGGAACGGTCCGGACCGTTTCCGCCTTTGAATGCAGATTCAAGCGTCCCAGCCGAACTGCTAGAGGATGATGATTGAAAACTCTTGAGATAGATTCATAGAATACTCATACTAATTTCAGCATTATTTAAGAATCTTTCGAATATAGTAGATGTACAAGCTGCTCCAATCGATATAATTGCCGAGAGGAAAGAGGATGAGAGAAATCTGTCATGTATTCCGTTTGTCATTCCTGTTTATAACGATGAGCAAGCTCTGTACGGATGGTATAAATAACGGTTGAAAAAGTTGATGGCTTACCGTGGCGGCAGCTTTGAGCTTATATTTGTAAATGACTGCAGCCGCTGACCGTTCTGCAGATACGCTGCGGGTGTTTTGCGCAGCCGACCTTAAAGTGAGGGCGATTCACCTCGCCTATCCTGCCGGACGTACAGCCGCCGCTGCTGCCGGAACCGCGCATGCAGCCGGAAGCAAAGTATTCGTGATGGACCCGGAACGGTTTGTGATCGACACAATGCAATGATCGGGATGGAATACCGTCACACCGCCTTCGCGGAAGCTAAGCCTTATGCGATTGCTGAAATGCATGGTTTCACGCGCTCCCCATGGGATGAGGTCGTGTAAGGATAGCAGTAACGGGGAAGTGAAACACACCGAAAACCATATAATTAAACAGGTCTCCAAAAACAGCTTTTACGAAGCTGGTTTTGGAGGCCTTTTTGCTTTTGAAAAATTGAATATCCGAGTGAATGAAACTGAAGCAGACGTAAGCTTAATAATAGCTGCCTAACTACCCAAGAAAGCCAGCCGGAAAGAGGCTGGCTTTTGTATGGTGATAAGGAGATATCCGTTAACTAAGAAGGTTAATGAATATCGCATTTGTTCTTAATAAAATGAATCTGATTCTCAAGCCGGTTTATTCGCTCCGTAACCTCAGGCGAGAGATCGTCACCGCTTGTTGCAGTTAATTGTTCTAATTCTTCCTTTAGCTCATGAAGATCCTTACCTGCATTTGAGCATTCGTAATTGCTTTCTAGTTGATCAAGCATGCTGTACACAACCTCTCTTATCCATATCGTTTGTATTCATTTCCTTTAACTTATTGTTCGTGAAAAAGTTCTTGTTATACGCATGAATAGGTTCCATTTATTACATCGTTTATCCGGTGGAAAGCGTGGTTATCTTGTTAGGTCGATAATCTTTCGTATAGACCTCAAAATTATATAAACCCTAAAAGGATGTGCTTTTCAGTCAAGCATGGTATATTTCAATGCGTACCGTTACCACATTCGTTTTAATATCTATATTAAGCCTATTATATGGTCCAAAATATAATAATACTAATTTATATGGTACCGTTAGCACAAATTGACGAGGAGGGATAGTATCGCAACGATTCGTGATGTAGCTAAGCTTACGGGTGTTTCCGTATCGACCGTTTCCCGCTATTTGAACAAAAGCGGGTATGTAAACGCGGAAACGGAGCAATTGATCAAGGCAGCCATAGAGAAATTAAATTATGCACCGAATCAGGTTGCCCGAGGCTTGGCCGGCAAAAAAACGAAGACATTCGCACTTATCCTTCCTGATATTTCAAACTTGTTTTTTTCGGACTTGGCACGGGCGGTGGAAGATGTCGCGGCCACTTATGGATATACAGTTATATTTGGAAATTCGGATGATCAAATCGTTAAAGAGAAAAGATATATTGAAACGCTTAAGCAGAAGTATATCGACGGAATTATTTTCGCTTCTAATACCTTTGGCCATGATGATGCGGAAATGTTGACGAAAGCTCGGCATTCCCTTCGTCGCTTGGACCGCGGGCCTTCTGAACAAAAAGACGCTAGCGTGGTGAGGTCCAAGAACAAAGAAGGAGCCGTCATGGCGGTTCAACATTTACTCGATGTGGGCTGCCGCAAAATTGCTCATATTTACGGACCGCAGCATTTGATTCCAGCGAAAGAAAGGCTTATCGGCTTTGAACAGTCCGTTCAGGTATTCGACTGGTATTCACCAACGCTGCTTGAGCCGGGCGACTTCAGAATAGCTGGGAGGTATTAAAGCGACGGAGCGGCCTGCTGGAACGTCATCCAGACATCGATGGCATTTTTGCCGGCAACGATCTGATGGCGATCGGAGCACTGAAGGCACTGCATCGAATGGGAATTCAGGTTGGACGGCAGGTGGCTGTTTGCGGCTTCGACGGCATTCAAACGACGGAAATAACGGTGCCGGAGCTTACGACGATTGCACAGCCGATTTATGATATGGGCGCACTTATTTCGCGCCTTCTGATCAAGAAAATCGAAGGCACACTGGAAGAGAACCGGCTGTACGAGCTCGATGTTAAGCTCATTGTCCGCGACTCGACCTTTAGGGGGTAACAATAATGAATAAGCCAAAGCTAGTCGTCATCGGCAGCTTGAATATGGATATCGTAGTCGAAACTGCGAGCTATCCGCAGGTAGGGGAAACCTTGCTGGGGCAAAGGGTTCAGTTCATTCCCGGCGGCAAAGGGGGCAATCAAGCGGTCGCGGCCGCCCGGCTCGGTGCGGACACCGCAATGATAGGAGCGCTCGGCGATGACGCGTTCGGGGAGGAGCTGCTCCGCTCTCTGCAAGAAGACGGTATCGATGTCTCTGGCGTGAAACATGTCAATAGTGTGGCAACCGGCATTGCCTCCATCTATGTCGCCGAAGGCGATAACAGCATCGTCGTCGTGCCTGGGGCGAACTACCTGGTGGAGCCAGCCGATATTGACCGCAACGAAGACAAGCTTCAGCAGGCGGACATTGTGCTGCTGCAGTTGGAAATACCAGTTGAAACGGTCGTTTACGCCGCCAGAAAAGCGAAGGCACTCGGCAAAACAGTCGTACTCAATCCTGCACCCGCCCAGCAGCTTCCTGAAGAACTGTTCGGGTTCATTGATTACTTGACACCCAACCGGACGGAGCTTGCCCGGTACACCGGGATGGATACCGAAGGGGAAGGGCTGGAGCTAGCCATGCGGAGAATGAAGGAGATGGGTGCTGCTCATGTCATCACGACGTTAGGGGCTGACGGCTCAGCGTATTTGGACGATGAAGGCGGCATGCATAAGTTAACAGGTTATAAAGTGCCGGTTGTTGATACGACAGGAGCCGGCGATTGCTATAACGCTGGGTTGGCCCTCTCGCTCGCGGCCGGACGGAGCTTGGAAGAAGCGGTTGACTACGCGTCTCTTGTCTCCGCGCTTGCTGTAACGAAATTCGGCGCACAGGCAGGGATGCCGACAGAAGCTGAGGCAGCACAGTTCATGAAGGAACAGAAGACAACAGGAGCGTAACGAGTATGAAGAAAATCGGAATTATTAACAGCGAGCTGTTGAGACTGGTCAGCGAGCTTGGCCATACGGATACGATCGTCATTGCGGACTGCGGACTGCCGATTCCTCCCGGCGTTAAACGGATCGATTTGGCTCTCAGGCGCGGCGTACCGGGTTTCCTGCAAACGCTGGAGACCATTTTGGAGGAAATGCAGGTCCAGCGGTATACGGATGCCGACGAGATGAAACAGGAAAGTCCCGAGATGTTCGAACGAACCAAGAACACGCTGGATGATGCAGAAGTGCATATCATCAGCCATGAGGAGTTCAAAATATTATCGTGTCAAGCTAAAGCGGTCATTCGCACGGGTGAATGTACAGCTTACGCTAACGTCATTTTGCATGCAGGGGTTACGTTCTAACGAAGAGGGGGTACAGAAGATGACAGCGCAGTTGCTGGAGATGAAGGCGATTGACAAAAGCTTTTCCGAAGTTAAGGTGCTGCAGCAGGCCCAGTTCTCGCTTGAAAGCGGCGAAGTGCATGCCTTGATGGGGGAGAACGGCGCCGGGAAATCGACATTGATGAAAATATTAAACGGCATCTATGCGAAGGACGGAGGAACGGTGACCGTGAAGGGATCCGAGCAGGCGCTTTCTACCCCGTCGGCCGCGCAGCAGCTCGGAATCACCATGATTCATCAGGAGCTGAACCTGATTCCGCATTTGACCGTGATGGAGAACATCTTCCTCGGCCGGGAATTTACGTACGGACCAACGAAGCTGATTAACTGGCGCAAGATGAAGCAGGAAGCGACTCGGTTTTTGCAGCAGTTGGGACTGGCAATTGATCCGGATACCATTGTCGGGGAATTGTCCGTCGGACAGCAGCAGATGGTCGAAATCGCCAAGGCATTGTCGAAAAACAGCGGAAATTCTTGTGCTGGACGAGCCTACCGCTGCACTGACTGACCGCGAGATCGAGGCACTCTTTCTTGTAATCGCTTCCCTGAAGAAGAGCGGCGTAGGCATGATTTATATCTCCCACCGGATGGAGGAAATTTTCCGGATATGCGACCGGATTACGGTTATGCGCGACGGGCGTTATGTCGGCACCGAACGGGTAGCAGAAACAGATATGGACCAAATCGTGAAGATGATGGTCGGCCGCGAAATCAAAGACCGTTTTCCGAAGGCAGCTATCAAGCTTGGTGAAGAAAAGATGAAGGTTGATGGGCTTTCGCAAAAAGGTAAATTGCATAACATTACGTTCTCCATCCGGGCAGGTGAAATCGTTGGGCTTGCAGGTCTGATGGGAGCGGGTCGTACTGAGCTTGCCAAAGCGTTGTTTGGGGTTGATCCGATTGACCGAGGAACAATAGCGGTTGAAGGCAGAACGATTTCGATTCGCAAACCGATCGACGCGATTCGCGCAGGCATCGCTCTTGTAACAGAGGACCGCAAAGACGAAGGTCTTCTCCTTCCGATGTCTGTCAGCGATAACTTGTCCATGCCCAATCTAGCGGCAGTATCAAATCTCGGCTTTCTGAGCAGCGCGAAGGAGCATCAGCTGTCCGACAAGATGATGAAGTCGCTGTTTATCAAAGCATCCAGCGGCGCGCAGACAGTCGGATCTCTCAGCGGCGGCAATCAGCAGAAGGTTGTCATCGGGAAATGGCTGGCTACGAACCCGCAGGTGCTTATATTAGACGAGCCAACGAGAGGCGTCGACATCGGGGCGAAGAAAGAAATTTACGATCTGATGAACAAGCTGGCGGCGGATGGGGTCGCGATATTGATGATTTCCTCAGAGCTTCCCGAAGTGCTGGGAATGAGTGACCGGATACTGGTCATGCATGAAGGGAAAATAACAGGGCAATTTAGCAAAGAAGAGGCTACGCAGGAAAAAATTATGATATGCGCTACAGGGGGAGGAGAACCACATGCAAGCTGATGCTATGGGCGTCCAGAAGCCAAAGAGGCTTAAGATACAGGGAATTGGTTCATTAATCGGGTTATTGTTAATCATCTTGGTGTTATCGGTTACGGCTCACGATTTTCTTACGGTCAGCAACCTGTTTAACGTGCTCCGGCAAGTTTCCATAAATGCGCTGATCGCGTTCGGAATGACATTCGTTATTTTGACGGGCGGCATCGACCTTTCGGTCGGTTCCATTCTCGCCTTATCCAGCGCGGTAACGGCCAGCATGATGGCCGGAGGAACGGATACATGGCTTGCCGTCATCGTCGGGCTCGCGGCTGGGGTATTGATGGGAGCGGTCAACGGGCTTCTAGTTGCAAAAGGAAGGCTTGCTCCGTTTATCGTTACACTGGCTACAATGACTGTCTTCCGGGGACTAACGCTCGTCTATACCGACGGTAAACCGGTAACCGGGTTGAACGAAGATTTTGCCTTCATGGGAAAAGGGTATTTTCTGCAAATTCCGATGCCGATTATCTGGATGATCATCGCGTTTGCAGTATTATATATCATTTTGAGACATACCACTTTCGGCCGGCGCGTGTATGCGGTTGGAAGCAATGAGGAGGCGACGTGGCTCTCAGGAATTAGCACTTCGAAAGTGAAGGTATTGGTTTATTCGATCAGCGGTCTAATGGCTGCTCTCAGCGGACTTATCTTAACCTCTAGGCTCAATATTTGCTCAGCCTACGGCGGGCGCTGCCTACGAGCTGGATGCCATTGCAGCGGTTGTGCTTGGCGGAACAAGCTTGTCGGGTGGTAAAGGTCGGATAGTAGGAACGTTGATCGGCGCCGTCATTATCGGTGTTCTGAGCAATGGACTCAATCTGTTGGACGTATCATCATTTTATCAGCAAGTTGTAAAAAGGGGCCGTCATCTTAATTGCCGTACTGTTCGATCGCTCGAAAAAACATAAATAATAAATTCAATCTAGAGGAGAGACTACAACCATGAAAACGATGAAAAAAAGACTGTTCGGAACCATACTGCTGCTTGCTCTTCGTTCTCCTAGCTGCATGCTCGATGGGACGACACAGATACGAAAAAGGGAAAACAAGCGGCGGCGGCAAGGTAACGATCGGCTAGCGACGACCGAACAACCGTACACGAAAGAAGGCGCTGAGAAAGCGGCAAAACCGCCGGTGCGGAGCTGAGGGGACGCCAAGACGATACGGCTAGACAAACAGCGGTACGAGGACGACAGAAAAAGGAGCGACCACAACCGACGGACAGCGAGCAAGTACGGCGGAACGGCAAAAAGCGGGCACCAGCAACGGGACCGGGCGCAACGGCGGAACGGTAGCACGCAACGCGTCGACAACGTGAAGGGCGGCCAAAGGCGGGTGAAACCGAAAGCGAGGCGGAAAAGGAAACACACGAACACAGGGAAAAGCCGGTACCGGCGCCGTGACGTGGGAAGGACCAAAAGCGGTAGACGGCAAAGACGGCGTGAAAGGGCCACAGCGCGAGACCGCGCAAAGGACACAGAGGAGAACGCAAGCAACAGCGAACAGGCGGTGCGCCAAACGAGAAAGGCGCCGGTGCGCAGGCAACAAAGCTAAGGCAAGAAAGGCACACGTGGGTGACGCGACAGCTGAGCAGAAGCGCCGTAAGCCGGCACGAGCGCAACGGTGCGCAAAAACCAGAACTGACGGTCAACAGGCGGTCGAAACGGCAGTGAAGGTAGCCGGAGGCGAGAAAGTAAACGCTACCGGTCGAGTGGAGCGAACAAAAAAAAAGTAACCGAATATAGCTGACCAGCCGCCATTAATGGCGGACGGTCGGCTATTTCGTTATATATGCTTAAGCTCTATAGCAAGCATTGCTGAACTCAGCCTCATTCGCTGAGATAGAGGTTATGATTGTTAAGATTAGGGCATATACGCAAGTCCTTTTCGTTTGCTACGATAATCGTATGGTAAACGAATGTTAGAGAGGGGAAATACAATGAATAGAAAGAAATGGGTCTCACTGATGCTTACGCTTGTTCTTACAACTTTGGTTGGATGCTCTTCCGGGGGGAACGGTAATTCAAATGCGGAAAGCAAATCGAATACGCCTGAGGGAGAAACGAAAACGGTGCAAAATGCCGACGGTAAATTCGATCCTCCGATTACGATTACGACCGCCCGTCCCGTGGGTGGGGACTATACCTTTATCAATGGAGAAGATATTAACAACAACGTCCATAATAAATGGGCGAAAGATAAGCTGGGCATTGAAATCAAGGATCTTTGGGATACGGCTGATAATGCCGCTTATCATACCAAACTCAGACTTTCGCTAACGACTCAAGATCAGCTGCCCGATGTGTTCATCGTACAAGACGTTAACTTGATCGCCGACCTCATTCAATCCGGCAAGGTGAAGGATATCGGGCAAGATTTCGACAAGTATGCAACGCGACCGGATTAAAAAGATCTATGCGGATAACAGTTCGGCGTTGAATCAAGTGAAGCAAGGTAATCAGCTGCTGGGACTTCCGATCTTCTCAGGCGGCGATGGAACTAACCCCGTCCTGTGGATTCGCCAGGATTGGTTGGATAAGTTGAAATTGAAAGCGCCTACGACGATCGAAGAGTTCGAAACCGTGATGGATGCGTTCACCAATCAAGATCCCGACGGCAACGGCAAGAAGGATACCTTCGGCTTTAGTTTATCGGCTCGGAACGGGTTCTCCAACTGGATGTCCGATGTGAGCTTTATATTCGGCGCATATACCGGAAAGTTTATTCCAGGAACGCTTGGCAAAAAGCGGATGATGGCAGCTTGAAATACGGATCGATTCAGCCTGAAATTAAGACGGGACTAGGAAAGCTGGCAGAATGGTACAAGAAAGGGTATTTGGATCCCGAATTGGCTGCGATTGACGAAGTGAAGGCAACGGAGAGCTTTATCCAAGGCAAGTCAGGTATGATCGCGGCTCCGTTCTGGGCAGATGGCTGGCCGCTCGGAGATGTTAAAGGTACGAATCCGAACGCGAAGCTAAGAGCTTATGTGCTCCCGACTGGACCTGATGGCAAATCCGCACGATATACCGGATATGTCAATGAAGGCAAAGTGATGATGTTTAACAAAGATTTCAAACATATGGATGCGTTCTTCCTCTATCTGGATAAAATATATGACAATCCATTCGAAACGGGTGATTTCAAAGACGGCTGGTTCGAAGGCTATGACTATGCGATTGTAGACGGTAAGCCAGTATATGATTCGAAGAAGTTTCCAAAGCCGCTTGAAAAGGCGGGTTCGCCAGTAAGTATAACTTGTTCTGGAATACACCTTCAATTCCATTCCAAGGTTCGCAAACTACGAATATATCTATCAAGGGCAACGAGCCGACAACGAGAGCTCACAGAGAGATCCTGACTGCAGATAAAGAGCAAATTCGTGCAGGAGCTTTGAATTACGAAATGACCGGTATCAATGCGCCAACCGAGTTCCTGGGTGCTCCTACAGAAACGATGAGAAGCAAAGGCGATAATTTGAAAACGATGGAGCTTGAGACTTTCGCCAAAATCATCTATGGAAACGAACCGCTGGATAAATTCGATACGTTCGTCACGGATTGGAAAAGCAAAGGCGGCGACCAAATCGAAAAAGAAGTTAATGAATGGTATAAAAGCGTGAATCCGTAAGGAATCGAAAAGGGCTGCCGAGAGTGAACTGCACCCCGTCAAGTAGACAGTACAAATAAATAAAAATCCATTAAGCGGCCTTGGTCCTGAATTCCATCGGACTGAGGCCGTTTAGTTTTGCTTGTAATCGTTCGTAATTGTAAAAGTGAATGTAGTCATCAATGTCTCTTTTGAGTTCTTCAAAGGTATGGTAGGTATGCAAATAATACTTCTCGCATTTCAGGGTTCCCCAGAAGGATTCCATGGGGCCGTTATCGATGCATCGGCCAACTCGAGACATGCTCTGAGTCAGTTTTGCTTCATCCAAGAGCTTCTTAAAGCGTAGAGAGGTATATTGAAAGCCACGGTCACTATGAAGCATAGGCGTGCTTTCTGGGTGCTGCTTGCAAGGCCAGTTCCAATGTTTGAAATACGAGCGGATTGTTATTGGAATGCCCCAGTACATAGGAGACAATCGATTTATCATGAAGATCGAGAATGGCGCTTAAATACGCCTTCTGACCGTTGCCATATTTGAATTCCGTTACATCGGTTAACCACTTTTCATTCGGTGTTTCCGCATGGAACTTGCGGTTTAACACGTTCTCAGCCACCTGCTGCGGCGTGGACGCTCATATTTCTTTTTCTTTCTGCGGATGACCGACTGGATTCCCTTTAGCTTCATAAGGCGCTGTACGCGTTTATGGTTAATCTGTTTCTCGGTTTGTCGTCGCATATGAAGGGTTAATTGACGGTATCCAAAGATACCGTCAACCTTCTCATACAGCGACATCATGACCTCTGTCAGCTGCTCGTTCTCCAGCTTCACGAGGACTGGGCTTGCGATTCAGCCATTTGTAATAGCTTGACCGTGGAATCCCTGCAATTTCACACAAAAGCTGTATGCTGAATGACTCCGTCTTGCTGAACGGCTTGAATGGCAAGGTAGACGTTCTCCTGGCGGTATTGGCTTAGCGTCGCCTCCTTTCGAATTCCTGTAACTTTTTTAAGAATGCATTCTCCGCCCGAAGCCGCTCATTTTCATACTCCAGCTTCTTCATCGCAAGCTTTTGGTGGTCTGCTTCGGTTAACTCCTCTGGCGCTTTTTTACGCCCTCGGCCATCCTGTAATGCATCCTGCCCACCTTCTTCGTACTTCTTTACCCATTGGTATACCTGCTGGTAGGAGACCTGAAACTGTTCTGCTGTCTTCCTGTAGTCCTGCTTATGAGTGAGGCAATATTGAACAATGTCAATCCGTTCCTGCCAAGTTGTAGAGCGTCCCTTTGTCATAGCTTTTGTTCCCCCTTTATAGGCATTTAAGCTGCTATGACTATTATACTTCTTAACCCAATCTGGAGAGTTGGGTTCGGCTGGCAATCTTATACTTATCAATGATCTGGTATTGAGATAATCCTCCATCAAGATAATCCTTGACCGCTTGAAGCTTAAGCTCCGCGGAATAGCTTCGATTGCGGGTACGAATCTCTAAGCCCTTCAAACCATACACCTGATACCGCCGCCGCCATTTCACCAAGGTTGTTTTTGATAATACCCATATTTTTAACAGCGGCCTTAACACCAATTCACCACTTTCAATCTCTTCGAGAATGGCGAATTTCTCTGAGCATTATATTTGTTTTCTAGACATGAAAAATGCTCCCCTCACAGCAACAGGTTTTATTATTTCACCTGTCTACCGTATGGGGAGCATATCAGAGTATGTTGAACTCAGGCGCAGCCCTTTTTTTATCGATTGCGGAAGTTCTGGGGAGTGCAGTTATAATATTCCTTGAATATATGAATAAAATATTGCGTCTTCTGATAGCCAACCTCTTTGGCGATATCGGCAACCTTCTTATTCGTCGACGTCAGCAGCCCGGCCGCTTTCTCCATCCTGGCCCGTGAAATATAGGAGGACAGACTTTCACCGGTTTCTTTCTTATACAAGCGGGACAGATAGACGGGGTGAAGGTAGACGTGCTCGCCGACTCGAGTAAGAGACACATCTTCCTGCAGGTGGCGTTCAATATAGTCGTGAATTTGCCGAATGATATGATTCTGACTAGGCGAAGCCTCTTGCAGCGACCGTTTGAACTGCTCGATAAGCGGAAGCGACCATTCTTTGATTTTATCCGTCGATTGAAAATAGAAGGAATCATGCTGCAATGAAGGGCTGCCGACCATATCGGCAAACGAATCTCCTTGTTTGTGGGCCATATAGGAGAAGCTGCTGTACAAGTAATAAACCACCTCCATGAGATGCTGCTGCGTCCGGAAAGGGGGCATGTCCAGCTCTTCGAGTATGAGGTCGAGTTTGCCTATGACTTCCTCCCAGCGACCCGACTCCATTAACTGCTGCATAGTTGGCGATTGATGAAGCCGTGTCAAAGGCTTCAGTTCCTGCTCTCCCGCAGCTTGATTCATCGTAATTATAAGATCGCTGCGCGTACCGATTGATCGCCAGAATACGTTCAGTGCTTGAAAGTATTGACGATGAAGCTCATGCTGGAAGGCGAAAGGATGTGTAATTAATATGGAAACGGTTCGTTTCATATAGGTTTGAACGGCCTGCTGCATCTGAGCTATCCGCTGATCAAGTCCCTGTTGTTCACCGATTGGATCGGCTGGGATCAAGGCAATTACAAAACGATGAGAATCTTTGCATGACCAGAGGGAAGGGATTTCATTGATTTTCCCGAAGAAAATCTCCTCTGCCATATTCAGAAGAGCATAGCTGAACAGCTCGAAGTCCTCGCGCGTCGTTTCTTCCGTACCGGTTTCGATTCTAATTAAGGCAAGGACACAGTTTTGGTCCGGTTCAAGCGGAAGATGAAGAGCTTTAAGATGCCGCTTCAGTTCTTCGGAGGTGTATTTTTTACCGAGTAAGAGATCGAGCAGCAAATGCTCCCGCATGCGGGTAAGCCCAAGCTTCAACACATCGCTCGCAGCGGACAGGTTTTCCCTGTGCAGCTTTTCATCTTCGATTTTGACGAGCACCTTTTTCAAGCAAATCAATACTTCCTCCGCGGTGACAGGCTTCAGTAAATAATCGGCGGCACCGTGCTGCAATGCCTTTACGGCATACTCAAATTCGGAAAACCCCGATAACATAATCACCTTCGTTTCAGGGTAATGGCGCTGCAGCGTCGTGAGCAGCTCAAGTCCGCTTGTCTCGGGCATTCGGATATCCGTCACTATAATCGAGAGAGGGACCTGACTTGCAATGTCGAGTGCCTCCTCCGCGGAATTTGCCCGATAGACTTCAATTATGCCCAAACTCGCCCATGGAATTTCTTCCTCTAAATAGTCGAGTACGTAATCCTCGTCATCCACCAGTAAGACGTTCATTCGAATTCCCCTGCTCTCTATTTGATAGTTGAAGGGTGGCCCGGAAGCCTCCCCACTCGTTGCTGGAGAAGGATAATCCGGAATTGCTTCCATATCGGTTAATTAATCGATGATGAACATTTCGCAGCCCGCAGCCCATCTCATCCGAAGACTGAAGGGTACTGTGAACACGAACCTTCAGCGCATGCAGCTCCTCTCCCGATAATCCGGCGCCATCGTCATCAACGTGAATGATGTATTGATCATCAGTGACGATTCCTCGAATATGAATGTTACCGGAATCCCTTTTTTCCTCCAAGCCATGCACGACCGCGTTCTCCACAATCGGCTGAAGCAGTAGGGTAGGGACGGAGATACCAGCATGGAAGGCGGAATATCGATTTCGTATGTAAGCCGCTTATTTCTAAGAGACTGGACCTCAAGATAGCTCTCAATCAGGCGGATTTCATCTTCAATTGTCGAATTCGTTCCGGCTTTACGGGTAATATAGCGATAGAAATTGGGTAAGTTTTTAGCCATGGAGATGACGGCTGCAGGCGATTTATTGGCCATACTGACAATATAAAACAAGCAGTTATACAGAAAATGAGGGTTGATTTGCGACTGCAGATGCTTATATTCCGCTTCTCGTGTACGGACATGTTCCTTCATATACATTCTCAATCAAGGATTGAATACGAGAGGCCATATCGTTAAACTTTGCAAACAAATAATCAAATTCATTGTTCGTTTTGACGATTGCTCTGCTTGTATAATCACCTGCGCCCAAACTTTCGATTTTGCGCACCAAATAACCGAACGGGATACGAAAATGCCGAAAAAACAAATAGGAGATCATGATTCCCGGCAATAAACAGAAAGAGCAGGCTTACATTAACAAGCAGATTTACCTTCTTTAGCGGGTTCAGAAACTCGTCCAATTGAATGTAGCTGACTAACGTACCTCCAGTGAAGGGATGTGGATCGTTTGTACCATATACTCTACGCCGTCCATCTTAGAACGGAAAGTCAGGGTGGGCAGAAGCGGCTGCCATCAAATACTTTCTGTTTAAGAGCAGTGGAAAAGAGTCCACGATCTACGGCGTCGATTGGCAATCAGGTCGAGTCCGGAAAATAAAAAAAAGATTTGCCGTTGCCGGATGCATCAAGCCCCTGAAGAACCGAACGTAAATAATCGCTTGAAATTGTAGTTTCAACAACTGAAACGGTATTGCTCAAATCCGGTGATGCGATCGAAGGGTTGGTAAACAACAGATGAAAGGTAAGTTTACCTTGGTCATCGTGATGGATAAACCATCTGTTCATCGGCTCATTAGCCAGTTCCCCATCATTGAATGGGATCTTTCCCGTTGTTGAGATGAGCTTCCTTATCGAGGCCAGTAAACCTTACATTGATGAATGAGAGGATCCGCTTGACTCTGCAGGGTCAGCTTTTCTTCTACAGTTTTCCGCATCAGCAAATGGTCAACGTATTCGAGGAAACTCCGACGAACTGGCATATGCTTTAATATTGGAATCGTTCACAAGCAGAAGCGTTTGTGTTTCAAGCTGCCTTAAGGATTGTTCCAACTGAAGCATCGTAAATTCCAATTGTTTGTCTGCCGAGTTTTCGAGCGTTTCCCTTACCACGTTCTCGCTCAAGTTTGTTGGCATATGCAAAGAGCAATGTGGCAGGAATGAGCAGCAGGACCAGCATCAATGAGCACTATTACGGAATGTTTTATATTTTACCATGTGTTCACCGCCTATGAAATAAATGTAGAGAAAGAGGTTATGAAAGGGGATATAGAAGTTAAGACCTTATCATAGGTACGGGAAGTGCCCGTTGGTATAATAGTAGCAGAAGTATGCGAAAGTGCAATCACTGGATGTACAGAAAGGGGAGAAGCTTATGAAAAGCACTCTGAACGCAATCGTTATACGAAAAATATCCGCAAGTAAAGTGGAATCCAAGTGGATTCGAGGGCTCAAGAAAACATGGCCGCTGCATATGCTGATTTTCCCGGCCTTAGTGATCGCTATCATTTTCCATTACGTGCCTATCGCGGGATTGGTTATGGCTTTTCAGGACTATAAGCCTTGGCTTGGCTTTTTAAATCCGAATGGGTCGGCTTTAAGCATTTCTACTCTTTGTTTATGTTCGAGGAGTCTATGCAGGTAATTTGGAACACTTTGATCATCGCGGTGCTGAAAATTTGTTTCGGAACGTTAGTCCCGATTTTTTTTGCTTTATTGCTAAATGAAGTTCGTATAATCGGGATCAAACGGGGGATCCAAACACTGGTTTATTTGCCTCACTTCTTGTCATGGGTCATTCTCGGAGGCATATTAATTGATTTGTTATCTGTCAAAGGCGGGATAGTGAACCGGATGATTATGGCCATGTTCGGTATTAAGCCTATATTCTTCCTGGGTGACGGGGATTGGTTTCGTTTTGTTGTGATTGTCAGTGACATTTGGAAGGAATTTGGCTTCGGTATGATCGTTTACCTTGCTGCTATTACGGCGGTGAATCCTTCCTTATACGAAGCCGCTGAGGTGGATGGAGCGACACGATTGCAGCAAACCATTCACGTTACACTGCCGGCTATGATGCCGATTATTGTTGTTGTAGCTACACTCCAGCTGGGCAATGTATTAAATGCGGGTTTTGATCAAATCTTCAATATGTACAATCCTCTCGTTTATAGTAAAGGAGATGTGATCGATACCTTCGTTTACCGCTCGGCTCTGCTGAAAGGGGATTTCAGTTTTGCAACGGCAGTCGGGTTGTTCAAATCAGTAATCAGCTTCATTTTAATCATTATTTCCTACCGGTTAGCTTATAAATTTGCGAATTATCGGATTTTCTAGTCAAAGGAGGACGGGACACATGTACCATAAAACACTCGCTTATCGATGGTTTAATGCTTTTAATCAATTACTTCTCATCATTGTATCGTTGCTATGCATACTTCCGCTTCTGCATGTCTTTGCGGTATCGTTAAGCGGAAAAGCTGCGGCAACCGCCAATATCGTTAATTTGTGGCCGATAGATTTCACGTTGGAATCGTATCTGAAGACAGTGAATAATCCCGAGTTTTATCCGTTCATTGTTTTATCTCGTTGTACCGGACCATTTTGGGAACCGGGATCGGAATGGTTGTTACCGTTTTTGCAGGCTACGCGTTGTCCAAGGAATATACCGAGTTTAAAAGCCGGAATGTTTATATGTGGTTTTTCGTATTTACGATGCTATTTTCAGGCGGATTCGTTCCGAGCTATATTCTGATTACCAATCTGGCATTGATAAATACGATATGGGCGCTAGTTTTGCCGTCGGCATTAAGCGTTTACAATATGATACTGCTGATGAATTTCTTCCGTACAATTCCTGTAGAATTGGAGGAAGCGGCAGCTGATGGATGGAGCAGGAATCATTCCGGATCTTGTTCAACATTCATTTACCGATGTCGATGCCGGCTCTTGCAACAATAACACTTTTTACGTTAGTATTTCATTGGAATTCATGGTTCGATGGATTAATATACATGATGGACTCGAATAAGTATCCGCTTGCAACCTTCCTGCAAACCATCGTCGTACAGCAGGATTTCAGCAAAATCAGCATTGATCCCAAGGATTTGGAAAATTTATCGCAGCGTACCGTCAAAGCGGCCCAAATTTTTATCGGCGCTCTGCCTATTCTGCTCGTTTATCCGTTTTTGCAGAAGTTCTTTATTAAAGGCATCGTAGTTGGGGCTGTGAAAGAATAGAGAAGGAGTTGATTGATTGTGACCTTCAATTTGCCAGTCGCAGCGTTTCAGTGTGACCCTGATACTTCCATGGAGATGCTCGGCGAGAATGGTTTTCGAATGGAAACCTCACCGCAAGGAGGAGGCGTGCATCTGGATGCAGGGCAGTTTCATCCAAACATCTGGGCGGACTATGACTGTATGACAGCAGATGTGTACCATGAATCGCATGACGTTCTCGTCGTTCTATTCTCGTTCAATGATGAAGCCAGCCGCTCGATTACCGTCCATTATGGGGTATTGCCCCGCGTAACAACGAGGATCTGCCTGCCTTTAACGGCGCTGAAGGGAGAGAAGCTGTTCCTTGACCGGTTTCCCGGCGTCATGCAATCCGTGATGCGGGGAGATGCATCCGTGGATCGGAATCATATCACCAGATTCTCCATCTCAACCATCTCTTCAGTCTGCACCGAGAAGCTTGGCCATATCTGGATTATCTTTAAGTCAATCCATGCCGCAATTCCACTACGAAACGATGCCATATGTCGATGAGCTAGGTCAGTTGGAAGGGAAGGAATGGATCGGTAAGACGCATAACCCTGAAGAGCTTGAACGCGCCTTAAGAGAGGAATGGCAGTTTCACGGGAAGACGGTGCGGTTCAATCGGATCGCAGCCGTTATGGCGGATGGAAGCAGCTGCGCTTTGAATCGTCTGGCTTTTTCCGGACGGAGCATGACGGGCAGCGGTGGTGGTTTGTCGATCCCGAAGGCTATGCCCTGTTCAGTACAGGGATGGACTGCATTCATCCATCCGACACGATGCGGGTTTCCGGTATGGAGCATCTGCTTCCGCCGCTTCCAGACAAGGACGGGGCGTTTCGTGACGCATGGACGAGCCATGGATACAGCTTTGCGGTTGCCAATCTGATCCGCGCATTCGGAGAGGAATGGCGGGAGAAGTGGGCTGATTTGACAGAGCATCGCATGAAGTCATGGGGGATGAACACGATCGGCAACTGGTCCAGTCCCGACTATATCCGGCAATCGGAACTCCCGTATGTGTATCCGATGGAGGGCTTTCCGGCTACGGAGCAGACGATTTTCCGGGATTTCCCGGATGTATTCAGTCCGGAATATGAAAAGAATGCTGAAGCATTCTCGGAACAGCTGATTCCGCTGCGGGATGACCGGAGGCTGATCGGTTACTTTATGCGGAATGAGCCTCATTGGGCGTTTGTTGACGGATTGAATTTGACGGAGCAGATGCTTCAATCGCCCATACGTTTTGCAAGCAAAGTGCAATTTGTCGAAGGGCTGGTTCAAAAGTATGACAACGTCGGCAGCTTGAACGCCGCTTGGGCGAGCACCTATGAACGGTTCGAGGATCTGTATGACGAGGCTGGCTCCTCTGATTGGAAGGAGAATTTTGTGCCGCCAAGAAGATTTCGCCGCCTTTAACCGATTGCTTATCCGGCGTTACGTGGAAATACCGGCCAGGTATTGCAAACAAACGGATCCCAATCATTTGAATTTGGGAATGCGGTATGCATGGGTCGGTAGCGATGACATTCTGGAAGGATGCGAGGCATTCGATGTGTTCTCCATTAATTGTTATCAACTTGAGCCGGATCGTGAGCTCACCCGGCGTATCAGCCAACGTTTGAATAAGCCGGTCATGATTGGCGAGTTCCATTTCGGTGCTGCGGATGTAGGCATGCTTGCCTACGGTATTCGCGCAGTGGCAAGCCAAGAAGACCGCGGAATGGCGTACCGGTACTTTGTCGAGCAAGCGGCTTCCATACCGGAGTTGATTGGCGTTCATTATTTTCAGCTGAACGATCAGCCGGTATTAGGACGTTTCGACGGGGAGAATTATCAAATCGGGGTCGTGGACGTATGTCAGCAGCCTTACCGCCCATTTATCGAGGCCATGAAGCAGACGCATGAACGGATGTATGACGTTCGTGTCGGAAAGGTCGATCCGTTCAGGGTTTGTCCGCGCGAAATACCGAAAACGGGATTTTGATCTAGACGGTTGACGTGGAACGCAGCTCGAAGTTATATTGACTGCTATTATCTTAACATTACGCGGATGCGGTGTATCAAACACGTGCAGTGAATTGTGATTTGCCACGCCGCGGCTTTTTTGCGGACAGGATTCATCTGCCCTTGGCGTCTGTACATTTACAGAAGCCAAGGGTTTTTTTTGAACTATAGGAAAGTATTAGTTTTGGCTTAACTTTCTCTATAGTTCTAAAGGAAGAAACTAACTTCGCCACCTAAGCCGGTTCTTTTTGCTTGAAAAGAAGGTTGTATACGATATCATGATAAAGTAGGTAAATATTAGTATGAGGTAAGGGAGTGAAAGACGTGAAATATCGGCGATTGGGCAAGACGGAATTGAATGTGTCAGTCATTGGAATCGGAACTTGGCAATTCGGAGGAGAGTGGGGAAGGCAGTATACCCAGGAAGAGGTCGATGCCATACTCGATAAAGGCAAAGAGCTCGGAATCAACCTCATTGACACGGCAGAGTGCTATGGCGATCATTTGTCGGAGTCGTTTATCGGTAATTATATCGGAAGGCGCAGCCGGGAAGACTGGGTAATCGCCACAAAATTCGGGCATCATTTCCATGAGCGCTTCTCGCGTACGGATGTATTCGAACCTCAGGATGTCGTTAATCAGCTGGATGCCTCATTAAAAGGCTGAACACAGACTATATAGATCTCTATCAATTCCATTCAGGCCCCGATCAGGCCTTCGATAATGATGCCTTGTGGACTACGCTCGACAAGCTGGTACAAGCAGGGAAAATCCGTCATCTGGGCACTTCCATTGGAAGCAATGACAATCTTCATCAGACGGACGCCTCGACGAAAGTGAAGCCAGTGTGATTCAAGTTGTGTACAATCGGCTGGATCGCATTCCGGAGGAGAGAGTATTCCCGTCCTGCGAGCGTCAGGATTTGGGCGTATTAGCGCGCGTACCGCTTGCCAGCGGTTATTTGAGCGGCAAATATAAGCCAGGAGCTACCTTCAGCGATACGGATGTTCGTCATCGTCATGATTCGCAGAGCACGGCGCTTAAGCTGCAGGAAGTGGAACAAATCAAGCAGAATGAAGTGCCGCCTGGTGTAGATATGGCTAGCTGGGCACTGGCTTGGTGCTTGAAGCACCCAGCGGTGACAGCCGTAATTCCGGGCTGCAAAGATCCTGAGCAAGTTACAGCGAATGCTAAAGCAGCCGAGTTAATCGATAATCTATAACATGATGCAGGGGCTGAAAACCCCAAAAGGAGATCTCACCATGAGATCTCCTTTTGGTTCTTATTGCTTTTCGTCGCATGCGGGATATCCGCTTGTCTATGTTATATTGGGTGAGTAGAAATGGAGGCGAACAGATGAACGATCCTGGAATACAAGGCAGCGTGGGCGAGCCCAACTTCTCGAAGAGCGATCTCCAGACCGCGACGCTGGGAATGGGGTGCTTTTGGAGTCCTGATGCTTTGTTCGGTCAATTGCCAGGCGTCATTAGAACACGTGTCGGATATGCTGGCGGGACCTCTGCTGAGCCCACTTATCGGCAAATGGGGGATCATACGGAAACGCTGCAAATTGATTTTGACCCCCAGATCATCAAGTTTTGAACAATTGTTGGAAGTGTTCTGGAACAACCATAATCCGATTAATATAAACGATTATAAAGGGCGGCAGTATAGGTCACTGTTGTTATATTGGGATAAGAAGCAGCAGGAGTCGATCCAACAGGTCTTAGAGAAACGGATAGAGCAGGGGAAAGGGAGGCCGGAGACTCAGATCGCTCCTTACTCCGAATTTCACCTTGCCGAAGATAAACATCAAAAATATATCTCAAGAGGTATCCGAATGCGGTTGAAAAGCTGAGTACGCTGTATCAAGCACCAGCTGATCTGACCAACTCTACGTTGGCTGCCCGGTTGAATGGACTAGCTAAAGGATACACAAACCTCGAACAAATCAAGAATGAGATTCATAAGTGGCCAACAAGCCCCAATAATCGGGAAATGATGATTAATCTGATTAATCAAATCCGTTGGTAATGGTTATGAATCAGGAGAAATTCTGTAAAGTAAAGATCGTCAGCAACTCTAATTGCCGCTCTGTTGTATAATAAGGCTTATCACGCTTGACATAAGGGGTGAATGATATGAATAGTCGAACGGAAGACAATAAGCCGAAGGTTTATTTGGCCGGGTATGATGTATTTAGAACCGATGCGGCGGAATATGGACGGCAGATGAAGCAATTGTGCGGGAAGTATGGTTTTGAAGGTATTTTTCCGCTGGACAAGGACATTCAACCAGTGCCTGACAGGTTGAAGATGGCGGCAGCTATTTCCGAGGGAAACGTAAAGCTGGTCCGTAAAGCGGATATTATTATTGCCAATTTGAATCCGTTCCGCGGTCATGAGCCCGATTCGGGGACCGTATTTGAGTGCGGACTCGGATATGCTTGGGACAAAAAGCTGTACGGATATGTGTCTGACGGACGTACCATAGCGGAGAAGCTGCTCTCCGAATCGGATCGGGAAACCGGACTTTACAAGGACGGAATGCAGGTTGAAAATTTCGGGCTGCCGATAAACCTGATGCTGTCCATACCTGTCACTATTATTCAAGGAGCCTTGGAGGATGCGCTGCTGAAAGCGCGGCAGACTTGACTGATTCGTGCATTATTATAAGTATGCAAGGAAAAGCAGAAGTTGGGGGACAAGGAGCTGAAACCACCAAAAGGAAAGATCTCTCCGTGCGATCATCTTTTGGTTCTTAATGCTTTTCGTCACATACGGGATAGTCGC
>CAWCBD010000009.1:0-10464 GCA_963793665.1 uncultured Paenibacillaceae bacterium
CAAATATTAGAAAGTATAAATTTTACTATACTTTGCTAATATTTATTCCGGAATGAACCGCGCTGCGCCGCCAAAGGACGGCGCCAGCCGTTTCACCTTGTTTGAGGTGGAATATCGTACGGCTATCGAAATAAGAAACGGTCCCTTAAGGTGCATCTTCCTTTAGGGACCGTTTTCTGTTGTTAACCTGCTGTTATACGCTGTCGAACTGAATAGAAAGAGAGGGATATGCGGCTGTGATTTTGGATATTTGATCAGCGATTACACTGCGGTCGAAGGGAGTGCGGAATATGTCATGATCGGGCCGGAACGTTATGCTCGTACCGGTTTCAGTGGGTTACCCCTACTGTTAATAGCTCTGTCTGCGGGACGTTTTATAATCCTGACGATATACGCGGCCATCGCGGCGGATTTCCACTGTGAGTTTTAGGGAAAGTGCATTAACGATTGGGATATTAATGCCCTTCTCGCTGCCTGGAGCTATGATAGAGGCGCTGCTGCCGTTGCCGTATCGGCCAATTTCCGTTAAGACGGCTTGCACACGAGGCTTCTCACTATTCGGCAGAGCTTGTATGGGAATTCCTCGGCCATTATCAGCAACCGTAATGCTGCCGTCTTCATGAAGAAATATATTTACTACACTGCAATAGCCTGCTTGATGCTCGAGTATCGTGTTTTCCAGCACAGACTGCAGAAGAAGATGGGGATTATATTCATCACTGCTGTTTCCTAAATACGCTCCTGTGTTGCGAGCTTCAGCCAAATCTAAGTAATCGCTTGTATCAAGTAAGTCGGCTGCCGCAAACAGCAAAAGCACGGGAAGTGCGCGGCGGCCAGGCAGCGAGTATTTTCCGCCTCGTTCCTCTTGGATGAGGAGGTCGGCACCAAGCAAAGCCTTGATATGATGATACAGCTGTCCTGTTGTTCCCATGTTTAATCGCTCGACAAGCTCGGTGCCAGTAAGCGGCTCCTTAAGGACGGATCTTAGAATGTCTAACCGCTGTTTATGTCCAAGAGCTAGAATTTTGGCTGTTTTATCGCTATCCAGATCCAGCAATTGACTGACCTTTCTTTCCTGTGGTTCCCATCTGTAGTTCTTTATTCTCCTGATAGTGCCCGGAATAAAAGATAACGCCAGCCTCACCCTCGTCCCGCTGGTTATCCGCTGCCACTTTTCTTGCTGCTTCCGTCTCGTGCTGTGCTGTTCTATGATGATTGCTTTCATTCATGAATGATTTGAAAAGCTGCTTTAATTCGTTCATCTGTGTGTGTAGACGGTCAAGCTCAACACCATAATCGCGAGATTCCATACATTCACCTCTTTGTTATATTTAAATACGTAATTACGTATTTAAATAATAACACAGAAGCTTCTAACTGTAAATAAATCCGCGAAGGGCGCAAGTTCTATTCAAACTGGGTACCTGGAACCCAAGTTCCAGGTACTAATTTCCTGCCTGCCGAGAGTTTGTACGCCCTTCAACATTGAAGCACGGTTCCCTTAATGAAACCGTTCAGAATGAGAGGAAGCACGCTTTCGCCACATGTTCCATACATGATTAGTTATTGTTCATTTCTTGCTGCTTTTCTTTTGGGATTTTTTGAGTCAATAGCTTTTCGTAAGTCTCAGAATTTAATTGGATGTTTTGTTTTTTAAAATTCTTTGGCCTAAGCATAAACGCTCCCGCCTCCATTTACGATTTTAATCCTCTGGTGTCCTATCGAGATAAAGGCGTGTCACTTCTGTGTAATCGCCATTTGAAAGCTCTTCCTCGGTTGGTTCTTCTTCGAGTGTGTTGTGAGTATCCATACCCGGTGCAACCGTTGGTTCATGTTCATGTTCATGTTCACTGTCTTTTTGCTCTGGCATATCAACCCTCCTTTGAATGGTAATGACGTTAATATTTCCAGAAACATGTAAAATTAGTACAAGAAAACGATAGCGAAAAAGGGCTATGCAGCAACTGCACAGCCCCTTGTTTTCTGATCCTATACTTTTTGAATCTTCCCGGGATTATTAATTTTGTAAGGCACAGGATGTTTCGTCAGCTTCTTCGCAACGATTTTTCCTTCGAATGTGATCCTGTCTCCGGCTTCCAGTTCGAATTTCTTCAGTGTGGCGCTGTGGCTGGACCAAGCTGTGCCGAGTTCCGCTGCCTGATCTACAAGCGTAACATCTTCATAGATGACCACTTCATCATCGGTATCGGCAAAATGGTTCGGCACAGTTGTAAACTCTTTTACAGTTGCTGTAAATTTAACCTTTTCCTCGGGAAGCTGAAACTTAGGCGCCTTTTCTTTCTTGGCTTTCACTTTAGGCTGCTCTGCAGGCTTGGACTTTTCAATTTTGGGCTCTTCGGCATTAGGTTCTGCAGCCTTAGGTTCTCCGATTTTCAGCCCTTCAACGTTAAGCTCTTCCACCTTCGCTTCTACTATAGGTGAAGCTTCTTCTTGCAGCGCCTCAAGCACAACACCGTCCAGTTCTGCAGATTCTTCCGCTGCCGAAGCAAGCTTCTGTCCATAACTTGATGCTTGCATTTCCTTCAGATAGGAGGGGTGAATGCAGTGCTTCTGCTGGTTGTCGAATTGGATGACCGCAGTAAATTTATCGACAAAACCGATAATGCTGCAGGGCAGAGTCAAACCATTTCCCTTATAGTAGAACGCTTTTGTTTTAGTTGCCTTCTCAGATAGTAAATTCCATTCCTTGCATTGCTCAAGCTGTGATATTTCGTTGTCAAAGGTATTAAATGTATGGGGCTCGATGATGAAAGTATAGGCCATTCTATTCTCCGCCTTTCTTTATTTACTATTCTATATTATCATTTTTTCGCATGTTTCGGGTCAACCGTACGAGCGATCACCGATTTGTGTTCTGGCCTGCCGTCGCGGATTGGAACGCTATTTTTTACAGCACATTACATACCCGTGAGAAGGATTTCCATTTTGCTTGACTGCCATTGGGGGCATACCATACAATTTAACAAGGAAAAAAAGGAAGACGACAGTGAGGAGACGGCTATGGAAAACCAACCGCTTTCGCAAGAAGGGAATACGAGGAATGGAACGGGTGGAACATCCAACCTGCTGCACCGGATATGGAAATACAAGCTGCACTACTTGATTGTGCTGCCAGCGCTATTTTTTATTTTTATCTTTAAGGTTATTCCGTTTCTATTTGGCTTGTATCTTTCATTTGTTGATTTTAATATCATCAAGGGGCTATTCAATAGTCCCTGGGTCGGAACAGCAAATTTCACGAAGCTGTTTACTGATCCCTTATTCCGAACTGTGCTGGCGAACACATTAATCATCAAGCTTTCTTATATTGCAGCCTGCGGTGTTACAGCCTTGGTCTTGGTGTTACTTATAAGCATGATCAGTTCGCAAAGGATGAAGAATCTATTCGCCACCATATTCCTCATCCCATATTTCATTCCTGCTGCTGTATTTGCTTATTTGGCACTCCTTATTTTATCGCCGGACCATTCACCCGTTGTTCAAATCGAATCATTCGTTTGGGCAGACCAAAGCTGGTTTCGATCCTTGTTAGTGGCGACAGAAGTGATCCAAACATGCGGGATTCCAATTATTATTGCTTTAACTGCTATAGCTTCGAAACAAACTGCGCTGGAACAAAGCGGTAGAGGCAACCGGGGTTCTTACATTCGAATGTCATTCCCGCCCTTAAAGCAATCACTGCGTTCATGCTCATGCAGTTCTCTACGCTGCTTTCAATAAATCAGGAGCTGGTTGGCCAACTCGTGCATCCCCTTGTGTATGATGTCGGGGATACAATTGATAGTTTCTACTTTAGATCGTCTTTTATGAATGCGGATTATAGTTATGCCAGCCCTTTATGGCTAATCCAGTTTGTTGTCCAGCTCGTATTCACGATCCTGGCGTACTTCCTGATTAGAGGCATATTCGTGCAAGATTTATTCAGCCATTACGATAGCAAGGTTAAGCTGCAAGCCACGCCGCATAAAGGCGGTAATTGGTTAGGGATAATCGGTTCGCTAATTGGAGCATTGATCGTCTTACTATTCGTGTATGTTTTATTCATTTATCCTTTTACGGTTTCAAGCGAATCGGGGGTCGGATTATCTACTCTAGTTTCTAAGCATTCTTTCATTGTTCATGGAAGCTTTGATTTGGCAGCGGTTATCATTAACCTTCTCCTTACACTGACGCTTGCGTATCCACTGACGGTTAGGGATTTGCCGGGACGCGGCTTTTACAAAATGTTCTTATTATTCATCCTGGCGATGGGTGCCTCTATTGCTATCCCCGACTTTATGATGGCGAAGAACCTTCATCTGGTGAATACAATTTTTCCGCTTACCTTTCCCGGATTTATCTCGATCCTCAACGTATTTGTCCTTAAGAGTCTATTCAACAGCAAGCATGCGCTCCTTAAGGAACAAGCTTCGGCGGAAGGAAGAGGAGAGCTGTACACCTTCTTCAATCTATTCATTCCCAAGGTATGGAAACCCCTAATCGCGATGGGAATACTACAATTCGTCTCTTTGTGGAACTCCTATTATCCATCCCTTATCTTCACGTTAAGACAAGACATGTATACACCTATTATGAAATTCGTATCCTTAATTCAGGCTGCTCCGGATGGGGGTCGCCCAAGTGTACCCGTTATGCTCGAGTTTGGTGCCATTATTAGTCTGCCATCTATCCTGCTCCTCATTCTATTCCGCAGGTGGTTAACTGCTGAGGTGTTCATCGGTCAATCAAGAAAGCTATAAATGACCGGAGAAGGTCTCTTATGCAATGAATCGATATTATGAAAATGTAGAACGGAACTCTGATGGACTATGCCCGGTTTCCTTGCGAAAAAACTTAGCGAAATGATTCGTTTCAACGAAGCCCGTCTGATCCGCAATATCTTTGACGCTCAATGCCGTTGTGGTGAGCAGGATCTTAGCCTTCTCCGCACGCTTCCTGCTTACGTATTTTAAGGGCGAGACACCGAAATGCTTTTTGAAATAGGCGATAAAATAATTCGGATGCAGGTGAGAGGCCTTCGCCATTTCTTCAATCTTCAGGCCCGTACTGAGATGGTTCTCGATATACTCTTGGATGAAGCTGATCCGCTTCATATCCTCGGAACGGTGCTGCAAAATCTGAATCGGCACTTGCTCCAGGTAAAGCGAGATGATTTCTAAGAATAATCGCCTTCTCGCGGAAACGTGAGATGACGGATTTATTCTCGTACAAAGCTGCAAGCTGCTGGAATAGCCGGGTCATCTCAGCTGTATCTTTAATATCAATGCAAAGCGGTACACCAATCCATTGAAACAGGTCAAAGGGACCGATTGTGGCCGTAAAATGGCACCAGTACTTCAGAAAAGGCGGACGGTTATGAAGATAGGAATACGATTGCTCGGCAAAGGCCGGCAGCAAACATAATTGGCCTGGCTTCGGATAATATTCCTCATCCCCGATCTTTAACCAGCCTTCACCCTCACATATAAAATAAAGCTTGTTATACTCCGGAATATAGTCCAGATCCCTCCACTCCGTCAGCACACTGCGTTTTGTGCGCGCACAAAATATTAATCTGCAGCGTCTGCAGCAGGTCGGACAGTACTTGGTCCTCATGTTTGTTTTTCAGGTGATTGCACTCCTTTGCCCTTGTCTCCACTTGAACATAGAACGATTATTACACTATCATAAAGCATTTAGCGCGGACAAGAAATGCTTAACTTTATACCCTCCTTCCTTAACCTTATCCATAGGAAGCGATGACGCTTCGATTTATAATCGAGAGGAATCAACAACTAACAACTAATTGGAGGCAGATACCACAATGGCTACTAAACAACCCCTATTGCTTAACGATCAGCAAATGAAGTCTTTCATTACAAATGGATTCCTGATTTTGAAAACTGATTTCTCGAAGGAATTTCACGCAGGTCTCGTAGACCAGCTCAACGAAGTCTACGAGAAAGAAGGGAATCCAGGCAATAACATTCTTCCGCGCATTCGAGACATGCAGAAAGTGTTTGAGCATCCCGTAATCACTGGTGCGCTCACAAGTGTGCTCGGCCCGAATTATTTGCTTCATACCCATCGACATGGGCATTACAACTCCATTCCAAAGCCGGGCGGCTGGCATAAAGACAGCTACTGGGGCTACGATAGATTGCGCAATCACCATCCTTGGTGGGCAATGATTATGTACTTCCCGCAGGATACGCCAATTGAGCTTGGACCAACTGGCATTATGCCAGGCACGCAAAATTTAGAAAGCAAGACTTTTTCCGATGAGATGAAAGAAGAGGCAACAGCCAGTGGAGAAGCTGGAACCTTTGCCCTGATTCATTATGATATCTGGCATCGTTCTACACCGAATCTACTTGGCACACCGCGTTTCATGCTGAAATTCGAATTCATGCGTACTGCTGCCCCGGTTGCGCCGTCATGGAATAACCAAGAACGCTCATGGTCAGCCATCGAACAAGAAGCAGGTGCTGTCGTCCAGCCAACTATCGTAGGCGAAGAAGTATGGAACTGGTTGTCTGGTGATATCGGCAGCTTGGCTGGTTCAAAGGCTGACGATGCAGCGGCAATCGCAGAGCTATACAGTAAGCTGACAGGCAATGATGAACCTTCTGCTTTGTCGGCAGCTTACGAGCTTGCAGCAAGAGGAACCGGCGGAACGGACACGCTGCTCAAAGCGATCCATCACGAGAACGCTGCCGTTTCACGATTGGCCGCATACGGACTTTCAGCGGCTGGCGCAAGTGTCGTAGACGGTTTAATCGCAGCGCTTGATGATTCCCGTGAAGATACGGTGAACCATGCCGTGTTGGCTCTAGGTGAACTTAGAGGATTGGCGAAGGCTGCGCTCCCTAAGCTTGGTACGCTGCTTGAACAGTCTTCCGACAAAGTGCGCCGTACCGTTGCAGATGCGCTTGGTATGATCGAGGAGCCAGCTCAAGATGTTGTCGCTCTACTCATAAAAGGGCTTCAGGATAAGGATACGCAAGTGCGGTTTACTGCAGCACTCTCGCTTACTCGTTTCGGTGAAGCTGCTGGTGCAGCGGTACCTTACCTGGAAGCTGCGCTCACTGATGAGAATCGTTATGTACGCGGCCATGCCTTGGAGGCGCTTCGTTACATTGGAACAAAGGAAGCCAATGAAGTGCTGATGAGAGAGCTTTTCAATACACGCTGGTGTTCGACAACGACTCCTGCCAGCACATTTTAGCAACGAGTTTATAATGGCATAACGAAGAACTGATTCCCTCTTGTTTCAAGGAGAGAGGGATCAGTTCTTTTTGTTGTTTTCATTATCCTTTAGCAAAAGGTGGCAAATGCCTCTATACTAGTAAGCAGAACGATCATGAAGAAAGTAGAGTGAGCCCTATGAGCTTTGAAATTGTCGAAGCAACCATTTCAGACATTCAGGCAGCATTGGAATCAGGAGAAATCACATCCAGAGGGCTGGTGCTCGCTTATCTTGAACGTATCGTTGATCATGATAAGAATGGCCTTACGATTAATTCCGTATTAGAAATCAATCCGGATGCGCTGTTTATAGCGGAAGCGCTGGACGTAGAACGCGGCTTTCAAGGTACACGGGGTCCGCTGCACGGTATTCCCATTATGCTCAAGGATAATATTAATACCGGCGATAAAATGCACACGAGTGCAGGCTCGCTGGCGCTTGCCAATTGTTATGCGGTAGAAGATGCTTTTCTCGTTAAGAAGCTTCGCGAAGCAGGCGCAATCCTTCTT
This sequence comes from uncultured Paenibacillaceae bacterium, assembly GCA_963793665.1. Classification (GTDB taxonomy): domain Bacteria; phylum Bacillota; class Bacilli; order Paenibacillales; family Paenibacillaceae; genus Paenibacillus_Z. Next base: position 7,759 of record CAWCBD010000009.1, read on the forward strand.
GGGAAAGTGAATATGACGGAGTTTGCCAACTTTATGACAGAGGGCATGCCCTCAGGCTACAGCTCCAGAGGCGGACAGGTGCTTAATCCTTATAACATATCGGCGCCGACAGGCGGATCAAGCGCGGGATCAGGCGTGGCGGTCGCATGCAGCTTTTGCACGGCATCCATCGGGACAGAGACGTCGGGCTCGATTTTAAATCCCGGCAATTTGAGCTCTACTGTGGGCATTAAGCCTACTGTTGGCTTAGTAAGCCGCTCCGGTATTCTGCCGCTATCGAACACTCAAGATACAGCAGGGCCAATGGCTAGAACAGTAACAGATGCGGTTTTGCTGCTTAATGCCCTTGTCCATACAGATCCTGATGATGCAGCTTCTAGGACAAGCATCGGCAGGAAGCACATGGATTATTCGATTTTTCTAGAGCGGGATGGTTTGCGAGGTGCGCGAATTGGCGTCCCGCGAGATTATTATTTTGAAGAATTGACGGAGGAACAGCTTGCTATATTCAATCAAGCGTTAGAGCGTATGAGGGAGCAGGGGGCCGTCATTGTCGACCCGGCTAATATTAAGACTGCCCGTCAAATCGCCTATTCTTCAGTCGTCATGAATGAATTCAAATCGGCCTTGAATGCTTATTTATCCAGACTGACTCCAGGCTCTGCGATTCGTTCATTGCGGGATATCATTGATTTTAACAACGATCATCCGATGGAAACACTCAAATATGGGCAAAGCACCCTCATTCAGGCTGAATATCACACTTCAGGAACGTTAACGGAAACCCAATATATACGAGATCGTGCGAATGATCTGCAATTATGCCAGATCGATGGTATAGATGCGGCTATGAAGGAGCATCAGCTGGATGCTTTGCTATTCCCCGCAGACTTTGGCGCTCGCATTACATCTCGGGCTGGTTATCCCTCGATCGTAGTTCCCGCTGGATATACAGGATCTGGAGTGCCGTTCGGCGTTACTTTCGCAGCACAGGCCTACAGCGAACCAATGCTAATAAAACTTGCTTATGCTTTCGAGCAGCATAGCAAATTTCGCAAGCCGCCTTCGCTGAAGAGCTTCATCTGATGATTTCATCTGTGCCGATAAATTAAAATATTTTCTTTGTGCTTATTCCAAATAGGTGGAGAACGCAGCCCAAGCGAAGGCGTGAGCGCGTTCTTTTTTAAAAGGAAGGTGGTTCTAAGCGATGACGCATGAACCCCATAATATAAGAGACAGCCGTTATCGAGATTACTTCGATTCCCTGGATATGCAGCAGCAGTTATATAAGCGTTCCTTGAAAGTTGTAGTACTATCACAAATTTTTGGTGGTGCGGGGCTTGCTGCAGGCGTAACAGTCGGTGCACTTCTTGCCCAGGATATGTTGGGGACAGAAAGTTTTGCAGGTGTTCCCGCCGCCTTGTCCACTTTTGGTTCTGCGGCGGCCGCTTTGTTTGTTGGACGTCTTTCACAACGTTACGGGCGCCGGTTGGGGCTTGCCGCAGGATTTTTGGCAGGCGGCATCGGTGCTATTGGCGTCATATTGGCTGCAGTTAGTCATAGTATTGTAATTCTGTTTGCATCGCTGCTTGTATACGGTGCAGGCTCGGCAACAAACTTACAAGCACGTTATGCAGGAACAGATTTAGCTAAGCCTACCCAGCGGGCAAAAGCGATTAGTATTGCAATGGTCTCGACTACTCTCGGCGCGGTTGCAGGTCCTAATATGGTAGATGTTACAGGCCAATTTGCAACGTCCATCGGTGTCCCGGCCCTTGCGGGTCCTTTTATTTTAGCTGCAGCAGCTTTCATCCTTGCAGGAATGGTATTTTTTATTTTCCTGCGCCCAGACCCATTCGTTGTCTCGAAAGCAATAATTAAAGCACAGTCAGATCTAAGCCAATCAGCAGACACGCAAACGAATTCAGATAAAATGAACACCAGAGGCTTAATTGTAGGGGCAACAGTAATGATCTTAACTCAAATCGTGATGGTCGCAATTATGACAATGACACCCATACACATGAAGCATCACGGGCATAGTTTGGGAGAAATAGGATTAGTAATAGGCATCCATATTGGCTCGATGTATTTCCCCTCCCTCATTACAGGCATTCTAGTTGATAAGATCGGTCGCATAGCCATGTCAATCGCTTCGGGAGGTGTTCTACTGACCGCCGGAATAGTTGCAGCTGTTGCACCTGCAGATTCTATGTTGGTACTCATAATCGCTCTTGCATTGTTGGGACTTGGTTGGAACTTTGGCTTAATCAGCGGTACAGCAATTATCGTGGATGCTACCGAGCCTGCAACTCGTGCAAAAACTCAAGGAACGCTTGATGTGTTAATAGCACTAGCTGGGGCATCGGGTGGAGCACTATCCGGCATGGTTGTTGCTAGTTCCAGTTACGCAACGCTATCGCTTGCTGGAGGAGGCCTCGCACTTTTACTAATTCCAGTCGCAATATGGTCCCGCAGTAAACAAAAGGCAGTGGCATCAGACAGTATCTCTTTGAACTAATGAGGAGCTATATCCCAGCAACACTGGCGGACCTTCTTGGATCCTAATTATCGTCGTACAGCCTCTGGTTTCACACGGTACACAAAATTAGACCGACTAAGGCATGTGGCGCATGTCCCCAGCAAGTGACGGACTGAAGGAAGGGGTCAAGAAGACACAAACTCACTTCATACAGAAGTGTATAG
>CAWCBD010000010.1:0-52772 GCA_963793665.1 uncultured Paenibacillaceae bacterium
TCAGTGCGGAGACCCTATATTGAAGCAATCGTGAACCATAGCTGGTTTAAAGAATTTGACTTCTACGATTGCGATGGTAATAAAATTAAAGTATGGCAGCCGAACAATTAAGCGCGATTTGTTTTGTAGAAACATCCTGAGGGGCAGGTTTACTATCAACCTCCCCCTATTAACTCAAGTCTTTGCCGTGAAAGTAACGATGTCCTCTCTTTTCTGCCAGCCTGAACGGTTCCAGAAGCGATTACCGATTTCGTTGTCCGCAAGAGCGAACAGATGACATTTCATAATACCTGCCCTTTGAAGCCGCTCCAAGCTGAGTGCCACCAGCTTACTGCCAATCCCAACCCCCCGATGCTCCGGGTTAACCGCGGCATGGTAGATAAATCCCCTCCTGCCATCATGCCCGCATAGAATCGTCCCCAGCAGCCTCCCATCCTCTTCGCAGACGAAGCTTAGCCGCGGATTGCGCTCCAGATAATTTGCAATCGCGGTTCTCGAATCCCCGTCATTCAGTACGACCCCCTCTGTCTTCGACCAGAGAGAGATGGAAGCTTCATAGTCTTCGATCGTCATTTCCCGATAAGTTAATTCCATAATCGTTCAACCTCTACCAGCTCGTCCCCGTCAAAATCCATCCGGTATAAATCAGGCATCGTGGTGCTTTCCCAGAATGAAAAATCATATGTATTATTATAATGATTCAATATAATTGTCATTATATTACCATGTGTGCCCATGACGATTGTTTGGCCGCGGTACTGCTCGAGCAGCTTTCTTAGAACCGGCATCGCCCGCTCAGCAGCCTGCCTTGTCGACTCTCCCCCTGGAAAGGCAAAATTTTGATCGGAGAAGGATTGTTTGATTCCTGCAAGCCTCTCCTCCTTTGGCAGCTCATAATCAAGGCCTTTGATCGGCCGCTCGCGAAGATCTTCGAAGGTCAGAACCTCAAGCCCCCGCTCATCCGCAATACCTTGCACAGTCTGAACCGCCCTGGTGTAAGGGCTCGATACAACAGCATCCACCTGTATATCATGCATGATTGCCGTTATTCGGCGAACAGCTTCATGCCCTTGTTCAGTTAAACCGCGTGTCCGTTCCTCACCGAATACGAATGAGGATTCCGCATGTCTTACCATATAAATTTGTGTCTTCATCCCGTTCTCCCCCTAGTAAAGTATAATTGCCCTATTATAATCCATTTCTTGACATAACTGAACCACATGGTTCAAGCTGTATGAATACGGGGATTCATTCATAGACGCAGACGTTTCTTAAATTGAAGGAGTGAATAACGATGCTCAAACGCTATCGCCTGGACAATAAACGCAGCGTATTGCTAGAGGATTACAACCCGAAAGATACGGCTGATTTTAAGGAAAAAGAAGATGTTCAAGAGCTCTTCGACAAGCTGAAGGAACAGCTCCAGGATGAGCAGGAGAAGCTGTTCGCCAGCAAAACAAACGGTGTCCTGGTTCTTTTTCAAGGCATGGACTGCAGCGGCAAAGACGGTGTCATTAAGAAGGTGCTCGCCGGCCTTAATCCGCAAGGCTTTCGGGCGGAGAGCTTCAAGCAGCCGACCAGTGATGAGGCGGCCCATGATTTCTTATGGCGCACCCACAAGGTAACGCCGGCCAAAGGGTATATTACTGCTTTTAACCGCTCCTATTATGAGGAAGTGCTGATTACGAAGGTTCACGGGCTTATCGATCAGAAGGAAGCGGATAAGCGTCTCAAGCATATTCAGCATTTCGAAAAGCTGCTGACGGACAGCGGAATTCTCATCATCAAGATTTTTCTGCATATCTCGCCAGAATTCCAGCTGGATAAAATAAAAGAACGTATGGAAAACCCCGAGAAACTGTGGAAATTCGATCCAAGCGATCTGGAGGAGCGGCGGTATTGGAAGGACTATATGAAGTCATATCAGGATGTTTTAAAGCTACCGGAACCAAACGCAATCCGTGGTATATCGTACCTTCGAATAACCGTTGGTTCCGCGATTATTTGGTTTTGAAAATCATCACATCTGCAGTAAGCGAGCTCAAGCTATCGTATCCGCAGGTCGATATCGGCAGCTTTGGAACACTTGGCAGCACGAAACAAGCTGCTATTTCCGCTGTACATACAGACCATCAACCTCCGACCACTCGGCATATAGAACATCCTTAACCCGCATAATGCCCTGCGCCTTGAGCTCCAAGAGCAGCCATTCTTCATCATGGCCGATCTCTCGGAGCTCATCTCTTTGAATATAGCCTTGATCGATCAGTATGCGCGGCAGGCTGACCGGCCTTTCCGGTAATTGAATATCCTCCCGTGTTGGATGATCCTCGCTGGCGATTTTCATCACACTGAGGTTACCGTTCGTTTCGAAAATCGCATAGGCGACGTCTTTCACACTAAATACGCTTTGTTCCCTTAGAAGCATGCCAATCTGATGCATATCCAGCTTATTGCGCTTCATCGCCCGCTCATCAATGACGCCCTTACGGATGATAATATCCGGCCTTCCGCTCAGAGGTACCGATAGCCATGGGAAAATCTGCACAATTTTCTCAAGCGCCAAGGAAAGGACCATCCACAACACCAGCGCATAGATGAGCATCATAAAATGAACCTCACGATCATAAATGGTGTTGCCCACCAGCTCGCTGAGCATCAAAGAAGAGATAAAATCAAACGGCGTCAGCTGAGAAATCTCCTTCTTCCCCAGCAGCTTGGTCATCAGCCACAGCCCGAAGAACGCCGTAACCAGCTTCACGGTAATCATCGTATAATCCATATCCCGCACCCGCCATCCCATTTTGTCTACACCATGTTTACCCTGCGAATAAGGGGATGAAGCTTATACCTTCCTTACCGGCGCACTTTCCTTCTTCCCCCTATTGCCGTAACCATCATCGCGATTATCGCCCCGTACAGTGCAAGCTCCATATCATGATGGGCATCCCATGGATCACCTTGACTGCCAAGAAACAGCGCGCCCTCCTCCGGAGATACGATTAAGGCGACCCACATCTCAATGAGCTCGTAAAATGCCCCAAACGCCAAAATAAGACAAGGCACCAGCACACAGGACCAGCCTCTTCGAAGCTTAACGACCCTAATCATGAATTCATGAGCCGGATAGGCAATCAATAAACCGAATGAGAAATGCACAATCCGGTCATAATGGTCCCGCTCATAATGAAAGATCGCATTCAACCAGCGGTCAAGCGGAGTGGTGTTATAGGAATAGTGCGCACCTATCGTATGTAAGGTGATAAACAACAAAATAAGGACATAAGAAAATTGATTATGAATTTAAAATAACGATAGGTACTGACAAGCCCGGCAGCAGCCGCTATGATCAGCAAATTCTCTAACCACCAATTAAAAACACTATAAGGCTCTATCGCCAGCAATCCCCAACAGATGGCGTATGCCAGCAAGCCGATTTGTTGCCATCTATTCTCTACGAACCGCTGATCATGACGCCAAAGACTTTCGTTCAACCTGCTTATAACCGACATTTTGGACCCCCTCTATTTTCTTAAGTAATGTCAGTTTAATTTATTAAACCCTATTAACCGTTTGCGGAAGCAGCGGCGAGTACATCATGAGTGCATCATTGCTTGTAATGAATTCATCCTTCACGAGCTCCCTTGCATCGTTGAACACATAGCGGTGAAGGACGTTCTGGCGAACATAGCCGCCCCAATATTGCTGTGAAATCCGATGCTCCTTCTCATAGACCTCATAGGTATACAGCGGTTTTGCCGTTGACCGCCATTGTCCTGTTAAGCGGTGATTAACCACCTTAACCTTCAGCTGGTAAGGAGAATCCGAATCATTACGGATCATTAGATCCAAGTAGTTATACGAGCAGGTTGCCCCGCTGCCAAATGGCTGTGTCCGGTTTGAATCCGGAAATACGTCATAGCTGTGACGGTGCCTCTCCACAACTGTAAGCGGCGTATGAAGCGTCATCCAATAGATTAAATTAGAGAGCTGGCACAGCCCTCCGCCAACTCCGGATTTAAACCCGCCATAGTACAGCACCATCCCGGGCTGATATCCTTTTGCAGCCGTTGGATCACCGATCAGCTTCCAATAAGACATCGTTTCACCAGGAGCAATTAGGAGACCGTCCAAACGCTGCACCGCAAGCTTCAAATTCGTTTCTTTATTATGTTGGAGCCACATGTCTACATCCTTCAGCTTGCGGAGCGTAGGCGTGCTATGTTCAAACACTAGCTCACTCAAGTCATCTTCAGAGAGCTTCTTCGCAAAAGCAATGCCGCCAAACCACCATTTTGCGTATCTCCGCCATTTATAATAAACTCTCCCTGCAAGCAGCCGCAGCTTCGACCTGCGTATCGGCCTCAAGCCATCACCACCTTTATAGGCATATTTCGGACAATAAATGCCCTTCCTGTCCTTCCCAATTTCTATAATATCTACTATATCAAGCCGGAGAAATATTGAATAGGCGAACAAGACTTAGGTATAGATCGACACACTACTATCAGATCGGTTTTATACGAGAGTACCAACACTAGAATAGCCGCGCAGGCATTTTCCAATTGACAATTCATAAATTCGGGAGTATAACAAGAATATTCCGATAAATTGAAACTCATTGATGGGAACACGTATATTTGATCAGGCATCCCCCAGAGAGTCGACATTCCGCTGTAAGTCGATGTTTGCCGCCGAATCATACATCCTCCCTGAGAAGCCGTGCCGAACAGCTTGGGCATTCCCGCAGTCTGCTGCGTGTGATCGTTCAAAGGAATTGGTAAGCACGGACGGTATCCACCGTTACATGGAGCGCGTATGTTGGTACGTGACAAAGCGCCGAACGCCTCTATTCATAGAGTGCGGGCGGAAGTAGGGTGGTAACGCGAGTTCAATCTCGTCCCTTAGGGGACGGGATTTTTTTGTTTGCAATCATACATTTGGGAAGAAGAAGGAGAGGCTGACTATGATGGAAAATGAATGGAATGACTATCCTGCACATACGGTGGGACTAACGGAGATTGCACAGGCCCAGATGCATGTGAAGGAAGTGGCCCCTAGAACGCCGCTCCAGTATAACCGGGTATTATCCAGCCGCTATGGCTGTAACGTCTGGCTTAAACGTGAGGATCTTCAGGTTGTCCGCTCCTTTAAGCTGCGCGGCGCTTACCATCTCATTAAGTCTCTTCCCGCCGAGCGGCTGGCCCGGGGCGTAGTATGCGCAAGTGCAGGCAACCATGCTCAAGGGGTCGCCTATTCCTGCCATACCTTAGGCATTCCCGGTAAAATCTACATGCCAAGCACGACGCCGCGTCAGAAGGTCAATCAAGTCGCCTTCTTCGGCGGCTCTCACGTAGAAATCATTCTAACCGGCGATACGTTCGATGATGCCTTCAGCGAAGCGATCGCAGCCAGCCGCAAGGATGACCTGCCCTTCATCCATCCGTTTGATGATCCGAAGATCATTGCGGGCAATGGAACGATTGGCAAAGAGATCATGGAAGCCGTTGAGACCCCGCCGGACTTTATCTTCGTAACAGTCGGCGGCGGCGGTCTTGCAGCAGGCGTCGGCGCGTATGTAAAAGCCGTCTCGCCGGGAACGAAGCTGATCGGCGTCGAGCCCGAAGGTGCGCCTTCGATGCGGGCATCGCTGGATGCCGGAGAAGTTCTAACACTCGATACAATCGATAAGTTTGTCGACGGCGCTGCGGTTAAGCGTGTTGGAGATTTGACCTTCCGCATGTGCCGTGAAATGCTCGACGATGTTATTCTCGTACCAGAAGGCAAAGCATGTACGACGATGCTGGACCTGTATAACGAGAATGCGATCGTCGCTGAACCGGCTGGCGCTCTTCCGATTGCGGCGCTTGACCTGTACCGGGATCAAATCGCGGGCAAGACCGTAGTCTGCGTCGTCAGCGGCGGTAATAATGATGTAGACCGGATGCAGGAGATCAAGGAGAGGTCGCTTGTTTTTGAAGGGCTGAAGCATTATTTTATGGTAAATTTCCCGCAGCGTGCAGGCGCCTTGCGTGAGTTCCTTGACGAGGTTCTCGGTCCGGATGACGATATCACACGTTTTGAATATACGAAGAAGCATAATAAGGATAATGGCCCCGCATTGGTGGGCATTGAGCTGAAATATCGGCAGGACTATGAACCGCTGATTGAGCGGATGAACAAAAAAGGGCTGCAGTTCGTCGAGCTGAATAAGGACCCTGTTCTGTTCAACATCCTCATCTAATAACCTTTAACAAATGACTCTATTGCTGCCCAGCTTTCAATAAGGAGGCTGAGCAGCGCTTACAATGACTTCATAACCCCCTTATTTTCCCTTTACAGTTCTGCGTTATACTTGCGTTCTGGAGGTGTTTGCAGATGATTCGCCCTAACATGACGCGCAGCCCTAAGCTTATGATTCTGTATGCCTCTTACGGCGATGGCCACCTGCAGGCAGCGCGCGCTATTCGTGATGCGCTTGAGGGTCGCGGGGTCGATCACACCCTCCTCGTTGATTTGCTCGCCGAAGCCCATCCTTTTATCAATGAAATGACCAAGCGTGTATATATGAAAAGCTACTCTCTCCTGCCAGGCTTGTACGGCTGGCTCTATGACCGTACGAAACCGATGAAGCATGACTCCCTGTTTGCCAGCTGGCTTCATTCCTTCGGACGTGAGGGGCTTCGCAAAATGCTGATGGCAGAACGGCCTGATGCGGTTATCCATACTTTCCCCATGCTTGCCATGCCTGCACTGAAGCAGCAGATTGGCCTGCAAATTCCTACCGGTACCGTAGTCACCGATTTCGATCTGCACCAGCGCTGGGTACATCCTGATATTGACCGTTATTACGTTCCGACCGAGGATATGCAGCGAGAGCTGATTCTGCTCGGTATTCCGGAGCGGCGTATTTGCGTAAGCGGCATTCCTATCAAACGCGGCTTCGGCTCCCTTACCATCGACCCTGCTCTTCGGTCACGCTATGGGCTGCCCGCCGGGAAACCCGTCGTACTTCTCATGGCCGGCGCTCAAGGCACTCTTCCAGACATGGGTGAACTATTAGCTGAATTGCTGCAGCGGCAAAGCTTCACTGTAGTAGTCGTTTGCGGCAGAAACGAAGCCCTTTCCTCCTCGCTAACCCAAGCGTTTAGCAGCTTCATCGACGCAGGGCAGCTTCGCGTGTTTGGCTATATCGATCGTATGCAAGAGCTTATGGCTTTATCTGCCTGCATCATCACCAAACCAGGCGGCATCACACTCGCCGAGGCTCTAGCAAGCGGACTGCCCATATTTGCTTACCGCCCTGTTCCCGGACAGGAGCGCAACAACGCTCTTTATCTAGAGAATAAAGGCGCAGCAGCAATCGCTTATACCCCGGAACAGCTTTCCTTCAAAATTTATGAACTCATCCATGATTCCAATCGTATAAGAAGTAGTCGGGCAGCAATTATGAAACTGCAGCGGAAAAATGCTGCTGATGTGGTCGCCTTGGACTTTTGTTCCCGCTTGCATATAATGGAAGGAGTTCCCGCTACCGCCAATCGATAGCGGAATACGATCCACCCTAGATCAGCTTGTGGCAGAACAGGAGTGAGCAGCATTCGGAACCGCTGGTTCGGGCCGGAAATCACGTTATTTGCGGTCATCTTATTTATTGTGGAATTTGTCCGGGGAGCTGCTTTAATTAGCTTCTTACCTATCTTCGGAGAGAAAACGCTCGGTTTATCGCTGAATATTATTGGCATTGCCCTTACGGCACACTATTTGACGGATACTCTGCTCAAGATGGCGATCGGTTATCTGCTCGATCGTTTCTCTATTCGTTTTGTCGTGCATCTAGGTCTGCTTATCTCTCTATGCGGCATCGTCCTCTTTCAGTTCGCCTATTTGCCATGGATATTTATTGCTGCTGCCGCTCTTTATGGCGTGGGTATCTCCCCAATTTGGATTGTCTGTTTGACTAAGGTGTCCGAGGAGCATCGCGCGACACAGATGGGTTTTCTATATACCATTTGGTTTGTCGGGATCGGCTCAGGACCGATCGTCAGTAATATTTTGCTCGATTACAGTACGTCGTTTACGTACTATCTATTGCTTGGATTATCGTCAATAAGCTGGATGCTTGCTTTATTCATCAGTAATACACGGACTTCAGCGACGGTGACATTGCCTATTCGCGCAGCAATTCGTCATTCTAGCCGAGCGGCTTCGGCATATGAGGCTATTGCTGCCTGGCATGGTGCTGCAGACGATGGGTGCGGGCATGCTCATTCCGATTCTGCCAAGCTTCGCCGAAGACAGGCTTGGACTCAATGGCAAACAGTACTCGCTGCTTCTGCTTGCAGGAGGGGCGCTAACGGTACTTGGCCTTATTCCGCTTGGCCGATTATCTGACAAGCTCGGGGGGAAGAAATGGTTTCTCGTACTCGGCTTCTGCTGCATCGGAGGGGGACTGTACCTGCTCGGGCATGAACCGGCACTCTGGCAATGTATGCTGCTGACAGGCGCGCTCGGGCTGTCCTATGCCGCGCTGCTGCCCGCTTGGAATGCGCTGCTTGCCAATTACGTGCCTCCGATGCAGCAGGGCCTTGGCTGGGGGATTTTCTCCACCGATCGAAGGTATCGGAGGGATGATCGGGCCCGTCATCGGCGGAACACTCGCAGCCTGGCATGGCCAGACTTTGGTCGTCTGGTATGCCGCGATTTTGTATGCACTTATCGGATTTTTCTACATATGGTTCCCGTTTCGTGCCTTCACGGATAGCGGTGATGCCACGAAATAAACAGGGGGATTTCTAGTTATGATGAGTCAAATCAAGGAATGGGTTCACGAGCTCAAGCAGCTCGATCTGGAGCATTTGCAGCACACGCTTGAGAGCTATTCGGCTTACGGGCCGCTGCCTGGTATTGTTCTGCCAATGGTGGAATCCTTTCTCCCTATTCTGCCGCTGCTCGTATTTGTGGCAGCAAACGCGAATATTTATGGACTTTGGTTAGGTTCCTTCTATTCCTGGCTGGGTGTTTGTGCCGGCTCTATGCTCGTATTCTGGGTCGCCCGCAAGCTGGGCGGCCGATTTGGCAAATGGCTTCGGCGCCGTTTCCCCAAAGCATCAGGCGTCTTTAATTGGATTGAGCATAAAGGCTTCAGCCCGATCTTCTTGTTCGCCTGTTTCCCTTTCTCTCCTTCTGCTCTCATTAATGTCGTATCCGGTTTAAGCAATGTCTCTTTCCGTTCCTTCGCACTTGCCGTTCTGCTGGGCAAAGCGGTTATGATCTTCAGCATATCGCTGCTTAGCTTCAATATTGCGGATCTAGCCAGAGAGCCATGGAGACTGATGCTGACAGGCGGAATTATCGTCGCAATGTGGTTTGGCGGCAAGAAGCTGGAAGCCCGTTATCAAGTCAAATAAAATCGCAAGTGAGATCACCCATGACAAAGACAGCTGGTCCTTACAATAAGGCCGGCTGTCTTTAGTCTTCTCCATCTTGACTTGATCATTTAGATTGAGATACCAAATATCGCTCAATCTTTACTTATCCATAATCATGTCAACGACTTGTTTCGCGAACGCAGCATAGGATTCGATCAGGTCCGGACTTCGATCTATAGCCCACCTGAGGCTATCAAATGCTCTCAATAGCAGCAAATGTCTCATTTCAGCAAGGTCTTCTTCACTTATACCGTACCCGTCTAAAAACGCTTTGAATTCATCAATATTCGGGCCTTCTTCAAGTCCCAGTATTTGGTAATGCATCAATTGAGCAACAGTTGCATGCGGTACCACGCTTACTTCTGCAAGTTCCCAATCCAGCAATATAACTTGTTTTTCCTGATTGACAATCGTATTCTTTAATGAGATATCTCCATGGTTTAAACCGAAACGGAACGTTTCTTTCTTCAAATTCTCGAACAGCTTTCTTACTCTCTGCGATTTCATCTGAGTCATTACTCCAAGCTCAATCAAAGGATCAGACTCCGTCAAACTATTGATATTATACTGCACATACCCCTGCCAACTGCCGTCCGATCCTGCATGTGGAGGTGAATGAAACTCACCATGGACTGGATCAATCAGATCCCCCCCATACCCCTTCACTGGGATAGAATGTATAAGTCTGGCGTAATTTCCAATCTGCCGCCAAACATCGGACCCCGGAACCGTACTGTCTGCTCCGTTGTCCCCATCAACAAAAGCTTGAATCATATAGGCGGTTTCATCAACTATACCAATGGACAACACCTCAGGTCCCGGAATGCCGACCGCGGCTGCTTGCTCGATACACCATTTTTCCTTCATATAGGTTGGATATGAATCTTTATTGTTCATGCGGACAACAACTTTGCGACTCTCCGTCTCGACTACGCAAACCTGATTTGTGATGCCTTTACCTATGATCTGATAGGAAGTTTTTACTTGTTCCAGAAGAAAATTGCCTGCAATTCGTTCTGCTTGTATAACTACTGAGTCTTCCATGTTTTTCTTTCATCCCCCTTAAGTGTCGTGCTTGGAACAGTTTACCACACACTTTTTTGGAAAGTTCGTTTATAACTATAAACTAAACTAACTACTAATCATTTAATCCCTTTCCGCCCAGAATTTGCTGCAGCCATTTTTCAACCCTTGACTCACGGGTTTTGGACTGTTTGGGCTCTGAAAAATAATGAATGTATGCTCTTTGCCGTCCCGGCGTCAATGCTTCAAAAGCAGTTTTCAAGGCAGGGCTTCCATCGAGTTTATTTTGGAATTCATCAGGGATTACGAATTCCGCCGTCTTCTTATAATTCACTTCCAAACCGGCTTTTTCAACTTCAATGGCTTCATAAATATAGGCTCTTAAGGTGGCTTCCATTTCAACTATTTCTTGAACATTGGTGAACCGAATCTGGCGTGCCGCCTGTACATTCTCCGTTTGTTGGATTAAAATCCCATGGATATCCTGCAGCAGGGCACCTTTGTGAAACAGAAGCGCACAATATTCCTTGAATCCATGTATCAAAACGATGTTTTTTTCCTCAAACGTGTAACAAGGATGCATCCACTTAAAGTCCTCGGTCAGTTCGCAGTCAAGAACGATATTTCTTAACTTCACATATTCTTCCTTCCAATTTTTAGCTTTACTTATAAATTCATCAACCTTAGGATTCATTCTACTATTTGTCATCAACAAACACCCCTCACTTTTCACTATTTAGCCCGATCGTTCAACAGTGAGCTATTAAAAAAATTTAAGACGTCCTATAGTCGAGGAAGACTAGCCCCTCCTTATGTGACATAGAGTGTTTATTCTTGATGAGGCGGCGGATCCCTTTAAATACGGGTCCATTACTACTCTTTCGCACCTCATATTTTTCTAGAATGGCAGTAGCCCACTGTACCTGACTCGTTTATTGGGTCTTTATCTTCGCAATCCGCTCGCCAAGCTGTCGAATTTCCAGCGCCAGAGATTGCGAAGCCTCCGCCTCTTGCGGTTCCGGGCTGTTCATTAATTGTGCGAGGCGCAGCTCCAGCTGCCCGCATTCGTTCTCACGTTCCTGTTCATTGGCGCTAAGCGGACGATTCCGTCTTCTGGCCGTATAATCGTCATATGTTCCTGCGAATAAATATGGATCTTCCTGCCCATCCATAATGACGAGACGATTCGCGGTTTTAGAGGCCAAGTAGCGGTCATGCGTAACAAGTAGAAGTGCCCCGGGATATCGCTGCAAAGCCTCCTCTACCCGCTCCCGCGTGCCGATATCCAGGTAATTGGTCGGCTCATCCAGCACCAGCAGATTCGCGCTGCCAAAATACAGCTTAAGAAAAGCGACCCGGCATTTCTCTCCCATGCTCAAATCAGCAATCTTCTTGAATACATCTTCACGCGTGAACATGAAGCAGCCCAGAATCGTCCGTGCCTGCGATTGCGTCATGTCCGGCAGCGTTAAGAGGCTGTCCAGAATGGTTTCCCCCATCTTAAGATTGTCGAGCTCTTGGGCAAAATAGCCGATCTTGGTCTGCGGGTTCAGCTGCACAGAGCCCGATACCGGGGAAAGCAGACCCGCAATCAGCTTGAGCAGCGTCGATTTCCCCGTTCCGTTGGGTCCGAGAATGGCAATTCTATCCCCCCGATTCACGGACAGGTTAAGATGGCCGAATAGTTTCCGGTCCCCATCGTAAGCAAAGCCTACGTTATCCATTCGCAGCAGAGCTGACGCGGCAAAAGCTCCAGCATCCAGCTGCATATTCAACTGCGCAGCCTGGCGTGGTTTTAACACGCGATCCTGCTCCAAGCGCTCAAGCGCCGATTCCTTCGCATGCAGCCGGGAAACGTTCTTCTTCGATTTAGACCGGTAAAAATCGTTCTGTCCTGCCGCCCTGTGCGCCTGCTGAAACCACTCCGAATAGCGGCGGATGCTCTCCAGCAGCTTCTCGCGCTCCTGTTCCTGCTTGGCGTGAAGCGTCTCCTGTGTACGCAGCTCCAGCTCCTTCTGGGCGCGATAATCGCTATAACCACCCGGATAACGCCGGCTCCCCTGCTTCGTCAGCTCCAGAACCGTTGTAGCCGTTCGATCGATAAAGGTCCGATCGTGGGAGACATAAAGGACGGTTCCGGGGTATGCTTTTACCCACTCCTCCAGCCAGTCGAGCGTCTCCGAATCCAGATGATTGGTCGGTTCGTCCAATACGATGAATTTCGGCTCCCTTATCATCAAGGCTGCCAGCTGCGCCCTCGTCTTCTGTCCGCCGCTCAATTGATCGAACGGCAGCATCCACAGCGCAGGCGCTAGTTGCATACGCTGTAAGCATTTCTCCGCCTTCACTTCCCAGCCGTATCCGTCCAGCTGCAAATAAAGGTCGTAAGTACGGCTGTATTGCTCGATGACCGCGGCAGCCGGGTTATCTCCCTCTGCAGTCATCTCCTTCTGCAGATTATTCAATGCCTGCTTCAGTCGGTAAAGCTCACCTGAGCCGGACTGGACGAATTCCAGAACGCTAAGCTGGCTCCCTTGCTCCGCCTGCTGATCGATCCAGCCCCATTCTTTCAATGGGACCGTCCTTTGGATTTCCCCTCCAGTCAGCGTAATACGATTCAGCAATCCCTGAAGCAGCGTTGTTTTTCCGGCCCCGTTGCTTCCAAACAGCGCTATCCGCTCGCCCGGCCTGACGTCAAACGTCACCCCTTCAAACAATGTCTCACCGCCAAATTCTTGGCGGAGATTACTCGCTTTTAATATAAACATGGGTCATTCCCCCAATTACAATTATTGAAAAGCAAAAAACCGCAGCCAGCGGCTCGCGGTCTTATACGTGTTGGGGGAAGAGCAGAATAAGAAGAGTATGATGGCTTCGGCGTGTACATCTTCGAGCACGTTTACCGAAACCATCTAGCAGGATCTGATGATAGCCGCCTTTATGCACCGGTTTACTCACATTGCCAGTTACCTGCAATTAGCAAACGGTCTCCACACAGCTTCTAGATCCTGCTATTTCTCTTCTTCTGCATCTCTATAATAAGGAGTTGCCCCAAGTTGACACACGTATCCCCGACCGGTTCGCGAATAGCGAACACCGCTTGCACTTTGACAAGTTGTCTTAGGAATCGTGTGATTACTTCATTGTAAGGGGGCCCTCCATCAATTCATTAGTTGTATAACGTTTCCATTATATAATGATTCCCGGCAATTATTCAAGCTCTCCGTTTATGCCTCATCCGCAGATAAGAAATCGCTGTTTCTTCTTACTGCCAGCATAGTTTACTTCCTCGCGTGGCAAACTGTAGAAGGATTTTCATGCTTTAACCGTTTCAATATGACGATCAGGAGGTACTTGAATGTCAAATGAACATACTTCAAACCCACAACGCGAAGCAAGTAATAAGCAGTCAAAGGCCGACCGAACAGGCGTAGGCAAGAAGCAGGCAAGCGACGCGCAATCGAAAGCCGACCACCGTGCTTATCCTAAGCACGGTCTATAGGACATGCTCTACTTTTATAGGAGGAAACAGCTATGAGCGAAGAAAAGGAGCATTTCCATATGGACCCGCTCTCCGGGGAGCCGGTCGAGGTTGATGGTGTCTATAAAAACGAGTGGGGCCGCGAGGAGAAACTGGAGCGGGGCGATGTTTTTCCTGCCGACCAACAGATGGGAACAGGAGAATGGGAGCTAGTTGAGCTTGACTTCGATAACCATCATGACGGCAAAACGGACCCCCGTCTAGTACCGAAGAGAAAAATCACGCAGAAGGAAGCTCACCTCCAGCATCCTCGCCGCCATCCTAAAATGGGCGACAATTAGTCTATTCAAGGTGAAACGGCTGGCGCCGTCCTTTGGCGGCGGAGCACGGTTCATTCCGGAGAAATATAAGCAAAGTATAGTAAAAATCTTTCTTATATTTTAATAAAGCCCTTGTCCATAAAGCGTAAGTTCACGCTGTAAGGCAAGGGCGTTCTTCATAATCAGGACTCCTGGAAACCGGCTTCCTCACGCTGCAGCACTTGATCAGAGATCCGGTCAAGCCTGCGCAGATGATAGGCATACTCGAGCATGGCCGAAGCCACAAAGACCAGCCGCTTATGCTCGTCGGGATCCTCCTGCAGGTAATCCGTCAACTGCTTGATCAATCTCGCCTCGCGTTCTTCCTCCGGCTCGATGGACACATGGGCTTTCATTTTTCCCTCGAGCTTCAGCAGCAGCTGTTCATGGTACTTCGTGAGCTCCTCGATTTGGCGGTCAAACCGCTGAGCCCATTCCCCCGCTCTTGGAGCCGAGAAGTAATGCTCCTCCACCACATCAAGTAAATCAACCCCTTGGCTGAGCACCTTAATGAGCTGTTTGGACAACAGCAGCTGTCTCGACTTAGCCTGCCTGCGGCTTGGCAGCAAAGCACGTTCTTCTTCGAACACCGCATAGCGCTCTTGAAGCTTGCGAAGCGTATTATGCAGCTTCTCTGTTTCCTTGCGGTGGACATCTTCCTTCATTTCATTTGAAATCGCCATCCGCAGCAGCAGGGAAAGCTGGCCGTACGCTTGATGCACCTGCTCAATAAATTGCTTGCGCGGGCGCGGCGGGAATAAAAGTGCATTCACGACGAATGCCGCTCCCATTCCGGCCAGAACCATCGAGAAGCGCTGCACCGCAAACAACCAGCCCTGCTCGTTCGCCTCCATAACGGCGACAACGGTCACCAGCGTAAGTCCGATCGAGCTTTCCATACGAAGACGAATACTGATCAAGATGACAATAATACATACTAAGCCGACAGCAATCGGCGTTTGACCGAACAGCTTAACCGCCGCAATTGCGACAAATGCACCGAGGAAATTTGTTTGGAGCTGGTCCGTTACCTGCTGCCAGGAACGGGATAAAGATGGCTGTATCGTGAAAATCGCAGCAACCGCCGCGATAATTGGTGATGGGAAGCCGAGCAGACTGCTCAAATAAACGGCTAGCGCAACGGCCATCCCGGTTTTTAATACACGGGCGCCAATGGTCATGTACGTCTCACCCGCCCCTGCTCTCTGGGTACCGGATCAGCTGCTGCCTGTTCCTGACTTTCGCCTGATTCTCCACTTATTACGCTGCTGCCATGGAGAGTAACTGACGTACTCGCAACAGCTTGTCCATTAACCAATAGATGCAGGTGATGGAGTCCAGGATAGTGCTTGCGTGTCGATAAGTCCTTCCAATCCAGCTGCTTCACACCCGCTATGCGCTGGCCTGCCGGCACCGTTCGATCCAGCAGCAAAAACCGCTTCTGTGAGACTCTGCCGCTGGCCTTCACATAATCAACGCCGAGCTCCACACGCAGCCGCAGCGGCTCTTCCGAGCGCAGCACAATCGAATAATTCAGCTGTGATTTTCCGCCAAGCAAGACCTCTGCCTCTATTGCATCAAGGGCTGCCGACTCTATTGAATCTGCAGCAGCGCCCCCCTCATAGCCGAAGAAAGCCATGACCGCTTGATCCGAGGCTCGAATGAGCGAGCGGCAGCCGCGCCGGACAATCCAATCCGTCCATTCATGCTGTCCAGTCCACTGGGCAGCCATTTGCCGAACAATGTCCGGATGATCCTTGGCAATATCGTTTATATTATTAGCAACACTCTTACGCACATACAGCGATGGATCACACTTGAGCCGTTCCAATATCGGCAGTATAAGTGAGGGATCACGCTTGAACATTGGCAGCGCGGGGGCCCAAGGCAGTCTTGGCCGGCAGCCTTCTGTAGCGAGACGCCGAACATGCTCATTCTCGCTCTCCGCCCATTCGCGCATTTGCGCCATCGTCCGTTCGGTGCTTGCAAGTATAAACGGCCGAATCGCGAACTCCGCCGACGAGCGCGCGGTGAATCGTTCCAATGCCTTCATGGACAGCTCCCAGTCCATTTGGCCGTATACTTCTACAAAGTCCGGGAAGAACAAATAAGGGAATCCCACGCAGCGTTCATCGATGGTATATAAGATATCAAGTGCTTCTTTATAATCAGCCGGCAGCGTCTTGCCAAGCGAATGCGTAATTCTCCGAATGCGGCCCTTAAGCTCCAATTGGTCCCAGCCTTCATCCATGACCAGCATAGTGAAACGCGCACGATCAAAATCAACCCACTCCGATTGAACGAGCTCTCCAAACTTCCTAATAAATGATAGATTATACATTGCCTTGAGCGGTTCGGCCATCTCTCTTTATCGCCTCCTCCTGTTATTATAGCTGATTCCGCAATAGGAACAAAAGCATGGCCGGTTACTGCAAGCGCTGCTGCGGTAACCGGCCATCTTATCTCTGCTATTCAGGTCTTGCCGCTACCCGGTTAATGGGAGTCACCTTTCCGCCCATGCTCTCCACGATTTCCAAGCGCTCAACGGGCCTTGAATACGGCAATATAATTTCGAATGAAGTGCCTACGCCTATTCGGCTGTGAACTTGAATGCTCCCTTGATGATTATCAACGATTTTATAACTGACCATGAGACCAAGACCGGTCCCTTTTTCCTTGGTCGTATAGAACGGCTGACCCATCTTCGATAATTGGTCCTCCGGTATGCCTGGCCCGTAATCCTCGATTCGCACGACGACAAGGTCGCCCTCCAGCATGCATATCATTTTGATCCGGCCGCCGCCGTGCATCGCTTCAATGGCATTCTTAAGCACGTTAATAAAAACCTGCTTGAGCTGATTCTCCACACCGCTGACCCATAACGGCACCTCGCTAATGTTCGATTCAATCTCGATATTATGCAAAATAGCCTGCGCCTCCAGAAGCGTGACCGTGTCGCTCACAATGAAGCGGACATCCTTATGCGCAAGCTCATAAACTTGCGGCTTCGATAACATAAGCAGCTCGCTGACGATCGACTCGATCCGGTTTAATTCCGATTTCATGATGTCAAAATAGTTCCTGTTGCTGCTGCTGCGTCCGGAAGCAATCAGCTGCAAAAAGCCCTTCAAGGATGTCAGCGGATTGCGAATTTCATGGGCAATACCGGCTGCCAGCTGACCCGCCACGTACAGCTTCTCGGAATTAATGAGCAGCTCTTCATTCTTCTTGCGCTCCGAAATATCCCGGATAATGAATTGATAGACCGGCTTGCCCGATTGCTTCGTGCAGGTCTCTACCACTTCGGTATGGAGCAGCTTCCCCTTCACCGTATACCAGTTCAGTTCGATTGGACCCTGCCGTCCGCCTTGCCCCGTAATTTGAAGCATGCGGTTCATGATGCTATGGAATTTG
This sequence comes from uncultured Paenibacillaceae bacterium, assembly GCA_963793665.1. Classification (GTDB taxonomy): domain Bacteria; phylum Bacillota; class Bacilli; order Paenibacillales; family Paenibacillaceae; genus Paenibacillus_Z. Next base: position 17,709 of record CAWCBD010000010.1, read on the forward strand.
GGCTGAAGATTCGTATAAATGCTTTTGCCGAGCAGGTCCTTCTCGTTCTGCGCCTCGAACATTTGCAAACCGGATGCATTCACATATTCCCACTGTTCATTGCGGATGACCGCAATCATATCGATCGAATTCTCAACGAGCAGCTTATACTGTTCATTCATCGCATTATAACGGCGGTCGACGAACCGTGCCAGCAAGCTAAAGGCAAATATAACGAGCGTAGCTATCCCAAGCACGACGGCGAGCATCCTCATATATTCGTTCAGCCGGTCTGTAGTTAATACAACATTATATACCGCCGTGAATGCTCCAAGCCCGAACAGCTGCATCGCAATACCAGCCAGCCCAATCATTAAGCCGGGCAGCAGCAGATAGACCCCTTGCCTGCGCTCATACAAATAGAAAGAGCAGCACGTACCTGTAAACCCGATTACGAAAGCGAAAACAGCCAAACCTATATTCAAATTATAGCGTAGAATTTGGCTGCTCATCAGGCTCGAATAAACTAAAATGTTCGTTCCCACTGACATCAGCACACTGCTGCCAATCAGTCTAGGAAGGAATGAAGCTCTTGAAGCAAGCACCTGAAAAGCACAATAGGCACTGGCCATAATGCCAAACAGCTTAATAATTGAAGTCCAGTCAATCATAATCATGGAATCGGTCGTAAGCAGCATGATGAAATGGCTGACCCAAAGTCCGAGCCCATAAACAACCGCTCCGCAAAGCAGCCAATAATGCCGCATTACCCGGACAAGCTTCAAATGACCGATCATATTGTACATCGTAAAAGAAGCAAATAAATTAATCGCCAGCGCCAGAACCAAGAATATCCACTTGTCGGAAACAATAATTTCGCTCATACCTGTCCTCGATTACAAAATTTTCTATTAATGTAGGGTACAAATTCGACATTTTTCAGTATAATCCTTTTTCCTTTGACACGAAAAGTTCTGATTTGGGCAAGAAGCTCTATTAACCTGCTATCCTACGACCTGCACAGATGAGGTATAATAGCATAATAGAATCAAGGAGAGGATAGATTATGGTGAAAATTTTAAAAGAGTTCAAAGAATTCGCGGTGCGCGGCAACGTGCTCGATCTCGCGGTCGGGGTCATTATCGGAGGTGCCTTCGGTAAAATCGTAACATCAATGGTTAATGATATCATTATGCCTCCAATCGGCATTCTGCTTGGCAACGTAAACCTTACTGAACAGATTATTGATATATCCGGAAAAGATGTCCATACACGGACTCAAGCAATAGCTGCAATCTGCGGCCGTTATCGCCTACGGTAATTTTATTAACGTTGTGCTTGATTTCACCATTGTCGCCTTCTGTATCTTTTTGATCGTCAAAGGCGCTAATGCGCTTCGCCGCTTTCAAGCAAAAGAGCCTGAGCCGCCAGCGCCAACGGAGAAGGAATGCCCTTACTGCTTGTCCAATGTTCCTCTGCTGGCAACCCGCTGCGGTCACTGTACTTCCCACTTGAAGGATGAATCCGATGAGGTTCAAGGAGGCTTTGCTTAAACGTGAGAAGCGATCATGCGGCCTCAAGTGAGGAACGCTTCGACATCTACGACGAGGCGGAGCAGCATATCGGCACAGCAAGCCGAAGTGAAGTTCATGCCAAAGGCTATTGGCATCGTTCGTTTCACTGCTGGCTTGCCCGCCGCGAGAATAGCCGCCAGCTGGTGATGTTCCAGCTGCGGCATGCTCATAAGGATACCTTCCCCAGCTGCTTCGATATAACGGCCGCCGGCCATTTGGAAGCTGGCGAAACGATGCGCGATGCGGCTAGGGAAATCGAGGAGGAGCTCGGTATTCACGCTCGACTTCGATACGCTCCTGCCGCTTGGCGGCACAAGAAAAGAAGTAAGCGGCATCGCGCAGGGAATTCCTTTCATCGATCGTGAGATGAGCGATATTTTCGGCCTGATTTATGACGGGCCTCCTGCGGCACTCCGGCTGCAGGCCGAAGAAGTGACAGGGGTCTATGAAGCCGAGCTTGCCATGATGATCGCTTTATTCGAGGGGAAGATCCAGCAGCTGACAGCCGCGGGCGTCGAGCTGGACGCGACCGGCTTGCCAAGGGAGACCACGCGCCTTGTTCAAGCTTCACGCTTCGTGCCGAGGCAGGCTTCGTACTATATCGATGTGTTCCGCGCTTTACAGAAGTACGTGTAAGCGGCCGTGATTTAGCACGGCTTCTTACAGCCTGCTTCCCGCTGCTTAATTCGCTTCGCTTGCTCCTGGCAATGATTTTCCCCTTCATCCGATTGCCATGCCATCCTCTTCCCTTACCCCGCACTGCTTGACCATGCGTATCAAGGATACTTCCATTTTCACCATTGCCGCTGCGATAGCCCATCGCCCGTTCCCACTGCTGATACCACTGATCGATTAAGCCATGAATGTTATAAAACATCGTAGTCTGAGGGGCAATGTCAAAATCATACAACGCCTCCTCCCCATAAATCCGAGCCGCCTCCTCATGGATGCAGCCGTGCAATTTCGAGCTTTCCAGAAAGATACCCAGTTCATCCGCCGAAGCAAACGAACGCGGATTATTGCGAATGCGATATTCCGCATTTTGATCATAGCAGGCCGTATTCCTGATCGGTTCCGGCACGTTCTGCCATGCGCTGACGAGCCTCTGGTCATATCCCTGCTGGCTGTACCACTGCTGAACCTTCCCAATGAATTGACGATGAAAATTGAGAAATTCCTGACCGTATCCAGCAGGTAAGCTTGAAAGGTCATTATAATGATGCGAATGATGCCAGCGTTTGTGCTCCTCTAAGAATGACGCCGGAAAATTCGGTATATTAGGCATAAATTGTTCCTCCCGACTTCGACCCTACATCCTTTAGTTTATGCCGCGGTCAATCTATCGGTACAATCACGGATAACTAATTTTCACGAAAGGAATTGTCGAAAGCATAAACTATGTATCGCCCCAATGAGCTTTTCATATGCCAAAGAACCGCCAGCGCGTTATGCGTTGGCGGCCTTAATTGGACGAGACTTTAGCGCAAGTTCACATTAGCAATGACGGTTGTTGCTGCGGTTGCCGAGGTTGCCGAGATTGCTGCAGTTTCCGCCGGATACACAAATATCGAATGTAATACGGACGTTACAGCAGTCTCCGAATACACAGCTGATGCGTACACAAGATAAGTTGCCTTGGTTAAAGAAGCAGACTACGTTACAGTTGGAGCCGATAAGATCTTCTACTCCTCTGCGGTTTTTGCAGCGGATAGCGCGAACCAGTCTAGCAGCGACGTTTGCGTTTTTGAGCTGACCGAACAGATCACTGAGATCTGCACCTGCTTCCTGCATGGCCTCAACGGTTTGATCCTTTTGCCTACAACAGCTGCTGTTGGAAATGCGGGCACGTGCGCGGCTGCCTGTACGGACTGCCTTTACGTTTTTGAAACTCATTTTAACTGACATTAATCTTCCTCCTCTTAGCGAGCTTACTTTAATCTATGAGAAGGAAGGGTTCTGCGTATGGACAAGAGGTACCTGCGAATCGCATATTCTGTAACCCTTCTAGTACGGGTAGTGTAGAGCCCCCCAAGTGGAATGCCTACACCGGGCATCTGTTAATTTTCGTTTTTTGTTATAATCATTCATTGACTATATAATAGAATAATGAAGCATTCTGTCGAACGATCCATGAACGCTGTGGACGGTTATTTCAATTTGTTAGGAGTGTTCGGGTTTTCATGCTGTTTAATTCCTATGTCTTTATCTTTGCCTTTTGGCCAATCACGGTCGTCGTTTATTTTCTGCTGAATCGGTTCCGGTTCATTTTTGCCGCGAAATGCTGGCTCGCTCTATCATCCCTTTTCTTCTACAGCTGGTGGAATATTAGTTACCTGCCGCTTATGCTGGGATCCATTACCTTCAACTACCTGGTCGGCCGCCTGCTGCAGGCCGCCGGACCCGCTGCAAGCGAACAGCTGGAGGATCAGCCGCGCAGGCGCATCCGTTTGCGGAAAACACTGCTTATCCTCGGGATTACCGGGAACCTGCTGCTGCTTGCTTATTATAAGTATGCGGATTTCTTCCTAACGAACGTATCTGAGCTTACGGGTCATGAATTTCCGCTGCTGGGCCTAATTCTCCCGCTTGGGATCAGCTTTTTCACCTTTACGCAGATTGCTTATCTCGTGGATGCCTATCGAAGCAAAGCGCGCGAATATAATGTCGTCAGCTATGTGCTCTTCGTTACGTTCTATCCGCATCTGATTGCTGGACCGATCCTGCATCACAGCGAGATGATGCCGCAATTTGATCGAATTCGCAGCAAGATCTGGAATTGGCGCAATGCCTCCAAAGGGATCTATATCTTCTGCATCGGTCTATTCAAAAAAGTCGTCATCGCCGATACGTTTGCGGAATACGCCAACGACGGATTCGCCGGCGCCGTCCATTTCGTTGATTCATGGGTAGCGTCACTCTCGTATACCTTCCAGCTATATTATGATTTTAGCGGCTATACGGACATGGCCATCGGAGCTGCGCTGCTGTTCAACATCAAGCTTCCGCAGAACTTCAACTCTCCCTACAAGGCGCACAGCATCCAGGACTTTTGGCGTCGGTGGCATATGACGCTCAGCCGCTTCCTTCGAGACTATATCTACATCCCGCTTGGAGGCAATCGGCATGGCGAATTCAAGATGCTGCGCAACCTCGTCATTACGTTCCTGCTCGGCGGGCTTTGGCATGGAGCCGGCTGGACCTTCTTATTCTGGGGGCTCCTGCATGGAATTGGACAAGTCATCCACCGGTTCTGGGGCAGGCTTGGAATTAAGATGCCTCACTGGCTCGCCTGGTTCATCACCTTCATGTTTATCAATGTGACATGGGTATTCTTCCGGGCCAAGGATTGGGCTGAATCCATTCGAATTTTGAAGGGGATGGCGGGGCTCTCAGGAATGACACTTTCAGGGATAACGACACTTGCTCCAATTCTTCTATTAATCGTGATTTTTCTGCCTATCGTCGTATTCGCGCCTAATTCGTCGGAGAAGATGGAAAACCTCCGGCCGACCTTGCGAACGGCACTTTTCATCGCCATCTTATTTATTGTATCCCTGCTGTATTTCAACCGGATCAGTGAATTTCTATATTTCAATTTCTAAGAAAGGCGGAGAACGCTTTGCAAGCACCTTCATCCATAACGGACGACAAGCGGGGGCGGCACACTTCCCGGATTACCGCTAGAGAGGGTAAGCGCATGGTCGCTCGATTTACGATGTTTGCCATTCTATTGGCCATCGGCGTCGCGCTGCTCACTTCTATTATCGATCCGCTGCAGTTTTACCATAAAGCCACTTGGTATTCGCCCGTATTCTCAACCGAGCAGCGCTATCAGAACCCGGGATTGGCTCGTAATTACGATTATGACACCATCATTATCGGAACCTCAATGACGGAGAATTTCATCCCTGCCGAGGTGGATAAAGCCTTGGGCGGGAAAACATTGAAGCTGTCCATACGCGGATCGACGGCGGATGAGCATTTCAAAATCGCCAGCCTCGCCCTGCAAACAGGCAAGGTTAAGAAGGTTCTCTGGGGACTCGATTATTTCTCCCTCAAGACTGGAGATCAAGAAGCGGCTGGACCTTTCCCTGACTACCTGTACGACGACAAGCTGTGGAACGATTATAAATACTGGTTTAACTATTCCGTATATCAGCAGTTCTTCAAGGGTATTGCGAGAGAGTTCAAGGGAACGGCTCCTCAGAATATAAACTACTTGTACAACTGGAATTCGCAGGTTGCTTTCGGCAAGAAATATGTCATCAACGCCTACAAGAAGGCCAAAGTAGAGGAAGCTTACTTCGGAATGAACGAGGAGCCGCTTGATGTCATCAAGAACAATTTCAATGATCATATTCTCGCTCTCGTGAAGGCCTATCCGGATGTCGAGTTTATCTTTTACTATCCGCCCTACAGCATTCTTAGGCAGTCGGTATGGAAAGATACGAACGCTATTCGTTATGACAATCAGCTGGCGATGAAGACTTGGATGTTCCAGCAATTCGATCAGCAGCCCAATACACGGGTTTATGATTTTCAGGCGGAATCCGATTGGACGTATGACCTTGACTTGTATAAAGACTTGTCCCACCACAAGCAGGATGTGAATACATGGATCGCCGAAGCCATCGGCGAAGACAATGCCATGTACAAAGTCACCGCTCAGAACGCGGACTCCTTCGCTCAGAAGCTTGAGCAGCAGGTAGATTCTGTTGTCGTAGATGCTGAGGGTAACCTCAGGAATGCTTCTGTAAGCCTGCAGGGGAAGTCATTAAGCTTCAGCAGCAAATCGCTGCGCAACGATGAGGAGCTGCTTGTTCCCGCCAAAGAGGCCGCTGCCGCATTAGGTGCTGTAATGACATGGGACCAAGCGTCCAAGACGCTTGTCATGAAACGAGCGGGTTATACCGTTACGATCACCGTCGGCAATAAACAGGCTTCGGTCAATGACAAGACGGTGCAGATGCCATACCCTGCGGAGCTGACAGCCGGTAAAACGATGCTCCCGATCAGCCAAGCAGCCGAATTGCTCGGCTTTCATGTCAAACAGGAGTTAAGCGGGCAGAACATCCGCTTCACGATTACTTAACAACGATCTTATCAAGGTGCAATAAGAAGGGCACGTCAAGCCGATAAACGCTGCTTAAGCGCTTGGCTCCGTGCCCTTCTTTGCGGCTAATCATGGGACTGTTTGGGAGGAATCATGGGTAGCTTCAGCATAAATTTACTGCCTTCCCCCTTCACACTCTCCAAGGATAAGCTGCCGCCTAACAGGCGGGAAAGCTGCAGGCTTATCGACAAACCAAGCCCCGTCCCCCCATACTTGCGGTTGATCGCTCCATCCTCCTGCGCAAAGGCTTCGAAAATTTGCTGCTGTTTCTCAGTCTCAATACCGATACCTGTATCGACAACTATAAAGCTGATACGCTGCGCAGGAATCCGCTTCTTCACCGGAATCCCCCAAGCGGCCAGATTTAAGTTCCGCATCCAATGACGACCGGGCAGAGTCCTCTCCAACGCTGAGCCGTGGCCGCCTTCAAACCTGACGAGCAGTTTAATGCTGCCCTTCTCCGTGAACTTAAAGGCATTCACGAGCAAATTCCGCAGGATTTGATTGAGCCGCAGCGCATCTGTTTTAATCATGAGCGGAACATGGGGCGCAATGTCGATTTCGAAGGCGAGCTTCTTCTGTTCCGCGAGCGGAAGAAACTGCTGATGCAGAATTTGAATCAGATCATGAAGAGAAACCTGCTCGAAGAAAACATCCATTTTTCCCGCTTCCACTTTGGATAAGTCCAATATATCGTTAATGAGCTGCAGCAGTTCATTACCCGCTCCATTAATTAAATCGGCATATCGCAGCTCATCCCCTTCATACCGCTCCTCTTCATTATCTTTAATAAGCTGGGATAGCAAAATGATACTATTCAGCGGCGTCTTCAGCTCATGGGACATATTCGCCAAAAACTCCGATTTATACTTCGAGGCCAGCATCAGCTCGCGCGCCTTCTCTTCTACTTCCCGCTTCGCTATTCGGGATTCCCTTGATTGCCTTCGAAGCAGCAAATTCATCGTTCTTAATCCGTCAACCCGAAGCTGTTCCTTCTGGAAATCCCGAATAATAAAGATGAATAGGCCGCTTAGCACGAGTCTAAACGGAAACACGCACATGTCAATGCTATGCCAATAATGATAAAATGTCATCGATTGAACGAAAGATAACGAAAGAAAAGTACCTGCCGAATAAAGTACATTCATACCCGCCACCGCGATGAAGCTCTTCCAAAAAAAGCGCCAGTTAACCGACTTCAGCCACCGCTGCAGAGCTGCACCGGCTAGCCCGATCAGGGTTATATTTAAGAAACCCAAAAATCCTAGTGCGTCAAAGTTCATCCCCAAGCATGCCAATCCAATTCCAAAGCATATAATTACGACCGCCCAAGGAGATGGAAAGACGAGCACCGCAACGATGGCCGGCACCAACCGCAAATCCACGAGACTCTCCTGTTCCATCCGCAATCCGAATATCATTGTGATCATGCCAGCTAAGATAAATACGCTAATCGTCAGTATATATTTCATCCTATTGGAAGTATGCTGAAAAATATATTTATATCCCAGGTTAAATAGATAAGCGAGCGTAATTAACAAGCTTATATTAACGAAGAACACTTTGCTGAACGTCACATCCCATTCCTCCCGCCAACCTCTGCATACGTTTCTACAGAAGTAGTACATTACCCTTCTTCATACATAGTGAAGCACAATTCAACGCAATCTGCAAAATAGCCGACTGACGCGTCCACAACGCCGCCGGATATTTTAGCTCAAATCAAAAGGCTTGTTGGATATGCCAGAGTATTTCTTCCTATTTCTGCAAATCATACAGCACATAATAAGCACAATCACCCTGCGGCATTAGCTTAAATATCGACAGCAGCAGCAGAACAGGGGCTCCTTGCGACAGCATACGATTACAAATCGCGGAAAAAGGTGAATAGAGAGCAGGGGGTCACTCTAGGAGAGCGAAGCTCGATTTAGGAATAAATTATAAAATTATGGATAATGGAATGACAAAGACGGAACAGTATTAATATGTTAAAAAAGAGTTGGCAATTCAAACAACAGACTTACATCCCCTTTATATGGTACTAAAGGATTAGCGTTGCAATTAAATTTATCATGCAAATGGAGGCGCTTGTCGAATGACAAAGGTGATTACCTTTAAAAATCGTTCCGTACCCGTCCACTACCCCTCCGAGCAAATCAGCTGCATCGACCTGCTGCATAATAAGCTGCTGGAAATGGAACTCAATTTTGATTTCCGTAAAAAGTGGAAACGGATAAAGTCCGTCGAAATGATTCGAGACGTGGCTATCTTACAATATAAAGATGGTACTAAGCTTTATATGGAATTTGGCTGATTGCGTTCTGGCTTTAAACCATCCGGTTATTTCAAAATAAAAGGGCAGCCTTCATTTCCAATCCTCGCAATAGGATTTGAAGTGAAGGCTGCCCTTTTGCTTCCATATCGGGAGGCTGCTTCATAATGCGTCTAGTGAATTGAATACGACTTCTTTTCTTCCGCGACGAGATTGCGTTGTATGTAGTAATGCTTCGCACAATAGCCCTTGCTGATTGCAGTTCTTCCGCATTTTACCCAGCTGCAAGTTGTGGAATGCCCTGATTTACGAACCTTTATGATTGCAGGGTCTCCATGTCTGCGCCAACGCTGATGGTGCATCGAACACATACCTTTAGCCTTTAATGGCTTGTCACAACCTTCAATTATGCAGCAAGTACTCATTGCTTACCCCTTCCGTGATTGTTGTGCTAGCTAGTCATTGATCTACTTCCTATCAGTATGAGCGAAAGTAACAAAACTATAAAGTTCACTTAGACCCTCATTTTCGACCTATTTCTACAAATTCGACACCAATATCGGCCTTTTGGACTATCTCATGCATAAAAGTTTAAATAATTAACCAGTTGAAATCATATACGACCTTTTCTATACTTACATAGGACAGCTTGGTAGACTATTGAGGTGGTGTATGCATGAACATTTTTGATACTATTTTTCACTCCCTCCAAGCTCCAATGGCCGTGATTACAGGTACCGAAGATGAGATTCGATTTATTCGTACGAATGATGCTTTTGACAAACTGATCGGTTATACAGAGGAAGAGCTGATCGGCACTCCGCCTAAGCAGCTATTCTCAGCATTGAACAATCCTATTGGACGACCCAATGACCGCTCTGGTTCCTTCTTGCTTCAGCTCAAAATTAACCGCACCATGCGTATTCATTTAACCTGGGAGCCTATCGCAAATACGGATGAGCCAACTTTTCTTCTGATCGCAGAGGATATTACCGCCAAGACATGGATCGAAATGATGGGTAAATCACGTAAAGTTCTTTTATCCGGCATGGTGAGTAAAGATCTCGTCATCGAACGGTATATTCAGAACTATCCGGCTCCCATGTTTGATTATCAGGTAAAGGTTGAAGATCAATCCGTATTCGAATTTCTAAATGAGGAGGACCGTGTCCGATTGGTCCGGATTATGGAACAAGCCGTCATCCGGAAGCAAACGGACAGCTTCGTCATTTGCACGAAGAAGCTGGCGAATATGGCTCAGCTGGAGCTTCATGTTACCTTCTGCCCTTTCTATTGCGGCGATGGCACCCTGAAGCATTACGGATTCGTCGTAACGGATATTCAGCCCGTCATGGAGCCTATCGATCCATCGGTTTCACTTAAGATTCTAATGGCCCGCAAACATATGTCCGCTCAGCAATTGGCCGAGGCAACCGGCATATCCCTGCAGACCATATCCAAGCTTCGCAATGGTAAAATCAGTAAGCCGCAGCGATTAACCGCTGAGCTCATCGCAGCGGAGCTTCATGTATCTCCTCAAGACATTTGGCCGCTGTCCTAACTGGACATGCGGTTTTTTTCTTGTGGCTATTTGTTTCTTAAAGCCCCCTTTGTGTCTAAGTGGAAAGAAAGGTTGTTCCAATAGATGCTTAAGGAGTCGAACCCCATGCATGCACCTACTGTCAGACAGACACTTCCCAGATTTATTCTTGCCGTCTTGCTCATTATATCAGCGCCGCTTGTCTTCACTTCGGTCACAGCAGAGCTCTCCTCAAAGGCTCCATCAGCAAAACCAACCGTCTATACCGCGCCGCCTGCCATTGAATCCATGCCCTACGAATGGGTTCATCAATATCCGCTTATCTCTCATGCGCTCGGCGGTATCGGCGGCTATGACGGAACAAACAGTTTAGAAGCGTTACTGCAGGCATACCGGAGTGGACATCGTGTGTTCGAAACGGACCTTTGCGTCACCTCTGACGGCCATCTCGTGCTTAGGCATGACTGGGAAGCAGGAACCTACCCCGTATTGGGGCAAAAGCTGCCTAAAGCAATCAAGCCTATGACGCTGAAGCAATTTGAGTCGCTTCCCATTCAGCAGCAGTATACACCTGTAACCTACAAACAATTGGTTCACTTCATGTCCGAACATCCCGATATGATGCTCATTACGGATACGAAGGAACCGGACAGCAGCAAAGCAGCCGCTATATTCAGGAGAATTGTGGCTGAAACCGTTGAAGTAGATGCCGACGTTCTGCGAAGGATTATTCCGCAGCTCTATCAATCGGACAATTTCGATGCCGTGAGCAGCATTTACCCATTCAAGCAGTATATTTATACGCTCTACATGAACCAGGACTCGGAGGAACAGATCATTGATTTTGCAGCGGAGAAGGGCATACATATCGTCGTTATGGACGAAAACCGATACAGACCCGAATTTGTCCAAGCCTTGAAAGACAAAGGAATCTATACCTACATTAATACGATTAACGATGTCTACCAAATCAGAGAGCTTAGGAAGGAAGGTGCCCAAGGCGTAATGACCGACTTTGTGGTGCCTGGCGATTTGTGATCCGCTTTGGCGGTGAAGTATAGGCGGAGTAATAGGCGGAGTATAGAAAAAAGGGCTGCCGTCTCCATACGGAGAAGCTGCCCTAGCGTGTATTTATTGTGCTGCTTTTCTTACCAGCTTGAGTGATCGGTCGCTTGCCGTGATCTCCTCAAGAAAGGATGGATCCTCATCTGCCAGTCTGACCCATGCTTTCACACAAGCTGGGTCAAAATGAACGCCGCTTCCCTGCTCAATGATGCGCATAGCCTCATCATGGGACATTGCAAGGCGGTATGAGCGCGAGGATGTGAGCGCATCGTATACATCAGCGATTGCGGTAATCCGGGCCAGCAGCGGAATATTCTCACTGCTTAGCTGGTCCGGGTATCCGGTCCCATCCCATTTCTCGTGATGAGACCGGATAACGGACAGCTCTTCATTAAGAAAGCCGAGCCGCTTGCACATATCATAGCCGGAGACCGGATGGAACTCCATAACGGAGCGCTCTTCGGCAGTGAGCTTGCCCGGCTTATTGAGGATGGAGTCAGGCACTTTCAGCTTCCCTACATCATGAACGACTCCGCCTTGGGCAATCGCTCTGAGCTGATCCTTATTCAGCTTCAATTCTTCTGCAAGTCTGAGTGCATAGAGCGCAACACGCAGATTGTGGCCCGCTGTATAAGCATCACGAGCCTCAGTCGCCATAATTAGAGCTCTCACACTTGGGGTAATGCAGGCTTCAAGCCATGCGCGCGGATCGGATTGAAATAACACCTTAATGGAAGAGGTGAACGAGCCTTGCGAGAAATACTGCTTAACTAACCCGCCTAGCATAATGACCGTGGAACCAAGCAGCAGCACATGGTACAACCACCAGCTCAGCTTCCACGCAGTTCCGGTAACCATAATATATTGAGCGACGATAAGCCATCCCAGACTGTATACGATCGCCTGCTGAAGCGGAAAACGGGCACTTCGATACGAATGCCAGTATCGATACATCGTCCACAAGCTCGCTGCTGTAGTTAACGAGGCCGCTATCCATTTATAAGGGCCATGATCAAACGGAATCCTTTCTATGGCTTCCGGGTACTGCATCGTAAGAGAAACTAGAACAGACAAGAAAAGGAGCCAAACCGGGATAAACCAGCGCCGCCACTTTGAAAGAAGTCTAACGATGGGATGATCAGATGAGGCAGCCGATAAGGACAGCCACATCACCGCAATCAGAACACTCAGCTGGGCAGCAATGCCGGCAATATGCGTTTCATGCATCATGAAACCCGGTGTCGATATGCCATGAAGAACGAATAAACCGGCAAGTGATACATAGGCCAAAGATAAAAAAGCAACCTTGATGTTGCGCAGCCGTTGACCCGCAATACCAACCGCAATAGCAACGAACATGGCCAGAGCAGCGATAATGCTTACGAAATAAAAATGCCCTGTAACCGACTCCACAGAAATGTCAGCAGCTTGGAATGATCGTAACCATTCGTAAACAGCGATCGGCAGCAGCGTTGCCGCCACAGGTCCGATAACTGACTGCCCTTTTACCTGCATAAATGACCCTCCTCTTTGACTCGCCACAAGCCATAACCTTCTCTCTTGGATATCGGTTACTCGGGAACCAAATTTTAGTTCTGCCTCCACAAATAAATAACAGACGATACCTGCCATTAGCAGCAGGTATCGTCTGTTAATACTTCCAATTATAAGTTTATCGTTCGCCTATCGAGAAGTTACCGGAGCTAGTATTCACGACGATAACGGGACCTCCCGCGCCAAAAATAAGATTCTCATCGTTATTGCCATCCTCGGATTTCTGAGCATCCTCCCAATCATTGTTCAAGTTGCCTGAAGAGGTGTGGAACTTAATCTGTACGGCTTCCGGCTTGACATCGGACATCAGCGTGACATTGCCGCTGGTCGTCTTGAATTCCATAGGATGAGTTAAGTGCCTGCAGCTCTGCACGAATATTCCCGCTCGTCGCCTCAGCCTGCAGCTTGGCGTCAACATCCTCCAGCTTTATATTCCCGCTGGTAACGTCAGCCTTCAGCTTATCTCCCTTAAGGTCATTCAGTGCGACGTTCCCCGATCTAACCTCAATGGTTGTCGTGCCCGCATCCACATCCATAATATCCACATTGCCGCTCGTTAATTTTACAGCTAATGAATTCGTGTTTAGCCCGCTTAGATCCATATTACCCGACTTCCCCTCCAGGGTGATCGAATCCGCAGATAGCTTGGTAATCTCCGAAGTACCGCTGCTTGAATCCAGAATAACCGATTTCCACTGCTGCTCCGGAAGCTCCAGCTTCACTTCTACATTCAGAATATTAAAGCCAATCGTGAAACCGACATCATCCTCAACGGAGAGATTAACCGTGTCCCCTTCGCGTTCAAGCATAAGACGAAGCTTGCCGATGTATTTCTTGCTGGCCGAGCCGCTTAACGTAGCTGTAATTTCCTTCGATGTGGTCGGTACGACCTTCAGATCCATCGAATTTGTTTCCAAATGAACATGATTCAGCCCTGAAGCGTCCAGCGAACGCTTCAGCTCCACCTTCTCCGTCCCAAAGCTTCGCCAATTCTCTCCTCTAAACGTACCGAACACACCTATTAGTCCGACGACAAGCAGAATAAGCGCAATGACGATCCAGTTTCTCATCCTTTTTTCACCCTTATCACTCTAGAATTAAACTTCAAATATTGAAGTGTCATTTTGGCCACCGCACGGGTCAGCCAATGCGACCCCGCTCCAAGCAGCATCCCTAGCGCCAGCAGCACGGCGGCAGCCGAAGCACTCTGCGTTAATGTAAAGGTGTCACCGAACACACCCTCGTAAACCGCCGCGATAGCGCTAAGTCCCAAACTAAGCGATACTGCCCAGAGCGAGATGAGTACGCCTAGCAAAGCGATAAACGGACCCAAGACAAAGACCAGATTGAAAAATCCTAAACTAACCGCAGCCAGCACCGCGCGGGATACCAGTGTTATGCTGCCTTTCTTATCATCCGCCCGGTCAACCCGGTAGCCAAGCAGCAGCTCCTTGGCAATAAGACGGGGATCGCCAAGCTCGCCGGCTGCCTCCGCCTCCGATCGTCCATCTGCAGCAGCGAGCCGAAAATGCTCCTCATAATCATACATCCACTCTCGGCGCAGCTTCTCAGGTACTGGCTTTAGCAGCTCCCATAGCTGCTGAAGGTATTGGTCTCTCATCATCTTTCTACACCTTCCTTAATTAACTCGTCTACGGCGACGGAAAAAGTCCGCCATTCCCTTACCAGCTCCATTAAATGCGTGTGGCCATGCGGCGTCAGCTTATAGTACTTCCGCGGCGGGCCTTCCGGCGATTCCCGCAAATACGTCGAGAAATACCCCTCTACCGTCAATCGGTTCAGCAGCGGATACACGCTCCCCACCGCAACCTCGAATTTGGCCGACATGGCTGTGGCCAGCTCGTAGCCATATCGGTCCTCCCAAGCGGTTAACGCCAGCACGCACAGGTCCAGCACGCCTTTCTTAAATTGTACATTCATTCGCAGCGCTCCTATGCCATATCGTTTAGTATTCATCATTGTAGAATAGCTGTGCAAAAAAAATGCCGTTACCGGATTTCCATCTTACTGCTATAGTATATAACTCACTATTCAATTATGCAATATAGCTGGAATGGAATTTTTTATATTATTTTTCGGGTATAAAGAAACGACTGACGACTTTACTCTAACAGTAAGCAGCCTCCCTTTTCTTTGCCGCTTGACGCGGACAGAGAATCGTAGAGGCTGCCGGTTGGCTGCGCTTTTTGTGTTGTTTATTCAACTATAGTGGGAATCGATCGTCACATAAGTGTTTTATTATCTACTTGCTGGCGGGGATATAAGCAAATCGCCTCATTATCGGCGCTTTTTTTAATTCCACCTGTTTTTATACGCTTCACTAGATTTGGCAGAAGATTCGATAAGCCAATTCGTCTCTTTATTTTCATTAAACCAAACAACGGCTTTCAGATTTGCATAAACACCACTCTTGATTTGCTTATAAGCTTCCTTAATCCAAACGCTTTTATCACCTCCTTGCTCGCTTGACCCCCATTCCGATATAATCAAGGGTTTATTATATCGATTAATAGTGTAATAGGCTTTATCGAATACTTGCCTAAACCACTTCCATGTGGACCAACTTTGCGATGTACCGTAGTTATAACCATCAATGGCAACATAGTCTACATATTCGTTCCCTGGATAAGCCATTGTATAGCTGGCGTTTATACCAACATTCTCAGCATTCACGCAATAAATCCACTTAACATTCATCGCGCCAGCATTACGGAATATATTAACTACCCGTCTATAGGCATTGATATATGTTTGGTTAGTATTAATGTTACTATCACCGATTCCCCAACTATACCAATTTCCATTCATTTCATGCATAAAACGGATCCAAATTTCGCTGCCATTCTGCCAAGATTTCATGTTGCTCGCCATCTCCGTAAAATAACTATCTAGCATACCGTTATTAATATCGACGGTCGTCCAACCATTTGGTTCGATCGTAATCATATTGATCGCGCCTTGGTTATGTACATAATTCATTAAGTTTGAGATTACACTGAAATTTTGATTCGTGTTGACAAAGGTATGTATGATCTTGGACTGTGTATTTGTAAGGTTATTAAATGCCTCAATATTGTATTTCGACTGATTAGGCCATTCCCCCAGCCAAGCCCCTTCCATTATTTCGCTTGAAGTAGCTGCCGAAGCATATGTATTCAGAGCTGTAACCGTCATGAATAATATTAAACACATCGCGATTATTTTCCTGTACATTGTAACCACCCTATCCTTTTTTATGCTGTATCGCACGTTTTTTCCGATAAGGACGTAGATCTTATGATTTACGTGATTTCGGCAACTGGCTAGCATTGTCGTTCAGACTTTAGCCCCTATAGCTTTGCGTCCTTAGGTTTCCCTAAGTTTACCTTTATCGATTGGTTTTTAAATTTGTTATTCTTCATTCCATTTAGAAATTCGGCTCCAAATTATTATATAAAAAAAAACGCCCCTTTCGAATTCGCTTCGATAAGGGGCGCTGTTATCAGCACAATTCAAAATTCGGCAGCTGGCTGGCATCATCCTTAAGACTTTAGCCCCTGTAGCTTTGCGTCCTTAGGTTTCCCTAAGTTTGCCCTTATCGTTTTTAGTTTTGGGTAAATAGAACTATCAATGTGTTTATAATATAATCTTATTCCATAAAAATAAATAGGTATTAAGAACCTATTTATTATAATTTGCTGAAATATCAGGTTTCCGCTTCTAAAAGAGCGAAATATTTAACTTTTTCAGCCATTTTTTAGCTAAGGCACCTTTGACACCAACACGATTACCTACTAATTTGGCATACTCATTCATCGTAATCATCAAACTTGACTTACTTTCCCACCAGCGATCAGGATCAAATTGCCTGCTTTCATAGAAAGCATAGGTGATTTTTATATCTTTTTCGTTCTTGAAAATACGATCGAATATGCTTTGAACACGCCTCATATGGAAATTAGAAGAGACCACGATGGCCGAGTGCAAATTCAACCGCGTCATGATTGTTTTCACTCTTTTTGCATTATCAACCGTGCTAGTGGCCTCATACTCAAACACGGTTTTGCCTTCTGGAAGCTTCACGTGTGCAAGATCTTTGCGTATATCTGGGTTATTTGCGTTTGATATAATCAGCCACTCGGCGCTAAACGCTCGATACACGTCTAACCCTCTAGTTAGTCGTCCAGATTCGCCGCTTAAAACAATGACCGAATCAGAAATCCGAGCATTTTCGGAAACGATAAGATAATGCCCGGCTTTGAAATATGCAATCATACCAATTAATAAGCATAGAATGGTAAGAGCCAAGAGCAGGGTGCGGCGTCGTTTGAACCAGCGATTTTTGAAGGTCCTATCCTCCTCTCTCTAAAACTGGAAATAAATAAATGGTGTCGATGCGACCGGCATCAAATATAGCACGCCTAATAATACGAAAAAGAATATAATCAAACCCCAGAACGTCCTCAGGTTAACTTGAGGATAGTCTTCTATTCGAGATCCGACAAAATGCCCCACAATCATTAATGTAAGTGCAAACCATATATAAGGAAACATCCAAGTAAGCCCATCTTTCCAAACGAACATCTTAACCATGATCATCCACGAGGTTGCGAAGTCAGGCGAGCGGAAAAACACCCATGTCAAGCAAATAAAGGAAAAGGTGAGGAGCCAAGCTAATATTCGATATAAAAGAGAGTCTATTCTCTTTTTCTTCAGCAAAACGTCGGCATAAAACTTATGGAACGCTAACGCAATCCCGTTCAGCAATCCCCAAAAAATGAAGTTCCAACTGGCACCATGCCATAATCCGCCAATAACCATGACTAGGATCAGGTTGACGTACTGCTTCACTTTCCCTTTCCGATTGCCACCCAGAGAAAAATAAACATATTCGCGCAGCCAAGTGGAAAGGGAGATATGCCACCTGCGCCAGAACTCTGTGATATTAAGGGAAAGGTACGGCATATTAAAATTTTGCGGAATTGTGAATCCCATACAACGTGCTGAACCGATCGCCATATCCGAGTAGCCTGAGAAATCGCAATAAATTTGAATCGCATACGCAATAACTGCCAGCCAAACGGTAACAGAGCCGTACATGTCAGGTTGATTGAATACCGGATCTGAAAACTGCGCCATCCTATCAGCGATTACGATCTTCTTCACCAAGCCGAAGACAAAAATTTGTGCGCCTTCGATAACATTTTCCTTCTTAATCCGAATTTCCTGCTGCAACTGGGGCAGGAAGTGGCGCGGCTTCAAGATCGGTCCGGCTACGAGATGCGGAAAAAACAAAACCATTAATAAAAAATCGGAAGAACAGAACGGCTTGACGTCCCTCCGATAAACATCGACGGTATAGCTCAGCACTTCAAATGTCACGAACGAAATGCCAACAGGCAGTATGATGTCTAGCACCGGTAAGTCTAACCCAATACCGGAGAGTAGCGTATTGGCTGAATCCACGAAAAAGTTAAAATACTTGAAAAATCCCAAGATGATAATATCGAAAATGATAGCAGTTACAAGCCATACCTTACGGGCCTTGTTCCGGTCTGAGCGCTCGATGTTAACTGCGACCCACTGGTTGAATAACGTCAATAGCAGCAGAAGTACGGCAAAACGATAATCCCAACAACTGTAGAAAAAGATACTGGCCACCAGTAAAAAATATTTCTTTAAGGCGTTTCCTTTTATAACGGCAAGCAGACCAAGCACAATTACAAAGAACAAAAGGTATTCCAAACTAGAAAACATCATATTATTATGACCTCATTTTCCGATGAAAATAATCAGCCAACGTTTTTGCCGTTAAATCGTGACCGACATTATTCATATGTCCCTTTCCGTATTGTGTATTCGCAAACCCGTACGGCATAACGTGGTCATGTTGATATGCTTTTGTGAATGGCTCTCTCATGTTTAGTACATCGATTCCGAGCATGTCAGCACTATCGGTAACGAGTCCCTCAAAATATCCTTCTCCTGTCGCAATTTTCTGAAAGTCAATCGTAGGGAGAAAAAGAAGAACGAGATTCGGATATTGTCTCTTCAGTTCGCTCAACGTCCAGCGAGTCAAAGCAAGATCACCTTGCGGATCTGGCCTATCTTCGGCATCCTTGCCTTTTGAATTGTCTCCATGGAGCTTCTGCAGTTGCTCTGCCGCAACGCGGACAACTGATAGCTCAAGTAAACTGTAAAAGTCGTTGAACCGGCTTGCAATCGCATTAGAGCTGTTGAAACCAGAATCGAATTTCACCCTGAACGTGCCTTTCTCCCGCTCTACATGGAAATTGGAATTCAGATTCTTCATATCTCCCAAATCATTCTCCGAAAGTTGAATCACGACATAATCAGGCCGAACCCGATCCTTGTAAAAATCGGCAAGATACATGTAATACGCCGGAGAAGCAGAGCTTCTTCCCGCATTATAGGTCTCGACGCCGTCTCCTAACTGCCGTTCGACCTGATCAAAATACTTGGTCCGGTCAGAAACCTGAAGAGCCTCCGTAAAAGAATCGCCTAGAAACAGAATGCGTTTCTTTACGCCCGGCGATTCCCCTTTCGATGGAAACCGGGCAGCGACGGCTCCATCCTCATAGATCCGCGAGATGCCGAATCCCTCTTGACCATTCACATAGACTCCTGCATTCAAAACTTTACCCAACTTTGGATCAAGATGAAATCCGGTCGAGTGAATAGTTGTTATGCGAAGAATGCCTTCCCACAAAAATAATGCGGCAGCCAATGCCAACATGACTTTGCCAAAGAACTTCAATTTGTACAGAAACCATCCCTCCAGTTACTGGACCCCTCTATAAATAGCCGGAAAGTCAAGAGATTTATTGAAAATGGCGAGCGAATTTATAACTGCACTTTTACTTCCAGCTGCCACCCCGACCCAAATATGATCAATTTCAGGCTGTAAATCAAAATATAACGGCATGACATGGTCTCTTGCGGACATAAACACGCCTCCAAAATTATTAGAAAAATAAAAGGTATGCATGTTGGTCCCACGCAGCCACGTCATGTTCTTCCCGTTCACCCGGTCGCCGTTCTTATCGAATCCGACCACTACGATCCGACCGCCAGATTCGCCTTCGGCCGCACGTTTAACCACGAACTGTTTGACACTGCTTGTATCGATCATCACGCCTGCGGCGACACAGCCTACCCCAAAAACGAGATACCCTGATTCATTCTTTATGCATCCTTGGTCGGTAGAGGCAGTGATCCCCCCGGAGTCGCTTAGAAAGGACATTCCTTGAATCGTTATCGTTCGATCCGTCTTGCTTGAGAGCTCCGCAAGGGGATAGCTTTTGGTCAATAAAAATTGGTCAAAAAACTCCGTTGTTCTAGTCGTAGCAATCTCATTGCCGAATTCTGACTGATTGTCTAACACCGCCTCGCCATATCCAACGGTAAATCGGTTATCCCGGCTATCGTTCAATATTCGGGCCAAATAATCGCCATTCCCCTCATTCCGGATATCATCAAATGAGTTATTGAGGCCGTATTCAATGACGATAGGAATACAATCCTTCTTCGTGTCTTTCATATCTTTGCGATTAAGCTCAATGCTAGGCTTAATAAACACATTATTGTTATTATTTGTATAGGTTCCATCCTCGGACGTAACGACGATTCCATATCGGCTCTGCCCGCTGTTCACACCAGTCCACACTGTGAAGTTACCGCCTAGATAAAGGTTTTCATTATTCCAACCTTTAATGCCGTTCACGTTGCTCCGATTCGTTACTTTTAAGCCAATTTGGTTCGAAGCGATCTTTCCCAGTCGGATATCGTTATATACGAAACCAGTGCCGATCCCCATAGTTTGAATGCCCACGGTAAAGTATTCCGCGCCTTGAATGTCGATATGGGCTGCATTAGCGTTATAGATAAGAATGCCTATGGTTTTCTCATCTTTATCGGTTGCCCAATTCGTTACCTTTGCACGCTTGACCAGGAGTCCCGAATACTGGGCAGTGGTCGTGGCATTCTCTTCGCCAATAACGAAGAACGGCTGGTTAACCGAACCGGTATAAATGAGCGGCGCCTTCTGATTAATACTAACGTTAGCCGGGACTTTCACGGGTTTGGACGAGGCAAAAGCTTTGAGCTCTGGAAATACCAGCGTCACCTTTAATCCTTTGTCTCGGAGCTCTTTCGCTTTAGCAACAGCATTCGTAATTGCTTTCCAATCATCTGTCACTCCATCGCCAACGGCTCCGAACGAGGTTACAGTTACATTGGCGGCAGTAAACATCGCGGCCGCTGATGCTATTGGAACAAGAGAGGTCGTTTGCGATTCCTCAGTCTCACTCTCTGCCGTACGATCTCTAACTTGATTTGTGCCTTGAATGAAAAATAATGCACTTAAGAGAACAATTATCCCGCACAAGGCGGAAATCATGATATGTTGAAGTCGACTCATCACACTTCTCTCCTCTTCCACATAATCAAAGTTGATCGCTGCCCGATGAGCGGCTATATCCAAGCTTGATAGTTACAGGATACCTTTCTTCCTCATTGCCATGACTTCCACATGAATTGCCTCTTCAAAGCTGATTGGCCGGAAATCGAGCTCTCTTGTCGCTTTCGAATAATCGAAGTTCTTGTCTTCATTTAACCGCAATACCTTTTCATGGGTTATGATTCGGTTCGGGATTTTATCTCCAATTTTACCTGCTAATAATGCCAGCTTGTAAGGGATATGGAGAAAACGGACTCGTTTCCCCAACGCTTGCGCGATCTGCTTCAGTAAATCTATGTATTTCAGCGCTGTTTTGCCTGCGACATCGTACTCCTGATTGCGTGTTATCTCTTCTTTCAGAACAGCGCTGACTAATGCCTTAGCCAAATCGCCGGCATAAATGGGATGCATGAGACCTTCCCCTTTCCCGAGGATCGGGTAAACCGGAAATCTATTCATGATTTTGACAAGCATGTGAATGTTGCCGTCCTGCTCATTCCCGTAAATCATCGATGGGCGTATAATCGTATACGTTAGGCCGCTCTCCCGAAGCAATCGTTCATTTTGGATATCAAAATGCGAGGAGCTTTTGAATTTGCTGTAAACACCCGTGCTATTGACATAAAATATCCGGTTTATACCGTGATAGAAACAAGCATCGAGGACGTTCTTTAGCTGGCTGCGCGGGGCCAAATGCAGTACGGACAATATGCCGGACATCGCCTTTTTTACATCATCTCCATTTCGCAGGTTGCCATAAACTGATCCGCTCCCCCGATTTCATCCAGCTGATATCGCTAGATTCCCTGACCAAGAATACGATCTCTTCAACGGGAGTTCACGCTGAATTTGCTCGTATAAGAATTTGCCCGTGAGCCCTGTTATTCCTGTTATAGCAGAATCGGTCTCGTCTCTCCGTATCAAGCTTTAATGTCACTTACTTTAAACACTTTAAAAAAAGTAATGATAATAATTTTCACATCGAACATGAATGTAAAGTTGTTCAAATATTCCAGATCAAATCGCACTTTGTCATCGTCCGAAATGGAATCTCGGCCAGATATTTGCGCATAACCCGTTACCCCGGGTTTGATGGTATGAATATTTCTAATGCTCCGCATCTCGATCAGAGTATATTGGTTGTATAATGCTGGCCGCGGCCCGACAATCGACATTTCACCCTTAATGACATTGAAGAGCTGCGGCAGTTCATCCAAACTCGATTTTCGGAGAAACCTTCCGATCTTCGTAATGTATTGATCCGGATTTGTCAGTCGATCCGTCGCGACGTTCGGGGCGTTCAAATACATGCTGCGGAATTTATAAATGTAGAAGGATTTATTATTCTGACCGATTCTATGCTGCCGGAACAATATAGGACCTTCGGATTCAAGCTTAACAATTAGCGCGATGATTAGCATGAGCGACCCTAGCAGCAGCAGAGCCATGCTTGACATTGTGAAATCGAATACGCACTTCAACCATCTTCTATACAACCCCGTTCCCCCTCCATCGCCTGAATCTCTTTTACAATCTTTTGAATAGCGCGTTTTTCGCATAGTTGATTAGACACCAGAAGGCGTGAACCGGATTCAGACGTTCCACGTCCCTATACAAGCGCCACATTTTATAGACGGCCTTGACTTTGTTGCTAGAGATCGAGCCTTTGACGGAACGGTAATGTGCGAGCTCCGTCGGTATGCCGTATGCCCTGTGACCCTTTTTCAAAATAGAGAGCCACATGCCGGTATCCTGTTTTGCCCGGATATTAGGCATCTGGACAGGCCCCAACTTATCCAAATCAAGCATGACGGTTAAGCAGCCGATAATGGTATTCTTCAGCAGCATCCGGTAATCAACGTAAGGCAGCACCTGTACTACTTTATTGGTGGGAACGCCTTCCTCAGACATTACCCGATACGCCGTAAAGGAAAATGCAGCATTGTTCTCCTTCATAAACGCGAGTTGTTTCTCGAGCTTATCCGGTAACCATAAATCATCGCTGTCAAGAAAAGCCAAAAACCGGCCTTTCGCCAAATGAATCGCTGTATTCCTTGCGACGGCTGCTCCGCTGTTGCGCTCCAACTTATGCAAGATGATTCTATTGTCCACAATACTCTCTTTTTCTACGATAATCCGTGTGTCATCCGATGAGCAGTCATCGACAATGATCAACTCCCAATCCCCGAACGACTGCGCTTTAACCGATTCGATCGTCTCCCGTATGAAACGGGAAGCATTAAATGACGGCGTTATGATCGTGACGGCCGGTTGCCCGCTAGACATAGGTTACCCTCCTGTATTGCTCTCTCTGTTTGATAAATATGGCAGAAGCCAACATAATCCTATAAAAGTGAAAAACATCCGGTTTTCATTCAGATCACCGGATATGTTCGCATTCAGAAACAAATAAATAAAGGAGCACACCACGGCCAGCATAAGCCTGTTATCCATTCGGCCCATGACTAGCTGCCAGCAAGCTCGCAGAGGTCCAATAAGCAAGCAGAGAAACAAGGTGATCCCAACCAAGCCGAGCTCGCTCCATATTTCCAAAAATACATTATGCGGATAATTGGATACATCTTCGTGGGCAAATGCTATCGTAAAGCTACCGATGCCGCCCCCGAAAAAGAAATGCTCCTGAATCATGTTCCATGCTACGATATAACGCTCAACTCGGCCAGAAGCCGATTCCCCGCCTCCGGGCTCGTTCAAGAGGACTGACATGCGATATAGAAACGTATCCATGAGACCGGAGGCGATGACTGGAACCGCAATCACCGCAATTATGGCAATGATAAGCACTAGCGAGCCCATTCCCTTTGAAATTACAAACCTACTGCTTCGGATTTTGACCGAGAGAATTAAAATAAGCAGAATCGTAATTAAAAGCGAAACTAACGGCATCCTCGCACCGCTAACACTGATGGAAATCAAGGAAGCAATAAGGAAAACGCTGGCTACCAGCTTTGAGAGCCACCCTCGCTGCGGATGATAGAGGAAGACACCTATTAACGCGATAATCGCGATCCCGTTCTGTTCTCCCTAAAGAGAGATAATCTGATCCTAGGACATCGATCTGACCAATAAAATGCCCGGTTCTTATATTCGTAATGAATGTTTGGAGACAGTAAAATGTCATCAGGGATGAAATGAACACGATGCCGAGTAAGAATCGGTCAAGTCCCTGCTTGTCTCGGATAAAAAGAAGCGGTCCGATGAATGACCAAGATGTCAAAAGCAAGAATCGCGTCGTTTTTTGGAGGGCGTAATCATGGCTGTCCGAGTACATGAAGCTGACTATGATATAGCCAAGAAAAAGCAAGAAAAGCAGCATGGGCACAATGACTTCCCTGGAGATACTCGCGGTCTTAAGCATTCTGATAAAATACAAGCCTATGGTTATAGCCAGCAGAAAAAACGTTAAATCGACCGGGAAGCCTATGCCCGACTTAATATAGCCCGACAAAATGAATACGGACATCAGAAACTCTCCGGATATCAGTAAAGCAAGCGGTTTTAGCTTTTTCATAGACTCCCTCTTGATGTTCGGATGTTAAACCGCGCTTTTGTTTTGTGTGTTAACCAACATTTGAATGTACGACTTAATTTCAGACAGATCGGAGCGGATGATATTCTCCAATTGATGAACTTCCTTCATGACCAGATCGATTTCTCTGGCCATCGGCTTGCCAATGAAAATCCTGTTGTTAACAGTCGCGGTTAGTCCTTCTTCTTCGGTCAGGAGCTCTTCGTACAACTTTTCTCCTGGACGAATGCCTGAAAATTCAATATTAATGTCTTTGAACGGTTCGAACCCGGAAAGTCGTATCAAGTCTTTCGCCAAATCGACGATCTTGACTGGCTTATCCATATCTAGAATGAATACTTCTCCTCCTTGCGCGTATGCACCCGCTTGAATAACTAGTTGTGAAGCCTCCGGTATAGTCATAAAATAACGAATCATCTCCGGATGCGTAACGGTTACGGGCCCCCCATCGGCAATTTGCTCCTTGAACCTTGGAATAACACTTCCTCTGCTTCCTAGGACATTACCGAAACGTACGGCTACGAATTTGGTTCTGCTCGTACGGCTCATGGTCTGAATGACAATCTCCGCAAGACGTTTTGTTGCTCCCATAACGCTGGTCGGGTTAACGGCTTTGTCCGTCGATATAAGAACAAATCTCTCGACACCCATTGCGTTTGAAGCTTGTGCTACGTTTCTCGTACCGATGACATTGTTCAGAACCGCTTGAAAAGGATTACGTTCCATTAACGGAACATGTTTATGAGCTGCCGCGTGAAAAACTACCTCCGGCCGAAACCGGCGAAAGATGTTCATGATCGTTTCATTGTTCTGAACATCAGCAATGATCGGTTCTTTTTCGAGCTCCGGGAATTTCTTTTGAAGCTCGGAATCTATCAGATAAATGCTGTTTTCGCCGTGCCCTAAAAGCAATAGCAGCTTCGGTTTAAATGGGGCGATTTGCCTGCATAGTTCCGAACCGATAGATCCTCCCGCACCGGTAACGAGTACGATTTTGCCCTCTACGTAATTGGCAATTCCGTCTAAATCGATCGCTACCGGGGCGCGTCCGAGCAGGTCCTCTACTTCTACGTTCCGTACTTGCGAAGCCGTTACCTTCCCCTGCAGAATATCGTCGAGTTTCGGAACGATTTTGAGCATGCACTTCATTTCTTTACAAATGCTCACGATTTCCGAAATGTCTTTGCGGCTGGCCGAAGGCATGGCGATAATAATGTGATTGATCTTGTGCTCTTCCACGATTCGAGAGATGTCCTCACGCGTGCCCAATACCCGCAGACCCGTGACGCGGCTCATTTGTTTGAGCGGGTTATCGTCAATATAACCAACCGGGTAACTATTGTTCAGGTACTTGTTCTGCTTGATTTCTTTAGCTACCATCGTTCCGCAGTCGCCTGCGCCGATGATAAGTACTTTCACGTCATCCGTGCCCTTTCGGTGGTAATTGTCATTAGACAAACGAAGGGCGAATCGAACACCGCCCAGCAGCAGCAAAAGCGACTGGTAAGCTAGCAAAAACGGATAAGGATCCATGAAATCCCACCGCAAAACACCAAATATAACCGACCCCATAAGCGATCCGAACGTAATGGCCTTAAAGATCGACACGAGCTCGCCGATACTCGAATACTTCCACAGCCTATGATAGAGATTATACCGATACATCAGGAAGATAATTGAGGATCCGAACGATAAAGTAAACAGGACCCACTCTACTAGGGCATTCATCCTACTTCCATCCTCATACAAGTTAAACCCAATGAAAGATACGATTGCGCATACGGTCAAATCAATCCACAACAGTACTGGAATTTTTCTTCTCCACATTCTCGTTCCTAACCCCCACTACAAGAATTGCTGTCCGTCAATTGTTTGTACAGGGAGACCAGTTTCGCCGATTCTTGCTCCCAGTTCAACTCTTGCTGCACTGCTCGCTGACCATTCCTTCCCATTTCCCGAGCCTTGTCGCTATTGTTTTTTAAATACATGATGGCACCTAAGATCGATTCTCTGTCGTTCGGATCTACAGCGATTCCGCATTTATGCTCATTCACAAAGTCCGACCATGCCGGGAAGTTAGAGCAGATGATCGGGAGCCCTGCGTTCATGTATTCAAAAAACTTGGTAAGTTCTTTCTTCATATAGTGCTCGGTTGGCGGGAAAAGCGCCAAACCAGCTAACCAGTTCCCTTGCCTATAACGTTCGTCGATTGTATCGCGCGAGACGAAAGCATCGATGCCATCAATCAGAACCTGATCTTTTGCTGTACCTGCCTCGGCATAAATCTGATCGGCGATTGCGCGAGGGCATTTACCTATATAAGCAACCCGTATGGTCGAATCGAGACCAGCCACTCTAGCATGCAGCAATGCACCCCTGTCCATCGTTACGTTACCTGTATAAATTAAATCAATTGTTTGATGAATCCCTGATGTATAGTCCGCCTCGATAGCCGATCGATAACGTCCGATAACCGGATAGTTAAGCACCGTTTCCCCGCGTTGATACTTGTCTATGTAATATTTCTCGGCAAGAATAAGCTCGAATCGGCCTATGCAGAGATTTTCAATTGCACGATACACCCAAGAGAAAGAACGTCTTAAGAAAGGAGGCAAATATTTCTTCTGTCTGATGCCTGTTTCATAATCCTCGTGAATATCATAGATGACATGATTGTCCTTGCTTTTAAGCAGCCAGCCGACCCAAATCAGCTCCGGGTCATGAAAATGATAGATTTGAGCCTTCATTTGCTTCGCTCGACAATAGACTTCCCAACAATTTTTGGTCATTCTGATCCAACGATTACCCGCGGCTGTCAGCCTCGAGACCTGGAATCTCATTGTTTTTCCAGTGGATAGATCCGGGTGATCAGTGGCGATCAGCGTCACATCGAAGCCTGCCTCGGCAAGCGATTCACACTCCTTATGATAAATCCTTGTATCCATTGGATGATGGACGGTCGTCATATGAACCACTTTTACTCTGTTCATATCTCCCCCCCTCTCTTCTTCTCGTTCTTGCTCTGTTAGCAATGCGCATCATTCTAGCTGTTATATCGATTAATCTCGTTCTCAAAGCTTCCCGACTTGTCTGAAACATAAGTGCTGGCATGCTGTATATTAATAAGGAATACAAACCACACGCAAGAATGGAAGAAATGAACAAAAATAACACACTTTCAACCTGGATAAATCTCAGCACCCTAGTCACTGGAAAGAGACCCGCCGAGACAACACTTACAGCAACCGCTCCTGCTCGATGCGCAGCGATCAATTCTCTCCACGTACATGGAAGGATCGTTTTGCTTAAGTGCAGCGTATTAAGATAGTACGCCATGATCGCGAGCAGGACACCGATTGCCGCGCCGTTTAGCCCCCAGCTTAATCCGATACCGGCTCCTGCGACGACAAATCCAATATATAGAAACTGTCTTAAAGCCCGCTGAACGACATAGCCTTTGGCAAGTGCGACCGAGTTACTCACTTTATATGACGTCCGGAAGACCATGCCGAGGCAAAGCAATTGAAAAGGGCGAACTATCCCATCCCATCGTTCGCCAAGTAGAAGGTAAATGATTTCCGGCGCACACAGTACGCAGAAGACGCTAATCGGTGCGACTAAGGCTGATGTTGCAGACAAGCTTCGCAAGTAGGCCTGTTTGAGCTTAACCGTATCATCCTGTATTTTTGCCATTGACGAAAATAGGACTTTATCGAGAACCTGACCGAGCAGCGTAGCAGGTATGATAGCCAATTGATACGCACGTCCGTATAAGCCGAGTGCACCCGCACCAAGCCAACGGCCAATGATAATATTATCAATCTGCAGCGCGATAAAGTTACCAGCCTGGTCAAGTGAAGCAAAGCCTCCGAAACGCATCAACTCCGAAAATGTCTCCTTGTTAGGCCGGCCCGCCCTCCATATAAACACGGGTGGAACCACGATTAACAGCGAGGCACTGCGTATTATTACTTGAATAACATGAGCTGCGATCAATGCCCAAATGCCATAATGGAGAAATCCGAGCGAAATTCCAACCAGACCGTAACCAATGAAGTAAGAAACAACCTGTATCCCTGACAGCGGCCTAAACCGCATTTCACGTTGGAGCATGGCTTCCGAAACGACGGTCATACCCATCAATGGGAATAGAACGGAGAGCACCTTTAATACGACAGATAGCTGTTCCATTTGGAAATACGCAGCCATCCATTCGGATGCCAGCCACATCATGATACCGAATACAACCCCGGTGAACGTCGCGATAACGAACCCGGCAGTCAAATGCTTCGAAGAGAGCGTTTGCCGCTGAATAATGGCCTGACCTACGCCCATATTAGAGAGCATAGCAGTCAATGCGACTGCGACAAGCGCCAGATTGACAAGACCAAATTCTTCGGCGGAGATCAGCCTTGCCATAACTAGCATGACGAGCATTTGGAGCAAATTCTGAATACCTGTTCCGGCAAATGCCCAGATTAGCCCTTCACGCGTCTTTTTGCCATGAGACTCCGCCTCTCCCCGCTTGGGAGAAGCCCCCTTGTCCATCATGGGTTAGTTACTCGTTCGCGGTTAACATGCGGCCTACCCATGGAGCAGTAGACGAATCCATGCTCCTTCATAACACTTAAATCAAAAACATTACGCCCATCCACAATAATCGGCTGTTTCAATGCCGCACGAAGCCGTTCCAAATCCACAGCCACTACCTCCGGCCATTCCGTTAGGATGACACAAGCATCGCAATCTTTAACCGTCTCATAGAGCTTCTCAAAGTATTCGATGTTGGTCACATCATTTAAATATGACTTGGCATTGGCGAGCGCAACGGGATCAAAAGCACGGACAGCCGCTCCTCGTCTTGTCAGTTCCGTTATGATCGGAATGGAAGGTGCAGAACGCATATCGTCAGTACCGGGCTTAAAAGCCAGCCCAAGAACCGCAATCTTCTTATCCGCGACAGACTCCAGTACCTGTTCTATCTTGTCGACAAATTGAAGCGGTTGATTTTTATTCGTCTGGATAACGGACTCAATCAATTTGAAATCATAATCGACGCTGCGGGATATCGCCAGAAGCGCTTCTGTATCTTTTGGAAAACATGAACCTCCGAAGCCTATGCCGGCATTAAGAAATTTACTGCCAATCCGCGAGTCAAGACCCATTCCGTAGGAAAGATCAAGAACATTGGCCCCAACCTTCTCACATAGATTGGATATATTGTTAATGAATGAAATTTTCATGGCAAGGAAAGCATTGCTGGCATATTTGATCATTTCGGCCGTTTCGATATCCGTTTCCACTGTAACCGTGTTTAACGGAGCATGAATTTCTTTAATAACCGCCGCTGCGTCAGGAGATTGCGTCCCGATGACGACGCGCTCCATTTGAAAGAAGTCTTTAATTGCCGTTCCTTCCCGCAGGAATTCAGGATTCGAGACCACCTCAAAGCCGATATTCTTCTTTCCAGCGTACGGACGAATGATATCGCGAACCATTTTCCCTGTTCCGACGGGTACCGTACTCTTATTAACAACGACTTTGGGAGCATTAATCGATTGTCCGATACGTTCCGCGACCGCTCGTACATAGGTTAAATCAGCTTCGCCTGTCGCGCTCATTGGCGTTCCGACCGCGATATACAGAACGTCAGACTGCTCGATTGCCGATGGAACATCGCTTGTGAACAATAGCCGACCCCGTTCAACATTCTGCGCGACGAGCTCTTGAAGACCCGGCTCGTAAATCGGAATTGTCCCGTTGTTCAGCATTTGAATTTTACGTTCATCGACATCCGTACAGATGACCTGATGTCCAATTTCGGCAAAACAAGCGCCGGATACCAAACCAACATAACCGGTTCCAATAATCGTGATCTTTATCATGCTTTCACTCCACTTTTAGCTTGGCTTAAAATTTTCTCCAGTGCCGGCAGCAGTTCCGCGGATAAATCTTCCCGTTTCAAGGCAAACTCGATGTTCGTAAGCAGAAACCCCGGAATCTCACCAACGTCGTAACGCTTGCCTTCGAACAAGTATGCATTAATCATCTCGAAAGCGGTTAATGCCTGAAGCGCATCGGTCAACTGAATTTCTTTACCCGTTCCCTCTTTTTGCGATGCGATTAGTTCAAAAATTTTAGGACTCAATACATAACGTCCCATGATTGCATAATTGGATGGCGCAGTCCCCGGCTTCGGCTTTTCAACCAAATTGCGAACTTGAATAATGCGCCCTTCTTGCTCAGCCGGCTCGATTATGCCATAACGGGATGTTTCCTTATCAGATACCTGCTGCACCCCGATGACGGATGAGCCGGTTTGATTATAAATATTAATCAGCTGTTTCGTGCAAGGTACGCTTCCACCTTCGACAATGTCATCCCCGAGAAGCACCGCAAACGGTTCGTTTCCGATGAAGCTGCGAGCGCACCAAATAGCATGTCCAAGTCCCATCGGTTCCTTTTGACGAATGTAGTGAATGTCAACTTTCCCAATTTCCCGTACTTTCTCGAGCAAATGAAATTTCTCGTTTTCCATAAGGTTCGCTTCTAAATCGAACGCTCTGTCAAAATGGTCCTCCATTGAGCGTTTGTTCTTCCCTGTCACAATAATGATGTCTTCAATACCGGACTGTACGGCTTCCTCGACGATGTACTGTATGGTTGGTTTGTCTACGACCGGGAGCATTTCTTTCGGCATCGCTTTAGTTGCCGGCAGGAAACGAGTTCCTAACCCCGCCGCCGGGATAATCGCTTTTCTTACACCATTCATCTGGTTCCCTCCACGTTTCCACTTATGTTATTTATCTAGTCCGAAAGATATAGGACACCAAGCAATTTGACATCCAATACCTCTAGCCGCTCACGCCATTCACGAGCTTTCTGCGCGGTAATTTTGCGATTCCTTATAATGAGACTGCCCCGGCCTGCAGCCTGCATTACGATCTGTGAGCCCGACCATTGATTGAGTGGCGGAGTCTCGATAACGATGATGCCGTAAGTCTCCTTCAACTTATTCAGCATCTTAATCAGATCCGCCTTGTCAAGAAGCGGCTTTGCAGAGACATCGACCGGTGAGATAACGTACTCTGTTAGCTGGGATTCATGACCGACCTCCATCAATTTCCAGCCCTTTACGACGATATCGCTGACAGGCTTTGCTCTAGGTAGGTTACGTTTTTGTCTTCCCTTGTCTATCCGCAGCAATAACGTCTTGGCATGAAGCGCCAGTTGTTCCGCTATCCGATACGTCATTTCGCTGCTGCCCTTCGTGTGGTTAAGGTTCGCATGCACAATGGTCTGTATCGATTCCGCGTTTATGCGATGCCACATACGAAAACTGGAAGCCTGCATCCGATCCTCCAGTTTGAAGCGATATGGTCGATACAGCTTTTTCAGCAACCGACGTCCTATCAGACGATCGTTGTCAAATATTTCGATTACCGATAGCCCGAGCGCCTCCTCGGTTTCCTGCTTGTTATTTAGAAAAGGGGATAATAACTCCCATAGAAGAAACGAGCTCCCTGCCATGATCAGTCCACCAAACGCACCGAGAAGACAATAGATGATTGCATTTGGGCGATCAGGGAATTGCTCGACCGACCTGTCCGCCAAATGAAGCACGCTGACATTGCTGAGATGAAACAATCCGTCGGATTCCTTCTTAAACACACCTACGAGCGAGTTGACCGTCGATATGGCGATATCCGGGTTCGGATCGGTCACCGTAACACGAATTACCTGTGACAGCTCGACGCTCTTTGCTGTAATATTCTTGACCAAGGTGTCATAGTCATATGGCAGTTTAAGCTTATCGATGACTTGATTGACAATTAGCTTGTTTCGGAACAACACATTGTAGGTATCCATCAATTTGATACTGCCTTGAATAGAAACAAAGTTGTCGCTATTGATCTCCGATGAAACAAGCAGATCGACCGAAGCGTGATAGACCGGTTCCTTCGAAGTCGCAAACTGCCAGCCGATAAGGCCGAATCCGATCATCACAACCACCAAGTAGACCGATCGACGGAACAATAGACGTATGATCTGGTTAATATCCATTTAAAACTCATTCTCTCCTTGCGAATCGGTTTAGTTGGTCACGGTAGCCTTGGTTCCTTTTTTGCCTAAATCGTTCTCCGGACTATTTCCAACCGATGATACGTGCATCAATTGAATGTCTTGAATCAAAGCGGGACTAATTTCCCCATCGAAAATAACACCTGCTTCACGGTGCTTGGTTCCTTCGGGTTGAACGCGGACCAGACGTCCCGTTAGCTTTATTGCGGAGCCGATAAAATGAATTTCGATCGACTGATCATCCATCACGGCTGCTTTGGCCGGAATTTCGATAAGACTGCCTTTGAAGCTTAGATCAATTAATCTCACCCTATGTTGCTGTCTTCCGCCTGTCATCAAGATTGCACGCTTGTTGACCATTACACGCGGATTCCCCCGATTAATAGTGTGATAGCGAAACTGAAAGTGGCGGATATATTGCAGGATCGATCTACCGATCGACCAGTCGAATGTACCTTTTACATAATCGTCAGTGCTTGCATTAACTGCATTAAGCCACATACGTTCAGCATCAAGATCTGGAAAGACCAGCTTAAATCCGGCCTGGAAGCCCTCAGGGTGCTTATCATAAAACACTTTCTCACCGTCCACCTCAACTACACCGACCGATGTTTCAAGGAGCAGCCTTGTCCTCTGCGGTAAGTCGATCATTTCAGATGCAAGAATGCGAATCCCTTGCTCGCTTACATCAAGCGTTCTTACCGTCACATCAGAAAACTCCTCCCCTTCTCGCGGCAACTGCAGATGAACAGAGAAGGTTTTGGAGAAGCGCTCCGAGCCGCGCAACCTAGGACGTTCAAGGCCTAAAGGAATTGCTAGGCTCAAGGCAACGATGTTAAACAATACCCAGAACAGGTTGACAATGACCTGCTGCTGCTCGACACCAGCCACTGCGAAAGCGCGATGGACGTTTAACCCAAACACGATCAACGAGATGAGCAGGAAGATTAACAACGGAGCGATATAGCGGATATTAATAGTCGTCTTATTGCGAAATACCCCTTTGGGCGTGACATGGAACGGTATCTCTTTCTTAGTCACCGTCTCTGTCAAAGCCGCCAATAGCATAGAAGGCGCCATTGAGATTTCATATATGGTATTCCATATCGTGTTCAGCTTCTGGTTCGTGATATATGGCATCAAAATGAGAGAAAATAGGAAGTGTGGAAGCCAGAAAATAAGCAGTTCCGTGAGGTTTGTCTCGAGACTGTTAGCTCCGAACATGAAATAACAAAACGGAGCAAGCATAAATATAAATCTCGTAAAACCAAAATACCAATACAGCAGGTTCGACAAATATAGCATCCGCTGCATGAAGGACAAACCTTTAATACGGAGTGGATTCCACTTGCGGACGGTTTGAATGGTACCTCGAGCCCATCTCGTCCGCTGCTTTACCTGATCTGAAATCGATTCGGATGATAAACCCATTGCCAGCACTTCGTTCAGCGCATAGGTATCGTAGCCGCGCGATTGCAGAATCATGCCGGTAGCCAAATCCTCGGTTATCGTACCCGTGACAAACCCGCCTATTTCGTTCAGCGCGCTTCTCCGGAATAATGTGTTGCTTCCAACGAAGACCGTCGCGTTATAGCGGTCACGGCCCGTCTGGATCAACCGCATAAACATATCCTGCTCATGCGGGATTTTCCGCCCTTGATAATAGTTGTACTGAAAGATATCTTCGTTATAAAACACTTGCGGGGTTTGGACAAAAGCGAGTTTCTCATTGGCAGCGAAGAAACCGGCCGTACGTTGCAAAAACTCAGGCTTTGGCATCATGTCGGCATCGAGCAATAGAAGCAAATCGCCTTTTAAGTGTTTCAAGGCATGATTCAAATTACCTGCCTTCGCAT
>CAWCBD010000011.1:0-15922 GCA_963793665.1 uncultured Paenibacillaceae bacterium
GCAATAAAGCAATCTGGGACATCAAGAAGGAGTTACATCACATGTCATTTTGGAACATTTAGTTCCTTTCGGGAAGAGCTTCCGACACGGGGCTGCTTACTCATTATGGAGGGTATACCGCACATTATCGGAACCTGCTGGGGGCCGATTTAACGATTATCGTTATTGGGGGCAGCTCGGAGTGGCTTGCTTGCTCCGCCTGCAATATTCAGCTGTGGCGCTTTAATGCAGCGGTTACAATCGCAGGCTGCTGCTTACGTTATCTGGTGTTATCCATCGGGCCTTATGGGTAGTGACGGGATTAATTCCCTTTTTGGTACCGGAAGAACAGCGAGTGACGGTCTTTATCGGAATGTTTATGCTGTCCTTCTTAGCGAATTCAACAGCGAGCGTATTCTGGACTTCGATCATTGCTGATATGGTGCCTGTTCAGGTGCGGGGGCGATATTTTGGCATCCGTAATACGGTTCATTGGGCGGTTGCAAGTATTTCGCTCTTGGTCGGCGGTCAAATACTCGAGCAGTTCAATGAGCAAACAGCATTTATTATTTTGTATGCAGGAAGTGCTGTTTGTACCGTTTGGAATGCGTTTGAGCTTTGGAGATATCCCAATCCGCCTTTTGAACGTTCGAAGGAATCCAGCTCGGTTGCACTTTTTTTGAAACCGATTAAAGATTATGGATATATGAAAGCAACGATATTCATCTCTCTATTTATTTTGCTGCAAAATATTGCGGTCCCATTATTTTCTTTCGTCATGCTGGAAACACTGCATATCAGTAAGTGGTGGATCACGGTCATTACGACGGTTCAGATGGTTGTTATGATGCTCAGCTATTATTACTGGGGGGACGATGAATACACGCTTCGCGACAAGGACGCTGCTGTTATGGACGCTGCCGATTATTGCTTTATCTTGTCTGCTGTGGGCGGGCATCGAGATCCTGCCTGTTCTGCTTGTTTTGATTGGGGTCCATATTGCACTGGGCTTTGGGACTGGCGGCTATAATTTACTTATTTTTAATTTCATTATCGGGGATACGCCCAAGGCAGATCGTCCTATGTATGTGGCCGTATTCTCGGCGCTAACGGGGGCAACAGGGTTCATCGGGCCGTTATTAGGCGGTTTGATCTATAAACGAGTTGAAGACAGTCCCATTTGGCTGCAGAGCTACGGGGTTACGTTCATGATTGGCGCTGCCTTATTAATACTTTCACTAACAATCGGGCCATTGGTTCTGCGTGAAGCGCGGCAAACGCGCATGTAAAGAATGGAGGAATGTAGGAATGGCTGTTGGAATCGGCAATGAGAGAAAGGATGGAGCAGGCGATGATGCTTCCCGCACGCCGCCTGGACAGAGGCTGACGGCAGGGTTTCCTGTTCTGCATCATGGGGAGATTCCTCATTATGAGGATGTAACGAAATGGAATCTGAAGGTATTTGGCCTCGTTGAGGAAGAAGTTGAGATTCCATATGGCGAGTTTATGGAACTGCCGAGGAAAGAATTTGGCAACGATATTCACTGTGTAACGACGTGGTCGAAGTCGATAATGTATGGGAAGGCATTGCAGTCCCCACAATTATGGAGAGGATAAAACTGAAGCCGGAAGCAAAGTTTGTGATGCTTCATGCCGAGCATGGATTCACGACGAACTTGCCGATAGAGGACTTCCTGAGCGAGACCTCGTTCCTAGCGATTCGCCATAATGGGGAGCTGTTGACGCCAGAGCATGGTTACCCCGTGCGGATGGTCGTGCCGCATCTATACTTCTGGAAGAGTGCCAAATGGCTGCGGGGCATTGAGTTTATGGCAGCTGATAAACCGGGCTTCTGGGAGCGGAATGGGTACCACATGTATGGGGATCCTTGGAAGAGCAAAGCAATGATTTCGATTAAAAAAAACTAAAGTTATCCACCGCCGTAATGGCGTGGTATAAAGAAGGATGATGACAAGGTACTCACAATTGAACCTTGATGAAGGAACGCGGCCTACTCTAACGAGAGGCCTTTTTTATTTGCACTAGACATACTTCACGGTATATGTTATATTTAGGCAGTTAGGAGGTGATGCCTATGATTCCCTTTCTCTACGTCGATCATGCAACTGCTTATTGCACTCATTAATGTGTACTTGCTTGTTGCGAATCGCCCAAGAAAAAGGACTTCAAGCGTTTGCGGCGCAAGAAGTCCCGTAAGTAATTACTGGAGAGCAAGTTCTCCCCCTAACAACATTATAAGGGAAAGGATCGGTGGTTGACAATGTTATAGCGACATTCATTATATCCCTTGTAACACTTGGAATTACTCTTTTCACCTTATCTATCGCATTGAAGCGGAGGAAATAGCATGAATCCACTCGAACATATAATGGGTACCGAAGCAGCTGCAGCACAGTGGGGATTAAGTCAGCAGTATATCAAGAACCTATGCCGTGAAGGTCGCGTAAAGGCCGTACAGATCGGTAAAACATGGGTACTGGATAAGAACCAACCAAACCCAAGCCAGCCGGAACATCCGCAAAACTGGAGGGGAAAGAAATAAAAAAAGCAGCAGTTTTACAGTATCAGCTACGATAGCCGGGACTGTGAAACTTTCTCTTCATTAATATAATAAAATTCATTATAATGATTTAACTCGATAAGTAGTGACAGTCTAGGAGATCCTTGGGAAGAGCAAAGGTATGATTTTGACTAGTACCCATAGACAGACATAAGAAGACATCTGCGATTCAAAAACGCATGTGTCTCTTTTATTTTATTACAAAAACACTTTGATCTTTGCCACGCTCCCTTTATAATAACTCTAATCACTAGCATTGAAGGTGAAAGGAGCTATCATGAAATCAAACATAGATCACCAGAATGGCGTTTCCCTTCTGTATGTTCACTAGATTGTCCGGATCAATGCGGATTGCTTATTCATAAAGAGTCAGGCAAAATCGTGAAAATCGAAGGTGACCCGTCGCATCCGGTCACACAAGGTGCGATATGCAATAAGGTCCGCCATATGGGGGAGCGCATATACGACGAGAAACGGCTCCGTTACCCAATGAAGCGTACCGGCAGCAAAGGCGCAAACAAGTTTGAGCGGATAACTTGGGAGGAAGCGATCAGGACGATAACCGACCGATGGAAATCGATTATCGCTTCAGAAGGTGCGGAAGCGATTCTGCCGTACAGCTTTTATGGGAATATGGGAAGAATTGGCACCGAAGGCATGGGAAGACGGCTGTTTAACCGAATGAGCGCAAGCCGGCTCATTTACTCGATTTGTGAATCGGCGGGGACGGAAGGCTACTCGTATACGATGGGCGGAAGCTATGGAACCGACCCTGAGGACAGCGTTCATGCGAAGCTGATCATTATGTGGGGAATCAATGCGGTTAGCACCAATATGCATCAGGTAACGATTGCCGAGAGGGCACGCAAGAACGGGGCAAAAATAATTGTAATCGATGTTCACAATAACCGCACAGCCAAGTGGGCGGACTGGTTTATTCCGATTTTACCAGGTACAGACTCTGCGCTTGCGCTCGGTGTGATGCACATTTTGTTCGAGGAGGGGATGGTCGATGAGGAATTCCTACAGGAGTACACCATCGGTCATGAGGAGCTGCGACAGCATGTAAAGTCGTATTCTCCGGAGATTGTTTCTTCCATTACGGGGGTACTCGTACCTGATGTATATAAGCTTGCACGAATGTACGGCGAGTCGGCAGCAGCCTTTATTCGAATCGGCAACGGTCCGCAGCATCATGATAACGGAGGCATGACGATCCGTACGATTGCCTGCTTGCCAGCGCTCACAGGCCAGTGGCTTAAGCTTGGCGGCGGTGCGATCAAAGGGAATGGAGGTCATCTAAGCCTAAATAAGCGTGCCCTGGAGCGTCCCGATCTCATGGAGTCGAGTACGAGGCGAATCAATATGAATCTGCTTGGCAGCACCCTGTTGAACTGGATCTGCCTATTCGTTCCTTGTATGTGTATAACTCGAATCCTGCGCTCGTTGCTCCGCATGCGAACAAGGTGCGGGAAGCTCTCGCGGGATGATCTGTTCACGGTGGTACATGACCTATTCCTGACGGAAACGGCAGCCTACGCGGATATCGTGCTTCCAGCGACTTCTGCCCTTGAAAATACGGACCTGTACAGCTCCTATTGGCATCATTACGTACAGATTCAACAGCCGGTTATTGCACCGTACGAGGAGAGCAAGTCAAATGACGAGGTGTTCCGTTTATTGGCGCAGGCAATGGGCTTCGGTAATGAGCAGCCCTTCCTTGATACGCCAGAGGAGATGATTAATCAAGCTTTAAACAATCCGAATAATCCTAATTTGGAAGGGATAACGGTCCAAGGCTTGATGGAGCAGCAGTTTATGAAAGCAAAGGTGAGGCCGCTATTGCCAGGGAAGCTTCGTACGCCGAGCGGAAGATCGAGCTTTATTCCAAAACGATGGAGCGCAAGGGATTCCCGGCGCTGCCTACTACGTACCGCTGGCTGAAGACGAGCCGCTGCCGTTCTTGTTCATCCCAACGGCAAATCATAACTTCCTCAACTCGACCTCTCGAACAATGAGAAGCATGTGAAGCTGGAGAAGACGCCAAAGCTTTATATGAATACGGCGGATGCTGCGCCGCTTCGAATTGAGACTGGTGAGGCGATACGGGTATGGAATAAGCGCGGAAGCTGCGAACTTCAGGCAGTAGTTGGAGATGACGTCCTGCCCGGCGTAGTATTATGCCAAGGTCTATGGGCGGATGGGGATACCGGCAAATCGATCGTAAACGCGCTGACTCCCGATCGGGTGGCGGATATGGGAGATGGAGCTACTTTTTTCTCAGGACGTGTTGAAGTAGAAAAGGTTAAATGAATATAGAGGTAAATTAGAAGCAGCAGCCAGCTTGGTTTCTGCTTTTTATTTTTGTTTGTTGTCATTTGCGGGTAAATATACCTATAACGAAAGCTCCTAAGACTGCATGGGTTGACAATAGCTATGCGACTCGAAGCGGTTTGAACCATGCGGAGAAAGCAGCAATCGGGAAGCATGCGGCAGGGCTTGTGACCAGAGGTCAGTGCATCATTCTTGGGTGCCAGCTCCATGGTGCTGGAGCTGGCCAAAAGTGGTCGATAAAATTGACGCGGAGCTTTTCATAACCTCAGCAGAAGGGCTGAGGTTGGAGGAAGGAATGACGGACTTCAGATTGTATGAAGCCGAGTTTAAGAAGCTCATGACCGCCAATGCCCGTAAAACTATCGCTTTAGTGGACCACACTAACGATAAATGAGCTATCATATATGATAACGTTTGAAAACATCAATAAAAGTAAACAATCGTTGACACTCGGAGATGAAAAGTAAGAAAATAAATAGAGGAAACCGATTGGATTTGGGAATCGGTTAGCAAAGTATTACACTTTTACACCGAAAAGAGGAGTTCCAATGACTGATTTCATGGATAAAATCAAACAAGCAGCCTCGAAGATCGAAGGCTATGACCCGAGCTTACTAGCTATCGGACCCGTGCTGCTTGAGCATGGAGCTGCCTTGCAGGTCGCACCTTACTTGAAGGAAAAGGCTTATAACACGGTCTCCATTGTAGCGGATGCTAACACCTATGACATTGCTGGAAAGGCATTGGCCTCGTCCATACAAGCGCTTGGAATAACTGCCCATATAACTATCATCCGTCCTGATCGTCAGGGGGATGTTATTGCAGATGAAGCATCCATTATTCAGCTTATCTTGGATTTGAAGACAAGCTCTTCCGAAGCTGTTGTAGCTGTAGGCTCGGGAACGCTGCATGATATTGCACGCTTCTCCTCGTATACGTTAGCTATACCTTTCATTTCTGTACCGACGGCGCCATCGGTTGATGGATTCAATTCCAAAGGAGCGCCGATCATTCTAAGGGGCGAGAAGAAGACGATTACGACGATTGGACCCGATGCAATCTTTGCGGATTTGAATATCTTGACTCAAGCTCCAGCTGCGCTTGTTGCAGCGGGATTTGGCGATATGCTGGGGAAGTATACTTCCCTATTTGATTGGAAATTCGGCAGCATTGCTGGCGGTGAACCGTATTCCGATGTCGTCGCAGAAATGACGAGAAGCGCCCTGAAGCAGTGCGTGGATCATGTTGATGAGATTGCGAAGCGCAGCTCGGAGGGAATTCGGTTGTTGACCGGCGCACTGCTTGAATCCGGCTTCGCGATGCTGCTGTTCGGTCAATCGCATCCGGCATGGGTGCGGAGCATCATCTGTCCCACTACTGGGAAATGGAGTTCCTTCGACTTGGAAGCAGACAAATTCTGCATGGAGCAAAGGTAGGCGCTGCCTGCGCGCAAATCTCCCGTCTCTATCATAGTCTCTCTGAACAATCTCTATTGCCTGTCGGTGCGGATCAGCAGCAAGTGATTCGAGATGAGATCGGCTTGATTCCGGATGAACAGGCCATTCGTCACCTGCTGCGGATTGTCGGCGGCCCTGCGACTCCAGAGGAGCTTGGGGTGAATACGGATCTGCTCAGCAGAAGCTTGAATGAAGCGCATCTGGTTCGGCCTAACCGTTATACTCTATTAAGAGCGTATAACGAAGCGAAGATCATAAACGTTTAATAGAGCTAGATACCGGACGCGGTTAGGAGGTGCGAGGGATGAGTTTGCGGATTCTCATGCATGAGCGGAGCTTGCAGATTGAGCATATTACTAGGATCGACAATTGAACCGAAGAGGCATGTTAAACCCGTATCATCAGCATCCGGTCTTCCATGTCATATTCATTACGGAAGGACAAGGCACTTTCGTTGTTAATGATCGGACTACCAGAGCCGCTCCCGGCTTACTCTATATTATCAATCCGAATGAATGGCATCAGTTTTTTGGGGATGAGACACTGGCACTGAACAATCTGGAGTGTACCTTTCTCGTCCGGGATGAGCAGGATGAGCCGATTGCGGCCAATTTTCTAGATTGGGTGGAGGAGAAAAGAGGGCTTCCACTGCCGGAATTATTCCGGCAAAGGCCGATTGTTGTACCGGATCATCTTCGTCCTTTTCTGCTGGATGGCTTTAACCGTCTTTTAGATCCGGGCAACCGCTATGTAACTGCGGAGCATTTGTCACTGATGGTGGCTGATCTGATGCTTCGCACGGAGGAGACGATCTGGCAGATCGGCACGATCGTGGATGCACCAGGCATTCATGGCGGAACGAGGGAATTGCCTTGCTGCAGCAATATATGAAAGCGCATGTTGGAGATGTGGTAAAGCTGGAACAGCTCGCGCAGCTCGTACATTGGTCCCCCAATTACTTATGCCGTATCTTCAAAGTGCATACTGGTAAAGCACCGATGGCTTACCTGCAGTGGCTGAGAATGACGGAAGCGGAGAAGCTGCTGCTCTATACAGATCTTCCCGTTTTCACAATCTCGGAGATGCTGGGCTACGAGGATGCTTCCTATTTTGCCCGCTTGTTCCGCAAGCATCATGGCCGTGCTCCATCCGCATATCGGATAATATAGTCCGCATTATGTATTGTTTTCTACCTTCACCAGGGCGTAAGCGCTTGCTAAGATGATAGGGAAGTCACAAACCTTTATCTATGGAGGCAGGAAGCATGAGATTATCATTGAGCAAATTATTCGTTATCAGACGAAGGCTACTTAATCGTAGAGAACGTATTGAATCATGCTGAGCTGCAGCCTGTGATCGACGAAATTACCAACGAAATCGACAAGCGAGCGGATCGGCTCTTTGCAGAGGGAAAACTTACTGAGCTCTACAAGGATGAGCCCTTTGAACGTCGGTATTTCTTGCTGTATCGGCAAACTGCAAAATCGGT
Source organism: uncultured Paenibacillaceae bacterium (assembly GCA_963793665.1). Classification (GTDB taxonomy): domain Bacteria; phylum Bacillota; class Bacilli; order Paenibacillales; family Paenibacillaceae; genus Paenibacillus_Z. Next base: position 7,841 of record CAWCBD010000011.1, read on the forward strand.
AGAGGCTTCGATATAGCAGGCTACTTGGGTGACGAGATATTCAAGCTGCTGGGCAATGAGAATCTGATCGACCTTGTGGAATGCTTGCTTGGAAGCGAGATCAGCTGCAATCCCATTCAACATATTCGTGCCAAGAACCCGGCAAAAGGGGATGGATCAGAACCGGACTCTTTTCAAAATGTGCCTTGGCATCAGGATTGTGCCGTTACGGCGAGGATCGGAAGCATCCGAGATTATTACGCATCTGGATGCCGCTAGTAGACGCCACGGCTGAGACAGGCTGCATGGAAGTGATGCCGCATGTATTCAAGCTTGGATATCTGAACCATCAGGCAGAGGGGGGCACTATGATCGTGCCGGAGAAGCTACCTCAGGTTGAACCGGTTCTGGCGGAGTGTCCCAAGGGAAGCCTGGTCATCATGAACAAGTACACCCCTCACCGCGGAATATCCAATCGCTCCAACATCATTCGCTGGTCCATTGACCTTCGATATCATAAGAGTGGAGCGAACTCGGGGCGTTCCTTTTCAACCTTCATTTCCTGTTCGCAGCAGCTCTAACCCGAGCGGCGTACTCAGAAATCCGAACGTGTGGCGCGCCTTATGGCTTGAAGCGGCTAATGGAGCGGGGCGCAAGATTCATCGGGTATGAGAGCAATATCAAGAATGAAATAGAAACTTCCCTTACATGTGAGAGCATGCAGGGGAAGTTTTTTTCGTTAAGTCAGCCCTCATTTTGGAGTGACCCATTTCCATCCGGCCCCTCTAACGAACGGCTTGTTTTTTATCTATTTTCCGCCATACGGAGCGTTCGGCGTCCATAGAGATAGGCGCAGCCGATCGAAACGAGCACGACAACTGTCAGCCCCCAATAGATATTGCTGTAAGCGGTTTGCAGGGGAAGATCTTTCTGCCAAGTTAACGCGCTAGCAGTAGCTGCGACGCCGAATGCCCCGCTGAAGAACTGGAGCAGCTGGAACAGCCCCAGGCCGGAGCCAAACTGAGATGGCTGCAAAATGCGCGACATCTCGTTCGAGATGCTGCTGGTCAAGAACGTGAAGCCTATACTCAGCAGCATATAAATAAACAAGATGGCAATATAGGACGAACCGGCAAACAAGGCGAACAGCAGCACCGACGCAAGAACGAGCAAAGGAATGTAGCGGATGATCGCAGCGTTGCCTTGAAGGTCGATAATCTTACCGACTTTCCGGGATAGGAACAAAGCGAGCAAAGAACCGGGAAAAATGATGAGACCGGAAGAGATAGCACTCAAGCCGTATAGGTTGACCAGGATTTGCGGGATCAGAAACAACGTAGCGAAGCTGCATAAATAAGCGGCTATTCCGACGGCTCCCAGCATTAAATAGGGGCGGTTGAGAAAAAGGACGGCTGCACGAAGGGATCCCGCGCCCTGCGAATGCGTATCACGAATAGAACGAGTGAGATTAAACCGGCAGCCAGTGCGATCCCGGATTGATTGGTAAGGAACAACAAAAGTCCTGTCGTCCCGATGCCGACGAAGAATGCCCCGAGCGCGTCGAAGGAGCCTTTGGTTGGTTTCTCCGACGGAAGAAGCGTCGCGAACATAGGAACGAGAACAATCGTAACGGCGGTGACCGCGAATAGATAATGCCAGCCGATATATTCGACGATGGCCCCGCCAGCTCAGGACCTGGCCAAGACCCAGAGAAGCGGCCGACATAATTATCGCCATCGCTTTGCCGCGCCGCTCCAGCGGGACGTACCGCGTAATGAGCACAAGCGATAGAGCGGGAATCGCTCCCGCTCCCGATGCTTGCACGAGGCGGACGAGCAGGAGCAGCAAGAAGCTGTCGCTGAACAGCCCGACAATCGCCGCCGCGCTAAGTGAAACAAGCGCGATAACAATCAGCCGGCGTATCGGGACAAAATCGGATAACCGGCTGTAAGTGATGGAAGAGATTGCGAAAATGATTGAATATCCCGTAACGATCCAAGATGTCGAAGCTGCCGATAAGCCGAAATCGTGAGCTACGCTCGGCAACGCTAAATTAAACATCATTGTATTCATAATAACCAAAACGATCGAAATCCTAACAGGAAGGTCACGAAGCCTTCCTCCCGAATGGACGTTTGTTCGGTGCCGCGTACGGCTGCCGACTCAGCTGTTGACTTTGACATTTGGCTCATCACCTTTTATTGTTCTATTGTTTTATTTTCATCGAACAATAGAAATATAACATTCTCTATGATAAAATACAATTGCAGATATAAAAAAATTTAAGGGGGGTTCAAATGAAGATTCTTTACCATCCCGACAAGGCCGACATCCATTTATCCTCCGTTCTATATGCTCTGAGCGATCCCATCCGATTATATATTCTGAGCGAGCTGAATAAAGCAGGAGAGCGTACATGCGGGGATATCGGAGTTCCCGTCGTAAAATCGACCATGTCGCACCATGCGCGCACCCTTAGGGAGGCAGGCATCGTCCGCGTTCGGTCGCTAGGCACGCAGCGTTTTCTTTCCATTCGTACGGAGGATTTGGAGGACCGCTTTCCCGGACTGCTTAAATCGATTCTCGATGCCTACGAAGTGTCGGGCGCACCAATACCCCAATAAGATAATGAATTTGGCGAAAAACGATGGTCGATTGAATAACTTCCAGAGAGCAGGATCGTATTAATGACAGGAAATAATAAACAACGTTACCGCTTTAGTGAAGCGCCTATATGGAATATCCAGCGCAAATATTATGAAGAAGAAGGAACGAAAGCCTGGAACAATGACCAAGTTCCTCAATATATAACGAGTAATCCAATGATCGCTGCTGCATATGCAGAAATGATCTTTGGGTTTCTTCAAGACCGGGCGAGTCAGGAATATCGTTCAGAGCCTGTTTTCATTGTGGAGCTGGGAGCAGGAGCGGGACGTCTTGCTTACCATGTGCTGCATGAGTTGTGCCAGCTGAGAGACTACGCAGAGATACCACTTCCTGGCTTCCGTTATATTATGACGGATTTGGCGGCGAACAATGTTATGGCTTGGAAGGAACATCCGGCTCTACAGTCTTTTATTGCCGAGGGATTACTGGATTTTGCGCGATTTGATGCTGTCAATGATACCGAGCTGAGCCTAGTTGTATCCGGCACAACCATTAGTGAAGGAGATTTAAAACAACCATTAATTATTGTTGCCAACTACTTTTTTGATAGCATTCCACAAGAGTTGATTTATGTTGGTGATGGGCAAATTTATGAAGCAGATGTTTATATCGAATATTCCGAACATAATGATTCACTTAAACCATCAGAATGGTTAAATCAAATCACTTTAAACTATGAGCATCGAAGGGCGCATGAGTACGAACAAGAAAACTATCCTTACCGTGATGTCATTTCCATTTATCAGGAACAACTAGAAGACTCGCATATTTTATTTCCTGCTGCTGGATTAACTTGTTTAGAGCGTTTGAATCGGTTATCTCAGTCGGGATTCCTATTGATAACAGCAGACAAAGGTGATCACTTACTGGATAACTGGAAATTCGCAGAACCGCCAGAGCTGATCTTACATGGAAGTTTTTCTTTAACGGCTAACTACCATGCGATTCAGCATGTCTTTAAACAAAGAGGAGCCGCGGCGTTATTCCCTCCCCATCATTATAAAAATATAAATGTTGGCTGCATACTCCATATGGATAAACCAATGACTTATTCAAATATGCGGTTAGCTTATCGTCGTTCTATTGAACGCTTTGGTCCGGACGAATTTTTTAGTATGAAAAGGTGGGTAGATCTCCATCAGGATAGCATGGGGCTACAGCAAATCTTAAGTTTTTGGCGTTTGGGTGGCTATGATGCGGAATTTTTCATTCAGAGCACGAAGCGGATCTCCGACTGTTGCCAGAATCAAACGATGAAGAAAAACAGGATTTACTTAGAGGCATTCAACAAATGTGGTCATCGTACTACGTCATGGATCAGCGATATGATTTGGCGCTCGATGCTGGATTGATCCTTTTTGAGATGGACATGTACGAACATTCCAAACAGTACTTGGAGATTTCGGTACATCAAGATCAAGATGAGGTGGTATCCACTGTCTATTATTGTCTGGTCATTTGTTGTTTCGAGTTAGACTTAGTCGAAGATTCAAAGAGGTACTTTCGGAAGTTGCTGGAGCTTGAGCCTGAAAATGAAGAGGCATTGGCGTTGATAAGCGAGCTTGAGTTGCATTAATCAAGTTCAATCATAAAACGGCAGCCTTGGTTATCTTCTCGTCCAAGGCTGCCGTCATTTTGGATGCAAGTCAATCAAAAGCATAAAGCGCGGCGATGGTTAGAAAAATCAATCTTCCGCCTTATCGATAGACAATGTAATGACAACTTTATATATAACATCAAGGCTTGGCGTTTTTTTCGGGCCCATGAACTTTAGTTAATTCCGCGCTCGTTGCGAAATTGATCAATTCGTTCTAGGGCGGCGCGGTATCCGCCGGCGTCCCGTAGGGTACGGCCGATGCCCTCTGCTTGTGTTTTATACTTTTGATTCTTCATTACGTTTACAACTGTTGATCGGAGGGTTGCCGCAGTCAGCTTGTCCTTGTTTAATACCATTCCAGCCCCCAACTCATCTACCCGTGCTGCCACAATCGGTTGATCGGCAGCATGCGGAATGAGCACGAGGGGGACATCATAATACAGCGCTTCAGACGTGCTATTCATACCGCCATGTGTAACAAACACACTCGTTCTGGCCAATAATTCGATCTGAGGTACATAAGGTCTTATAATGATATGGTTGGGTACATGGGCAAACTGGGCCAAATCAGTATGCTTACCAGCCGAAATCACGATCTGCATATCCGGCTCTTGGAAAGCTTCTATACAAAGTTGAAAAAATGATGGATTCTTCGACAACTCAGTCCCCATGGAAATATACACGATTGGCCGGTTGTCAAGCCTTTCGAATGGAAATGCCGGCTCATCCCCGCGTGCGTTGATTGACGAACCTACGAAGGCGTAGTTCCCATTTAGTCGCTCGGAATTGGGTTGAAAATACTCGCTTGTATAGACGATATTTAGGTCTCCCAGCTGTGAAAACACCTCACCGATCGAGGGAGACGGTACTTTATATGTCGCTGCAACCTTCGCTGCAAGTTTCTTAATCGTTGGTATATATTTGCCTCCCTTGAGGATATCCGTAATTTGCTTGAACGGTGTCTCTCCCGCCATCTTTGGCTTCTTACCCGTTGCAGCAAAAGAAGCATGAGAGGAAATATGCGGAATACCCAGGATACGTGAAATCAAATTACCCCAACCAAAAAGGGAATCATGGAATACGAAGTCGAATTGTTCCCCCTGTGCGTAAGTAAGTATTGCCGGAACAATGATGTCCGCCGATTGCAGCAGTAAGGTAATAAAGTGGAGAAAGTGCTTAATATCCTCTTGTCGGTGGCCTTGAAGAAAATAATCGAAGCTCTGAAATGTAACCCCAAGTCGCTCCACCTTTGCTCTAGCATCCTCTGTGCTGAAAAAATGAATATCGTCTCCATTAGAAACCCATTCTTTAATAATGGGGATCATAGGGTTAATGTGACCTTCACCAAACCCACCGATGACTAATATTTTGGCCATAGCTTTTGTATCCTCACTTCTACTAGTTATTTAACGAATGATTGCAGTACAATTCTTTTATCTTACCTTATTTAGCCAAATATAACCTATTTTCCACACTGCGGACCCGTTATCCTGCCGGATCATATGAATGAGGTCACCAGATCGATCTATCTAGTCGACCTCCTTTTGAGGTACGCCCAGCATGGGCGTCATCTCTGGATAGGGGGCTCGCAGCGTAGGTGGCTCTTTTTCGATTTTCGATTGGTAAATCGGCGGCGAGGAGTCATGTCTGGTCTGAAATGGTACGATTTACTGGTATTGGAAGGAATACGACCAATAATTAGCGAATATAAATCGGGGAAAGTCAAAACCTTATTGAATTATTCTGATACTTGATCCTAAAATACTACTGGTGAGGAGAATCTATATGGAAAAAACCGTTGTTAAATATAAAAAATTACAAAGCGGGGACGATTCGAGCTTTTCAGATTTGGTGTTATTGTTTAACAAAGAATTTGAATCACCGACTTTGACTTATGTAAATTCAGAAAACATCAGGAAGCTTTTGAATAATCCTAACTTTGTATGTTTCGTGGCTCATATCGATAACAAGATTTTAGGAGGATTAACTGCATACGAATTAGAGATGTATGATCGAGAGGGATCTTCGATGTACATATACGATTTGGCGGTCAGTAAAGAGTATCAGCGTAAAGGAATTGGAAGTAGGTTAGTTAATGAAATAATAGATTTTTGTAAGTCGAAAGCCATTAAGGAAATGTTTGTTCAAGCTGATGGAGTTGATCAACATGCTATTAAATTCTACAAAAAAATCGGTGGTGAACAATCTAAAACATTTCAGTTTTCGTTTAATCCATTAGATTACTAATCTGATAGTTTAAGTTTCGCACAAACGATAGGGGATCATTGATCTAACGGATACCGTCGACAAGTTCTGCTATAAGCGCCTGAAATCGTGAAAAGCAGGGGATCATAATTAATTGATCTTAACTCTACAACCGAGGATCGGAATGACGGAGCCATGTTTCCCGAAGGAATCGTTCCCCAGAAGGAACTGACGAACAACCGAATGTACGGGTCTAAGGTTAGAACATATGGAAACTATGGACCATCAGACGATGGGGCTAGGGTGTAAGGTACTTGGAAAACGGAAAAGAACGATTGTATTCTAAACGTGAATTCCACCGATCGGATAGGAATGTCTTAAAGCAGTGTTGCCACAGTGCGAGCTTAACGATATTGGATCACATAACATGCCCAAGATGTAGCACTGTTAAAATGCTATAAGCTAATAGCAGGATAGTTCAACAGTAGGCAACATTTCACTTGCAGATAATACGAAAGCGTAGTAAAATGTTTAAGAAAATGTTTCCATTTCGTAGTATTTTTTTGGGGGGATGAAGCAGATGCTTGATCAGATGTTGGAGCTATTTTTGCAAAACGGTCTTCGGCTTTGAACTTTTTATCAGAAACAGCTGAACTGGATCGGGAAGTGAGCCGCTCTGATCTTACGGCGCTATTGATATTGTATTTTCTGGGCAATTAACGCTGTCTGCACTTGCCTCATATCTAGGGGTTCCACTAAAGGCCCAATATCGCATTAATAATACGAAGTCGTAATAATATGATAAGGGGACACTAATGAGAATTTATCGGGCATGACGAGTTGGGCCAAGTTAAACGATATTATAAACGTTGAAACATTGGTGTTTCCGGAATGGAGGAGTTATTCAATCTTATGCAGATTAAACAGCATGCTATCTGAGGCGAGACGGGCATTCACTTATTTGAATTTGTTCGGATTCAATACTGATGCCTCAAAAGGGTAACCAACATCTTGTCTGATTGATTGCTTGGTGCAGTCGCAACCGCAACTTGAAAATGATTTTGATATCATACTTGGAGGTGTAAGTGATGAACGAACAACTGAAAGATCTCGCAGGAATACTCATAGCATTGGTTCTTGCCGGGGATAGTCTACTGCACGTGTACTGGGCGAAGGGGCATATCTGGCCCGCGCCAGATCAACTCTCACTGAGCCAGGCGGTCCTTAATAGTAACAAAACGCGACTCTTCAAACCGGTGATTCTCGTTCCACTCGCTTGTTTGCTCTTTCTCGGTGCATTGACCGTGCTGGCGCGGATTCATCGTCTCGGCATGCTCGGACAGCTCATCCCAGATTTGTTTCTCCAACTGGGTATCTGGGTGATTGCTGCCGGGTTCCTGCTACTTGGCTTGGTAGGTATTGTCAGGGCGTTTGGCCTGTTAGAAGCAAAGAGTAAGCTGTTCTACAAGCTCAATCTCATGGTTTACACACCCCTTTGTCTGGTGCTCTTCGCTGCTGCGGTAGTAGTTGCACGTTCTTAAGTGTTTGAATATGAAACAGTATATTCAAATTTTATCGATTTTTACTACAGTTATATCGTATAATGAAATCCAGAAGTTGAGGGAATTGATTGC
>CAWCBD010000012.1:0-41367 GCA_963793665.1 uncultured Paenibacillaceae bacterium
TCATCAGGTGAAAATCAGAGGGTACCGCATTGAATTGTCAGAAATCGAATCTGTGATGCAGGGTCACGAACGGATTCAAGAAGCGATCATCATCGCCCTTGAAGACCATCATGGTCACCATTACTTGTGCGCTTATTTCACAGGCAGATCCAGTGCTCCCATATCGAACGTAAGAGCGCATGTAGCCGGATCATTGCCTGATTACATGGTGCCATCGTATTTTATTCAATTGGGGCAAATGCCGCTGACACCAAACGGTAAAATTGACCGCAAAGCACTTCCGGAGCCTGAACTGGGCACAGCGATCACCGGTACGGAATATGAAGCGCCTAGAAATGGACTGGAGCGTCTGCTTGCGGAAGTATGGGAAGAAGTGCTGGGTTTTCGCCCAATCGGCATCAAGAATAATTTTTTTGAGCTTGGCGGCGACTCGATCAAAGCGATTCAGGTGTCAACACGTTTGTATAAACATGATTTGATGCTGGAAATGAAGGATTTGTTCCAAAATCCCGTTATTGAAAAAGTTAGTTCATACGTACAAACATTAGGCCGAAGAGCAATCAAGAAACGGTTGTCGGGGAATTGGAGCTGTCTCCAATCCAACGATGGTTCTTCGCCCAGAGATTCACCGACATGCATCATTGGAATCAATCGATCATGCTTCAGAGTACACATGGATTTAAGGAGTCGGTTGTCCGAAAATATTCACCAAAATTATCGAGCATCATGATGCGCTAAGAACCGTTTTCCGGGTAGACAACGACAAAGTCGTTGCACATATCCGCGGTTTGGAGGAACCTTTGGTACACCTGAAAGTGATCGATGTAAGGAATCAAGCTGATGAGTCTTCGGTTATTACCGAAGAGGCAAACCGCTTGCAGTCGAGCATTGATTTGAACAAGGGGCCTTTGGTCAAGCTGGCGTTGTTCAGAACGATAAGCTGTGACCATCTGCTAATCGTCGCACACCACCTCGTAATCGATGGCGTTTCCTGGCGTATTATTCTGGAGGATTTTGCTTTAGGGTATGAACAAGCGATGAACGATGAGGACATTCTGTTTCAGGATAAAACGGATTCCTATCAAGTATGGACGGAACAGTTGAAGGCCTATGCCGCTGGTAAAGAATTGGTAAAAGAAAAGAATTACTGGCAGCAAATCAACGACTTGTCCTGGGCTGCGCTGCCGAAAGACAAAAAAGCGGAAGAAATGAAACTCACTCATACGCGAAGTACCGCTTTTGAGCTGGACGAGGAAGAGACAGAGCGGTTATTGAAGCAGGTTAATCAAGCTTATCATACCGACATTCAGGACATTTTGTTGACGGCTTTAGGCTTAAGCGTCGGGACTGGACGAAGCAGGACAGCGTGATCGTCAATATGGAAGGGCACGGCAGGGAAGATTTGAAGGGGCAGGTCAACGTATCGAGAACGGTCGGTTGGTTCACAGCACAATTCCCGATTGTGCTCGACTTGAAAGGATCGACGATACGGGCTCCCATATCAAGCGGATCAAAGAGCATGTAAGGCGTATTCCGAACAAAGGTATCGGATTCGATCTGCTGAGATTTATGTCTCCAGAGGAACTGCGTTTGAACCTGGCGCCAAAGCCTGAGATTGGTTTCAACTATTTGGGCCAGTTCGACTCTGACGTAACGACAAAATGGTTCACGGTGTCGCCGTATGAGATGGGAGATCCGATGAGTCCGGATGCGGAGCGTTTGTTTACACTCGACGTCACCGCGATGATTCAAGGCGGCAAACTAAGCGTTCGTTTTTCCTACAATATCCAGGAGTATAATCAGACGACGATTACACAGCTGCAGAATAGCTTTAAGAAGCACCTGCTGGAAATTATAGAGCACTGCGTTAATAAACAAGGACCTGAGCTGACCCCGAGCGACCTCGGCGATCATGAGCTTTCCTTGGAAGAACTTGATGGTTTGGTTGATATTTTCGAGTCTTGATTCCGGAGTGCGAACTCTTTAGAGGTGAAAAATGAAAAAATCAGACACAATCCAAAAAGTGTATCCGCTCACTCCCATGCAGGAAGGGATGCTCTTTCATTCAATCATGGATCCAGATTCGAGCGCCTATCATAACCTGCTGCAAGCAAAATTATGCGGGCAGCTCGATGTCAGCCTTTTCGAACAAAGCTTTAACCAATTAATCGCAGAAAACGATATTATGCGTACAGCTTTCGTTCATCAAAATCTTCAGCGCCCAAGGCAGGTCGTTTTAAGCAAAAGAACGATCCAGCTTCATTTCGAACAAATCGATCATCTGGATGATAGAGAGCAACGGATCTGCATCGCGTCTTTTATCAGCGAAAAGAATGCGGGCCGTTACAACCTGGCCAAAGATATACCGATGCACATTGCTGTATTCCAAACGGCTGATCAGGAATATCAGTTCATCTGGAGCCACCATCATATCTTGATGGATGGGTGGGGACTTGGCATTGTCATCAACCGGCTGTTTCAAATCTATGAAGCTTTGAAGCATGACAAGACGCTGCCGCAAGAAGCGGTATATCCTTTTAGCGATTATATCAAGTGGCTGGAAAAGCAGGATAAAGACGAATCGCTGGCCTATTGGCAAACGTATCTGGACGGCTACGAGCAATCCGTTCATATACCTAAAGCATGCCGCACCTAAGGATAGTTTGTATCAAAAGCAAGAGATCAGCTTCGTTATAGACGAAACGACGACCGGGCGGATTGCTCAGCTTGCCAGCAGCTGTCAGACGACGGTAAATACCGTTTTCCAAACGATTTGGGGTCTGCTTCTAAGCAAATATAACTATACGAACGATGTTGTGTTTGGCTCCGTCGTTTCCGGACGCCCCTCGCAGGTGAAGGGCATAGAGAAAATGGTCGGATTGTTTATTAACACCATTCCGGTACGCATTTCCTATCAAGATGAGCAATCGTTTGGCAGCCTGCTTGCCGAAGCTCAGCGCAATGCGCTGGCTTCGGAGGCCTATCATTTCGTTCCTTTGTACGAAATTCAGAGCCAGAATGGACACAAACAGGATTTATTCGATCATATCCTTATTTTCGAAAACTATCCGGTTGCCAAAGAACTGCAAAATAACGGCTGGGAGGGAGCGCTGGGCTTCGCTATCAACGATGTGCATGTCGAGGAACAGACCAATTATCCTTTGAATATCGTTGTGGCGCCGGGCGCTGAACTGGGGATCAAGCTAAGCTTTAATGCAGCTGTTTATGCGGCGGAATGGATGAACAGCATCGAAGGGCACATGAAGCAAATCATCGCTCAGGTCGTTGCCGATCCGCAGGTGCTGTTGAAGCATATTCAAATCGTAACGGAGCAAGAGAAACAGCAAATTCTCTACTCTTTTAATGATACGGAAATCCGTTATCCGCAGGACCAGGAGCAAACACTCCATGCGCTGTTTGAAAAGCAGGCGGAAAAAACACCGGATCAAACGGCTATTGTTTGCGGAGATTTGAGCATGACGTACCGGGAGCTTAACGAAAGAGCCAACAGACTCGCGCGGGTACTAAAAGAAAAAGGCGTAGGCAAGGACCGTATGGTTGCCATCATGACGGAACGTTCCTTAGAGATGGCTGTCGGTCTGCTCGCCATTCTGAAGGCTGGCGGGGCCTATGTGCCTTGCGATCCGGAATATCCCGCTGAGCGGATTCGCTATTTGCTTGAAGATAGCGGGGCGCACCTCCTATTGAGCAAAGCCGGTTTGATGCACAAGATCGAAGGGGGCCACCACGAATTCCTGGATCTGCAAGACGAGAGCGAATTTCGCTGCCGATGCTTCCAATCTTACGGGAACAAGCGAGCCAGCGGACTTGGCTTATATGATCTACACATCAGGAACGACCGGTCAGCCGAAGGGTGTTATGATCGAACACGCAAGCATCATGAATACGATCCGCTGGAGAAAAGAGGAATATGGTTTCGGCACGGATGATCGTGTATTGCTGTTTTTATCGTTTTCGTTCGATGCCTTTGTCAGCAGCTTTTTCGCGCCGCTCGTTTCCGGTTCGACGGTTGTCATAGCGAGTGATGAGGAAGCGAAAGATCCGCTGGTGCTGAAGAAACGAATCTCTTCCTTGCAGATTACCCATTTTAGCTGCGTCCCGAGCATGTATGCCGCGATTTTGGAAACGATGAATGCGGAGGAAGTCTCATCGCTGAAAGCCGTAACTCTCGGCGGTGAGAGCATTTCGCCCTATTTGCTGGAGAAAACGAAGAGAATCATTCCCGGAGCGGAAATCGTCAACGAGTACGGCCCGACGGAAAACAGCGTCATTTCCACCGTCTGCCGAAATCTTATGCCTGGAGGGCCGGTAACAATCGGTCATCCGATCGCTAACTCGCAGGTGTACATCGTGGATCAACATCACCAGCTGCAGCCAGTTGGGGTGAAGGGCGAATTGTGCGTAGCTGGAGCAGGGCTGGCCAGAGGGTATTGGAACAGAGAAGCGCTCACCTTGGAAAAATTCATCGTCAATCCCTTCCTCCCAGGCACGAAAATGTACAAAACCGGCGATTTGGCCAAGTGGCTGCCGAATGGCAATATCGAATTTATCGATCGTATCGACCATCAGGTTAAAATTCGCGGATATCGTATTGAGCTCGGAGAAATCGAAGCCGCAATTCTGGGGCATCGCCAAGTGAAAGAAGCTGTCGTGCTCGTCGTCGGAGACAGTGGGGGAGAAAAAGCGCTTGCTGTGTATTATACACTCGAAACGGAGGCAACAGCTGCGGGCTTAAAGACGATCTACTGCAGGAGCTTCCGGCGTATATGGTGCCTTCCTACTTTATACCGATGGAACGCCTGCCACTTACGTCAAACGGTAAAATTGACCGCAAAGCGCTGCCGAAGCCGGAAGGGGAATTGAAAGCCGCTGCCGTGTATGAAGCGCCGGCTAACCTTACGGAAACTAATCTGCTGCCGCTATGGCAAGAGATTTTAAAGACGGAGCATCTCGGCGTCACCGACAATTTTTTCGAAAACGGCGGCCATTCTTTGAAGGCGATGATGCTCATTTCGAAAATTCATCAGGAGCTGAAAGTGGAGGTACCGATCAAGGTACTGTTCGACAGGCCGACGATAAGGCAGATTGCTAAGTATATTCAAGGGGCAGACGAACAAGTCTACGAAGCGATCCGACCTACGGAGCAGCGTGATTATTATCCGGTATCCTCCGCGCAGAAACGGATGTTCGTGCTGAATCGTCTTGACCCTGACGGTACGAGCTCCAATATGCCAGGGGCCATGCTGTTGGAAGGACCACTCGATGTAGAAAGGTTCCGCGAAGCATTCCAAGCTCTAGTGGTGCGGCACGATACGCTGCGTACCTCATTTGATACGGTAGATGGGGAGCCTGTGCAAATCGTGCATCCGCAGGTTGAGCTGCGAATTCCTGTAAAAGAAGCGAATGAAGAAGATGCTGCGGGGATGTTGCACGACTTCATACGCCCGTTTAATTTAAGCAAGGCGCCACTGCTGCGCGTGGAGTTAATCCGGTTTGCTTCAGAACGCCATCTCTTCTTGTTTGATCTACATCATATTATTTCCGACGGTACCTCAATGGGTCTCATCGTCAAGGAATTCATGCTCCTGTATCAAGGGAACCACTTACCTGAACTTGAGATCCAGTATAAAGATTTTTCCGTTTGGCAGCACGAATGGTTCGGATCTGAAGTGATGAAACGGCAGGAGACGTTCTGGGTCGAGATGTTTTGCGGGGATATTCCTGTTCTTGAACTCCCAATGGATTATCCGAGACCGCCGTTGCAGAGCTTTGAGGGAGATAAGGTCATCGTCCATACCGGCAAAGAACTGCAGGAGGCGCTCAAACGTCTCGCGTCTGAATCGGGCACTACACTCTTTATGGTCATGATAACAGCCTACATTGTGCTGCTTGCCAAATATACCGGACAAGAAGATATCGTCGTCGGGACGCCAATTGCAGGCAGATCCCACCCAGATCTGCAATCGATCATTGGCATGTTCGTGGGTACGCTGGCACTTCGTAATCGAGCAGATGGCAAGCTTCCGTTTGCCGAGTTTCTGGCACAAGTCAAGATGAACATGCTTCATATTTACGATAATCAGGATTATCCATTCGAAGCGCTGGTTGAGCAGGTCGATGTGCGCAGAGACATGAGCCGCAATCCGCTGTTCGATACGATGTTTGTGCTGCAAAACATTGAGCTTGAAGCCATGGAGCTGGACGGATTATCGATATCGCCAGGCCTACTAGACAATCCCATCGCGAAGTTCGATTTGACGATTGAAGCGAGAGAAGACGAAGAGGGGATCGAGCTTTGCTTCGTTTATCGGACCAAGTTGTTTAAGCAGGAAACCGTGAAGTATATGGCTGAACATTTCCTGAATATTTTACATACAGCGGTTGCTGATCCGTACCAGACGCTTTCCCACATGGAAATGCTGAGTGAGGCGGAGAAGAGACATTTGCTGGTCGAGTTCAACGACACTGCTGCCTTGTATCCGGAAGGACTGACGCTGCACGAACTTTTCGAGGCACAGGCTGCGAAATGGCCGGATCGCATAGCGGTCGTATTTGGCGGGGATCGGATAACCTACCGCGAGTTGAATGAGCGAGCCAATCAGCTAGCCCATGAATTGCGTACTCTAAGCGTACTGCCGGACGACAGGGTAGGTCTGCTAGTTGAGCGGTCGCTCAATATGATCGTGGGCATACTCGCCACGTTGAAAGCCGGCGGCGTCTACGTGCCGCTCGATCCGGATTACCCTCAGGACCGGCTGCAATATATGCTGGACGACTCCGGCGCCCGCGTACTGCTGACCCAGCTGCATTTGAACGGCAAAGTGCCGTTTAACGGGACGGTACTGGATATGGGTGACCCGGCTCTATATAGTGGTGACGGCTCGAACCTTGAGTCAGTGAACCAGCCTGACGATATGGCTTATATCATTTATACGTCCGGTACGACCGGCCAACCGAAGGGCGTCATGATCGAGCACCGCAATGTCGTTCGTCTGATGCTGAACGACCGGATGAAGTTCAATTTTACAGAACGTGATGTTTGGAGCGTGTTTCACTCGTTTTGCTTCGATTTCTCCGTTTGGGAAATGTACGGCGCGCTGCTGTACGGCGGCACCTGTGTCGTCGTGCCAAAAGCGGTGGCACAGAATCCGAAGGAGTTCGCAAAGCTGCTGCGTCAAGAAGGTGTAACTGTGCTGAACCAGACGCCGACTGCGTTCTACGCGCTGATTCACGAGGTGCTTGGTCGACAGGACAATGATCTGCAGGTCCGCTATGTCATCTTCGGCGGCGAAGCGCTGAATCCGATCATGCTGAAGCCATGGAAGGCGAGGTACCCGCAGACCCAGCTGATTAATATGTACGGCATTACAGAAACGACTGTTCATGTTACTTATAAAGAAATAACGGAACAGGACATGGAGTCGAGCTTAAGCAACATCGGCCGGCCGATTCCGACACTGACAAGCTACATCTTTGATAGCGAGCAGCGTCTCGTTCCGATTGGTGTCACGGGAGAACTGTACGTGGGCGGAGAAGGCGTAGCCCGTGGGTACTTGAACCGCGAAGAGTTGACGGCTGAGCGATTCATAGCGAATCCCTACAAGCCGGAGGAGAGGCTGTACAGATCGGGTGATCTCGCCAGAATATTGCGCAGCGGAGAAATGGAATATTTGGGCCGGATCGACCACCAGGTCAAAATCCGCGGGCATCGGATCGAGCTGGGCGAAATCGAGACGCAGCTCTTGAAGCACGAGGCGATTCGCGAGGCCATCGTGATGGCGCTGGACGATGAGCAGGGGCAAAAGTTCCTTTGCGCGTACCTGCTGTTGGATCAGGATCTGACTGTGACGGAGCTGCGAGCACATGCATCCGAGGATCTGCCTGCTTACATGATCCCGTCGCATTATGTAAGGCTGGAGCAAATGCCGATGACGTCTAACGGCAAAGTTGACCGGAAGGCGCTGCAGAAGCCCGAGGGTGGGCTGAAGACAGGAGCCGAATACATAGCGCCTCGAAACGAGTTGGAAGAAAAGCTGGTGCACATCTGGCAGGAAGTGCTGGGATCGGACCGGATCGGTATACGTGACAATTTCTTCGATCTCGGCGGCGATTCGATCAAGGGCATTCAAGTAGCTTCGCGTCTGTTCAATCACGGGCTGCAGCTTGAGATGAAAGATCTGTTCCGATACCCTTCGATCGAAGAGTTGAGCGGCTTAGTTGCGCTGGTCAAGCGCCAAATCAGTCAGGAGACAGTAACGGGCGAAGTCAGGTTGACACCGATTCAGCAATGGTTTTTCGATCAGCGGTTTGCAAACCAGCATCACTGGAATCAATCTGTCATGCTGCTTAAGTCTGACGGATTCGATTCGCTGGCTTTGGAAAAAGCGCTGCAGGATCTTGTCCAGCATCATGATGCGCTTCGCATGGTTTACGACGAGAAGGACGGGCGAATCCTCCAGTTCAACCGCGGCCTGGAAGGCGGGATTTACGGATTCGAACGGTTCGATTTCAAGATCATTCTGACACAGAAGTGCGCATTGCATCGGAAGCCAATCGCATTCAACAAAGCTTCGACCTGAGTCAAGGTCCTCTGCTGAAAGCAGCTCTGTTCCAAACAGCCGAAGGTGATCACCTACTCCTTGCCGCTCATCATTTGATCGTTGACGGTATCTCCTGGCGTATTCTGTTTGAAGATTTGGCGACAAGCTATGCGCAGGCCCTTGCAGGTGAAGACACCGCATTTCAGGAAAAAACGGATTCGTTCCAATATTGGTCTCAGCGGTTAACGGCCTACGCGGAAAGCAAGGAATTGCTGCAGGAAATTGAATATTGGAAACAACTAGAAAATACGTCAGTTGGCTCATTGTATAAAGATTTTGCGGTTGAAACCTGTACACTTGGCGAGAGTGCAACGGTAGAAATGGCGCTTACCCGGGAACAGACCGAGCATCTGCTGAGGCATGTCCACCATGCCTACCATACGGAAATGAACGACATTCTCTTAACCGCTCTCGGATTGGCGATTCAGGAGTGGGGTCAAACTGACCGAATTGCTGTACAACTTGAAGGCCACGGACGCGAAGAGATGATGGAAGACGTCAACATTTCCCGGACAGTCGGCTGGTTCACCTCCATGTATCCGATTGTGCTTGATCTAACGGATGGCGATTTATCCAAGGAAATCAAGTCGGTGAAAGAGACCCTCAGACAAGTTCCTAACAAGGGAATCGGCTATGACATTCTGAGATATTTGACACCGGAAGACAAGCGGTCAGGGCTGCAATTTAAACTAAAGCCGGAGATCTGCTTCAATTATCTCGGTCAATTCGATGCGAATCTCGTCCATGATGCGTTCGGTCCTTCCCCGTATGACATGGGAGAACCGATTAACCCGCATTCCCACCGCATGTATCCGATCATCACGAACGGAATGATCGCAAACGGCGAGATGAGCTTCCGGTTTTCGTATAGCCCGAGGCAGTATGAGGAGTCCAGTATGCAATGTTTATCTGCAGCGTTCAAATATCATCTGCTCCGTATCATCGATCATTGTAGGAACAAGGAGGAAAGCGAGCGGACCGCGAGCGATTTCAGCTCCAAAGGACTGACTACGGACGACGTCGATGATATCTTCGAATTGCTTGGTGAAAAGCTGTAATCATGCCGAGATGCGCGAATGGAGCGCGATAGCAAATGCTTACGAAGCAAGTTTCCTAATGTAGATTCTAAGGAGAGAAGCCGCTGTATGAGCCAATTTAAAAAAGAACACGTCCAAGACATGTATTTTTTATCCCCGATGCAGGAAGGGATGCTGTTTCATTACTTGCTCGAGCAAGGGCAATCGAACGCTTACTTCGAACAAATGTCCATCCGCGTACGAGGGACACTCGATATTGGCTTATTTTCTGTCAGCTTAAACCGGATCGCTCAGCGGTATGACGTATTTCGCACCGTATTCCTCTATGAAAAAGTGAAACGCCCGGTGCAAGTGGTGCTGAAAGAGCGTCAGATTCAGGTCCATTTCGAAAATGTCAGCAGTTTGCCTGAGCAGGAACGTAGTCTATTTGTAGAACGTTTCAAACAGGAAGATCTGGAGCGGGGATTCGATCTGTCCAAGGACATGATGATGCGTGTCTCCGTCATTCAGACGGGTGAGTCCGAATATCAAATCTTCTGGAGCCACCATCACATTCTGATGGACGGATGGTGCCTCGGTATCATCGTCGGCGAACTGTTCCAAATCTATGCCTCCTTGCGGGAACAAGCACCGATACAGTTGGAAAGGGCGTATCCATACAGCGACTACATCAAATGGCTGGAACGTCAGGACAAGGAAGAAGCGAAACGTTTTTGGGCTGAGGCGCTGTCCGGATACGAACAACTGGCGTCCGTGCCGCAGAAGACAGCTGCCACAACAGATATTGCCAGGAGCGGATATAAGCAAGAAGAGCTGACGATCCGGTTCGATGAAAAGCTGACTGCGAAGCTGCAGCAGCTGGCGAGCAAGCATCAGGTAACGTTGAACACGGTGTTTCAGACGATCTGGGGCATCGTGCTGCAAAGGTATAGTCATGCCAATGATGTCGTATTTGGTTCCGTCGTTTCCGGGCGGCCGTCGCAGGTTATCGGCATTGAGAAAATGGTCGGTTTATTCATTAATACGATTCCGGTTCGCGTGAAGTCGTCCGCGGATCAATCATTCTCAGATGTGCTGCAAAGAGTGCAGCACAGTGCGCTGGCTGCCGAATCATACACCTACTTGCCGCTTGCTGAGGTTCAGGCGCAAAGCGTACTTAAGAGTAATCTGTTCGATCATATTCTCGTTTTCGAAAACTATCCGGTGGAAGAGTCGGTACAAAATGGATCCCTTGAAAGCCAATTGGGATTTGAAGCAACGGATGTGAGCATGATCGAGCAGACGAGCTATGATTTGAACTTGTTGGTTATGCCAGGCCGGGAGCTGGCGGTGCGCCTGAACTATAACGCGAACGTGTACGACACGCAATTTCTGCGGAGCATCGAAGGGCATTTGAACACCGTCGCATGGACGATCGTGGAACACCCGGAGCTGCGCCTGCGGGATCTTGTTATGGTCACCGAAGAAGAAAAAGCGGCTTCTTCTTACAGCTAAACGATACGAGGGAAGAAGTTCCAAGCCATTTGACGATTCATCGTATGTTTGAGGAGCAGGCGGAGAAAACGCCGGATCGGGTGGCCGTTGTATTCGGGGAACAACAGTTGACGTACCATGAACTGAACGAAAGGGCCAACCGATTAGCCAGAACGCTTCATGGCAAAAACATTGGAGCGGATCAGGCTGTCGGGATTATGGTGGAACGTTCGCCGGATTTGGTAGTCGGTATTCTGGCGATTCTGAAAGCGGGAGGCGCTTACGTACCGATCGATCCGGAGCTGCCGGAAGAACGCGTGGGCTATATGCTTCACAACAGCGGTGCATCCATTTTGCTCACCCAAAGCCATTTATACGGAAAGTTGGCGTTTGAGGGGGAAATCCTCGATATTTCGAGCGATGATGTATACGACTTGGAGGGCAGCAATCTGGAGTTAAGCAGCAGCGCCGACCGACCTATTCTATATCATTTATACGTCGGGTACGACAGGCAAGCCGAAAGGTGTCATGCTTGAGCATCGCAATATGGTCAATCTGCTCCACCATGTTTTTCGCCACGACAATGTCAATTACGGCAGTACCGTTCTGCAGTATACAACGATGAGCTTCGACGTGTGCTACCAGGAGATTTTTTCTACATTGTGTTCGGGAGGGAAATTATATCTGATCGACGGAGATACGAAGCGAGAGGTGCACAAGCTGCTTCACTTAGTTGAAGAGGCGCAAATTGAAGTCTTGTTCCTTCCGGTCTCCTTCTTGAAGTTTATATTTAACGAGCAAGAATATGCCAGCCGCTTTCCGTCTTGTGTACGGCATATCATTACTGCTGGCGAGCAGCTTGTGGTCACGAATCAGCTTCGTTCCTTTTTGCAAAAAAATGACGTGTATCTCCATAACCATTACGGACCGTCGGAGACCCATGTCGTCACCATTTTTCAGATGGAGCCAAACGGAGACATTCCTGAGCTGCCCTCGATTGGACGGCCGATTGCGAACAACGGCATCTATATTTTGAATGACGGATTGCAGCTTCAACCGTTCGGCGCACCGGGAGAATTATTCATTGCCGGCGATAACGTAGGCCGCGGTTACAGGAACAACGAAGAGCTGACTGCGGAAAAGTTTATGCAAAACCCATACCGTAATGGGCGAACGCATGTATCGAACAGGCGATCTGGCACGGTGGATACCGGACGGCAATCTCGAGTTTCTCGGTCGTATCGACCATCAGGTGAAAATCCGTGGACACCGTATTGAGCTTGGCGAAATCGAATCACAGCTGCTGAACCATCCTTCGGTGACGGCTGCAGCCGTGTTGGACCGGAAAGATGCGCAGGGCGGAACCTATTTGTGCGCTTATTACGTGTCAGAGGGACCGCTCCATTCGCTAGAGCTGCGGGCGTATTTGCTTAAAGAACTGCCGGAATACATGATTCCGTCGTTTTTTATGGAGCTGGGTAAGCTGCCTGTGACACCGAACGGCAAAACAGACCGTCGAGCGCTGCCTGAGCCTGATGGGGAATTCGTATCGGGGACGGAGTACGTACCGCCGACAAATGTAGTGGAAGAAGCCTTATTGCGATTTGGCAGGAAGTGCTGGGGATTGCCCGCATCGGCATTCATGACAATTTCTTCAGTCTCGGCGGACATTCGCTGAAGGCGATGACGCTAATGTCGCGCTTGAACAAGCATTTCGGCGTCAACATCCCGCTGCGCGAGCTGTTTGAATCGCCTACGGTGGAAGGGTTGGCACGCAAGATCCGCGAGGCGGAGGAGGATGTCCGGAAAGCGATCCAACCAGCGGGTAAAAAGCCGTATTATCCGGTTTCCTCCGCACAAAAGCGGATGTTTGTGCTGCAGGATTTGGATGATGCAGGTACCGGCTACAATATGCCCGGAGTGTTTATCGTTGCGGCGAGTTAGACCGCGACCGGTTCGAGTGAGCTTTCGCTCGCCTCGTACTTGCGGCACGAAGCGCTGCGCACGTCCTTTGAGTTGATCGACGGGGAGCCGGTTCAGAAGATTCATGAGAACGTCGATTTCACTGTGGAGTTCTCCCGTCTGTCTGGAAAGCAGCAGAGGATTCGGCTGCAGAAAGCAAAGTCATTGAATAATGGTTGAGCGTTTTATGCGTCCATTCGATCTGCAAAAGGCGCCATTGATCCGTGTGGCGCTTGTAGAGCTCCAGGAACGGCGGCATTTGTTCATGTACGATATGCATCATATTATCTCAGATGGCGTATCGATGTCCGTCATCGTGAAGGAGTTTGTTCAGCTATATGGCGGCGGTACTTTACCTGAGCTGTCCATACAATATAAAGACTACGCGGTTTGGCAGCAGGCTCAAATGGAGAGTGAACCACTGCGCAAGCAAGAAGCGTTCTGGTTGAATTCGTTTGCTGGCGAGCTGCCGCAACTAGAGCTCCCGTCTGACTTCCCTCGTCCTGCGGTGCAGAGCTTCGAGGGTGACCATATACGCTTTGAGGTTGAGACCGAATTGCTCGGCTCATTGAAACGTTTGGCTGCGGAAAACGGGTCAACGCTGTACATGGTTCTGTTTGCTGCTTATAATGTGCTGCTTTCCAAGTATTCCGGACAGGAAGATATCGTTGTAGGAACGCCGACGGCCGGTCGTTCCCAAGCTGATCTGGAGCATGTCGTCGGGATGTTCGTCGGTACGCTGGCGCTGCGAAGTCGTCCGGAAGGCGGGAAAACATTCCGCACCTTCTTGTCGGAAATAAAGGAGTATGCCCTTCAAGCATTTGAAGCGCAGGAGTATCCGTTTGATTCGCTGCTGGATCAGTTGAATATTCGGCGCGATCCCGGCCGCAATCCTCTGTTCGATACGATGTTCAGCATGCAGAGCATCGATCCGGGGCTAGGCCAAGAGGGCGGAGCAGGCTTTGGGGAATTGACCTTTACACCGCACGTGTGGCAAAGCGGCATCGCCAAATTCGATCTGACGCTGGAAGTGCGTGAAGGAGCGGGAAATCTGGAGTTCCAGCTGGATTACAGCACGAATTTGTTTGCGATGGAGACAGCGGAGCGGATGGCGCGCCATTTCGTATGCTTGTTAGAAAATATCTCATTAGTGCCAGATCAAACGCTGGCGGAGCTAAGCATGGTACCTGATGAAGAAGCATGGCAAATCGTCCAAGAATTCAACGATACAAGCTCTGATTATCCGAACAGTGAGACGATCGCGACGCTGTTTGAGAAGCAGGCCGAGCTGACGCCGAATCATCCGGCTGTCGTCTATGAGGGCAAACAGCTCACCTATCGGGAACTGAACGAGCGGGCGAATCTGCTTGCAAGCGAGCTTAGGAAGCAGGGTGTTGGCGCAGGCACGGTCGTTGGCCTATTGGCGGATCGTTCAATCGAGCTGATGATCGGCCTGATGGGCATTCTGAAAGCGGGTGGCGCTTATTTGCTGCTTGACCTAGAGATGCCTGCGGAACGAATCAGATTTATGCTCGAAGATAGCGGCGCCCACATCGTACTGACGCAGCGGAAATTGTACTGGATGGCACAGGCGGCGCTCGCTGAACATGTGATCGACCTCGATGATGCGCATTGTATGCGGATAGCGAAAGCAAGGAAAACATGGAGCCGCTAGGGACTACGCGCGATCTGGCCTATGTGATCTACACGTCCGGCTCCACAGGTAAGCCGAAAGGCGTGCTTATCGAACAGCGCAGCGTTGTACGGCTAGTGAAGGAGACGAACTACGTCCAGTGGAGCGAAGATGAGCGCATTCTGCAGACAGGCGCGCTTGGCTTCGATGCGGTTACGTTTGAGATCTTTGGCGCGCTGCTGAACGGAGGTACGCTGTATCTAGCTGATAAGAGCGTTATTCTGGATAGCGATAAGCTCGGCGCGTTTATCGCCGACAATCGAATCACGACCATGTGGCTCACTTCACCGCTTTTCAACCAGCTTTCGCAGGAGAATGCGGAGTTGTTCACGGGTGTGCGACAGCTGCTGGTCGGCGGAGACGCGCTGTCGCCGAGCCACATTAATCACGTACGCTACATGTGTCCGGGTCTGCGTTTGATTAATGGCTATGGGCCGACGGAGAACACAACGTTCTCCACGACATTCTCGATCGAACGGGATTACGAGGGAAGCATTCCGATTGGGCGGCCGATCAGCAATTCCACTGCGTACATCGTGAACAAGCACAACCAACTTCAGCCGATCGGCGTGCCGGGCGAGCTGTGCGTCGGCGGTGATGGCGTGGCGCGAGGGTACGCGAACCGTCCAGAACTGACGGCCGAGACCTTCGTACCGAACCCATTCAAAGAGGGAGAGAAGATGTACCGCACTGGCGACCTGGCGAAATGGCTGCCGGACGGGACGATTGAATATAGAGGCCGGATCGATCAGCAGGTTAAGATCCGGGGGTACCGAATTGAGTTGGGCGAGATCGAGACGGAGCTAATGAAGCATCCCGCCATGAAGGATGCTGTAGTGATTTCACGTGAGGACGCGAACGGGCAGAAGTTCTTGTGCGCCTACATCGTGGCGGAGCAGGAGCTTGGTGCGCCGGAAGTAAAGGCGTTTCTGGCACAGGAGCTGCCATCCTACATGGTGCCGGCGTACGTGGTGCAGATGGAGAGGCTGCCGCTGACGGTTAACGGCAAAATCGATCGCCGTGAGCTGCCTGAGCCGGAAGGCGGCCTGGGACTAGGAACTGAGTATGCAGCCCCGCAATATGGACTGAAGAGCGGCTCTGCGTCATCTGGCAGGACGTACTCGGTGTGCCGCAGGTCGGTATCCGCGATGATTTCTTCCAGCTCGGCGGCCACTCGCTGAAGGCGATGACACTGCTGGCGCGGATCAAGCAGCAGCTTCAAGTGAACGTGCCGCTGCGGGTGCTGTTCGAGTCGCCGACGATAGAGGCGCTGGCCCAGCATATCGCACAGGCCGATAGGGAGGCATATACGGCGATTAAGCCGGTGGAGCCGCGCGACTATTACCCGGTTTCCTCCGCCCAGAAGCGGATGTTTATCATGAGTCAATTTACAGGCTCGGGCACGAGCTATAACATTCCAGGCGTCATGTTCATCGAAGGCGAATTGGATCTGGAGAGATTCGAGCAAACGTTCCGGCGCTTGGTCGCCCGGCATGAATCACTGCGGACGACGTTCGAGACGGCCCACGGCGAAGCGGTGCAGATCGTGCATACGGATGTTGATTTTCAGGTTGAGTACGCCAGAAGCACAGAGGACGGGCTGGCGTCCATCGTTACGGAGTTTGTACAGCCATTCAATCTGCAAAAGGCGCCGCTGCTGAGAGTCAAGCTCGTACATGTGAGTGCTCAGCGCTATTTACTGCTGTTTGATATGCACCACATTGTATCCGACGGTGTGTCGATGGGCATTTTGTTGAATGAATTTGCTTGTCTGTATCACGGAGATGATCTGCCTGAATTAACGGTTCATTATAAAGATTTCGCCGTTTGGCAGAATAGCATGCTCTCTTCCGAGTCGATGCGTATTCATGAAGCGTACTGGCTTGAGACGTTCTCCGGCGAAATTCCGGTGTTGGCGCTGCCGACCGACTTTCCGAGACCAGCCGTACAAAGTTTTGAAGGGGATGCGGTCACCGTGAGGTTAGGCCAGCCATTGCACGATCAAATTCACAAGATAGCGTCCGATATATGGAGCCACATTTTACATGATGCTGCTTGCCGCGTATCAAGTGCTGCTTTCCAAATACAGCGGGCAGACGGATGTAATCGTTGGTACACCGGTAGCAGGCAGGTCGCTTGCTGAAACGGAGAACATTCTCGGCATGTTCGTTAATACGGTCGCGAGTACGCAGCCAGCCTGAAAGCGGCAAAACGTTTGCGCAGTTTTTGGAGGAAGTGAAGCGAAGTTCATTACTTGCTCTGGAGCACCAGCATTATCCGCTGGAGACGCTTATTGATAAATTGGAGCTGCGCAGGGATTTAAGCCGAAATCCGCTCTTCGATACGGTCTTCAGTGTGCAGAACCAGGAAATGAAAGCTTCGGAGTTTGCCGGTCTTAGATTCGAGCCTTATCACAGGGAAAACAAAATCGCCCAGTTCGATTTGTCTGTCAAAGCGATCGAGGATGAGAGCGACATCGTGCTCCATGCGGAATACGGCATCCATTTGTTTAATAAAGAGACGATTGAACGGATGATGACCGATTATCAAGCGTTACTGCAGCAGGTTACGGAAAATCCGGACATTTTGTTGAGAGACATCGCATCTGCAGCACTTCGACAAGTTGGAAAATGTGCTGGATGAGGCAGTGGAGTTTCTATTTTAGCTTGGAATCTTACGAAAAGTTTTGCAAAAGCAAAACTCAGCTAATGCTTACGAAGTTAGTTTTCTAACGAAAACTCTCAGGAGGATGCTCATGATCGATAAATATTCGCAAAATATGATGCTTGCTGGCGGTCAATTTGAGAAAGAGCAGCAGTATTGGCTGAACAAGCTGCAGGGTGAAATCGTTCTTTCGGAATTTCCGAGGGATGCCGATCGATCAGCTGCTCTTCCCGACAAAATGTCGGCGATGAAATACGATTTTCCGTCAGAGCTCTCGCAAAAGCTGCAGAATATCACGAGTAAGTCCGATTTTGCTCTTTATATGATCCTTTTGTCTGGGATTAAATACATCCTGCATCGATATACTTCCCAATCGGAGATCATCGTCGGCATGCCTGTTTTCAAGCAAAACAAGCAAAATGCCGTACTGGTGAACTCGCTGCTGCTGCTGCAAACGACCTTCATGCAGGATAACTGCACGTTCAAGCAATGGCTGACAGCTGTTAAGGATACCATCCTATCGGCCAATGAGCATCAAAATTTTCCGTATGCGAAATTGGCTGAGCAGCTTGAACTGCCGGGAGGGAGAGGAAACAAACCTTACCTGCCTACGCTCGTTTTGCTCGATAGCATTCATGACCGCAGCATCGTCGATCATGTCCAATCCAATGTTATTTTTCAGTTTTCAAAAGCTGAGGAGCAGGTTGAACTGGTTGTCCAATACAACACCGGCATGTATAGCGAATTTTTGATGAAGCAAATCGCGTTTCACCTCATTCATTTTTTGCGGTCGGCTTTGAACGAGCCGGACCGCAGCCTGGCGGAGCATGAGCTTGTATCTATGGCTGAAAAAATGACGCTGCTGGACGAATTCAACCAGACCGGGGCGGCGTTCCCGCAGGATCAAACGATCCACGGTTTGTTCGAGGAGCAGGTGCAAAGGACGCCGGAGCGCGTCGCTGCATCTTGCGGTGAGGAGCGGCTGACGTATCGCCAGCTGAACGAACGCGCCAACAGCCTCGCCCGCGACCTTCGCAGCCACGGAGTAGGGCCGGACGTTAGGGTCGGCTTGCTCTGTCGAGCGCTCGCTCGATATGATCGTCGGCATCCTCGCGACGCTCAAAGCTGGCGGCGCCTATGTACCGCTCGATCCGGACTATCCGCAGGAGCGCACGCAGTTCATGCTGGAGGACAGCGGGGCCCGCGTCCTGCTGACGCAGCCGCATTTGGCCGATAAAGTGCCTTATGGCGGGGTCATACTGGACATGAGCGATGCGGAGCTGTACGCCGGGGATTCTGCAGACCTGGAACCGGTGAATGGTCCGCATGATATGGCCTACATCATCTACACGTCCGGCACGACCGGCAAGCCGAAGGGCGTTATGATCGAGCATCAGAATGTCGTGCGTTTGCTCGTTCATGACCGGCTGCAGTTCGATTTCAGTGAGCGCGACGTGTGGACGGTATTCCACTCCTTCTGCTTCGATTTCTCCGTGTGGGAAATGTACGGGGCGCTGCTGTACGGCGGCAGGTGTGTGGTTGTGCCGAAGACAACCGCGCAAAACCCGAAAGCATTCGCGCAGCTGCTGCGGCAGGAGCAAGTGACGATACTGAATCAAACGCCGACCGCGTTCTATACGCTGATCCAAGAGGAGCTGCAGCAGCCGGGCAACGGGCTTGCCGTTCGCTGCGTCATCTTCGGCGGGGAAGCGCTGAACCCGGTCATGCTGAAGCCGTGGAAGATGAAGTATCCGGATACGCTGCTGATCAATATGTACGGGATTACCGAAACGACCGTGCATGTTACTTATAAAGAAATAACGGATCGCGAAATCGAAACGAACCTGAGCAACATCGGCCGTCCGATTCCGACGCTGACGAGCTACATCTTCGACGCGCAGCGCAGGTTGGTGCCGATTGGCGTTGTTGGAGAGCTGTACGTGGGCGGAGACGGCGTGGCTCGCGGATATTTGAACCGCGAGGAGCTGACGGCTGAGCGGTTCGTCGACGAATCCATTACAAGCCGGAGGAACGGCTGTATCGATCCGGCGACCTTGCGCGTCTGCTGCCCAGCGGCGAGATGGAATACTTCGGACGGATCGACCATCAGGTGAAGATCCGAGGGCACCGTATCGAGCTTGGCGAGATCGAGACGCAGCTGCTGAGGCACGAGCGGATCAAGGAAGCGACGGTGCTGGCGCAGGATGACGAACAGGGGCAGAAGTTCTTGTGCGCCTACTTCATCGCAGACGGGGAGCTGACCGTGTCCGAGCTAAGGGCGCATATCGGCAGCGATTTGCCGGCGTACATGATCCCGTCGCATTTTGTGAAGCTGGATAAAATCCCGCTTACCGCCAACGGCAAAATCGACCGCAAAGCGCTGCCGAAGCCGGAAGGCGGGCTGGACTCGGGCACGGCCTATGTGGCGCCGAGAACAGAGTTGGAAGCGGAGCTTGCGCAAATTTGGCAGGAGGTGCTCGGCTGCGGCCAGGTCGGGGTGCTGGACGATTTCTTCGCGCTGGGCGGTCATTCGCTGAAGGCGATGTCGCTCATCACAGCGCTGCACAAAGCCTATGAAGTGGAAGTACCGTTAAGCTTGATGTTCGAGACGCCGAATATTGAAGCGGTAGCTCGTTATATAGAGGCTATCGATGTAGAAAGCAGCGGATTTATGGCGATTCGCCCTGCATCGCAGCAGGATGTTTATCCTGTTTCTTCGGCACAAAAGCGGATGTTCATCGTCAATCAATTTGAGGGATCAGGCACAGGCTATAATATGCCAGGCATATTCATTTTGAAAGGGAAGCTGGATAGAAATCGCTTGGAACAGGCGTTCCGCCGATTGATCGAACGTCATGAGACGCTGCGAACATCGTTCGAAACGGTAAATGGAGAGCCTTTTCAGAGAGTACACGCAGCTGTTCCGTTTGAGGTCAGTTATTCGGAGGTTGATGGGGGAGAGCCATCTCATGTCGAGGTCGAGGCGTTGATCCGCTCTTTTATTCAGCCGTTTGATTTGAAGTATGCTCCGCTGCTCCGCGTAGGGTTGATTCAGCTTGCCGACGATCATCACATCTTCATGTGTGATATGCACCATATCATTTCGGATGGGGTGTCCATGTCGATCCTCGTCAAAGAATTTACAGAATTGTATCATGGGGCAGCGCTGCCGGAGCTTTCCGTTCAGTATAAAGATTTTGCTGTATGGCAGCACGACAGTCTGCACAGCGAGAAACTGAACAAACAGGAAGCCTACTGGCTTGACTTGTTTGAAGGGGAGCTGCCGCAGCTGGAGCTGCCGACCGATTATGCGAGACCTGCGGTGCAAAGCTTTGAGGGCGATCATTTGACGCTGCAGGCGGAAAAACGAATTTTGGAAGGCATAAAGCGCATCGCTGCGGAAACAGGAACAACACTTTACATGGTGCTGCTTGCTGCCTATAACGTCTTACTCTCCAAATATTCCGGAAAAGAAGACATCATTGTCGGCACGCCGACAGCCGGAAGATCCCATGCCGATGTGGAAGGCATCATTGGCATGTTTGTCGGAACGCTGGCGATGAGAAATAAGCCCGAGGGCCATAAAACATTTAAGCAGTTTTTAGCGGAAGTCAGGTTGAACGCGATGATGGCGTACACCCATCAGGATTACCCGTTTGAATCACTGCTCGAAAAGCTGAACATTGTGCGCGATATTAGCCGCAATCCGCTGTTTGACACGATGTTCATGGTGCAAAATATCGATGTGCAGGAGGCTGGATTCGAAGAGCTGCATGTTGAGCCGTACGCTGTTGAGAATTACATTTCCAAATTCGATCTGTCCTTGGAAGCGAAGGAAGCGGCGAATGGTCTGACCGTTCATATCGAATACAGCACGAATCTTTTGAAAGGGAAACCGTCGAGCGAATGGGACGCCACTACCTCGTACTGCTCGAATCCATTGTGCAGGAACCGGAGAGGAAGCTGGCGGAGCTCGACATGCTCTCTGAGGAAGAAAGACGACAAATTCTGGCTGATTTCAACGATACGCAAACGGATTACCCGAGCGAAATGACCATTGCTGCGTTGTTTGAGCGGCAGGCCCGGCAAACACCTGATCATCCTGCCATTGTTTGGCAGGGTCGGCAGCTGACCTACCGTCAGCTCAATGAGCAAGCGAACCGGCTAGCCCGGACGCTGATCGCACAAGGAGTAGGGCCAGATCATGTCGTCGGCTTGATGGCGGAACATAAACTGGAGCTCATGGTCGGTCTGCTCGGCATCCTGAAGGCAGGCGGCGCATTCCTGCTCCTTGATCTCGATGTGCCTATAGAGCGCATGAAGTACATGCTTGAAGACAGCGGAGCCCGTATTATATTGACGGAACGGAACCTGCGTCAGCAGACAGCTGCATTTCCCTTGGTTCAAGTGATCATCCTTGACGATGAGGTTGTTCCTTACGATAACGACTGCTCCAACCCGAAGCTGCTGGGTTCATCGCGCGATCTGGCGTATGTCATCTACACTTCCGGCTCTACGGGCAAGCCGAAAGGGGTGCTCATCGAGCAGCGCAGCGTCGTAAGGCTGGTCAAGGAAACGAACTACGTTCAGTGGAATGCTGATGAGCGCATCTTGCAGACAGGAGCTTTGGGATTTGATGCGATCACGTTCGAGATCTTCGGGGCGCTGCTGAATGGAGGTACGCTTTATCTGACCGACAAGAGCGTCATTCTGGATAGCGAGCAGCTTGGCGCGTTCATCGCCGAAAATCGAATCACGACGATGTGGCTCACTTCACCGCTATTCAACCAGTTATCGCAGGAGAATTCGGAGCTGTTCACGGGTGTGCGACAACTGCTTGTCGGTGGTGATGCGCTATCGCCGATCCACATTAACCACGTACGAAGTAAGTGTCCAGAATTACGTCTGATTAATGGCTATGGGCCAACGGAGAACACAACGTTCTCCACGACATTCCTGATCGAACGTGATTATGAGGGTAGCATTCCGATCGGGCGGCCGATCAGCAATTCCACGGCGTACATCGTAAACAAGTACAACCAGCTGCAGCCAGTCGGCGTACCGGGCGAGCTGTACGTCGGCGGTGATGGCGTGGCGAGAGGGTATGCGAACCGGTCGGAGCTGACGGCTGAGACCTTCGTACCGAACCCATTCATAGCGGGAGAGACGATGTACCGCACCGGTGATCTGGCGAAATGGCTGCCGG
This sequence comes from uncultured Paenibacillaceae bacterium, assembly GCA_963793665.1. Lineage (GTDB taxonomy): Bacteria > Bacillota > Bacilli > Paenibacillales > Paenibacillaceae > Paenibacillus_Z. The sequence goes on from CAWCBD010000012.1 coordinate 22,657, forward strand.
ACGGGACGATTGAATATAGGGGCCGCATGGATCAGCAGGTGAAGATCCGGGGGTACCGGATCGAGCTGGGCGAGATCGAGGCGGAGCTAATGAAGCATCCTGCGATGAAAGATGCTGTAGTGATCGCACGTGAGGACGCGAACGGGCAGAAGTTCTTGTGCGCTTACATCGTAGCTGAGCAGGAGCTGGGTGTGCAGGAAGTAAAGGCGTTACTGGCGCAGGAGCTGCCATCCTACATGGTGCCGGCGTACGTGGTGCAGATGGAAAAGCTGCCACTGACGGTTAACGGCAAAATCGATCGCCGCGAGCTGCCTGAGCCGGAAGGCGGCTTGGACTCGGCACCGAGTACGCAGCGCCTCGCAATGAGACGGAAGAACGGCTCTGCGTCATCTGGCAGGACGTACTCGGTGTGCCGCAGGTCGGCATCCGCGACGATTTCTTCCTGCTCGGCGGCCACTCACTGAAGGCGATGACGCTGCTGGCGCGGATTAAGCAGCAGCTTCAAGTGAACGTGCCGCTGCGGGTGCTGTTCGAGTCGCCGACGATAGAGGCACTGGCCCAGCATATCGCACAGGCCGACAGGGAGACATATACGGCACTTAAGCCGGTGGAGCATCGCGACTATTACCCGGTTTCCTCCGCCCAGAAGCGGATGTTTATTCTTGGGCAATTTGAAGGCTCCGGAACGGCTTATAATATGCCCGGTGTTATGTTCATCGAAGGTGAGCTGAACCTCGAAAGATTCAAACAGTCGTTCATTCACTTGGTTGAACGGCACGAATCGCTGCGAACCTCTTTCTCTGTCGTAGATGGCGAACCGGTCCAAACCGTACACCGGAATCTGCAATTTGAGATTGAATATATTGATTTCGTTCAAGATGGTACTGAAGTAGACCGGTTAGTGGAACAGTTTGTTCGACCGTTCGATTTATCAAAGGCGCCTCTACTTCACGTTGGTTTGATTTATTTACAGCCCGGACGTCATCTATTCCTTTTCGATATGCACCATATCATTTCCGATGGCGTATCGATGGCTATTCTCGTCGACGAATTCGTCCGTTTGTATCAAGGCGAACCATTGCCGGAGCTTTCGATCCACTATAAAGATTTTGCTGTGTGGCAAAACGAGTTTTTCCAATCGGAATTCATGCAAAAGCAGGAGACTTATTGGTTATCTCAATTTGAAGGGGAAATTCCGGTGCTTGATTTGCCAACCGACTTCTCCAGACCTTCCATCCAAAGCTTTGAAGGCGATTATATGACCGCCGTCTCAGGTAAAGAGCTGGCTGACGGGCTCAAAGGACTTGCCGCCGAAACCGGCACAACGCTGTACATGGTGCTGTTAGCTGCTTATCATGTGCTGATGTCCAAATACAGCGGGCAGGAAGACATCGTGATCGGAACGCCGATCGCTGGCAGACCGCGTGCAGAGCTTGAACCGGTTATCGGGATGTTCGTAAACACACTTGCACTGCGCAACCGCTCGGAAGGCGGGCAAACGTTCAAGCAGTTTTTGGCATCAGTGAAAGATACGACGCTCAGCGCATTCGAGCACCAAGACTATCCCTTCGAATCTATTGTCGACAAGTTGAATATGGCCCGCGATTTAAGCCGCAACCCGTTGTTTGACACCATGTTCAGCATGCAGAACATTACTGTTCGGGCGGGACAAATGGAAGGGCTCCAATTTACGCCTTATGAAACGGAGAGCCGAATTGCCAAATTTGATCTCTCGATGGAAGCAACGGAAGAAGAGAATCAAATCCGTTTCAATTTGGAATACAGCACAAGGTTATTTACCCGGGCGACGATGGAAAGATTAGCCGGCCATTATTTGCGGACGCTCCATCAAATCGTCACGAACCCCGATATGAAACTGGCTGAAATCGATATGCTTAGCGCTTCTGAGAGGCACGAGATTATCCATGTATTTAACGATACGAGAGAACCGTTCAACCTGGATGTTACGATGCCGCAGCTGTTCGAACAACAAGCGGCACAAACGCCGGATCGCATTGCGGTCAGCTTCGAAGGGACACACTGGACTTACCGCGAGTTGAATGAGCGGGCAAACCGATTAGCGCGTTACTTGCTGTTAACAGGCATGAAGCAGGAGGATTTGGCGGCCATCTTGCTGCACCGTTCACCAAGGATGATTGTGTGCATCCTGGCGATTTGGAAGGCGGGCGGCGCTTATGTGCCTATTGATCCGGACTATCCGCCGCAAAGAATCCGCGATATGCTTGCCGATTCTGGCGCTGTGTGCCTGTTGACCGAAATGCCATACGTAACACCTGAAATCGAGCAAGGCTATAACGGAGTAATCATTCCGATCGATACGGACGATGAGGTCATCCGTCAGGTAGAGGAAGAGAAAGTCAAGCTTCCTGTACCCGTATCGGGCAACCTTGCTTATGTCATTTATACATCCGGTTCTACCGGAAAACCGAAGGGCGCCATGCTGGAGCATGCAGGCATGCTGAATCATATGGATGCGATGATCAGCGCCTTCAATCTGGACGAACAAAGTGTCATTGTCCAGAATGCCCCGCACTGCTTCGATATTTCCGTCTGGCAGTTGGTTACCGCCTTGGTGATTGGTGGACGGACGGCGATGTACAGTCATGAACTCGTGTTGAATGTACGTGAATTTATGAAGCAAGTAGCGGAAGACAAGGCGACCGTTCTGGAGGTAGTCGTTTCTTATATGACCGCGATGCTGGATTTGCCGGAAGCCGTACCGCTTCCCGACTTGCAATATGTACTGGTGACCGGGGAGTCGATCAAACCTCCGCTGGCGCGAAAATGGTTCGAGCGCTATCCGCACGTGAAGCTGGTCAACGCATACGGGCCAACCGAAGCGTCGGATGACATTACGTTGTTCGAGATGGATGAAGCGCCGAAGCTGGAAACGGTGCCGATCGGCAAGCCGGTGCAAAACCTGCATGTTTACATTGTTGACCCTTATATGAAGCTTGTGCCGATCGGCGTTCAAGGAGAATTATGTGTGTCTGGCATCGGGGTTGGGCGCGGCTATTTGAATGACCCGGAGAGAACGAAGAAAGTGTTTATGGAGGACCCGTTCCGCAGCGAAACAGGTATTCGCATGTACAAAACAGGCGACTTGGCACGTTTCCTGCCGGACGGCAATTTGGAATATATCGGACGGGTAGATCATCAAGTCAAAATCAGAGGCTACCGGATCGAGCTTGGCGAAATTGAGGCGATTTTGCTGAAACAAGCGGGTATCAAAGAAGCCGTAGTCGTTGATCGGACGGATTCCCATAGTCAAAAGTTCTTATGCGCGTACTTCGTTTCGGACGAAATCATGCCAGCTTCGGAGCTGAAGGAAAGCTTAAGCAAGGAGCTTCCGGCTTATATGGTGCCGTCTTACTTTGTTCAAATGGATCAGCTTCCTTTGACACCGAACGGTAAAATTAACCGCAAAGCGCTTCCGGAGCCGGATGGTGGGCAAGAGCACGACTATACGAGTACCGTCAAATGAAACGGAGCGTAAGCTTTGCGGCATCTGGCAACATATACTCGGAATCGGCCGGATCGGCATTCATGATAACTTTTTTGAATTGGGCGGCCATTCTCTGAAAGCAATGATGCTCCTGGCCCAGATTCACCGTGAAACGGGTGTGGAAGTGCCGCTGCGTACGCTGTTCGAGATGCCGACGGTGCAGCAGATTGCCAAGTTTATTGACCAATCCGCATCGCACGATTACCACTCGATTCAGCCTGCAGAAGAGCAGCATATTACCCGCTGTCATCCGCCCAAAAACGGATGTTCATTCTGCAGCAATTTGAGTCGGGCAGCGTCGGTTATAACATGCCGGATGTGATGCTGATCGAAGGCGAGCTGGATTTTGGAAGATTTGAGCAGGCTTACCGGGCACTCGTTAGTCGGCACGAAGTGCTCCGCACCTCATTCCATACCGTGGATGGGGAGCCGAGGCAGATGGTGCATGCGGATGCCGAACTGAATATTCAAATCGAGGTCTTCCAGGCTGATTCAGACGAGGCTGCCGTTCAAGCTCGTACAGTCTATCATCCGTCCTTTCAAGCTAAATGAAGCGCCATTGATTCGCGCAGCTTTGATTCGAAGAGCGGACGATAAGCATGTCTTTGTCTTAGATATGCATCATATCGTTTCAGACGGTGTCTCGAGCGGCATCATTGTGAATGATTTTGCTGCCTTTTACGCGGGCGTTGAGCGGCCAAAGCTGAATATCCAGTACAAGGATTTTGCGGTATGGCAAAATGAGCAATTCCAAAGCGGTGTCATGCAGAGGCACGAGCAATATTGGTTAAGCAAGTTTGCCGGCGAAGTGCCGCTGCTAAATCTCGCGACTGATTACCCTAGACCGCAAGTGAAAAGCTTCGAAGGGGATTTTATTGTTTTCGGCTCCGGCCTTAAAAGGATGGAGCTGCTGAACCGGTTGGCTGCTTCACAGGGAACGACGCTGTATATGGTACTGCTCGCCGCATTTAATGTGCTGCTTGCCAAATATTCCGGTCAGGATGATCTTGTGGTGGGAACGCCAATTGCCGGCAGACCGCATGCGGACGTGGAAAACGTCGTCGGGATGTTCGTCAATACGTTAGCGCTGCGGAGCCGGCCTGAAGCCGGATTGACGTTCCGGAACTTCCTTCAGCAAGTCAAAGAAACCGCGCTGCAGGCTTACGAGCATCAGGATTACCCGTTCGAGCTGCTGGTAGAAAATTTGGGCTTACAAAGGGATTTAAGCCGTAATCCGCTGTTCGATACGATCTTTATTTTCCAAAATACAGATGAAGCGGAGATCGAACTTAACGAACTGCAGTTCAAACCATTCCCTCTCGAGCATAAAGTTGCCAAATTTGATCTCGCGTTAACTGCTGTTGAGACCGAAGGTGAGATCGGATTTAATCTGGCGTACAGTACAAAATTGTTTACCAAGGCAACGATAGAGCGTATGGGCCGTCATTTGTTAAAACTGATCGACAACTTATTAGATTGTCCCGATACGCCGTTAGCTGAGGTTGACATCGTGACGGAAGAAGAGCTTTCGCAATTGGCTCTTTTCAACGCAACGCAGACTGACGTGCTTAACGATAATACGCTGCACGGGCTGTTTGAGGAGCAAGCGGCGCGAACTCCGAAGCAAACGGCAGTCGTCTGTGCGGGTCGGCAGTTGACCTATGCGGAGTTGAATACGAAGGCCAACCAGTTGGCAAGAACGCTGCGGGATAAGGGCGTTCGCCCGGAGACGCGGGTAGGCGTTATGGCTGAACGTTCGCTCGAACTGATCGTCGGCATCATGGCGATACTGAAAGCTGGCGGGGCCTATGTGCCGATAGATCCGCAGTATCCGCAAGAGCGAATTCGCTACATGCTGGAGGATAGCGGCACCGCGATCGTGCTCACTCAGGAGCGGCTGATCGCGGGCATGAGCGAGGAAGTGAAGGCCGCTTTCGCCGGGGAGTGGCTGGATCTGAACAACGATCAGCACTACGCTGCTGACGGCTCCAATCTGCACAAGGTCAATGCGATAACGGATTTGGCTTACATCATTTATACCTCAGGTACGACGGGTAAACCGAAAGGCGTCATGATCGAGCACCGCAGCATCGCCGGCAATCTCTTGTGGAGAAAGTCGGAATATGCGCTGAGCACAAACGATAAGGTACTGCAGCTGTTCTCGTTTGCTTTTGACGGCTTCGTGACCAGCTTCTTCACACCGATTCTGGCGGGAGCTACGGTCATCCTGCCGCAGGAAGAAGAAGCGAAAGACCCTTTCGCTCATCAAAAAGCAAATCGCGGAGCATCGCATCACGCATTTCATCAGCGTGCCAAGCTTGTACGCAGCGCTGCTCGAGTGCATGAACATCGATGAAGCCGACTCCCTTCGTATCATTACGGTTGCCGGGGAGAAGGTAAATAAACATGTGATTGAGCGCAGCAAACAGCTTTTCCCGCACATCGAGCTTGTGAATGAATACGGTCCTACGGAAAGCAGCGTCGTAGCCACATTCCTGCGGGATCTGGCGCCGGATAAGGACATTACAATCGGCCGTCCGATCGCAAATACGCAAGTATACATTGTGAATGAGACCGCTCATCATCTACAGCCGATCGGCATCATTGGCGAGTTGTGTATCGCAGGGGACGGTTTGGCTCGAGGGTATTTGAATCGTGATGACCTGACCTCCGAAAAATTTGTTGCGAATCCATTCACATCCATAGCAGGCACAAGCGAGCGGTTGTACAAAACGGGAGATCTTGCCCGCCTCTTGCCAGACGGTACGATTGACTATCATCGGACGCCTCGACGAGCAGGTGAAAATTAGAGGCTACCGGATCGAACTGGAAGAAATCGAAGCTAATCTCATCAGACATGAACATATACAGGAAGCTGTCGTCGTGACGGAAGAGATGAACGGGGAAAAGGTGCTTTGCGCCTACATTGTTACGGGAGAAAGTACGGACATGGCAGAGCTGAGAGCGTATCTCTCCTCCGAGCTGCCGGCTTACATGGTTCCGAGCTATTTCATCAGCTTGGAAGCCATGCCGCTGACTCCGAACGGTAAGCTGGATAAAAAATCGCTGCCGAAGCCGGATGAAGGCGCATTGGCACGTACAGCCTATGTCGCACCGAGCACCGCGACTGAGGAGCGGCTCGCAGCCATTTGGCAGGAGATCCTTGGTCTGAACGCAAGTTGGCGTTCACGACAACTTTTTCGAAATTGGCGGCCATTCGCTGAAAGCTATTCGGCTTGTCACGCGAATTTACGAATCGATGCAGGAGGAATTGCCGCTGCATTACTTATTCCAGCATCCGACTGTAGAACAAACGGCTCAATACATGGATTCCAAAGAGCTGAGGATCGATTTTAACAAACCTATTACCTTATTGAATCGGAAAACGGATCGAAAAGTATTCTGTTTCCCACCGGTCGGCGGCTTCGGTTTTGTGTTTAAAGAGCTTGCGGAACAGATCGGTTCGCATGCCCTCTACGGTATTGATTTTATTGAGAGCGAGGATCGGCTGGAACGTTACATCGAGCTTGTGACAAGTATTCAGGCGGAAGGACCTTATGTCTTTATGGGGTATTCAGCTGGCGGCAATCTCATGTTCGAGTTGACGAAGGCGATGGAAGCGAAAGGGTACACTGTCTCGGATCTGATCATGCTGGATGCGTCCAGGAAAAATAAAGCCATTCGTCAATCTGAAAAGGCAGTGGCCAAAGAGGTCAACGCATTGCTCCAGGAAGCCGAGTCTAACGCAAAATACGAAGCTTATGTAGGTAACGAGCTTATCAAACACACTGTGATTCAAAAAATGAAAAGCTACATGATCTACCTGAACGGTTTACAAAACAGCGGCACTATTCGTGCGAATATCCATTTTGTACAAAACGAAATCAAACCAAGCGTCAAGTTAAACGGCAGTACATTGTGGAACCAATCTACAATTTCGCAGTATCGCAGCTATGAGGGGGCAGGTCCTCATGAAGACATGTTGGATGCGCCATATGCTGCCAAAAATGCAGAGATTGTCAAGGAAATCTTATCCTTATAACCCGCGATGAAGAGGAGCGATACTTTGGCCAGTCGAAAAAGCAAGTCGCAGCCACCAAGACCGAAGCCGATTTTCTTTCGGCTAATGGCCTACATCAAGCCTTACAGCTTTTGGGTTCTTCTGACGATTGTAACCTCGCTTATGGCTGCAGGTGTCGATATCGGGATGGGTAAGCTGATTGAACAAATGGTCGACCGTTCTTCGGGTACACTGCTATTCTCCGCTGGTTTTATTGCTATTTTGGCGCTGATTGGTGTGATCTCGAAGTATTTGATCAAATATGCTTCAACCCGGTTTAGTGCCTATGCACTGCGCGATTTGCGCAATGCAGTTGCGAATCATCTGGAGAATCTGCCGGTTTCCACCGTTGAGAAGCAGCAATCGGGTGACCTCGTATCCCGCCTGACGAATGATACGACCGTGCTGCAAAACTTTTTTATCCACCATTTTGCCAATCTATTTTACATGCCGGTTATCTTTGTTAGTGCACTTACGATTCTTTTGCTTACAAGTTGGAAGCTGATCCTCTTCAGTCTCATCCTGCTGCCTGTTGGAATTGCCGTTACAGCCGTATTAAGCAGGCCAATCAGCAAATATTCCGAGCAACTGCAGGAACAACTGGGTGCAGCCAATGCTGTCATCCAAGATATGATCGGCGGAATCCCGATGGTCAAAGCTTTTAACAGACAGGATACGTTGTTCGAAAAGTATAGCCAAGTAATGCAGCAGGTTTTGTCCAAAAGCCTGCTGCTCGAGAAGCGTCGCGCATACATGTCACCAATAAGTATCCTGCTGCTTTCGACACCGCTCATTTTCATGGTCGCCATAGGCGGCTACTTGATTGAAAAAGGCGAACTGACGTCCGGCAACATCATTATTTTCTTGTATATGTTCTCGTTTGTTCTTCAGCCTATATCGATGATTCCAGTGCTGTCCGCTCAGATACAGGAAGTGATCGGGGCAGCCAGTCGTTTGTTTGATGTTCTTGATATGCCGGTGGAGCCGGACATCCGCTCATTCCAAGATTTGGACCTAAACGCGGCACCGATTGAATTTGAGAACGTCACGTTCTCCTATGACGGACAAACGAATGTGCTGAACGGTTTAAGCTTTTGGCTGCAAAAACAGCAGACGATCGCTCTCGTAGGCTCAAGTGGCTGCGGGAAAAGCACACTGTTCAAGCTGCTTTGCGGCTTTTACGAACTGACGCCGGGCAGCGGTACGATTAAGGTGCTCGGTCGGCCGTTGAATGAGTGGAGTCTGAAGCAGCTTCGCAGCCAAATTTCACTCGTTTCTCAGGATACGCACCTGTTTCCGGGGACGATAGCCGAGAACATCGGTTTTGGGAACCTTCGAGCTTCCCGTGACGATATCGTAGGGGTGGCCAAAGAAGCGAATGCGCACGATTTTATTATGCAGCAGCCTGAAGGGTATGAAACTGTCATCGGAGAACGGGGTTCCTTGTCCGGAGGTCAAAAGCAGCGGATTGCGATCGCGCGCGCTCTTTTGAAGGATGCGCCAATTCTGCTGCTGGATGAGCCGACATCCGCGCTCGATTCGCACTCCGAAGCCATCGTTCAGGAAGCGATCGAACGGGCGATGAAAGACCGTGCCGTTCTCGTCATCTCGCATCGCTTGACAACGATAGATAATGCGGATTGTGTGATTTTTATGAGCGGTGGGAAAATTGTGGAATGCAACACACATGAACAATTAATCCGCAACAATGGTCTTTATAAGAAGCTGTACTTCAAACAATTTGTACGGCAAGACGGTACAGCCAGTACGGACAGAGAGGGGGCTTAAGTCATGTTCCTTAGAGAGTCCTACAAGGAATTTAAAAGACTGATGTCTTTTATGCAGCTGCGCCGTAAAAGGTATTTTATCGGATTAATCGGAGATAGCATAAGCAATGCAAGCATTGCTATCCTGATGTCTTTTGTTATTCAATATTTACTTGAATTTTCCGTTCATCGCGATCAGGCTGTACTCATGAAGGCGGTATGGATCGTTGGCGGCACGTTCGTCATGCTTAGTGTGCTGTCGCCGTTATTTAGTTATATGTATCATCGCAGTGTGAAACAAACGATGGTCGACATTAGGCTGCTCGTTTTCGAAAGGCTGGGACGGCTGCCGCAGAGCTATTATGAATCCCATCATTCAGGAGATATCGTTTCGCGAACGACGAATGATATGCAGTTGATGGAACAAACGTTCACTGAGCATCTGAAATCGATCATCGTAGAGTGTTTGACATTGGTCGGCTCCCTGACCGTTATGTTTGTACTCGATTGGCGGCTGGCCTTGGTATTGCTGGTGCTCGGTGTGCTGTCCGTCTTGATCAATACACGCTTCGCACGCCCTTTACGAAAAATAAGCGACAGATTTCAATCTCAAACCGGCAGTTTGACCGAACGTTTGTCAGACCTGCTCGCTGGTCTGCAAGTGATCAAGATGTTCTCTCTTCATCGTACGGTTACGAAGCGTTTCCATGATATGAATGGGGAGGTCACGGCCTCGGCGATGAAGAAGGGGCATCAAACGGGTCTACTTGAAGCTGTGAATTTCCTAATTAATTTCATGAGCCTGGGCGGGGTGCTCGTTGTTGGGATTATCATGTATTCGCAAAACATCATCGAACTCGGTGTTTTGGGGCAAATCGTACAGCTGCAAACGGGCGTTTCGATGGTATTTCTGCAGCTAGGCAGCATCGTTTCTCTGATACAGCATTCATTTGCCGGGGCCGCTCGCGTATTCGAACTGCTTGATGAAAGGGCGGAGCCGGATCGGTATTCGTCCGTATCCTCGCAGGGCAGCGTGCAGGAGGCGATTCCAAATGCGGAATTGGAAATGAGCGACGTGATCTTTGAATATGGTACCGGTGCAGGTATTCTAAACGGGAGTACACTTTCTGTTCAGAAAGGACAGGTAGCCGCCATCGTTGGTGCCAGTGGCAGCGGTAAAAGCACAGTCATGAAGCTGTTTCTCGGCTTCTATCCGCCTAAAGGCGGGACGATCCGTATGCTTGGTAAGCCGCTGGGTCATTATATGCTTTCTGAAATCCGGGAGCTAACTGCGTATGTACCACAGGATCCATATTTGTTTCACGGTACGATTGGCGATAACATCCGATTCGGCAAACCCGATGCCACGGATCAAGACTTGATGGATGCGGCAACAGCAGCTTATGCACATGATTTCATTATGGAGCTGACAGACGGTTACGATACGATGGTTGGCGAGCGCGGAACTTCGTTATCCGGAGGTCAGCGTCAGCGAATAGCCATTGCTCGGGCCTTGCTCAAAAACGCCCCGATTCTCCTGCTCGATGAGGCTACCTCTGCGCTGGATGCTGAATCCGAGTTTTGGGTACAAAGTGCTTTACAAACATTGATGAAAGACAGGACGACCCTGATGATCGCTCATCAGCTATCTACTGTTGAACAGGCAGACGTCATTTATGTGATGGAACAAGGAGTCGTAAAGGAAAAGGGAAGCCATCAGCAGCTCTTGGCCAAAGAAGGATTATATGCAAAGCTGTACCGGCAGCAATCGCATCAAGAGCACGAGACGGAACCGGTCACCGCTTAAGAGAAGGACGCTTTCATGAAATCAATCGAAAGATAAGAGGAGTGGAGTTCATGTCTATTTTCGAAAAAATGGAATCGAATGTACGTTCTTACTGCAGGTCTTTTCCCGATGTGTTCACGAAAGCGAAAGGTTCTATCCTGTATGCCGAGTCCGGTAGAACGTTTATCGATTTTTTTGCAGGAGCGGGCGCTTTGAATTACGGTCACAATAATAATTATATCAAAAGTAAGCTGGTCGATTATTTGGAATCGGATGGCGTATCCCATGGTCTCGATATGTATACTTCGGCGAAAGAGACATTCCTGCATACATTTTCAGAGCTCATTTTGAAACCGAGAGAACTTGATTATAAAGTTCAATTTTGCGGTCCGACAGGAACAAATGCTGTGGAAGCAGCATTAAAGCTGGCTCGCAAAGTCAAAGGCCGCTCGAGTATTTTCTCCTTTATGGGGGCTTTTCACGGCATGTCCCTTGGCGGCTTATCGGTAACCAGCAATCTGTACCACAGATTGGCGGCGGGTACGGATTTACACAATGTTTCTTTTATGCCTTTTCCATGCGGTTACATGAGTACATTTGACACAATCAAATATATAGATGAGGTACTGAAGGATGACCATTCTGGTATCGACAAGCCGGCTGCCATCATCTTTGAAACCGTGCAAGCCGAGGGAGGCCTGAATGAAGCGCCAATCGAGTGGATTCAGCGTCTTCGCGATCTGTGCACACGTCATGATATTTTGCTCATTTGCGATGAAATTCAGGTTGGCTGCGGCCGAACAGGCCCGTTTTTCTCCTTTGAACGGGCGGGAATCGTTCCAGATATTGTCGTGTTGTCCAAATCGATCAGCGGCTATGGTCTCCCGATGGCCATTACTTTGTTAAAGCCGGAATTGGATGCCTGGAATCCTGGGGAGCATACGGGTACTTTCCGTGGCAACCAACTGGCGTTTGTAGGTGCAACTGCAGCACTAGAGTACAGGGAGCTATTTAACTTAGAAGCTGAGGTTCACCAGAAAGCTCATTTTGTCAGCCGGTTTTTGCAGGAAGAAATCGCTCCGTTAAGTGAGGATATCCAGATTCGGGGAATGGGTCTGCTCTGGGGTGTTGATGTATCGGCAAGCGAGTATGCGAACATTTCCAAAGAAATTGCCACACGCTGTTATGAGTTGGGACTCATTTTGGAACGGGTGGGCCGTCAAGACGCAGTCATCAAGCTGATGCCCCCATTAACCATATCGATGGAGGAGCTTGAGCAGGGCTGCAGACTTTTGAAACAAGCGGTTCAGGAATGTTTTGAGAGATACGAATTAAGGAAACATGCCTTAATCTAATTAGCCGGATTACGGGAAAGCAACGATATGGAGATTCTTATGAGAAATAAGAAAAAAGGTATAATAATAGGTTATTTGGGCCTAGGTATTCTTGCATTTAATCTAGTTGCCATGCTAATCATTAAATGGAAGATTGTTTTACCAAATGAGTACTTAATGAATGCATTAGCCGTATTATTGATAGCTTTATTCTTATGGCCGGTTGCTTCAATCTCTGCTCTACTTTCTGCATCCAATCATTTAACCAAATTGAGAGTACGGTTAATGGATAAGGAAGGAAATGATACATGTAAGCAAGAGCATTTGAGTATTAGAAATAACTATATGAAAAGCATTTCTATTAATACCACTTTTTTAGTAACGGATTGTCTATTTGTTATATGGATTGTCATATTCATTTGGCATGCATTTTTGAACATTTAATAATGGAAAAAGAAAAACGTTCACTGAGAGAAACTATTCTGTACAACTGATCAAGTCATTAAAAGGGCAAAGAAGCCGCGGGGAAAAACCCTCGCTGCTTCTTTGATATTACATAAAATATAATCTAATTATTTATCAAACAGCAAACAACCGTTCAAACAACCAGATTCCGCCTAATACAAATGCCGCGATGGAACCAGCGACGACAAATCGTCTCGCATATTTGTAACGATACAACAAATAGATGAGCGGTACAAGCACTCCGACTAACGCGATTTGGACCACTTCGATCCCGATATTGAAGCTGAGCAATGCCGCTGCTATGTTGCTTCTCGGAATATTCATTTCCTTTAAAATGTCAGCAAACCCCATGCCGTGAATGAGTCCGAACAAGAAGGTCAGTACCCAACGCCTGCTTACCGACGAACGTACGATATTATCCAAAGCAACATAGCAAATGCTTAGCGCGATGGCGGGTTCCACAAGCTTCGGAGATATATCAATCAGTCCCAAGACCGTCAGAGTTAAGGTTATGCTATGAGCGATCGTAAAGGCGGTAATCATCATTGCGTATTGTTTAAACGTTTGCCGCGCGATGAGTAAAGAAAATAAGAAGAGTAAATGGTCGAACCCGCCTAAAATATGGTTCATGCCAAGCCTAAAGAAGGAATGCCAGGCGGATATCGGATTCGTTTGCTCTGATACGCTATCATCGTCGACCGTCATTATCCTGGTCCAAGTACGGAATTCACCGGATAAAGCTATTGTGCTTTTCTGGCCTCCGTCTTGAATCGTCAGCAGATTGACATAATTCGATTTCACATTGTTCATATAAAGATGATCCTCGAAGTACACAGGCAAAGAAGGGGATACCGGAGGATAACGTACTTTCAACATTACTTTCGTTGCTTCCCCTTGCCGGTCGAGAAAGCTTTCCGCCTGCGTCCAAGTCTTCGTTTCTCCGTTCATTGTCAAGATGATATTCTCTTGCAGAATGGCTTCAAACCGATCTTTCACTGCGGCGAATTCTCCCTGATCCATCATGCCATTTTGATTGACATCGCCGCCAATTAACTCAATTACGGACAACTCATCAAGTGCATAGGTCATCGAAGTTTGCGATTGGGTCAGGTCCAGCGTAGTATAGCTTGCACTATAGGCATGAGCATAGACTGCTTGTATAAAAGGGAGAAGAGAACATAACCACCAAATGCCAAGAGATATAGACTAGCACGTAAATGAGAATAGGAATCCTAATCATGAATAATCTGATTTCTCAAGTCGAATTTCTGCATTTCGTGTTGCCGATTGTTCGAACTTGGGAATAATCATTGAGGAAATATAAGCGACGATCGGTACAGTCAGGACGACCCCAATACATCCGGTTATCCCTTGAATCACTTCAATGGTCACCATATTCATGTTGGTCAATTGATTAAAGGACACTTTCATGGCATAGAGCACCATCAGCGAGAAGAGTGTAGTGCCTGTAAAGGCAAGAAGCAAGGTATTCGCCATAGTTCCCATCATATCGCGGCCAACATTGATGCCAGATACAAACAGTTCCTTCTGGCTGAGATTACGGTTCGCCATATATACTTCATAAACGGATGAGGCGATAGAAATACCTACATCAATAATAGCGCCCAGAGTAGCGAGTATAATTCCCGCGAACAACAGACCTTTGAGCTGCATGCCGGTTTGCTCGGCAACGACAATCAAGACTTCAACTTCTTTCGTGTTGAACCCTGAAATTTGCACTAATTCACCGAATATATAGGCAATGATACCAGAAAGGACGACCCCGATCGTTGTGCCTAGTATCGCCGCCAAAGATTTCGAACTCCAACCGTTCAACAAAAGCAATGTGATACAGGTTATCAGGAGGCCTACCAGCACGGCGGCTAAAATCGGAGAATAACCCCTGTAAAGCATCGGTATAAACAAATATAAAATGAAAGCAAACGTACATATAATACCTGCCACCGACTTCAAACCCTTGATCCCGCCTATCGCCCACAGAATAGCAAAAAATAATAAAATCATGAAAAGTTGAAGCGAGGCTCTGTAATAGCTGTATACGGTAACTAGATAATGCTTGGGATCAGCAGTGTCCACGTTTACGATTATTGTTTGTCCTGCTTTGGCAAGAACGTTTAAATATACGCTCAAATAGTTTGTAATGGTGTGAACTTCACCTTGATGTTCCCGGAAAGAATTTTGATTTCCAGCTCTTGAGATCCGTGATACAATCCTCCGTTTGCCGGATCCTTTTCCAGCTCCTCGCTGACTACCTTCAATACTTTCGCCTTTTCATAGCTTGCATAAGATGTACCACCCTGGTCATTATACGTTTTTTCGGGACTCTGATTAAAAACATACATACATACAGAGATAAGCAATAATACGGCTATGAAAAGAGCCGTTCTTACTTTCTTGGATGCAAACATATGAAACCTCCATGTCATTTTTTGAAAAAAATTATATCTATCTACTAACCTATCAAATGATTGTTAACGTATTGTCAATAAAACTATTGAATTATATAAAATTCTTCTTTTTTACAAAAAGTAAAAAAACTTAGGCATCAGCTCTAACATAAGGGAATTAAACTATCATAGTCTTCTATAGTTTTGAGTTATTCCAAAGTAATCGTACAGGAGGATTATGAGATGATGAGAAAGTGGTTAATGATGATCGCGTCATCGTTTGCGCTGTTCGGTTTGTGCCAACCCGTTTCAATGGCCCATGACAATAACAGCATAGCCTATTCAAATATTTCGTTAGAGAATGGGGTAATCCAATATGTATTACAGATTGATATGTATGATCTTAGAGTAATTGCAGCCCCGAATGATCCGGACATCGGCCTCTCGACGCCGGAAACATTGAATCGGTTCATCAGCAGTTCTCAATCAGAAGTGGAGAATTATTTGCTATCCAAAATTAAACTTTATGCGGATAGTTTACCGCTTGAAGGAAAGATGACGCGGCTTCGTTATATAGAAAAGGAGAATGAGGTTCAACCGTTTGCGGAAGCAGTACTGGAGTATCCGATCAGACGATATCCCTGAACATTTTGCTATGAACTATGACTTAGTTTTTGAAAATGACCAGTGGCATGTTAATTATGTAACGTTAACGCTCGGTAAACTAAAGCAAAATGCCGTGATCGTTAATGAGCTCCGGGAGCTTCAAGCGGGCCAAATGAGCTTTCAACACGCAGTCAATCAGTTTTTCCTGCTAGGCGTGGAACATTTGTTGACTGGTTATGCTTATATCTTGTTTCTACTAGGTGTTCTCATAGCGGTCAGATCAGCAAAGCAGCTCTTTGCCGTCGTGGGATCATTCGCCGCCGCCCATACAGTGACTTTCATTCTGGCCGGTTTACATGTTGTAACGCCGCCCTTCATATTCATAGAATCTATCATTGCGCTTAGTCTCCTATATGCA
This sequence comes from uncultured Paenibacillaceae bacterium, assembly GCA_963793665.1. Classification (GTDB taxonomy): domain Bacteria; phylum Bacillota; class Bacilli; order Paenibacillales; family Paenibacillaceae; genus Paenibacillus_Z. The sequence continues at coordinate 39,026 of CAWCBD010000012.1, forward strand.
GCCTTGAATATTCTGTTTAACCGATACAAGAAGCATCAGGTATGGTTTACTATTGGATTCGGTTTGATTTACGGATTCGGTAGTGCCAAAGCATTATCCGGGATGATAGCGGATAGCGGACAATTTACATCATCTCAATTGGCTTTTAGCGTGGGTATAATAGCGGGCCTGGTGCTGATTGTGCTGGTTATGTATCCGCTAATTCATTTTATCCGTAAAATAAAAGGGTCCGTTCCTACGGTTTCGACGGCCCTCTCACGGTTTAAATGAGTGGTTTCAATAGTTTTACAAATAATTCACTAGATTAAGACTCCCTGTTAACAATCTTATTATATGATTTTTTCAGTGCCTACATTAATGTACCATGCGAGTGAGGCCTAATCATATTTTGAGGAGGATTATTTCGAATGCTTAATTCATTAAGTCTGAAGAAACGTTCTACCAAAATCAGTATTTTGGTTATGTCCGTGTTAGTGGCATTTCCCCTGCTGCCCTACGAATTCACAGGCAAAGGCAACATAGCACCCGATAGGCATTGTCAGTGCAGATGCAAGTACATACATTCCTAAGGACATTGCGCTAAATCCCGGAAACGATGCGACTGAGCTGCGTTTCACGTAGTATTCTTCCATCAATCCGGTCGCCAGCTTCGTCCAAATGGCGAAGAAATCCGATATGATCGGCAGCGAATTCCCCGCAGCTAATGCTCTAACATTTACAGGGACGGCTTCCCCCGCAGCTACAGTCGGAACGACTTCTATTATTCCAACAAAGTAACGGTTACAGGTCTCGAACCTTCCACAAAATATGTGTACCGTGTAGGCGATGGTACTGACGCTGACTGGAGTCCGGTCTATAACTATAATACGCAAAGAACCGATGAGTTCAGCATCATGTTTATCGGCGACCCGCAAATCGGCGCTTCGGGCAGTGTGACCAAAGATACGGCCGGTTGGACAGATACCCTGAACAAAGCGATCGCCGCAGTCCCTAACCTCAGCTATATCATGTCCGCAGGCGACCAGGTGGAGCATTCCACCAACGAAACTGAATATGACGCCTTTGAAAGCCCTGACGTTCTTCGAAGCTTGCCGGTAGCTACGGTTGTCGGCAATCACGATACCAACGTCAATTATAAATATCATTTCAATCAGCCAAATGAATCTAACAAATACGGCGTTACCAATGCCAGCGGCGACTATTATTACACCTATGGCGAGCTCTGTTCATGGTACTGAACACTAATAAAGAGACGGAGCCTCACACGTACAATTCATGAAAGAGACGGTGCTGCCGTTCCTAACACGAAATGGAAGTTCGTCACATTTCACCATGACATTTACGGTGCCGGACCTCACTCTACAGAGGCGGCAATTACCGGCTTAAGAGCCGCTCTCTTCCCGACGTTTGACGAACTGGATGTCGACATGATCTTCATGGGTCATGACCACTCCTATGTCAGAACGTATGTGATGAAAGGCGATATCCCGCAGAAAAATCAGCTGATCGACAGCCAGGGACAAGTCGTGAACCCGACTGGCGCGACGTACCTCACAGCCAACTCGGCGAGCGGAAGTAAATACTACGAATTAATGACCACTCCGGAAGTGTATTCCGAGGTCAGAAGCCAGCTGAAAGTTCCGACCTTCTCGACCATCAACGTCACCCCGTCCAGCATTAAAATTAATACGTACAGAACAGATACGATGGCAGTAGTCGACACCTACTCTATGGTAAAAGATCACATCGCACCAACCTATACGCTGACAGCGAACGGAGCTCCTTTCGTTGAGGGCACTGTATATCAAACTAATCAAAGTGTTTCGTTCCAGTTGAACACGCAGGACGAGCAAACCTCTGTGGTCTCTCAATCGATGACGCTTGACGGGAATCTTTACACAAACGGATCGCCTGTCGATTTGGCCGACAAACTGGGAGTTCACACCCTGAATATTGTGGCGATCGATTATGCAGGTAATAAACTGGATATGTCGATGAACTTTAAAGTGGAAACAAGCCTCCCGTCGTTAAAGAGTTTGCTAGACCGGTATATCGCGAAGGGGGATTTGAACGGTCCACTCGTGAATCAACTGACTAATGATTTGAGTCAGGTTGGCCATCATTTGAGTAAGGGATCCAAGGATCAGGCAGCCAAATTCATGCAGGATTTCCTGAAGCATTTAAATAACGCACCCATGGCGAATAAAGTAACCACCGAAGTCAAAGATATTCTGACTGCTGATGCGCAAGCGCTGATCAGTGCTTGGTCTGGACAGTAACAGAGCAAAGGCGTTGCTATTAAAACATTAGTCCTTTAAAGCTCTTTTCCGGAGAAATTGACT
>CAWCBD010000013.1:0-1095000 GCA_963793665.1 uncultured Paenibacillaceae bacterium
GTATCGAAGCAAAGCGGAATCGTCCGCTAATATCTCGTTTCACGACGAACTTCGTAATGGTATGGCATAAGTAACATTCTCCATCGATAAGCAGCATAATCTGCCCCGCTTTGCCCGTTGCATGATGATGTTTCATACAGCCACTCCTTCCTCATACCTTCATTGTAGACACATACCAGCTGGTTGCTAAGTTCCAACTTTCGTAGGTCCACGACAAAAAGGGGTACTACGTCATGTAGTACCCCTGGATTATAGTTGCCAGCCAATCTTGCCGTCTGCGACACTTTTCATTAGCCTTTCCTTAAAATAATCCTTTGCGCTTCACTTTCTTCACCGCTTCTTTACTGCTTTTCACACCAAGCTTCTTCAGCATTTTGTTCACTTGGTTCTTCAGCGTGCTCTCGGCTTTATACAGCTTCTTCTCGATCTCAGGCTGCGTATAGCCCTCTTCGATCAGCTCGAAAACTTCCCTCTCCGCGGAGGTCAGCTCCTTCAGCTGCTCCTCCCGCTTCAATCTCGAGAACTCCTTCAACAAGGCCTCCATCGCTGTAGGATGATGGTATGCGTTGCGAATCGCATGAGGGAGCTCCTTGAAGTTGCTTTTCTCAATATAATTAACAGCACCAGCCGTGAAGGACTGCGTCATGACATCCTCATCGTTCAGAGAGGACAGCATGATGATTTTGGCAGGATGAATATCATGCATTTCTATAGCTGTATGAATGCCATCGAGCTGGCTGCCGCTTAGTTGAATATCCATCAGAACAACATCGAATGGAATTGTTCGCGCCAACTGAATAGCTTCAGCAGAGCCAGTTGCAGCCCCAACAATAAGAATATCCTCCTCCTTATTCAGGAAAACGGTCATCGCTTTAATCCAATCCGGATCATCCTCGACAAGGACTACCTTAATGTGGCTCATTGCTGTCTCCCCCGATTCATCGGTATCATTTTCTTACGCGGAAAATAAAGCTTGACCAGCGTCCCTTCGTTTTCCCTGCTCTCCACTACAACCGAACCGCCGCTCTTCTGCATGACATTGTAGACGTAAGAGAGACCGAGTCCGAAGTTCCGGGAATGATTCTTCGTGCTGTAGAAGGGTTCAAACACATGAGCAAGCTGCGCAGGGGACATCCCTTTTCCGCTATCATGGAGGGACAGCGTAAGGCCCTGTTTATTCGTATCAAGCGAAAGTTGAATGATCCCGCCGCCGGACATCGCCTCCAGGGCATTCATCAGCAGATTACCCAGCACCTCTCTGACATGGACAGCATCACATAATAAGGTTGGTCGACAGGTATAATTCTGTAATACGACAACCCCCTGATTTTCCAGCACATGTCGATGCTGCCTAAGACATTCTTCGATAACCTCATCCAGTTGACAAGGCTTCTCATGTAGAATAATATCCTTCATCTGGCTGTGAATACGAGTCACCATCGCCATCATGTGCTCAGAAGCATTGGTGATAATTTGCAGCTGCTGTCTGGATTCCTCGTCAGCTTCGGCCATATTCGCTTTCAGATTTTCAGAGCTAATGGCGATTTTGCCAATTTCATTCTTGATCGTATGATTGAGAAGTGTCGTGCCTGAGCTGACAGCCTTCATTGCACTTTCAAGCGGATCCCTCTCAAATCGCAGCTTAACGCCCAGCACGCCGTAGACGAAGGTGCACAGCAGCGCCACGGTTAATGAATAGATAATGAAAACAGAAATATAACGGAAGAAGTGAAAATCAGGAGAGATTACATGGGCCACATTAATAAGCAATAGCACCGCAAGCAGTGTAGGCACGATAATAACAGTGGCGATGAAGCGATTTCGTTTCTTGCTGCGGTTTTCCTCGTTCCAGAGTGATTTAAGGAGCAAGTAACAGGAGAACAAGTAATAGGGGGCCGTCCATATGAGCAAAACACTGAAATTGATATTCAGAACAGGAGAAAAGGATGTCCAAGCTAACATGGACACCACGGGGATGAAGAATAACCCTTTTAGATACCATCTAACCTTGGCGCTTGGAACCCGCTCGGAGTATACAACACTGAAGATCAAGACACCGTAAGGAGTTAACGTATGATTGAGAAATGTAACAGCTTTCAGCGAACTGTCCAGTGAATTCTCTGTCAGCCAATCGGACAAGCCGCCAATTGAGGCACTAGCTAAGAAGAATGCCGCCCAGCGGTTCGTTTCGCTGCGGGGGTTGTTCATGAGCAGGATAATAGCCGCCGTCAGCAGCGATAAGAAATAATAGAGCATCGATGACCGTCCAATCCCAAAATGATAGATTAATAGTACCATCTAATCATAGTTAGTGATAGCCGCATCTTCGTCAGTAACGTGGTCCCAGATCGTATTCAGAGTCAAGGTGAGGTTCGATCCGCGACTCGGATGAATGAAGGGATCTCTTCCGCGAAAATAATGGGGATGACCGCCCATGACGGTAATCGTGCTGATGTGTCCGGGCGCATACTTCCGCCGGTCCCAATACCACATACCGAACCGGTTTTTATTCCATCCTCCCCAGCTGCCAATTCGCGTTACGGGATCATTGCGCTTGCCATTGTCGTCTACTGAAAAATAATAACTAACCTTGCTGCGATAATCGGGATGAATCGGCAGTTTCGGAGATCCCACTTGTATAACACGACAGTCCGATATAACACCTTCTGTGCAGAGTAAATATGCGCCTAGGTAAGCTGCTACCCCGCCCCCGCTGTGACCAATAAACAAAGCAGGCCGTCCATCAGTTAGACGACGAACCTGTTCCGCAATTGCCTTCCCGCCAGCTCGAACAGCCGTACCCAAGCGGGAGAGATCCTTGCCGACTGCAGCAATTTGCCGCATCAGACTCTGTGATCGGTCACCATAAGGGAACAGTGAACGAATGACTGGTTCACGCCCTGTTTCATGAAACCTCTGCTGCAGCTCATGTGTGCAATCATTGAAGATACTTGTTGAGGAGCCTACGCCTGCAATGAGGAAAATATCCCATTCCATTGCAACTTCTGTATTCACCATAGTCAAAAACCGCCTTATTAGCCTTCAGTGGGCAAAATTGCTGTCACACTCGCTAGTATGCGGCAGTGGAATAGTGAACATTCATGAGGTTCAATTTTATTCTCTAGGATAATTGATTTGCATAATATCCATAAATGGAACCTTCGTAACAGCTCCCAGATGCATGATATGTACTTTACCGGTTCGTGAATCCATCTCCACAATTTGACCTCGCACTGGCTCTTCCCAGCCCCATACCGTCAGTACGATTTCTGAATCTTCCTGCTTCGCTTCAACTAACTGATTGCCGAGCTCCTCGAGCACAAACTCATCTCTTGTCGGTCGTTTTGCTACCTTACCTTTAGCCACTTGAATGTCCCCCTGCTTTATAGCTTGAACTACCTAATATACGCGAAATAATGGGGATTGGCAACTAGTTAAGAGGCATTCCTGATTCACTATACTTGCCTTGAGTAAGTTAATAACCTATACTTTCTCATAGGTTACACGAGCGAATTAACACCTACATATATAGAAGGAGGCTTTCTGCTATGTCTGACCAGCATACCGTCTATTCACGCAGCATAAGTAAGGTACGTTCCGCGCATATCAACATCATTAGTCCGCAGCATCAGAACAGCTTCATTTTGGAGAATGGCCAATTTGAAGAGAATGATCCCTTTCTTTTCCTGGCGGAGGATTGGTTTGAGAGAGGCTCATTCGGTGTTCATCCGCACCGAGGTATTGAAACGGTCACTTATGTGATGGAAGGTAAGCTCGAGCATTACGATAATACTTCCCAAGGTATAGATGAGCTGCTTCCAGGAGATGCCCAGTGGATGACTGCCGGGCGCGGCGTTATCCATAAAGAAGATCCGGCTGAAGGTGAAAGAGTACATTCGCTGCAGCTGTGGGTTAATCTGCCCAGCCAGCACAAAATGACAGCCCCGCGCTATCAGAATCTACGGAGTGTAAGTATGCCGACCCGTACCGAGGAAGGTGCTGTTATTCGGGTATTCTCCGGTTCCTCAGGTGAGGTTACGGCTGCAACGCAGAACTATGTTCCAGTCACGATGGTGGAGTTTACATTGGAGGCTGGAGTAACCGTAAACCAGGATTTACCGGGTTCGTATAACGGCTTTCTCTATGTCTTAGAGGGTCAAGGTCTATTCGGAAGTGAGAATACGCAGGGCGCCAAACGCCAGGTTCTCCATCTCAGCCGTTTGGAGAATAGTGAAGTAAGCGAGGTTAGGATTACAGCTGTAACGAAGCTACGTGTTTTGCTGTATGCTGGAGAGCCGCTTCGCGAGCCTATCGTCGCGTATGGTCCTTTCGTCATGAATACGGAGGAACAAATTCGAGAAGCTTATCAGGATTATCAGAACGGAAAATTCGTTTAAACACGCCTGCATTTTTCGACATTACCTATAAAAATAAATAAACCGCCAGCATTGAAGCCAGCGGTTTATTCCTATACACAACGTTTAACTAAACAAGTGGAGCTTCAATTAAGGTTGCAAAATTAAATCGGTGTACATGGCCATCATTTAGGGTAGTGCGGCCTGTAACAAAATGTACGTGTTTGCCATTTCCGACTGAAATAGCAGGTCCCGTTCTAATCTTTTTCAGATTATGGAAATGGTTCAAGAAATCCGTTTTTGAGAGATCAATTTCATGGACATGACTTTTTCCTACTCCAATCGCTTGCCCGGTAACGCCTGCAAAACGATGGTTATGTCGATCTGCGCCTTCTTCAGCCAGTTTTGTACTGCCTTCAAATTCATGAACATGCCTCTGTGTCTGTTTAGAAGATGCTGTTTTCTTCTTGATTGTCGTTTTCTTCTTCTGCATTCGGCTGCATGCCTCCTTAATGATGATGCGACTTCACAACATCCTATTAAGGCAAACCTGACAACGTGCTGGGCAACTACCTGCGGTCGGTCCTAATGCACAGCGCCGGTTCCTCCACAGCATTTAAAGGCTGCTTACTAACCCCTTTTTCAATCGGTCCAGCTGCCGTAGATGATGACGGTAATGCATTTCCACGAGCATAAACCAATCCTTTGCATGTAATGCACCGAATCTCGGATGCATGGCGGTATTCTCAAGCGGAGCTTGGTCCAGCTTAGGCTCAATCTCTTTCATTCGATGCAGCACAGCGTTCAGTCCTTCGACAATCTGTTCTTTGTCTCTTGGTTGTGAGGGTGTATACTCCGGTGAAGGCGGAACATGAATACGTACTGGCGGCAAGGCGCCTTGTGCAAATATCGCTTTTCCCGCTTCTGTTTTTTCCTCTATTGAACGGACAGCTTCCGCATTTGGGCTCATGCAATCCTCAATGCTGCGAATCTGCATGAAGAGGGCTGAATGAATCAAATGAAGGTACAGTTGTCCAAGCGACCATTCGTTCTCACTCGGCTGCCAAGTCAGCTGCTCCATAGAAAAGCCAGTTAATTCATCCAAATAGGTATTCATCAATTGTTCAAAATGCTGCAATGATTCGATTGTTTTCATAAACTTAAAACAGCTCCTTTTCATCAACTTAAGTACTACTATACAAAAACGCTACTGACAACATACTGTCAGTAGCGTTTTAACATTTTTTCGGCTTCTTCACGAACCCGGGTTCGAAACGATTCGGGCTCCAGCACAACGACATCCGCTCCAAAGCTAAGCACCCAAGGCAGTAATTCCTCGATCTGGCGGACGCGAAAGGTTACAAGCAAACCTTCCTCATGGTCGATTAGTTCCTCCATAAAAAAATTATTGGCTTCTTTTAATTTTCCCGCAAGGCTTGGGTGTGCCTGAATGCGCACGCGTAGGTGGCGGTCATCCGCGGGCTTGTAGTTCTGCAAATTGAAATCGGACGGAAAACTGAAACTGTCTTCCAGAACGGTAAGATCCTTCATCCGGGACAATCGAAAATGGCGCAGCTCTTGCCGCAAATCACATTGCGCAATCAACAACCATGAACCATTGACAAGCACAAGTCCATAAGGAGCAGCAGTGCGTATACTTTGACGATTCCCATCATCTTCTGCAATGATTTTCGAATAATGGAACTCGACCTTTCGCTCCTCCAATACAGCAGAGCGTAATATTTCCAGGTATGCTTTCTCTCGTTCGCTATTTACGGCTTGATCAACGGCTAGCAGTCTGGTGGTCGTACGTATCCGGGACGCTTCTTTGCGAACACTTTCCGGTAAAATAGCTTCAATTTTCCTTTGGGAAGTTTGCGCATTTGCACTATAACCGCTATCAAATTTCTGCTGAACAAAATCGGTTCCAATCAGCAGGGCCACGGCTTCTTCCACCGAGAAGCTGACAGGCGGCAAAAAATACCCTTCCATCAACGAATAGCCTAAACCAGGAGAGCCTATAATTGGCACTCCTGCCTCGCTAAGGGCTTGAATATCCCGATATATGGTCCTTCTGCTCGTCTCAAATACAGCGGCCAGATCCTCAGCCCGTAAAACCCCTTTGCGCTGCAGCTCAAGAACGATCGCTAACAAACGGTCTGTCTTGTTCATGCCTGCTGCATCCCCCTATCAACAATGATTACTAGCCGAATAACCATCGTACGATCCACCGTCAATGTCAAAAAAGGTATGCTGCCTGAATCAGCATACCTTCCGAGTCCATTTTATCCACTTCTATTCGGAGCTCTCGCTTGGTTTGACGCGAACGGGACGTGTCACCCGATTATCATCGCGCTTCATCGGCTTCACCAGATTCTTCGGATCGGACAGATCTACAGGCGGTATTAGCGGTGCTTTCTCAGCTGTTGATTCACTGGCTTGCTTAGCCTTTTCTTTAAATCCTGTCCCTGGCGCTGGTCCTCCGCCGCCATTACGTTTGCCTTTGTTCCACACTCTGCCTTTACTCATCTCACAGCTCCATACTCTTCATCAAATGATTTATTTGTTCGTTCGCCAATCCATTTTACTGTTATTAAGCAAGTATTCAAAGTCATTATCAAGCCGTTTCTGCTCGGCTTTCCGGGCTTCCTCCGCTTGCTTGGCAGCCTCTTCCTTGCGCTTTTCTTCTGCTGAAGTCAATTCATTGGCCTTTGCCTTAAGCTGTTCCAACACATCAGGTCTTAACAGGTCCTTGAGCGTGGCTGGCTTTTCTTCCTTAGCAGCCGCTGGCGTGGGGTTCGTTCTTTTCTTCGCCACCTTCATCACCTCTATTTCTGCAACCATTATAACAAGATTATTCTCGGCATTCTAGACTTATGGTGATGCTATGGCAATTACATATCAAAAAAGAGAGCCCACGGGCTCCCTTATCAAGATTAATTATACAACCGGAAACCAGCCCGGCATGTGAATAATGGCCTGCCACAGCGGAGTTGGAACAACAAGACGTTCCTGATCCTCTTTGGTCAATGTGGACCGAATTTCCGATTCCCGTCCTTCAGCTACCTTCTGTACCCAATCCGGCTCCATGATAAGCTCTCTTCCTAATGCGATCAACGGCACGCCGGATTGAACAGCTTTCAGAGCATCATCGGCAGTATGAATAGAACCGACGCCAATTACTGGAACACGATCTCCGACTGCCTCTTGTATCCACTGGACGCGAGTTTTACTCTCGTCTGCTCCTCTTCTTGGTTTAGACCAGAAATCCATAAGTGATATATGCAGATAATCAAGCTCTTTATCCGCCAAAGCATCGACTAATTTCAGAGTATCTTCCATCGTGATGCCCTCTTCAAACTCTTCCTCAGGCGAGAAACGATACCCAACAAGGAATGGCTGTTTGGTATGCTCTGCCACAACGCGTTTCACTTCATCTACTACAGCAAGCGGGAATGTCATCCGTTTCTCCAAGCTGCCGCCAAAACGGTCATTACGACTGTTGGAATGAGCAGAGAAGAACTGCTGTACCAGATATCCATTAGCGCCATGTATTTCAACGCCGTCATATCCAGCTTCTATCGCCCTTCTTGTCGCTTCTCCAAAATCACGGATAATGGATTCAACCTCGGATTCTGACAACGCTCTTGGCGTTACGGAGCTATTCTTAGGCGATGGTATTACACCCGCGCTTACTACATCACCGCCTGGTACTAACCCCGGCGGACATTCACGGCCGCCATGGAAGATCTGAAGAACAGCTTTCGCACCTTGTTCCTTTATTGCTGCTGCAAGCTGTCTGAGGCTTGGTATCATCTCATCACGATCAGCTGCGAATTCTCCCGCGAAGCCTTTGCCGCTTGGTGTGACATACGTACACGCCGTAATAACCATACCTACCCCGGCTGATCTGCGGACGTAATAATTCACTTCATCCGCCGTTACCGTTCCATCTTCATTAGAGGAGAAGTTAGTCATCGGTGCCATAACGATGCGATTCTTAACTTCCATTCCATTTCTAAATGGGAATGAATCGAATAATACCTTATACGTTGCGTTCATTTATTCTGCTGCTCCATTTCGCAATATGAATTTTTTTGTTATTGCCTTTGTTCTGCCCGGATAACCGTGTCGCTGAGATGTATGACTGGCTGATTAGGTCTTGGAACCACTCTTTATCTTTGGTCATTAACGCCAAATCGATTAAAACAGCTAATTCGTCTTGGGTAAATGGGTTATCTTCGGGTAGCTTTTTAATTTTTGAGAGCTTGGTTTGAACGAATTCACCGACGATATTATCGTGATCACTTTGGGAAACCCAAACCTTCACAATGTGATCTTCCGCCAACGAATCGACATACCCAATAAACTTCTCATCCAAATGTGATGTCCCGCTTACCCAATCTCCTGCTTGTATCGAAGTATGGTTTGTAGCAGCCATGCCGTTCAACCTCCCTCTACTATTGAGAATTCAATGTCATGTAATGAACAGCCTATGAGTACCGAGTAAGTACTCTCTTGCTGTTACTGTAATTATATTTGTTACAGTTGGAAAAGTCAACAAATACATATTAACTTTATTTTAGTTATTTAATAACAGCACTTATCGTAAGTCATCCCATTTCTGTGTATCTGGTCTCAAACATTTGCAAGTCCGAAACAAGTTGTAATTTCAACGAAACATTCGGCGGGTAATATACGTTATAGAAACAAATAAACATCAGTTGGAGGAGATTACTTATGAGACAAATAACCATGAATACAAAATCGTTAACATTTGCTGCCCTCGCAGCAATGACTCTTACACTTCAAGCCGGAACTGCACAAGCGGCTCCAATGATATCGAAGCCAGCTCAGTATGCAGCTCAAGCCGCAGTCGCGATAGACAGCACTTCTTCGAATCAGGTATTCAATAAATATATCAGCCTTACTACAAGTAAAAGGACAGCTGCCGAGTGCTATTGCTTACCTTAATAAACACATCGATGAAGTATCTGCCTATCAAGCAAGCATTATGGTGCTTCGATTAGAGAATGCAATCGTCGGTGTACTTCCTTCCTTTGAGAGCAGAATTGCCAAGGATTCCATTCAGAGCGGCATTAATAAGGTTTATAAAATCAACGATAGCTTCGCAGATGTCATTAGCCATACCCGAGATAAAAAGCTCAAATCGCTGCTGCAAGAAGCATCTAATAATGGGTTGAAGCTAGAAACAGCAGAAGGCTTTTATTTCCCGGTTGTTGATTATAAAGGCTTTCAAAAGTACCGTGCTTATACAGGCGCTGATGTGAAAGCATACATCGACATCATGACGGTTGAATCAGAACAGCCTAACGTCAAGGATGCAGGGCTCATGATCGGTTATCAAGAGTTCGCTACTCGTACACTTTCACAGGAACGTTTCATCAAGCAATTCCCAAGCTCCAACCGTACAGCCAGAATCAAAACACTATTCAACAACTACAAAATATTAACGTTCTACGGGGTTAATAATACGCCATTGTTTGACTACGAGAACAATAAAATGCAGCCGAACGCTATTAAAGGCTATAACTTGATATTAGAGCGGAATACAGGAGCGAAGAGCGATTACTTGTCCATACTGGAGAAATTCATGGCTGCAGCCAAAGCTCATGATTATAAGCTAACACCAGAAGTAACGGCATTCCGTAAAGCAAACGTACCTATTCAATAAGCTCACTCGGGTCACGAAAAGAACCGCGAATTCTATCAGCATAAGTTGACAGATACGCGGTTCCTTTTAATAAACCGACAATGCTCGTTATATAACTTCCATCCAAATATCATCCTGCTTCTCGTCAAAGCGAATGCGGAGCTCTTTGTTGTCCAAGTACCATACATTGTCTTCCTCTAGATAGAAAATAATACCTTCTACAACCTGTTTGAATGCCGGCTTCCGAGGCGAATCCTTCATGACTCCAAGCGAAAATCCTGGCTGGTAGCTGCCCGATCCACCCAACCGAACGAATATCCGCAGGTGGTCGCCTTCCTCCAGAGACATTTCTCTCTTGTACCATTGTGCAGCCGACTGCTCCACATTTAAACTCATCGCTTTCATCTCCCTTTCAATGCTCACAATTGAAAGCGTAGCCATCTACATCTATCATATCATTTTAGTTTCAGAATATTCAATCTAATTGAAAGCCGAGTTTAGCTCGGCTTTTCTCACATCGTTATTTTGAAGCTAGTTTAGGAAACCTGGTCATTATTTTTTTGACTGTACCACCGGCCCAATAAATAACGTATCCGCAGTAGATCAACATAAACGGCATTGCCGGTAAACGATACCTTGGAGACATATAAAAAAGCGAAGAAAGTCCGATAAAATAAAAGACAATTATCGCAGGAAAAATAAGTTGCGGTTTTTTTTTGCGAAGAAGCAAAAGTCCAATAAAGAAGCAAATAAATAAAAAAATATGATACCGGGATTCGAAATCTCTTTTGTTAAACAATATATGGTTCCATCCATAATCTTGGGTAAACCAATCCGTATTAACTTTAAAATAAGAGTCAACCCGCTTAATCGTTAGTTCCATAAATCTCTGAGGATGATCCTTAATCCATTCGATGGCGTATCGTTTTAAAATAGCATCAGCCTCAGGCAAATTGTTTCCCGGCTGATGTGCCATTTTCCACCCTTCCGTATCCCACACTTTAGAAGTAAAAAAACCGGTCGCATATTCATTATTTCCGATCATCAAGTTTAATCCTGAAATCGCATCAATCAGTACAAATTGCTTAGTTTCGACATAGTTACGAATGGTCCATGGACTAATAGTAATGAACATCACTATAAAAAACAAACCCACTCGAACCAACGCCGACTTAGTGAACATTTGTTTTCTGAAGCAAATGATAAGCACCGTCAAGATCCCAAAGGGTAACAATAAACTGATAGATCGGGTTAGTGTGGCCAGGGCACAGAATAAACCGGAGAGGACTGTATAAGAAATAAACTGTGTTTGTACTGCCCGTAACGCCATATAGGAGAACAGCAGCATAAAAAACAAAAACAATATTTCTGACAAAATAATACCAGAATAACCGATAAATGGCACGTATAAGGCGGATAAAATCAATGAGATTATTCCTACGTTTTTGTTCCACAGCCTTCTGGCGATTAAATAGATTAATGCCAAACACGCGACGCTTATAAGCGATTGAATGATATAAACAGTATGATAGTGATGACCAAATATTTTGTAGATACCTGCTAAAAATAGTATATACATCGGAGGTCGGTAAGTCGCTCCGTTAAACGTCTCTCCGTACTGAAACGTTTGTTTTTCGGCAAACAACATCCCCCTTTCATCATACCCTTTCATATCGGACTCGGGCATCGTATTCACGGTTAATACAAACAAAATACGAATAATCAACGAAGCTAACAATATCAACACCACAACGTTTTTTTTCATCATAGCAATCCTTTCATCTATTCAAAATATGTGAGGATCGCGACGACGCTTATCGCATATAGGATGACCGTCAATAAAATAGGCTTATCCTCAAAAAGAAGTTTGTCCGGGCTTTCCCCTTTGTCTTCCACATAAATCAAGTATAAATAACGAAAAATACCGTAAATGACAAAAGGGATCGTCCACATTAACTGAATAGTATGCCCTGAAGTAAACGTGAATAACGCATAACTGATAATTGTTGCCGTAGTCACGATACTGCTCATTTGGCCTAACAGTTCTGTATTATAAAACTTAAGTACTTTGCGTTGAACTGGCCCATTATCCTCTGCAAGTTTAAATTCATGCAACCGTTTTGCGATTGCCAAGAATAACGAAAGCAGCATGGTACAAACCAAGAACCATGGTGTAAGGGGAACGCCGATTACAAGTCCACCGCCGATTGCACGGAATACAAATCCCGTTGCGATCGTCATTACATCAAGGATAACGATATGTTTGAGTTTTAAGCAATACGCCACATTTAAGACAAAATACGCACATAGAAGAAATCCGAAAAGCACATTTAAATAAAAACCCATGCTTAAAGAAACGAGCAGCAAAAAAATTCCAAATAACAAAGCAAAGGTTGGATGAAGTACCCCCGAAGCCATCGGACGAAATCGTTTAGTAGGGTGCCAGCGGTCTGCTTCGAGATCCAGGAAGTCATTCAATATATATACACAGGAAGAAGTAAAACTAAAAAGAAAAAAACCTGTGACCGTTTGAGTGGCTGATTCAAAAGTAGCTATTTTCATAGAGAATATTAATGCGGCGAACACCAAAATATTCTTCGTCCATTGTTTTGGTCGCATTTGTTCAATTAATGCAATAAATGGATTACTTCGAACCAACTCTAATTTTGAACCTTGCATGAGTAACCCCCTATTATGATTTTGCGATCATCAAGACTCCAAGCACAATGGTTACTAAACCGCCCACACGCAATGGGCTGATTGATTCACCGAATACCCAGTAGGATAGTACAAATACAACAACATAACCAAGTGATACCATTGGATACGCAAAAGAAAGCGGGATTTTTGATAAGGAATAAATCCACAACACAGCCGATATTCCATAGAGAAACAATCCACCAAGAATATATAAATTGCTGAGGACCTTCAATAATTCCATTGAGGTTGTTTTCGTTATCCCTAGCTTTAAAAAAATTTGTGCGAATGCTCCAAGAATTATAGATCCTATCATTAATACATATTGCATCGTATCACCTTTCGTTTCTTGAAGATTAGCTCTTCCATCTAAGCACCTCGATATTCGGACTATGCATGTTAATCAAGTATCTATTCTTAACTAATTGAAACACTGGCAAATCCGACAACGAGTCGGAATATGCGCAGGAATGTTCATAATCAATATGAAAACCAACGTCTTTTAAATACTGGTTAATGCGTACTGACTTCTCTTTTCCCTTGCAGTTATTACCATCGATAATATGGGTATAACGCCCATGTTGCCGGATTAGATTGGTTCCTATAACTTCGTCTACATAAGGTAACTTCTTGAAGTATTTTACATAAGCATGAGGAGAAGCAGATACTAGCAGCACATGGTACCCGTTCTCCTTTTTTTCCTTCAATTCTTTCAGTGCTTCTCGATAAATATTTTGCACCAGTACGGAATCATAGAAGTCTTCCAGATCTGCTTCCTCTAAAAAACTGATAGCATAATAGTAGGATGCTTTTACTTTTTCAACTTTCATAAGCTGAAGTTTATACAACACCGTGCTCATTCCGATTTTAATTAAATTTAATAATGTCAAAGGCCTCTTTTTTATTCCGTACCATACGAATAGTAACATGGAATCTTTTCTAATAATCGTTTTGTCGATATCGAAAATTGCAACTTTCTTTTGCATGATCATTTCCTTTCTATATTTTACAAATTATACCCATTATAGCGTTACGCTTTCGGAGATGCACCCTTGTTCCCAAAAATGACAGTGAAATGCCAAGCGACTATGGAAGTCATAAAGCGTGCCAGCCCAGCTAACAATCCGTATTTCGCTTCCATAAGATGTTACGCTCGCTATCAATCGAATAGCCAAACTTCATGTAAAAATGCCTCAGCCTGGCTTCATGCTCCTGACTTGTGGCATCCTGCATATGACCGTCTATGTAATCAATTTGCCTGTGCTCTGCTATTCGCAGCAATTCATTCATCATAATGCTGCCGTAGCCGCTGTTCATCTTATCCCCGAGTATTCGGATATATAGAATTCGATAAGCATTCTCGCCAGTCTTTTTCTGCACAAACATCGCCAGATCATTGATGTATCTTTTGGTTGCTACGCCGGTCGGATACACAATTCTTGCGAAGATATCATACCCTTGCTCGGTCGTATAAAGAATCAGAACATTATGATTCCTGGTTTCAACTATATTCTTAATGGTACAGCCGTCGTCTTGAATGAGTTTAACCTGCGTGTTGATGACAGCTTGCATGCTCCAACACCACCCGATTCAACGTTTACGGTAATCATATTCACGCGATCATTAGACATTCATCAATCTAGTATCTCCGTTCATTTTGATATAGAACCAAGTCTCTCCCGGCTGGAACACATGGTATTTTTGCCCAGGGTAATGCTGAAATAACTCATCGACAAACCCGGAAATACCTTCACTATTGTTGGGATAAAGATCAAAGTGCACCGGGACAACCGTACCCATCTTTAGCTCCCAAGCAAGACCAGCCGCCTCTCTTGCATTCATATTACCGGCGATGCCAAGCCGGTTTCGGAATAAGTCCCGACCATTAATGGGCAAGAAGCCTAGATCGATCGTATAGTTATGAAGGATCTCAATCAATGTTTCATTAATCAGTGTATCTCCAGCATGGTAGATCACGATATCATCCCAATGCATCATGTAGCCCAGATAACGGTCCCAGCCTTCTTCATCTAATTCTCTGACTTCATGCCATGCTGGAATCGGGTGGATGGTTAGATTGCCTTGGCATTCAAAGGCTGTCCCCGCCTTTAATGCTTGAAGGCGCTTTGCTGGAATTCCGATTTTCTCTAACAAAGGTATACATGCCCGAGGTGCAGCAAATACACATTTCGGAGAAGCAGCGAATATAACCTGTAACGTTTCGGGATCCAAATGATCCAAATGTTCATGCGTGCATAGAACCAAATCGATATCCTTTAACGATTCTGCCTGAACTGGCGGAGCATAGCGGCGTGCCCAGAAACCAGGTGTTGACCCTGCAGGCTGATCAACGGAAGCGGATAAGAAGGGATCAATCACGACGTTATATCCATTTCTGCGTAAAATAACGCCTACCTGGCCGATATATTGAATGGAAACCGCATCATATTTACTGTATTCTTGCAGTGTATGTACCATATGTATCTTCCTCTCTATTCATCTTTTATAAAAAATGCATGACACATATAGTATAACGAATTGTTCCGCTTTTAGTGAATGGTTCAATGGCACTGCTTCTCCGGGAGGTTTAACTATTAAAAGATCATGAACTTATTAATTATCCAACCAAAGCTTGAGAAGAGCCTCGATCAGCTCGAAAATGAACTCCATAAACATCCTGCTGTTGATATCGTTATTTTTCCGGAAGGGTATCTAAACGAAAATGTTGAACAAGCCTGTCAATTAGCTAAAAAACATAACACGGTGCTCATTGGTGGATATCGCAACCCGCTAGAGAGGCCGAAGGACCGCGCCCTAATCATCAATCGCCAAGGCGAGGTGGTTCTGGATCGCGTCAAATACAGCCCTACTTCTTTTGTGATTGTGGATGGATTGAAAATAGGTCACATTCTCTGTGATGAACTCATCAAGCAAGGCTTGACAGGAGTGAACGACAGGGATATCGATCTCATCGTCCATCCGATTGGTGTAGGCATGTTTAGCGAGGAACAGTTTGAGGAGTGGATAAACGAAGCCCACAGGCTGGCAATCGCCAACCACACGTTGATCATCGGCACTAGTCATGCGGATGGCTCTTTTGGAGATACCGGTGTGTCCATACCGATTGCATATGCCATCGATCGGAATGGAGAAGCGGCCTTTATTTCCAAAAATGATGTTCGGGCACGTATCCTTCATCTGGAGACGAGAGAGGTTACGTTCCTGTAAGAGGTTGACTTTTCGTACTCAGCTTGCTATGAAATCACCATCGTTATCTATCTCGCCTTTGATTCCGCTGCTCGGGAATCCGCTCAGACGATCAGTGAATCTTGTTTGGTAAACCATAAGCGATAGGTCAATAAGCTAAGCATGATGCTTGTTAGAGCAGCTGATGAAGCAAATGCAAACACAATTAAGATTTGATATCTGACCGCTTCGAGTGGACTTGCACCTGCAATGATCATACCGGTCATCATGCCTGGGAGCTGCACCAGTCCCAACGGTCTTCATCCCATCAATGGTTGGAATCATGCTGGATTTCGTCGCTCGCTTCAGCAAGGGATGAACCGCTTGTCTTGCTGCTGCTCCAAGCGCAAGGAGTGTCTCAACCTCTCCCCGGTTGGATGTTATTTCACGGCTCATCTGATTCAAATAGAGACTTGAGACGACCATTGCATTGCCAATTGTCATCCCGCTGATCGGAATGATGTACTGGGAAGAGAACGGAATGATTTTTAGAATGAGAAGAAGACCCACCGTTATGACTTCAGTCGTACATAGCGCTGCCCCGATTCGAATGCCAATGCCCTCTGAGACTTTTATTCCGCCTTGCTTACATTCCATGTCGCAACGGCAATCATAATAAGCAGAATCAAGATAACGAATAACGGCTGATCGGTATGAAATACATATTGAAGGACATAACCTACCAATAATAGCTGAACAGCGGAACGAACAGTCCCAATAAAAAGGTCTTTTTCGAGGCCGAGCTTTTGCCATATGGAGATAAATACCGCAAAGGCAATGAAGATAAGTGTCATGGATAAGGCAAATAGGGACATGGAGGGCTCCTTTTTAGATCAATTTACTCTTCAGGAGCCGGTTTGAGAGGACGGTTCGAGAAGAACATAGGTAAATCCTTATGTATCGTTAAGCTGCCTTCTTCCATCAACCATAATCTGGTTTGCAAATCTCGAGGCTTGCTCCAAATCATGAGTAATCCATATACATGCCTTTTTTTCTTCGGCCTGCCATATCCTTGAGCACTTGTTCGACAGCCTGTTTGTGATGATTGTCCAGCGATGCTGTTATTTCATCGAGCAGTAGAATCTCAGGGTGAAGCAGCAGCGCCCTTATAAGAGAAATCCGCTGCTTTTCCCCACCAGAGAGACTAGCTGCGCTAGTTGACCTGTCTAGTCTGGTAAGCCCTAGCTTGGAAAGAAGCTCTTCAGCCAATTGACGATCATAGTCGGAACGATTAAGCTTACTGACCACCCTCAGATTATCTTCTACAGAACCCTCCAGCATGAAAGGCTGCTGTGCCACATAACAGACCTTCTGCCTCCATTCCTTAGGCTGCCAATCCGTTGACAGACGCCCTCTAAATAAATTTCCCCGTCATCATAAAGCTCCAGAAGCGAGAGAATGCGCAGCAGCGTGCTTTTTCCTTGTCCGGAGGGGCCAACGACAGCAATTTTATCTGCACCCATCACTTCTCCATCAAAATTGCTAAATAGATGCCTATCGGGATTTCCTTTAACCGTTTTTGAAATCCGTTCGAACCGGAGAAGCGGCTCCACTCTTCTTCCTCCTCCCATCTTTTAAGACCTGCGGAGATGGCCGTCATTCCTGCTGTCTCAGCCTGATCAGTCAAACATAAGATATCCCAGTGAGAAAAACAAGTTCGGTGCGGATATTCCATATATGTGTGCTTCCACCCTGAGTTTTCCTTATACTCTTGTCATTGCATGACTACTTCATAGAATCGGAAGTGAAAGAGATGCGCAGCCTATTCAAGCCAACTAAGATCTCTCTTGTACTCCTTGTTTTAATCGGTATCGGATTATGGATGTTTGAGTATCAAACGGATCATGCAGATGGAGAACCTCTTGTAAGAAAACCAATGATCGATCATATCGTTATCGTGGTGGAAGAGAATCATTCCTTTAAAGAAATAGCAGGAAACAAATCCGCTCCCTATATGAATCAGATGTTTAAAGCAGGAGCTAATCTTACGAATCATTATGCTGTCGAGCATCCGAGTCAGCCGAATTACCTGGATCTGTTCGCTGGATCCAATCAGGGTGTAACAACAGATGGTACGCCTAAACAAACCTATAAGACAGCTAATTTAGCCTCCGAATTAATTGGAAAAGGGTTCACCTTCGCCGGGTATTCAGAAGGGTTGCCAAAGGCCGGCTATACGGGACCGTACGATCTGAAAACCGGCTACGCCAGAAAACATAACCCTTGGGTGAACTTCACCAATGTATCTCCCAAGCTGAACTTGCCTTTTACCAGCTTTCCGAAAGACTATTCTAAGCTTCCTACCGTATCGTTCGTTGTGCCAAGTTTGGATCACGATATTCACGACGGTACCGTTAAACAAGCCGACGAATGGTTAAAAGCTAACTTATCCGGTTACATCGAGTGGGCGAAGCAGCATAATAGCTTGCTGATCCTCACCTGGGATGAAGACGATCGGAGCGCGGAGAACCGAATTCCCACGGTATTGGTCGGCCCAATGGTTAAACCGATGAAATACACGGCAAAGACGAATCATTATTCCCTCCTTCGAACGATTGAAGAGATATATGGTCTAAACGATGCAGGACATAGCAAGAATGAGAAAGCAATTAACGTTTTCAAATAGGCACAGGCGGCATAGACCAGCAGATGGAGTAAGTATTAACCCTTACTCCATCTGCTGGTCTATTTTAATGGATAACCATAAAGATAATAACCGGTGACAATGATCTTGATTGTTGTCGGACGAGATCTCGGACGGACCCTCGCTCTACTCGCCGGCTCAGCTCTGGACCGGAAGCTCGTCTCTTCATTGGAGATTATAGCAATCGTAAATGAGATTACACTGTGAAAGATAGTCCGGGACCGTTAATGTTCTGCCGATCAGAAAACAAAAAAACCGCGCTATTCACGCGGGTTCAGATGCTTCAACCATGAATTAATCAAATGTTCTCTCAGCCGTTCGCAGTAAATTCGCGAAGAACACGAGTGCGAGCCCTTGCCCCCAGCCTTGTACTCTCTTGCGCGATGTCTCCTTGTAGCCTTGGGCGGTGTGCATGACGGCCGTGCCGGCGGACACGTTCATCACCGAGCCGTCCTCGGATACTTGTGACAGCAAACCCGCAATCGATTTCTGCACATATTTGTTGTACAAACTTCCACGCGAGAGCAGAGCGGCGGCAATTCCGGCAGAGCCTGAAGTTTCCAGATAAGACGTATCGTCATTCAGTACCGTATGCCATAAGCCTTCTTCCGATTGCAGACGGACAAGCGCGCTAAGCTGATCACGCATGGAGCCTTCAATAATCATGAATGCAGGCAGCGCGACGTCAACGATTTCCAGCGCTTTTGCCATAGTGAGCGCTGCCCATGAGTTGCCTCGTGCCCAAAAAATACCCGACATATGGTTCTGTGCCAAATGATCCCATCCATGATAGTAGAGGTTCGTCGCTTCATCCTGCAAAAACATCTCGTGACCGTGATATTGCTTAATACCATCCATCATATAGTCTTCTCGTCCGAGCGCGTCACCCATCCGGACTAGAAATAAGCCGGCCATCATCATCGTGTCCACCCATGCCTGCTCAGGAAAATTATACGTCTCCGAATTAACCGTATGCTGGAATATGCCATCTGCGAAGCGCGGCGCTTCATGCTTCAAGTAATCGGCCATCTGAATAGCAACTTCCATGTAGCGGTTGTCCGAGGTCGCCCGGTATAACGTTATCAAGCAGTGACCGATGGAGACACCATTGACCGACAGCTTCGGCACACCGTCCTCAAGTTTCTCGTCGACCCAGGTCTTCAGCAGATCGATGTATTTCCTGCTGCCCGTTGCCTCATAGGCTTCAGCAACGCCATAGAATGCCACGCCTGCCGGCCAATCCCAATTGAAGTCCATCCGGAACGTACGGTCGACGATTCGATCTATTACACTGCGAATTTCTTGTTGGTCAAATGTAAGCGGCGGCATTTTGATCGTCCCCTCCATGTAAATTGTCCTCTCTTATTTCAACCCGCTGGTGCTGATCCCCTCTACGATATATTTCTGAAAAGCGAAGAATACCGCTAACACGGGTACCAGACTAAGCGCTGACATAGCGAACATTGCGCCCCAATTCGATACGGTCTCGCTGTCGAGAAACATCTTCAGACCCATCGATACCGGATACAAGCTTGGCTTGTTCAAATAGAGGACAGGACCGATCAAATCCTCCCAGCGCCAGTAGAACGAGAAGATCGCAGCCGTTGCCATCGCCGGGACAATGAGAGGCAGGATAATGCGGAAGAACAGCCGGAACTTGCCGCAGCCGTCAATCGTAGCCGCCTCGTCGAGCTCGCCCGGTATCGTGCGGATGAACTGGATGAGCAGAAAAATGAAGAACGGAATCCCAAAGTATTGCGGGATAACGATCGGTTTAATCGAATTAAGCCAGTGAAATTTGGAGAATAGAATGTATTGCGGTACTAGAACAACGTCATGCGGCAGCATAAGCGTAACCATCATCACGCCGAACCAGAACGTTTTGCCGGTAAACTTCAGGCGAGCGAAGCCAAACGCGACGAACGCAGATGAGAATACAGCGCCGATCGTGGCAAGAACGACAATCCGAAGCGAATTGATCATAAAAGATCCAAATGATTGACCGGCTATCCCAACCCACCCTATTTTATAATTTTGCCACGTCCACGGCTTCGGAATGAGGGAATCAGCCGTTTCGAATATCAAATTGCTCTCTTTGAAGGAGCTCATGACAAGCCACAGCACTGGATAGATCATAATGATCGATAAACCGAGCACGACCAGATGATAAAAGGGCCATTTTAACCGTTTAATGGTCATCGTTCATCATCCTCCCTTGGATTCGTAATGAACCCAGAACTTCGATGTCAGAAACAATACAGCAGTGAAGATCGCGACTAGAATAAGCATCAACCAGGCGAGTGCGGAGGCGTAGCCCATATTGAAGAAAACAAACGCCTGCCGGAACAGATAGAGTGAATAAAGCAGCGTGCCGTCCAGCGGACTGCCTTCCCCTTTGGAAATAATATAAGCGGGTACGAACGTCATGAACGCACCGATCGTCTGCATAATGGCATTGAACAGAATAATCGGGCTGAGCATCGGCAGCGTTATTCGAAAGAAGCGTCTAGCCGGACCGGCACCATCCACATTAGCCGCTTCGTACAATTCAGAAGGAATATTTTTGAGGCCTGCCAGAAAAATGAGCATGGACGATCCGAACTGCCATACCGACAGCAGAATGAGCATAACTAGAGCAGCGATCGGCTCGGCGAACCACCTGACGCTTCCAAACCCAAGCATATTCAGAAAATGATTCACGATACCTTCGTCGTTGAACATGTTGCGCCACATGATGGAGACCGCGACGCTGCCGCCAATTATAGAGGGCAAGTAGTAGATCGTCCGATATAAACCGATAGCCTTTGAAGCTGTATTCAAAATCATAGCAACGCCAAGAGCAAATGCAAGCCTCAGCGGTACGCCTGCAAACACATAAAGAAAGGTTACTTTCAACGATTGCAGAAATTTATCATCCTTCGTAAACATCTTGTCGTAATTGTCCAATCCGACCCACGAAGGCGTGGTGAACAGATCATAATCGGTGAACGAAAGATAGAGCGAAGCGATGACCGGAATGAGTGTAAAGATAAGAAAACCGAGCACAAATGGGCTAATGAATGTATATCCAATCAGATTATTACGAATTGAGAGCGATTTCATTATGTTCAACTCCTATGCATCCAGACTTCTAATGGTGGGGAAAAATGAAAGTGGCTGATCTTCCCGATCAGCCACCGCCATTCTTCGTAAGGTCACAAGATAGGATTACTTATTTTTAGCGAGAATCGCACTGGCTTCTTCTCTAAATTTCTTGGCTGCCTCTTCTGGAGTTGTCTTCCCATAATCCATTTGCTCCGCCAAGCCGATCAGCAGCTTACTGACTTCTGCCGAACCAATCGGATCCGGATTATCCATCGGGCTGCTGTTCTGTTCTGCCCAAGCGACATAATCGAATACTTGCACCTGTGCCGGGGAGAGAACGGACTTGAGAGCTTCTTTCACTTTCGCTGCAACTGGAACGCCGCGATCGCCGAGAATCAGCTTATTGGCTTCAATGTCATTCACGAAGAAACTTATGAATTTCGCCGCTTCTTCTTTCGCTTTCGAATTTTTGGAGACAGAGAAGTACATGCTCGGCTTTAGGAACAAGCCTTCCTTCATCCCCGGTCCGACCATAGGCGCCATTGCGAGCGGACGGTTCGCGACCTGCTGAAGCCCGACGAATTGGTTCGACCACTGCCAGATGCCGAGCGCCTTGCCTTTGACCATTGGATCATCCTCGACCCCTTTGATCTGTGCTTTAATATCCGGTGAGGGAGCCGCGCCTTGCTTGATCATCGCGCTTGGTATGCTGAAGAAATCAACGAAGTTCTGATCATCATCATAACCGAGTGCATTGCCTTCCTTGTTGTAAAACGTTTTGCCGATCGAACGAAGATAATAGGCGAAGAATACTTCGGCACGCATGCCGGTATCGATATAGAGATTAGCGCTCTTTGCCTTTGCCCCCATCTCCTTATAATCATCCCATGTCCAGTTCTGAGGAAACGAGTCCATGCCAATTTTCTTCAGCAATTCTGGATCGTATTGGAAGCCGAGCGCATTCACGCCAAGGTTAATGCCGTATAATCCGTCCCCGACCTTCCCGCCATTTAAGGCATTCTCGCTAATATCGGTTACGTCGATTTGCTTATTAAGATAAGGAGTCAATTCTTCCAGCTGTCCTTTTCCGGCATACTGGCTAAAATAGAGGAGATCCATTTGAACAATATCAGGAAGCTCGTTGGCTGCCGCTTCCGGCGCAAGCTTCTTCCAATAATCATCGTAATTCGCGTACTCCACTTCAATAGATACATTCGGATGCTGTTGTTTGTACATCTCGATTACTTTCATCGTGTAATCATGACGCGGCTGCGAGCCCCACCAAGCCATCCGGAGCGTAACCGGCTTTTCCTCGTCCCCGGCCTTTACGTCGTTCGTGCTCTTCGCGTCAGTCTTGCTGTTGTCGGTCGTTCCATTAGTCGATGATCCCGAAGAATTGTTCTCCGTATTCGAATTTCCGCAAGCGCTTACCATTATCAATACGAAGGCCATTAGGAGAAAAAGCATGCTCTTATTCCATCTCATTTTGTTAGAACCCCTTCCATCTCTAGTTATCTTGCTCACACCTTTATTATAGATTCAGCCCGTGCTGTCAGGAATTTAAAAAACCGCTATCTTTGTTCAAAAAACAGAGCGTTCACCAGTAAATGGCTCCTAAGGGGTACGTTTATACTCCGAGGGTGTGCAGCCCGTTACCTTCTTGAACACTTGGCTAAAATACTGCGGATTATCGCCGAAACCGAACCTTTCAGCGAGCTCAAACACTTTCACGTCGTCTGAGCTATTCATCGCGAGAACCGCCTTCTCGATCCGCAGCTTCATTACATAATTCGAGAACTTCTCTCCAGTCTCTTTCTTGAACAGCTTCCCGATATAATCGGCGTTCATGTATAGAATCTCACAGGCTACCCAGCTTAGCGATAATTCCGGATTCCCGATGTGCTCGTGTATAATATCGATCATTCTGCGAATCATCAGTGAATGCTTCTTCTGCTGCAAATGGTAATTGTTCATGCAGATCTCATGCGCTGCATCTGTAATGAACTGCTTCAATGACTGAAGGGTAACGAGCTCATCAAGCTTCGCCATCGTCTGCAAGTAACCGTTCCTCTGTGAAGGATCACTCTCACGGACAATCGACACATAGAGAGGTATGACGTAGGATTTGGCCATCACCTCGTCCAACCGAATCTCGGAGAGCGCAGTGAATATCGCATCCAGTTCTTGCTGAACATAACCCCAATCACCTGACTTCACATGCATACCAAGCGTCTCTTCATCATATATAAATGCTTGCGGCCCCTCATGATACGGACCCTCGACATCTCTCTTCGTTATAATGCTGCCTTCGCCCAAATAAAACCGGTAATTCAAGCACGCTACCGTCTCTCGATACATGCTGCGGGCTTCCGTGATTTCACCCGCTTCACTAAGGGCAATCGTCGCGTCCATTTTGTAATAGCCGGTGAAGATGCTCTTGATCGCGTTCAATTGCGTAAACAGCCAGCCCGTTTCCCCGGATTCCTTCACCAGCAGCAATAGATGTTTGCCGATCGTTGTGCTGAGCAGGACAATATCGCTGCCTAATACGTCCTCAGCGATGTTCTTCATCGCGAATAAGTGCTCGTATTCATAGGAACCTTCGAGCTGGAACAGAACTAATTGGACATTCTCGCTCTGGACCGTAATATTGAACAGGCATCCGTAGTCATTCCAGTCCCGCCGGCCGTAGGTCTTATTCGTTACCAATTCCTTCAGAAATTGCTCCTTCGCATGCGGCAGCACTTTCGTGAGCTCCGTCTGAATATTCGCCAGAAACTGCTCATGGGATTGAACCTTCCGCAGCTCATCTGTGACCTCGTCAAGTGCTTGCTTGATCGCGTTCTCATTACACGGCTTGAGCAAATAATGTTTGACCCCGAAACGCATCGCTTCTCGGGCATAATCAAACTCGCTGAAACCTGAGAGCATAATAAACGCCGTCCCCGGATACAGCTCACTGACCTTCTCCACCAGCTGCAGCCCGTTCATTCCCGGCATTTTGATATCCGTGATGATGATGTCCGGCCGCTCGGCTTGTACCGCCGCTAATGCCTCAAGTCCGTTCTTCGCCGTCCCCATTAGAACACAATCATGATTGTTCCAGTCGATAATTTGCGATATGCCTTCCAATATAATCCGTTCATCGTCAACTACTAACACTTTATACATCTTCTTCCCTCATTTCGTATGGAAGGTGTAAAGTAACGGCTGTGCCAACATGTCGCTCACTCTCGATCCGGAGTCCGTAGGACTCGCCGAACAGCAATTTGATTCGTTCCTCAATATTCTTTAGTCCAAGGCCAGAGCCTCGGGGCTTCACTTCATCATTATCCAAGCTGGCGATAGAAACATATTCCATTCCCGGACCGTTATCTTCAACCGCTATCAGGAGCTGTTCATCTTCTATCCGCGCGGTTACCCGTATCGTGCAAGGGCTCAATCATCTGCTCCACACCGTAATTGACAGCATTCTCAACAAGCGGCTGCAGCGACAGCTTCGGGATGAGACAATTCAACAGCTCATCCGGAACCTCCATCTGAAAATCCAACCGTTCCTCGAACCGGATTTTCTGGATTCTAATATAGTGATTAATCATATCGAGCTCTTGGCTGAGCGGAATAAGCGGCTGCTTCAAACTTATCGAGCTGCGCAGCAGTGAGCCGAGTGACTCGACCATTTGCGATATTTGCTGCTGGCCGTTCATCTTCGCCGACCAGTTGATCGATTCCAGCGTATTATACAGAAAGTGCGGGTTGATCTGAGCCTGCAGCGCTTTGAATTTGGTATCCTTGATCGCCAGCTGCTTCACATAATTCTCGTTGATGAGCTCCTCGATCCGCTGCACCATAATGCGAAAATTACGCTGCAGCTGTCCGGCTTCATCTTTGGACAGCGCCGGTTCCCCCTGATCCTCTCTATAATCGAAATGACCGAGCTGCACCCTCTTCATTCTGGCGCTAAGCCTTTCAATTGGACCCGTAATCCCCCTGGAGAAGCCAAGTGCAACCAGAATGACGACCACGCCCATGATGGCATAGATGATGAGAGCTGTTCGTTTGGCAGATTCAATGCCGCGGAATATTTCATTGAATGGAATGATATTCAAATAAGTCCAATGGGTGTAGCCTGATGGAATGAAAGCCATAAATACCTTCTTTCCTTCGGTAGAAACGATGCGATAACCCCGTTTGCCGGATCAAATTCAGCCCGATTTGTGAAACGTCAACCGACGGATTAGATGGGATAGACGGACTGGCTGCCGTCAAGAATCGCGAAATTTGCACCCTCGTTGTCCATTCCTTTGGCGTAATCCTGGAACAAGCGATTCAAATCGATCCGCACAGCAATCGCCCCAAGATGATTCAGATCCAAATTTTGGACTTCTCGAATTTCCCTGCCGACAATTAGAGCCGGGTCGCTGTCGCTTGGAGAGACGAAGCTGACACCGCCTTGGTTGGCGGCTGTATCAGCAATGATGCGCTCTATCCGCTTCAGTGAGAAGTTAATGCTTTGTCTTCCCGTTGCATAATCTTTCCCGTATGCATCGATAATTTGCACAGACAACACGTACTTCTCTAGTGCGCCCAAACTAACCATCCGCTGCCGGAGGGCATTGGCCGTAACGAAATAATCGTATTCTGTGCCGCCTTTCTTAATCTGGTCCAGATACGACTGAATCGAGCTGTCCGTGGCAATCGAGAACGACAGTTTTTCCATCTTCTTCAGCTCGTTCTCGATTCCGAGTGAGGCACTGTTGAGAGCGCTTGCAGACTGCAAGTAAATCTCTTCATCGTATGCTTTGAATAAAAACTGCTGCGCGACATAAGTGACTCCCCCCATAATGACCATCACGATGGAGATCAGCGTGATCACTTTATACTTGATTCGCATGTTTCTATAGTAGGATTTGACTTCCATCGGCAATAGGGCACTCTCCTCACTTGCATCTACGTACTTCCATGCTAGCGAATTTCACCAAATAAGCAACCCTACAAACCTTCTATTTTGTTTAAAATTCCGTTTTCCTTTATCCCTTGACTGTTCGCTGCTTATTCCGTCGCAAAAAAAAGCTCTATCCGGATTACTAGTCCGAATAGAGCTTAATTTAAGAAGCGAGTAAGTAAACCAAGAATATGGCTGCAAGCACGAAACGGTAATAAGCAAATGGCGCTAATTTGAACCGTTCAAGCAGCTTCAAGAATGTCAATACGGCTAGTAAAGCGACAACGAAGGCTGTTATAAATCCGATGATGAAAAAGGCGGCATCGCCAGGTACGGTTAACAATTTGTAGCTCTTAAGCATTTCATAGCCGCTCGCGGCAAGCATCATCGGAATGGCTACAAGGAACGAGAAATTGGTTGCCGCCGTAATCGGAGCATTTGACATGGCAAGACCGAATAACGCTAGAATACGTCGGTAATAGATGACCGCCACTGCTAGGATGGCACCCAGTTGAATGATAATTTCGAAGGTGTCCGCCTTCTCGCCCGAGAATTCAAGCAGTTTACCGCTGAGAATCAAATGCCCGGTTGATGAAACAGGCAGAAATTCTGTCAATCCTTCAACAATACCTTGAATAATCGCCGTCACAATATTCGAATCCAATCTTCCTCACTCCATTTTATCTCAATTTCCTCTGGAAACAATGTTACTTGCCGGAGATGAAAATACGATGTGAGTTCTATGAATATATTCAGATGTCCAACAGGGATATTGTCCAACAAGTGAAAATAGAATAGACTAATAAAAATATCCTATAAAATGGAGAATTGATATGAACCTATCCCTATTAGGCGTTTCGAGTTTATCCTTTTTTATTGTTGCTGCCCTTATGCCTGTGTTGATTTGGGGTCTGCGCACGTTGAAGCTAACTCAGCCTATTCGTCCTGAGCTGCCTCCTGATCATCAGGCTAAACGCGGAACTCCGCTAATGGCGGGCATTATATTGCTCATTGGTGTAATAGCAACGCTAACCTACCATCCGCAGCCGCTGACCCTCTTTCTTGCGGCAAGCTTCATTCTGTTCAGTGCGATTGGATTTATGGATGATTTTAAGAAAGCCGCCTTCCAGGATCCATCCGGTATATCGGGTAAAACCAAGCTGCTGCTGCAGTTTACCTTTACCGGCATTCTGCTGTATATACTCCTTCGTCAATTCTCGATTAGCACATCGATCACGATTTTTAAAGATTTCACGTTCGATCTCCCAATCTTTGTTTATATGATAATCATGATGTTATTTATCGTCGGCTCGGCCAATGCCATTAATTTCACAGATGGGTTAGACGGCCTGCTGATTAACGTCGCTATTCCTTCTTATTTTTTCTTTTTTCTAATCTCGGAGCGAGTCGAGGTGCAGTTGTTTTCCTTGGTCATGATCGCATGCTTGCTAGGCTTGTTCATCTACAATATCTATCCGGCACGAGCCTTTATGGGGGATACGGGATCGCTTGCTATTGGAGGTTCCTTGTCGTTCTTGGTCGTACTGGAGAAGGTAGAAATTCTTATTCCCATTCTGTTCTTCGTTTATCTTGCAGAGCAGTTCTCGGTGATCTTCCAAGTTTGGTATTACAAAAAAACGAAGCTTCGCTTATTCAGAATGGCGCCCATCCATTATCATTTCAGCTTAAAATATGGCTGGAGCGAGAATAAAATCGTGCTGATTTTCGGATTTACTTCGTGGTTTTGCGTGTTCGTTTGCTGGCTCATCTGGCGTTTCATACTTTGAAAAAAAAGTCCTGTGATACACGATCACAGGACTTTCTCTCTCTTATGGGCATACATTCGTTGATCCGCCTGGACAATTAATTCACCAAAGATTGTCCAGCCATTAATTCTGGGCCCAATTGTTGCATTTCCCTCGTACGGATTTATCTGCCTTAAACCGACTCCCAGCATTTTCATAAGTGGGATACCCTTACTAAAACCATTCACTCCCCGTTATACGAATGATGAGGTTTAATCAAGCTGTGCATGCGGTTAATCAAATAGGGAAATCTTATACAGAAGCATCACCGGATCTAGAGCATGCAAAACCCAGCTCAATCAGGACAGAGCCTCGCAAAAACTTAGCTTATGCTTTCGATGTGAGTTTTTGCTTGAAAAAGCCGATATCCGGCTTTATAAGGCAGAGCCTCGCAAAAACTTAGCTTATGCTTTCGATGTGAGTTTTTGCTTGATAAAGCCATTATCCGGCTTATATTAGGCGGAGCCTCGCAAAAACTTAGCTTATGCTTTCGATGTGAGTTTTTGCTTGAAAAAGCCGATATCCGGCTTTATAAGGCAGAGCCTCGCAAAAACTTTGAGGAGGACAAAAATGAACAAACGCCTACTTCCTTTGCTTCTGCTTGTGGTGGCATTTATAGTCATTGCTGCGGGATGCGGGGGGAATAAAACGAACAACAATGCACCTGCTCCAGCGAACAATACGGGAACTAATGCACCTGCTCCAGCGAATAACACGACAACAGCTGCTGCTGCTGAAGCTACCTACAAAGCACAATGCGTCGGCTGTCATGCGGCAGATATGAGCGGAGGCGTAGGGCCAAACCTGCAAAAGGTTGGCGGTAAGCTTACGGCTGAGCAAATTTCCACCCAGATTCACAATGGCGGAGGCGGCATGCCTGCCTATAATGGGACGTTAACTGAGGATCAAATCAATGCGTTAACGGATTGGTTAGCATCTAAGAAGTAGTAACGAAGGACCGCCCCTGTGATGACTAGGGACGGTCCTTCTTTATTACGTTATTTTGTTCTATAATCGTTTATTCCGTTCTCTTGGCAGCAGCAATAGTGCTGCTATTCCAGCTGTTATACCGGCAATTCCTCCATAGATAAAAGTCGTATGCATACCCTCTACAAATAAATTCGCGGCTGCTGATAGCAGATTCGCCCTCGAGTCCGCAGCCAGCTCGAAGGTCTGGATAATGTTCAGATTTCCCGTGGATAAGCCCTCAGCCAAGCGGTCCTGAGCATCCGGATTCAATGACATTCCGGAAAGTGCGCTTACCAATCCGGAGTTCACGTTCCCCGTTATCAACGCACCTGAGACCGCGATACCGAAGACAGCGCTGATCTGACGAGACGTATTCATAATGCCCGAAGCCGTCCCGGCCATTGCTGGTGATACGGAGGTCATCAATGCGATAGTCGCTGCAGAACCCACAAGGGATACGCCTACTCCAAGCATGGTAAGCATCCACCAATACTCGCTATAGCTGCTATCTGTCTGAAGCGAGGTTAATGCAAACAAAGACGCCGTAAGAATAAGAATGCCAGTTAAAATCAATGTCTTAGGCTTTACACGTTGAGATAACGAGCTGCCAATAATCGATGCAAGCATAATGCTGAGCGTCAACGCTAGGAAACGAACCCCTGCCTCCCCCGCGCTAAGCCCATTAATACGTTGAAGATATAAAGTAAATAAGAAGATAACCGTGTATAAACCGAAGAATCCGAAGAAATTAACTGCACAAACCACGAGAAAGATACGGTTACGCAACAATGAAAGCGGCAGAAGCGGATTCTTCACCTTCAACAGCCGGATTGCAAATAGAACGAGTATGAGCGCTGATCCAATAAAGCAGCCAACAATCGAGACTGACGACCAGCCAAGTGACCCGCCTTCAATTAATCCATATGCCAATGCTGCAATACCAGCAGCAAACAACAGCTGTCCAAGCCAATCGATTTCCCTGCTCTGACCCTCCCTATGTGCGGCACGAGGAAGTATGCGAGCTAGCACCGTGACAACAACGAGACCAATCGGAATATTAATCCAAAATATACTTTGCCAGCTAAAATGTTCTACCAGTACGCCCCCAACCAAAGGACCCATAGCCAGAGCTAATCCTCCAAGTCCCGCCCATATCCCAATCGCTCGAGCTCGAGACGCCGAGTCATCATATAATCCTCTGATGATCGCTAGTGAAACCGGAGTCATTAATGATCCGAATATTCCCTGCAGCGTTCTGCCAACCAGAAGACTTTCATAGGATTGACTCAGCCCGCATAAAACGGAAGCAAGTGTAAATCCGGTTATTCCGAATAGGAATACGTTACGGTGTCCCCACACATCCCCGATACTTCCTGACGTTAATAGCAAACAAGCAAAAGTAAGTGCATAAGCGTCGATAATCCATTGCAGCCCGCTCATACTCATCTTAAGGTCCGCTTGCATGTAGGGAAGCGCGATATTAACGATTGTGGAATCCAAATAAACCATGAATACGCCAAAGCAAAGAAAAAATAATATTTTCCCTTTAGCTGCTGCATTAACCTTCTCCTGCAGCTGGATTTTCGTCTTTGCCAGTTCCATTACATTTCCCTCCTCTTCATCCATTGATTGTTCTACACGCTAAGTGTATGATGAGGGAAATATAATGTCTAATTCATTATTAGAATCATATTCATGCATTACATTTATGAATGGAGAGATTCCTTTGGAATTAAATCAACTCGAATACTTTCTCACTATCGCCCGTTTGCAGCATGTCACGCGAGCTGCCGAGGTCCTCTCCATCTCTCAGCCTGCGCTTAGCCATTCGATAGCGAGACTGGAAGATGAGATTGGCGTCCCCTTATTTGAGCGTAATGGCCGAAATATTCAATTAACCCGTTATGGTCAAATATTCGCTGCTCTTGTCGAAGATGTCCTGGACCAGCTGCAAAAAGGTAAACAAGAAATCCAAGAGCTTGCCCATCCCGATAAAGGGATGATTAATCTCGCTTATCTGAATATATTAGGCGCCCAGGTTATCCCATCTATTATTGGCGCCTTCCACAAGGAATCCCCGAATGTTCGATTCAATCTATCACAAGGAACACAGAGCTACAATTTGCAGCAGCTGAATGCCGGCTTAGCCGATCTGATCATTACATCACCTCGAGAGGAGTTACCGGGCCTAGCTTGGATGCCCTTATTCTCCTATACACTTTCCGCGGCGCTTCCATCCAACCACCCACTGTCGGGCAACAAATCGATCTCGATCAAAGAGCTGGTAAACGAGCCGTTCATTGGGCTTAAAACAACCTGCGGCTTAAAGAAAGTCATAGAAACGTTCATCGGAACGAATGATTTCACGCCGAATATCGTCTACGAGGCAGAAGATTTAACCACCGTAGCCGGCTTTGTTTCCTCCGGGCTTGGCATTTCACTGCTGCCTAATATGACCTCTATCATGACCGGAAACATTGCTTGGCTGCCTATTGAAGAACCTGGATGCAAGTGTGAGGTAGGCCTTCAATGGAAAAAAGACCGTTATCTGTCACCCACGTCTAAGCAGTTTGGACAATTTATAGCCAAACTTTATGGCAGGAAGGAATTTTGTCCCATTGATTAGTCGTACAGCCTTTATTATCATCATACCTTGAGAGGCAGCTTTCCTATCGGGTGAAGCGCCTCTGTCATGTCGAAGAAGACGAATGCGTCATACCGCTCTTCCATCACGGTAGGCACATAATTACCCCGTTCATATTCCGGATGGTACACGACACCGATCGCCCGATGACCATAAATTTGCTGAAACGCTGGACTTTTCGTACCCTTGAACAGGAGAAACTGGTCATAACTGCCCGCTTGATGCATAAGATCCTCCCAGCTGCCGCGCATAGCGACCGGAACCCGCATCACCTCAGGCGGGGCTTCCCAAGAGTCTGCGGCGATGACAGTTCCACGGTGGGTACCTGATCCTATAGCAAAAACTTCATTTTCCGACGTTTGTTCACGCAATAGCTGTCCAACATTCAACATATTATCAGCTGCCATATCTGTCGCCCGGGCATCGCCGATGTGAGTGTTATGCTCCCATACGATTGCTTTTGCTGTGGACCCATAGAAATCCATAACCCGATTCAGTGCTTCAACCATATGCTCATCTCTTATATTCCAGGATTCAGGCCCTCCGCGGACCATGGAACGATAATATTTCTCCGCATTAACCGCAACAAGAGCATTGATCTCATCATTCAATGAGGATTCCTGACTTCCTCCTGTTCGATCCCGCTTGGCCTCAAGTTCTTGCAATAGCTGAAAGACTTCTTCCTGACAAGATTCTGAGAAAAAGCTTGCAGCCATGCCGTATTTCTGTCCTTCCCGTTCATGCGGTTCAAAGCAGGAGAAAGCCTTGACGGCAGACGCGAGCTCCGGGGAGTTTGTCTTCTTGAGATGTTTGATGATCTCATCCATAGATTCCCATAAACTATACACATCGAGTCCATAGAAACCAATACGTTTCTCTTCTGGAAGTGCCAGGTTATATTCCTTTAACCACGTTATGAGGTCGCGGGTTTCCGTATTCGCCCACATCCAAGCCGGCCATCGATCGAAGCTCAACAGGACTTCCTCCAATGAGTCTTGGCATCTGCATGACCCTTTATATATCGATTAACTTCATAACAAGATGGCCAGTCCCCCTCCACTGCGATAAAGGTAAACTGATGCTCCTGAATGAGTGCTTTGGTTAGCTCCGTACGGTAGGTATAAAATTCACTTGTCCCATGGCTCGCTTCTCCCAGTAAGACGTACTTAGCTTGACTTGCCGCATCTATAAGAGGCAATAAATCGTCTGTCTTTCGAATCCGAGTCGCTTTACTCTTAATCTCTTCGATTACTCTGGAGTGATCTTGCTTCATATCGATTGGACTCGACTCCTCATAGGTGTAATTGATTACTATCCATTTTACTATTGCCAAATAAAAAAGAATTCATTAGTGAATAATGAATTCTTCTTCGCATTTGTAATGATATGGAGACCTAGTTGGAATGGCGGTCTTTCGATAAACACTTTTATACAGACGGTTCTAATACGTAGGCAATCAGTAACGCTGCCGTATTCACGATTGCATCCGTATGAGTCCGTTCCATGCTGTGAGAAGCGTGGACACCGGGCCCGATCAATGCTGCGCGAATATTGCTCCCGCCCCGGAGAGCTGCCGAAGCATCCGATCCATAGTAAGGGTAA
The DNA here is from genome assembly GCA_963793665.1 of uncultured Paenibacillaceae bacterium. Taxonomy (GTDB): domain Bacteria; phylum Bacillota; class Bacilli; order Paenibacillales; family Paenibacillaceae; genus Paenibacillus_Z. Next base: position 33,666 of record CAWCBD010000013.1, read on the forward strand.
ATATCTACCGCGTGCGGGATCTTCTCGCGCTTCGCCAGATCGATTAGCTTCGACGTCATATTATAGTCATAGGGTCCAGAGGAATCCTTCGCACAAATAGATACATCGTGCTCGGTCGTGGATAAATCGTCTCCAATCGCTCCCATATCTACTGCGATTAGCTCTGTGATATCTGAAGGGATATAGGATGCTCCATGACCAACCTCTTCATAAGTGGATATTATCAGCTTGATCGTGCGCGCAGGAGCAGCCCCTTCGCGCTTCAACCATTCCAGTACGCCGAACAAGGCGGCCACGCTAGCTTTATCATCCAAATGCCGTGATTTAACCCAGCCATTCTGGAGTATACGGGTACGCGGATCCCAAGAGATGAAATCTCCAACTGCGATACCTAGCTTAATGACATCCTCCTTCGTACGGACGAGCTCATCAAGTCGAATCTCCATATTGGCTTCTTCCCTCTTCCAGTCACGTGCATCAGAATACACATGTACAGACGGCTTTGTCGATAAGACCGTCCCTTCGTAGCTCCTGCCATCACGCGCGTGTATGAGGCAATATTCACTTTCGACGGTTTGCATCGCATAACCGCCAATCGGAGTAAAGCGAACCGTACCACTCGGATTAATTGAACGTACCATAGCGCCAAGTGTATCAACATGGGTGGATATCCCAATTACATCCGATGGGCTTGAGTTGGTGCCTGGAATAGTGATTATTCCATTTCCTTTAGGAGTCATCTCCACTTGATAGCTAAGCTTTGCCGCTTCCTCTTGAATAAGGCTCATTATTTGCATACAATAACCGCTTGGGCTCGGTGTTTGGAGCAGCAGCTCCAGTATCCGAACCATATATTCACGATCCAGCTTTGGGTTCAGCGCTGTGGACATTCTACATTACTCCTTCTCGATACGATCCTCTTGGTGCCCGTGATCTTCCCATCTCTTGGAATAGGCTTTATTCGTCACCCAAATTGTGCCCCAAGTTATAATAACAAGAATTATGGCAGCTGCAACCCAAACACTAACAGGTACACCCATTGTATATCCCTCCGATTTTGTTCTTCTCTCCACACCAGCTCGGTATAAATCTCGTTTAATTCTCTCGTTAAACCATCTATTTGTCAGACATGAGCCCTGTCCTTCTGTCCTAAATACTACTGACCTCCAGCACTATTATCGTAACATGGCCCAACCGCCAGATACATTTAAGTTGTTACAATTTAGTTAAGGAAAAAGAAAAAGCCTGATCGCTCAGGCTCTCTTCCTATCGTATTCTGTGAGCTTCCCTATTCATCGCAGGCTTGCTTGTCCTCTATTCGAGTCCATGCTCCTCACGAATTTTGTAAAGACCTTGAATAAAGGGCTCCGCAGGATCACGATTAAGTAAATAGTGCGCAATTAAGATGTGGAGAGGTAACGCACAGACATTATTGCCATCCGTGATAGCCGTGAATCCGGCTTCGAGCACGGGGCCATGCTGTTCATTAAATTCCAGATCGACGTAAACCTGCTCTTGATCAAACTCTTCACGAATCGTTTTGGCACAGTGCGGAACAATGACCCCATCAATTAACTGCTTTGCTTCATCCTCCGATTGAGGAGGCTGAGGAAGCAGCTTACTGCCTTCCCCCTTCATGAGGTCATAGAAAAAGGAAGCAAGCCAAATGGCCGGATCAGCGTTATTCTGGAATTTGTCCAGTAATTCACGCATGAAGAAACCGCATACGTAAGCATGTCCTTCTTCTTTTACCTGAATCCTGTAAGTGAAAATCGGGCCATACAGCTCATGATTCATCACTTGGCCATCCACCTCTTCGCCCTCAAACATCGAGGTCAGCGCGTGGATCGAATTGTTGTGAAGAGCTTCGATTAACCTTTGAATTTCTTCTGCACTCGGCTGCTGCACTTCTTGCTCATCATTGGCTACGTTATTATTTGTCATTGTATGTTTTCACCCGTCATTATCATAACATTACTGGTCGCAAAGAAAAAGGTTCAGATTCTAACAGCTGACGACCAATAATTATCATTTTTGGCAGGTTCGTCATCATTCATTAGCTTTTGATAGCCCACCAACTCAGCAATAGGAATACAGCGCTGCTTGAAGCAAGCAGCAGGTAGTCCCGCGGACGCCACAACTCACTCTTCATAAATGTAGGCTCCCCTCATGAGGGGATTTTTTTATTTATCGCTTACTGTTCTCCCGCACAAAAAAGCCGCAGCAGCTCTGCGGCGGACTTCATTGATCTTCCGTTAGATCGTGGCAGTTTGTTCATTCTGGCAGTTCTCGCATAAACCATAAACCTCAAACCGATGATTCGTTATTTTAAAGTGACCCGGCAAATTCAATTTCTGCTCCATCGGGCAATATTCGAAGGTCAACGTTTTCTCACAATTAATGCAGATCAGGTGGTGGTGGTGGTGATTCAAACAGCTGCCCTTGAATTTCAAGCCGCCCTCCATAAAATAAAACTGTTCCAGCGCTCCCATCTCACTTAACAAACGCAAATTACGATAAACCGTATCAAAGCTTACGCTCGGATAAGTAACCGTCATTTGGTCATAGACGTCCTTGGGGGATAGATAGCCATCGGTTTTGGCAAATATTTCGGCCAGCATGCGGCGCTGCTCTGTAATTCTCCAACCGCTTCTAGACATGATATCAATCATTTGCTTCATCATATTCGTGTGATCCATGAAATAAATGTCCTCTCGGATTCGTTATATGAACATAGTGCTTCAATTCAAGCCTATATGTCAAGATAGCGCGCCTCGTGCAGCGTGGGGCGAAGTGCCGTCAAATCGATTGCCGGGACCAGCCCTTCCTTCGCCGCACGTCCAAGGAGCGCTTCAATTGCCGCATATCCGTCATCTCCAAGGTTCGCGGAGAATTCGTTCACGTACAGATCTATATGCGCCTGGGCAACCTCCGGCGACAGTTCTTGAGCATGATTCATTATATAAGGCTTGGATACCTCAGGATGTGCCCATGCGTATTCAACAGAAGCTTTTATCCACTTTGATATTTGCTCCAAATCTAACGAACGCTTCGCTATAATTGCGCCAAGCGGGATTGGCAAGCCTGTATCTTCTTCCCACCAGCTGCCAAGGTCAGTCAGAAGATGCAATCCATACTTGTGATAAGTAAACCGCGCTTCATGGATGACGAGTCCCGCATCAATAAGTCCATCTCTTACAGCAGGCATGATTTCGTGGAAAGGCATAACAACGATCTCGCCCACCCCGCCCTGCAACTGCTGCGCCGCCCAAAGCCGGAATAACAGATACGCTGTTGATTTATCACTTGGAACGGCTATGCGCTTGCCAGCCAAAGCTGCCAGATCGGTGCTGCTCTTTGAACCATTTTGCGTCAGCACGAGCGGTCCGCAGCCTCTGCCTAGTGCTCCTCCGCATGGCAGCAGCGCATAATCGGATGATATCCAAGGCAGCGCCGCATAAGAGATTTTCATAACTTCCGGAACATCGGAGCCGCCTTCACCGGCAGCCCATTTGTTAGTAATATCAATATCTGCATAGGTCACATCAAGCTTCGGTGCGCCAGGTATTAGGCCGTGTACCAGAGCATGAAAGATAAACGTGTCATTCGGACACGGTGAGAATGCAATTCTCATAGTAGCACCTCCGCTAATGACTGAGCTTGCCGCTTGAAGTGCCTGCAGTGCATCTCCAATGCGCCAAGCATCCCGGTCTCTTGGACCGACTTGATTCGAAATCGTGCGAATTTCAAGGAAAGGTATACCCCGATTATGTGCGGCTGTTGCGACGCCATAACCTTCCATCGCCTCTACCGCAGCTCCGGGTACTCGAAGGGCCAATATCGCCGCAGTCGCTGCCGTGCCCGTAGCAGTCGAAACCGTTAACACAGGACCGCTTGAAACGGATAACCCTGCTGCTTCCATAGCTGCGACTAATGGAGCCGCCAAGCTGCCGTCAGTTTGAAACCGGGTCGTGCCAAACCCAAGCTCTTCAAAGCTAAGGAATGCATCAGCTGTTTCGACGCCAAGGTCGGCCGATACGCTCATGGTAGCAACGACGACAGAACCGACTTCAGCTTGTCCGGCGAATCCGCCCCCTATTCCGGCGCTGATGACCAAGCTGTAATCGACAGCTGCCAGTGCTGCAGCTGTCTTCGCCGCCACCGCTATGGGGCCTACACCTCCCGCAAGAACATCCACGTTCGCCCTGCTGCCAAGTCCTCTTAGAATGGCTTCCTTCTCCACTTCAACAGCCGTGACAATGAGCGTTCGCTTAACGATTTGTTCATGCCTGGAGTCCGAATCGGAAGAGATCTCTCTGTTCACTGTAGTCATATTCGATCTCCTTCGTTCACTATGATTTGGATACGTTATGATGTCTGAATGCCTGCACAATAAATAATGGTTACTTACAATTATTCAATTGTATCAGCTTTTTGACTGAATTACGAATGAGGCCGCAAAGAAATCAACTCGAAGGCGCTAGAATATACCGCCCCATTATGGCCATATTAGAAGGTGCTTGATGCAGCGCCGGTTTCTCGATGAGCCCGGTAACTTTTTGTTGCGTCCCGTAACGATAATACTACTTTATGAGAGTCGTCCGAATCGCCCTCTGTTCTTCATGCCAGGCACTTCAATGCCTGCATTCAGGCAGACGGTACCATCACCGATTTGAATCTATTTCCAAATGCCGTACAGCACACAGACCCTCTGACAGGCAGCATCTTGATCCGCTTGATTCAAGAAGGTGAACGTATCCGGCTTTCTATTCGTGATAACGGTATAGGCATTAAGGAGGAGGGGCATCTTTCACGGTTGTTCGAGCGGTTCTACCGCAGTGAGCATTCGAGGGGACGCAAATATGGCGGTGCTGGTCTGGGGCTCTCAATCTCGCAATCGATTGTGGAGGCTCATGGCGGGGAAATTACGGTGCGAAGCCGAATCGGTCAAGGATCAGAGTTTGATGTTTTTTTTCCTGTTTCTTTTTGAGCGCATTACCCTCTATAATATGAAAAGCTTTATATTATGGGTAATCCAGCAACGGAGAGATACCATGAGGAAAATAATAGCTTTGCTGGTCGTTCTTTACATCGGTTACTTTGCGATCTTCAGGGTCGAAGATGAAATTGCCTTTTCAACTGTTCAAGCGGCTCCTTCTCCAGCTGCGGGAGAATTTACGATTCCTGTCCTTACTTATCATTCTATTACTGACCAAGCAGGCAGTGAATATGAGGTAACCGCCGCGCAATTCAACTTACAAATGGCGTATCTCCATTCACATGGTTATCATTCCATCAGCCTGAAGCAGTTCGATACCTTTATGAAACGCGGAATGTCCGTCCCGGACAAACTCGTTCTTATTACATTCGACGACGGCTACAGAAACAATTACGACATGGCTTTCCCTATTTTAAAAAAATACGGATATACGGCGGCCTTATTCGTGATTACCGACTGGGTAAATAGTAAGCCGTATATGAGCTGGACACAGATCAAGGCGCTAGAAAAAGGGGGATGGGATATTATGGCACATTCGCGGACCCATCCTCATCTGCCGCTGCAGTCGAAGGCCAGGCAGCAGAAAGAAATTGCCGGCTCCAAAATCGCAATTGAACGTATCGTTAAAACGAGCGCCTTCGCTTTTGCCTATCCCTACGGCCATCGAAGCCAAACTACGATGGATTTGGTGCAAGAAAACGGTTACTTATATGCTTTCACATTCGATGATGGGCTTACGACTTCCAGTCAAAATCCATATTTATTGAAACGGTTAATCGTCTCCGGCAACGAACCGCTGAGGACATTCTCAAGAAGACTTCCCGTTAACTTAAAGCTGCTCATTGCTGTTGATTGAATTCCGCGATCAGACGCTTCGAGGCGCAGTACCGCCATGAACGTTCCAGATGCTCTCGCATTTCATCAGGTTCCACGTTGGAGAAGCGCATAAGCACAGAGGGATATTCCAGGTAATGGTCAGTAGTGAAAAAAGTATCGCTATCTACCTGCATGAGAGTATCTCTCGTCTCAAAATCCACCTTCAAGGCCATCGTTTCCCCATCCTCGCGAATACGAGCAAACACTTTACCGCGAACACGGAAAGCAGGTGTACTGAAATACCTGCCTTCCTCCACACCTGGAAGGGCAAGCGCGATTTGCCTGATTTTCTCATACTGTTCGTTATCCATCTTCATTCCCTCAACTCCTATCCCAAGAAATCGTTTACATTTATTAAAGGTATTCGGCGCAAAGGATGGAATACCTTTCCATATTATTGTTTTCCTTAACAAAATAATTAAAACGGGACCGCTTAAAGCGGTCCCACTAACGGTTTATTTATAATGGATCTAACGTTCTATACCTCTTGCAGCAAGGCATGCATCTCATCCGTGCTTCGTTCATGCATCAGCACAGCCTCGGCAGAAATTTCTGCGCTGTTCGGCTTCTTGAAGAACTTGCCCTCAAGGAAATAACCGTTTACTCTCGCCATGGTATAGAACGTACATAACTGATTCGCTGCACGTTTGGCATGCTCCGCTGTCGCAGCCGAAAATAAAGTATTGCCGAAACTGAGCGGATTCTGATTGCATTGAATGTTGACATCGTAGCGTCTGCCGTTCTCCTCCACCTGTTTAACTAGAATCTTCATGTTGTAGCAGTCTAACGAATAATGAACTGTCATTGCATTCACCGCCTTATCCGATTATTTTCAGCTGCCTTTCGGGCTTGCCGTACCCGTTATTACACGCGAGTGATGAAAGTGAATCAAGTGCCGAATCGTTTGCGGTACCCGCATTTTCGGCATAATTCCTCGACGGCTTCTCTTCTGGAAAACCCCTCGTAGAGCTTAGTAGCACGATCGCCTTCAATAATTTCGGAGAAAGGAGTTTGGTTAATGTTGCCCAGGTTAATGATGCCTTCTCCGTCTAAACAGCAAGGGACAACCGTTCCGTTGGACAAAATCGCCGCCTGATTGCGAAGGCCGTGGCAGAAGCCCTTCCCATCGTCCTCTTCCGCGTTCAAATCCGGCCACTCAAACTCATGGTCTTGGTTCAGATAGACGCGATCCAAGATTTTGAGTCCGCCGCCCCGAATAAATTTCTCTTCGATTTGATAATCGAGATTGAACTCCCGCTCGATGATTTCCAGTACCTGACGATTACGGTTCTTCTCCGCGTTGGTCTTGTTATCCGTATCCAGATTCCACAAGCGCAGCGAAAACAAAATGTTGGTCGATTCAAGCGCCTCTTTGATGAAAGTAAGAATGGTTGTAATATAGGCATCCTTATTCGTCGAGCCTACATGACCGTCAAAGCTATGAAGAGAAAAATTCATTTGCCGAAGAGCAGGCTTGCCCAGAAGCTTCGGTTTGTTTTTCGTAATCAGTGTCCCATTCGTCGTAATGTTCACCTTGAAGCCGCGTTCATGGCTTAAGTCCAGCAGCTGATCGATTTTGGGATGGAGCAGCGGCTCCCCTTTTACATGCAAATAAATATAATCCGTGTGAGGCTTAATTTCATCAAGTCTTTTCGTAAAATCATCTATTTTAATGAAATTGGGCTCCCGTTTCGTTTGCGGACAGAACGTACAGGCCAAATTACAGACGCTTGTAATCTCTATATAAAATTTCTTGAACTTCTTCATACCCCGTATACCCCGATTCTATTCTGAACGTACTCGTTATAAACTTGATCAGCCATGGACAAGGATACCTTATTTATACGATAACGTAAATGAATTCTGTGCAGCGACTCCATTGCTCGAAGAAAGGCTCTTTTCAAACCAGTTTCTGTGTTACGTTTTATAACATAAGTGACACGATTTCACGATCTCATGGGAGGTTATATGGCAAATAAAGAGTCTTTAACCCGATTTGGCGTTTCTATGCCTGTCATTTGATTAGTCTAAGCATAACTATCACCATGATATCATTTCCACGATGCATATTCACTTGAATCATGATCAGTGCATGGAAATTATCGTCGTTCGCGGCCAAATTCATCGTCTTCGGGAACTCACGAATCAATGTCATGTGCTGAAGGTGGATGGGAGCAAGCAGACGGTACACATGCACATACATAGAAAAGAGGGATTTACATGTTCCAAAAAATGATGGAAAGCCGCCGCAGCTGGATCGGTTATATGAGTGTCGTCGTTTTCCTTCATTTAGTCGGGATAGCGGGATTATTTTCGGTCGCAGGAATGAATCCGACCTTTTGGAGCTTAGGTTTATTAGCCTACACGCTTGGTTTAAGGCATGCCTTTGATGCCGATCATATTGCAGCAATCGATAATACGGTCCGCAAACTCGTTGGGCAGAACAAGAATTCCTTTGGCATCGGGTTTTATTTTTCCCTTGGACATTCCTCGGTCGTCTTTCTAATGGTGCTGGCCATTGCCTTATCTGTTCATTGGCTGCAGGAGAGCATGCCTCAGATGCAAGAGGTTGGAGGTGTTATTGGCGCATCGGTTTCCGGAAGCTTCCTATGATTATCGGATTGTTCAATTTCTTCGTCCTCATTCAACTGCTCAAAGTGTTTCGCAAGCTTCGCAGCGGGGAAGAATCCGCTGATAGCCTGGAGAGGCTGCTGAATGCTCGCGGCTTGATCGCACGATTGATCCATCCCTTATCCCGCTTCATTGCGAAAAGCTGGCATGTCTACCCGCTCGGATTTTTGTTCGGTCTTGGCTTCGATACAGCTACCGAAATCGGACTTCTCGCGATATCCGCCAGTACTGCGCATACCTCCGTCTCTGTCTTCGGCATTCTCTCACTCCCAATCCTGTTCGCAGCGGGAATGAGCTTAATGGATACGGCAGACGGTATATTCATGACGACAGCTTATAAATGGGCATTTACAGCTCCGCTCCGCAAGCTGTATTACAATGTAACGGTAACTTCGGTTTCCGTACTCGCAGCCTTCTTAATCGGTGCAGTAGAGCTCATTCAAGTGCTTAGCAGGAAGCTGAACTGGCAGTCTGGGTTCATCAGCTGGATCAATCATCTGAATTTCAATTCCTTAGGCTGCTTACTTGTCGTTTTATTCCTTGCGGCATGGATCATCTCCGTCACGATCTGGAAAGGCATGAAGCTTGACGAACAAGTCAATATATAACAAGAACGATTGGACAGCATAATGCCGTCCAATCGTTCTTGTTTACGTTTCGATCTCAAATATGGAATCGAGGATAATCGGCAAATTGTCCCTTAATGAAATAGCCCCCATTACAGATCGTGCATGAACACCCTTCTGACCAAAGATGTCCACCATCAGGTCAGAGAATCCATTCATCACCTTATGATGCTCTTCAAAATGAGGCTCAGCATTCACGAACCCTTGGACTTTCACTACTCTCTTAACCTTATCTAAGCTTCCTAGTGCAGATTGCAGCACCGCGAGTACCTCAATACCTGCTAGACGGGCAAATTGAATCCCCTCTTCGGTACTATACTCCCTCCCAAGCTTCCCCTTTGGGTGGCCTGCAGGCCCTTTTCCGGAAACAAACAATAAGCCGCCGCTGCTAATCATATAATTCGCATAGTTGCCTGCTGGATCGTTTGCCTCGGGAAGCTTTATACCTAATCGCTCTAATCGGATGACCGCTGATTGTTCCATTCTGCACACTCCTCTTGTTTTATTGAAGTGACCCTGCCGGTTGCATGAACCGATAACGTAAGTCTATACTAAATTTGACCTGCATCAAAGGCTCAGTTAGATATCCATTTTAGAGGTCAGATTTAGGAGATACCATGATTGAAATTAACCTTTCCGAGAACGAAGAAGGTCCTTTGTACAGACAGTTATATAGGCATATTCGGTCACTTATCCAAGCCGGCACGCTCAAAGACGGTATGAGGCTGCCTTCCATTCGTTCTCTTCGCCAGCAAATGCGAGTAAGCAAAACGACAATCGAAACCGCCTATCATATGCTTTTGGAAGAAGGCTATATCGTTAGTAAAGCGCGTTCCGGTTTATTCGTTACTGACCCTCATCTTATACCGTTCTCTCTGCCGAACCAAGAGGCTTCGAATCATCCGAATGATTATTATAGACAAAGCACAGCTATGCCTTCACGTTTCTTGAATAAGACAATAATCGATTTTAATCTATTGACCATAGATGGCGGCTCTTTTCCTGTGCAGGCTTGGAAATCCGCTCTAACCGAAACACTAGCTGAATACGGAACTACCCTTCATCACTACGGCGATGCTCGTGGGGAGTATTCACTCCGTTTCGTTCTCGCACAATATCTGAATAACTCACGGGGCGTAACCAGCTTGCCCGAGCAGATGATCATCGGCTCCGGCCTCTCCTACAGCATGCACATCCTAAACCGACTTCTGGAGGGGAGAACAACGGTCGCTATTGAAGAGGATAGCATCGCGCAAGTCGGTGAAATTTTTGTTCAAAATGGCTTTCGCATCATTCCCGTGTCCCTTCGCGATCATGAATGGACCGCAGCCGTAATTGCGCGAGAGAACATCCAATCCGTATACGTTACACCCTCACATCGTCCGATCGGCAATCCCTTACCTTACTCTACAAGGCAGCAGCTGCTGCTTTGGGCAAAGAAGCATCATGCCTACATTATCGAAGATGATTATGACGGGGAATTCCGCTACTCCGGCAGAACCATTCCTTCTCTTCAAGGAATGGACCAGGATGGTGTGGTCATCTACTTGGGGACGTTCTCAAAAGCTTTTTCACCTGCGCTGCGGATGAACTACATGGTTCTCCCTGTGCCGCTTATGGCAAAACTAGATGCTGCTCAGCGTATTCTCTCCAGCCCTTCACGCATCGATCAATTAGCGATGAAATCGTTTATCGAGCGGGGTCATTGGTATCGCCATCTAAGGCGTATGCGCAACCGCTATAGAAAGAAACATGAACGATTAACGGAGCTGCTTGCGCAATATTTGACCTGTTATGTGCAAATCGAAGGCGCCAGCGGGGGCCTTCATATCGAATTGACTCTCTCAGCAGTATGCAGTGTCCAACAATTAATCGATCTCGCCGCAGCAGAAGGTGTTTTGGTGTACGGCTCACAATATGAACATTCAAATCAGAATGAGGAGAATCAGAAGATTTATCTCGGCTTCGGGAGTATCAACGAAACGGATATGGAACGAGGCGTTCAATTATTGAAAGATGCGTGGACGGCCGTTTTAAAATAACCAAATGACAAAAGAAGCAGCTAGCGCACTTACCGGCGCTAGCTGCTTCGATATCGAATTAGATTAGAAGGAAGGCAAATCTCTAAATATGACGCCAACCGCGAAGATCCGTAATATCCTCCGCTGCTTCAGCCGCATACGCTTCACAAACAAAGCCCGGCACCTCCGTACCATCTGCCAATTCCACTTTTCCGATGCCAAGCGGTGCTGGTATGGAAGCCGTAAATGAGCCAAAGGATTCAAGCGGCATTTCCCATATCTCAAGTTCAATGGAAGCTCCGCCGGATTGCCGCTTGATCATGCCTGGCTTCGCCGGCGTAGTCGCAAGCTTAATAAGCTGGTAATTGGGAGCCGATATCGTTTCCCGTATAAAGGTTGCTCCGCAAGCATTCATTTGTTTCTCAAGCGGATAACCGCGCATATGCAAGCCGCATACAGCAACTAGTGTCGTTACTTTATGGGCCGCTGGCAGCTCATGCCCCAGAAAAGAATTCGCAGCCCCGCAGAACAAGCTTTCATTCTCAGAAAGAGCGAAGAATGTAATGCCAAACGGAACATCAGCTGCCGCTTCACCTGCTGGCACCGCCACGGCACAAAGATCAAGAAGATTGCAATGATTCGTATAACGTCCCATATCACTGTTAGCGCCGATTGGACTTAAGCGGACCTGTTCTCGTGTCCAGGTCCCGCCGCAGGTAGGCATCACGAGAACGGCATCTTTTAATAGCTGCCTCACTTCTGCCTTGTAAGCCTGCAGCTTATGCATCGCCTGGAAGACCGATGAAGCTGTATGCTCTTCAGCAGCACCTGATCGCAATACCTGCTCCGTCACCGGAAAGGTCACACCAGGATGCGCATCGACGAAGCTGCCAAGGTCAGCCCAGCGCTCGGCTACCAATGGACCGCCATAGAGAATCGCAGCCGCTTGAGCAAATAATACTCCATCAATATATTCAATTGGGATATTCAGGCTCTGAGCTTTAGCAGCTGCAGCTTCCCACGCCTCTCGATATGCCTCCGCATAAGGACCATAGAAGTCCAGCGGCCCTTCAGGCAAGCACACTTTGGCAGGCAGCTTCATGCCTGGCTTCGGTATATGCTTTGACCACGGGTCCGATACCTCAGCGCCGCGTGCGGCACTGTCTACAATAAGTGCATCTTCCATGCTGTGTGCAAATACCGTCACACAATCCAAGCTCGCGCAGGCAGGTACGACTCCTTTGGTCGGCCACGCCCCCAAGCTCGGCTTATAGCCAACCAGATTATTCAGGGCAGCAGGCACGCGGCCCGATCCCGCCGTATCCGTACCCAGCGAGAATACAGCGTGGCCGCGAGCGACTGCAACTGCAGAACCAGAGCTTGATCCGCCGCTTATCAGCTCGCTGCGCAAGGAATTATGTGTCTCCCCATGAGGGCTTCTCGTTCCGACAAGTCCTGTCGCGAACTGGTCGAGATTCGTTTTGCCAAGCGGTATTGCTCCAGCTGCCACCAATCGCTCGACCACAGCTGCGCTCACTTCTGGTGTATAGGCAAATTCGGGACAGCCCGCAGTTGTATCCACGCCAGCCAAATCAATATTATCCTTGATCGCGAAAGGAATTCCCCACAGGGGGAAATTCTCAATCGGCAGGTTAGCAAGCCGATCCAAGTAAGGTTGAAGTTTCTCGCGGGAAGGCGCTGTTATCCAAATATTCATGTCAGCATCCTCAAGAACGCGGTCAAGAATCTCATGAATGACCTCAGCCGGCGTTAATTCTTTATTGATATAGCGTTCCCGCAGCCATTCAATAGACAGAGCGCGCGGATAATCGACGGATATCATAGCTTTGCCTCCTCCAGCATTTTTTCTTTTACGATACCGACTATGAGCTGACCCGTATGAACTTCATCGCCAGGCTTAACGAAGATCGCGGATACGAATCCATCGCATGGGGATGGCTGCGTGAACTCCATCTTCATGCTTTCTTCAATAATAAGTGTCTCGCCCTTCTTAACCTCTTGTCCCAGCTCGACTAGAACCTTCCAGACACTGCCCGGCATCGAGCATCGTACAGCTACCGCTCCGCTGGAAGCTCATCTTCTTCTATCACCTTCGCTGTCTCATGCTCAGAAACATACTCGGCAAGACCAAGCTCTTTCCAGCTCTCACGTTCTGCTTTGAAAGCCGTTTGCTGCTGGTCGCGGAATGTTGCCGTGCTCTCTTCAATAGAAGCGAGGAATTGTAAATATTCACCCAGAGCAAAAGTCGTTTCTGTAATATCAGCTTCAAATCTTCCACGGACAAAATCCTCACGCATTTGGAGCAGCTCATCGGCTTCAACTGGATAAAATTGAATTTGGTCAAAGAACCGCAGCAGCCAAGGCTTACCTGACTCAAAGCTTGCCGTTTCACGATTCAAATTCCACATTTGGATCGTCCGGCCGACAAACTGATAACCGCCAGGACCTTCCATCCCGTACACACACATATAGGCTCCGCCGATACCGACCGCATTCTCAGGCGTCCATGTACGTGCAGGATTATATTTGGTCGTTACCAGTCGGTGACGGGGATCCACCGGCGTTGCCACCGGAGCGCCTAAATAAACATCACCCAAGTCCAAGCACAAGATAATTAGCATCAAACACAATTTTCTTTACCTCATCAATGCTTCAATCCGTTCACGCGGCGAATAAATTCCAGATTGCTCGGACACCAAGGCGCATCTGGACGAACCGTCTGCTGGTAGCGTTCAATTGCGAGCTGTGTAGCCGGATCATCCCAAGATAAAGGCAAGCGCACAATTCGCGAAGGAACCCGAATCGATTCCAGCGGCGGCAAAGTACTATCGAGCTCCAGGATCAGACGACAGGCTTCCTGCACCGTTATTAGCTTGGAATCAATATGCATCTGCAAGGAGCGAATACCCGGCGTTAAATCCCGTACCGGTATGGATTCACTGTCTTGAATAGCCTGCATCAAAGCATGGACTTGGAACCGAAGAAGCAAATCCAGCTCCATCTCGCCGTATTCCACAAGCAGATTCTCATCGCCGCTGCAGCGAATCGTAATCGGAAATCTGCGATTAGTCACTTCCTGTACGAGCAGCGGATAGCTTGGCTTCAGCTCCACTGACTTCACTGGGAGCGAAACAGCACGCAGCTCCCCGAATGCCGCACTCGCCGATCGCATCAAGATTATCCTCCTGCAGCTTGCGGAGTTCTTCAGCTTCCTGAAGAGTCAGCAGATGAAAGCGAACCTTATCACCCGCATGCAGCTGGCCCAGTTTCCAGAATTCAGCCGATGCCGTTGTAACAGGGCAAACAAAGCCGCCTAAGGCTAGGCCCATCCGGTCCGAGCAGTATCGGCATATCGCCCGTCAAATCCAAGCGTTCCGATCGCATAGGCATTATCATGGATATTGGAAGGATGCAAGCCCTGCTTCCCCTCCGTCCTCACGCGCCCATAGCGGCGCAGGGCCGATGAGTCGAACGCCGGTCCGCGAGCTGTTGAAATGAACCTCCAAGCTGGTTTCAGCCAAGCTCATTCAAATACTCGGGCTTCAGAATATTCTTCCGTACAATGAGGACCTGGAATGACTCCGATCGTCCAGGTACGCGTTAACTCCGGGCGATAGATCGAAGGCAGCTCACCCAACCTGCGAAGCCGCTCCGCCTTTATTCACTCCGAGCACATCTCCGGCACGCAATGCCCGCCCGCCATGACCGCCAAAGTTACCAAGTGTAAACGTAGCTGAACTGCCAAGTGTTCGACGGCATATCCAAGCCGCCGGCAATCAGCAGGTAGCTGCGCATTCCCGTCTTAGCTTCTCCAAAGCTAAGAATCTGACCTTTAGCAGCGATGAACAGGCTGGTACATAGGCACAGGACTGATCATCAAGCTTAGCCTCCATATCCGCTCCCGTTACACAGAACCACATCTCGCTTGCGGAACCGGTAGGAACCGCCGCGAAGTGTCAACTCAAGTCCAGCAGCATCATCCGCATTACCTAACAATTTATTACCTGTACGGAACGAGAGCGGATCCATCGGCCCGCAAGGCGGAACGCCCACATCCCAATATCCTACGCGGCCCGGCCAGTCTTGAACCGTCGTCTGCACGCCGCCATCCATGACTTCCAATGCATGTTCGGCAGGTTCGAATCCATTCAGCAGCTGCGTATATACATTGCCGGATAAACAATTGCCTTCCTTCAACAACTCCTGCACGTATTGCAAATTCGTTGTTATACCATATAATGCGCGTCTCATCAAGCGCTTGAATAAGTTTATTAATGGCGTCAATCCGGTTATCGCCATGAACGATGATTTTGGCGAGCATCGGATCATACAGCGTGGTGACCGTTATGCCGTCTCTAATCCATGACTCGATTCTAGCTTGATCCGAGAAGACAGCATGATCGACTTTGCCTGCGCTTGGACGGAAGTTCTGCAAACAATCCTCCGCATAAATACGGGCTTGAATACTATGGCCCACAGGTTTCTTCACAAGCAAGTGAAGTCCAGAGAGTTCATCAGCCGCTTCACGGACCATCCATTCCACGAGATCGATGCCCAGTACCTCTTCCGTCACGCCATGCTCGACCTGAAGCCGCGTATTCACTTCGAGGAAGTAAAATTCACAGGTTTCAGGATCATACAGAAATTCAATGGTACCCGCACTGCGATAACCGACCTCTGATGCCAGGCGCTTGGAGGAAGCAAACATCGCCTCACGAACTTCATCCGGCAGATTAGGCGCAGGACTTTCTTCTATGACCTTCTGATTGCGGCGCTGGATGGAACAATCACGTTCTCCGAGCGTAACAACCTCGCCGAAACGATTGCCGAAGATTTGGACTTCCACATGGCGGGCTCTGGCAATATATTTCTCCAGAAACAACCCGCCGTTCTTGAAATTGGTCTCAGCTAAATGGCGTACACTGTCATAGGCTGAGCGAAGTGCCTTTTCATCTGCACAGACACGCATGCCGATACCGCCGCCGCCCGCTGTGCTTTTCAGAATAACGGGATATCCGATTTGAGCTGCTTGCTCGGCGGCTTCCGCCAGCTCCGTAATTAGCGAAGTACCCGGCAGCATCGGGACGCCGGCCCGCTCCGCGATTTCTCTGGCGGAATGCTTCAGTCCGAACATCTCCATTTGCTCAGGCGTCGGTCCGATGAAGACAATACCGTGTTCACGGCAAGCCCGCGCGAAGCTGGCATTTTCACTCAAGAAGCCATAGCCCGGATGAATGGCTTGCGCGCCAGTCGCGATTGCCGTTTGAAGGATGAGATCAGCGTTCAAATAGCTTTCTTTTGCCGGACCTGCTCCAATTGATATGGCTTCATCTGCTTGATCCACATGAAGACTGTCTTGATCGGCTTGCGTATAAACAGCAACAGATGCAATCCCGAGTTTACGGAGCGTACGCTCGATACGAACAGCAATTGCGCCGCGGTTTGCGATAACAATTTTGTTAAACATGAAGACCCCTCCAAGATTCGAATGTTTCGTCTACTTAATCCCAGATCAGGAGCTGGATCGGTGTCGGATTATAAGCATTGCAAGGATTATTCAATTGCGGGCAGTTGCTGATCAGCACCATCGTGCGGCGGATCGCTTTCATCTCTACATAGCAGCCTGGACCAGATACACCGTCATCAAATTTAAGTCCGCCATCCGAGGAAACCGGAACGTTCATGAAGAAGTTAATATTCGGCGCCAAATCCCGTTTCGTATAGCCGCTGTCATGTTTTGCAAGCTGCAGCATGAACGTATCCCGGCAATTATGCATCGGCAGCTTATCATGCGAATATCGAACGGTATTGCTTTGCGCGGAGCAGGATCCGCCAACCGTATCATGACGGCCGCAAGTATCGGCAACGATAGTAAGCAATTCTTTGCCTGATTCTGTACGCAGGATGGAGCCCGTCGTTAAATAAATATTGCCTTGGCCTGTAATCGTAGCGATTGCACTGTAATGATCCTCCGGGTTATCCGCATCATAGAACAGCGTATCGGCAGCCTGGTTGCCCTCTACATCAACAATTCTAAGCACCTGGCCCGGCAGCAGCTCATGCATCCAGCCATCTCCCGCAAGCACCGTTGCATTATAAAAGGCATCCTTCACTTGAAGGGAACTTTCCACACGATTAAATACGGCCATATCGATTCCTCCTAAAGTTATTGCGACACTTCCTTGGATTACATCCTGCGAGCAATAACTCGCGTCGGAAGCATATGCCTTAGTTATTGCGCCACTTGCTTGCATTACATCCTGCGAGCAATAACTCGCTTCGGAAGCATATGCCTAAAGTTATTGCGACACTCTTGCGGTTATTTGCCAAGCAGGGTGAAGTATTCCCACGTATTCTCATAAGCGCGGCGATTTTCCGGCCGGAAATTCAAGCAATAATCCTCCGAATCAACCGCATCAGCGACAAGAACTTCAATCTTCACAGGAACCGAAGGATACTCAGTACGCGGGTCAAGCGGATTCGGCGTATTGGATAGAATGAATAACGTATCCATCTCGGTTCGCAGCGTGACGGTCGAGCCCTCTTTGCAGTGATCCAAGCTGTAGTGCAAGCTCCCATTATCATCGCAATAAACCTTGGAGAAGAGATTAACATTAGGGTGAAAATCACGCATACTCAAACCGCTTCTTATGAGCTCGACGGACAAATTCTCTTGTCCGCTTCGCAGCCAGTCATTTCGCAGCGCTTGATAGGTGGTTTTGCCATATTTGGCGTCCGTTTGTTCCCGCGTTGTGAAGCCTGTAATTGTATCATGCCAGCCGAGGCTATCCTCAACGAAGCTTGCCAGAATACGTCCATTGTCGCTCATCAGAACGTTTCCCTTTGTCAAATGTGCCGTATATTGAGCCTTTAATGAATCCGGCATGTTATAGCGTTCAGTCAAATCTCTCGCATGAAAGAGAAGCATCGAGACGTTAGCTCCCTCTTGAAGGGCCGTGAAACGAACCAGCTTCCCAAATCCGATGATTCCAGACCATTTGCCGCCTGGACTCAGTGTTATGCTCCAACTATTATTCATTCTCTTGCCTCCTAAATGAGTAGTGGTATTACTCGAACATTGTGCATTGGTGAGCGAGTCGTCTAGAATAAAAATAAAAAAAAGCCAGAGAGAAAATAATCTCCCAGGCTTTTATCCTTCCGTGTTATATAGAAAATGCGGCTGTGGAACAGCCGTCGCCTTCTATACACTGTCTCTTGGACCAGACTTGATTATGCAGGGCAACGACTGATAAGCCATGTGCCGAGCTATCATCAACGGAACCCTAGACAGCTTGTTTGTTCTCAGGTATCAGATACGAGAACCAATATTTTGTTATAATAAACCTAACATTTAATCGTATTATAGAGGGCGATCTTCGAAATTGTCAATATGAATGTCAGGTTTTATTACACAGATAATCGTGGACTACTCTTTTTCCGCTTCAGACAGATGCTCCTTGCAGAATGCCGACAGCCATTCCAATTCTTCTTCCTCCAACTCTAATTCAAGAAGGCGGTCCGTGCCTCTTTCTACAAGTTCATGCCGCAGGATTCCAGTCCGTTCATCCTCCACACGGTAGAGCACCCGAACATAAATCCCGTTCTCGGAGTATAATTCATCATCCTCATCCACTTCGATATCCAGTAGATATTCATAACGCTCACCTGTCAAAATCCCAAAAGGATCCTTCACTAGTTCAACCGAGTAGCTGCTTACTGTTAACATGTCTTCATCAACCTTTCTAACTTCTGCAACTCATTATACAGAAAGATTCCGGTTAAAGTAAGCTAATGCCAGTAATGCGGCAAACTCTCAATTTGTCCAGAATACCGGTGCTGAGGTATAATGCCGAGTGGGGAAAAAGAAAAAACCGCGATAAACGCGGATGGCTTCCAGACACCCAAGATGTCCATATTATTTGTTAAACCATGATTAGAAATCCGATTTCGGCTTACGGGGCTGCGCTTTTATTTTATTCTGAACGGCTGGCAAATGTCTCATGCTTCGGAGCATCGGACCTTTACAAATCGGGCAGCTTTGTTGTTCGACAGCAAACTCTTCTCGAACCCATGCTTTACATTCGGCATTTCTGCATTTCCAGATCTTTGTTAGCTTCAAAACCGGCTTCGTCTCATCACTTGTTGTCACTTCATACATCCCTTTCATCGCGAGCAATCGATTAAATATACACCGCATATTTAGAGAAGTCAAAAGGCAAATGAATTCAAATTGAAGTGAAAGGAACGACTGCAGCTATGCCTTTACAAGAGATTACAGAAGTTGACTTATTACACCATTTACCGCTTGCAAAAGGAAAAGAAGCGATCCTGTTCATTACCGCATTATGCGGAACCTGCAAGCTTGCTGAGCGAATGCTTGATATTGTGCAGGCGACCTCAGTACGAACAGAAATCAGGAAGCTGAACATCAATTACGCACCCCAATTACGAGATGCATGGAAAATCTCAAGCGTGCCCTGCCTTGTAATCCTGCAGGATGGAGAGCCCGTCCAGTTCGAATATGCGATGCATTCGGTTGACCATCTGTTTACACTTATCAAATAAAAAAATGGAAGCCCGCCCGAGCTTCTCGTTAACCTCCAAAGAAGCTAACTAGCCCGTACATAGACTCCCACAACAGCTGCACTTATATTATGATTCCAGCTTCCTATGTCTCCCAAGGCTTACGTGAACCAAGCATCTCTGCAAGCCGTTTGCTTTCCTTCCGCCTAATTGTTCGCAGTTCCGAACGTTTCTCAGCCCCTTCATGCAGAAGAATCTCTTCCGGCGTCTCCGGTATGACACTTGGGACGTCTGTAGGCTTCCCATCATCCCCCATGGCAACGAAGGTCAGGAATGAGGTCGCACAGATCATTCGAGCGCCTGTAAGCAAATCCTCTGCCATGATTTTCACAAATACCTCCATGGACGTTCGGTGCGTCCACGTTACAAACGCCTCCAGATAAACTTCCGTATCAACCTTGATTGGGTGAAGAAAATCGACGGAATCTGTCGAAGCTGTTACAGCTCGGCGGTGAGAATGTCTCATTGCCGACATTGCCGCAACATCGTCTATGTAGGCCATTAGTTTACCGCCAAACAACGTATTATGATTATTCGTATCCGGCGGCAGGACATGACTTGATTTAACCGTTCTCGATTCACGAACATACTTTGCTTCCATCATGCCTTCTCACTCTCTCTTCTTAAGATTCCCCTTAGTGCTTTCAGATTTCGTACTCATCCACTGGCTTCCCGACCATTTAACCTCATCCATCACGAACAGATCGGAGGACAGCTTGTCAATCGGAACCGTGAGCGTTTTACCATTAATTCGAATGACAGCCTTTTCCTCACCAAGCTCCAAGATCGTACCTATGCGTTGAATAACGCATTTGCTTACCCTCTTCTTCCACAACAACACCCTCTTTACTTCATCCCTATTATGCAATAAATACAACAAAATAAAAATAAAAACGTTTCCATACTTTTCTGATAAGGAAAGAAGCTTGGCTTCCCCGCCAAAGGAATACGGCTGGAAAGCTAACATCCGGAAACGTTTGCTGCTTGATTTGTGTAGATGAATAGAACCCGAAACCCAATACCAACATACATAAAATAACGATAGCCACACTGTTTTTCAAACTAAATTTAGTTAATAAATTCATTGTCTCTCTCCTCTCTTTTTAGAGGACAATATATCGCATGAATTTGAACTGAATATGTATAGAGCATTACAATGCTGAGCAAACAAGAAGAAACGGCCTACGCCGTCCTTTGGCGGAGAAGCCAATTTACATGGCCGGCAATTGAATTGTGAATATAGTGCATGGGCATCATCATCAGCTACCAATAGCCTTTTCATTTTCCGTCTCCTTTCTTTTACAATTATCGCCATTTTACGCTTGCGCTCTGCACGACAATATTTTATTATTACAGGATTGCTATTTGCAAATCTTACGTCAGAAGTCGGAAGGTGAGTTGGTTTGCCTGTACCTTTTAAACGAATTGCAAAACGATTTTTCCCGCTGGTCAGCATGCTGATCTTTCCGGTAATGGGCTGGCTTTACGCTTTAACGAATAATTCGCAAAATCAAGTATATAGTTTAATGACCGATTTGGATCACGCTTTTCCGTTTGTGAAAATATTCGTGGTGCCCTATTCCGTATGGATTTTTTATCTGTATGCATGTCTTCTTTATTTCTTTATTAAAAATCCAGCCTTATATGTTCGCACTTTAATTACTTATGTTGTCTGTGCGTTATTCTGTTATGGCGTGTACATGGTCTTCCAAACGACGGTTCCAAGACCGTCCATCGAAGGCTCAGACCCGGTGACCAGACTCCTTGCTTTCGTCTATAATCGCGATCAGCCGTATAACTGCTTTCCTAGTATACACTGTTTCTCCAGCTATTTGGTCATGAAAGCCTTGTATACGAGCCAGTTCCGCAATTGGATTAACCAGTCTTTTATTTACGGCATGTCTTCGCTTATCATCGTATCGACCTTCTTTATTAAACAGCATACCTTTCTTGATGCGATCGCCGGAATTATTCTTGCCGATTTTGTCTTCCGATTGGTCAGCTACATGGTGCGTACACGCACACAAACCCAATCGTCGCCGCTTCCTCAGCAGAGACCCTTGGAATACTAGTCCTTCGCGGATATCCTGCATCTATGAGATGCGATCCAGGCAAAAAAGCCAGTCCAAACACGTTTCGTGTTAGACTGGCTTTTTGTTCATTTACACGACTATTTCGCAGCCTGCTAGTACAGATTGCGTCGAACCATCGATATTCGTGTCGTATCTTCTGACTTCAAATAGGTTTGGCACTCGGAGGCTCCCAGAAATGCTCCTGTTAATTAGTCAGCTGTTTCTCGAGCATGAGTCCTAGATTCTCCTCGTTATCCCAGATTAGCGGCTTTATTTGACCATAAGGCATGCTCGTTATACTGGCATCTGCAGAATGAACAACCCATAGAACAGGCACATCAATTCCAATCGCATAACCTGAGGCAAAATAAGCCGAGGACGCATGACCGGACACATCCGCAATAAGCAGCTTGCTTTCTGAAATCAGCTGGATCGTTTGCTCATTCAATCCACCGGCATCCGTTATTTCCACCAAACGCGGCAGATAACCGCATTGCTCCAGCTTTTCCAGCAGCTCCTCTGACCCTGCCAGCCGCTGTTCACCGACTCCTGAGACCAAGAGGACACAAGGCTTGAGACGCTTTCCTCCTGCGCTCAGAGCCGCCTCCTGCCAGCCCTTATCGGTTAACCAGAATGTGCTTCCGACCCGCTCGATATATTCCTCTCCCTTAAGCTTCTCAATGATATATACAAGCTCCTGAAGATTCATTGAATAGGTCAGATTATAGCTATAAGACAGTTGGTGGATGACTACAGCTTCACCAGGCCCGCTGCAATGACGATACAAATAACGCAGCAGCTTATTCCCTTTCTCTTCAATCGTCACCGGAATAATCTTCGAGTCCTCGAACATCGTGATATTGTCATACGTCAAACGAACCTGTTCATCGCAATCCGTCAGTTCTCTAATATAAGCGGAAATAATCGGGAACAATTGGCGCTTTATCGTATAGGACAACGCATAATAGGGTTCATAGCTCGATTGCTCAAGGCCATATGTACCTCCTGGCGAGCAGTTGCAGCTTATAAACCAATCATCTCCGCCCTTTTGCTTAACTGGCACAAGCTGATCACAAAATAAACATCGTTTTGTTTCGGTTTCCAATCTGATTCCTCCTAAAAGTTTTTGCGAGGTTCTACCCAAAGATAACGTTAAGTTATCTTCAAGCAAAAACTACATCGGAAGCATAAGCTTAGTTTTTGCGGTTCTACCCAAAGATAACGGTATGTTATCTTCAAGCAAAAACTACATCGGAAGCATAAGCTTAGTTTTTGCAGGTTCTACCCAAAGATAACGTATGTTATCTTCAGCATTCGGAAGCTTTAATTCGGCATTATATCCTTCGCACATCTTACAGGAACAAAGGGTGCCCGAGCGATTAGTATTTTCTCATGGCCTGCTTATTTTTCTCATATTTCATCTAATAATTCCTCCTTTTTCCAATTTATTTTAAACTTCTCATGGTTAAACTACCTGTTAGGAGGGTAATAAGCAGAAATTCGTCCTCTTCCATTTTGATAACGCGAAAAGGAACCATACACTGAAGAAAGAAAGGATGATTAGAATGAAAGCTGAATCCAATTTACATCATACAAACGATCCGATTCCCGAAACAGGAAGCTACGTATGTGCTGCCGGCTTCACCAAACAGCTGGAGAAGGGCGAGTCCTTTCCGCTATGTCCCACATCCAAGAAAGAGACCACATGGAGGCATGTCGACCATGAACATCAAACAGGCGAGAAAGTAACCGAATTCGGAGCTTATGTGGATAAGGATGGCGAGCATATTGAGTTGTTTGAAGGCGATACGTTTCCAAATTGTCCAAAAACCGGGCACTCCACAACTTGGAAGCATGACGGAACTCTCGAAGTAAACGCCTGAATATAGACAAAGACGACCGATAGACTGCAATCGGTCGTCTTTGTTATTGTTTAGTCCCGCTCATAGATCGAGCCGGATCGACTCGCAAAAAATTCCGCATATACTTTTTCCGCGTAAGCATCTGTCATCCCGGCTATATAATCGGCCACCATTCTTTCCCATGGCCATTTGTCCTTATGCTTCTCGTAGCTTTCGATCCAGTCCGGAGGAATGATAAGACGGCCGGTCTCCTGAACTTTAAAGCTGTCCCACAGCCGTTTAATCATGACTTCGCTTCGTTTATGAAGCCGCTGTACGCGGAAATCCTTGATTAAGGTTACCCAAGCCAGCTTCTTCAATATCTCCATCGTACGCAGCAAATCCAAGTTCTGCTGTCCGTCTTTGATAAACGTGACCCGCTTCCAGCCCGTAGCCGGATCATCGATGATGCCGACGCCACTGACAAATCTGCTTACCCAGCGGGCCTTCATCTCACGTCTGGTTCGCGAAGGCTCACGGCCGCATTCGTTATAGATCATTTCCCATTGAATTAAATATTGATGAAGCACTTGCTTCACCATAGCCTTCATGTCCACCTCATCCCAGCTCATATCCGCATTGCCGGAATCATCGATAATTTCTTGCATGACATGGGAAACCAACCAGTCATCCTCAAACAGGCTCGTATTCATTTGGATTTTCCCTGCTCGAATACCATCCTCAATATCATGGGTGGAATAGGCGATATCATCGCATAAATCCATTAACTGCGCCTCGAGTGTCGCGCATCCCTCTGGCATGCCCCACTGCTGCCTAAGATGGTTGATGCTCTGCCACTCTTGTCGGTATACCCCTTTGAGCCGGCCAGGATCGTCGATACAGAACGGATATTTATTAATAGCAAGCAGCACGGCTGCAGTCAAATCCAAGCCGCTGTCACTGCCTGCCCGCTTCTCCAGAAACATTAAAATTCGGAAATTTTGAGCATTCCCTTCATAGCTGAGGCCATGCTCCTCAAGCAGGAGACGGTTCAACACTTCTTCCCCCTTATGACCAAAGGGAGGGTGTCCCAAATCATGAGCTAATGCTGCACATTCCACAACCTCAGGGTCCAGCATCAGACCGGGATGCTCCTTCTTATGGAGGAAGGGATAACTCTTGCCAAGCCGCCTTGCAACTTCCCTTGCTATTTGTGACACCTCTAGGGAGTGAGTCAGCCGCGTTCGATAATAATCGCCAGAGCCCGCCCCAAACACCTGTGACTTCCCCTGCAGTCTTCGAAATGCTGGTGATTGAATAAGTCTTGCATAATCCTTCTCATATTCATCACGATCTTCGCTGGAGTGGATGTTCTCGGAGTCATCTAGCCGTATCTTTCGCAATTTTATATCCATCCACTTCTCTCCTCATCCATTAAAGCTTTGTCTATATGTTTATTTTATGAATATCACTCCTGAATAGCAAATAAAACCAAACAAGCTGCTGCCCGCAGGATTGCGAGCCACAGCTTGTTTGGCTAATGACTATGCTCATTAGGCCGCTAATTAAACTTCAAGCAGCAGCGCTTCTGGATCTTCCAGTAGGTTCTTCAGTGTTACAAGGAAACGAACCGCTTCCGAGCCGTCTACGATACGGTGGTCGTAGGAAAGCGCGACGTACATCATTGGGCGATTCTCCATTTTCGTTTCGTCAATCGCTACAGGACGAAGCTGGATTTTGTGCATGCCTAGAATACCAACTTGCGGTGCATTAAGGATCGGCGTTGAAAGCAGGGAGCCGAACACGCCGCCATTCGTAATTGTGAATGTACCGCCTTGAAGGTCAGATAGAGCAAGCGAGTTGGAGCGGGCTTTGCCAGCCAGATCCGCAATTTGCTTCTCGATTCCAGCGAAGCTGAGACGATCTGCATCACGTACCACCGGAACAACAAGACCTTCCTTTGCTGATACCGCAATACCGATATCATAATACTGTTTCACGACGATTTCATCGCCTTGGATTTCTGCATTAAGAAGCGGGAACGCCTTAAGCGCACCGATAACTGCGCGAGTAAAGAAGGACATGAAACCGAGTCCAATATCATGCTTCTCTTGGAAAGCCGTTTTCCGGCGCTTACGAAGGTCAAGAATCGCTGTCATATCTACTTCGTTGAACGTTGTAAGCATAGCAGCAGTCCGTTGTGCTTCAACGAGACGGTTGGCAATCGTAACCCGGCGGCGTGACATTTTGCGGCGCTCGAACGGTTTACTTGGATCTGCAGCAGGAGCTGCTGGCTGCGGGACTGGCGCAGCCTGAGCAGCTGCACTAGGAGCAGCAGCATGGTTTTTGAATATGCGCATGGATGTCTTCCTGACGGATACGACCGATCGGATCCAGTGTTTGTACTTGTCCAAGATCAATCCCGCGCTCTCTAGCAAGCTTGCGTGCTGCAGGCGATGCAGCGTAAGCCGAAGAGCTGTCGCTAACCGTTTCAGAAGGCGCGCTAGCTTGAACAGCGTCTGGTTTAGACTCAGCCGCAGGTGCTGCGCGCAACCGCCACAGGAGCTGCTGCTGCCGGCGCACTCACTGCTCCAGCACCGCTGCCGATGCGAGCGATCGTTTCACCGACCTGAACCGTTTCGCCTTCTTTGCTTAGAAGCTGGGCAATAATGCCGCTTTCCTCCGCACTAATCTCAATGTTAACCTTGTCCGTCTCAAGCTCAGCAAGAACATCGCCTTGGTTAACCTGGTCTCCTTCTTTCACATGCCATTTGGCGATTGTGCCTTCCATGATCGATTCGCCCATTTCAGGTACTTTAACTTCACTCATGCCCGAGTCCCCCTATGTTATCGTGTTTAATGTGCTTTTATTAAGTGCAACGGATAGAATTCGCTGCTGCTCCATGTTATGGATGAATTGGAATCCGCTCGCTGGGCTTGAACGTTTCGGACGGCCGACATAACGTACAATCGCGCCTTTAGGCGCACGCGCACGGATACGAGGCTCGATATAGTTCCAAGCTCCCATGTTTTGCGGCTCTTCTTGCACCCACAGAATTTCTTTCAAGTTCGGGAAACGACTAATCAGCTGCTCCACGTTCGCTTTAGGGAACGGATATAGCTGCTCAATACGTGCGATATGCAGCCAATCCCAGCTATTTCCCTCTTCCGCTGTCAATGCAGAGGCAAGATCGACCGAAATTTTCCCGCTGCAGAAGACAAGACGTTCAACTGCTGCAGCATTCCCGCCAAGTCCCGGTTGTTCAAGAACAGGCTGGAATACCCCTTCGCTTAGCTCCTTCGGATCGGAAGCTACGCTCGGATTGCGAATGAGACTTTTCGGCGACATCACGATAAGAGGTCTAGCTTCATCCGTGTTGGTAATCGCTGCTTGACGGCGCAGCAAGTGGAAATATTGAGCTGCCGTTGTCAAGTTTGCAATGGTCAGGTTATCCTCTGCCGCAAGCTGAAGGAAACGCTCAAGACGCGCGCTTGAATGCTCAGGGCCTTGTCCTTCATATCCATGCGGAAGCAGCATGACAATGCTCGATTTTTGCGACCATTTTACACGGCCGGCTGTTATGAATTGGTCAATAATGACTTGTGCTACGTTCGCAAAATCACCATATTGAGCTTCCCAAATAACAAGCGTTTCTGGCGAAAATACGTTATATCCATAATCGAAACCAAGTACTGCAGCTTCGGATAACGGGCTGTTGTATACCGCAAATGAAGCATTCGCTTGCGGGATTTGATGGAGCGGACAGTACGTTTCTCCTGTCTTCACATCATGCAGCACAAGATTCCGGAATGCAAAGGTCGCACGCTCCGAGTCTTGACCGCTCAGACGAATCGGCTTGCCGCTCTCAAGAATGGTGGCAAACGCTAGCGTCTCAGCGAGGCCCCAATCCACCTTGTTGCCTTCATCAAGCGACGTGGCGCGGCGCATTAGAATACGCTCCAGCTTCTCGTAGACATTGAATCCACTCGGCCACTTCAACAGCTCCGCATTGATGGCTTTCAATTTCTTAAGAGGCACTGCTGTAACCAGTTCTTTCTTCTGACGGCGTCTGGAAGGCTCTATGATTTGGGGCTTCTGTTTATCATTCTCTTTCACTTCGTCAAGCGCGCTTTGCAGGGTGTTAAGCCCGGATTGTCTCATCTGTGCCACTTGGTCATCCGTGATCAGCCCTTTTTCCTGGAGCTTCTCAGCATAGATAATGCCAACTACCGGATGCTTCCGCAATTTCTGATACACGAGCGGCTGCGTAGTTTCCGGATCATCGGTTTCGTTATGTCCATGACGGCGGTAACCGACCATATCGATCAGGAAATCCTTCTGGAAACGCTGGCGGTACTCACATGCCATACGAACGGCTGCAATACAAGCTTCCGGATCATCCGCGCTAACGTGAACGATTGGAATTTCATAGCCTTTTGCCAAGTCGCTTGCATAGTAAGTCGAACGCGAATCACTGCTCTCGGTTGTAAAACCAAGACGGTTGTTCACGATAATATGGATCGTTCCACCGCTTCCATAACCAGGAAGCTTCTTGAAATTCAATGTTTCCGCTACGATTCCTTCACCGGCAAAAGCGGCGTCACCGTGCATAATAATCGCTGCCGCACTGCCAAAATCAGCCGTCGGATAACCCGGGACGCTACGATCATCCTGCGCTGCACGAGTGAAGCCCTGGACGATTGGATTGACATATTCAAGATGACTTGGATTGTTGGCAAGGGTCAGACGCGTTTCAACTGTCTCGCCTTCCTTCAAGGAACGATGAGCACCCAGATGATATTTCACGTCACCAGTCCAGCCGATATTAATGCCCGTCGAACCTTCTGATGGAATCAGATCCTTATTCGGCGCATGATGAAACTCGGAGAAAATACCTGTATAGGGTTTGCCGAGTACATGTGCCAGAACATTCAAACGACCCCGATGCGCCATGCCCATCAGGATATGCCGCGCACCGTCATGAGCAAGCTCGCGCACGATCTCGTCCAGCATTGGAACGAGAACATCCGTGCCTTCAATGGAGAACCTTTTTTGACCGACAAAAGCACGCTGAAGAAACGTTTCGAACTGCTCCACTTCAATCAATCTGTTCAGGAGCGCCGAACGTTCTTTAGCGTTCATCGGTTTTGCAGCCATGCCGGATTCCATTTGGCGTTTCAACCAAATACGTTCTTCCTGTTCATGAATATGACTGAATTCAATACCAAATGATTTTGTATATACATCCTTCAAGTACTGTATCGCTTGCCATCCGTCGCGCACTGTTTCAGGAGCTTCCTCCCAAATAAGTGAAGCAGGAATAGCGGCGAGATCGTCTTGAGTCAAATTAAATGTTTCTGGCTCGAGCAGTCTCGTATCCGGAATCGTCCCTATGCCAAGCGGATCGTTCTCAACAGCTAGATGACCGTATGTGCGGATGTTCCGAACAAGCTTGCCGGCATCCACCACTTTTTTCAGAAAAACAGGATCTGCCATTTTAGGACCCTCTGCCTGAACCGAGGTCGAAAGAGGTGCTGCGACAACGCCGTTCGCAGCCTTCATTGAAGGTGGAGCGCCCCATTGCGCGAACGTCTCGCGATACACCGGATCTACTGTTTCCGGGTTTTCCACATACTTCTCGTACATCTCCTGTATGTACCCAAGATTGGGTCCATAATACTGCTCCCAGGGCGACCGACTTATGTTGTTGTCTGCTGCCATTGCCTTTTACCTCCGCCATCTAAAATAAGGGACATAAATAACGCCTACTATCTTATTAACCCTTTAATCACGCATCCATACATTATAGCAGAAACTTCAGCGGTTCGACAAAGTTCTACGAGCTGTTATTGTGTCATTTCTTATAACAAAATACCGCAATCCTCGAAAGGACTGCGGCATAATTAGAATTATTCCGATTTTCGGCCAATCCATAGCAATGCTGTGATGAGAATAAACGCAATCAATGCCATGAATGGGATCGTTACAACACCGCCGAACCAGTCCAAATAATCCTCATTACACGGAATTCCTTGGGTGCAGGGCAGTACCTTGGCTAGAGCAGGAACTTTTTGCTCCGCATAGTGGTACATCGAGATAAGGCCGCCGATGATTGACAACGGCAGGACGTAACCGATTTGCTTGCGGTCATTCTTATAGCTTGCGATTCCAAGCAGGATGACGATCGGATACATGAAGATTCGCTGGAACCAACATAGCTTGCAGGGAACAAAGCCGATAACATCACTTAAATACAAGCTTCCGCTAACGGCCACTATGGATACCACCCAAGCTAGATAAAGAGCGTATTTGCGGAAGAAAGCGAAAAGCCCCACAGGTTCGTCCGATAACTGCAATTCTTCAGCTGGCTCTTCTGCGGATTGAATATCCTTGATCATTTGAGATCCTTCTGCGCCTGCTCAATCGCTTTCTTAAGCGCTTCGTAATCGTTGAATGCACCAGTGAATTCAACCCCATTGATAAACAGAGTTGGTGTTGATTGGACTCGAAGCTGATTTGCCTTCAAATTGTGACTGTCGACTTCCGACTGATACGTTTTGTCAACAATATCTTTGTTCAATTTGTCAAAGTCTAGATCCAATTTCTCTTGTTTTGCCAAGCCAACAAGGTAATCCGGTGTCGCCCAAGGTACATGCTCTTGGCCTTGGTTCTTGTAGATCGAGTCATAGAACTTCCAATAAGCATCATTGTTCTGATGAAAGATAGCTTGTCCTGCCAGCGCTGCGGTTACCGAATCCGGATCAATGATTGTGAAATTCATGAAGGATAGAGATGCCGTTCCATTATCGATAAAATCTTTCTTCAGCTGCGGCTCGATTTGTTGGCTGAATGCTTTGCATGCCGTACATTTATAATCGCCGAATTCGACGATTTTAATTGGTGCATCTGCTTTCCCCAGCGTCGGAAGCTGATCATAATTAAAGGCGGCTGCATCTGGTTTAGGAGCAAGAATGATGGCAGCGATAATTGCTGCAACCACCACAATGCCGGTAATCCAAAACAGCTTCTGCATCCTCTTGCGCTGTTTTTCCTGCTGTATTTGCTGTATTTTACGCAAACTCTTGTACTCGGACTTCTTCGTCGCCTGTGCCATTGAATCTCCATCCTTCTCATTTAATACTTGACCGAAACTAGTAATGGACGATAATACTTAAATTGTAGTAGCGGCTATTATAGAAGTCAAATGGAGAATATCCGACATTTATAGCCCCTTGGACAGGTCCTGCAGAATAACGCCCTGCGGGAGAATTTGCTCGACCTTTGCTCTGACCCGTTCATCCATTATGGCGCTGCCTAGGATAGAAACCATTCCGCTGTCTGAGCGGGTACGAATCAACCGGCCTATCCCCTGTCTCAAGCGAAGCAGCATATGAGGCATGTCCACCATTTCGAAAGGATCAGCCGCATCTCTGCGTTTGGCAGCAAATACAGGATCATCGGGAGGGAATGGCAGAGACCAGATGATGACCTGGGACAATGACGGACCCGGTATATCAAGTCCCTCCCAAAGCGTGACTGCGCATAGAACGCTTTGCTCATCATTCTGAAACTCGCTGATTAGGTGACTAATCTCGCTGTCTCCCTCATATAGGAAGCGGTAGCCTGCGCTATCGGCATGGAATGCGCGCTCCTGCTTAAACTGCTCAAGTTCTTCTCTGGATGGAAACAAAATTAACGCTCTGCCTTCTGTCTGGCGAAGCAGTCCCAGTGTATGCTGCATCTTTTCCTTCACTTCATGACTGGAATATGGCCGTGTTGGCGCGAATACGCGCATCTGATGCTCATAATCGTAGGGTGAAGCAACCGAGAAGGACAAGCTGTTGGCGATTCCAAGGCTGTCTGCCGTATAGTCGAAAGAACCGTCAACGGATAACGTAGCGGACGAGAATACGATCGGCATCTTCTTCGAAAAGACGCGTTCCTTCAAGACTTCCTTCACCAATTTAGGCATGATCACAAGCGTGGTGCCTTCTTTATCTTCCGATACCCAAGTTATCAATCCTGCCGGCTGTTTGAATAAGCTCAAGGCAAGCTGAATCATCTCCAGATGCTCTTCGACGATCTTGAGCTGATAATCATCAAGCGTGAACAGTGCGCTCTCAAACACAAGCTCCTCTTCGATCGTTGCCAGTATATCCTGGAATCGGTTGATTTCACGCAGCAGCTCTGCACTTAAGATAACTTCCTTACGGTCAGAGGCAACTACCTTGCGGCTTGTACGCTTCAGCATATGGAACAGATTCTCGCTCTGATCAATCGCCTCATCAATAGCAACTGCTAATGACTCCCTTACCTCACCGTTCAACAGTCTTGTAATAATCGATTCAAATACGGAATGCTGCATCTTGTAGGTGAGCGCCTTCTGCGCAGCATTTTCAAGCAAATGCCCCTCATCGAATACGACCGAGCTGTGTTCCGGCAATAAAGGCAGCTGGCCTTCGCGTTTCCTCGCCTCATAGGTCCATACATGCTCCATATAGAAATCATGGGAACAAATAATAATATCGGCAGCTTTACGGTAATGCTCCCTTGATAACGTCTGGCCGCAGCGGTGACGTCTTGTGCAGACCAGACAATCCTGGAATACATCCCAGCCTACCTTGCCCCACTGCTCATCCGTTAAGTTCCGGATAATCCTTACGGTTCCCGTATGGATAGAATGATTGCATCGTACCCGGTGTATGAACGAAATCCGGAAGCTCACGGTGGATACCATGGAAGATCTCCGGGTCATCTATCGAATCCTTCGCATCATCCAGTTTATTCAGACATAAATACTGATCCATCGACTTCCCGAGTCTGGCATCGATCGTTAAGTTCAGATGACGAGCAAGCTTAGCAATATCGCCTTCAGGCTTCACCAGCTGCTCAATCAGTGATTCATCCGCACAAGCGATTATCGCAGGCGTTCTCATATATCGTGCATAGTTAATGGCATACAGCAAATAAACGAAGGTCTTTCCTGTTCCAACGCCTGCTTCGGCAAAAATCGTCTGCTTCTCGCTGTAAGCGCGTTCCAATTGGAAGGCCATATAAATTTGCTCATCTCTAACTTCAAACCCGGCTTCAGGCAGCTGTTCATAAAATACATCAGCAATCCAGTCGCTTGCCTGCAGGGTAAAGGATTGCTTAGGATCAAACTCAAACGGATATTGACTCACTAGTGCTGGCCTCCAGCTCATTTACGTTATTTTCACCTACATAGACGTCTAAATCATGATTGTATCATATATAAAGATACCCTGCCTACACCACGCCTACACAGGCAAGAAGTCCAGGCTTTATACCTGGACTGTAGATGAGGAGAATTCCTGCTTCCGCTTAACCTACATCATAGCCTTGATCCTCGATTGTTTCCTTGATTTGCTGGAGTGTGATCCGATTGGCCTCATAATCCACGGTTACGCTGTTAGCGGGTAAATCCACCCTTGCAGTAACTCCCTTCTTCTTCAAAGCCCCCTCCACATTGCTTACACAGTGCTGGCAGGACATCCCCTTGACCTTCAAAGTTGTTGTCGTCATCGTTATCACTCCCTATGCAGGATAATGGTTTATCTGTGCGGATGAATGGTCATGAATATTCGTATCCGCCTGCTTGCTTACATGGTCGGCATTGTTCTGAAAGAGAAACACCGCTGCAACCGCCACAATTCCAATTCCAAAAACAACGGGGTGCAGCAGCGGCGACTGTCTGGGCGCGGGCTGCTGAGCGTTCGCTGCTCGGCCGTTTCTTTAGCTTCTTCAATCCAGCCCAGCGGCGGCATTCCGACAGCTTCTTCATTAATGAGCTGCTGCAGGACGAGAAAAACAAAGACCAGCACAACATCCACGAACAGCAGAATGACATTGGGATGCTGCGTCGTCATGACACCAAGCATAGCACCCATCATCCCGCCCATAATTCCGGCAAGCATTCCGTCTAAGGCAGCCATAACGCTGACTGGCTTCCCGCTTAAATATCCGCACACCATGCCAAACAAAACAGCCGCAACAGTAGGGATCGTCAAATCAGGCTGGTACATAAGACCGACAATCGTCCCGAAGGCTACGCTCGCGATCATGCCGACCGTCATTGCGATCATCATTCCTGCCATACAGCTCAGCCAGCGCCTGCGTTTAAAGGTACGAAAGATGGAATAGCTGGTGAAACCAAGTAAAACAACTGCACTCAATGCCATAATCATTCAGGGTTCCCTCCATGAACAGGCTGCATTTGTTCATGTTATGGCGGTGGATAGAGGGATATTCCAGTGTTTCTGTACGTCAAGGGGTAAACATGAGTATTTTCTAATCGAATTCTCATATTTACGGCCAAACCGTTGGGATTGTTAGTACAGACCCTTTCCATGTAAATAATGGGAGTATTTTGATGTGTTATAGTGACGTAGGCAACCAAGAGTCACATCATCTTCATTTTCAAAAAAACAACTTGGGAGGTTACTCAACATGTTAAAAAGCAAATTCGCAAAAATGGTCGCAGGTATCACTTTGAGCTTCACCATCATGGCGAGCGGCTCCATCGCTATTCCACCGAAAATGGCACATGCCGCGACCGTCTCGGCATCATCCGTTTCTGGAAGTAAAATCGTAAGTACAGCTAAACGATATATTGGCGTTCCTTATAAATTTGGTGCATCGACGAGCCAAACCAATCGCTTTGACTGCTCCTCATTCACAAAACATGTATTCAAGCTTAATGGGATATATCTTCCAAGAAGAGCTATAAGCCAATCTAAAGTGGGTAAATTCGTATCGCGCAGCAATCTTAAGCCAGGTGATTTGGTCTTCTTCTATTCCCCGGTTCATCACGTTGGAATCTACATTGGTCACGGTAAAATCATTCACACCTACGGCTCGCCAGGCGTTACAATCTCGAGTATAAAATCGGGTTGGTGGAGTAGACATTACAAGACAGCTAGACGCGTATTGTAATTCCTTCATCTTGTGTAAAGCCTTACACTCCCTACTAGGGGTGTAAGGCTTTTTTTGCGCAAGGAAGCTTTAACGTTACCGTTGTACCCTTATCCTCTTCGCTAGCTATCTCGATCTGTCCTTCATATGATTCAATGATCCGTTTGGCAATTGCAAGACCAAGACCGCTTCCGCCTGCAAGCCGGCCTCTGGCCTTATCGACTCTGTAGAAGCGATCAAACACCTGGTTTATTTCATCATGAGGAATACCGATCCCATAATCTCGGATTTGCAGCTGTATGGCGATATCAGTTCTAATCCCTTCCAATTCAATGACCTGCTGCTTTGCCGAATACTTAACTGCGTTATCCAGTACGATCATTATGATTTGTTTCCAGTGATCAGCTTTAATGGGAATAGGTATGTCATCAATGGCCCGAAGTCTCAGCTCAAAAACGAATTCCGGATACAGCATACGAAAGTCACTGACAATTTGATGGACGGTCTCAAATGGAAGTATGGGCTCAAGCTGCTCTACCGCTATAGAAGGCGCTATCGCTTCCGCCCTTGCCAGGGCCAGCAGCTCTTGTGACAACGTCTTTAGCCGAAGCAGTTCCTCGAGCGAAGCGTTTAACGAATCTGCCAGAATAACCCGGTCATCCTTACCCCATCGTTTCAGCATTGTCAGATGCCCTTCAATTATGGCAATCGGTGTACGAAGCTCATGTGATGCATCCTCAACAAATTGCTTTTGCTGTTTGAAGGAAAACTCGAGCCGATCCATCATCTCATTGAACATTTGACTTAGCCGGGAGAGCTCATCGTTATTTTCGATAAACACAACTCTTTCTTTTAACCCGTTATGCTTGATACTTATGATGGTTTTCGTCAGTGCGGATATCGGTTTGATAAACTGACGAGCTAGCAGAATGCCGCCAAGCAAGCTTAGCGCAACCCCAACCACCCCACCAATGCCCATCACCGATAACATGACCTTGTTAAGCTTTTCAAAGCTCTCCAGGTTTCTTGCGATTTCAATCGTTCCTATGAAGACGCCAGACTTAAGCGGGCTGCGAAGTGTCAAATAATGATCTTCCATATGCCACTTGCTGTCAAACTGTTGTTTCTGGACAAACAGCGGCGTTACCCACTTTTCAGGAAAATCATCGTTAACCGTCAGAACAGGCTTTCCATGAGAATCAACAATTCGAATCATCTGATTTTTTTGATTGTATTTATTTAAAAAGCTCTTGCTGGCTTGAATATCTGATATCATGTTATTTTGATAATAAAGCTCGATTTCATTCATGTTTTGTTGAATGGATTGTTTTTCCTGGTCCATTGCCCATTGATTAAGAATCCAATACTGCGTACCGGCATACATAACGAACAGGATGACGATGAAGATAGAAGACCACAAGGCTAATCGCCACTTCATTGGAAGCTTATTTAGGGTATAATATTACGCTCCTCATCGCATCACATACCCGACGCCGCGCAAAGTTTGGATATAGCTTTCTTCTCCCGGTACGTCCAGTTTATTGCGGATATACCTCACATAAACATCGACTACGTTCGTTTCGACCTCTGTATCATACCCCCATACACGGTCAAGCAGTACATCTCTTGTGAGCACGCGGTTGATATTTTTCATGAAAATAGAAACAAGATCGAATTCACGCTTCGTCAGTTCAATACTCGTGTCACCTCTCCTTACCGTTCGCGCAGAATCATCCAAGCATAAATCTCGAAACCCGATCCCGCGTGTCTCCTGCTGGGGCTCTAATCGGCGATGAATGGCACGTATTCGTGCAAGCAGCTCTTCGATGGCAAATGGCTTGGACAAATAATCGTCTGCGCCTTGATCTAATCCGGATACGCGGTCCATAACGCTGTCTCTTGCGGTAAGCATAATGATCGGCGTACTTTTATGTTTACGAATGCCCTGACAGACCTCGTATCCATTGAGACCTGGAAGCATGATATCAAGCAGGATAATATCGAAGTCCTGTTCCAGCGCCACTCTAAGACCCTCGATTCCATCATATATAGAGGTGACAGTATAGCGCTCGTGCTTCAGCTCAAGCTCAACAAATTTGGCGAAATTCACTTCATCCTCGATAATCAGTATATTCTTCATCGCTTCCCCTTATTGGCCAACCTATTCTTCCGTATGGAAGCCAATGTTGAGCCATCCGTTATTTGCAGCCTGCGAAACTTGCTGACGCCAATCTGCTGCGAGGTGTATATACCCGTATGACCAGAACATATATAGCTGATGATACAGGCAATAAACATATAAATAAGCCCCTCCGAGCCGAACAATTCGATCCCCAGTATAAAACATGCGATCGGCGTGTTGGTGGCGCCGCAGAATACACCGATTAAGCCTAGACCCGCAAGGAACGGCGCACTCAGCTGCAGCAGGCCTGCAAGCATATTACCGAGCGAAGCTCCAATCACGAATAGAGGTGTCACTTCACCGCCCTGATAGCCAGCCCCCAGCGTAACAGAGGTGAAAATAATTTTCCATAGAAAAGCTAAGGTATGTACAGGCTCCTGAAACGACTGGATCAGCAGCGGGATGCCAAGTCCCAAATAGTCGCGTGTTCCAAGCAGATACACCAGAGCGATAACGAACATACCGCCAGCTATACTTTTGACCATCACATTTGGGAATAATGCCCGGAACTTATCCTTCAGTATGTGCGTCAGCTCGCTGAATACTCGGCTAGTTAATCCGAATATAACGGATGCAGCAAGTACCTTAAGCAGGACGAGCAACGTTAATGCCGGAATACCGTCCATCGCATAATGAACATGGTGAATGCCCCATGTCTTCGTAACCAAATCACCGATAAAGCTCGCCGTGAAGCATGGGATAAGCGCCTCATAACGGATAACCCCAATCGTGATAACCTCAAGTCCAAAAACCGCACCGGCCAGCGGGGTGCCGAAGACCGAGCCAAAACCGCCGCTAATTCCGCACATCAGCAGAATTCGCCGGTCAATCGATTGTACGCGCAGCACTTTGCCGAGACTTTCAGCCAAACTGCCGCCCATTTGCACGGCGGTGCCCTCTCTTCCCGCAGAACCGCCCAACAAATGAGTGGTTAGCGTACCCAGCAGCACAAGCGGCGCCATCCGAAGCGGAACAGCCTCTTCTCCATCTTGTATTTGCTCAATCAGCAGGTTATTCCCTTTCAGCAGCGTTTTTCCCAAGCTTTAGGTACACATAACTTATAAGTGCTCCGCCGACTGGCAGAAAGAATAATAACCAGGGAAACTCAACCTGTGCATGTGTTGCTTTATCCAAAAGAGCTAAAAATAAGGCCGAAGCACTGCCGGATAAGATACCGACCATACCGCCATAGAAAATCCACTTGAAGAGCACTGCCGCAGCCTTTCCCCGCATCAACCTGACCTTCTTTCTCCTTGCAGAATACACCGTCTGCATACAAACAGACTCCTACCAGCAGCAATTGCACTGGTAGGAGTCATTAGCCTTGTTCAGGCGGTTGTGGCGAACTCCATCGCCCTATAAACTATGCTCATCATAAAACAACCGCTATGAGGAATCAAGTATATTTTTACAGCTCCCAAATATCGCGTATAAAAGGGGCAGGCAACCGCCCATCCTAATTAGAATGGAGGAGGTGAATCCCAAATGGCTAAAGATGTATTATGTGAAGTCAATTCCTGCAAGTACTGGGCCGCTGGTAATAACTGCAACGCATCGTCGATCTATGTCGTAAACAACCGCAGCAAACAAGCGAGTAACTCCGAAGAAACAGACTGCAAAACGTTCGAACCCAAAATTTAAATCGATCAGAAAAGCCGCCCTTTCCGAGAAGGCGGCTCTTGTCCTTCTATGCTTGTAGTATAACCAACGATGATAATAATTATCAATGAGAATGCACATTTTGAAGACCCGGTTTATTCGGCTGTTAATAGAGCGGCCTCATTTGCAATCGGATCATTGAGTCTCAGTTGCTGGGTAGCAAACTCCCGGTATAACTCATGCGATTCCAGCAGCTCTTTGTGGGTTCCGCTCCCTGTGATTGTTCCTTTCTCGACGAAAATAATCCGGTCCGCATCGACTACAGTAGATAACCGATGGGCAATAACGAGTGTCGTTCTGCCGCTCATCAAGTTCTTGAGCGCTTCCTGGACAACGACCTCAGACTTGCTGTCCAAGCTCGAAGTCGCTTCATCAAGCATCAATATCTTAGGATCCCGAAGGAGCGCCCGGGCTATTGCGATACGCTGCCGTTGCCCGCCAGAGAGCTTAATCCCCCGTTCCCCAACCTGCGTCTCATACCCGTCCGGCAATTCACTAATAAATAAGTCTGCATAAGCCATTCTCGCCGCACTTAAAAGCTCTTCATCGTTTACATTGCGGTCTAAGCCATAACATATATTCTCTCGTATACTTCCTGCGATAAGCGGACTCTCTTGGGATACATATCCGAATAAGCTGCGCCACGAATGTAAGGAAAAGGAATCGATTGGGTCTGGTCCGAATGAAATCATTCCCGCTGTCGGTTTATAATACCGCTCCATCAAGGAGAACAGCGTTGTTTTGCCGCCTCCGCTCGGTCCCACAATAGCCGTAACCGAACCCGGCTCTGCTCTGAAGCTCATATCACTTAATATGGCATCCCCGCTATCATAAGCAAAGGAAAGCTGGCTGACCGTAATGGGCAGGTCTGTTCGCTCAACCGGTTTACCCGTTACATGGTCCTCTTCCTCGGAATCTAATATTTCAATAATCCGCTCCGTAGCGCCAATCGTCTTCTGAAACTGGGTGAAGAAGGTGGTGATTTGGCTCATCGGCATCACAATCTGAATCAGATATAGAATGAAGGCTACAAGCTCACCAGCGGACAGTTCACCAGATGAAACCCTCATGCCGCCGTAACCAACAATGACTACAAGAAGCATCATGATAATGAAAAACATCAGCGGTGCTATCATTGCCTGCACCTTGGCTTCCTTAAGACCAAAGCCGAATAAGCTCTTAATTCGTTCATTCCCGCTCTCATATTCTCTAGCTTCCGCATTTGACGATTTGACAAGTCGAATCTCTGAGAGCACTTGTGTCAGAACGACTGTGAAGGATGCGGTTTCCTGCTGCAGCCCCTTCGATATTTTGAACATTTGTCTGCCCAGAGGGACCAGGAACAGAGCGGCCACCGGAATAACGCCAAGCATGACAGCCGTCATTTTCCAATCCATATAGAACAGAACGATAATCGACCCGATAATGGAGATAATTCCCGTGAAAAAGCCTGTCGTATGCTCAGCGATGAGTGATTTCACGATACCCGTATCATTCGTCATCCGACTAATCGTTTCTCCGGTCCGATGATTGTCATAGTAGCTGACCGGCAGAACAAGCAGCTTCTTCCATAGTCTCTCACGCAGCCGGGCGACGATCTTCTGTCCGATCCGGTTGAGCATATAAATCGACAAGCCGCTTGCGATTGTCTGGACGATGAATACAGCACCGATCCCTCCGATTTGACTCCAGCTCAGATTGCTCAAGGAGAAGCCGTCCACCAAATTCTTCGTGAACAAAGGGATAATTAATCCGACCACTGTTGAAGCCATACTCATGACAACCGCTATCGTTAGCAGCGGAATGGATGGTTGAGTGTTCCGAATAAGTGAAAGGAAGAGCCTCCACTTCGCTTTCCCGGCCGCTGCGGCAGCTGCAGCTGGTTCAACAGTCGGTTTCTCCGAGATGTTATTCGTTTGATTTAATCTTGTCGTTTCCATAAGCATGATTTCCTCTCTATCAGTTACAGGTGTACGATTGATGAATCGCCGATAAATCAAGCATACAATCGTTTTTTGAACGGAATATGAACAGATTGACATCAATCCGTTTGATTTTACGTTCGCTCAGCAATGACCGGAATAATATGTTCAAGCAATAATCTCTTCGATGCTATCGCGCTGTTCTTGTCATCTGCCTCACGCCGGATAACGGCTACCAAATCCAGGCTTGGGACGACAAAGATATACTGCCCGCCGAAGCCTTTGGCAAAATAACAGGAAGCAACGCCATTATGCTCCTTGGAGGAAACCCACCAGTGATAGCCGTATTCTCCAAAAATCGGCGGCTCATAATGCTGAAATCCTTTATG
Source organism: uncultured Paenibacillaceae bacterium (assembly GCA_963793665.1). Taxonomy (GTDB): domain Bacteria; phylum Bacillota; class Bacilli; order Paenibacillales; family Paenibacillaceae; genus Paenibacillus_Z. Next base: position 74,421 of record CAWCBD010000013.1, read on the forward strand.
ATGAATGCTTGTAGAGCTGTCAATCCAGGAGGAAGGGATAAGCTGCTCTCCATTCCATCGCCCTTTCTGCAGATAGAGCTGGCCGAATTTAGCCATATCAAGCGCTGTGAGATGCAGACCCGCTCCACCTTCGGATATCCCGCCTGAACTGTTCCATCTGGACCTGCGGAACCCGAGCCTCTTAAACAAATGCAGCTCTGCGTATTCAGCTGCCGACAGCTCCGTAGTCCGCGTCAAAATAGCCGATAACAGATGAGAAGCTCCTGAATTATATGTGAATACCTCACCCGGCTTATGTGCCATCGGCTGGTTCACAATGAAATCGACCCAGTCCTTCGTTCGTTTCATCTTCCAATAGGGCTTATCGAATTCGGGCCAATCCAGACCTGCTGTCATCGTTAACAGATGCTTGATTCGGATCGAACGTTTTCGCTCATCCGCAGAATTGCGAATGTCGTCAAAATAATCTGCTATCGGCTGGTTGAGACTAGTGATATAGCCTTGCTGCATGGCAATACCAAGCAAAGCAGACAGGATACTCTTCGTACAGGAATAAATAGCACCCGCCCGATCTGTCTGCTTATCATGCCACTTCCATTTGACCACACCTTGATGGACAACGATAACGTCCTTTATCTTCCATGCTTTTAAGTAAGCCAAACGATCATTTAAGTGAAGCTCGTCTGCTTCAGCAGGCTCATAACCGCTTGAGAGCAGGTTCATGTCGTCTTTCGTATGCTGCATGTTTATACCTGCCTTCCTTCCTTAATCAGTTATACCTTAATGAACGGGCTAATACAAAAAAGGGAATCTCCGCCACTAGCGGAAATCCCCTCATTCTCGATTATCTTAACATTTACTTGCCTGTTACGACATCGCCCGGCCAGCTTAACATGCCGCCAACCATATTGACAACCTCATAGCCTTGCGCAGACAAATAATCACAAGCCTTTCCGCTGCGGTTGCCGCTGCGGCAGACCAGATAAATCGGTTCTGAGTAGTTATGAAGCTCACCTACACGTTCAACAAACTCAGAGAGCGGAATGCTAACGGCTTCTCCAATGTGACCAGATTCCCATTCATCTGGCTCACGAACGTCAATCACACTTAGCTTCTCGCCTTCGCGAAGCTTTGTTTCAAGCTCACTTGCGGTAATTTCTCCGTACATATGTCCAGCAGCTCCCTCATCGTTAAGTGATCATAAACCTTCCTCTCATTTTACTTGCGGGAAAGGTCTGCTGTCCAGCTTGTATGCTTATCGATTTTCACAGAGAAAAGATGCTGAATATGCCTTCGCGAACACTTCTTAATCGAATTCGGTGCCAACTTAGCGCATTAGCGCCACTCCTCATATCAATGGGTACTGCCTGGCACGGCCGTGCACCTCACCGTCCTCCGTGAATTGGATTCGGATAACACGCTCAGTCTTGCGTTCAAACCATATCCGAACAGTTACCTCGAATTTATGCGAGCCTTTATCAAGCAGCAGCCGGAAGGTTTCCGATGCCATCTCATTCGCGCTTTCGCTCCTGCCTACATGCTTATAATCGACGATATTGGCATTATAGCGCTTTACCGTTTCTTTCATGGCCAATCTTCCCCACTTCGCGTAATCAGGCTCCGCGGCAGAAGCACTAGGCATATAACCGATCAACAATCCGGCAAGCAGCATCATTGTAAGCATCGGCTTCATAATCAATTTGATCATCTGTTTAAGACACCTCCATGACTTTCTTAAGAAGGTAGAATGCCCCATTCGATGATCTTTTAATCTTTGCCGCAGATTCGACTTGTAGCAAGAATCAGGATGGACCATAGAATCAAATAACACACCCAGCCAATGAGCTCACTCTGTCCATGCAGAACATGAGCAGCTGTTTTGTACAGCAGCATCAAGCTCCCATACATGAGCAGCGAGGCAGCGCCAATTAACAAACGTCGCCTCTGCAGCGCCATATACAGCAGGGAAGCCGCAAACAAGCCAAACAAGCCCGAGGTTATTGGGGCTACGATAAAGATCCCCAACCATAATCGATCATAGGCAAAATAACATTTTAGCAGGAATAGAAGGGTCCCCATACCGACCGCACAGGCCCACAGCAGTACTTTGGCAGTGGGAGCTGCGACGGATTGCACCCGCTCCGGCAGTCTAGACATTTGACGCCACTGAATAAAGCGAGAAAGCAATATGAGAGCAGGAATGAATATTCCCAAAAGCGAGAATCCGTACTGCAGCCAATGGTAGATGCCTTCTCCAGCGATTCTATGCTTTAACAGTGGAAACACATGCACAAATACACCTGAGGAATGCGTCCAGCCATCCATAAAGATATGCGAGAGATAACCAAGAAAAATCGAAGCTAGAAATACAACCCAGGATCGGAACGAATGAATCTCCCATTTCCCTCTGGTTAAGCTTTGCACAAATTGGTCGAGTCCCCCGACAGAGGGCATAAACTTAGATAATACTGGCTTCAGTACGAGATGAAAAGCAAATGCGAGCGCAATGGAAAGCGGAAGTCCCAGCAGAATAAAACCGGTTAAAGTATGACCAATCGTTCGATAAGACTCCATGGCTGAAAAATACTCAAGGTCCGGCGCCATGCTTCCAAGCAGCAGTCCAGTTATGCTTAGCCACTTAGGAGCAGCCCGGTGTAACGGAACCGCATAAAGTGGATGTGAGAACGTAAATGGCATCCGCCTTTACTCCAGTTGACCAAACTTTTGCAGCGGCCATAGACGGAAGATTGCTCGTCCCTCTAGACTCGACATCGCGATTGGACCGAGCTCGCGGCTGTCTTGACTGCTCTCCCGGTTATCCCCCATAACAAATACCTTATTAGCGGGTACTGTGAAGGGAACCTTCAAGCCGTTCGTGAAAGTCTTCCCTTTTATGTAGGTTTCCGTGAGCGGCACGTTGTTCAGATACACGATGCCGTTCTTCATATCGATTATATCCCCCGGCAGGCCAATTACTCTCTTTAATGAGGCGTAAGTCGCTTTCAGGTCCATCAATGATGACGATATCGCCTCGGTCAGGCTTCTCAAAATGATAAGAAATTTTGTCCTCAATCAGCCGTTGGCCTTCGACAAGCGTATGCTGCATCGATATATTTCTTACTTCTGTCTGTGCAAAAGCATAATTCTGGATGAGCAGGGCAACGACGATCGCGACGGACAGGGAGACCGCCCAATCTCTCAGCTCACGCCCCCAGCTTTTTTCGAGCCGGGAATTACTTGCGGTTCTTCAGTATTCATGATTCTTTTTCTCCTTCCAGGCTTGTAGAGGATATGCAGTTAACTTCTATTCTTTAATACGATGGAAGAAGCTGTTAAGTTGCTCTTTGCCTTAAGTTCGAAGTTAAATTTCACCAAGAAAAGGATTGCTCCGTCAATTGGCATGCGATACAGTAAGGAAACTGAGCTTATTAACCATAGAGGAGTGAACCATATTGCAGACTCAAGCCGCATTGCGTTTCGAGCAGGCAGCGATTACAGCTTCCCGTTTCGATCATGTTATTTTTATAACAGTTACACTGCTTTATTGGTCCACGTTATATGTTTATGTCCCTATCCTCCCTCCGTTCATGAAAGAGAGCGGTTATTCCGACCTACTGATCGGCTTCGTTCTTGGCAGCTATGGTTTTACGCAAATGTTTGTGCGATTTCCACTAGGGCTCTTATCCGATAAGCTTCATAAACGCAAACCGTTTCTAATGATTGGCATGCTTACTGGCGCACTTAGCTGCCTTCTATTTACTATACCGGGGTCATGGCTTTGGCCCTTAGCCGGCCGAATCATGTCCGGCGTATGCGCATCATCATGGGTCGCATTCACGGTTCTGTATGCCGCTTATTTCGCTTCCAAGGATGCTACCAAAGCGATGAGCAACATTAGCTTCATGACGGTAACCGGGCAGCTCATCGGTATGACATTAAGCGGCTGGCTTGCCGGCGCTTACGGCTGGAATGCCGCTTTCTACGCGGGAATTGCACTTGGATTTGCAGGTCTTGTGCTCGCGTTTGCTGTCAAAGAGCCGCTTGAAGGCGTTGCGCGGTCTCCTATTTCACTTAAGCATCTTCAAGAGGTTGTCAAGACACCCTCACTGATTCAGGTTTCTACCTTGTCCATCTTAGCTCACTGCGTCCTATTCATTACGATGTTCGGCTTTACACCGCTTAAAGCCATTGCGCTGGGAGCGTCAACCGGCCAGCTAACTATTATCGTCATCGCCTTTATGGTCCCGCATGCCATTACATCCCTCTTCAGCGGACGCTTGCTCGCACCGCGTTATGGAACATGGAATGTAATTCTGATCGGATTCGCTCTCAGCGCCGCTTTTACCATTGCGATCGCTTACTCACCCTCACTTGGCTGGCTGGCTGCTACCCAGGCGCTCAACGGACTGGCGCAAGGCCTCTATTTCCCTCTGCTGCTCGGACTGGCTATACAGCCCTTTGAACCTTCCAAGCGCGCTACCGCCATGGGCTTTTATCAAGCCGTCTATTCTGTCGGTATGTTTGCCGGCCCGTTTCTGGCTGGATTTATTAATGAAAGCTTTGGCCGCGATTATGGCTTCTGGCTTGGCGGTTTCTTCGCGATTATCGCGGTAGTCCTTGCGCTGATATGGAAGCGGTCACCGAACAATACCATCCATTAACCCTGGGTAAATAATCGACCAATTACAAAAGAGCACCTGCCAGCTGACAGCTGACAAGTGCTCTTTTGTATGGGATCCATATTCATCTATTCGATACATTCCTCAGGATCAACTGGTGAAGCATCTTCTACATTGATCTTCTCGGCTACTGTATCACGGATAATGGAGACAATCGTTTGCAGCAAGTAGTTAATATCCGACTGGCTTTGCTGGAACTCCGAGATGATCGGGATACCGTCAAGCTGGTCCTGCAGCTCGTCAATCTCCTTCTCGATCTTCGCAACCATATCTGCATTTTTGAAGGTCGTTTCAAAAGCAACGATTTCCTTCTGCTTCTTCTTAATCAAAGCAATTAAGGATTGAATCCGGTCATTACCTTGGATTTGCTTCTCTGCACGCTGATAGTGCTGAACTTCCTCGGAGGTGAAGATCATGCCAGCTAACTCTTTTGTTTTTGCCATAATATCGGCACGTACGATAATGTCCTGCGTATCGAATTTCGGTACGCTGCAATTTGCACCATGATCATGGTCGTGCTCGTGTGTATGTGAAGCAGCAGTCTGCTCGTTAGCCATCTCAATATCCAACTCCTCAAATTAGTAATGATTAGATTCACTCTATTATCAATATCACGCAATATGCGCTTATAAAACGGCCTCTTGCGTCATTGGCGATGCGACTATTTCCGCTTTCATATACCAGGTTTGCGCCTCAGTGATGCGGACCTGTACAAATTGGCCGATCCACTCTTTCGGTCCCTCGAGATGAATCAAAGCATTCGTCCGGGAACGGCCCGAAAGCACATGCGTGTTATTCTTGCTCTCGCCTTCAACAAGCACCTCAACAACTTCACCAATCATGCTCTCGTTGTTAGCCCGGCTAAGTTCAGCATTCAGTGCATTCAGTCTGGCAAGACGCTGTTTCTTGACCTCGAGCGGGAATATTGTCTTCCATGTCCGCGGCCGGCGTACCCTCACGCGGCGAATAGATGAATGTATAGGCCGATGAGAAGCCTACCTCACGCATAAGAGACAGCGTATCTTCAAACTGCTCTTCCGTTTCACCAGGGAAGCCAACAATAATATCGGTAGTCAGAACAGCCTTCGGAATCGCATGCTTAATTTTGCGGACAAGCTCTACATACATCTCACGTGAATATTTGCGGCTCATTCGCTTCAGCACCTCCGTGCTTCCAGACTGAACCGGCAAATGTATATGCTCGACGAGATTTCCGCCTGTTGCAAGAACTTCAATCAAATGATCGTCAAAGTCACGCGGATGGCTTGTTGTAAAGCGAATACGCGGGATATCAATCTTCCTCATATCCGCCATCAAGTCTCCGAATCGATAGGAGATATCCTCGAAATCCTTGCCATATGCATTCACATTCTGGCCAAGCAATGTGATCTCTTTGAAGCCCTGACGGGCCAGTTCACGAACCTCTGCAATAACATCTTCCGGACGTCTGCTCCGCTCTTTGCCTCGCGTATAGGGAACGATACAATACGTACAGAACTTATCACAGCCATACATGATATTCACCCAGCCGCGCATCCCCTCGCGCTTCTTCGGCAGATTCTCAATAATGTCGCCCTCTTTGGACCACACCTCAACAACCATTTCTTTACTATACATGGCATCCCGCAACAGATGAGGAAGTCTATGAATATTATGTGTACCGAAGATTACATCGACGAAGGAATGCTTCTGCATAATCCGGCCAACTACGGATTCTTCTTGAGACATACAGCCGCATACCCCGAGAATAAGTCCCGGCTTTTCGATTTTGAGATGCTTCAAATGACCCAGCTCGCCGAACACCTTGTCTTCCGCATTCTCACGAACAGCACAGGTATTAAGCAAAAGAACATCGGTCTCGCGGCGATCCTCGGTAGCCGTATACCCCATCTGCTCGAAAATCCCTTTCATCACTTCGGTATCATGCTCGTTCATTTGGCAGCCATAAGTCGTAATCATATACTTCTTGCCTTTGCCAAACTGCTCCATTTCAGGCGGAATCGCAGATTCATAACGAACCTGAATCCCTTCCTTACCCCGGCGCTTCTCATCCTTGTAATTGGGCGCGGAATTAATCGTTATATCACGGCCTTTAATCCGGTAGGTTGTTTTCCCGTCCTCTTCCTTCAACACCTTTGCATTGGAGAAGTCGAAGTACTTGGAATAGTCCTCTGGAGCCTTGGAAACCTTGTGGTTGGAGAGCTTATCGTTCTCGTTTGCCATGTGTTCTCACATCCCTTTATCTCTCAAACACGTAGTATATAATTCAAAAATAAATTATAACATACCTTCGTGCCTGATATCCATTAGCAGAAAGAGACCATCCGATCCTATTTGATTATTTCAGCCTCATCGCCTGTTTTGACACCCGCTGCATTCGCTTCATCCGTATCGATATGCATATCGAGGGCATACGCATCTGATACCCGCGCGATTACATTTTCGAGTACAAGCCCCCGTTCACCAGATAAGCGAACGGAGAGCCGCTGTTTATCAGCTATGCCCAGCCGCTCTGCATCACTAGTGTGAAAATGGATATGACGCGCAGCGACAATGACACCCTCTTCGATGGCAATCTCCCCTGCAGGCCCTTTAATCGTGATGCCAGCTGATCCAGCGATATCACCTGATTCACGAACGGGTGGGTTAATACCGAGGCTAAAGGCATCCGTACGCGACACCTCCAGCTGTGTTTTTTTACGGGCGGGGCCCAATATCCGAACTTTCTGGAAGTTCCCTTTTGGCCCGATGACTTGAACGGTTTCGTTAGCGGCATACTGTCCAGGCTGTGACAAAGGCTTCATGGATGTCAGCGCTGCACCTTGTCCAAAAAGGAGCTCCACATGCTCTTGGGATAAATGAATATGTCTGGCCGATACACCTACTGGTACCTTACTCATCTTTAAGCGCCTGCTCTCTTCTATAGGATATGGCAAAAGGATATGGCAAAGGCACACAGCCTGATGGGCTGCATGCCTTCTTCATTCATCTGGAGCCTATTATTAATTATCTGAATTCAGCAACCAATTTGTCAAAATGCTCTTGCGATAATTCAAGCTTTTGATTAGCCAGACCGCCTTCTTGGAAACCGGTAACCAGATCCTCATACGATTTGCGCTCTTTGTTTTGGTAGATAAGTCCTGTGAGCATACCGTTTGTTTCCATGATTTTTGTCATGGCCGCTAATCGGTTCGAAGAATCGTAATCCGGGAATTGATCCAAATTAACGATATTCTCCTTAAACCAATCATACGTGTTCACTTTGTTGAACGTTACGCATGGGCTGAATACGTTAATCAGTGAGAAGCCTTTATGCTGCAGACCCGCTTCGATCAATGCAGTCAGCTGCTTCAGGTCGCTAGAGAAGGATTGAGCGATAAACGTTGCACCAGCGGACATAGCAATCTCCAGTGGTGACAACGTCGTTTCAATTGAACCCTCAGGCGTCGATTTGGTCTTAAAGCCTTCAGCGCTTCGCGGAGAAGTTTGACCCTTAGTCAAGCCATAGATTTGGTTATCCATAACGATATAAGTTACGTCAACGTTACGGCGAATCGCATGGACCGTGTGACCCATACCGATTGCAAAGCCGTCTCCGTCACCGCCTGAAGCGATAACAGTCAACTCCCGGTTAGCAAGCTTAACGCCTTGCGCAATTGGAAGAGCGCGGCCATGAATACCATGTAAGCCGTATGCATTAATATAGCCAGAAATCCGGCCGGAACAGCCGATACCAGAGATAACGGCAAGACTTTCAGGCTCAAGGCCTACATTTGCCGCTGCACGTTGAATGGCCGCTTGTACGGAGAAATCTCCGCATCCCGGGCACCAGTTAGGCTTTACATTATTACGAAACTCTTTAAATGTCGCCATCTTAGATCATCTCCTTACATGCTTTGTGCACTTCGGAAGGCAAGAACGGGTTACCGTCATATTTCAGGACGTTTCTGATTTTATCAGCGAAGCCTGCGTGCAGCTTCACTTGATCAGCAAGCTGGCCCGTTGCATTATTTTCAAGTACAACGACTTTCGTCGCACTTTCCAAATATGGTTTAACCAGATCGGTTGGGAAAGGGTGAATTTGACGAATCGTAATATGATTCGTTCTCACGCCATCTTGCTCAAGACGAATGCGGGCTTCGTCAATCGTACCGCCAGTCGAGCCCATTCCGATAACAAGCAGATCAGGATTAACATGGGGAGCATCAGCACGAACTGCATCGCGGATGTACATGCTATTGAGCTTCGAAAGACGCTTATCCATCATCTTCTTACGGTTAATGGAGCTTTCCGAAGGCCGACCTGTCTCATCATGCTCAACACCTGTAACATGGTGAATACCGTTTTTATCGCCTGGAATTACGCGCGGTGATACGCCATCCTCGGTAAGTTCATAACGTTTGAACAGCTGATTGGTTTCGAGCTCAGGCAGCTCGCCGAGTAAGTTTGCCGCGGCTAATCGGCATTTTATTAAGATCAAGCTCTTCACAGGACTGTTTGCCCAGCGAAAGCTGAAGGTCAGTCATGAGAATAACCGGAACTTGATACTCTTCCGATAGGTTGAAAGATTCAATCGTATCGTAGAAGCAGTCTTCCAAAGACGCAGGCGCAATAACGATCTTAGGGATTTCACCATGCGTACCGTATACCATAGCGTTCAGGTCAGATTGCTCTTGCTTCGTCGGCAACCCCGTTGAAGGGCCTCCACGCTGCGTATCCACGATGACAAGCGGAGTCTCTGTCATACCTGCAAGACCGATCGCCTCCATCATTAGAGACAAGCCTGGGCCCGCAGAAGCAGTCATCGTACGCACACCTGCATAGTTAGCTCCAATTGCCATCGTTACAGCTGCAATTTCATCCTCGGTCTGAATAACCGTTCCGCCGAACTTCGGCAATTTCTTGATCAAGTATTCCATAATCTCCGATGCCGGTGTAATCGGGTAAGCTGACATAAGTCTGCAGCCGCCTGCAAGCGCGCCAAGACCAATCGCCTCGTTGCCAATCATAAACAGCTTTTGCTTGCCGTCGGCAGGATCAAGCTGGAACTCTTCCAGCGGACCGCCAGCAAGATCAAGAACAAAATCAGAACCGCGTTTGACGGCTTCAATGTTCTTCTCAACAATTGCTGCACCTTTACGGCCGAATTCTTCTTCTACTGCTTTATTAAACACGTCGACAGGCAGACCAAGGAGCGCCCAAGAAGCGCCGGACGCTACCATGTTTTTCATAAGCGAAGTACCGAGGTCTTCGGCAATCGACGTAATAGGTACGGGAAATAGACGAGCATTAATGCCTTCTGGAAGTACTGGATTGAATTTAGCATCTGCCACAACAACTCCGCCTGGGCGCAGCTCATGGGCATTCAAATCGATACTCTCTTGGTCGAATGCAACTAAAATATCTAAATCGTCAGAGATTGCTAGCATTGGTTTGGTGCTGATTCTAATCTTATTATTTGTATGACCACCTTTGATACGGGACGAAAAATGACGGTATCCATACAAATAGTAGCCAAGCCGGTTTAGTGCTGTCGAGAAAATACGATCCGTACTTTCGACACCCTCACCTTGTTGTCCACCGATCTTCCAAGACAATTGACTGATCAAAATGCCCATCTCCTCTTCTTGATGAACGTTACGCGTTCTTCGACATCATTCAACATAGCATATCTAGTTTTCTTTTCAATAGTCAAGTAAATTTTATGACTGTACGGGTTAAAAAGCAAGATGTAAACGCTATATTCACACATAGTTCTTTTCGATTGAACCCATATCATAAAGAGATTGAATAGGTATAATCATTCATTTGGGCAGATGCTTGGATAAGAAACCAATCGTGTTGTTGACCAAAAATGATTTTACCTGTTCCTCCGGATAATGCCGCAAAAGCGCTTCCACTAATCCATCTAACTCAGCCGGGTGACTAAGCCCGGTAACATGGACATCGATCCCGTCAAAATCAGACCCAAACATCAGATGATTCTGGCCGCCTAACTCGCATACTCGTTCCACATGCTTAAGTACATCATCTACGGCTGCTCCGCCGCCTGAACGAACAAATTGCGGAACGAAAGTAAGTCCAAGTAACCCGTCAACGGCAATAATAGCCCGAGCCTGTTCGTCCGTCAAATTTCTTGGATGATCGCATACCGACTTCATATTAGAATGGGATGCAATAAACGGTTTCGTCGTATGGTCAGCCAAATCCCAAAATGATTGCTCACATAAATGTGACACATCTAACAGTATACCCAAGGAATTGCATTCTTCTACAATAGCCAAGCCTTTTTTTGTTAATCCTCCCTGTCTAGGCTCCAATACCCCGTCGCCCGCCCAATTTGCATGGTTCCAAGTCAGTCCCATCGCTCTTACACCCAGCTTGAATAATATCCGCAGCATCGCAGGGTCACCTTGAAGCCCGTCAGCCCCTTCTAGTGAGAGCATAGCCCCAATTGATCCACCGTTCAATAGCTTGGCAGCATCTTGGGCCGTTCTTACGAGCGTCATCCCAGGGGCAGCCAGCACCTTGCGGTAAAATAAATCAATGGACTTAAGAATGGGAACCATTGTCTTCTCCATCTCATCTGGAATGTAGACAGCAAACGTCTGCATAATCGAACCCGCCTGCTGAAGCCTCGGCAGGGTCACATCTAATTTATCGGTTGAGTCATTAATAAATGAAAGATTATTGTTATCCAGCAGCTTCCACAATACATCACAATGAAAATCAGTCGACCCCATTCTCGCCATAAGTTATTCCGTCCCCTCAAGGATTAGTAGGAATTTCTGTTATTTCAGCGCCATTCCAGACTTTTTCCGGTTGCTTTACACGCAAAAAAACCTGTCTACAAAGTAAACAGGTTGAACGACATTCACGTTTGTAATGACTCTGCTGCGTTATCTCGGCTCGACTATAAGCTTTATCGCAGTCCGATCCTCTCCATCAATCACAATGTCTGTAAAAGCAGGTATACAAATGAGATCTACACCGCTTGGCGCAACGAAACCACGTGCAATAGCAACCGCTTTTATCGCTTGATTCAACGCACCAGCCCCGATCGCTTGCAATTCGGCTGCACCGCGTTCTCGAAGAACACCGGCCAGCGCCCCTGCAACGGAATTTGGATTAGACTTTGCTGAAACTTTTAAGACATCCATGGAAAGTACCTCCTCGGGAATGATGGATGAACCACTATTATCATAGTATTCGAGAGAGGTAAGAAAATTCCTTCTTAATTTGGCGATCAGTTTGCAAACTGTTCTGAATTGAGAGAATTTTCAGATTTTCATACGCTTCAACCGCTATAGAAACATTAGATCCGTTTCGGTCAACCGAATTTTTTGAATGCGCTTTGCCATCCCGTTTGTTTCATCAATATCTACTAATACGGCATGAAAATGCCAATCCCCTTCGTCTACAACAAACCGCGCTGGCAGCTGTGTCTTAAACTTATAAATAACGGCTGCACGCTCCATTCCCAGTACGCCTTCCTTCGAGCCTACCATCCCTACATCGGTCAAATAAGCCGTTCCGCCTGGCAAAATGGTATCGTCATTCGTTTGCACATGGGTATGTGTTCCGACAACGAGCGATGCTCGGCCATCCAAATACCAGCCCATTGCGATTTTCTCGGAAGTTGCTTCTGCGTGAAAATCAAAGAGAATACATTTTGTCGTGGAACGCAGTTTATCGACGAGTTCATCAGCTTTGCGGAAGGGACAATCAATGGGGGGAAGAAACGTTCTGCCCTGCATATTAACAATCGCCAGCTCTTTGCCATTTGCCTTGATGATAGCAGTGCCTTGTCCTGGTGCTTCTTCGGAGAAATTTGCAGGTCGTACAATGCGAGGTTGGTCATCAATCCATTCAAAAATATCTCTGTTATCCCAGGTGTGATTACCCATCGTGATCCCATGGACGCCGGCGTCGAATAATTCTTTGACAATCGCTGCCGTAATTCCTCGGCCTGCTGCCGCATTTTCACCATTTGCAATGATGATATGTGGATTGTATTTGGTCTTTAGGGCTGGCAATACTTTCTTGACTGCAGCTCGGCCTACGTTACCGACTATGTCGCCGATAAATAAAACATTCATAACATAACCTCTCTTATATAGACTAGAAAAGTGGCTGACGAGCAGCCACTTTACCAGTTTCATTCATGATATTGTTTATTTTGCATATTCAACAGCGCGCGTTTCGCGGATGACGGTCACTTTGATATGACCCGGATAATCGAGTTCGCTCTCGATTTTCTTCGTAATGTCACGCGCCAGGCGGAACGCTTCCGTATCGTCGATCTTATCCGGCTGAACCATGACACGAACTTCGCGTCCTGCTTGGATAGCGTATGATTTCTCAACACCCTCGAACGATTCCGAAATATCCTCAAGCTTCTCAAGACGTTTAATATACGTTTCAAGCGTTTCTCTTCTAGCTCCAGGTCTTGCAGCCGATAATGCGTCTGCAGCGCCGACAAGCATAGCGATAACCGATGTCGCTTCGCAATCTCCGTGATGGGATGCGATGCTGTTGATGACGACCGGATGCTCCTTGTATTTCTTTGCTAGCTCTACGCCAATTTCGACATGTGAGCCTTCCACTTCATGATCGAGTGCTTTACCAATGTCATGCAATAAACCGGAACGTTTGGCAAGCGTAATATCTTCGCCAAGCTCCGCTGCCATGAGTCCAGTCAAATAAGCTACTTCCATCGAATGCTTCAAGACGTTCTGACCATAGCTGGTACGATACTTCAAACGGCCTAGAATCTTAATCAAATCTGGATGTAAGCCATGAACACCAACTTCGAATGTCGCTTGCTCACCATACTCACGAATCCGTTCGTCTACTTCTTTACGGGATTTCTCAACCATCTCTTCAATGCGAGCTGGATGAATACGGCCATCAGCGACGAGCTTCTCAAGAGCAGTACGAGCGATTTCACGACGAATCGGATCGAACCCGGACAAGATGACCGCTTCTGGAGTATCATCGATAATGAGATCGATACCGGTCAGTGTTTCTAATGCGCGAATGTTCCGTCCTTCACGTCCGATAATACGACCTTTCATCTCTTCATTCGGCAAGGATACAACAGATACGGTTGTCTCGGCTACATGATCCGCTGCACATCGTTGGATAGCGAGCGAGATGATGTCACGAGCTTTCTTATCTGCTTCTTCTTTGGCTTGCTGTTCGATTTCTTTAATCATTTGAGCAGTTTCATGACGCACTTCCTGCTCAACATTATTTAAGATAATCTGTTTAGCCTCTTCCATGGTCAAGTTCGAAATTCTCTCCAGCTCACTAAGCTGCTGTTTGTAGAGCGAATCGATCTGATCTTGCGTTTCCTCGATCCGTTTCTCTTTGTTGGTTACTTGTTCATCTTTGCGTTCCAGTGCTTCTATCTTCTTATCCATGGACTCCTCTTTTTGGAGAAGTCGTCTTTCAAGACGCTGTACCTCATTACGACGTTCACGAATGTCTCTCTCAGCCTCGGTACGGAGCTTGTGGACTTCGTCTTTCGCTTCGAGAACCGTTTCTTTCTTCAGCGCTTCTGCTTCTTTCTTTGCATTGTCAACGATCTGACTAGCAGCTTGCTCGGCGCTTGAAATCTTGGCCTCGGCGATCGACTTTCGAATAAAATAACCGATCCCAAAGAAAACAACACCAACAACGAGCGTGATCGGGAGCCAGATATACCACATCTTTCTCACCTCCTCGTTGCATTCACCAAAGCAAACGCTTGGGACGATATTTTGTTTTCTACCGGTTTTCAACCCGAACCATACACTAAATTTGACGAAAATAATCGTTTCGAATCAATTTTTGGAAGGAAAATTGATTCAAAATGAAAGAATACAAATACATTTTATCTTTTGTGAAAATCAATTGTCAAGCATGTGCCCTTCTTCGTCCTCTTCCATCCCTTGCGAGACGGTATTTATTGCATGCTTGACCACGTCGCCCGGAAACCCTCGGCGAAGTAAAAATCCAGCTAGTTTATGTCTTCTCTCACGCGGTTCACCTTTTATATAGGGCCATTTTTTACTTGCTGCACGGATCGCCGCCTCTGTTTCGGATTGTTTATCCAAAGCATCGGAAGCTTGCTTCGCAGTTGATTTATCGATACCGCGCATTTGCAGCTCTTGGCGCAAAAGTCGACGCCCTTTCAGCTGATTACTCATACGCTCCACAGCAAATCGATTGGCATACGATGTATCATCAACCAGCTTCTCCTGCTTCAAGCGTGCAATTGCATGCTCAGAAGTCTCCTCATCCATTCCCTTGCGGGCTAAGTATTGCAAGATCTCTTTATGTGTCCGAGGTCTTGCACCCAAGTACGAAAGACCCAGTACATAAGCACGATGTCTGCTATCTTCCTCCGCAATCTGTTTCAATTCATCTGGATGGATTTCCCTGCCCTTAAACAATCTGAACTTAATTAACAAATCCTCATGCACCGATGTGAACGGATCTTCCTGTTCCGAAATATAAATATGATATCGCTGTTTTTCTCGTCGATCTTGTTTAACAACGGTGATCAATAACATACCTTCTTCGCGCTGAGCCTCTTCCTCGTGCATCTCTATCTCCCCTCAATTCCCTGTTTCATGCAGAAGAGCACCCAAATAGGTGCTCTTCTTCCATTCTATAGAAAGTCATCAATCCGGAGTGTCTAATCTAAATCCAAATCATCCTCGGAATCATCATCTTCGCTAAACGAAGCAGCCGCAGCATTCGCAGAAACATTGCTTGCATCGCGAATTTGTTTATCAACTGTAGCCGCGATATCCTTATGATCCTTCAAATATTGCTTCGCGTTCTCACGGCCTTGTCCAAGACGCTCGCCATTGTAAGAGAACCAGGCGCCGCTCTTCTGAACAATATCCATCTCAACACCGATATCAATGAGACTTCCTTCTCGCGAAATGCCTTCCCCGTACATGATGTCGATCTCGGCTTGTTTAAATGGAGGCGCTACTTTATTCTTTACAACTTTAATCCGGGTCCGGTTACCGACCATATCATTACCTTGCTTGATCGTTTCAATCCGACGAACATCCAGACGAATAGTGGAGTAGAATTTGAGCGCACGGCCGCCTGGCGTCGTTTCCGGGTTGCCGAACATAACACCGATCTTCTCACGCAATTGGTTAATGAAGATCGCTATCGTCTTGGATTTGCTGATTGCACCAGACAATTTACGAAGCGCTTGGGACATTAGACGAGCTTGTAAGCCGACATGGGAATCACCCATCTCGCCTTCAATTTCCGCTTTCGGAACGAGTGCTGCGACGGAATCGACAACGATAATATCTACTGCTCCGCTTCGTACGAGAGCTTCAGCGATTTCTAGCGCTTGCTCACCGGTATCCGGCTGAGAAAGCAGCAATTCATCGATGTTAACACCTAATTTGCTAGCATACACAGGGTCTAACGCGTGCTCGGCATCAATAAATGCAGCTTGTCCGCCAGCTTTTTGAACCTCTGCAATTGCGTGCAAAGCAACAGTTGTTTTACCTGATGATTCCGGTCCGTATACTTCAATGATTCGTCCTCTTGGTAAACCACCGATACCAAGGGCAATATCTAGCGCAAGGGAACCGCTGGAAAATGTTTCAACCTGCATATGCGAGGATTCTCCAAGCTTCATTATGGAGCCTTTACCGAATTGTTTCTCTATTTGACGCAAAGCCATATCGAGCGCAGCACGACGATCTGCCAACGAACCCACATCCTTTTATCATTATAGTATCATGATACCTTGTTTTGATTGCGTTGACAAGACTTTTTACGAACATATATTCTTATTTTTCTCATTGGCCAAATGAGCAATAAAAAAAGAACCGCAGCAAAGTAATCTTCGCCACGGTTCTTCCGTCAACTACTGTCGATTATAGCCGATGAATGTCATTCTGGCAAGCGTAATTGACATTTTATTCTATCCATACCATCCTCTATCGCAATCTGCTTATTCAGCATTACTCAGCACCTGCCAGAGACGATACAGCACGGCTTTCGCTGCTCGAACCCTTATGATACCGCGGCTGCCGCTCAGTTCTGCCGTATATGTGATTGTTGGTTTTCCAAGTTCTGCGATGCCGAAGTAAACAAGCCCAACTGGCTTGCCCTCTGACTCCGACGGACCTGCTACACCTGTTAACGAAACGCCAAAATCACTTCCTGCCAACTCTCGGATCCGCTCCGCCATGAGAGAAGCCGTCGATTCACTGATCGCACCTGGAGCGCCTGGCCCCTCCAACTGAGACATCGGTATGCCCAGCAGCTCATGCTTCATATGATTCGTATAGGTAACGACACCCCCTAAGAACTCTCCGCTGCTGCCTGGAATATTCGTAAGGAGCTGGGCTAGAAGACCTCCTGTCAGGCTTTCAGCACTGGCTAGCTTACGTCCTGACTGTCTAAGCAGACGCAAGACAGCTTCTTCTAATGGGATGTCTTCACGGGCATACAGGTGCTTACCGACCCGCTCCTTAATTTGTTCCTCCAGCTGATCAAGTCTAACAGCTGCTTCCTGTTCCGAAATCGCCTTGGTTGAAATTCGAATCGCTACTTCGCCTTCTTTGGCGTATGGTGCAATCGTTGGATCGGTCTGCTGTTCGATTAAATCGATGATAGCCTGCTCCAGGCTCGACTCGCCGATCCCCGCAAACTTTAGTAAACGGGAATAAAGCTTGCGTTCCTCACCCAATATCGAGCGCAGCCAAGCTTTAGCCGGACCATCGAACATCGGCTTCATTTCACGCGGCGGTCCAGGCAGAAGCACATAATGAGTGCCATCGATGCTCATGGCGTTACCCACTGCAAGTCCCGCTTCATTCTCAAGAGCGTTACTGCCCTCGATGAGATTGGCTTGTCTGCGGTTACTCTCAACCATGTGAATACCACGGCTGGAAAAGAGCGTCTCTATTTTCTCCATAGACGGTGCATGAATAGAAATTTGTTTGCCCAAATATTCAGCCAAAGCATCCTTGGTCAGATCATCCAAGGTTGGGCCAAGGCCCCCCGTAAACATAATCAGATCTGCTCTTGTACGTGCAAGCTCAATTGATTGGCGAATCCGGCCGGCATTATCGCCAACAACAGTCTGGAAATAAACATCGATACCGAGCTCAGCCAGCCCTTGTGACAAGTAAGTCGCATTCGTATTGACGGTTTGACCCAATAATAGCTCCGTGCCGACAGCGATGATTTCAGCGCGCATGCGAACAGCCCCTATTCTATATGTAGAAGATGGTATTGAAAAGCACCATCCCCTCTGTACGAAAGGATGATGCTGTCTGTAGTGAACGATACGATCCTATTCCGTAAACGGAATAAGGTTTTTATTTTTTACAAAATAATCAATACCCGAATAGACCGTAATAAGTGCAGCTCCATAACTTGAGATGAGATCAAACGGGATATCCAAAAAAGCAAAAGGGAAATTATTCAATAGTAAAGCGATAATCATTGTGATTTGCACCGCCGTTTTCCATTTCCCCCATGTGCTTGCAGCCAGAACTGAGCCCTCGAGCAAAGCGATTTGTCTCAGACCTGTGACCGCAAACTCACGGCTAATAATTACAATCGCAATCCATGCATCAAGCTTATCCATCTCAACTAGTGAAATAAGCACAGCAGCGACAAGAAGCTTATCAGCTAGGGGATCTAGAAGCTTGCCTAAGTTCGTAACGATTTTATTCTTACGCGCGATATAGCCATCCAGCCCATCGGTGCTCGCAGCCACAATAAAAACAATCGCAGCCAAAATCTGATTCCACGTAATCGAGAAATCAGAACCAGAAATCGTCAGCGGCTTTAAATCAACGTTTATTAACAGCAATACCATAATGATCGGTACTAAGAAAATACGGACAAGCGTTATTTTGTTAGCTAAATTCACGCTAGCCCCTCCCCGGACATATCAAACTCAAAGGCATGCGTAATCCGCACTCTTTGAATTTCGCCAATTCCAGCCGTACAGTTTGATATGAATACTTCCCCGTCAATTTCAGGCGCATCGTAAGGGGAGCGTCCGATATAGACGTCGCTTCTTCCATCATAACGCTCAACTAGAACATCAATTTCACTGCCGATATGCTTACTGCTGTTATCTTTGGATACTTCGCGTTGAATTTCCATCAACGTATTCGAACGCCATTCCTTCACATCATCCGGCACTTGGTCAGGCAGACGGACTGCCGGCGTATCTTCTTCATTGGAGTAAGTAAACACGCCAAGACGATCAAATTTCATTTCCCGCACAAAATCGCAAAGTCGTTCAAAATCCTCATTCGTCTCACCAGGAAATCCAACAATTATAGATGTTCTAAGCGCTACATCCGGAATGCTTGCGCGGATTTTGGCAACTAATTCTCTTGTATCGCGCTGGCGGCCAGGACGGCGCATACGCTTCAGGATCGAATCTTCGCTATGCTGAAGCGGCATATCGATATAGTTGCAAATTTTAGCATTCGTCGCAATCGTTTCAATCAGCTCATCTGTGAAGAAGCCAGGATATGCATAATGCAGTCTTACCCATGCGATACCTTCCACTTCACTCACGCGATTAAGAAGCTCCGGAAGCATGAACTTATCATATAAATCCGTGCCATAGTTTGTCGAATCTTGCGCAATAAGACTAACTTCCTTGACACCTTGATCCGCCAATTGCTGAACTTCAGCAATAATCGACTCCATGGAGCGACTGCGGAAATTACCCCGCATGATCGGAATCGAGCAGAAGGTGCAAGCATTGTCGCAGCCTTCGGCAATTTTCACATATGCCGTATATCGCGGTGTCGTTACTAGGCGAGGCAGCTTCTGATCATAGTCAAATGCCGGATTGCCGACTTTAATCGGCTTCTTGCCGCGCAGAGCTTCATCCACAATCTCATTGATATGGTGAAAATCACCTGTTCCTACGATTCCGTCAATTTCGGGCATCTCTTCCATCAATTGTTTCTTATAACGCTGTGTTAAACAGCCAGACACGATAAGTGCTTTAAGTCTTCCGGTCTGCTTAAACTCTGCCATATCAAGAATTGTATTAACTGATTCTTCCTTTGCAGCATCAATAAAGCCGCATGTATTGACGATGATAACAGTCGCATCATCAGCCTGTTCTACAAGCTTATAGCCGCGTTCATCAATCAGACCGGACATAATCTCCGAATCGACAAGGTTCTTCTCGCAGCCAAGCGTAACCACTTTAACTCGTTCTGTCATTCTTAATCCCCCAAATTCCTGCGTAAAACTATCTTTACAAGTATAATACATGCCCTAAACGGTGTCAAAATAGCAAAAAGTCCCATCTTGCGCAGCTTTGCGCTGGATCAGAGGGACTATTCGTTCATCGTTTAGCGATAATTCGTGAACTGTAATTCAATCTGCAAATCCTCAGCGCGCAGCAGGTTCATAACGGCTTGAAGATCATCACGGCTCTTGCCGGTTACGCGGACTTGATCGCCCTGCGTTTGGCTTTTCACTTTCAGCTTGGAATCTCGGATTAGAATGTTAATTTTTTTTGAAATATCCTGTTCAATGCCTTGTTTCAATTTAATCCGCTGTCTAACTGTTCCAGCCGAGGCGGATTCGATTTTGCCATACTCTAAATTTTTGATCGGGACGCCGCGCTTAACCATCTTCGTTTGCAGGACATCAATTACGCTCTTCAGCTTATAATCATCATCTGAGATAACTACGAGCTCTTCTTTTTCAATCGTAATGCTGCTCTTGCTTCCTTTGAAATCAAACCGGCTTTCGATTTCCTTCTCTGCTTGAGAAACTGCGTTTATCAGCTCTTGCATATCTACCTTGGAAACGATATCGAATGAACTTTCTGAACTCATATTAGCCGCAACTCCTTATTCATCTTGATCCTGTGACGTATTATAACCGATCTTGCCCGCCAAGAAAAGGCATCCCCTCCGCTTTATGCGGCGAAGATGCCTGAATGGACAGCTAAACAAAGGAATTATTCGGTTGTTTTAACCGCTTCAGCGGAAGGTGTAAGCTGCATCTTATGCGAGGTTGTTTTGTTTCCGTCCTCGATCAGCACGCCATCGACAGTGACTTCAACTTTATCAGCATGAGCCATATTCAAGTAAACAGGTCCTTCTACATCAAGTGATACGGTTTCTGTATCCTTGAGTGTTTTGGAAAGAAGAATTTTCCCGGTACGGCTTGTCTGATTAATACCAACCCAAGAACTGCCGCCTGTCACTTTGAATTCAACCTTATGCAGGCCGCCAGGAGATATCTCATAATAATCTGTACGTCCGGTTGTTTTTTGAAGAGTAAGCGTCGTCGTCTGTAGCAGGAGGCTCAACTGTAACCGGATCGGGAGTTACCGTACCTGTACCGTACCTGTACCTGTACCTTCTGCAGGCTTTGCGTTGTGTATTCTCATTCGTTTGCGCAGTATTGTTGTTCGTACCTGCAGGAGCCGTCGTTTCGTCGGTCATTTTGGTTTGATCTGCCGAATCCACATTATCATTGCCAGGCTTTGCTATGGCATACACATATACTAGGATGACAATCAAAAGTAAAAATGACCACATAAGCATTCGGAAACCCCACCGGCTTAACCGGTCAGACGGCTGTGTTTGGGCCCGGCGCGGACGCTGAATGGGTTCTGCGACCTGCTCGGGTACAGCTGAGGGAATTTCCTTATGATATAAACGAAGAACTTCTTCTGCGTCAAGTCCTACAGTTTCCGAATAGTTTTTTACAAATGCCCGTACATAGAAGGAACCAGGAAGCACTTTGTAATTGCCTTCTTCTATAGCTTCTAGATATCGCTTGCGTATTTTTGTCAAATCTTGAATATCATCAAGAGAATATCCACGCTGCTCCCTTGCTTTGCGGAGTAAATCACCCAAATCCGACAAGACCACACCTCCATTTCTTAAAATTCGTTATATCCCGTCGTAAACGTTTCATACGAGATCTCTTCTTCAGGTGTATTGCGAAGCTCAATGATATAATCAAATGCACTATAATCATAAGCTGATTCTTTAATGAAAATATCCGGATGCTCTATTACTTTCGTAGAAGGCATGGCCATTATTTCTTGCAGCAGAGCATGATGCTTCTCGTTAGAACGAATCGTGCTCACAATTCCATCAATAATAAAAATATTGTTAGGAGCCATCTCTTCTTCTGAGAGCTGACTTCTTACCGTTTGCCGAAGCAAAGTCGAGGAAACAAACGTCCAGCGTTTGTTTGAGCATACACTTCCTGCAATAATCGACTCTGTCTTTCCAACCCGGGGCATACCACGCAAGCCGATCACTTGATTGCCTTCACGCTTGAAGACCTCTCCCAAAAAATCCACAAGAAGTCCAAGCTCATCGCGGGTAAATCTGAACGTCTTCCGATCATCGGAATCCCGCTCAATATAACGTCCGTGCCGTACAGCCAACACATCAACGAGTTTAGGTTCGCGCAGCTTCAAGACTGTTATGTTCTCAACCTTCTGAAGCATTTTACCCAAAATTTCGATCTTCTCATCATCATTGGTTTGTAGAAGCATACCCCGTGTTCGGTTCTCTACCCCATTAATAGTTAAAATATTTACTTCGAGCATACCGAGAAGTGAAGCGATATCCCCTAACAATCCGGGACGATTTTTATGTATTTTATATTCCATGTACCATTGTTTGTACTCCATAAGGGCACCCCGCCTAAGGATTATATAATAAATGTATAAGAGTATCAAAAACATTATTCTACAATATTCGTCAAAATCCTGCAACACGGAATGAAAGATTGCAGAAAAGCCTCCTTTGCGGGAGGCTCCTCTGTATCTGGAGGCAGTTACGATTTGTTTACAAGTTTGACCATTAGTCTGGCAATCGTTTTTCGTTCTTCTTCATCGCCTACATCCCAAATTTCTTTTAGAGCGCGTTCCTGCTCGTTCTTGGGATCTACTTTTTCGTCGAGGAATGATCCGATTTCAAATGCAAGCTTGGAAATCGATTCCTCGCTTAATCCAATCTTCTTAGCCTGCTCAACTCGGTCGGACAAAAACTGCTTCCAATTGTCAAAATTAGTAAGGACAGTTGCCATGTAATTGTTCTCCTCCTTCGAGTGTTGGCCGCTACCCGGCAACAGTTGTATTGTGCACTCGAAGGTTCTTTCTTATTCGACGATCCATGCGAGTGAAAAGTTTCAAGTGTGTACAGAATATGTTTCTCAGCTTAAGTTAGCCATCCGCCATTAGGACTAATGATTTGTCCCGTTATGTAAGCAGACTCAGGCAAAGCCAAGAAATATACAAGTGATGCAATTTCGTCCGGCTGTGCAAAACGACCTACCGGAATTTCACGATTCCAGTGCATCTTTCTCATCCTGATTAAGGTTGTCCATCATCACGGTATCAACAGCACCTGGCGCAACCGCATTAACAGTTACTCCAGAAGGAGCAAATTCTTTCGCCAACGCTTTCGTAAAAGCATTCATGCCTCCTTTACTGGTGGAATACAGCACTTCGCAAGAAGCGCCGGACATTCCCCAAATAGAGGAGACATTGACAATCCGGCCAAAACGCTGTGCAATCATAGCTGGCATGAATAACTGCGTGCAAAGGAACATGCCCTTTAAATTAATGGACATCACATCATCCCAGTCTTCTTCCGTTACGTCCGCAAGCATGCTGTAATGCGCAATTCCAGCATTATTCACAAGAATATCCGGAAGCATGTTGTGTGCTTCCAGCTTCTCGCGCATCCGTAGCAGCTGATCCCTCGAGCGTATATCCGCCGTAACGGTAAGTACGTTTGCTGCGCCAAGCCGCATACAAGCGCGAGCAGTTTCATTAGCAGCCTCATGCGCATTATTGTAATGAATGACGACATTCATACTTTCCGCGGCGAAGCGGCGAGCAATCGCCGCGCCTATTCCCCGGCTTCCCCCAGTAACGAGTACCGTCATTTCTTTCAAGGTTTTCACTCGCTATCCTTGGCCACGATAGAAACGGCCATCCGTTCCCAATCAAAATGTTCACGCAGCCTCGCATTAGCTTCTTCGAAGGTAATGCTCTCATAAACCGGCAGCAGCTTGAATAGATCAGCGCCGCGGAAGCGATAGCGCGTAAATTCACCGGCAATAGCTTCGGGGGAATTAAGCATGCGAAGATAGCCGCCGATTTTTTTGCGTTTGGTCCGTTCGAACGCTTCTTTCGTTAAGCCAATCACTTTCGTATTTTCAATCGCCTCACGAAGTCTTCGCAGCAGTTCATCGGGATCCTTCGTTTCTCCCCCAAGCACGGAGAACGCATAATCTTCACTGCTGTTATATTCATGACCGAACGAATCCGATATCACATTATCATCATACAGAGCATTATAGATCGGCGAGCTTGAACCAAGCAGAGAATCCAGCATCAGCTTCGTCGTCAGCTCCGTGCGAAGCAGCGCTCCGGCTCAAGCGGCTGCCTGGTTTCTTTAAAACCAATCATACATTTAGGAAGTGAAACAGGCAGTACAGCCGTTTTACGCGGGGTCTTGACGGAAGCCGGCTCAGGATCGAAATACCTGTTAATAGGGCCCTGCCGCTCATAAGATTTCTTTGCCTGATTGTTGCGTACAAGCTCCATAACTTCATCCGGCTTCTACTCCGCCAACGATAAACAGAAACATATTCGAAGGATGATAAAACGTTTCATAGCAGCTATACAACGTTTCTTTAGTGATTTTGCCGATCGACTCCGCTGTGCCGGCAATATCAATATGAACCGGATGCTCATGATACAACGCATCGATCAGCCCGAAATAGACTCGCCAATCCGCATTGTCTCTGTACATGTTGATTTCCTGCTCAATAATCCCTTTTTCTTTCTCCACATTTTCATCCGTAAAATAAGGATTTTGCACAAAATCAATCAGCGTTTCCAAATTGTCTTCAATTTGCTCTGTCGCCGAAAACAGATAGACGGTTCGTTCAAAGCTTGTATAGGCATTCGCTGAAGCGCCTTGTGAAGCAAAGGTTGCAAAAACATCGCCGTTCGGTTCTTCAAACATTTTATGCTCCAGAAAATGAGCAATTCCATCCGGCACCGAGATTGGGGCTGATCGCCGACTGCAAAATGGTTATCAATGGAGCCATATCTAGTGGAAAAGGTCGCATAAGTTTTCTAAAGCCCGGTTTCGGAAGCACAACAACTTCAAGGCCATTCGGCAGCATTTCCCGATACAATGTTTCTTGTACGCCTGGGTAAGATAACGTTTCCATAGGCTTAACCCTCCTTCCCATCGCGTAAAAAATAAATCGTATCCAGCTCGGTTTTGCGAGCACGGCGGCAATTTGCTCGGCTGTCACCGCTTGCACCTGTTCCATCAGCTGCTGAGCCGTTCGTCTCGGCCCGAAAGAACAGTATTAAAGTCAAAGGCAATCATCTCATTCGCGGAATCTTGAAGCTCCCGCAAGTGATTGGCGATCATCGCTTTGGTTTGGTTCATTTCCAAATCACTGTAAGACCTGATCGCATACTTTCCAGCTGCTGCTCAATAATTTCAGTTGCCCGTTCATAATTGGCGATCTCAATGCCCGATTGAATCGTGCAAATTCCTTTATGGCCATCAAGACGCGGGAAGCATAATAGCCAGGCTTGCTTTTTCACGCACATTAAGAAACAGCTTAGAATGCGGATAGCCGCCCAAAATTCCGTTGTACATCAGTGCTGCAGGATAATCATCATCAGCATAAGAAGTATTCATACTCAGCCCCATGTTGAGTTTTCCTTGACTGACATCCATCTTCTCAATAATGGTACGGACTTCTTTGACATTCTTGCTGACAGGATGGCAGCGTGTACGGGGATGGCTTACCGCCTTTCATCTTGAAAGCTTCGGTTACTAGCTTCTTCACTTCCTCAAGTGTCGTATCACCGACAACATAAAGATCGAAGGAAGCATCAGCCAACCACTTATGATACGCTTCCGTCAATGATTGTGGCGTAATACCGTCAATATCTTCAAGCCGTCCTAGAGGATGCAAACGGTAGGGTTCATCCTTGCACATTTCTTCTAGACAGCGTTCGCCGGCATAGCGGATTTTATCATTAATGATGGATTCCAAGCGTTTACGCAGCGTGTCTTTCTCTGCATCCACATACTTGCTCCGCAAATGGTTATTCTCGGAAGCTGGATCGGTCAAGACTTCCCCAAGAAGCTTGAGCGAAGAGCATAGAAGCGGCTGATCGAGGAAACAAAACGATCGTTAATAACATCCATGCGGAACTGTACGATTTGAGCATCGCCGCGCTTGTATACGTCAAACCCAAAGCCCGCGCCATACAAATCATCCAGCCGTTCGCGAAAAGCAATAGTCTCTGGTGTCGAGGCCGTTCCACGCCTTAGTACAAAAGGAATTAAGGCAACTGGAGTTACCGTCTCCTCCGTAAGTGGCAAACCAGCATATAAAGAAATTGAGAACGTCTTAAATCGCTGTGTAGGTAATACATGCAAACGAATGCGGTCTATCTGACCACGTTCAAATCGGGATTTGCTCAAGACTCGCGTCCCCTTCCGCTCGAGTTTATAAAGTCAATCTATTCCATTTTCCTTGGATCTATTCCATTCTACCTGATCGGAAATGGAAGAAGCAACCCGCAGAGTATACGGGCTGCTTCTTGAAGCGGCTACATACAAAAAATATGTTTTCCGATCGTTTTTACCTGCGGACGGGACCATATCCATTTGGAAGTTGCCGTATCCGGGTTGAAGTAGTAAATACAACCGCCGGTTGGGTCCCAGCCATTAATAGCCTCTTGTACCGCTTTCTTGGCATTGGCATTCGGTGTCAGCCAAATCTGCCCATCAGCTACAGCTGTAAATGCACCTGGCTGAAAAATAACGCCAGAAACGGTATTCGGGAAGCTTGGCGATTTGAGACGATTAAGAATTACGGCAGCAACAGCAACCTGTCCAACGTAAGGCTCACCTCGAGACTCGCCATATACCGCATTCGCCATTAGCTTAAGCTCGTTAGCAGATAATCCAAGCTTAGATGATTTGGCGAGATCGGTGTTATTTGCAGAACCGGCTCGCTTGCTTGGTACTGACACCGGCTGACGGAGAATCCGCTGCAGTAGGTCTCCAGTTTTTCGTTGCCTTCCACAGCTTTAGCTTCGTCTTTGATCCTACGACACCATCGGATTTCATCCCAAACTTCCATTGAAACCAAGTGACCGCTTTCTTTGTTGATGTACCAAACTGCCCATCTACTTTTCCGTTGAAGAAGCCAAGATTCTTCAAGCGACCCTGCAGCTCATACACATCTTTCCCTGAGGATCCGACCTTTAACGTTGCGCTGCTAAAGGTTTCAGCCGTTTACCGCCGCCACCATGCATGAGTGTAAACGCACCGAACAACAGAAGGACGATAACTATTGTCATCGCAATTAATCGATTTTTCATTTTCGGAATCTGCCTTTCTTCTGCAAGTGAGCTTGCAAAGTAAGCGAAGCATGACTCTAGTATGAGAAATCGATCTGGCTTCTATGCACGATTTTACCTTATGAGCTAATCTTTCCTGCATTCATATTGATCCATCGTCAAAAGCACTTCCCGTGGTTTACTGCCTTCATATGGTCCGACAATGCTCCTGGCTTCCATCTGGTCAATAAGACGGGCAGCCCGTGTGTAGCCGATTCTCATCCTGCGCTGCAGCAAAGAGACGGAAGCTTGCTTAGCCTCAAGGACAATACGGATCGCTTGATCGTACAGTTCATCGAGCATTTCATTATTATCGGCAGCAGAATCATCGATCTCGGGTACAAGATCTTCTTTGTATTCCGCTTCCGCTTGTCCACGACAGTAACCGACAACCGCTTCTACCTCATGATCCGAGAGGAACGCTCCTTGCACCCTGATAGGCTTTGACATACCAACGGGAAGGAACAGCATATCTCCCCGACCAAGCAGCTTCTCAGCACCGGCCATATCTAGAATCGTCCTGGAATCAACTTGCGATGATACGCCAAAAGCAATCCTTGAAGGGATATTTGCTTTAATCGTACCCGTAATGACATCCACAGAAGGCCGCTGAGTCGCGATAATAAGATGAATACCCGCTGCACGGGCCATTTGAGCAAGCCGACAAATCGCATCCTCTACATCGTTGGCAGCAACCATCATCAAATCAGCGAGCTCATCCACAATAACGACGATGTAAGGAAGGACTGCAGACGGGTTATCAGCCATCAAATTGTTGTAGCCTTCAATATTTCGAGTGCCGGATTTAGAGAAGGCTTCATACCTTTTCTCCATTTCCACAACGATCTTTTTAAGCGCTAGCGATGCCCGTCTTGGATCCGTTACTACCGGCGCTAATAAATGTGGTATACCATTGTACACATTGAGCTCAACCATCTTAGGATCGATCATAAGGAATTTCACTTCATCGGGTCTTGCTTTATACAAAATGCTTGTAATAATACCGTTAATGCAAACTGATTTACCAGATCCTGTCGCTCCAGCAACCAATAAGTGAGGCATCTTGGCCAAGTTGCCAACTATCGTTTGGCCCGATATATCGCGTCCGAAAGCAATCGAAAGGTTTGATGTCGAATTCAAAAAGGATGGCGTTTCCATAACTTCACGCATTGTAACGACCGAAACTTCCAAATTCGGTACTTCGATGCCGATCGCTGACTTCCCGGGTATCGGCGCTTCCATACGAATCCCCTTCGCTGCCAAAGCCAGGGCGATATCATCAGATAAGCCAACGATACGGCTTACCTTGACTCCTGTGGCCGGCTGAACCTCATAACGTGTAACTGCAGGCCCTCGAACCACATCAAGCACCTTAGCCCGTACCCCGAAGCTCTCCAGCGTAGCTTCCAGCTTCCGCCTGGATTCATTCGTATCGCTCAAATCGCCTTGCTTCCCATTTCCGCTCGGCTTCGCGAGCAAGGCAAAGGAAGGAATCTGGTAAGGCTTCTCAGCTGGAGGCCTTGGCACCGCTTGTGCAGAATCAGATGAATCACTGTCGCCCGATTCCATTGCTGGGCTTAATTGTGAAAGTGGAATGGATGGCGTCGGCAACGGAATGTCGTTTTCGTCGATGAATGGATCTGTTTCAGCCTCAACATCTGTCTGACCAACCACATTCGATGTATGGTTGAGTGTGGGACTATTTCTATGCAGTTCGGAATGATCTGCAGACCCCTCATCAACCCAGGGAAGAGTCTCAGGAATATTGGATCGGTTAGGTTCAAAGATCGAATGTTCTGCCTCAACATGATCAGAATGCCATTGTTCAGTCTCTTGTTCTTCGTCATCCCCCCATGGAGCACGGTTATGGACTTGTCCATTAACGGGTGAAGGCTGCCCATCTTCCATCTGCCATTCACTATCATTTACTATTGGAGTTTCACCCTCTGGATCCGAAACATCATTAAACCATGAAAATATAGGCGACCTTCTTCTTCTCGGCGCCGCAGGAAGCTGTTCAAAATCCTCATCGTCATCATCCAAGATGTCAGCAGCGGGGGCACCGCCCCTTCTCCCGGTACTCGTATTGTGTAGATGTAGATGCAAGCGCAGCCGTGCGAGCAGGGGGAAAAAACTTCATTCGTATCAAGGATACGAAGCGACCTCCGCGGCGACGGATAGCTTTTGCCAGATCGACGTAGGATTTTCCAGTCATTAGCATGATAGCTATCGCAAACATAACAATCATGATGAATTTCGCACCGAAATAACCAAACAACCAATAAAGAAGCGTATACTGAATGGCTCCTGCATATCCGCCGCTCACTGATTGTTTTGGCATCCCGGCTGCTAACGATGAAGGAGGTGCGTCAATGAGCGCCCCCCGAACATCACTGCCAAGCTCATGCATAATATAGCTAGCGGTTAAACCGCCCGTCGGTTCCGTCTTTTGATCCATAACCGCGATCGAGCTCATGAGCGTAAATCCCAGAACGAACAGGAGTACCCCTGTCTTGCGGCTCGACCAACCAGAAGGCCATGCCCGTTTTACCATAACGACAAGACCGATGTAGATCCCCACTAACGCCAAAACAAAATAAAACTTCCCAAGTAACAAACCGAATAGCTTTGACAATGAACGGCCAACTGTAGCTTCGCCAGATAATGCAATAACGGATACGGTTATGAGCAATATTCCATAGACTTCATATTTTAGACTCGCACCCAGCGAGGTCTTTTTTCTTTTTCTTTTCTTAGCCAATTTCAGTCACCTCTGCTGCCATTATACCATACGAGCCAGTCCCTTGGTGCTACTATTATCCAGCTATAGCACATTCCTGCTTCACAGAAATGCAGCCCGCACAAGGCTTTAGCAGAGGTTTGCTGAAAAAAGCTATGTTATTGAGCCGTAAGCAATTACAGTACCAGGAGACAGTTCTGGACGCAGATATGCGTCGAGCGGACACTCCATCAGCCGTATGATTTTACCTATTCCCGGGGATAACGGTTCAACCTGCATGCGTACGCCGCCAATCGTAATATCGACAAACGGTCCTGGTTGTTCCTTAAAGCCATCAAATACAAGCTCTAGCGGCATAGAGGTATAAATGGTCATTGCGGCAAACCTCCTAATACTTGCATGCCTTGCTTACGCTCATCGATAAATTGATTGAGCTGCCTTAACGCTTGTCCAATGCCTCCAACTTCGTCGATTAACCCATATTTTACAGCATCGCCACCGATTACAGTCGTTCCGATATCCCGCGTCAGTTCACCAGTCTTAAACATTAGCTCCTTGAATTTCTCTTCCGTGACATTTGAATGCGAGGTTACAAATCGGACGACCCGTTCCTGCATTTTCTCTAAATATTCAAAGGTTTGAGGTACCCCAATTACAAGTCCGTTCAAGCGGATCGGATGTATGGTCATCGTTGCTGTAGCAGCTATAAAAGATTTTTTAGCAGCAACTGCTATCGGCACGCCTATTGAATGTCCTCCGCCAAGCACAAGTGTAACCGTTGGTTTAGTCAATGAAGAGATCATCTCCGCTATTGCCAGACCAGCCTCTACATCGCCTCCAACCGTATTGAGTACAATCATAATGCCTTCGATTTTGGAGTTCTGCTCAGCCGCCACAAGCTGTGGAATGAGATGCTCATACTTTGTTGTTTTATTTTGCGGCGGGAGCACCAAATGTCCCTCCACCTGTCCGATAATCGTCATACAATAAATATTTGATTCTGCTGCCGGTGTCATCGTCTGTCCAAGCTGCTGGATTGTATCAACGATCGGATTGCCTGACTTGCCCGCATTTGGATCAAACTGTGGCTGCTGCGGCTGTTCCATCCTGCCGAAATGCCCTTGTTCGTCTTCCCACATGGTAGTACCTCCCTGAAAGTTTTTTACGTAGCTCTGCATAGTATGGAATGATGTAGTCGAATTATACAATGATCAGCATATCGGAGCTGCAAAACAAAAAAACGATCCTTCTCTTGGGCATAATGAATGCCTGTTGAAAAGAATCGCTTCAAGTTGGTTCAGCTAATATTATACTTCCATAATAATCGGTAAAATCATCGGACGACGACGGGTCTGCTCGTATAAGAAACGACCAAGCGCATCCTTCACATTCGTTTTCAAAGAGGCCCATTCATTTACTTTATCATTCATTAGCTTCTGTAGAGTTGAAGTCACGATACGGTTTGCTTCTTCAAGCAAGCCTTCTGATTCGCGAACATAAACGAAACCGCGTGATATAATATCCGGGCCAGATAGGATTGCTCCATCCTGTTTGCTTAATGTAACAACGACTACAAGGATACCGTCTTGTGACAGCAATTTACGGTCACGCAGCACGATATTACCTACATCACCAACACCTAAGCCGTCAATAAGTATATTACCTGCTGGTACTTTGCTGCCTTTGCGTCCTGCTCCGCCTTGGAATTCGACGGTATCTCCATTATCAATAACGAAAATATTTTCTTTCTCTATGCCAACTGCCTCGCCGAGCAATGCATGCTGACGCAGCATCCGGTATTCACCGTGGATAGGAATAAAATATTTCGGCTTAATCAAATTTAGCATGAGCTTCAGTTCTTCTTGACTGCCGTGACCGGATACGTGAACGCCTGATACTGAGCCTGGTCCGTAAATGACGTTCGCGCCAAGACGGAATAACTCATCAACTGTACGGCCTACGTAACGCTCATTGCCGGGAATCGGGGTTGCTGCAATAACGACGGTATCTCCAGGTAAAATATCGATTTTACGGTGTGTGGAACGCGCCATCCGTGTAAGAGCAGACATGGGCTCGCCTTGACTGCCTGTCGAAAGCACGACGACACGGTCTGCAGCCATTTTATTGATTTCTTCTGGTTCAATAAGCATACCTTCTGGGATATTCAAATAACCAAGATCCGAAGCAATAGAAACTACGTTCACCATACTGCGTCCAACTACTACGATTTTACGTTTTGTAGCCGCTGCAGCGTTAATAACTTGTTGAATACGGTGTACATTCGAAGCAAAAGTAGCTACTACTACGCGTTGTGTTGCTTTACGGAAGATATCTTCAAACTCTACGCCGATATTGCTCTCTGACGGTGTAAAGCCTGCACGCTCCGCATTTGTGCTGTCAGACAGCAAAGCAAGAACTCCACGTCTTCCAATATCCGCAATACGTTGTAAGATCCGCGTATTGGCTATTAACTGGCGTATGGTCAAATTTAAAGTCACCTGTGTGAACAACTGTACCTTCAGGCGTGTCCAAGCATACGCCAACGGAATCGGGAATACTATGGTTTGTTTTGAAGAATGAAGCTTTAATCGTACCCAATTGTACTTCGGAGTCCGCATTAATGAGAATGCGTTTTGTGTCTCCGAGCAGACCTGCTTCCTTCAATTTACCCTCGATCAATCCAAGCGTAAGCTTCGTGCCGTATACCGGTACGTTCAAGTTCTTCAATACATATGGCAATCCACCGATATGGTCTTCATGTCCATGAGTAATTAGAATACCTCTTACTTTATCCCGGTTTTCTGTTAGATAGGTGATATCTGGTATAACGATATCGATACCTAGCATATCTTCCTCTGGGAATTTCAACCCTGCATCCACGACAACGATATCGTTGGCATGCTGAACAACATACATATTTTTTCCAATTTCTCCGACGCCGCCCAATGCAAATATGAGCAACTTATCATTGTTCTTCTTAGACAAGTTTATCTATACCTCCTATAATTTTACGGAACTAACTCATTCCGCAAGCGTGATATTCTTTATTCTCGAATGATTTACTTCTCTGGATACTTTTCTAAATGAGAATAGGTTATAAGAAGTAATGAAGTTATTTGTGCGAATCAAAACCTAGCAACTGGTTGTCCAATAACTGAAGGATCTCAGCCCTTGAAATCAGTTGACATACGTCATTTGTCTTAAGTAACCTCTTGCATGATGTTCCCAAATACGACAATGCTTCCTCCCACAGGAAACACCTCACTCGTACTTTTCAACTCGTGTTGTTGGACGCCGCTCCAAACCTTGATCCTTTTTATTATATTTGCCGCACACCGTCACTTGCTTATATTATACATGATTGAAAATACGAAAAACAAGTAAAGGCTTAAATCCCCCTTACAAAAAGAAAAAAACCGATGCAAGCGCATCGGTTTTAGACGAGTGCGTCAAAAAGAACGATGATTGGAAAAAGTTAGTTAAGCAAACCTTTAAGCACTTCCAATTCATCCTCAGTAGCCGTGACAAGAGGTAAACGCACTCCCCCTACCGGGATGCCGCGAAGTCCAAGTGAACCCTTGACCAGCACTGGATTAGGCAGCTCGAATAGTTCCTTGAATATCGGGTGCAGTTCTACATGAAGCTTAGCCGCTTCCGCTACATTCCCACTCAGGAAAGCTTCAATCATCTGCTTCATTTCACGGCCAACTACATGACTAGCCACACTGACAATACCATATCCGCCGATTGATAGAACGGGTAAAGCTACGCTATCATCACCGCTATATAGACGGAACCCTTCTGGAGCACCAGCCACAATTTGAGCGACTTGATCCAAGGAAGCACATTCCTTTGTTGCCACAATGTTAGGTAATTGCGCCAGTCGAAGCGTCGTTTCTACGGACATGCTAGCTACAGTACGAGCCGGAACATTATATAACATGACTGGAAGTTTAGTCGACTCTGCAATTGCTTTAAAATGTTGATACATGCCTTCTTGCGTTGGCTTATTGTAATAAGGAACAACGAGTAAGATGGCATCGACACCACACTCTTCAGCAATCTGAGTCAAGTGAATGGAATGAGCTGTATCATTGCTGCCCGTTCCGGCAATGATTTTACAGCGGCCGTTCGCATGTTTCAGCGAAAATGAAAATAATGCTTTTTTCTCCTCATCTGTTAACGTTGGGGATTCCCCAGTCGTTCCAGAAACAACAATGCTATCGTTAAGCTGATCAACAATCAAATAATCGATTAATCGACCTGTTGCATCCCAATCAATTGCACCATTCTCATCAAAAGGTGTGACCATCGCGGAAATTAATCTTCCGAAATCCATTATGACTCCTCCTAAAAGTTTTCCGAAGGAAAACTTACTTCGGGAAGTATTCCGAAAATCTATGCTTAAGTATTCCGAAGGAAAGTCTACTTCGGAAAGGCTATTCTTATTCATGTAATGAAAATTTAGCATGTAAGGCTTGTAGAGCTTTAGCCATGAAGGATTCTCTTACGAGCACCCAAATGGTCGTATTGGAATCCGCAGATTGAAGAATCGGAATCCCCTCTTCTGTTAGTGCCTCTACGATACGTGCCATAATTCCTGGAACGCCGTTCATTCCGCCACCGATAACGGATACTTTTGCGCAACCGCTTACGGCTTTTGGATAATAGCCGATCTGGTTCAGTACGGATACAGCTTGATCCGCATCAGAATCGAATACGGTATAAACTGCACCACCAGGGTTAACATTAATAAAATCAACACTAATATGATGAAGTGCCATAGCTTGAAACACCTGTAACTGCATATCGGAGTGACCATCTTGGGCATGCACCGTGATTTGGGTAATGCCGCTTACATGAGCAACCCCAGTGACATAACGGTCACGGACTATTGCAGCTTGCTCTGCATCAAGAATGTCTGTAACAAGTGTCCCTTCGTCTTCTGAGAAGGTAGAACGAACTCGAAGCGGTATACGTGCTTGCTGTGCAATTTCGACAGCTCTTGGATGAATAACTTTGGCGCCTTGTCTAGCCATATTACAAATCTCTGCATACCCTACAACAGACAACGGTCGTGCATCCTTAACAATTCTAGGATCAGCAGTAAGAATACCGTTAACATCGGTATAAATATCAATGCGTTCCGCTCGAAGTGCTGCACCAAGCGCTGTAGCTGATGTGTCGCTTCCACCTCTGCCTAGTGTCGTCAGATCTCCGGTATCCGTTACACCTTGAAACCCGGTTACAATGACAACTTGACCTTCCTGCAATGCCTTATGAATAACTTCCGTACGTATTTCAAGAATTCGCGCCCTGCCGAATTGACCATCCGTAATAATCCCGGCACCTCCGCCTGTTAAAGCAATGGCGGGTATGGAATGCGAACGTAATATGCTGCATAACACTGTAGCAGCAATCATCTCTCCACACCCAAGGAGCATATCTCGCTCACGTGGTGAAAGAGCATCGCCCTGACTGCGAATAAGTGACAATAAAGTATCCGTTGCATAGGGGTCGCCTTTACGCCCCATAGCAGAGACGACAACGACGAGAGATAACTGTCGTTGTCGTTCTCTTTGAATATGTCCCAGCACATACCCTCTCGCCTCATCGGTAGAAAGTGATGTGCCTCCGAATTTTTGTACGAGGATGCCCATAGTCAAACCTCCGTATCCGATAGTAAGACGTCGTTCGGACCGTAAACTGGTTGACGAAGCTGCTCAAGTAGGAATGATCTAGCGCTCGATAGCGATATATTCAGCGATTTGCACAGCGTTCCAAGCTGCGCCTTTTAGCAGATTATCGGATACGACCCACAGGTTAAGACCGCGTGAGGAACCTAGATCGCGGCGCAATCTTCCAACGAATACTTCCGGCTTGCCAGCTGCATCCGTTGCTAACGGGTAGCGCTGACCTGCAGGATCGTCTACGAGCACAATGCCCGGAGCATTCTCTAGAAGCGTCTTGACGTCTTCAAGATCGATAATCATTTTTAAGTTCAACATATACAGATTCTGAATGGCCATAAACGACTGGAATACGTACACATGTAGCCGTTACGTCAATCGACTCATCACCCATAATTTTCTTCGTTTCATTCACCATTTTCATCTCTTCCAACGTATAGCCGTTCTCTTGAAATTTATCAATTTGCGGTATCGCATTAAAAGCGATTTGATGCTTCACTGGGAGTGAGCCAACAGGCAAAATTTCAGGGTTTACATCATTACCATCAAGAACTTCGCGCGTTTGACGAAGAAGCTCATCAATGGCTCGGCTGCCTGCGCCAGATACAGCTTGGTAAGTAGATACGATGATACGGGAAATTCCATAACGATCCTGCAGCGGTTTAAGCGCTGCAACCATTTGGATGGTCGAGCAATTCGGGTTTGCAATAATCCCTTTATGTTCGTTTACTTTTTCGATATTTACTTCTGGAACGATTAGCGGCGTATCTGGATCCATACGGTATGCGTTTGTGTTATCGATACATACAGCTCCATGTTCGACCGCATGAGGAGCAAGTGCCTTTGTAACATCTCCACCGGCACTGAACAACGCAATTTCTACCCCTTTAAAGCTATCCGGTGTCGCTTCCTCAACCGTATACTCTTTGCCCTTGAACACAATTTTAGTTCCGGCAGAACGTGCCGATGACAGCAGCTTCAGTTCTGCAATCGGAAAGTTTCTTTTCTCAAGCAGACCTATGATTTGTTCTCCTACTGCGCCTGTTGCCCCAACTACTGCAACGTTAAATAATTTCTGATTCGACATTATGTCTGGCTCCCCTCGAAAGAAACTTATATGTTAAGGATAGATTACTCCATGTATATACGGAATCGAAAAAGCTACTACTTTTATACTCTTTTAATGTCGTTCGATTAAGAGCGGCTGAAGTTGTTTTCCTAGTAGAGCAGCCTCACAGGCTTCCGGTACTAAATCCATTTTGGCTACCAGCGAATTTGGCTTCTGCACCGGATTATCCTGTCCGAACGGGACAAAATAAACATTCTTGCAGACCAGTAATTTTGCAATATTCGCTGCATTCAAGCCAAGTCCATCATTCGTTGAAATGGCAAGCACAAGTGGACGCTGATTGCGCATTTGCGATTTTGCAGCCATAAGAACTGGACTATCTGTCATTGCGTTAGCAAGTTTACTTGTAGTGTTACCTGTACATGGAGCAATAACTAAGACATCTAATAGCTTTGAAGGTCCTAGCGGTTCCGCGTCGACGATTGTCGAAATAATATTATTACCTGTTATTGTTCGAAGTTCCCGCTGCCATTCTTCCGATGAACCGAACCTGGTGTCCGTCATCATAATCGTCTGAGTAACGATTGGAACCACATTAGCTCCTTCGTCAACAAACCGTTGAATAACTGGCATGACTTCCGCAAACGTGCAGTGAGATCCGGAGAGCGCATAGCCCACCGTTTTTCCTTGCCATTTCATTGCCCATTCCCCCGTTGCCTGGAATCTTCCATAATCAACCGACTTAAACAATCCGCAATGATACGTCCAGCGGTTTTGGGTGCGACGATTCCTGGTAGACCGGGGGCGAGCAACGCTTTAATTCCCCGCTTCTCAGCAAAGCGAAAATCCGTTCCGCCCGGCTTAGAAGCGAGGTCAATAATGACCGCTCGCGAAGGCAAATTTGCGATAATTTGCGCTGTGACTATCATAGTCGGAATTGTATTAAAAAGCAAGTCAATATTAACCACACGCTGCTGTAATGCATGGATAAAAAACGGCTCAAAACTCATCTCATGCGCTCTTGCAAAATGCTCCTCTCGCCTTACGCCAACCATCACTTTGGCACCCAAACCCTGCAAGGAACGAGCCAGTGTAAATCCAGTTCGGCCAATTCCGAGAACCATACACGATGAGCCGTGAATGGTAATATCCGTATTCTGAATCGCCATCATTATGGCACCTTCAGCTGTTGGAATCGAGTTATAAATAGCTACATCATCCCGGTCAAACAACTCTACAAGCCGAATATTATGCGTATTGCAAAGCTCTCGTAGATAGGGTTTGGCCATTCCTGTATAGATGATACAATGTTTAGGCAATCGTGCGATATGCCCATCGGTTAGAATGAGCTCCCGATCACTGAAAACCGCAATTATTTTACCATCGTCATCTGTTCCAACCGCCGGAAGTATAAGTGCATCAGCACTATCGAACAATTCCCCGCCCATTTCAGCTTTAACCGCTCCGTCAAGCGGAGTATGCAGCTGATCAAAACCAGCGACCGTTACTTGTGCATCGAGCTCGGTCAGCTTACGGATAACCTCGAGTTGTCGAGCGTCACCACCGAGAAGCACGACCTGAACCCCTGTCAACATGGAAATCACTCCTTTCACACTGCAACCGTTAGATAGCAGGTTTTTGCTATCGCGGTTGTCAGTAACTGCAGCCGTTAGATAGCAGGTTTTCGCTGCCCTCGGTTGTCAGTAACTGCAACCGTTAGATAGCAGGTTTTCGCTGCCCTCGGTTGTCAGTAACTGCAGCCGTTAGAGCAGGTTTTCGCTGCCGCATAAACAGTGACTGCTGGCGTTTGTCACCTTGGGACATAGTGATTGGTTAAATGCACCCATTCTTGATATACATCATCTTATGCATCCGCCCAAGGCGGGGTGAAAGAAGAAATGCATCCCATTTTGCTAGAAGAGATCTTTTTGCAGGGGATTTCAAATACGGCATAAAAAAAATAACCATTTGAGTATGGCTCAAATGGTTATTTGCGAGTTATAAAACTTATAGAACGAATCGATTATACACCTGTATGACCGAATCCGCCCGCACCGCGAACAGTTTCCGGAAGCTCATCGACTTCAGATATCACGATTGTCGGTACAACCTGGAAAACCATCTGAGCAATTCTCTCTCCGCGTTCGATCGTAAATGGCTCTTGGCCAAGATTAATAAGAAGCACTTTAACTTCTCCGCGGTAATCCGCATCTATAGTTCCTGGCGAGTTCAAACAAGTGATACCGTGCTTGTATGCAAGTCCGCTGCGCGGACGTATTTGCGCTTCCAG
This sequence comes from uncultured Paenibacillaceae bacterium, assembly GCA_963793665.1. Lineage (GTDB taxonomy): Bacteria > Bacillota > Bacilli > Paenibacillales > Paenibacillaceae > Paenibacillus_Z. The sequence continues at coordinate 113,339 of CAWCBD010000013.1, forward strand.
GTCCGCTGGCATAGCCATCGAGAACCCTGTCGGTATTAGCTTACGTTCACCCGGCGATAAAACTACCGGCTCAGATACCGCAGCATGAAGATCAAATCCAGCCGCTAGTTCTGACATTTTAACTGGCAGCTGAACATCTTCATTACCCGGCAGCCGTTTAAATAACACTTGATACAAGACTATCCCTCCTAATAACTGCAGCTGCTTTATCATTAGTCCCAACCATAGCAACCGCAAAAGGAACGGAAAGCATCTGTTTGGTCACGTCCCTGATGTCACTCATTTGGACCGAATCAATTCGAGCAAGCATTTCGTCGAGTGTAAAGTGACGGCCGAGCATAAGTTCGTTCTTGCCCATACGGTTCATCCGGCTGCTCGTGCTTTCCAAACTCAAAATCAAGCTGCCCTTCAACTGCTCCTTACCACGATGAAGCTCCTCATCTGATAAGCCTTTTGCCGCTAAATCGTTCATCATCTCCAGCGTCAATTCCATTACTTCCTTCGTTTGCTTCGGGGCTGTACCGGCATAGATCGTAAATAAACCGCTGTCAGCATATGAAGTATGATAGGAATATACCGAATAAGCAAGGCCGCGCTTCTCACGTATTTCTTGAAATAAACGTGAGCTCATCCCGCCACCGAGCGCATTGTTAAGGAGAATCATAGCATACAGCTTTGAATCCGCGATTGAACTGCCTGGGAAAGATAAGCAAATATGATTTTGTTCGGACTTTTTCTTATGAAACAGGTACTGCCCACTAAATCCAGGTGCGGAGACTGATGATTCTGTCCCCTTATTACTGAAGCTGCCAAAATATTTCTCTAACAGCTCAAGCAAGGGACCTTCTTCTACATGACCAGCCACGCTGATAACCGTATTATCAATTCGATAATGGTTTTCCATATAGCCTCTTAATGTTTCGCTGTTCATTGCTGCTAGTCGTTCCTCAAGACCAAGAATCGAATAAGCTAGTGGATGATCGCCATAAGCCGCCCGTGATGCTTCATCATGAACTTTATCATCAGGTGTATCTTCATACATCGAAATTTCTTCTAGAATAACATTTTTTTCTTTGTTTAATTCCGTTTCATCTAATTGCGATTCAAAGAACATATCCGCTAAAGCGTCGACCGCGATCGGTAAATGCTGATCCAACACTTTTGCAAAATAACAGGTATATTCTTTTGCCGTAAATGCATTGACATTACCACCGATACCATCAAAAAGATCAGCGATGTCTTTGGCGCTCCGACGAGCTGTGCCTTTGAATAACATGTGCTCAATAAAATGAGAAATGCCGTTGTTATCAGGTGTTTCATTCCTCGAGCCCGTTTTTACCCATATACCAAACGCAACCGAACGGAATGTCGGGATGTACTCCACTACAACGCGCAAACCGTTGCTTAGCGTATAGTTATTCACAGCATTTCCTCCTAAAACTTTCTTGGATTCAACTATAACAAAATTACGGTCCCGCCTCAACTAACGTAACCCTCTTCGAGGATAAGGTATCACTTACCGTGCTGAGCATAAGCCCTTTCTGTTTAATTGCAGCAATCATTCCCGGCAGCGCCGCACTAGATGAATCCGTAGGATGCATCAGGATTAATGAACCAGGTTCAACTTGTAACCGGATTTTACGGACAATAGATGAAGCAGGCGGATGGCGCCAATCCACCGTATCAAGTGTCCACAATACCGTCTTTAACCCCTGCTCGGCTGCTACGTTAATCGTCGTCTGATTAAAATCTCCTGAGGGCGGGGCGAACCAATGATTTTTCACTTGTAGTGTAGATTGAAGCAGTGCCTCTGTCTTTGCTATTTGGTTATAGGCCGATTGGCGGTCCAGTCTGCTCATATCAGGATGAGAGTATGCATGATTGGAGATTTCATGACCGGCAGCCTGGATCATTCTGGCAATGTCCGTGTTTTTCTTCAACCAGGACCCATCCAGAAAAAATGTTGCTTTCACATTTTCCTTCTCCAATGTGTTTAAGATCGGCTTAATAAACTCATTTCCCCATGCCACATTAATCATTAGGGAAACCATTGGCTTTTTAGGGTTACCTTTATAAATCGGCTGCTTTCCCAACTGTTCTAAGCTCACTTTAGGCCATATTTCCTTATAAACATAACGAATCGGTGCATCCTCAGTTGCATCTTTCATTAACCGGTACGTCTGTTCAACATCTACTTCCAAACCATTGTAGCCGGGTATTGCTTTCCATATACGATCAAGTGCTGCATCTACCGGTGCGATCCGTTTCTTAATGGCTTCTGCCTTAATGACCTCCAAAAGCTTTTGATTCTCTGTATGGTCAACATTAAATAAGAACGCGCTCGTTGCACCGCTTTGTTTCACAGTAAATATGTAGGCAGACAAATTATTATTCAGCCGCACGGTCAGAAGCAGTGCGCTCATGAGGACAGCCATCACGATTACTTTCTTCCATTTCATTGCCTCGTCCCACCCTTCTCTTCATCATATTAAGAGCAGGTCCACATTATGAGAAGGATAGGGCAACGACTGCGAATTATAACAGAACAAAAAGAGACAGATGCGAGATCTGGCTCTTACTCGTTACTTTATGTGTGTACGAATCCATCATTATTAAAACTAGGATTGTGCAGGCACTTCCAAAACGGCTTTGCGTGATAAATTAATACGTCCTTGTTGATCGATTTCAGTAACCTTAACGGTAATTTGATCTCCGATTTTAAGAACGTCTTCCACTTTTGCTACACGCTCTGTGGAAACTTGCGAAATATGGACCAACCCGTCCTTATTCGGCAGAATTTCAACAAAACAGCCGAATTTCTCAATCCGTTTAACCGTTCCAAGGTATATTTCGCCGACAACAACTTCACGAACGATACCTTCGATGATTTGCTTAGCTCGTTCATTCGCTTCCGCATTCGAAGAGGCAATGAATACTGTTCCGTCTTGCTCGATATCAATTTTCACGCCGGTTTCATCAATAATTTTGTTGATGATTTTACCGCCGGCTCCAATAACATCACGAATTTTATCCGGATTAATCTTCATGATAACGATTTTCGGAGCATATTGGGACAATGCTTGTGCGTGGCTGCGACATGACTTCCGTCATTTTACCAAGTATGTGCAAACGACCCTAACGTGCTTGCTCAAGCGATTCTTCCAAAATGGAACGGCTGATGCCATCAATTTTGATATCCATTTGAATGGCAGTAACACCTTCAGCGGTACCTGCTACTTTAAAGTCCATATCGCCAAGATGATCTTCCATTCCTTGAATATCGGACAGAATGGAGAAATGATCCCCATCTTTAATTAATCCCATCGCTATACCAGCTACAGGAGCTTTAATTGGAACTCCAGCATCCATCATCGCAAGAGTGCTTGCGCATATACTTGCTTGTGATGTCGATCCATTGGATTCCAATACTTCCGATACAAGACGAATCGTATACGGGAATTCAGTTTCAGAAGGAATAACTTTAGATAAAGCTCGTTCACCAAGTGCTCCATGACCAATCTCACGACGACCTGGAGGACGAAGCGGACTTGCTTCCCCTACGCTAAACGGCGGGAAGTTATAATGATGCATGAAACGTTTCGTTTCCGTTAAGTCAATACCATCTAAAATTTGAACATCGCCAAGTGCTCCTAGTGTACAAACGCTTAGCGCTTGTGTTTGTCCACGTGTGAACAATCCTGAACCATGCGTTCTTGGCAGAAGAGAGACATCGCATTCAATCGGACGAATTTCATCTCAGTGCTCGTCCATCTGGACGTACTTTATCATGCGTAATCAACCGTCGTACTTCTTCCTTGACGATATCATAAAGCACTTCTTTCACATCGCCAAGCCATTCAGGCGTTTCTGCATATTCCAGTTCAAAGTGAGCAATCGTTTCTGCATTTACAGCATCAATTGCATCTTGACGTGCATGCTTTTCTTGAATTCTTAATAGCTTCTACTAAGCTGGTTAGCAGCATAAGCGCGAACAGCAGCATTAACTTGTGCATCTGACGGCATGAAGCTTAACTTCCATCTTCGGTTTGCCTGCAATTGCATGCGAGTTCTTCGATCGTTGCAACAATTTTCTTGATTTCATCATGACCGAACATAATCGCTTCAAGCATAACTGCTTCAGGCACTTCATTGGCTTCTGCTTCTACCATCATGATCGCATCTTTCGTTCCGGCAACGACAACGTAAAGATCGCTTTTACTCTCTTGATCAACAGTCGGATTAATGATGAATTGACCATCGATTCGACCAACGATAACGCCGCCAATCGGACCGTTAAATGGAACGATCAGAAATAGATAGATGCTGCTGAAGTACCAATCATAGCTGCGATTTCTGGCGTACAATCTTGATCAACACTCATTACGATATTCGCGATCTGTACATCATTACGGAACCCTTCAGGGAACAATGGACGAATAGGACGATCCGTTAAACGACTAGATAAAATCGCTTTCTCGCTTGGACGGCCTTCCCGTTTAATAAATCCACCTGGGATTTTACCAACTGCATACAAACTTTCTTCATAGTTCACAGTAAGCGGGAAAAAATCCAAGATCCTTAGGTTCATTGGAAGATGTAACTGTACATAAAACGACAGTATCACCATATTGGACCGTTACTGCTGCATTAGCTTGTTTGGCAAGACGTCCTGTTTCCAGAACAAGCGGACGTCCGCCGAGTGTCATCTCAACACGATGCACCATAGAATTCCTCCTTACTGCTGCCGAATGCCCGCCCATATTGAACGGTGCGGCTTGCAGTTTATTGTTTATTTTCCAAATGAACAGCTTCCATGGCAAATCCTGCTTTAACGATCGTACAAGAAGAAACGGCGTCGCGAAGTGGAAACCGCTTATAACTGTGGCTGTTCTTAATTCCGGTGTAAGTCTCTACCCTCAGAAATATAAAAAAGTATGGTAAACGAATACTTTCTTATATTTTGAGACAAACCCCTTCCGAGGTCTTGTTATCTTCGAGCGACCGTGATAAGAGGTTTGTTGGTACACCTTTATGTAATCAGTATCGACATATTTATAAAAAGCAACCCGGTGCTGCCGAACCGGAATCCCGGACGGCTGGACAACCAGGTTGCTTTTATACTGCATCTACTATCGGCGAAGGCCGAGTTTTTCGATCAATGCACTATAACGACTAACATCATTATTTTTCAAGTATGCTAGTAATTTACGACGTTGACCTACCATTTTGAGCAGACCGCGACGTGAATGATGATCCTTCTTATGCGTCCGCAAGTGATCAGTCAAATTGACGATGTTTTGCGTCAGGATAGCGACTTGAACTTCGGGTGACCCCGTATCGTTCGCATGTTTTTTGTGCTCATCAATCAATTGATGTTTAAGTTCTTGTGTAATTGCCATCCATGTCACCTCCTTCATTATAATCGCCGTTAGCCTCGCCGCCGTCGGTGATATCGGACAGGCCAAGCTAAGGTTCGTGTTGCCTATAAGGGATAGAAAATTCATTATCACTACGCAACGTATTAGAGTATAACACAATCGCCTACAAGAAGTAAATGGAGCTTACATTTACATGTTGAAAGCTGCTAATACAGCACGCGCTTGCTCCGCATCGGATTGGATCTGTTTAATTAATTCATCAATCGATCCGAATTTCTTCTCCGAGCGCAAGAAGGTGATAAATTGAATTGAAATCGATTTTCCATACAAATCCCCATTAAAATCAAACAAATGCGCCTCTAACACCGGTTTGGGTAAATGCTCGTGGAAGGTTGGTTTCACACCCATATTCAATACACCCGGCATCGATTGTCCATCTATTTCAGCCATTATGGCATAAACACCCTGTCTTGGCATCACATAAGCAGGTTCCGGCTCAATATTAGCCGTCGGAAACCCAATTTTGCTGCCTCTGCCTTCCCCATGTACGACGATCCCTCGCACTTCGTATGACTCTCCAAGCAGCTGCCGAGCCATCTCAGGGGAACCCGCAAGTAACGATTCGCGAATCAGCGTACTGCTTACTTTATCGCCGTTTTGCATCAATGGTTCCACAATTTCAACTTGGATATCCGGTTGACCAAGTGACACAAGGGTTTCTGCGTGTCCTGCACCGCGTGCTCCAAAGGTGAAATCAAAACCAACTACCGCCTTCTTCACCTGAAGAGGACGCAGAACATCCTCAACAAACTCAGCAGGTGTAACAGCAGAAAAAGCCAAATCAAATTTGATCACATACACGACATCTACACCTAGTCTTAGGAAACGTTTGATCTTATCGTCAAGCGGTGTTAGGCAAGTGACATATTGCTGCCCATGACCCAGCACTTCTTTCGGATGCGGATGAAACGTCATCACTGCTGCCTGCATACCTTCAGCTCGAGCAGCCTCCATAGAACGGCGGATGACATTTTGATGACCTCTATGTACACCATCAAAATGTCCGATGGCGAGTGTTTTGGGAACAGCCGATTCGGCTGCGCTAGTTGAACGTATTGGATATTCTAAAAAGATGATTTCCATGCAGTCACACCTGCTTTATGATCTTTGCTTATTTTATACCGGCGTAAACACTTTCACTGCTTTAAGCAGTTCATTGTCCATTTCCCGTTCAAACAATCCGATAAACAGATCATCTTCCCGGTATAACCGAATAAGCTCGTCTTTATTGTCCGATATATTGGAATCTTTAATGCTATTGTAAGGAATCCGTTTGCCTTGGAAGGCATGTTGGGCGGTCTCCATACTGACGGTGCCGCGGGATAGATGCTCAAGTGCTGAATCGGCAGGCAGAAGTCTAGCTTCTAAATCTCCCGAATCCTGCAATTGCTCGATTTCCTGAAGCGTATAGCATTGCTCCTCAGTAAATCCGCCTGACATAGTGCGTTTGAGTTCTGCCATTACAGCAGGAACACCAAGCGCTTTACCGATGTCAACACACAGCGTGCGGATATAAGTTCCTTTAGAGCATCGAACCGTAAACCTAATTGTTGGATGTGGCTGATCAAGATTGAGCTCTAACAATTCCAATTCATATATAGTAACTCTTCTGGATTGCCGTTCAATAACTTGACCTTCACGGGCCAGCTCGTAGAGACGCTTGCCTCCGACCTGCACAGCCGAATACATAGGGGGAATCTGGTCAATCTCACCTATGAAGCTTACTAATACGCGGCGGATATCCGACTCGTTAAGTTGAACGCTCGACACTTCCGATACTACCGTACCCGTTAAATCCTCTGTATCTGTTGCTATTCCAAACTTAAGCACCGCTTCGTAGGCTTTAGGCCTCTCCTGCACATACTCAACGACTCGTGTTGCCCGCCCAATACAGAGAGGCAAAACACCCGTTACCTGTGGATCAAGCGTCCCGGCATGGCCGATTCGCTTCGTGCGGAGCAGACGTCTAACTTTAGCTACAACATCATGTGATGTCCAGCCTGCCGGCTTCCAAACGGCTAGAATACCGTCCATCATTGTTCCAGCGCCTTTCTAACGGCATTTATAAGATTGGATATTGCATCGGGCCTAGCTTCATCTATACGGCATCCCGCTGCTCGAACATGACCTCCACCGCCAAATAATTGCGCAATAGCTGATACGTCTGCTTTACCTGAGGATCGCATACTTACCTTCACTTGGCCATTCTCGGTTTCTTTGAATAAAATGCCTACTTCTACACCTTCAACATTAAGTGCATAATTTACAAGGCCTTCTAAATCATCACCGATCGCACCGGTCTGAGCCATGTCTGCAACGGAAATATACACCCACGCGATTTGGTTATCATCAGAAAAAGTAAGAGCGTTCAACCCTCGCTGCAATAAGAGAAATTGGGGCTTTGTCATACGTTCCAATAAATGATTCGCAATCCAATGTCCAGAGACACCTTCTGCCAACATGCGTGAGGCAACATTCATCACTCTAGGTGTCGTATTCGAATATCGAAAGCCGCCTGTATCGGTTAATAAGCCCGTATAAATTGCTGCTGCTGCTTCTTTATCCGGGCTGATACCGGCATGCTCCATTAGGTCGTATAAAATCTCAACAGTTGCCGCAGCATCTGTACGGATCACGTTAACAGCGCCAAAACCATCATTGGTTGGATGATGGTCGATATTAAGTAATGCGACTCCTTCAGAAAAGATACCTGATACAAGTCCAATTCTCCGATAATCTGCGCAATCAACAGCAATAACCCGGTCATAGATCTCTGTAGGAGGCTGCTGGCTGTAGTTAGTAATTGAAGCAGCAAATTCCAAGAAGTCTAATCTCACAGGTACAGACCCTTCGTTAATCATGACGGCCTGTTTGCCAAAATGGCGAAGAAGCCAACCGACAACGAGAGTAGAGCTGATGGCATCACCGTCAGGCTGAACATGAGAGACGACCAAGAAGCGGTCGCCCTCGCGCATAAAAGCTATTGCATCATCCAGCTCTTTCTCATAAGCCGCAGAAAAAACGGCTTGTTTTACCCCGGTCATTGTACACCATTGCCACTGTTAATATTGTTAAGCAGAGATTCAATTCGGCTTCCATACTCGATGCTGTTGTCAAATTTAAACAACAGCTCCGGCGTATGACGGAAACGAATCCGTTTGCCTAGCTCGGAACGAAGAAAGCCGGTCCCGCGAGCTAGCGCTTTGAGCGTTTCTTCCTTCTGCTCATCTGTACCAAGCACGCTCAAAAATACTCTCGCTTGAGAAAGATCATTAGTCAATTCCACGCCCGTAACGGTTATAAATCCGATACGCGGATCTTTAAGCTCGGACTGGATAAGCTGACTTAATTCTTTCTTGATTTGTTCACCAACGCGTCCTACGCGAATTTTCGCCATAGGTTAATCACCTCTCTACTGTCTCCATAACGTAAGCTTCAATGACATCGCCTTCTCTAAGGTCATTGAATCTTTCAAGTGTAATACCGCACTCATAACCTTGAGCAACTTCCTTCGCGTCATCTTTAAAGCGTTTAAGTGACTCGATCTCTGTGTCAAACACGACAATGCCGCTTCTGATCAAGCGAGCTTTTGCCGAACGCGTGATTTTACCTGATGTAACCATACAGCCTGCAATCGTACCGACTTTAGTAACTTTGAAGATGTTACGAACTTCAGCCTGACCGATAATAACTTCTTTGAAGATCGGGTCAAGCATCCCTTTCATAGCATGCTCGATTTCGTCGATAACATTATAAATAATGCTGTGCAGACGAATATCAACTTTTTCTTGTTCAGCTGTTGCCAGCGCTTGAGGCTCTGGACGAACGTTAAAGCCGATTACGATTGCGTTTGAAGCAGCTGCGAGATTGATATCTGATTCAGTGATCGCACCAGCACCACTGTGAATGATTTTAACGCGAACGCCTTCGATATCAATTTTGGCGAGCGATCCTTTAAGAGCCTCGGATGAACCTTGAACGTCCGCTTTGATAATAACGTTCAATTCCTTCATTTCGCCATCTTTGATGTGGCTGTATAGATCTTCAAGCGTTACACGAGTATTCGCACCAAGCTCGGATTGACGATGCTTAATGGCACGACGCTCAGCAATTGCACGTGCTTTACGCTCATCCTCGAACACAATGAATGGATCGCCAGCTTGCGGCACTTCTGTCAAACCCGTAATTTCGACTGGTGTGACTGGACCTGCTTCTTTTAAGCGACGGCCTTTATCATTAACCATTGCGCGGACACGTCCGAAGCAGTTACCTGCAACGAAAGCATCGCCGACTTTGAGTGATCCGTGTTGAACGAGAATACGTGCAACCGGTCCTTTACCTTTATCAAGCTCTGCTTCAATAACTGTACCGCGCGCCCTTTTGTTCGGGTTCGCTTTGTAGTCGTTCACTTCAGCAACGAGCAGAATCATTTCAAGCAATTCTTCTAGGCCGATACGCTGTTTAGCCGAAACGTTGACGAAAATCGTGTCGCCGCCCCACTCTTCCGGTACAAGCGCATATTCAGTAAGACTTTGTTTAATTTTATCAACGTCTGCACCTGGCTTATCAATTTTGTTGATAGCTACGATAATCGGTACGCCGGCTGCTTTCGCATGGTTAATAGCTTCTACCGTTTGCGGCATAACGCCGTCATCCGCTGCAACAACGATAATAGTAATATCCGTTACTTGAGCACCACGAGCACGCATGAGTGTAAAAGCTTCATGGCCAGGTGTATCCAGGAATGTAATTTTCTTATGATTGATTTCAACTTGGTATGCACCGATATGCTGCGTGATACCGCCTGCTTCACCGCTTGTTACGTTGGTGTGGCGAATCGCATCAAGCAAAGTTGTTTTACCGTGATCGACGTGACCCATAATAGTAACAACTGGCGGACGAGTCTCAAGTGTTTCTTCTTCATCCTTCTCTTCGAAGGTTTCGAAAGCATCTTCCTCAACCGGGATTTTCACTTCAACTTCTACGCCATATTCAGTAGCGATCAATTGAATGGTATCAAGATCAATCTCTTGGTTAATGGTTGCCATTACACCAAGCATGATGAGCTTCTTAATAACCTCTGAAGCATCCTTATGAAGCAATTTCGCCAAATCACCGACCGTCACTGTACCCCGAACGATAATTTTCTTAGGTGTATTATCCACTTTTTCTTTGCGTTCTTGTTGTTGGCCTCTACCGCGCTGATTTTTGCCGCCGCGATTATTGCCTTTATAGTTGCTAACTCTAGCATCGTCAAAACGTTTGCCGCCCGCATTTTGATTCGGCTTCGTCGATCTCTTCTTTTGATCATCGGTAGTAGGACGCGGCTCGAATGTTTTGCCTTGTGCGTTACGGTTTGGCTGCGGTGCTGTCGCACGGGAACCACCTGTACTCGGAGCCGGGGCCGGTCGACCTGCGCCTTGACCGCTGGCACTGCGCTGCTGGCCTTGTCCTTGCGGACTGCTCTGACCAAATCGTTGGCCGCCTTGACCCGATCCACTCTGTCCGCCTTGGCCGCTTGGACGTGGCCGCCTTGACCACCGTATTGACCGCTCGGACGCTGACCTTGTCCGCCTTGAGTACCTTGACCGCTTGGACGCTGGCCGCCTTGACCACTTGGACGCTGGCCTTGGCCTTGTTGTCCGCTTGGACGCTGACCTTGGTTGTACTGTCCGCTTGGACGCTGACCTTGTTGACCGCTAGGACGTTGGCCTTGCTGGCCTCCCTGCCCAGATGGACGCTGCTGCGAGCTTGTTCCAGTTGGTTGAGTGCTGGTCGTTGTCGACGGAGCACTTGTTTGTACAGGTGCAGCTGCTTGACTTGGTGCTGCTGTTTGCGCTGCTGCAGCAGGCTGTGTAGTCGTGCTTGCTGGCGTAGTTGCTGATGTCGTGCTTGTATTTGCTTGCGTATTTGGTTTTGTTGTATTCATATTCCCCTGTTGATCATTCGTATTTTTATTACTTTGCGCTTGCGGTTGACCTGCATTTACGGCAGGCTGTGGTTTACGTTCCAATGACTGCTGCTGCGGACGATTAGTTGGCTGCGAAGAGGCAGCGACGGTTGCAGTTTCTTGAGCGCGTTTAGCGGCTGCATTTGCTTTAATATCACGAAAGAAACCTTCGACTTTGTTAACCATCTCATTCTCCATGACACTCATATGATTGTTAACGGGCAGACTGAGACGTTTCAAGAATCGTAATGATTTCTTTACTGCTCATATTGAGCGACTTTGCGTATTCATAGACGCGCAATTTATCTTTATTGTCCTTGCTGTCTTGTTGTTTAGTCAATATACTCCACCTCCGTAGGTTGGCTTAGAGCTTTGTACGATATTTTTGGAAAAGCCTGCATCCGTAACGGCGATTAGAACCCGTTCCGATTTTCCAATCGCATCTCCAATCGTTATCCGGTCAAATGCTTCCGCTAAGTTTCACGTTATAGGTTGCGCATTTGTCGCGGAATTTTTTTTTTGTATTATCTGAAGCATCGCCTGCAGCAATAACAAGCTTTGCCTTTCCTTGCTGAACCGCTTTGAGCACAGTTTCATCCCCGGTGACAAGTTTGCCAGCTCGCATCGCCATTCCAAGGAGAGATAATGCTTTATGTCTTCATCATCTTCATCCACCCGATCTTTGCTGGCTATAAACGCATCCTCCACAGCAACAAAATCCTGCTCGAGTTGATCGTAAATTTCCGCCCCAACCGGTTGCTTCAGTGCCCGATCAAGTGCTTTGCTTTCTTGGCCAGCTTGAAGCAGCTGACTTTGCCGCATAAATACGCGCCGCGTCCCGCTTTCTTGCCTGTCAAATCGATCAATATCGCTCCATCAGGCGTCCGAACGATGCGAATCAGTTCTTTCTTCGGCATCATTTCCTGACAAGCCACGCATTTGCGCAGCGGAACTTTTCTAGGTCTCATCGTTCATCCCTCCCCAGCCGTTGTAGATTCGCTACTAATCGATGGAAACTGAATCCTGATGCATCGTATTCATAGGTGATTTCGGACGGCCATATTCTTGCTCCGCTTGTGTTTCACTCTTGATATCAATTTTCCAGCCAGTCAGTTTGGCTGCCAAGCCGAGCATTTTGTCCTTTGATCCCGATCGCAAGCGAAAGCTGATAGTCAGGCACGATAACTCGTGCCATTTTCTCTTGCTCATACACGATAACTTCAATCACCTTAGATGGGCTTAGAGCGTTTGCCACATATTCATCTACACTTTCCGACCAACGAACAATATCGATTTTTTCGCCTTTCAGCTCCGTTACGATGGTTTGCACACGCATCCCTTTTTGACCGACGCAGGATCCAACCGGATCAACCTCGGCATTACGGGAATAAACGGCGATTTTCGAACGGAAGCCAGCTTCCCTCGCAACCGAACGAATTTCTACCACACCATCGTAGATTTCTGGAACTTCAAGCTCGAACAGACGTTTAAGCAAGCCGGGATGTGTACGCGAAAGAAAAATTTGCGGCCCTTTTGTCGTGTTCTCCACTTTCGTGATGATAGGATTTCACACGGTCGCCATGCTTGAATTTATCCGTTGGCATCAATTCAGTTAAAGGCAGTACAGCTTCAACTTTACCAAGATCGATAAATAAATTGCGTACATCTTGACGCTGAACAATCCCGTTCACGATATCTTCTTCTTTATCAATAAACGCATTATAAATAAGTCCCCGCTCTGCTTCACGAATACGCTGAGTGACGACCTGCTTAGCAGTTTGAGCGGCGATACGGCCAAAATCACGAGGCGTTACCTCGATGTCAGCTATATCGTCCAGCTGATAGTGCGGGTTAATCTCACTAGATGCTTCTACAGAAATCTCCAGTCGCGGATCCAGAACATCTTCAACTACCGTTTTGCGTGCATATACTTTAATGACACCGGTAAATCGGTTAATATCAACCCGTACGTTCTGGGCTGTATTAAAATTTCGCTTATAGCTGGAAATAAGGGCTGCTTCAATCGCTTCTAGCAAGATATCCTTGCTGATTCCCTTTTCCTTCTCTATTTCCGTTAATGCTTCAATAAAATCCATACTCATTGGAAATAAGTTCCCCCTTTCAATTGGTTCCCTATCGTTATATTCATGCCAATGCCTTCATTTAGAAGACGATGGCTAATCGGGCGCTTGCAACTTTGTCATATGGAATCGAATGCTTCTTCTTCCCGATTTCAACGATCGCCTCTTGCCCATCAAAGGAGAGCAAGCTGCCCTTCGAACTCTTTCGCGCCGCCAATCGGTTCATAGGTCGTCAGAAAACATGTTTGCCGACCGCTTTACGTACATCTTCAGCTTTCTTAAGCGGACGTTCCGCTCCAGGTGAAGAAACTTCGAGAAAATAGGCATCCGTAATCGGATCATTCTCATCCAAGCTTTTCGCTTAAAAATTCGCTGATCCGGCCGCAATCATCGATATCGATGCCGCCTTCTTTGTCCACGAATACGCGCAGAAAATAGTTGCTGCCTTCTTTCACATACTCAATATCGACGAGTTCAAATCCATTGTCATCCAGAAACGGTCGCACCATTTCTTCAACGACGGTTTTGATTTTGATGTGCTCAAAAAAAATGTACCCCCCACTGCCTTCGTCTCATCGCCGGGACACGGGACTGAAGTTGACAGTTAATTTTATGACCTCAGTCGCTGTTCGTAGCGACACGGCTAATGATCATGCAGACGTAAAAAGGTGTAGACAAAACGTAAAGAGTGGGTTTCCCCACTCTTCTGCGACAAAGTCGTATCATCATCATTACCAGAAAAATTATACCATAACCATCTTGTGGTGACAAGATAATACGCTGTTGGTCTCACTGACTGCTAGAACAAAGACAACTGGTTGGATTCCGGAAGTCCGCGGAAGCATCCCATTCCATTAAGAACCTCGATGATCGTTTTGGATGCTTTCGATTTTTGCTGGAAGTCCTCGATCGACAGGAATTCTCCGTGCATCCCGGGAAGCAGCAATATTGCGTGCCGCATTTTCGCCAATGCCGCCAATGGCAGCGAACGGCGGGATAAGCGAATCGCCGTCGATAATAAACTTCGTCGCATCGGATCGATAAAGATCGATCGGCTTGAATGAAAAGCCTCGCGCCGTCATCTCCAATGCCATTTCCAGCATGGAGACGCATGTTTTTCTCTTTCGGCGTCGCCTGAAAGCCTTTCGCTTCAATTTCAATCAATTTGCGCAGAATCGCATCATAGCCTTGGCAGAGCAGCTCCAAATCGAAATCGTCAGCACGAACTGTAAAATAAGTTGCATAATATTCAATCGGATAATACAGCTTGAAGTAGGCCGTGCGCACTGCTGAAATAACATAGGCAGCGGCATGCGCTTTCGGGAACATATACTCGATCTTCAAGCAGGAATCGATGTACCATTGCGGTACTTTGCAGCGCTTCATTTCATCTATCCACTCCGGCGTAAGCCTCTGCCCTTTACGAACGCTCTCCGTAATTTTGAAGGCAAGACTGGCATCCATGCCTGCTTTATAAATCAGAAATAACATGATATCGTCACGACAGCCAATGACGGTCTTAATCGTGCAGGTGCTGTTCTTAATCAGTTCCTGCGCATTGCCAAGCCAAACGCCGGTTCCATGCGACAGCCCGGATATTTGCAGCAAATCGGCAAACGTTGCACGGCTTCGTCTCTTCAAGCATCTGCCGAACGAATTTGGTTCCCATCTCCGGTACGCCGTAAGTCGCTACCGAGGAACGGATTTTCTCCGGTGTTACGCCAAGCGCATCGGTGGAATTGAACATACTCATAACCTTCGGATCATTCATTGGAATCATCGTCGGATCAACGCCCGTCAAATCCTGCAGCATCCGCATCATCGTCGGATCATCATGGCCGAGTATATCAAGCTTGAGCAAGTTTTCATCGAAAGCATGATAGTCAAAATGAGTTGTTTTCCATTCCGCATTCACATCATCAGCAGGATATTGAACGGGTGTAACATCTTCGACCTCAATATAATCAGGTACAACGACGATTCCGCCTGGATGCTGGCCTGTACTTCGTTTAACACCAGTAAAGCCATTGGCTAAACGTGCCAATTCAGCACCGCGCCATTTCTTCCCGTGATCCTCTTCATATTTCTTTGTAAAGCCATACGCGGTCTTCTCCGCAACTGTACCGATCGTACCTGCACGGAATACATTTTTCTCACCGAACATCTCTTTCGTAAAGTTATGCGCAATCGGCTGATATTCACCTGAGAAGTTCAAATCGATATCCGGAACTTTATCTCCTTTGAAGCCAAGGAACGTTTCGAACGGAATATCCTGGCCTTCCCCTTTAAGCGGTTTCCCGCAGTTCGGACAATCTTTGTTAGGCAAATCAAAACCGCTTGGATAGCTGCCATCCAGAAACCATTCGCTATACTTGCAGGCTTCGTTCACGCAGGTATAATGTGCCGGCAGCGGGTTAACTTCTGAAATCCCAAGGAATGTAGCCACGACCGAAGAGCCTACAGATCCCCTGGAGCCTACTAAGTAGCCATCTTCATTCGATTTTTTAACAAGCCGCTCGGAAATCAGATAGTTGGCAGAAAATCCAGATTTAATAATGGGAACGAGTTCTTTCTCTAATCGCTGTACGACGACATCGGGTATCGGTTCGCCATACAGCCTCTTCGCTGTTGCATAGCATGTCTCCCGAATTTCTTCGTCTGCGCCTTCGATAATGGGAGCAAACAGCTTCGTTGGAAACATATCAAAGGGTTCAAACCGTTCCGCTAATTGAACCGTGTTCTTAATAACGACCTCATGCGCTCTGGCTTCACCCAGAAACGCGAACTCATCCAGCATTTCTTTCGTTGTGCGGAAATGGGCATCTGGTTTGGTAATGTCCTTCAGCGGACTGAATCCCGTTATCCCGTGAATCGTAATATCGCGGAACAGCTTGTCTCTTTCGTTCAAGTAATGAACGTTGCCGGTTGCGATGATAGGCTTGCCGAGCTTATCGCCTATTTCACAGACACGGCGGATCGCTTGCTCAATTTCGGCGCGACTCGCCACGAAGCCTTTCTCAACGAGGTGCATATAGAAGGTAACGGGCTGAATCTCAAGCACATCGTAGTAGCGGGCGACTTCCTCTGCTTCCTCCATCGATTTGTTCATGACCGCTTCGAAAAACTCGCCCTTCTCACAGCCAGAAATGATAAGCAGCCCTTCCCGCAAATCGTTCAGCTTGCTTTTTGGAATCGTCGCGACTCTTTTAAAATGCTCGGTATGTGAGATCGAGATAAGTTTAAATAAGTTCTTCTTGCCTACTGCATTAAGCGCATAGATACAGCAATGAAAGGGCCGCATATTCGACAAGTCGAGACCGACGTAATCGTTCAGCATTTGTAAGCCCGTAATGTTACGCTCTCCGGCATCTTTGATCAGACCATATAATACACCGCCTAATGCGATGGAGTCGTCGATAGCGCGGTGATGATTCTCCAAGCTTACTTTATATTTATCTGATAACGTATTAAGTCTATGATTTTTCATGGTCGGATGAAGGAAACGGGCCAGCTCCAGCGTATCAAGAACCGGATTCTTGACCTCTGGCATACCAAGACGCCTGCAAGCTGCTTGGATGAAGCCCATATCAAACCTCGCGTTATGGGCAACCAATACGGTATCCCCGATAAAATCGATGAATTCACGCAGCTTCGGCTCGAGTTCCGGTGCATCCTTAACCATATCGTTGGTGATATTCGTAAGCTGCTGAATGTTGTACGGAATATCCTCATGCGGATTAATAAAGGTAGAGAACCTGTCAATCTCTCTATTATCCTGCATTTTGACGCCAGCCAGCTCGATAATTTTGTTATTCATGACGGATAGACCTGTCGTCTCGATATCGAATACGACGTAGACCGCTGATTGCATCACTTCGCTTCTCGGATTCAGAACCATAGGCACCGAATCGTTAACAACGTTCGCTTCCAGACCGAAAAGCACCTTAATGCCATTCTTCTTCGCAGCCTTTGCAGCTTCCGGGTAACATTGGATATTGCCATGATCGGTTATCGCTATGGCTTGATGGCCCCACTTGGCTGCCTGCTTAATATACACATCGACAGGCGTTACCGCATCCATCGTACTCATCGTTGTGTGCAGATGGAATTCCACACGCTTCTCTTCCGCATCATCCTTTAGTTCCTTAGGAGGGACGACCTCGTGCAGATCAGAAGGCATCATCACGAGCTCCGGCTCCTGCATGAACCGGTCATATTCCACGCGTCCGCGAGCTTTGACCCATTTGCCATTAGCAAGCTGGCTGAGCACTTTAACATCGTCCTTGGTCTTGGCAAACATTTTCATTGCGATAGAATCGGTGAAATCCGTCACATTAAAGGTGAAGAGCGTGCTCCCGTTTCGCAGTTCCTTCACATCCAGATTGAAGACTGATCCTTGAACCGTGATCTTCTTCTCTTCCTCGATGATGTTCATGACCGGTACAGCTTCCTCACGGATATCATAGCCGACGACGAGTCTTACTTCCCCTTCATCAACCGCTGGGGCCTCAGACGCTGAGCTGCTCATCATCTGTTCGATAACTTCCCGCTCTTCCTGATCGCGTTTTTGAGCGAATTGCTCATAAACCTCTTGATTCGATTCTTCCCCAACTAGAAGCTTCACACGACAATGGCGATTAAATTGCTCGGAGTAGAATTGAACGACCAGTTCGTCGATTTTCTTTTTACGCGCTAGCTCAAGCCCCATCTCGTCCATCATCGCGAGCGTTAACAAATCACCGCTGGCTTCCATCTTCGACTTCCCGAGCCATCCGTTAACCGACGGGTTATGCTGCTGCACCCACTCAACAAATGCGGACCAGTACGCATGCAGCAGCTCATCTGTCTGGACATCCTCATGGTAATGAAACTTAAAAGAAACTTGTGCAATATGAGCAAATTTAGTTTGAATCGTCCTGCAAAAAATACTAAAAGCCGGTAGAGGAACTAAGGACGTTTTGCTAATGCAAAACGTCCATTCCCGGTTGCTCCGGCTCACGATCACTTTATCTATATATCCATCTGCAAAATGCTCGTCCGTCAATTGCTGCGGCAGCTCTGCCTGCTTCATAAGAAGCTCAAAACGATGCCGCTTTTCCCCGGTTTCGTTCATTATTTCCTCCATTAACGTTCAAAAAATAAGATATAAGATGGAAGATGATTAATAAGCTCTAGCAAAAACAACGGAATGCTCGGCTTTCTCCCCACAGACCAAACATTGCTTTTTATGCTCAGCAGGCTCAAACGGAATGTTTCGGCTTGTCGCGCCTGTTTCTTCTTTAACCTGCTTCTCGCAAGCGTCGGAACCACACCAGCCAGCAAGTATGAACCCGCGTTTCTCTTCCATCAGCGATTTCATTTCATCCAATGTTTCTACGGAATGAGAGTTATCCGAACGGAATTGTTTAGCTCTTTCAAACATGTCAGCATGGATCTCTTCAAGCATCCGTTTGATCTTCTGCAATCAAATCGCTTTGCAGGACAACGCGTTTCTCACCGGAGATCCGTGAAACGAGCACTACTTGTCCGTTCTCCATATCACGAGGTCCTAACTCCAGACGAATCGGAACACCGCGCATTTCGTATTCATTAAATTTCCAGCCTGGGCTGACATCGCTGCGATCGTCGACTTTAACACGAATGCCCGCTTTTTTCAGTTCCGCATACAGCTCATCCACTCGGCCAACAACCTGTTCACGCGTCTTTGCTGGTCCGATCGGAATCATAATGACCTGCGTCGGCGCTACTTTTGGAGGTAAAGCAAGACCACGGTCATCACCATGAACCATGATCAGTGCACCAATAAGTCTTGTTGTGACCCCCCATGAAGTGGTGTGAGCAAACTGTTGAGTGTTCTCACGATCCAGATACTTAATATCAAACGCGATGGCGAATTTGTTGCCAAGGTAATGTGAAGTGCCGGCCTGAACGGCACGGCCGTCTTTCATCATCGCTTCAATGGAGTACGTATCAACAGCTCCGGCAAATCGCTCGGAAGGTGTTTTCTGACCCATTATAACAGGAATAGCTAAGAAATTTTCTGACGAAATCCCGGTAAATGTCCAGCATCTGATTCGTCTCTTCACGCGCTTCGGTTTCGGTCTCGTGAGCCGTATGCCCTTCTTGCCATAGAAACTCGGTTGTTCTCAGAAATGGCAGTGTTCTTTTCTCCCAACGGACAACGTTTGCCCACTGATTGATTAGCAACCGGGAGGTCACGATAGGATTGAATCCACTTGGAGTACATATGGCCGATAATCGTCTCAGAAGTCGGACGAATCGCCAGACGCTCTTCAAGCTTCTCACCGCCTGCTTCTGTTACCCAAGGCAGCTCCGGATTAAATCCTTCAATATGATCCTTTTCCTTCTGGAAAAAGCTCTCTGGAATAAACATCGGGAAATAGGCATTACGATGTCCTGTTTCCTTGAAGCGACGGTCCAGTTCATCTTTGATATGTTCCCAAATTTCAAGCCCTCTGGACGAAACACGATACAACCGCGTACCGGCGAATAATCCATTAATTCTGCTTTTTTAATAACATCGATATACCAACGGGAGAAGTCTTCCCCTTGCGGGGTAATCTCCGTCACAAACTGCTTCTCTTTCGCCATGATTAAACTAGTTCTCCCCTCGTACCAATCGCAATATATCGTTATACGTTACGGCTAGCATAAGCAGCATCAGCATCGCAAAACCGATGAAATGCACCATACTCTCCCGGTTTGGATCCACAGGTCTTCCTCGCACTGCCTCAAGCCCTAGGAACAGCAAACGGCTTCCATCAAGCGCGGGAATAGGCAGCAGATTGAAAATACCCAGATATAGGCTAAGTAATGCAACCCATGATGTCAGCTCTGTTAATCCACGTTCTGCTATTTGACTCGTAACCTGAGCCGTTCTAACTGGTCCGCCAAGATCGTCGAGCTTGAAATTGCCAATAATAAGATTCTTAAAGCCCTCAAAGATCGTAATGGTCATATTCTTCATTGCAATACCCGAGTATTTGAACGTTTCCAGAAATGTGATGGGTCTTGTTGGTACTGCGGCTGATATGCCGATTTTGCCCACTTTTTCCTTGCTATCCAGAACAGGTGTTATCTTGAAGGTAAGCGGCTGGCCGTTCCGAATAACGGTAAACGTTAAGGGAATGTTAGCTGATTTCTGAATCAGCTCCACCATTTTGTTGGAATCCGTGCCGATTTTCACACCATTAACGGAGTCAATCGTATCTCCGACTTGAATATCGGTTTGCGATGCAGGCATATTCTCGCCGACATTTCCAATGAGCAAACGATCAGGATTCTCCATCGGTACGCCCGCCATCTGAAAATAAACGCCGAAAAGCACAAATGCCAATATGAAATTCATTACGGGACCAGCAAAGATAGCTATCGCACGCTGTCCTACCGTCTTGCTGCCGAATTGACGATCAATCGGAGCGATTTGTGTTTCTCTGCCTTTGCCAATCATGACAGCCTGCGGATGTACGGAATAGGTTTCCGTAACACCGTCTGCAAGAAGAGTAATGCTTAATTTTTTTTCTAAATCCAGATACTCCACTTCGCCGCGTACTACGTTGGAACGATCATCCAAACGATCCAAGTAAATTCTCGTTACTTGATTATCCTTCACGCGAACAGCAATGGTTTGGCCGGTTTGAATCTCTACAAGCTCCGGATCCTCCCCTGCCATTCGCACAAAGCCGCCTGCAGGAACTAATCGCAGAGTATAACGTGTTTCGCCGCGTTTTATTGAAAACAGCTTCGGCCCAAAACCGATGGCGAATTCCCTAACCAATATGCCGGCGCGTTTTGCGAAATAGAAGTGACCCCATTCATGAATGGTCACTATTACGAAAAAGACCATCACCGTCAAGAAAACAACTTGTATCATATGCATCGTATTGTCCTAGCCTCCTGTTCGTAACGGCCTGTACTTAGATTATCATTATTCTCCCGTCCGATACAAGAGAACCGTCCTGTTAGATCAATGATGCTTCTTTTCTAGCCCAAGCATCGACCTCAACAATGGACTCCACGTCTGGAACATCTACGATTTGATGGCGATTCAGCACGCTCTCAATAACACGCTCAATATCAAGAAACGAGATCTGGCCTTCCAAGAACCGGGCGACTGCTGTTTCATTAGCTGCATTGAATACAGTCGGGGCTGATTGTCCCGCTCTTCCGCTATCAAAGGCCATGCGTAAGCATGGATAACGATCAAAATCCATTTCGCTGAAATGAAGAGTGCGAAATTTTGCCAGATTCAAGGAATCCGTCGGCGTAGGACGGCGACCCGGATAGGTAAGCGCATATTGAATAGGGACTCGCATATCAGGCAGGCCAAGCTGTGCAACGATGCTGTTATCGACAAATTCAACATAAGAATGAATGATGCTTTCCGGATGGAGCAGCACCTGAATTTGATCATAGTTCAGATTAAACAGCCAATGAGCTTCAATGACTTCTAATCCCTTGTTAGCCATGGTGGCGGAATCAATTGTAATTTTGGATCCCATGGACCAATTCGGATGGTTTAAAGCTTCGGTTACGGTTACTCCTTTAAGCTCATCTCTTGTACGATCCCGAAAGGAGCCGCCAGATGCCGTTAACGTAATGGCTTTAACATCCGCGCGATTCTCGCCATTCATACACTGAAAGATAGCGGAGTGCTCACTGTCAATCGGTAAAATCCGCACCCCTTTTGCAATGGCTTGCTTCATTACGATGTGACCCGCAGTAACTAGAGTCTCCTTGTTAGCAAGACCGATATCCTTACCCGCGTTAATCGCTGCGAGTGTCGCATTCAAACCGCGGCTGCCCATGATAGCTGTTACAACTGTATCTGCATCTGTTGCTCCTGCAATTTCAATAAGTCCCTCTTCCCCGTATAGTACATGAGTACTTGTCGGAAGCTGCTGTTTCACTTCATCTGCCAGCGCTCTGGTAGATACACAAACTACCTTAGGATGAAACTGCTTTGCTTGCGCGATTAAAAGCTCAATATTATTTCCAGCTGCAAGGCCATGTACCTCGTAAGCTTCCGGATCATTTTGAATAACATCTAAGGTTTGAGTGCCTATTGAACCGGTTGAACCAAGTATGGTCAGTTTTTTCATCTTACGCTTAACCCCCAAGCGGCAGCAGCTGCGTCATAATTAAAAGAGGAAATACAATTAGCCAGCTATCACAGCGGTCAAGAACACCACCATGACCTGGCAAGATCGAACCTGTATCTTTAATACCACGTATCCGCTTGTAAGCCGATTGGATTAGATCTCCCATTTGTCCTGCGACAGACGCGATAAAGCCGATACATAAAGCACGGCCAATCGAAATCACATCCGGATAAATCAAGGCAAACACTAAGGTAACGATTAGCGAGAGAAGAACGCCCCCCAAGGAGCCTTCGATGGTTTTATTTGGACTAATGGACGGCCAAAGCTTGTTCTTTCCAAAAGCTTTTCCACAGAAGTAAGCCCCGATATCAGAGGCCCATATGGATCCAAATGCCAAAAAGGTCGCAAGAAGCCCATGTGTCTCGGCATTGCGAACTTCAAACATGGCATGGAAACCATAACCAACATATAGCGCTCCAAGCAGTATCAGTGCTGCCCCATCAATCGTCATTTTATTCTTCGTCAGAACCGTTATCGTCAGTACCAGAAACATGAGAAGCCAAAGCATATGTATCCCATTAGGCTGCTGAATATCAAACTTATCCCAAGGAATAAGCAGAACCAGCACCCCTACAAAACCGATTAATGATGCTGGATGCTTCCAAGACAATCCGTTCATTCTTGTATATTCCCAGAACCCAATCAAGGCAAGCAGTACAAGAAGTCCATAAAAGAACCACCCGCCGACACCAGTTAATAAAACAAATACCGAGCCGCCGATGAGTCCGGTAATCATACGCTGTTTCAATTGTAGCACTCTCCATTAGAGCCCGTTACAGTCCGCCATAGCGGCGAGCACGCCTTTGATATTCCTGAATGGCTTCATGAAAATGCTCTTCTGTAAACTCCGGCCAATAAACATCTGTAAACCACATTTCACTATAAGCTAATTGCCAGAGCATAAAATTGCTTAGCCGAAGCTCACCGCTTGTCCGAATTAATAAATCCGGATCCGGCATACCTGCTGTAAGCAAATGGTTTGCCAAATGAGATTCTTCAATTTCTTCCGGCTTCAGATCTCCTGATAGAACCGAATGACCCACCTGGCGAACCGCTTCAATCATTTCCTTCCGACTTCCATAATTAAGAGCGAAATTAAGGATGAGTCCGGTATTATTAGCTGTTTTGCGTATAGCCTCTTCAACCGCATGGAGCGTATGATCTGGCAAATCACCTTTATGACCCATCATTCGGACTTGCACATTTTTTTCGATTAAGTCTTTAAGCTCGATTGAAAGAAACTCTTGAGGAAGCTTCATAAGAAATTCAACTTCAGCCTTTGGGCGTTTCCAGTTTTCCGTTGAAAATGCATAAAGCGTCAAATACTTAACACCAAGCCGTTCAGCAGCCATGGTTATACGCTTGACTGTCTTCATTCCGGAGTGGTGACCGGCCATACGCGGCAAACCTCGACTCTTTGCCCATCTTCCGTTTCCATCCATTATGATCGCAATATGCTGCGGTATGTTTTCAGTATCAAGTGTCTGTGAAGGCCTCACAGGCGCTTTGCTGAAAAAAGCTCTCAGTCGTTGCAACACGTATTTGTCCTCCCACCGCTAACATCAATTTATGCAACAAACCCCACCTAACGGAGGGGCCGGTGAGCTTGCATTTATACTTCCATAATTTCTTTTTCTTTTGCTGCTAACACTTTCTCAACTTCAGCAACGAATTTATCTGTAGCCTTCTGAACATCTTCCTGATGACGACGTGACTCGTCTTCAGAAATATCTGTTTTCTCAAGCTTCTTGATATCATCATTTGCATCACGACGAATGTTACGAATGGCAACCTTTGCTTCTTCACCAAATTTCTTCGTCATTTTCACAAGATCCGTACGACGCTCTTCCGTCAGCATTGGAATTCCAAGACGAATCGTCGATCCATCGTTTGAAGGAGTAAGCCCAAGATCTGATTTCATGATCGCTTTTTCAATCGCGCCAAGAGACGTTTTATCCCAAGGCTGAATAAGCAGCGTACGTGAGTCCGGTGTATTCACATTGGCAAGTTGGCTGATTGGCGTCATCGCACCGTAATATTCAACTTGAACACGGTCAAGGAGCGCTGGAGTAGCACGACCGGCACGAAGCGTTGCTAAATCACGTTTCAATGCGCCTATTGCTTTGTCCATACGGTCTTCTGCATTCTTTTTAATGGCTTGTGGCACTAATTGACACTCCCTTTCATGACAATGGTTCCGATTTTCTCCCCTAGAACAACACGCTTAATGTTACCCTGCTCTGTAATCGAGAATACAACAAGAGGAATATCGTTGTCCATGCAAAGTGATGAAGCTGTCGAATCCATGACGCCAAGATTCCGGTTAAGCACTTCAAGATAAGTAAGTGTCTCGAATTTCTCTGCCGTTGCATCTTTGAATGGATCTGCAGAATAAACGCCGTCTACTTTATTTTTCGCCATTAATATAACTTCAGCTTCGATTTCAGCAGCACGAAGGGCTGCGGTTGTATCGGTAGAGAAGAATGGGTTACCCGTGCCTGCTGCAAAAATAACAACTCGTCCCTTTTCAAGGTGACGGATCGCGCGGCGGCGTATATAAGGCTCAGCAATTTGCTGCATGGCGATCGATGTTTGTACACGTGTTGGCACATCGATTTGCTCCAGTGCATCCTGCAGGGCCAGAGAATTCATTACTGTCGCGAGCATACCCATATAATCGGCTGTTGCCCGGTCAATCCCTTTTGCACTTCCAGCAATACCGCGCCAGATGTTACCACCGCCACAGACGATTGCAACCTCCACGTTAAGTTCCACTACTTCTTTAACCTGCTCAGCAATCGACGAAATCATTGCTGCATCAATACCATAACCATTATTGCCCGATAGCGACTCTCCGCTTACTTTGAGCACGATACGTTTGTACACGGGTCTTTGCAACGTAGTATACCTCCATCTTTGACCTTGTTCAAAGGCCGCATACTTATTATGTTTATTATTTATGAAGCGAAACTTATACGTTCTGATAGTTCAAAAGAAAGGCGGGGCGGACGCCCCGCCCAGATATGTGCGTTAGGTTTACAGTTTTACTTGGGACATAACTTCTTCAACGAAGTTGTCTTCTTTTTTCTCCAGACCTTCACCTAGCTCGTAACGAACGAAACGGCGAATGGAGATGTTCTCGCCAATTGTGCTGATTTTTTCTTTAAGTAATGTATGGACCGTTTTGTCCGGATCTTTAATGAAAGGCTGCTCAAGCAAGCAGAACTCTTCATAGTATTTGCTGATACGGCCGTCAACCATTTTCTCAACGATTTTTTCCGGCTTGCCTTCGTTCAACGCTTGAGCTTTCAAGATTTCACGTTCTTTATCAAGCTCTTCTTGCGAAACTTCTTCACGGCTTACAAACTTAGGGTTTGCTGCTGCGATTTGCATCGCTATATCACGAGCGAATTCGCGGAATTGGTCTGTTTTACCAACGAAGTCCGTTTCACAGTTGATTTCCACAAGAACCCCGATACGTCCGCCAGCATGGATATAAGATTCGACTGTACCTTCAGTTGCAATACGTCCTGCTTTGTTCGCTGCTGCTGAAAGACCTTTCTCACGAAGCAAATCGACCGCTTTCGCGATATCACCGTTTGTTTCATCAAGCGCTTTTTTACAATCAAGCATACCTGCGCCTGTTCTTTCACGCAATTCTTTTACTGCACTCGCACTAACTGCCATGTAGAAAACCTCCTGAATAATTTGAGATAGTCATACGTTGATTCAAAAAAAGGGCGGTGAGAGGTTAAAAACCTTCTGACCACCCTTTGATATATAGATTGTACCTATGACTGCAATTATGCTGTAGTTTGTTCGCCTTGTTGCGATTCTACGATCGCGTCTGCCATTTTAGCTGTCAGAAGCTTAACCGCACGAATTGCATCATCGTTACCCGGAATAACATAATCGATCTCGTCCGGATCACAGTTAGTATCAACGATACCAACAATCGGGATACCAAGTTTACGAGCTTCTGCAACAGCGATACGCTCTTTACGAGGATCGATGATGAACAGCGCGCTTGGCAAGCCTTTCATGCTTTTAATTCCGCCGAGGAATTTCTCGAGGCGATCTTTTTCTTTGCGGAGAATGATAACTTCTTTCTTAGGAAGCACTTCAAATGTACCGTCTTCTTCCCATTTCTCAAGCTGTTTTAAGACGGTCAATACGTTTTTGGATCGTTTGGAAGTTAGTCAGCGTACCGCCGAGCCAACGTTGATTGATGTAGAAGTTACCGCAGCGTTCTGCTTCTTCTTTCACGGAATCTTGTGCTTGCTTCTTCGTACCTACGAAGAGAATAGTTCCGCCTTCTTCGCCAACTGAGCGAACAAAGTTGTAAGCTTCCTCAACTTTTTTAACTGTTTTTTGCAAATCGATAATGTAGATCCCGTTACGTTCTGTGAAGATATAACGATCCATCTTCGGGTTCCAACGACGAGTCTGATGACCGAAGTGTACCCCAGCTTCTAGAAGCTGCTTCATGGAAATAACCGCCATCTCTTCAACACCTCCTGTTAAATGGTTTTTATGGTTTCCTCCGCCAAAATCATTTTTCGTCAAAACTTCGACCAGGTCGAAGCACCGTTGACGAAATTAATCGGCGTGTGTTTTTAACACCGTCAATTACTATACCATATCTATATGCACCCGCGCAACAGCAATTCACTGCGGATTTGATGCCTTTGTCGAATAATCGCTCTTAGTCTTTATTTCTTTTTTTAGCTCGGCTTCAGCTTGCGCGGGCGGAATAGGCGTACTCGTAATAATTGTTTTCACTTGCTGCAGTGTCGGACTGCCTTCAAATGCAAAATAGCCTGCGCGTATAATGTCTTTACGCATCAGGTTAATAAACGTTTGCTTATTATGGATAACAGCCATTTTAAATAGTAGGTCCGCTGTCTCAGTCACGCTTGAGTTGGCAGGGATATGCAGCAGGATCCGCTGAGCAGAATCCGTAGTTTTCGTTTCACCCGTTTGCTGGTCGGCCGATTTCTGATCTGCGGCGGCTGGCGTAGGTATTGCAGGCTGCTCTTCATTTTTCAGCTCATTTTGTGCAGCTTTATCTTGCTTTGGAATCTCTTTGTGCAACTTTGCTTCTTTGGAGACTTCTGTTTGAATGCGTTCCTTCTCTTCCGCCAAACGTTTATCCAAATCCGCTTGTGTGTACGTTACTGACGTTTTCGTCCCTTTATCAAAATCATCAAGACTGCTCGCCTGTTTCTCACCAATTAGCATGAGCTGCAGTAAAGCAGCGCCGACAATAATTCCAACACCTAGTCCAAATAGAAATGGCCGTTTATTCATCGCGCCCTGCTTCCTCCTGCTTGGACAATTGGAGAATAAGCTGAACTTCTCCTTTGTTTATGCCTAGTTTTTTGGCAATTGCCTCAATTGATTTGCCGTGACTGTACATCTCAAACAACTCACTGTATCTGCTGCGTATTGTAGATTCTTCAACGGTCGGAACTGGCTCTTCAACATTTGCTGTTACGCTAGCGATCGGTGTAGAGGCCAAAGTCTGTTGTTCTGAATTAACGGTTGAAGGAGTCATTGCTGCATGCTCCGAAACTATAGCTCTCGCAGCAGCCTTGGCTTGCTCAGAAAGAACAGCTTCTAAATCAGCACAGCGTTTCTCGAGTTCGCTAATGCGTTTCTCCCGGTTAACCGCTTGTGTTTGTGTGTCCTGTTGTGACTTGGTCACCATTTCAACCATCTGCCGGTTATCCGATTCCATGTTCTCCATAAACGACTCTAACGCTGTTTCCATGTTACGTACCGTTTGTGATGACTGGTTTACTGGATCATTATTCGATACTGCTTTGCGCGGTAATACGGCAGCGCATACGATTGCAACCGCGCCCAGCAGCATAATCGTTTGCCATGCTTCCATTAATACTCACCTGCTTCGGGATGAAATACCTCTAAAGGGAGATGTCGATATGCTGTCCTTTAAAAGGATGCCTCTGAACTTGTTCTGTCCCACTATCTGTATCTGTCTGATCTGAGGCAGATTCACGACGTTGTTTGCGTTTTGGGGGAGATTCGCGCTCCTGCTGCTGACTATCCTTGACATCCAGTTTAGTACTTTGATCAACTGATGAGTTTTTCCCCCTCAACAGAACCGTTTGCTTGTCGGATTCGTTTGCCAAGCGAGATTGTTCGATTACTGGTTTGTGCATCGCCTGGCTGTGCTGAGTTCCGCTCTCTGGAGTGCGTGGAATGGACATCTGCAAGTCGATTGACCGATATGGCATCGCTTCTCCCCCTCACCTGTGCTTTGAAACGATTCACTTGTATTTAGTGATAGCCTACTACCACAATATCGCCTTCTGAGTATCGGAATGATGCACGTTGTGTCGCATCTTTTACGAAACGGGTGTAACGTCCAATAACAATTTTCGTACCGCCATATATCGTATTTATCGCATCTACCTTTGCGTTATCGGTATTCTCAAGCGATTTCTCGATTTCTAGAATACGTTCACGCAAGCCTGCAATTTGAGCAACAGCTTGACGTTTAGTTGCCCCCAGCTTAATACGCATGCCCATTTTATCTGGCGATAATTGGCCAACCGATGCAAGCTGATCGAGAAGCGTTAAGGCTTTCTCAGTTTTATCGAGGTTTTCAATTAACGTCCTGGTCTGTGCCCGCAAATCCAAAATTTCTGAACGAAGCTCAGGACGAACCCCTACTTCAATCGCGGTTACAGTGGACATCGTATTGCCGATCGTACGTGCAACAACTTTTTCACCTGCTTGAACCGTGCCGCCGACAATCAACCCTTTTGCACCGCTGCATACAACATTGCGTCCTGCACGCACATGGGAGTGCATAATGCTTTGGGACACCAGCACGTCTTCTGCCGCGGTTACATTGCCATCCTGAATAAATGAGCTTTTTACATTTTTACCTGCGCGGACATATCCTTTGTTGCTGGCAAGAATGCCTCCGGTTATTTCAATAGAACCATTTGATTCGAGCTCAGCGCCTTCAACACCGCCGATAATTCGAATATCGCCAGATGCCTTAATGCGAAACCCTGTCAGCACATTACCGCGAACGATAACTGTACCAACAAAATCAATGTTCCCAACGTTATAGTCGACGTCACCGTTCACTTCAAAGATAGGAAATACATTCACTTTATTCTTGTCCGTAATGGATATTAGACCATCGATGGCTGCATACATAGCCGTTTGTTCAGGGTTAAGCACTACGTTCTTGCCCAGCTTAAATACAGCTTCTTTACCAATCTTATAAGCAATGATTTCACCTGTAACGGCTTTCCCATCCTTGCCTTCCATAGCTCGAATGCGTTCAGCTATAAGCTGACCCCGGTTAACATTCTTTAATTGCTTGATTTCTTTAAAATCTACTTTCCCGTCTTCAAGCTGAGCGGGACGAGATTGCTCTTCCTTCATTTCGTAAGAGAAACGAATGGAGCCATCTACCCCATTCTGGACTGGGTCGCCCTCTGCAATGACGGTTTGGCTGTAGAAATAAGTGCTTGGCTGGTTAGCTATTTTTTGTAAAACATCCTGATGCAAGCCGTAACGGACATCATGACTTCTTACATATTCTTCGAGAGCACTGGCTGTACATGCAAATTTCTCATCTGCAACTTTGAATTGTATGTAAGCAGTCATTTTATCTTGAGAAATCTGTATATGGATACAGTTCTGTAGCATTTCAGAAATTGACACTGCATTTCCCCCCTTCTCTAATTTTCTTCATCGCTATTGTTCCATTAACTGATCTTTATGCTTGTCTAAAGCGCCGCGTAATCGCAGAATGGCTTTGGAATGAAGTTGTGATATTCGAGATGGAGATAAACACATGACTTCCGCGATTTCACTAAGTGAAAGTTCTTCATAATAAAACAAAGATACGACGGTTCTTTCTTTCGCTGTCAGTCTCTCAATACCGCGAACCAATGATTCTTTCAAATAAAATTCATGTACCTTGTAATCCGGGTTTTTCGCCTTTTCATCAATAAGGAGAGACAGACGCGTTTCTGATTCTTCTTCTCGAATCGGGTCTTCAAGGGAACAGACCGTCGTTACCGCGATCTCCTGAAGCATGTGGACGAATTCCTTTTCACTGACTTCCAAATAGCTGCTGATTTCAGCATCAGTAACGGAGCGAAGATACTGCTGCTCCAAATGCTGATAAGCTTCCTCAATTTTTTTGGCTTTCTCCCGAACCGAGCGAGGTACCCAATCCCCCTGACGCAATCCATCAATAATCGCACCGCGAATTCGCCAAGAGGCATAGGTTTCAAATTGAAGGCCTCGTCTGTAATCAAACTTCTCAATCGCATCGATTAGTCCCATTACACCATTGCTGGCTAAGTCATCTTTAGAGACATTCTTTGGCAGACCAATCGCCATTCGGTTACTAACGTAATCAACCAATGTTAGGTATTGTTCAATAAGACGCTTCTTAGCTTCAATATCCCCGTCTTCTTTCCACTTTTGCCAAATCTCGATGTTAGACAGATGAGGCGCTTTAGGCTCAATCATCATCTCACCCTCCTGTCAGGTGACGTATTGCTTTTGCCAGTTCTTCAGGCTCTTTGTTTTGTGTAGAAATAAGCTTTGGCGGCGAGAGCGGCTGGAATAACGATGGTTCGGCCTTTACTGCTATCGAACTTCCATCAAGCTGGCTTTTCAATAGCTCATTCAATTCATTTGTCTCATCCGGCGTAGAGAAATCAACGCTGTTACCTTTTGACTCTGAAGCTTCAGCAGCAGCAATCTCTGCTAACATGGGGGAACTTGGCTGTAATATGACGGCAAGTAAGGCACGAAACAGATAGGCTAGCGCAAAAAAGGCAATAAATGCGTATACGCACCGAAAGGCGGTAACTTCCAGTCCATTGCTGCCAATCGAAAATAATAACGTTAGCACAACTCCGCATAAACTGAGCGTAACATTCCAGCGCCATGTTCCGATCATCTTAAATCTCCTTTACTCCAAACTGAACGCTGCGAATATGAAGAACGCCAGTTTGACTATCAAGTTCAATCGTTCTTCCGTAGTTTCCGCCTGTGTCTTCAGAAGCGATCATAATGGAGAACTTATTTAATATTTCTTTACAGGATTCTACATTGCGCGGCCCTATCCGCATCGTCTCGCTTTGCGATGCAAAAGCAAACATTTGAGCGCCACCGGCCATTTTCGCAATAAGTCGGCTTTCATTGGCACCCGCTTGCTTCATTCGCTCTATCAGATAAGGGATTGCGGTATCTGCGTACTTTGCAATATTAATAGAAGCTTCTCTAGTAATCTGTGAGGATGGCAGCATAACATGCGCCATACCGGCAATTTTGGACCGCTCATCGAACAGAGTTAAGCCCACACAAGACCCAAGTCCAGTTGTTTTGAGCACAGCTTTATCTGTTGCAATATTTAAATCTGCCATGCCCACTTTAACAACATTTTGCTGTATCATTCGTTTGGCACTCCCAAAGCGCTAAATATTTTATCAAACGATTCCGGATCCGGTATGAGGAAGAAATGACCTTCCAGCTCCTCCTGCCCTTCCATAAACGTGGTGTCAATTAATAGCGCAGAGTCTCCCATTTCACCATACTGCTCAAGGCCATAGCTCAAAATGGCGCCTGCCATATCGATCGTGATAGCGGGAACGGTTGGAGACATTGATAATTGTGTAAAATCTGCCAATGAAGATAAATAAGAACCAGCCAGTATGTTACCAATTTCAGCTATAGCAGAGAACTCCATCTCCGTATAGCCGGTTTCCGATTGCGTATCAATGGAAAGTAAACTGTTTAATAACTTTCTGGCTGATCCCTCTTCTATAATGAAAAACATGTTCCCCGGTGCATCGCCTTCAACGCGAAGGAATACGGCAATGACGACCTTTTCAAAACCGCCTATTCGATCAGCGACTTGTTCAAAGGGTATCAAACGGACGGTTGGAACATTCATATCGACAGGCTTATCCAAAAGTCTAGAGAGCGCAGTTGCTGCATTACCAGCTCCAATATTGCCGACTTCTTTCAAAACGTCCATTTTGAATGCTTCAAGCTTGGCTAATGGGTTCACAATTTAACCCTCTGCCTGTTCAAGCTGAATAATTTCACTTTTGTTCAATACTTCAGCTAAATTGAGCATGATGAGCAACCGGTCATCGCCGATTTTGGCAACGCCGTGCAAATATTTAGCCTTAATGCCTCCTATAACTTCTGGAGGTGTATCGATACTATCCGAGTCGATATCAATTACGTCATTCGCAGCATCTACGATGAAACCAACCTCAAGATCATTTACAGCAACGATGATGATACGCGAGCTTTCTGTCGGCTCTGATTCAGGCAGGGCGAATCGGCCGCGTAAGTCTATAACCGGCAGTACGATTCCTCGTAAATTGATAACACCTTTAATGAATGCTGGCGTTTTCGGTACACGTGTAATTGGCATCATTCGTTCGATCGTACGGACTTTTTCTACTTCAATCCCGTATTCTTCGTTAGCAAGTCCAAATACGATAACCTTTAATTCCTCACCCATGCGAAATCCCTCCTTATTTTATAAGAGCATTTGGATCAATAATTAATGCTACTTGTCCATCACCTAGAATTGTTGCTCCTGAGATGGCTTCGATGTTGGTTAAGTATTTGCCGAGCGGTTTCAATACAATTTCACTTTGACCAATGAATTCATCAACAGCTAAAGCTCCAAGCTTATCCCCTTTGCGAATGACAACTATTTCTGTTTCTGTATCCTCATTCTCATTAAATGAGTTTGATTCCAGCACTTGACTGAGAGAAATGAGAGGAATGACCGAACCGCGATATTCAATCATCCGATTACCGTGAATCTTACGAATATGCTCATTACGGATAATACCTGTTTCTACGATTGATGAAAGCGGAATCGCATACTTCTCTGTCCCTAGCTTCACTAGCATAGCTGAAATGATAGATAGTGTTAGAGGCAATTGAATCGAAAACTTGGTTCCCTTACCTGGTTCCGACTCGACACTAACGTGACCGCCAAGCGTTGCAATTTTGGTCTTAACAACATCCAGGCCTACTCCTCGACCCGAGATATCAGAAATCTTATCTGCTGTACTGAAGCCTGCGGCAAAAATCAGCATGTTCACTTCACTATCTGTTAACCGGTTTGCCTCATCAGCTGAAACAATACCATTTTTGATTGCAATCTGTTTTACTTTCTCACGGTTAATACCTCGTCCGTCCTCTTGTACTTCAATAAAGACATGGTTGCCGCTGTGAAAAGCACGCAGATTAACGATGCCGGTTTCTGATTTGCCTGCTGCAATCCGCTCAGCCACTGGTTCAATACCGTGGTCTAATGAGTTACGAAGCAAATGCACAAGCGGGTCACCGATTTCATCAATTACGGTACGATCCAATTCGGTTTCAGCACCTGTAATAATTAAGTCGATTTTCTTGTCGAGCGACTTGGCAAGATCACGTACCATTCGCGGGAAGCGGTTGAAGACAGACTCAACCGGCACCATCCGCAGCTTAAGTACGATACTTTGCAAATCACCGCTAACACGTGTCATATGTTCCACGGTTTCCGTTAAATCAGTGCGGCGAATTTCGCTCGCTAGCTGCTCTAGACGAACGCGATCGATCAACAATTCACTGAACAAGTTCATAAGCGCATCGAGCCTCTCGATATCGACACGAATCGTTCTTGAAGCAGCTCCACCTGCGGCGGCTGGAGCAGCGGCTGGAGCATTCGTTGTTTGTGCTTTTGCTGAAAATGCTTCTGTTGGTAATGGGGCAGCTAATGATGCAGCACTTGCTGGTTGACTGCTTATATTCGCATGTGCACAAAGCTGCGTTAATGTTTCCCGATCAAGAGGTGTGATAACTGCAAGCTCAATTTCAGAAACCGATTCTATACCTTTCCGGAGCTCTTCTTCTGATATCGAGGAGATCGTGAAGACGGTAAAGGTACGGTCGAACTTCTCCTGCTCAATATCTTGTACACTCGGATGTGACTTAACGACCTCGCCATTCCGTTCCAAGAAATCAAATACCATATAAGCTCTTACTGCTCGGAGCATACAGTCTTCACGAACCGTAACGACAACATGGAATACGGAATGTCCGGATTCAATGGATTGAAGCAGGACCGAGGTTTGAAACTCATCCAGTACCACACCTCCTTGCGCGATGCCTCCGACAACGGGAGCTGCAGCATGCGGTGCTTCACCGGACTTGTAATCACTCTTAACAATCGCTTGGAGTGAAGTTACAATTGCAGATACGTCAGCCTTTCCCGTACCTCCGTTGATAATATCTTGTACCATCGTCTCCAGTGCATCTAAACCTTTGAACAGCGTATCAAAAATAAAGCTGTCCATTTTGAGCTTATTATTGCGAACAAGGTCAAGCACATTTTCCATTTCATGCGTTAATGATGCAAGATCTTCAAATCCCATCGTTGCTGACATTCCTTTGAGCGTGTGAGCCGAGCGGAATATGACTTGTACGATACTTATATCTTCTGGGTCGCTTTCAAGCTTAAGCAAATTTTCATTAAGTGATTGTAGATGATCGTTAGATTCATCAATAAACATTGATAAATAGGCATTCATATCCATTTCTCTGCACCTCCTGTTTGAATGGTTGCTATGCGATATATGATGCGTTATTTCATTACAGCTTGAATGAGTATGCCTGCTATTTGTTTGAGCGGAACGACCGACTTCGCCACTCCTGCTTCGACAGCTGATCTTGGCATCCCATAAACGACACAGGATTGTTCTGCTTCAGCAATAGCACTCTCTCCTCCGCTTTCATTAAGTGCCTTCATTCCTTTAACACCGTCACTTCCCATTCCGGTCATAATGACCGCATGGCGGCGTAACTCAGTGAAGGTCGTGCATGATTCAAACATGACATCGACCGATGGACGGTGACCGCTGCGCGGCGGTTCTTCTGTTAATCGTATGTAGTAGCCCAGTGGATCTTTGGCAAGTTCCAAATGGAACCCACCTGGTGCGATATAGACCATACCTGCATAGATGCGTTCACCATGAACAGCTTCTGTTACATGAACCGAACTGAAAGCATCTAAACGCTGAGCCAGCGATTTTGTAAACTTCGGCGGCATATGCTGTACAACCAATACAGGTGCTGGAAGATTCGCTGGCAAGGAGGTAATAACCTCATGTAGAGCACGAGGACCTCCAGTAGAAGTACCAATCGTTATCAAATGATGAAAGGTACTGATCTGCTTTGGTTTCTCTTTTGTCCGAAGCCCTTCTGGTTCCTGTTTATTCAATGGTTCAAACACAGGATATGGGCTCGGCTGCTTGCTTGCTTCTGGCTTGTCCTCCATTACCTCTATGCTTGGTAAAGGCTTTGCTGACTTTGCTGCAGACGGTCCAGTAACAGGTTTGGATTTTATCGTTTTATCCACTTGAAACGACTTAGGCGGCTTCTGCGGTAATACTTGTTTAGGTAGACGAGATTCGGGCTTGCCAGGTTTGTCTAAAGTTCGGAACATCGACGAGTTACGCCTTGTTAATACAGCAATTCTCATTTTTTCGAGAAGCTGCTCTCCTACCGTGTGAATATCTGGAGAGAGTGGTCCGGATGGCTTTCGTATGAAATCAAATGCGCCATTTTGCAGAGCCTTGATGGTTTCTCTCGTCCCATCATCGCTGATGCTTGATAGCATAATGATCGGCGTTGGGTGGATTTGCATGATGCGGCCCAATGCCTCAAGCCCATTCAATTCGGGCATTTCAAGATCCATCGTAATAACATCTGGCTTCCATTCTTCCACAGCTTCTATTGCCTCTCGCCCGTTTTTGGCTGTTGCCACAATCTCAAACTGCGGGTCTGCTGTGATTAGATCACAAATAATTTTACGCATAAAAGCGGAATCATCCACCACGAGCACGCGATGAGCGTTCATAGGCGTCCCCCTCTCCCAACATTTCAAAAGGATTAGTTAATTAGTCTGAACATCTTATGCAGAAATCCTTTGACACCGCTATTAGCGGAGGCCGGAGCGGAAACGTCCGCGAAGCGTTTGGCTATATCCATCACTGA
The DNA here is from genome assembly GCA_963793665.1 of uncultured Paenibacillaceae bacterium. Classification (GTDB taxonomy): domain Bacteria; phylum Bacillota; class Bacilli; order Paenibacillales; family Paenibacillaceae; genus Paenibacillus_Z. The sequence continues at coordinate 150,066 of CAWCBD010000013.1, forward strand.
CTTCGTTGCTTCTGAGCCAGGGAAGGCCAAGGAAAAAGGAATCTGCTTCTTAACCGCTTTGGTAACGTTAGGATCATCTGGTACAATTCCTACCACTGGAAGCGAAATACCTAGAAAACGCTCGGCTACTAAACTAATTTTATCCGCAGCGGCCTTGCCTTCCTTTTCATCCATGGCACGATTGATAACAAGCTTAAACTGAACTTGATGTTCCATCGCCGTAACCATTTTGATAAGAGCATAAGCATCCGTTATAGAGGTTGGCTCTGGTGTCGTGACCACATAAGTTTCCTGAGCCGCCACTATGAATTTAACCGTTTCCTTAGAAAGACCAGCACCTGTATCGAAAATAATGACATCATATTGTCCGTTAAGCCTTCCGATCTGTTCTTCAAAATAATCAAGTTCCGCTGAACTAAGGTCAAGCAGGTCCTTGAATCCTGAACCTCCCGCAATAAAATGAACACCGTTTGGTCCTTCTTGAATGATGTCCCATATCGTCTTTTGCTGCTTTAACAAATGATACAAATTATAAGGTGCGGCAATGCCCATCAAAACATCAATATTGGCCATTCCAATATCAGCATCAAATATCAACACTTTCAAACCAAGCTTTTGGAGTGATAATGAAAAGTTTAAGCTGAAATTGGATTTGCCGACTCCGCCTTTTCCACTCGTTACCGTGATGATTCTTGTCGTTTTGCCTTCACTCTTCTGTGACTGACTTCGAACCATATGGCGCAGTGCTTCCGCTTGGTCATTCATTATCAACTGCCCCCAGTAATTGTAAGACATAGCTGTCTGATTGGAATGGGGCAATATCATCAGGTACTGTCTGGCCATATGCGACGTAGGTTGGTTTTAATCCCTTCTCTAATGCGAGATTCAGGATTGCCCCGTAGGCATTCGTTTCATCCTGCTTCGTGAAGAGAACTCTTTGAACTCCATAAACAGAGAACTGCTCAGCAACGGCTGACATGTCACTAAATTTGCCTGTTAAGCTTAATACAAGGTAGGTTTCAGATTCATTGCCTGATTGCAGTAAGCTGTTCACCTCTGAAACATAAAGCTCATTACGGAAGTTGCGGCCCGCTGTATCCATGAAGACAAGATCCTTCTCCTCTAACTGTCTGAATGCCCGAGAAACCTCGGATGGTGAAAATACGACTTCAAGCGGGACATTCAATATCGTCGCATAGGTTCGAAGCTGATCGACGGCTGCGATTCGATAAGTGTCAGATGTAATGAATCCGACCTTCCGTCCTGCTTTTAACGTTTGCTCAGCAGCAAGCTTCGCGATAGTTGTTGTTTTACCGACACCCGTTGGACCAACAAAATGTACGACCCGCGTGCTTCTACGGATCCCTTCGCCTTCAAAGCCTTTCATCCAATCCAATAAAATCAGTCTTGCCATTTCCCAAACCGCTTGTCGGGTGATTGCTTCATCTTTATTGTTATCAAGCTGCTCTTCAATTTGTTCAATAAGCTGCTCAATCCATTGGGAGTTGACTTCTTGTTCTTTAAGCCGGTCATGAAGGGCTTGAATCGGTTCTGACCAAGCTTTTACCTGCTGCTGCCTAGACATTTTGACAATCCATTGTTTCATATCTCTAATTTCAGCCATCAAATCTTCATCATTCAATCGCTGCTTTTTCGGTTCATTAATCGGCTGCTCCTTCACAGGCGGAGGAGCTACTGCGACAGCACTTTCATTACTCCCAAGATAAGCCTGTCGAGAAGCCGCTGCTGTCGTAACGTATTGCTCTGTCTGTTCGATGGACTCCTTACGTGTTTGGGCATTACTTTTTATTGATGATGCAGCAGCGATTGCATTAATTCTTGCCAATGTAGCTGCTGTATCGTCTACCGGTTTTCTATCAACGGGCTGTGTTCGTGGAACCGGCTTGGACGGTTTAGCATTTCCGTTATTTTCAACAGCTGCTATAACCTCCATTTTCTTCTTGCCAAACATACCGAGAAACCCGCCAACCCGTATTTCTTTCGTACTTAATATGATCGCGTCTACTCCTAGGTCACTGCGTATCATGGGAAGTGCTTCAGGTAGTGCTTGAACAACATAGCGTTTTACCTTCATAGATTAACCACCCCGATACTTTGAACTTCGACGCTCGGCTCTAGCTCGCTGTAGGAGAGCACAGGTACGTCTTGCATCGTCCGTTCCACAAGCTGTCTAAGATACATCCGAATGGTTGGTGAGGCAAGTACAATCGGCTGATTACCGGATTGAATTTGCTTCTTCACTTGTTCGGTTATTTTTTGATAGATCGTTTGTGTCGCGACCGGATCAAGGGCTAGATAGCTGCCTTGATCAGATCTGCTGTACGGATTCTGCAATTTTCTTCTCCAATGCGGGGCCAACCGTAATAACTCGAAGCGTGTCCCCATTTTGTGAAAATTGCTGTGTAATTTGTCTGGACAATGACTGCCTTACATATTCAGTCAAAATATCAGTGTCTTTTGAATAATTGCCATGATCGGCTAATGTTTCGAATATCGTCACCATATCGCGAATCGATATCTTTTCACGAAGCAGCTTAGCCAATACTTTCTGAATGTCTCCAATCGAAAGAATCGAAGGAATGAGATCATCCACAAGTGCAGGGTACGATTCTCTGACATTTTCGACAAGCGCTTTAGCCTCTTGGCGGCCGATAAGCTCATGAGCATGACGTTTAATAATTTCAGTTAAATGTGTTGCAACGACAGACGGAGGATCAACGACTGTGTAGCCCGCTAATTCTGCACGATCCTTCAGTCGGTTCATCAATCCAAATGGCCGGTAACCCGAATGCAGGCTCAATGGTTTCAATCCCTACAACACCTTCATCATCAAATCCAGGACTCATCGCCAAATAGTGATTGAGCAGCAGCTCCCCTCGAGCTACTGTGTTCCCTTTAATCTTGATCACATATTCATTGGGTTTTAATTGGATATTATCTCGGATCCGAATAACAGGAACGACAAGTCCCAGCTCCAGTGCACATTGTCTACGAATCATGATGATACGGTCCAGTAAATCTCCCCCCTGCTGAGTATCTGCCAGCGGGATAAGACCATAACCAAATTCGAATTCGATCGGATCGACTTGCAGTAGGCTGATAACACTCTCTGGACTTCGAACCTCTTCGATCTGCTGCTCTTCCACTAGCATTTCTTCCTCTATCTGCTGCTTGTTTAACGTTTTTTGCATTCGAGTCCCTGCTACCACTAGCACGATAGCAAATGGAAGAGTAGCGATTGGCCCAATTGGAGTCCCAAGCCCAAGCAATGCAATGGTTCCTGCTACGATATATAGCAGTTTCGGATAACGAAACAGCTGATTGGTAATATCATGAGCCAAATTACCATCAGAAGCTGCGCGGGTAACGATCAAACCAGTTGCAGTAGAGATAAGCAGTGCTGGTATCTGACTTACAAGTCCATCACCAATCGTCAGGACAGAGAATGTTTGAAGAGATTCTGTGAAATGACATTCCATGGACGGACCATCCCGATAACAAATCCGCCTAGTAAATTAATGATAAGAATAATGATAGATGCGATTGCATCACCTTTAACAAACTTACTGGCACCATCCATCGAGCCATAAAAATCTGCTTCACGTTCAATTTTGAGGCGGCGCTCCCTTGCTTGCTGTTCGTTAATGAGTCCGGCGTTTAAATCAGCATCGATACTCATCTGTTTACCTGGCATCGCATCGAGTGTAAATCTAGCTGCCACCTCGGCTACCCGCTCAGAACCTTTCGTAATAACGATGAACTGAACAACGACCAGAATAAGAAATACGACAAACCCAATAGCAATTTGTCCACCGGCTACCCAATTACCGAATGTTTCAACGACTTTCCCAGCTTCTCCGCGTGACAGGATATTTCTAGTGGTCGAAACATTCAGTGATAGTCGGAAAAGTGTGGTAATAAGCAGTAAGGATGGAAATATGGAGAATTGTAAAGCATCCTTCGTATTCATTGAAATAAGTAAAATCATAAGCGCCGCGGAGATGTTAACTATAAGCAGCACGTCCATTAACCCGACAGGTATCGGAATAACCATCATAAGCACAATGCCGATGATCCCGATAAGTATGGTCAGGTCCTTAACCTTCATGACGTTACCTCCCCCACTGATTCGCAAAATGATTATTTTGCTTTACCTTTGATCTTATATACATATGCCAATACTTCTGCCACAGCTTGGAACAAGTCAGCGGGAACGGTATCACCGATCTCCGCCCTTTCGTATAACGCTCTGGCGAGCGGCTTGTTTTCCATTGTAATAACGCCGTGTTCTTTTGCCACTTCTCTAATACGAAGAGCAACATAATCCATTCCCTTAGCAATGACTGTTGGTGCCTCCATTTTCGAACCATCATACTGCAATGCTATTGCGAAGTGGGTCGGGTTTGTAATAATAACATCAGCTTTAGGTACCTCTTGCATCATCCGCTGCAGGGCCATTCGTCGTTGACGCTCCCTGATCTTCCCTTTGATAAGAGGGTCCCCTTCTGACTTCTTGTACTCGTCTTTTATGTCCTGCTTGGACATTTTCAAACTTTTCTCATGCTCGAAGCGCTGATAGGCATAGTCGCCAACCGCAAGGACAACAAGTATGACACCAATTTCTATTCCAAGCTTTATGGTGATACTTGCTATGAAACTGAACATCTGATCGACTGGTATGGAAGCAAGCTGCATGATTTGGGCTCGTTCGTGCCAAATCGTCAAGTAAACGATATAACCAATAACGATAAGCTTCGTAATATTTTTAACAAATTCGACTAAAGACCGCATAGAGAAAATCTGTTTAAAGCCTTTTAACGGATTCACTTTGTTCAGGTTCATCTTTAACGATTCTCCGGTAAACAAAATTCCGATTTGCAAATAGTTCCCAAGCAGTGCGACAACAACGGTCATAATAAAGATTGGCGCTAATAATATAAAGCCTTGCATCATCATGTCTGAAAACAACGTGAGTATATTGCCAGTTGTCATCTCCATCGTCAGCTTCTGTTCGAAGATCAGTCCAAACATTCGAATCAGCCGTTCTTTATAATAGCCGCCAAGCATGATAAAGCTAAAGAAGCCAAACAATAAAATAAATGCCCCTGGAAGCTCCTGACTCTTCGCAACCTGCCCTTTATTTCTAGCTTCTTGCCGTTTCTTAGGTGTTGCACGCTCTGTCTTTTCTTGAGAAAACATCTGCAGATCGAGCGTCCAACGATATGATCGCATCAGCGAAGCCCTCCTACCTAGTTACAGGACCTTGCACAATTGCTAGCAGCTTCTCCATAGCACTAAACATCTGTGAGAACAAATGATCAAATAATGTGACTAAGCCAGGCATCAGAACAGCCATCATCAGAAAACCTACAATAATTTTGATAGGAATACCGATGACGAAGACGTTATATTGCGGTGCAGTCTTAGCAAGAAAGCCAAGACCTAAATCGGTTAGAAACATCGCTGCTACAAGCGGCGCAGACATTTGGAGCGCTAACATAAAGGTTTCTGCGAAAGTATGGGCAAGAAACGTGGAGATGCTTCCCTCATAGATTCGACCGAATAACTCGTTTGAAAGCGGTATCCACTCATAGCTTTGAAGTAAAGCCATTAATAAATAATGATGACCATTAATTGATAGAAAAATTAATGTGGCGATCATGAATTTAAAATTGCCAATCATTGGAGACGAAGTTCCCGACATCGGATCAATGACATTGGCTATACCAAATCCCATTTGTAAATCAATGAATGCGCCAGCCGTTTGAACGACAGTAAAAAATAAATAAGCGACGTAGCCCAGAAGAACACCAGCCAGAATTTCACGAAATACCGATAAAATATAACCGGCATCAGGGACAATCGTTTGTTTGATTCCATATGTAAGAAAGACCAGCAGTGAGACCATAAAACAGAACCCTATTTTGAATGTCGCCGGCACCGTTCGAGTCGAAAAGACAGGTGCCACGACGAAAAACGCTGTTATTCGACAAAAAATAAGCAAAAAAATAGGGAACCCCTTCAAAAACAGCTCCACCCGATTCACAGCCTATCCGATGTATTTATACAAGTTATTCAGCAGGTTGTAAGTGAAATCGACCAGCGTGTTTAAGATCCATGGTCCAAACAATAAAATCCCGAGCATAACAGCAACAATTTTAGGTACAAACGCTAATGTCTGCTCTTGAATTTGAGTCGTTGCTTGAAATATACTCACGATCAGCCCTACAACCAGACCGAGCACAAGCATTGGTGCACTAGCCTTTAATACCGTGTAGACGGCCTGCCCAGCTAAGGCGATGATGAAGTCTGAATCCATACTTGCACTCCTTCCTGTCAGGCGTTACGTGTTAAAACTTAACAGCAGTGACTTCACTATTAAATACCAACCGTCTACCAGTACAAATAGCAATATTTTGAAAGGCAGTGATATCATAACCGGGGGAAGCATCATCATCCCCATAGCCATGAGTGTACTGGCAACTACCATATCTATAATAAGGAATGGAATGAATATCATGAATCCCATCTGAAAAGAGGTTCGAAGTTCGCTTAAAGCATAAGCCGGTACCATGACTGTAATAGGAATGTCTTCATACGATTTGGGTTTCTCTGTTTTGGTATATTCCATGAAAAGAAGCAAATCCTTTTCACGTGTTTGGTTAAACATAAACTTCTTCATAGGGACCGCTGCTTTACTAAACGCTTCTGTCTGGGTGATGTCCCCCTTCAGATAAGGCTGAAGGGCAACTGTATTAACCTGACTGATCGTAGGTGCCATGATGAAGAAGGTTAGAAACATCGCGAGTCCTATCAATACTTGGTTTGGCGGCATTTGTTGTGTGCCCAGTGAAGTACGTACAAAGCCAAGTACAATGACAATCCGAGTAAAGCTTGTCATCAGTACAAGGATTGCAGGAGCAACACTTAAAACGGTAATAAGCAGCAGAAGCGAAAGCGCGCTTGTACCTGGCTGCTCACTTCCATCACCGATATTAACGCTCACATTAGGCAACGGGTCAGCAGCAAAAACATGAGAGTGAAACAACAGCCCAGCCAGTTGTAAGGCTAAGAGCGACAGTACAAGTTTTTTATTCATCATCCAACAACCGATCGTTATGATTTTGCTCTTTGAGTAAAGTCTCAACCTTCTGTTTCTGTTCCGACTGCCGCTTCATCTTGTCCTGCAGCAGCTCTTGAAAGGAGCTAGCCGCCTGCCAAGGCTCACTTGTCGGTTCAACATTAGAATTCCGGTTACGGAATCGGTCGACGAGATTAGTCAAAGACGGGGTATTCCATGTACGGCTGTTTTGCTGCTCGATTGCATCCATGACTGCAAGCGCTTCTTCCGGTTCATCGATTTTATCCAGCAGCGTGATGCTGTCTCCAACTCCAACTATGTAAACACGTCCGGATAATTCAACGACTTGCAGCGACTTATTCTGACCCAGCGGTATGCCGCCTAACGAGCGAAGTGCACGATTCGTCCCCCATCCCCGATTACGCTGTGAAAGCCATTTAATGACGAGGATGATAAGGCCAATGACCAACATGAGCGCGACGATGACCCATATCAAGTAGCCGGCCCCTGGACCGAAGTCAGGCTTCTCAACTTCGGGTGCTGCATGAGCGATATGACTCATCATAAGCCATCCGAGTGAAGCAAGTCCCGCAAGCCGGAATCTATTCCATTGCTTCATAACGGTATTATCCGAGTGTCTTCTTAATCGCTTCAATTACGCGATCAGCTTGGAATGGCTTAACGATGAAGTCTTTTGCGCCTGCTTGAATCGCATCGATTACCATCGCTTGCTGACCCATAGCGGAACACATGATCACTTTAGCGTTAGCATCAATTTTCTTAATTTCTTTAAGTGCTACAATTCCGTCCATTTCTGGCATCGTGATATCCATCGTGATCAGATCCGGTTTAAGTTCTTTGAACCTTTCAATAGCTTGAGCGCCATCCGGAGCTTCTCCCACAACTTCGTAACCATTCTTCGTCAATATGTCACGAATCATCATTCTCATAAAAGCCGCGTCATCAACGATCAAAATTCGATTTGCCATCGTTACTTCCCCCTAAGATGCTATTGTAATTTTTGAATACGATCCCACTGGCTGACAATGTCTGTAACACGGACACCAAAGTTCTCATCAATAACGACTACCTCGCCTTTAGCGATCAGCTTGTTATTAACCAGGATGTCTACAGGCTCTCCTGCCAGCTTGTCCAGCTCAATGATTGAACCTTGCGACAATTCAAGAATATCCTTAATTTGCTTTTGGGTTCTTCCTAATTCTACTGTGACCTTAAGCGGAATGTCGAGTAATAAATTCAAGTTCGATTCTTCAGGCAGGACGAATGGTGCGCCTTGAAAATTAGCAAATTGAACAGGTTGTACATTTACATTCCGATTTGGAACACCGCCATAAGTTTGCGGGCCATTATGTGCTGCTGCAGCGTATTGAGGCTGCGGAGTCATTGGTGGAGCTTGCGGTGCAGGCGGCGCTTCATATACGGGAGCAGGGGCCGCTTCTTGCCTTGCAGGCTGAGCTGCTGGTTGGTACTGGTGTAGATACTGGACGCTGCTGGTGTACTGACAGCAGCAACTGGTTCTGAGGCCTGTGAACCTCCCATTAAAGTCGAAACCATTTCTTTTGCAAAAGGAATAGGAAGCAGCTGCATAATTGTTGAATCAATCAAGTCAGCTATCTTCAAGCGGAATGAAATTTTGATAAACAAATCGTCAGGAGGTAAACTTTGAATCCCATCCCCACTAGCCATATTCAAAATATCAATTCCTGGAGGTGAAATATTAACAAACCGATTGAAAATGGTTGACATTGATGTAGCAGACGAGCCCATCATTTGATTCATCGCTTCTTGAACAGCGCTAATGTGAATCTCATTAAGCTCTTCATCTGAAACGACACCTTCTCCGCCCAACATTAAATCAGCAATGATTTGCGCATCTCTCGTTTTAATGACGAGCGAATTAATGCCTTGAAAGCCATCCACATATTCAACAGAAACGGCAACATGCGGTCTAGGAAACTCTTCTTCTAACTGTGAACGTTTAATAAGAGAAACAGTCGGAGTCGTAATATCTACCTTTTTACCTAATAGAGTAGATAAGGCCGTAGCTGCACTTCCGAACGTAATATTGCCGATTTCTCCAAGTGCGCTCTGCTCCATTTCATCCAAAAAATGATTCAGTTCTTGCTGCACTCCTACTGGCTCCGGCATATCCGGCTCATCGGAAGATTGACGCAGCAGGGCATCGATTTCTTCTTGTGATAAGTAATCTTTACTCGTCATAATCTTCTTCCACTCCTTCGCTGACAACCTCATCAATTTGCACGGCCAAACAATCCTTCACTGAGCCCGGGCTTCCGATAAACTTAAGTTTATCTCCCACTTTAATGTCCAATCCTTGATCGATCGGTTTATTTAATGAGAGCACATCACCAATGGCTAGTCCAAGAAATTCACGAATCGAAATGCTGGATTGACCAAGCTCGCATACAATCGGAAGCTTCGCTTTACTAACACGCTGCTTAAGCACCTCAAGCTCTTCTGGTGCTCTTGTTTTCTTCTGAGAAACAAACCAGTGATGAACCGAAAGTCTTGGCATGATCGGCTCAATAACAACGTGAGGGATACATAAGTTGATCATCCCTGTCGTATCGCCAATCTTCGTACTAAGCGATATTAGCGCAATTGTTTCATTTGGCGAAACAATTTGCATAAATTGCGGGTTTGTTTCAAGAGCTTCCATTCTAGGTGAAATATCAATTATCGTTTTCCAAGCTTCTTGCAAGCTTTCAAATGCACGACTGAAAATACGTTCCATGATATTCGTTTCTATTTCTGTCAGAGCATTGATTTTGGATGGCGCTATCCCCTGACCACCCAGCATACGATCAAGCATCGCATATGCAACATTCGGATGCACCTCGAGTACCATTCGCCCTTCTAGGGGCTCTGCTTCAAAGATGTTTAGAATGGTCATTTTCGGTATGGATCGAATAAATTCATCATAAGGGAGCTGTTCTACCTGTACGACATTAATTTGAACAAAAGTGCGAAGCTGTGCTGAGAAATAGGTTGTTAAGTATCGCGCGAAGTTTTCGTGTATCCGTGTTAAGCTCCGAATATGATCCTTCGAGAAACGGACCGCACGTTTGAATTCGTATAATCGAATCTTCTTCTGCGTATCTTCCTTTTTCAGTTCTTCTGCATCCATTTCACCGGATGATAAAGCAGCAAGCAACGCATCAATCTCGTTCTGCGACAAAACATCAACCAATTATCTCACCCCCTTCGAAGGAATGCGGTATACCACATATTCATTACAGCTTTGTAACGATGAAGTTAGTCACTTCTACTTTGATAAGCTTGCCTTCTGGAAGCTCTGTATTAATTAGATTAAGAAGGGTAGAACACAGCTGATCTTTACCTTTTGATCCATTAATCTCTTCTGGTTTCATATCAGCGAGAGTACGGATAACGATAGGTTTAATTTGAATTTCTTTGATTTTATCAAAATCTTCTTTGGTCGATTTCTCATCCAGCTGGAAAGCTAGTCCCATTACAGCGATATAATCCGGGTCTGCTAAATTTGTTTTAATATCCGTTAATTCACTAGTTACTGCTACTCTCTCATCTGCATTAAGCTTCTCCGTTGTTACGGCTTTCGCGGCATTTGCAGCCTTACCGGAGTCATTAGTAGCATTGTCTGAGCCCATTAACGTATTAAACAGAATAACAGCAACAATAGCTATAAGAGTGATCGCGAGTAAAATAGTAATTAACCAAGGCAGCATTTTTTTCATGTCGAAGGTTCCTCCTTTTGATCACTCTTTAAAGTCGCCGTATAGACGCCGATAGAGCGAAGATAAGACTGCATGGAGGAAATAACGTCTACTGCTTTTTCCAACACCAGCATTTTTTTACCAGTGGTAAGCGTGATGAACGTATCAGGCGTCTCTTCGATTGTCTCGATAAGAAGCGCGTTGATATAAAACTTGGAACCATTCAAACGCGTTACAGCAATCATGAGCTTCCTCCTTGACCTGGCAGGGAGGCTGCTATGCCTCCCCAGCGGCTATTTGCCTATCGTTTTAGATTTACAACCTCTTGCAAAATTTCATCTGAAGTCGTAATAATACGGGAGTTTGCTTGGAAGCCGCGTTGTGCAACGATCATTTCCGTAAACTCTGACGTCAAATCGACGTTAGACATTTCAAGCTGACCCGCAATGATGGCTCCTGTGCCTGCTTCAAGATCTCCAGCGGTAGTAAGTGTCGTATCACCATCAGGGTTGGCATTTTGGGTCATTTTGTACAAATTGCCTCCTAATTTTTCAAGACCGCTTGGATTAACCACTTTCATGACACCAAGCTGCGCTACAACTGAACTTGTTCCATCAGCCGCAACACCTATAACCGATCCATCTTGTGAGATCGAGAATGCTTTAACTTCAGCTGGATCAAGCTTTATCGGTGCTCCACCTGAATCTAAAACGAACATACCGTCTCCATTAACTAATTGACCCAGCGCATCTAAAGTGAAGTTACCTGCACGAGTCAAATATTTGGTTGTTCCATCGTCAGGGGATACTGCGAAAAATCCATCGCCGTCGATCCGAATATCAGTCGGTACGTTCGTAGTCATCGCACTGCCTGGAGTATGAAGTGTATCAATCGCTGCAATTGCAACACCCAAACCTACTTGTTTGGCATTAACACCACCAGTAGTTCCATCTTCTGGACGGGTTACACCGGATACAGATTGGCTGAGAATATCTTTGAACATGACGCGTCCTGCTTTAAAGCCTACTGTGTTGACGTTCGCGATATTGTTACCAATTACATCGAGCTTCGTTTGGAATCCACGCATACCAGATACACCAGAGTACATTGATCTTAACATTCTTGGAATGACCTCCTATAAATGATGTGATTGTCTAGCATCGTTCATGATTGAACCGCTTCTGTCGCTCCACGGCTCTTCGGCTTCCATTTAGGTCCGGCCGATTATGAGACGATTACAGCACTATCGATTTGCGTAAACACATTATCTTGAAGTGATTTTCCATCCAGAGCTGTTACGACCGTTCGGGTTGGAACATTAACAATCATTGCAATATCGCGATAGAGGACAAGCGAATCCTTCGCACCTTTTGCAGCAGCATCATCAATGGCATTCCCGATTTTCGTTAGCGTCTCCGGTTTGAACGTTATCCCTCGCTGCTTCATTCGAACCTCAGCATGATGACTGAATTTAAGTACGTTGCGACCCAGCACCTCTTTAAAGGACTCTGTATTGTTCTTCGTTTCAGTTTGACTATTCTTACGTAGTTGCGACGCATTAACGTCATTCAACCGTAATTGACTGATTGTCATCCTATCATCCATTAGCAGATTCACCGCCTTGGCTGATAGATATAATATCATCTAATTTAATGTTCTTGGCTCCGACTTGAGCATACTGAACACCATCTTTAACGATGATAGAATCAACCTTGCCGGACGTAGGAAGTAGCTCGCCTGTCTGTGCATATTCATTCCACTCTATCTCTTTACCGATCATACTTGATGCCACAGCAAGATTTTGGTTGAATTTCGTCATTTGCCCACTCATATTCATCAGCTGTTCAACGGAAGAGAATTGAGCCATTTGTGCGATAAAATCTTTATCCTGCAGCGGCTGCATCGGATCTTGATTTTGAAGCTGCGTTACAAGAATGCGCAGAAATTCATCTTTCCCGAGTGTTTCAGATTTAGGCTTGGCTGTCGCAGCTTGGACGTTACTTGAATCGTAATAGGGCCAAACGTTACGCGTGGAAATGTTATCTCCTGACATTTTGCTTCACCTCCGTTCTAAGGGCGAATAATAGACTGGGTCTGTTATGCCGTTGTGTGAATTCCTCTGCCTAGTCCCATTACACGGTCTACTGCTTGTTCGACTTTGATCTCTTCTAGATCGGAGCTGAAATTGATATCTCCGACGGAGTCATCATTCGATTTGTTTCGTTTTGCTGCCTGCTGATCTCGTCCATTCTGACCTTGTCGATCCTGAAATAGATTCGTTTGTTGATCGGCAGTTTGCGAAACTTCAAGCCTGTCTACCTGCAATCCTTGAGATTGAAGCGCGGATCGGAGTTGTGCCATTTGATTGTCAAGCATGTCCTTTGCAGTTACAGTGTCCGTTATGAAATGAGCCGTTATTACACCGTTTGTAACAGAAATGCGAACATCAACCTGACCAAGATTTTCAGGATATAACGAGATTCGCGCTTCCGACACACCATTTACCTTCGTCAGGCTAAATTGTTTGACGACCAGGCCTTGCATTGCTTCAGCAAATTGTTGAACGGGTACTGGTTGCTGAACAACAGGTTTAACCGCATTTTGGATTTGCCTTTGCAATTCCTGATTTCCGTTAACGACCTGTGTACTGTCAGCTGCGACATTGAATTCTTCCATCTGATCACCTAATATATGTTGTTCTTCAGTTGAAGGAACAACAGAGAGCATTCCTGCATGCAGCAGCTTATTAGCCATCCGGTGAAGATGAGAATTTGTCGTTACCGTTGACTGCAAGGCACGAACTGATTCAACTGCGTCTCCATTAACAGTGGGGCTCGTATCAGTATGATCTAATGAAGCAGTTGTGTTCTCCCCATTTAATATCTTTTGGATCACATCTAACTGTTTACCAATGATCACAAGCTGGTCACGGCTGGATGAGTTGTTTTTGCTTTGCTGAAGGAAAGAACGTAAATCGATTAGAGCAGCCTGTAAATCTGCTTTTAGGGCAACGATAGTTTCTGGATTCGAACTGACAGCAGCTGTTTGGATCTGACTCACTTGTGCCTGGATTGAAGCAAGGAGTGATGCCTGCTGCTCAGTCACATTGGCAGAAGAAACTGCAGTCAAAGAGGAATCATTCTCCGAAGTGGCATTACCCGCAGCTGCTGCGGTATCTCCACTAACCTCTGTCATATCAGTAACCGGAACTCGTGGAAGACCTCCAAGCAACGCGAGTAAGTCATCAAGCTGCTTCAGAGCATCCGTCAAATCTGCTTCCGTTACTTTGCTGTCCTTATCCTGCTCATCAGCGGTATCCAGCTTGCTAATAAGCTCTTCCACAACCGTTAGTAAATCAGCTGCAGATAAATTTCCGCCAAGTAAGGATTGCAGTGCAGCTGCACCAGCTGCACCAGCAGCACCAGCCGTTTGAACTGTCTGTCCCGTACCCGCTTGTAATTGATCATTTACTACAGCTGCGCCGTTCAATGTTTGAACCAATGTTTGACCGAACTTGCCTTCGGTTCCCTTAGCTGCAGCCCCACCGCCTGATTGAGTCTGTGTACTTACAGGTGCCGCTTGAGAAATAGACATTTGCATACTTTTCACCTCCCCTCTATTGAGGATCATGAGCATTTAATGCCGGTTATTTTCCAACCATTAATTTGGAAACAAGCTGTGCAGTAACCGCTTGATTGGCACTGGACATCTCCGTTATGATCTTGGATCTCGAAGAATCATCAACTGCATTCAAGATCCGCAGAACTTTACTTGGACTAACGTCTGCCATTTTCAGCAATAATTCGCCGGCGCTTTTCGGTGTCATCGTGGAGAAGGTAGCTTTTAACTGAGCTTCATCAAGAATTGTCAATGTCTTCGCGCTTGCAGACTCCTGTTTTTTAACACGTGCTTGCAGCGCAGCGATTGCTTGGTCTTTAGCCGTGCTTACATCTTTAAGCATCATAGTTGCATCGGCTGCTGTTTTGGGCTTCATCTTTTCCAATACTTTCACCCTGGCATCTGTGCTCATCGCATTCAGAACAAGCACGGCTTCAGGCAATTCCATATTTTCAAGGATCGGAGCCGCTTTACTCGGTGTGATTTGAGCATACATAGACGCTAATTCGACAATCTTCGCTTGATATTGATCATCATCAAGCAGTTTCTCATCATTCACATGTTTCAACTGATCCACTTGGCCTTGAAGGTCTTTAATCTGTTGATCTTGCATCGTTTTATCAGCAGCTGCTTTTGTTAATTCCGCTTGCTTGGCTGCAAGCTCTGTCTTCAGCTCGCTAATTTTCGCTGAAGTGTTCGTAGATTTTAGATGATCTTCATCTTGAGCACTTTGCGTTGAATCAACAGCTGGGTCGGGCAGTACGTTCTCTAAAAACGGAATCGAATTCCCAATTTCTAGTGCCTTGTTCCTCAAATCAATATTAAACAATGTTACCAGCACACCGAGTAAAACTAGGGTGAACAATATAGGTGTAACAAAAAACATAAACCTTTCGAACCCGCTGTAACCTTGCTTTTCAACTTCCAAATCAGCCAATTTTATCCCTCCCTCGGGAACTTTAGCCCGATTCGTCAAGCTCTTCATCTGTTATGTGGCAGAGAACATGAAACGGGTCGTTGCGATTTCATCCAACTCGTTTTGTTCCTTTACCTGCATGACAGCACGAAAGCGATTAAACGCGTGTTCCTTCGACTTTTGCCAAACCTTCTCATCCTTCATTTTGTCGGATAAGACTGTGCGCCCATTATCTACTTCTTGCTGAGCTGCCTTCACATCGTTCTGTTTGCGTGTTATACAATTATCCAGGTGTTCAACGTATCCTTGCATCAGGACAAGCTCTGAGAGAGAGACTGCATTTACAGAAGCAGATTGCAGCCGCTCACCCCAAGAGAATCTCTCTTGATAAAGCCTGTTTAGTGAATCTTCCTCGGAATGCAGTTTTCCGACCGCTGAGGAGAGCAGCCACTCGGCTTGTGTTTTTTCACTAGTTTTGAGATCGGCGATTTTTTGATAAGCGTAACGAAACTTGGACATCTAGCATGATCATCTCCTTAAAAAATCGATGACGAGCCTCTCCTGTGCTTCCTGATAATCCACTTTTTCCGACGTTTTCTGACGGGTAAATGCTTGTATTTGTTCAATTGCATCTAAAGATTTATCAATTTCTGCATTTGAACCCCGTTGGTACGCCCCAATATTGATAAGATCTTCCGAATCTCTGTAAGTAGCAAGCAATCGCTTCAACTCATTAGCTGCATCCTGTTGTTCTTCAGAAACGATTTCTTTCATAACACGGCTAACTGAAGCCAGTACGTCAATTGCAGGAAAATGACCTTTGTGAGCTAAATCTCGGCTTAGAACGATGTGACCGTCCAGTATGCCTCGAACAGCATCAGCAATCGGTTCGTTCATGTCATCACCATCAACCAAGACGGTATAGAATGCCGTAATCGAACCACGCGGTCCCGTTCCAGCCCGTTCCAGCAGCTTTGGCAAATTAGCGAATACTGAAGGCGTATACCCGCGTGTTGCAGGCGGTTCGCCAATTGCGAGACCTACTTCACGAAGCGCCATCGCATAACGTGTCACAGAATCCATCATGAGCATGACATTTAATCCGCGGTCACGGAAATATTCTGCGATCGTCGTCGCGATCAAGGCGCCTTTAATACGAATGAGTGCTGGTTGATCAGACGTTGCCACAATAACTACGGAGCGAGCGAGTCCTTCCGGACCCAGATCCTTCTCGATGAACTCGAGAACTTCTCGCCCTCGCTCACCAATCAAAGCAATAACGTTGACATCAGCAGAAGTATTTCGGGCAACCATACCAAGAAGCGTACTTTTACCAACCCCAGATCCTGCGAATATACCAACACGCTGTCCTTGGCCAACCGTCAGCAGTCCATCGATAGCACGGACACCGATACTGAGCGGTTCGGTTACTCGCGGTCTCATGAGTGGGTTACTCGGTAGATTATGTGTGGAGTAATGCGGCATTCGGCTTGAGATATGTGAGCCATCCAGCGGCTGTCCAAGTCCATCCAGCACTCTTCCTAACAGTTCTGAACCGACTTGTATCGTTAATGGTTTACCGGTACCGACAACATCACAGCCTGGACCGATGGATTGCAGATCACCAAGCGGCATGAGAATAACTTTGTTGTTACGAAAACCGACAACCTCCGCTTTAAGCGGTTTTGTTGATTTAGCAGGATAGATATAGCACAGGTCGCCAATGCTCGCATCCGGTCCTTCCGATTCAACGGTCAAGCCAATTACCTGAGTCACCTTGCCATTGACGCGAACAGGATCAATCGGCTTCAAATGCTCGATATATTTGGCAGCATCAAGTTTACTAGTTCTCATTGGCATTTCCTCGTTCGTCCGCATGCAGTGCAAGCTGGATAAGCTCACGTTTGATTTCTGTCAACTGGGTATCAATTCTTGCATCGATACTGCCGAAGGACGATCGGATAACACATCCGAACTCTTTTACAGAAACATCAGGAACGATTTGCAGCTCTGCCTGAGAGTCAATAGCCAAACTCAATTCTTCACGTGCCGCTTGTACAAAAGTAAGCTGCTTTGGAGATACACATAAAGTGATAACTCCTTGCTCGCGTCTTCTTGCAAGCGATTTACGGATTATATCGAGCGACCACTCCGGTGAAACCGTCAATTGCCTGCTAATGATTTTCTCGGCAATTGCTGCACTTAGCTCTACTAGGAAAGGCTCTGCTTCCAGAATAATCTGCTCTTTGGTTTCATAAGCCGAATCTAAGATCGACTTCGCTTCCGTAAGCATCGATTCCCATTGGCTGTGCACCTCAAATTCGGCTTGTTCTTTGCCTTCATCGAATCCGAGCTTGAATCCGTCATCGCGTATTTGCATCGAGCTGCTGCTCATCTTGCTCACGGCGTTCCTGCCACCAGTTCTCGATTTGCGCTTTCGCATCTGCAAACATCGTTTCGATCTGCTGCCCTGTCTCTTGAATGCGCTGTGTTGCAAAATACTCAGCATCGGATAAGATCTGATCACGCAGCGAAACCGTTTCTTCATCTGGTCCAGCCGGCTCTGACGATTCTTCTGGATGAGCGGGAACCGTGTACTTGTCATACCATTCAAGTTTTTTCAAATCTTCGACCGAGACGACATGAGAAGATTTAAATAACTTAGACAATGATATCATCTCCTCCACCGCGGGCGATGATGATTTCACCTGATTCTTCGAGTCTGCGGATCGTTGCTACGATGCGAGTTTGTGCTTCCTCAACATCACGCAGCCGGACAGGCCCCATGTATTCCATTTCTTCTTTGAATGTTTCTGCCATCCGCTTGGACATGTTCTGGAATATCGCTTCCCGAACCTCTTCGCTAGCAACTTTAAGCGCAAGCTGCAGATCTGCGTTCTCGATATCGCGGATAATCCGTTGAATGGAACGGTTGTCGATATTGACAATATCCTCGAAAACGAACATCCGTTTCTTGATTTCTTCAGCCAGCTCCGGATCTTGAATTTCGAGTGCATCCAAGATTGTGCGCTCTGTTCCACGGTCAACACCATTTAATATTTGAACAATTGATTCAATACCACCCGCACTGGTGTAATCTTGAGTAACGGTAGCTGAAAGCTTCTGTTCCAAAATGCGTTCGACCTGCGAAATAACTTCAGGAGATGTGCTGTCCATTAATGCAACACGTCTTGCAACTTCTGCCTGTTTCTCCTGAGGCAATGAAGATAGGATCTGCGCAGACTGTTCAGCCTGCAAGTAAGATAAGACAAGCGCAATCGTTTGAGAGTTTTCATTTTGAATGAAATTGAGAATTTGACTTGCTTCTGCCTTCCGGGCAAAATCGAACGGACGAACTTGCAGCGTAGCTGTTAGGCGGTTAAGCACCTCAGATGCTTTCGTCTCGCCAAGCGCCTTTTCCAATATCTCTCGAGCGTAAGTTATTCCGCCTTGCGATATGTATTCCTGAGCGACACAGATTTGATGGAATTCACTTAGAATCATTTCTTTATCGCTGCTTTCAACTTTGCGTACATTAGCGATTTCTAGTGTAAGCTGTTCAATTTCCTCTTCTCTCAAATGCTTGAAGATTTGAGCGGAAACTTCTGGACCAAGAGAAATTAACAATATTGCCGCTTTTTGACGACCGCTAAAACCTTGTGCTACTCTCGCCACTCTAGGCCACCTCTATTCATCAACGAGCCATGTACGGAGTAAGTTAACGAACTCCTCTGGTTTACGTTTGGCAAGTGTTTCAAGCTGTTTACGTACTTGACTGTCATTTTGCACACTTTCTAGATCAATAGTCGGATACTCGACTTTACCAGGAAGAGATTCTTCAGCCGCTGCTAGAGCTGCCTTATTGCGGCGACGGACAACTGCGATACCAAGACCGGCGATTAATGCTAGAGCAGCCAGTCCTAATCCTATTGCCCAACCAAGCGAAATGCCGGAAGTGGAAGTTGAGCCTGCACCTTCGACAAACGATTGTGCAATAATCGAAACTTTTTTTCCGATAATTGCGTCATCATTTATATCTTGTCCGGATTCAATAAGCTGTGAGCGAACAAGTGAAGTCAAGAAGGTATTAATATCTTTTTTCGCTTCGTCATTCAGCTTACTCTTCTCAACACCTACACTAATAGATAAATCTTTGATTAAATATGGACCGGATTCAATCTGACTGTTGATGCGATTAACATCATAGTTGATTGTGCTGCTAGTATCTTCACTCGTCGATCCACTGCTGCTGTTTGTGGCCTGATAGCCAGGGACATCAGTTTCACCAGTTCCAGCAACACCGCCTGATCCACTATCACCGCCAGTTGCGGTTTTGGAATCATCCTGCCGGCTTATTATAATGCCATTATTGTTATTGTTATCTAGAGGTTTTACAAGCTTTTCTTCCGAGCTTTTCTTATCGAAATTAATTGCGCTTTGCACGTTAACAACTAAGTTGTCCGCACCTACGATCGGGCTAAGAAATTGTTGAATGTTTCGTTTCAAATCACTTTCGTATTTGCGTTGTACTTGATAGTGCGTTTCGATAGCAGTGGCATTGCCAACCCCGCTCCCGCCAACTTCAGTTGATGCCGTCAACTCCCCTTCGGGACTTGAAATGGTGATGTTATCGACCGCCATATTAGGAACAGCTGTTTTCACCAGGTTATAGTAGCCATCTACTTCTTTTTGTGCTGGGCGGTAACCCGGGCGAAATGTGATCATGATTGAAGCAGATGCTTGTTCTTTATCATCCGTCGACAAGAAAACACTTTCCTGCGGCAGATTAATCAATACGTTTGATTTCTGTACGCCCTGCATACCATTTAATAGCTGCTGGATTTCTCCGTTCAATGCATTTCGATATTTGACATCAAACTCACGATCCGTTGAGCCGAACATCGAGGATCCTTGATTGAATGCTTCAAAGCCGATTGAACCATTTTGTACGAGTCCTTGCGAGCTTGCCTCAACTTTTACCTTTGATGCATCTGCTGTCGGTACTAGAATGCTTTTACCGCCATCTGCTAGTTGATAGTCTATTTTACTTGAATCCAGATATTCCATAACCGCCGCAGCATCTGTACTGTCTAGGTCGCGAAATGCTAATTCATAATCAGTTCTTGAGAATAAATATGTAAGCAGTATGATTGACAGCAATAAAACCGCGACTGTCGCACCAAGCCACAATTTTTGTCTTTTACCCATTTCATTCCAATATTGAGAGATTCTCGCTCGATATTGGGCAAATTTCTCGTTCACGATTTCACCTCACTCTGTGTCTATGAGTGCAATTACATTTGCATCCGCATTATTTCTTGGTAGGCTTCAATTACTTTATTGCGGACTTGTGAGGTTAACTGCAAACTAAGTTCTGCTTGTTGGGAAGCAATCATAACTTGCGAAACGTCTACATTTCCGAGCAAATATTGATCATTCATGGCGGTTACATTTTGTTCTTGTGCACTCACACCATCTAAAGCATCCTTCAGAAAATCGCCGAAGTTTTTTGTCATTTCAGATGGTGTAGCTTTACTTTGTAAGGGTGCCGAATCAGCCGTTTTTACGGGCTGCAGCTGATTTAATGAAATCTGGCTAATCAAATGAAATCCCTCCAACTTCTATCTCTTATCTGCTTCTAACCTTTATCTGCCAATATCTAACGCTTTGGTGAACATGCCTTTCGTCGCATTAAGCGCGGTAACGTTAGCCTCATAGGATCTTGAAGCTGAAATCATATCAACCATTTCTTTAAGGACGTCCACATTGGGCATTTTTACATAACCATTCTCATCCGCATCAGGATGACTTGGGTTATATACTAATTTCGAGGGAGTGGAATCCTCCATAATTCGTGTCGCCTTTACACCTGGAGTACTAGAAGTAGAGCCTAATTTACTATCTAAGACATCAGAAAAGGATTGCCCCGTTGGCTCTAAAACAACCATTTTTCTTTTGTATGGTTCATATCGACCATTAACAAGCTTGCCTCTTGTTGTTTCGGCATTGGCAATGTTAGAGGATATGACATCCATTCTCAGCCTTTGTGCGGTTAACGCCGAAGCACTGGCATCGAATCCATTTGAAAGCCTCAAATTTAGCCTCTCCCCTCAATTGCAACTCGCATCATCTTGATATCGTGATTAATTTGTTGAACATAATAGTTATAGCTTAATTGATTCTTTGCTAAAAGCGACATCTCTCGATCAATGTCGACATTATTCTCATTATTATTCATAACACTTGTCTCATCTGTCACCACACTCGCTTCTGGAAGCGATGCTGATGGCCCGATTGCAATATGGCGCGGGTTCGTTCGAACACCTGCCAATCTAGGTTTTCCGTTCCCCATACTTTCCTCTAGTAACTCCTCAAACAACACTTCAGAACGTTTAAACCTAGGCGTATCTGCATTTGCCACATTGTTGGCAATGACTCGTTGTCTCATCTCAGCAGCATTAACTGCGCCTTGAAGTTTGTTAAATCCAGCGCCGTTCAACAAATTCACTGACAAACACCACTTTCCATCTTGATATTGTAGTATTCAACAGATTTTTCCTCATTCCTTCTTTGTTCGACAAAAGATTATTAAAAAAATGAGAGAGCAGTGTCGAGGATTGCCGACAGATTAATATTCCATAACTTCCTAATTTATTACAATAAGAAAAAAGCCCTATCTTTTTGTAAGATAGGACTTAAGGATGATAGAGGAATATTCATATTTTTTCTGTAATTTTATTACTTTTTCTTTTTTTCAAGCTCCTGAAATAACTGGCTGATAAGAATTTTGATGTAGGTTCCTTTCATGCCGAGGGAACGTGTTTCGATGACACCTGCACTTTCCAGCTTTCGAAGCGCATTAACAATTACAGACCTTGTAATACCTACACGATCAGCAATTTTGGATGCGACAAGGAGACCTTCTTTTCCATCAAGCTCATCAAAGATATGTTCGACAGCTTCGAGCTCGCTGAAGGATAAAGAACCGACGGCTACTGCCACAACTGCTCGGCTCCTAGCTTCAACTTCGATCTCCTCCGCACGCTCGCGTAATATCTCCATACCGACTATCGTAGACCCATATTCTGCCAGTATGAGATCATCATCATTAAATGCATCCGAATTACGCAATAGGACTAATGTCCCTAATCGATCACGACCCCCAACGATTGGCACAACAGTCATTTTCTCTTGAACAGCCATCATTGAAAACGCTTCACGTATACCTTCATCAGGTATAACGTTTGTCACTGTCTCCTGCATGCTCATGAACCGGTCATTACTTTCCTGAGAAAGTCTTAAATCAGCCGATGGTATAGCCCGCAGCTGTTCATGCTGAAACGGTCCTACAGCTGCAGAGCCAAGCACCTTTCCTTTACGGCTAACGACAAACACATCCGCTTGTATGGTAGTGCACAGCACCTCCGCCATCTCCCGGAAATTGAGAGCTCCACCAGCCGCGCGTTGCAGAAGCCGGTTAAGTGTTCTCGTTTTTGCAAGTAAAATCATCTTATTGCCTCCTACTTTCCAATCCGATCCCTAACAGAGTCTGTTTATAAACGTTAAACTGCCTCTACAGGATATATTGACTTAAATCTCTGTTCTTTGCAATATTGCCTAATTTTTCACGAACATATTCGGGCGTAATAGTCATTTGATCAAGAGACAGCTCAGGCGCTTCAAAGGATAAGTCCTCAAGCAGCTTCTCCAAAATCGTATGCAATCGTCTAGCACCGATATTTTCGGTATTTTTATTGACATCAGCAGCAATCGAAGCAAGCTCATAGATCGCCTCGTCGGAGAAATCAATGCGTATGCCTTCCGTCTCCAGCAGCGCAGTATATTGTGTCGTCAATGCGTTTTTTGGTTCCGTTAAAATCTTTACGAAATCTTCAAGACTAAGATTCGTCAATTCAACACGAATTGGGAACCGGCCTTGAAGTTCCGGTATCAAATCAGACGGCTTAGCCATGTGAAACGCACCGGCTGCAATAAACAAGACATAGTCTGTTTTAACCGGACCGTATTTCGTAACGACCGTCGAACCTTCGACAATAGGTAAGATGTCGCGCTGCACGCCTTCCCGGGAAACATCAGGACCGGATCCACGTGAAGAGCTGGCGATTTTATCGATTTCGTCAATGAAGATGATTCCTGATTGTTCAGCGCGGCTGACAGATTCCGAAATTACGTCATCCATATCAATCAGTTTATTCGCCTCTTCCTGCGTGAGTGCTTTACGCGCTTCCTTAACCGGCAGCTTGCGCTTCTTCGTACGTTTAGGCATGAGCTGACCGAACAGCTCCTGCATATTCATTCCCATACCCATATTATCATTTCCTTGACCGGAAAGCATGTCAAGCATGGAGGGGCTGGAATCCTCTACTTCAATTTCGATTATTTCCTGCTCCAGCTTACCGGCAGCAAGCTGCTCTTTAACCTGTTTTCGACGCTCCAGAATAGATGCATTATCTTCTGGCTCTTCTGGCTCTTCTTTGTTAGAACCTGTGCTGCCGCCAAAGAGCATTTCCAGAGGATTCTTCTGTGATTTTGGTTTTGCCGAGGAAGGCACCAGCATCGAAACAATCCGTTCATTCGCTAAACTCTCCGCTTTGTCCCGGACCTTCTCCGTCTTCTCTGTTTTCACCATGCGAATAGCGGTTTCCACTAAGATCACGGACCATGGATTCAACATCTCTGCCCACATAACCGACTTCAGTAAATTTTGTAGCCTCCACTTTGACGAAAGGAGCATTGACGAGTTTTGCAAGTCTTCTTGCAATCTCAGTTTTACCTACTCCGGTAGGCCCGATCATCAAAATATTTTTCGGCACGATTTCATCTCGCAGCGCTTCGTCTAAACGACTTCTCCGATAACGGTTGCGCAGAGCCACTGCTACGGAACGTTTTGCCTGTTTCTGACCGATGATATATTTATCAAGCTCCGATACAATTTGCCTCGGTGTCATTGTTTCGTTCGCCATCAATTATCCCTCCACCTTAGTCATTACTATTGGGCGCTACTCAATTTCCTCAACAATAATATTACGGTTCGTAAATACACAGATGTCGGCTGCGATTTCTAGAGCGGATTTAACCATATCCTTCGCTTCAAGCTGTGGAGCATGCTGTCTAATTGCACGTGCTGCAGCAAGCGCAAATGAACCGCCCGAGCCAATTGCTAATATACCATCATCCGGTTCAATGATTTCACCGCCGCCAGAAATCAACAGCATTCCGCTAGCATCCATAACGATCATCATAGCTTCCAGCTTACGCAGCACACGGTCGGAACGCCAATCTTTCGCGAGCTCAACGGCTGCCCGCTGCAAATTGCCATGATGCTCCTCAAGCTTACCCTCAAATTTCTCAAATAGTGCAATCGCATCCGCTACTGAACCCGCAAACCCAGCCACGACCTGACCTCTGTATAAACGACGAACCTTCTTGGCTTGATGCTTCATGACCATACTATTGCCGAATGTCACCTGTCCATCTCCAGCAATCGCACCTTTGCCATTATGACGAACCGCACAAATCGTCGTTGCATGAAATTGCATTTCCATTTGGGTGGCGCCTCCTTTATCGATCAGTTCAGAATACTCAAATTTCCGAATTGTTAATTCGTTGTTCTTTAAAAGCAGCCAATCGATCCAGCGCACGGTTTGCGATCGCATCGTTTTTGTCTTT
The DNA here is from genome assembly GCA_963793665.1 of uncultured Paenibacillaceae bacterium. Classification (GTDB taxonomy): domain Bacteria; phylum Bacillota; class Bacilli; order Paenibacillales; family Paenibacillaceae; genus Paenibacillus_Z. Next base: position 175,129 of record CAWCBD010000013.1, read on the forward strand.
CTTGCTGCGCATCCGTTGTTCAAGCGGCGGGAATAACCCAAAGTTAGCATTCATCGGTTGAAAATGTTTGAAATCAGCTGTCGTAATGTAATTAGCCATACTTCCAAGTGTCGTGTCATGAGGGAATTCAAGCGGCTCAAGTCCTCGTGCAAGCCTCCCTGCGTTCAAACCAGCTATTAACCCGGATGCTGCAGATTCTACATAACCTTCAACACCTGTCATTTGTCCAGCAAAAAACAAAGTTTCACGATTAATCGTCTGATAGGTAGCTTTAAGCAGTTTCGGCGAATTAATAAACGTATTCCGGTGCATAACGCCATAACGGACAAATTCCGCATTCTCTAATCCAGGAATCAGCGATAGAACACGTTTCTGCTCACCCCATTTAAGATGGGTTTGAAATCCTACAAGGTTATACAGCGTGCCTGCTGCATTATCCTGACGAAGCTGCACGACGGCATAAGGTAATTTACCGGTGTGCGGGTTCATGAGCCCTACTGGTTTCATAGGACCGAACAGCACGGTTTGCTTGCCGCGGCTCGCCATAACCTCAATAGGCATGCATCCTTCAAAATATTGTTCCTTCTCGAAATCCTTGATTTCAGCTGTCTCCGCGTTAATTAGAGCATCATGAAAAATTTCGAATTCCTCTTCAGTCATCGGACAATTCAAATAGGCGGCTTCTCCTTTATCATAACGGGAGGCAAGATAGACTTTATTCATATCGATCGAGTCTTTCTCAAGAATCGGTGCCGCTGCATCGTAGAAATAGAAATACTCCTGACCAAGCAAGGCTTGAATCTGGCTCGACAGCTTCGGCGCTGTCAGCGGGCCAGTTGCAATTAGAACAATGCCATCAGAAGGAATTTCCGTCATTTCCTCACAACGTACATCAATCAATGGATGCTCCTTAAGAAGGCTTGTTACATTACCTGAGAAGCCATCTCGATCAACTGCAAGCGCTCCTCCTGCCGGAACAGCGTGACGATCTGCGCAATCGAGGATTAAAGAATTCATTCTGCGCATTTCTTCTTTTAATACACCTACTGCATTTGCTAATCCATTAGCCCGCAAGACTATTACTGCAAACGAGTTCAGCAAATTGGTTCGTATGATGAGCCGGGGTCTTCGTTTCTGGTCTCATCTCATATAAAGTAACAGGTACGCCTTGCGATGCGATTTGCCAAGCGGCTTCGCTGCCTGCAAGTCCCGCTCCGACGACCGTTACACGTGCAAAATCTGACAATGAACTTACCTTCCTTTCGGGTGCTCCAGGCAATGAAAATGATTATACTTCTTCAAGTGATTCTTGCTCTTCAGGCACTTCTTCACTGAAGTCACATTGCGCACATTGCAAACGGACACCGTTTTTATTTCGTTTCTCTACTAACATGCTGCTGCATTGCGGGCATGGTTTGCCGGTTGGTTTATCCCATGAGACATAGTCACAGCCCGGATAATGATCACAGCCATAGAAGATACGACCTTTTTTACTGCGGCGTTCGATGATTTTACCTTCCTCGCATTTCGGACACACAACCCCGATATCCTTGACGATCGGTTTGGTATTCCTGCAATCCGGGAATCCGGAGCAAGCCAGAAATTTCCCGAATCGGCCAAGCTTATAAACAAGGTGACGGCCGCATTTCTCGCATATTTCATCCGAAACTTCATCTTGGATCTCTACTTCTTTCATTTCATCCTCGGCTACTTCAAGCCGTTTCTCAAATGTTTCATAAAAATTTGCAAGCACTTTGACCCAGTCTTGCTTGCCATCCTCTACATTGTCGAGGTCATCTTCCATATGAGCCGTAAATTCAGCATCGAGAATTTCCGGGAAAAATTCTTCCATCATCTGAATGACAAGTGAGCCGAGCTCAGTGGGGAAAAATTTCTTCTCTTCCATAGCTACGTATCCACGCTTTTGAATCGTTTCTAGCGTAGGAGCATACGTACTTGGCCTGCCAATGCCAACTTCCTCCATCATGCGCACGAGACGTGCTTCTGAATAGCGTGGAGGCGGCTGGGTAAAATGCTGCTTCGGATCGACTGCTTCAGGCAGCGCTATATCGCTCACAGCAAGCGGCGGCAGAAACTTTTCTTCTTCTGTTGCGCCATCGTCATTGCCCTCTACATAAATTTTCATAAACCCTGGAAATTTCACTTTCGACCCAACGGCACGAAAAACAGCGGTACCGACCGTGAGATCGACCGTCATCGTATCAAGCACAGCTGATGTCATTTGGCTGGCTACAAACCGTTCCCAAATCAGCTTATATAATCGGAACTGGTCACGGCTGCAAAATTCCTTCATAGACTCCGGATCTCTAAATACGGAAGTTGGCCGGATAGCTTCATGCGCTTCCTGCGCATTGCTATTCTTCTTCACGTATACTCGAAACTCTTCAGGCACAAAGGCTGCTCCGTATTTCTGCTCGATATAGCCCTTTGCTTCTTCTTGCGCTACTGGAGAAAGACGTGTTGAATCCGTACGCATATACGTTATAAGACCAACTGTGCCTTCCTTGCCAAGTTCGACACCCTCATATAGCTGTTGTGCTATCGACATCGTCTTTGATGCTCTGAAGCCCAGTTTACGCGCTGCTTCCTGCTGAAGCGAGCTTGTAATAAACGGAGGAGACGGATTACGCAAACGTTCCTTTTCCTTCACCTCAGCAACTGTAAACGCTGAGGAGCCCATTGCTTTAAGAACCTCCTGCACATCCTGCTCGCTGCTAAGCTCGCGCTTCTCTCCATTTAAAGAATGAAATTTAGCTTCAAAAGAGGAAGTTTTATATTTAAGCTGTGCCGTAATTGACCAATATTCCTCAGGAATAAATACATCAATCTCATTTTCCCGATCAATGATTAGTTTAACTGCGACCGATTGAACGCGACCTGCGGAAAGGCCTTTTTTTACTTTCTTCCACAGCAAAGGACTAATTTTATAACCAACAAGGCGATCCAAGATTCGACGCGCCTGCTGGGCATTAACCAAGTCCATGTTAATTGGACGCGGTGTCTTAAAGGCATCCTTCACTGCTTGCTTTGTTATTTCATTAAATACAACCCGGCAGGAATCGGTTTCATCAATTTCCAGGTAGTGCGCCAAATGCCAAGCGATTGCTTCCCCTTCACGATCCGGGTCAGCTGCGAGATACACTTTTTTCACTTTCTTGCTTGCGTCCTTAAGTTCTTTGAGAATACTGCCTTTACCACGTATCGTTATATATTTAGGATTGAAGTTATTGTCAACTTCGACACCGATTTGGCTCTTGGGTAAATCCCGGATATGGCCCACCGATGCTTTAACAATAAATTTACTTCCAAGATATTTTCCGATCGTTTTTGCTTTTGCCGGTGACTCGACAATGACGAGTGAATCTGCCATAGATGCGCCCTCCCCTCCACTAACATGCTTACGTTACACTATATATGGAACCTGGATGCTGTTCAATCTTCCGTTTTATAGTTAAATTTATCAGAACTGCGTGTAAAAGTCCAAACGGAAACGTAGAAAGCTCATGAAGCTCGTCCGTTGAACGCGGTGCATCCTGCAGTATTCGGTAAATAATCGCTTCATCTTTAGTCAAGATATCTGCTTCCGATGAGTGGGATTTCATGTCCTTATTCGAACCAACAGACTTCAATGGAAGCAGTGAGCCGTATTCCTCTAGAATATCCTGAACCGATGTGATCAGCTTCGCCCCTTGCCTTATAAGATCATTCGTCCCGATACTTTTGGGCGAAGAGATCGGACCTGGAACAGCAAATACGTCACGAGACATCTCCAGCGCTTGATCTGCTGTTATAAGCGAACCACTGCGCTGAGCCGCCTCGACAACGACAGTTCCAAGGGACGAGCCAGCAATAATTCGATTGCGCTGAGGGAATAGCCCCGGATGGAAGGGTGTTCCCAGCGGATATTCCGATACGATTAGTCCGCGCTTGGCAATATCATCGTATAATGCGCGATGCTCTTTAGGATATATCGTATCAACGGGGGTTCCGAGCACCGCGATGGTACTTCCACTGCCACGCAGCGCACCTTCGTGCGCAGCACCATCGATTCCTCTTGCAAGCCCGCTAACGACAGTTAAACCGCTTGCAGAGAGCTGTTCGCCTAAGTCAGAGGCTGTTCTTCGGCCGTAAGCTGTCGGACCTCTCGTTCCTACTATGGCAACACAAGGTTTATTAAACAGTTCAACTCGGCCAATCGTATACAAAACCCACGGATGCTGCGCGGTTTGCTTCAACAACTCAGGGTATTCCTCATCATACGGCGTAATAACCGTGATCCCTCGATCTAACATACGCCTGCTTCGTCCTGCAATATCTTGACGACTAAATGCTTCAGATACAGCATTGGCTTGTTCAGGACGCAGTCCAACTGAAGATATCCAAGCATCTGGCGTATATCGTTCATAACTATGCCAAGCACCATATTGTACAGCTTTACGAATCGTTTGCCAACCAATGCCTGGTGTTTCATGGAGCGTAATCAAGATTTCTTTTTGTATTCCTTCATTATTATGCATTTTATTGTTCGTCCCTTCTCAGATAGGACGACCGGCATTCTTACCCTATTGTGCGCGAGCTAGAATCAGATTGCAAGTCGACCATTGGTTGATAACAAAAAAAAGCAACCTTTCGTAACCGCATCAAGCGGTTAAACGAAAGGTTGCTTACCTTCAATACCTGCTATTTGTTGTTGTAAAATGCTTAGTGCGTTTTACATTTATCGAGAATTCCGCGCTCTTCAAGGACGCCAACAAGTGTGGATCCCATTTCCGAAGGAGTTGGAGCCACTTTGATACCGCATTTCTCAAGTGTAGATACTTTCTCTGCAGCAGTACCTTTACCGCCAGAGATAATAGCGCCAGCATGACCCATACGTTTCCCTGGAGGAGCTGTTGCACCGCCGATGAAGCCTACAACCGGCTTCGTCATGTTTGCTTTAACCCACTCTGCTGCTTCTTCTTCCGCAGAGCCGCCGATTTCACCAATCATGATGACCGCATAGGTGTCTGGATCGTCATTGAAACGGCTTAGGATATCGATAAACTCGGAGCCTTTAACCGGGTCTCCTCCAATACCAACTGCAGAGGATTGTCCAATACCGCGGGTTGTAAGCTGGTGAACAGCCTCATAAGTCAAAGTTCCGCTGCGGGAAACAACGCCTACGTGGCCTTTCGTATGAATGTAACCCGGCATGATGCCGATTTTACATTCGCCTGGAGTAATAACGCCTGGACAGTTCGGTCCAATGAGAACCGTTTTACGTCCTTCCATATAGCGTTTTACTTTTACCATGTCGAGTACAGGAATGCCTTCTGTAATACAGATGACAAGATCCAGTCCGGCATCTACCGCTTCAAGAATTGAATCGGCTGCAAAAGCAGGCGGTACATAGATAACAGACGCGGTTGCGCCTGTTTTGGCAACAGCATCTACCACTGTATTGAATACAGGAAGAGAAACGACCTTGCCGTTTTCAAGTGTGATATCAACGTTTGTTCCGCCTTTACCCGGCGTTACGCCGCCGACCATTTGCGTCCCGTAATCGAGAGCGCCCTTAGCATGAAACAAACCTGTAGCACCCGTAATACCTTGTGTAATAACTTTCGTATCTTTGCCTACCAAAATGCTCACCCTAATCTCACATCCCCTAAATGAATTCGTAAACCGCTATTCCATGATGTAATGGATTACTTCACTAGCTCGACGATTTTTTGTGCACCGTCGGCCATGGAGTCAGCAGCCACGATGTTCAGTCCTGATTCGTTCAACATTTTTTTGCCGATCTCGACGTTTGTACCTTCAAGACGAACGACAAGCGGACGGCTTAAGCCAAGCTCTTTGGCAGCTGCAATAACACCATCGGCGATGATATCACATTTCATGATGCCACCGAAAATGTTAACGAAGATCCCTTTTACTTTTTCGTCGGAGAGAATGATTTTGAAAGCTTCAGTAACTTTCTCCTTCGTCGCACCGCCCCCTACATCCAGGAAGTTAGCCGGGTCTCCGCCGTAATATTTGATTATATCCATCGTTGCCATAGCAAGACCAGCGCCGTTAACCATACAACCGATGTTGCCATCAAGCGCGATGTAGCTAAGGTCAAATTTGGATGCTTGAATTTCTTTCTCATCCTCTTCATCCAAATCACGCAGCTCCAAAATATCTTTATGACGATAGAGCGCATTGGAATCAAAGTTAAGCTTAGCGTCAAGAGCAATGACATTGCCATCACCCGTAACGACTAGTGGATTGATCTCTGCGATAGAGCAGTCTTTATCCACGAATGCCGTGTACAGAGCAAGCATAAATTTAGCTGCTTTGTTCACTAGCTCATTAGGAATATTGATCGCATAAGCTAGTTTCTTCGCTTGGAAAGCTTGAAGACCGATAGCTGGATCGATAACCTCTTTGAAAATCTTCTCCGGAGAGTGTTCAGCAACTTCTTCAATCTCAGTGCCGCCCTCTTCGGATGCCATCATGACTACACGGCCAGTGCCACGGTCAACAACAACGCCGATGTAATACTCTTTCTTGATATCGCAGCCTTGCTCGATCAAAAGGCGTTTCACTTCTTTGCCTTCTGGACCTGTTTGGTGAGTGACTAGCACTTTACCGAGAATTTCACTTGCATAGGCGCGAACCTCGTCCAAACTTTTAGCGACCTTAACACCGCCCGCTTTACCACGTCCACCTGCATGGATTTGCGCTTTTACAACGACAATCGGTGTTCCAAGCGCTTTAGCCGCTTCCACCGCTTCGTCAACAGTGAATGCCACTTTACCCTCAGGTACAATGACACCATACTGTTTAAGTAACTGTTTACCTTGATACTCATGGATATTCATTAAGAAAATCCTCCTATCCGCAGTCAAATCCTACGTATGTACACAAAACACCCTTGTTATTGTAACACGTTTCAATATGGCTTTCCTATTTTTTTCATCAGAATATGCCATCTTTTTTGATATTAATTTCATCTCATAATGAGATGGAACAACATGGATTTACACGAAACTTAGATTCATCCCTAAATTTATAAGAACTATCTAATGGTTCTTAAGGAATTTTCCTCTAAAATATTATAGCCAAGGAGCAGCAAAAACTTGCAAACGAACATTTGTTCGTGTTACAATAAGGGAAACCTTACCTAAAGGAGTGAAAATGAATGTTGTCTATCACCGAACAGATCGATACGTTTAAATCGTTTATCCCTTTCCTTCATTCGTTACGTGCGGTTTCCGGGGATATTTGGACGGAGCCTTTTCAACTTGGAAAATGGTCTACGCGCGATGTTATTGCTCATATCTTGTTATGGGATCAATATTTTGAGAGAGAGGCTATCGCCAAATTAGCCGCGGGGGATCCATTAACTCTTAAACATATAGAGTTCAGCACCTTTAACCAGAATGCTATCACGTATGCGCGTGCTCATAATCAAGACAATCTTATTAATCAAGCAATTGCGATAAGAGAACAAATTATATGCCATATTGAGCAATTATCCGTTACTGCCCAATCCCATACCTATATCGACGGAGATGGACATCCGTTCACCATAAAGAACTATCTGGAAGATTTCATAGAGCATGATAACCATCATCGGACTGAAATCGAACACTTCCTCCAGCAGCAGCCGAAACTATAGACGCTTCCCAACAAACGGCAGGAGCATTGACAATGAATCAATTGCTATATTATGATTTATACATAAGCAACACATGATACGGACTAGTGAGGAAGCACCTTCATCCGATGACGATGGAGGTGTTTTTTTGTATGTATAGCAACCTGTGCAGCGGGAGTGTATACGGTGTTGAAGGACGATTAATAACGGTAGAGGTCGATATATCAAATGGACTCCCTCAAGTTAATGTCGTCGGTCTTCCCGATCCAGCTGTGCGAGAGTCGATTGAGCGTGTTAGAGCTGCGGTTAAAAACTGTGGTTTCAAGTTCCCAATGGAGCGAATAACAGTCAACCTTGCACCAGCAGACTTGCGTAAAGAGGGCACTGCCTTCGATCTGGCTATTGCCGCCGGGATATTAACAGCCAGCTCTCAGATGGCAGTCGAAGCATTTAACGGCATGTTAGTGCTCGGAGAATTAGCTCTTAACGGCGATGTGCGGCCAGTTACAGGCGTGTTAGCCATGGTAGAGCAAGCTAAATTAAGCGGAATGCGCAGAGTACTGCTGCCGCGGACTAATGCTGCTGAAGCAGCCTGCATCGAAGAGATGGAGCTGTTCGCAATCTCCCATCTGCGTGAATTTTCGGATTTTAGTGCGTTACAGGAACAAAATTGGTCAGCTTTGCGCTATACACCGATTTGGAATGACACACCGCATAATTTCGAGGGTGGACCAGATAAGCAATTCATGCAGGGGGATTATGGGGATGTCCTCGGACAGCATCACGCGAAACGAGCTTTGCTCATCGCTGCAGTAGGCAAACATAATGTATTGCTGTCCGGACCCCCGGGAACCGGTAAAACGATGCTCGCTCGAAGACTTCCCGGAATTATGCCGCCTCTTGATGAGCAAGAAGCGCTGCAGGTAACTAAGATTTACAGCGCTGCTGGAAAGCTACCCGGCGGTACCCCGTCACTAATGAGAGAACGGCCATTTCGCAGTCCTCATCATACGATCTCTTCCGCAGGATTAATTGGAGGAGGCTCCATTCCAAGGCCTGGAGAAGTCACACTGGCGCATCGCGGCGTCCTGTTTCTGGACGAGCTTCCTGAATTCTCCCGAGCTGCCCTGGAAGTACTGCGTCAACCGCTTGAAGACCGTGATGTAACGATCGCTAGGTCGCGAGCTGTATTTCGGTTCCCAGCTCACTTTCTACTAGCAGCATCAATGAATCCTTGCCCGTGCGGATACTATGGTCACGAAACAGAAGACCAGCGCTGTCAATGCAGCAGCTTGCAAATTTCACGCTATAAAGCGAAGATTTCCGGGCCTCTATTAGACCGAATCGATATGCACATCGAAGTCCCGCGTCCGGTTTCTACAGAAGGTCTCAATGCCGGGATGACTTCAGCAAAAATGAGAGAGCTGGTGCTGGTCGCAAATGAACGGCAGTTGGCACGCATCCGCCCGGGAGCTCGCCCCTTATCAGAGCTGGCCGGCGCCTCACTTCGCCGAGCAATATCGCTGACAGTTGAAGCGGAACAAATGCTGCGCATGGCTTTTGATGTACTTGGTATAAGCTTGCGGGCTCATGACCGCATTTTGAAGCTTTCACGCACCATTGCTGATCTAGAGGACGCGCCTAACGTAGATGGACAGCACATCGCTGAAGCAATTGGTTATCGGAGTATGGATCGCAAGCTGGAGGCTTTATAGCGCATATAAAATGGTGTTTGAATTCTCGTCTATACACAAAAGAAGCACCTCATGATCACGACAGAGGTGTTTCTTTTGTTTCATCTAAAATAAAGAAAGTTAAAAGGCAGCTTCAATATGGATTATTTCGTCAATTTGAGTTGTCTCACGATTAATTGTAACCGTCATGACATCAAAGCGAATTAATAAGTCATGTAATTTGTAAACGTGCAAAAAAACCTCAGCCGTTGTTCGTACTTGATGCTGCTTGCGAGCATCTACGGACTCAGCAGCTGTTCCGAAACGTCCGCCCGCTGTTCGCGTTCTCACTTCTATAATAACAATCGTTGAGCCATACTTAGCGACGATGTCCAGCTCACCGGAGCGACATCGCCAGTTCCGTTGCAGGATCGAATAGCCTTTTGAGATTATCATTTCCGCTGCTGCTTGTTCTCCTTGCGTACCGGCTATCCGTCTTCTATTCGTCACTCTTCCAGCCTCCAGCCCGTTTATCCGACCGATAAACGAATGACAAAATCTCAGCAACTAGTGCATACAGCTCTGGTGGCACTTCCTGATCTAAATCCAATTTTGCAAGCACCTCAACGAGCGAGGAGTCCTGTTGAATAGGAACACCATTCTCAGCAGCCTTTTCCAATATAGCTTCGGCCATTTTCCCTCGGCCTTTGGCAACTACAACCGGGGCATTGCGCTCACCCGGCTCGTATTTTAAAGCTACAGCTTTTTTCATTTGCAGCGGTGAGGAAGGATCTTGCTCCTTATTGGCCCTGTTGTTGCTCATACTCGGAAGTCCACTCCTTTATAAGGTTTAGCAGACCATTCCGAAGTAGATGGCGCAGGCGCTCCGCCCTTTGAATCCGCACCGTTTATTGGATTAACTGAACGGTCCGGCATTGGCGTAGAACGTAAAGTTAGCAGCTGAAAGCCTGCCCCTTGAAGGGCTTGCGTCATTTCTCCGCGCGATGATTCCAATAAATCCGAAATCGCAGGATGGTCATTCCAGAGATTTAAGCTGACAATCTTATCAACGACATGTACGTCCACGACCGTATCGCCAAGCGTTTTCATTTGCAAATCAAACAACAGCCGGCAATTATCAGCATCCAACTCCCCTTTGCGGCCACGCCGAGTTTGGATATGAACAGATGCCGTTTGTCCCCCATCCGGGCCCTTCATCGGAATAAACATGGTAACATGCGTAAAGGGTGAACCCGTTCGTTCTGGTGTCAGCAGCAGCTGCTGTCCTGTAACATGCTGAACAAGCTGCTGCGCAGTATCTTTGAGTGTTTGCGGAACATCGTCACTGGAAACAAGCGTCATTAGCGCGCTTTTGAAAGTGTCAGCTGCAGCTTTGACTTGGTCGTCTTGTGCTGCAGCAGCAGGCAGTGGCATCCCGGTGTGCGAAATCAAGCTGGCGCGGTCCGGGAGAATGCTGGCAGCGCCTCGCTCGTTTTGCTGCATAGCAGCAGCCTGCTGTGCAGGACGCACAGAATGGTTGTTATCTGATGGCTCTGTATTGGGGCCACCCTCAAGCTGATCGGAAGAGCCGCTAGATTGCAGCGGATCACTCGCGGTAGACAAAGCTAAGAGGCGCTCGTGGTCGACCCCGAGCCATTTGATAATCTGGCCGACCCAATTAGAAGTACTGACTTGCAGCAGTTTGGCTGCTGGCCCGGTATTTTCGGTCGTGCCTTCAAGCTCGGGCAGTTGCTGAGTGCTAGCCGCGTTTGCAGTGACAGCACCTGGATCGATTCGCTTCGCACTCCCCTGCTGCTGCGCCGCTTCGCCCGGCTTCGCACTCCCTTGCTGCTGCGCCGCTTCGCCCGGCTTCGCACTCCCCAGCTGCTGCGCCGCTTCGCCCGGCTTCGCACTTCCCTGCTGCTGCGCCGCTTCGCCCGGCTTCGCACTCCCCTGCTGCTGCGCCGCTTCGCCCGGCTTCGCACTCCCTTGCTGCTGCGCCGCTTCGCCCGGCTTCGCACTCCCCTGCTGCTGCGCCGCTTCGCCCGGCTTCGCACTCCCCTGCTGCTGCGCCGCTTCGCCCGGCTTCGCACTTCCCTGCTGCTGCGCCGCTTCGCCCGGCTTCGCACTCCCCTGCTGCTGCGCCGCTTCGCCCGGCTTCGCGCTTCCCTGCTGCTGCGCCGCTTCGCCCGGCTTCGCACTCCCTGGCTGCTGCGCCGCTTCGCCCGGCTTCGCACTTCCCTGCTGCTGCGCCGCTTCGCCCGGCTTCGCCTCCTGCGCCGGCGCGCGCATAAGCGCTGCGCCTTCCGCCAGCAGCGCCTGCAGCTTCGCTGCTGCCGCTTGCGCCGCGCTAGGCTGCGGCTGCGCACGACCAGCCGCCTCTGCGCTCGCTGACGCACCGCTCCAAGCGGCAAGCCCCTGCTCCAGCGCTTCTAACAGCGCATGCGCCGGCGTACCCGAAAGCGACTGCTGCAGCGCGCCTACAATCGCGCCTGTCATCGGAAGCCCGCGCTTAAAGGCCAGCGCAGCAGCCTGCATCCACTGCTGCATATCGCCGCCTTTTGGCATGGCTGCAGCCGCCTGCTGGAACTGCTTCGCGACTTCCCGGGTCAACACACTGCCGTCACGGCGCAGATCACGGACGAGATCAGTCGCCCATTTTTGATCGGGCAGTGCAAGTGCCTTCACCCATTCTTTCACGCTATCATCTGTGAATGCTGCTGCTTGCTGATCAACCATTTTCAATACGAGTGTCCCGTTCGCGGATTGCGGCTGCACTTGTAGAAGCGTCGATTGACCAGATTGCAGGGCCGTCTCCAGCTTAGCCTGTACCTGCGTTCCGTTGATTTGAACGATGGCCTCGTTGTTATCCATCGTCTGCATAATGACGCCCCGCACGATTTGACCGACCTTCAGCTCAAGCGCTTTACTATCACCGGCCTGAACATCGCCAAGCAGTCCCCTCATCAGCTGACCTATATTCATCGTCATAAAATGCCGCCGCTCCTATCCCATTCAACCTATAGCTTTGTTATCGGTAAAAAAGCATACGGTGATTAACCGTCATCCCATCTACAAGGATTGGATTAAAACAACACCTGCTGTTCAGTAAACAGCTTTCCCAAGGAAAGACTGCCGGTGCATGGGACTCGGTCCGTATTCCAACAGCTTCTCCCGATGAAGCTTCGTTGCGTATCCTTTATGTATAGCAATTCCATAGGCCGGATATAAAGCGTCCCACTCTCCTGCGCATAACCGATCACGTGTTACCTTCGCCACAATAGAAGCTGCTGCGATGGATTGGCTTCTTGCATCACCTTTAATAATGGCTAGCTGAGGATGCTCGCAATCTACCTTCTCCGCATCGACGAGCAAGTAATCCGGCTGGACGAGCAAAGTTTCTACAGCCTGCTTCATCGCAAGCCTTGCTGCTTGCTTAATATTTATCGTATCCACAACAGCTGCATCGACCCTCGATACCGACCAGGCGATAGCTTCAGATAGTATGATTTCATATAGCTGCTCTCGACGCTTCTCAGACAGCTTCTTAGAATCATCGACTCCTTCAAGCAGCAGCCCCTCCGGCAAAATAACGGCAGCGGCCACCACATCACCGAACAAACAGCCTCGTCCTACCTCGTCAATACCGGCTATGCTGCGGTATCCTTGCTCCCAGACCGATTTCTCAAATTCCAGCATTTCTCTTATCCCCGCTTCCCCAGGAAACCATTAAAAATACCTTCGGGAGCTCCCATGCTCCTTAGGGCTTGCTTACTCATCATTTAATAAAAACGGCCTCCTCAGATTGAAGGAAGCCGTCATTTTTTTATACAATATCATCCGGCGTTTCCAATGAGATGCGACCGAGATTGCCAGCGCGCAGTTCACGTAAAATAATGCCAGATGCCTTCTCCAAGTCAACTCGGCCTCCACTTATGAGACAGCCTCGTTTACGTCCAATATCCTCCATGACACGAATGATTTCTTCCGCGTCATCCATATCCTTTGGCGGATCCGTTACACCAAATCGTTCGGAAATCAGCCGGCCAGTACCGCTTGGCAAGCTCTTTGACTGCAAAGAATGCAACATCCTCAACATTCAAAATCTGTTCCTTAATTGCCCCCGTCATCGCAAGCCGGAAGCCTACCAGCTGATCCTCGAATTTTGGCCATAAAATACCTGGCGTATCGAGCAGCTCCATCTCCGTACCCACTTTGATCCACTGCTGTCCCTTCGTCACACCCGGACGATCACCTGTCGCGGCAATATGTTTACCAGCCAGACGATTGATCAGCGTAGACTTACCGACATTCGGAATACCAACGATTAGGCCGCGTGAAGCGCGGGGTTTTATTCCTTTGGAAATTTGTCTGGATATTTTCTCATGGAGGAGTTCTCTTACCTTAACCGAAATTTCATTGACCCTCGTACCCGTTGACGAATCAATCGCGATACTTGTATGTCCCTGCCCGGCAAAATAAGCCATCCATCTCTCTGTTGTACGTGAATCTGCCAAATCCGATTTATTGAGCAAGATGAGGCGTGGTTTGCCACCAAGAATTTCCTCGATCATCGGATTCCGGCTGGAAATAGGAATACGTGCATCAAGCAGCTCAATCGCAATATCGATCAGCTTGAGCTTATCTTGAATCTGTCTCCGTGCCCTCGTCATATGACCGGGAAACCATTGAATTGTCATGCTGTCACCTCTATCCGTGATTCACAAACTCAACCTTTTTAATTGGCCAAAAAATAACATCTGCGCGGCCGACAATATGACTCATTGGCACATAACCGATTATACGGCTATCTTTGCTGTCCGGACGGTTATCCCCAAACGCTAAGATATACCCTTTTGGTACAATATCCGTCTTAAAGTTTTCATTTGGGAAGTTTGTTGTCGGGCTATTTTCGGCATTAAAAAGATGACCTTCTGCTTTGGCATTTGCAATTGATTGCTTCAAGTAAGGCTCGTCTACCTTCTTGCCGTTTATATACAGGTTATCGCCTTCAAGCTTCACCTTGTCACCGGGAACGCCAATGACACGTTTAATGAAATCTCGGCCTTCCTCGGGCACATGGAACACAACTACTTCTCCGTGCTTCGGCTCGCGGATATCATAAATAATTTTGTTTACAATCAAACGCTCGCCCGTATAAAAGGTAGGCTGCATGGACGGTCCATCTACGATGAATGGCGCGAATAAAAAATAACGAATGACGAGTACGAGCAGCGCAGCAATTGCCAGCGCCTTAACCCATTCGAAGATTTCCTTCTGCGCTCTTCCGCCTTTTGGTGGAGCGATTGTCTCATCACCTGGTTGACCAGATGTTTGTATGTTATCCGTTTGGGATGATTCCATGCTTCCTTTTTCATTATCATCCGCACGATGCTGTTGATCCATTAATTACACCCTCTTCTATGGCAAAATCAGGTTATGTAAAAATAACGAAAGGGACTTGTTTGTGCAAGCCCCTTCCTTGTCGTACATTAACGAATTTCTTTAATTCTTGCAGCTTTACCGCGAAGATTACGAAGGTAGTACAGTTTCGCGCGGCGAACTTTACCACGGCGAGCTACTTCGATCTTCTCGATTTTTGGTGAGTTAACAGGGAAAGTTCTTTCCACGCCAACACCATACGAAATTTTACGAACCGTAAAAGTTTCGCTGATGCCGCCGCCTTGACGTTTAATAACAACGCCTTCGAAAAGCTGAACACGCTCACGAGTTCCCTCGATAACTTTTACGTGTACCTTCAGCGTATCGCCTGCGCGAAATCTTGGAAGGTCAGTACGAAGTTGTTCGTTCGAAATGATTTGTAAAAGATTCATTGTAGTTTCACTCCTTCCACCATAGGCGTTCTTATAGCTACACGGATCACATCTGAACCGTCTCATCGCTTAATAGCGGACCGCCCGACTTTACAAAAGCAACACCAGAAATTTTACCACATCCAGGCCCACAATACAACAACATATTCTACTGTTTTTTCAGTTCCGGTCGGGCAGCTATCAAATTGTTAAGCCACACCCGTTCCTTTTTCGTTAATTCAATCCCATCCAACAGCTCCGGACGCCGCTCTAGGGTGCGTAGAAGTGATTGTTCTCGGCGCCAAGCCTCTACATTCGCATGATGACCGGATAGAAGCACATCAGGAACCTCCCAGCCGCGAAACACCGCTGGACGGGTATAATGCGGATACTCTAACAGGCCTGTACTAAATGAATCCGTAACTGCCGAATTCTCATTGCCAAGTACGCCTGGCAGCAGGCGAACGACGCTGTCAATGACAGACATAGCAGGCAGCTCTCCGCCGGTCAGAACATAATCACCGATCGATATCTCATCTGTAACCAAATGCTCTCTTATCCGTTCATCATAGCCTTCATAGTGGCCGCAAACAAACACCAGATGCTCCTCTTTTGAGAGTTCCTCTGCTTTGCTCTGCGTATAAGTCTCTCCTTGCGGGCACATCAGTATAACGCGGGGGCTCTTTACACCCTCAGGAGCTAAATCCTCGACTGCTGCAAACAGCGGCTCAGGCTTCAAAACCATCCCGCCTCCGCCGCCATACGGATAATCATCAACCGTATTATGCTTGTTGCCCGCATAGTCACGAAAGTTAACCGCATTTAAGCTGACAATTCCTTTATCACGCGCTTTGCCCAGAATGCTTGCGCCAAAAACACCATCAAACATGTCCGGGAAAAGTGTCAATACATCTATCCGCATCTATTAAATCAGCCCTTCCATCAGGCGGACCGTCACCAGCTTGTTTGCAACATCCACGTTCAGGAGCACATCATCAATAACTGGGATCAGCACTTGCTTACCTTTAGATTGTTCAACAACCCAAACATCGTTCGCTCCAGGCACCAGTATTTCAGAAATGACACCAAGCTCCTCGCCTTCATCCGTTACTACCCGGCAGCCGATAATTTGGTGCTGATAATATTCGCCTTCTTCAAGATCGATAAGGTTGTCCTTTGTTACTTTAAGTGACCAGCCCTTGTATTTCTCCACATCGTTAATGTTATCGTAGCCCTTCAGCTTTGCAATAATCATTTCTTTATGCAGTCTTGAGGATTGAACGACGACCTGAATCTGTTGAGTCATTTCCGGGTTCAACAAGGTAAGCTTACTGCCGGGAGCAAAACGTTCCTCGATAAAGTCTGTTTGTGAAAGGACCTTTATTTCACCGCGTATGCCATGAGTATTGACGACTTTGCCAACTGATAACCATTGTTGTTCCATCGCTATTCCTACCTTTTTCGTGAGTTCCATCGAAAAAGGGCTAGGATATTTATCCTAACCCTACTTCGATGTACGATCGCTACGAAATAATGTCGACCATAACGCGTTTGTGCGATTTGACGGCAGCCGAAGTGACAACCGTCCGCAGCGCTTTAGCAATCCGTCCCTGCTTACCGATTACTTTACCGACATCGTCGGGGTGAACCGATAGCATAAAGACGGTGCCGCGATCGTCTTCTTTCACGTCTACGCGCACGTCTTCCGGGAAATCAACTAAAGCCTTAGCTATGACAAGAATCAATTCTTTCATCTCAAGGCCCCCCGTAAAAGAGCAAGTTATTTCTGGAGTTTAAGCTCATGAAGCTTAGTCATCACGCCTGCTTTGGAAAGCAAGTTGCGAACAGTGTCAGAAGCTTGCGCTCCGTTTTGAAGCCACTTTAACGCTTTCTCTTCATCAATGGAAACTAGTGCCGGTTGTGCAACTGGGTTATAAGTACCGATTTCTTCGATGAATCGACCGTCACGTGGGGAACGGGAATCAGAAACAACTACACGGTAGAAAGGCGCTTTGTGCGCACCGATACGTTTCAAACGAATACGTACTGCCAAGAAAATCACCTCCTTTAAATAGTTTTGCAGAAGCAGTTTTACGAATGAAACTCCCTAGAAAGGGAACTTCATCCCTTTACCCATCAAGCCTTTAAGGCCTTTCATACCGCCTTTTGGACCTTTCGGACCCATCATCGATGAGAATTGCTTCATCATCTTCTTCATATCATCAAACTGCTTAATCAGACGGTTAACTTCGGTTACCGATGTTCCGCTGCCTGCAGCAATCCGTTTACGCCTGCTGTGATTCAAGATTTCCGGCTTGCGCTTCTCATCCTTGGTCATCGATTTAACAATCGCTTCGACACGGTTAATTTGCTTCTCATCGACCTTAAGATTCTTCATGTCCTTCATCTTGCCCATGCCTGGCATCATATCCATGAGCTGATCCAAAGGACCAAGCTTGCGAACCTGCTCCATCTGGTCAAGGAAGTCTTCGAAAGTGAACTCTGCCGTACGCATCTTGCGTTCCATCTCGGCAGCCTTATCGGCATCGATGCTTGATTGTGCTTTCTCGATTAGGGACAGCATGTCGCCCATTCCGAGTATGCGGGAAGCCATCCGTTCCGGATGGAACGGCTCAAGCGGCTCAATTTTCTCGCCTGTTGCTGCAAATTTAATCGGACAGCCTGTAACGGCTTTAACCGATAGCGCCGCACCGCCGCGCGTGTCGCCATCAAGCTTCGTCAAGATAACGCCTGTTAGTTCAAGCTGACTATGAAAGCTCTGAGCAACGTTAACCGCTTCTTGTCCAGTCATCGCATCGACGACGAGAAGGACTTCATCGGGCTTCGTTGTCTCATGAATTTGCCTAAGCTCATCCATCAGTGCTTCGTCAATATGAAGACGGCCAGCCGTATCAATAATTACGTAATCATGTCCGTTATCCTTTGCTTGCTGCAAACCAGCACGAGCAATATCGACAGGCGAGGTTTGATCGCCCATCGTGAAGACAGGAACACCAATCTGTTCGCCGAGCACTTGAAGCTGTTTGATCGCAGCAGGACGATAGATATCGCCAGCAACTAGAAGCGGCTTATGTTTCTCTTTAAGCAGCAGCTTCGCAAGCTTTGCGGAAGAGGTCGTTTTACCAGCCCCTTGCAAACCTGCCATAAGAATAACGGTTGGCGGCTTAGATGCTTTAGCGAGCTTCGTGTTCGTGCCGCCCATTAGTTCCGTTAATTCTTTGTTTACGATATCGATGATGACCATGCCAGGCGTAAAGCTCTTCGCCAATTCCTGTCCGATCGCACGCTCTTTAACCTTCGCGATGAAATCCTTGACGACTTTGAAGTTTACGTCGGCCTCAAGCAGCGCCAAACGCACTTCACGCATCGCTTCGTTGACATCATCTTCCGACACTTTACCTTTGCCGCGCAGTTTACCGAAAACATTCTGCAGCCTGCTGGATAATCCTTCAAACGCCATGTCAATCACCTCAAAAGTTTTCTTAGAAAACTCACATCGTAACTATATCGTAGCTATTATATTTCTTCCGGCTCACGCAAACCTTGCGCGATCTGCCTTAATTGCCCGCTTAACTCAACAGATCCGGATATCTCATCCGCTAAAGCTTCCAGCTTTGTCAGCCATGCTTGGGCAGCTTCATACTTTGCGAGCAGGTGAAGCTTGCTCTCATAGTTCTCAAGTACGGCTTCCGCACGCTTAACACTTTCATAGACAGCTTGGCGGCTGATATCAAACTCAGCCGCTATCTCGCCAAGTGAATAATCATCATGAAAATAATATTTAAGGAACGTTTGCTGCTTGTCTGTAAGCAGCAGCTCGTAAAAGTCGAAGAGCATATTGATTCGGTTCGTCTTCGCCAAGGCATCAGGTTCATGGACCGTCACCGCAGCCACCCCCTTCGTCAAGGCAAATACCTTTACAGCTTTACTACGACGTTTATCATAGCGCAGACGCATATAGGCTGTCAAGTATATTCACTTGTCACCTTATTTACCTTCTTCTTTCTCTTCCGCATCCTGCAATATCCGGCCAAATAACGCGTGAATGAACTGCTCGGAATCGAATTCCTGAAGATCGTCCATTTTCTCGCCTAAGCCGACCAGCTTCACGGGAAGATCAAGCTCGCTGCGGATCGCAATAACGATTCCGCCCTTCGCTGTACCGTCCAGCTTCGTCAATACGAGCCCTGTCACGCCGCTTTTCTCTCCGAAAAGCTTAGCCTGACTAAGCGCATTTTGCCCTGTAGCTGCGTCAAGTACAAGCAGAACCTCGTGAGGAGCAGCTGGAACTTCACGCTGTATAACGCGAAAGATTTTGTTCAGCTCATCCATGAGATTGTTTTTATTTTGCAATCTTCCGGCTGTATCGCATAGCAGAACATCAACTTTACGCTGTTTGGCTGCATGAATCGCATCAAACATAACAGCTGCGGGATCCGCGCCTGAATCCTGTTTAATTACATCGACGCCAACACGTTGACCCCATACTTCAAGCTGTTCGATTGCACCCGCACGGAATGTATCTCCCGCGGCGAGCAGTACGCTTTTGCCTTCCGTCTTGAATTTATGGGCAAGCTTACCGATAGTTGTCGTCTTCCCTACGCCATTGACACCTACGAACAAGATGACGGTCATCCCTTCATCAGCCATCCGCAGTCCGGTTTGTGCATCGCCTCTTAGCAAATCAACCAGCTTCTCTGATAAAATCGGTTGAAGCTCCGAAGCATCCTCAATTTTGCGTTTCTTTACTTCAGTACGCAGCTCGTCGATAAGCTTCATCACCGTATTAACGCCTACATCGGCACCGATTAATATTTCTTCCAGCTCTTCATAGAACTCCTCGTCAATTTTTTTACGGCGAGTGATAAGCTCCTCGACTCTCTCGACAAACGCATCGCGCGTCTTAGTGAGCCCTTCCTTAAACTTATTAGTAACCGCTTCTGTTTTTTGAGAGATACTTTCCTTTAGCCGTTTAAAAAAACTCATCGGATGCCCTCCATCACATGATTTATAAAAGCCGGGCAAGGGCAATAGAGCTCCTGACACCGGCTTTTTATTGGATCTTAATAAGCCATTCAACCACTCAATCTGATCGCCTTTAAGCCGAATATTGCTCCTCGTCTTCCAGACGTACGGAAACGAGCTTAGACACTCCGCCTTCCTCCATTGTAACCCCGTACAGCACATCTGCTTCTTCCATCGTTCCTTTCCTGTGCGTAACGACAATAAATTGTGTCAGCTCAGAAAACTCACGAAGGTACCTTGCAAACCGTGCAACGTTTGCTTCATCCAGCGCTGCCTCAACTTCATCAAGCACGCAGAAAGGAACAGGCTTAACCTGCAAAATCGCAAAGAGCAAGGCAATCGCAGTTAACGCCCGTTCACCACCGGAGAGAAGCTGTAGATTTTGCAGCTTCTTTCCCTGGCGGTTGAGCAACAATATCGATACCGCTGTCAAGGACGCGATCAGGCTCAACCATAATAAGATCAGCGCGGCCGCCGCCAAAAAGCTTGGCAAACACGATAACGAAATGACCGCGAATCGCTTCGAACGTCGTCTTGAACCGTTTGGACATCTCCTCGTCCATTTCACGGATAACCTGATAGAGCGTTGTTTTCGCTTCAATCAAGTCATCCTTCTGATCCGATAGGAATGTAAAACGTTCACTTACACGTTCATACTCTTCAATTGCGCCAAGGCTGACTTCGCCAAGTGCTGTAATCTTACGCTTCAGATCTCGTACTTCGTTCTGAAGGGCTTGAATATCCTCGGGAACCGGATAACGCTCTTTGGCAAGCTCGAAGCTCAGCTCGTATTCTTCACTTAGTTTGCGAAGCAAATTATCAAGCTCAACATCAAGTCGGTTCGCTGCGATTTCGGTCTGGCGGAGCTGATCCTCGACCTTGCGAAGCTGGTTACGCTGGTCTCTAGTCTCATTCTCCCCTTCCTCCAGATCACGAGTCATCTCCGCACGCTCTGCACGCTTCAAATCCGTCTGTGAAGAGCAGGTTTCCTTCTGAAGCTTCAAGTGATTTAACTGTTCGATCTGCTTGACACTTTCCTCGGTATGCTGAGCAGCATCTTCTTCCTGCCTGGAAAGCATTTGTTTAAGTCCAGTAAGCTCCTGCTTAGCACGACCAATGTCGACACGGATACGAGAGGCTTGATCCTCGAAGGAAAGCTTCTCCTGATCCGTTTTTGCCACTGCGATTTTCAGATCTGTCAGCTGATCCTGCAGCTGTTCTTTCGCAGATTCTCCCGCCTTCCGACGCTCCTCAGCAAGTCGTATGGCTGCTTGAAGCTTCTCTTCATCTGCTGTTAACAGCTCCAGACGCTTCTGGGCATCTTGTGCGGATGTAACCAGCTGCTGTCTTTCTGTTTGATTCCCATTGCTATCGGCTTCATACAGCTGCCGCTGCTCTTCAAGATGGCGGCTTTCATTATCCAGCTGTTGAAGCTCGGCTCGAATTTGCTGCTCCTCAATACGCCGCTGCTCACCTTGTCCGCGTAAATCATCAACGTTCTGATTATAGATGGACTGCTCCTTACGCAGATCGCTGATTTTATCCCGAAGCTTAGTAAGTTGAAGGTCAGTCGTCTTAACTTCTTCCTCCAACTGCTCGATCTGACGCTGACGGCCGAGCAGATTAGCACCTTTCTTCTGAAGGCTGCCTCCGCTCATGGAACCACCGGCATTAACGACATCACCTTCAAGCGTAACGACCCGGAATCTGTATTGGCATCTCGAAGCAATCCGATTGGCTTGCTCTAAAGTTTCTGAAATCAAGACGTTACCAAGCAGGTTTTCAATAATGGACCCATATCGGGATTCAAAGGATACAAGCTCGGCTGCAACTCCGACAAAGCCTTCTAATCCTGCAATCATTCGTTTATCCTGCTCGGATATGTTCCGACTCCGGATGACATCAAGCGGAAGGAACGTCGCTCTCCCCAATTGTCGCTGCTTCAGAAAAGCTATAGCGGCCCTGGCGCTTTTCTCATCGCTCATAACGACATGCTGCAAAGCACCGCCAAGCGCCGTTTCAATCGCCAGCTCCACCTTCTCTGGCACACGGATAAGCTCAGCGACCGCTCCATGAACACCTTCTATACCACCCGTGGATCGCCGTGAAGCCTTCAAAACTTCACGTACGCCTTGCATGAAGCCATCAAGGTCATCCTGCATTTCTTTCATCGTATCACGGCGTGAACGAAGAGCTTCCAGCTTCTGTTCCCACTTACGGACCGCTGACTGTGCTTCTTCAAGCAGCTTCTGTCCGGCAGAAAGCTTCTCGCTTTCTTGAATATACGTATTACGCACTGTTGAAATCTCATTAACTGTAGCCTCTAAACGCTTACCCAGCTCGGTACGTTTGGTGCTTACCTTTTGGTGCTGATCCTGCCACTTGGCATACTCGTCTCCCAGCCGTTCCATTCTTCGCTGCAGCGATTCCTCTTGCTGAACGGCATACCGGATTTCATTCCGAAGCTGTGCCATTGAGCTAAGAATATCAAGCAGTTCACTCTTCAATGAATCCTCGGTATCTCCCGAGGCGGAGGCCGAAGTACCAAGAAGCAAAATCTCTTCTTCCTGCAGCTTAAGACGCAGTGACTGGAGTTCATTCTCAAGTGCTGCAGCTTTGCCGCGGAACTCAGCTTCTTCTTTCGCAAGCGTGCTGATCCGTTCATTCTGCGCAGCGATGGAAGCTTCAAGCTGTGATCGGTTCTGTTCAAGATTTCGTTTGCGTTCCTTCAATACTTCCCCGTAGCCTTCGCATTTCTCGTAATCTTCGCTGACCTGCAGCATCGACTCATGAAGCCTGTCAAGCGATTCTTCCAGCTCTCGCAGCTTGAGCCGATCCTTCTCAAGCAGGGCATCATGCTTACTTACGACCGTAGAGAGGGTAAGCTGCTCTTCCTGAAGCTTCTTCATGCGGACATTAGACTCACTCCATGAGCTGTGCACCGCTTCAATACTATGTACGTACATGGAAATTTCGGATTTTTTCAGCTGGTCTCTCAGCTGCTTGAATTGGATCGCCTTCTCCGATTGCTCTCGAAGCGGCTCTACCTGAGCCTCAAGCTCAGAGACCAAATCATGAATACGCAGCAAGTTGCTCTCCGTATCGTCGAGCTTCTTCTGCGCTTCTCGTTTACGCGATTTATATTTGACAATTCCGGATGCCTCTTCAAAAATGCCCCGGCGGTCTTCAGAGCGCGTGCTTAAAATCTCTTCGATTCGGCCTTGTCCGATAATGGAATACGCTTCTTTACCAATTCCCGTATCCATAAACAATTCCGTTATATCTTTCAGCCGGCAGGACTGCTTGTTAATCATATACTCACTGTCGCCGCTGCGGTGAACACGACGGGTCACCGTTACTTCATTGTACTCGAGTGGCAAAGCACCATCGGTATTGTCGAGCGTTAATGACACTTCACCGAAGTTAACGGCTTTACGTGCATCACTTCCGGCAAAGATGATGTCTTCCATCTTACCTCCGCGCAGACTCTTGGCGCTTTGTTCGCCAAGCACCCAGCGGATGCTATCGCTTATATTACTTTTACCGCTGCCGTTTGGTCCGACAACAGCCGTTATACCGCGGACGAATTCAAGCTCCGTCTTGTCGGCAAACGATTTGAATCCTGCTAATTCAATCCTTTTCAGGAACATAGCTTTGCCTTCACCTCAACGCCTATTGTACCATAATTGTCTTAAAAGAATAGGTCAGAATTACAACGCAAAAAATCCCGGTTTACCAAAAAGGCCACCAGGATCCCTTACAATTTATGATAAGCCAACTAATCAGCGAGCTTTCTCCAAGCTTCCGCAGCAGCCTGCTGCTCCGCTTCCTTCTTGGTCCGCCCAACGCCCGTGCCGTAAGGAATTTCCCCGATCAGCACTTCAATAACGAACTCACGATCATGAGCAGGTCCGCGTTCTTCTATAATCCGGTATTCGATCGGTCCCATGCTGGCATGCTGCGCTTTCTCCTGAAGAGTCGATTTGAAATCCTTCACGAGTAAGCCGCCATTGCTATCAATTTGAGGAAAGATATGAGCAGCAAGGAAAGACCGTACCGCATCCAGCCCTTGATCCAGATAAATAGCTCCGACAAAGGATTCGAATAAATCCGCCAGAAGAGCAGGCCGTTGTCTGCCGCCAAGCTGCTCTTCCCCGCGTCCAAGCAGGACATGCGTGCCAAGCTCAAGCATCTCGGCAAAACGGGCAAGCGAAGGCTCGCAAACGATGGATGCGCGCATTCTGGTTAGCTGTCCTTCCGGCCGTTCCGGAAACGTCCGATACAGAAACTCCGATACAGTCAATTGCAGAACAGCATCGCCTAGAAATTCAAGCCGTTCATTATGCTCGAGCGCGGTTTGCCTATGCTCATTTACGTAAGAAGTATGGGTAAACGCCTGCCGGAGCAGACGTATCGTACGGAAGCGTACTTGCAAATGCTGCTGAAGTTCCTCAAAGCTGTCATGCTTCATATTTCTTCATCACGATCGTCGCGTTATGACCGCCGAAACCGAACGAGTTGGACATCGCGATACGAACATCCGCTTTACGCGGCGTATTCGGCACATAATCCAAGATCACATTCAGGATCCTGATTGTCCAGATTAATGGTTGGCGGGATGATGCCATTCACGAGTGTCAGGCCGAGTATAACCGCTTCTACACCGCCAGCAGCACCAAGCAGATGACCAGTCATCGATTTGGTTGAGCTTACTGCAACCTTATAGGCGTGCCTCGCCGAACGCCTTCTTAATGGCGGACGTTTCGGAACTGTCACCAACCGGAGTTGACGTACCATGCGCATTGATATAATCAATCTCTGCAGGGTCAATACCGGCATCTTTCAATAGCCTTCGCCATACAGCGCGCTGCGCCATCCGGATCCGGCTCTGTCATATGATGGGCATCGCCGCTCATCCCATAACCGATAACTTCCGCATAAATGCGGGCTCCGCGATTGAGCGCATGCTCCAGCGATTCAAGCACAAGAACACCAGCGCCTTCGCCCATCACAAAACCGTCACGATCCGATGTCGAAAGGACGACTTGCTTTCTCCGGCTCATCATTGCGTGTGGACATCGCTCTCATGGAACAAAATCCCGCCATCCCTGTAGGACGAATTGTCGCTTCCGCACCGCCGCAGATCATAACTTCTGCGTCACCGCGTTGAATCAGCTTGAACGAATCGCCAATGGAATGCGTTCCTGTTGCACAAGCCGTTACTGCCGTGCTGTTCGGACCCTTTGCACCAGTTGCCATCGATACTTGACCCGAAGCCATATTCGCGATCATCATCGGGATAAAGAACGGGCTAACGCGCTTAGGACCTTTTTCAAGCAAAATATTATGCTGATCTTCCCAAGTACCAAGTCCGCCAATACCAGAACCAATCATCACACCGACGCGTTCAGGATCGACATCTTCGCCGATATCAAGGTTCGCATCTTTAATGCGCTAACTTACTGGCAACTACCGCAAATTGAACGAAACGATCCATGCGGCGCGCTTCCTTCTTGTCGATATTGTAATCTTCAGGATTGAAGTTTTTAATTTCAGCTGCAATTTGCGTTGGATATTCGGAAACATCGAAAGCTTCGACATGTGATACGCCTGACTTTCCTTCCATCAAATTACCCCAAAATGTCATTCAAATCGGAACCCAGCGAGGTCATGACCCCCATGCCCGTAACGACCACTCTCTGTTTCATTTCTATTCACCTCTGATGGACAACGATAATGGTAATACATGCGATTATCTATAAAAAACGCTTCCGCGCTTACTCATGTTCAGATTGACCTTAAACATGCAGGAGATGGAGATAAGTCCCGTCATGATAACGGGACTTATCAGCTTTTTAATTAAGCATTTAGAGATAGATATGTAATTCACTACTTCTCCTACAGTTGTGATCTTCTCTGCATCTTCATCAGAAATCTCCATATCGAACTCATCTTCCAGTTCCATGACTAATTCTACGACATCAAGAGAGTCAGCGCCTAAGATCATCTTTAAAAGAAGCTTCAAGTGATACTTCCGCTTCGTCAACGCCAAGGCGGTCGACGACGATGCGTTTTACACGATCTAATACATCGGACATCCGGTTCACCTCCTCCATGGTATTATACGAGAACTGCGGACAAAATGCCATACATCTATCATAGCGGTATAGCTGGCTATTGCGGTGAATCATAAAACTACATGTACATTCCGCCATCGACATGAATCGTTTGGCCTGTCATGTAGGAAGCAGCTCCGAAGCGAGGAATCGAACCGCTGCTGCGATATCCTGCGGATCTCCGAGCCGGGCAAGCGGAATTTCCCCAGCAAGCTTCGTCTTCACTTCCTCGGACAGCTTATCCGTCATTTCGGTCTGGATAAAGCCTGGCGCAACACAGTTAACCGTAATTCCTCGTGAAGCCAGCTCGCTTGCTGCTGCTTTGGTTAAGCCAATAACACCCGCTTTCGCTGCCACATAGTTCGCCTGCCCAGGATTGCCGAGAACTCCTACAACGGATGAAATGTTAATGATTCTGCCTGAGCGCTGCTTCATCATCGGACGAGTAACGGCTTTAATTCCATTAAACACGCCCTTAAGGTTCGTCTCGATAACTTGGTCGAATTCTTCCTCTTTCATACGCATAATTAGATTATCCCGCGTAATCCCCGCATTATTCACTAATATATCGATAGCGCCAAACGTCTCAATCACTTGCTTAACCATCGCTTCGAACTCGTCCGTCTTACCAACGTTCGCCTTCAAAACTAGTGAGCGGCGGCCGAAAGCTTCAACCGCTTGGGCTGTTTCGGCGGCAGCAGCTTCGCTGCCTGAGTAATTGATCGCTACGTCAGCGCCTGCTTCAGCTAGCGCAAGGGCGATCGAACGGCCAATGCCGCGGGATGCGCCAGTTACGAGAGCGATTTTTCCTGTGAGGTCTGCAAACAAATAGAGCACTCCTTCCTCTTGGAGAGGTGCCGAGGGTTTATCCCCTCTGGACTCCCAGTTTTAACTTATTTTTAGTGCTAAGCCCATCCCCCTAATCCCCACATCCCCCTAAATCCCCCTTGGAAAGGGGGACCCCAAGGGCCCCGGCCCTCTGGACTCCCGGATGGTTGTCGGTAGAGTTGATAAGGCGCTCCCTTGATGGGTATGCTGCTTGTGCTCGCTTGTCGTCCCTTACGGGACACGCTTTACCTTTGGCGCAACGCTGATTGTGCTTCGCACCAGTTCACGGAACGATGGGGCGCTTGATGCGCATGAACCCGTGGATTAATAGTGATGAGCATTACGATTTAAAAGCGATTGACTATAGATTTAAGAGCGAAGAGCTATGGATTGAAGAGCAGATTTAGAGCAGATTTAGAACAGATTTAGAACAGATTTAGAAAAGATTGAACAGATTTAGAACAGACTAAGAACACATCAGTTCATCATCAGAACTTATTTATAGTGTAGACAAAGCCTGCCTTAAACACTGTCTATCCCAAGTGCAGGAGCCTAGATCACTGCTGCTTGGAGGGATTCTAGGGTGTTGATGGAGATGATGGTGACGGATTTGTCGATTTTCTTGATTAGTCCGGCTAGGACGGTGCCTGAGCCGATTTCGATAAAGGTGTCTACGCCTTCGCTGATCAGATAGCGGATGCTATCTTCCCAAAGGACTGGTGAATAAACCTGTTCTGATAATAAACCCCGGATCTCGGATGATTGGGTAACAGGTTTCGCCGTTACGTTAGCTATTACTGGGATCGAAGCATCGTTCATGCTGATCGTTGATAATATATCTGCCAGCTTGTCAGCGGCCGGCTTCATTAATGAGGAATGAAAAGGACCGCTAACTTCAAGCGGAATGACACGCTTCGCACCTGCTTCTTTGCCACGCTCGACTATACCCTGCACCCCTGCTGCCGTACCTGAAACGACAATCTGACCCGGACAGTTTACGTTAGCAAGCTCTACGGCTCCGAGTTCTGCCGATACTGCCTCACAAAGAGCAGCAAGCGCTTCACGCTCCGCACCAAGTACGGCTGCCATAGCCCCTTGTCCGCTCGGGACGGCTTGCTCCATGAATTGACCACGAGCACGCACAGTGCGTACGGCATCCTCGAAGGATAATACGCCGGCTGCCACAAGTGCGCTGTATTCGCCAAGGCTGTGCCCCGCTGCAAAATCCGGCTTAATGCCGCGGTCTTTGAATGCTTCGAGCAGGGCGATGCTGACCGTAAGCAGCGCAGGCTGCGTATTGGCTGTTTGCTTCAATACTTCTTCAGGCCCATTAAATATGATTTCACTAAGATTAAAGCCTAAAGCTTCATCTGCACGGTCTATGACAGAACGCGAGATATCGAATGCTTCGTAAGCGTCTTTGCCCATTCCTACGGCTTGTGCGCCTTGACCGGGAAATACGAATGCTATTTTGCCCATTAATCCTTTACCTCCATACGATAATACCGAGCTTAATTACCAAACAATTACCGAAGCACCCCATGTTAAACCGCCGCCGAAGCCAACAAGCAGAAGCGTATCGCCTTCATTGACACGTCCCTGCTCAACAGCCTCTGCAAGAGCGATCGGAATAGATGCAGCAGATACGTTACCGTATTTATCCAGGTTGATCATGCTTTTCTCTTCTGGCAGGTTCAGGCGGTTCAGCGCCGATTGAATAATACGAATGTTCGCCTGATGCGGAATAAGCAAATCGATATGACTTTTATCGAGTCCAGCTTTGCGGAGCGCTTCTTCAGCTGCATTACCCATAATACGAACCGCAAATTTAAATACTTCACTGCCTGCCATATAGATGAAGTGCTTCTTATCCGCAATGCTCTCAGGTGTCGAAGGAAGACGTGAACCTCCCCCGCTAACCTTAAGCAGCTCGCCTCCTGATCCATCAGCGCCAAGCTCGAACGAACGGAAGCCTCTGCCTTCCGGAACTTGGCCAAGAACAACTGCTCCAGCTCCGTCACCGAACAAGATGCAGGTATTACGGTCCGTGTAGTCCGTAATACGCGAGAGGCATTCAGCCCCTACGACAAGCACATGTTTATACATGCCAGTGGCAATCATGTTAGATGCCGTTGCCATTCCATAGATAAAGCCTGAGCATGCAGCAGATAAATCGAAAGCGGCCGCTTTCTTCGCTCCAAGCTTATCCTGCAGCAAGCAGGAGGTTGAGGGAAAATACATATCTGGCGTAATGGTAGCTACTATAATAAGATCGAGCTCCTCAGCAGTAATGCCTGCCGCTTCAAGAGCGATTTTGGACGCTTCGAAAGCCAAGTCGGATGTCGCCTGTTCTGGTGAAGCGATACGACGTTCGCGAATTCCTGTACGGGAGACGATCCATTCGTCATTCGTTTCAACCATTTGTTCCAATTCACGATTCGTTAAAATTCGTTCCGGTACATACTTACCGGTTCCAATGATGCCTACGGAATTTAATTGCATCTTCTCCACTCACTTCCTGCTTATTTCCGCTGCGATCGATGAAATCAACTGACTCTCAATGGCCAGCTTCGCTTGTCGGACTGCGCTTTTAACCGCTTTAACATCCGAAGATCCGTGGCATTTGACAACAAGACCGTTAATTCCAAGCAATGGAGCGCCGCCATGTTCTTTGTAATCCATTTTATTACGCAGCTGCCTCAGCTTGGATTGCATAATTGCTGCTGCTATTTTGGTTAGAAGCGAGCTTGTGAAAACATCGCGAATCGTTTTGAATAACGTGCCTGCCGTGCCTTCCATCGCTTTAAGCATGATATTACCAGCAAAGCCGTCACAAATTAGCACATCACAGTTGCGCACAAGCACATCGCGTGCCTCTACGTTGCCAATGAAATTGATCGGCGCCGATTTCAATAGCTCAAATGCCGCTTTCGTCAGCTCATTGCCCTTCATCTCTTCGGTTCCTACATTCAATAGACCCACGCGAGGGCTGCTAAGACCATTAACCTTCTGACGATAGATGCTGCCCATAATTGCATATTGAAGCAGATGCTCCGGTTTGGCGTCCATATTGGCGCCAAGATCAAGGGCAAGCACACCGATATCATCCATTGTCGGAAGCATCGTTACGAGCGCAGGCCGTTCAATTCCGTTCAAGCGCCCTACCACAAGAAGACCTGTCGTCATCAGTGCGCCTGTATTTCCTGCAGAAAGCATCGCTTCAGCTTGACCATCACGCACGAGCTGTCCTGCGATAACCATGGAAGAGCTCTTTTTGCGACGAACCGCTTTGACCGGTTCTTCATCTGGCCCAATGACATCATCGGCATGAATGATTGTAATATTAGACGGCTTCGCTCCAACGAGATGTTCCTCGATCTGAGCGGTATCTCCAACGAGCAGCAAGTGTACTTCCGGCCATTCGGCTGCTGCTGCAAGCGCGCCTTTAACGATAAGGGAAGGAGCATGATCTCCCCCCATCGCATCAATTGCGATCCGCACCTTCATTTCCTCCCTCGATGACCGTTTCGCCAGCGGACCGGTAGATGACAAAATGACCTTGAAAGACCATTTCATCGCCTACATATGAAAAGACTTCAACCTTCGCCTTCGTCTGACGGCTTGATATGGATCTGACATGAGCTTTGGCAATACATTTCTCGCCAAGCTTCACCGACCGCACAAAGCGGATGTCTGCTGAAGACGTTAAAGCAATTTCATCATTAATAACCGCGACCGCAAGCGAATTCGCTTGCGCAAATACATGATGTCCGCGGGCGATGCCGGTTCTAGAAAACACATGTTCTTCACGAATTTCAAATATCGAAATGCCGCTCTGATCGAGCTGCAAGTCGACGATATCTCCGATAACCTCGTGCAGAGGTAATGAACGGACAACATCATACGAACGCTCCGCCATTAACTTCATACGTTCCCGAAGTTCGGGTATGCCAAGCTCCAACCGGTCAAGCCGCACCGTTTGAATACTAACCTTTAATTGACGCGTCAGCTCCCGATCGGTGATGAAAGGATTCTCTTCGATAAGACGGGATAGCTGTTGATGACGCTCACGTTTGGGAAGACGTTCGATGGTCCGCACCACCTTTGCCTATTAGTCTAAGTATGTGCCGCAGCTTAGCTTCGTACACTGTATTCTGGAAGCCTAAAATCGCTTCAAAAGTCCGTATGAAATAAAATGAACGATGAAGTGTTTACAATCAGCTATTATAACCAGGTACTAACAGTATATAAAAGAATGCGTCCGCGCGCAATGTCGGCGTCCTTTTTAATCTATGTCTGATCGCTGATTTCAAAAAAAATAGCACCTCACCGCGGGATGAAGTACTACTTATTTGAACTATTGTTTGATGATCTCTCTTGTTTTATAAAATCCGCAAACTTTACATACTCGGTGACTCAATTTCAACTCTCCGCATTGCTCACATTTCACCATACCCGGCACAGCCAGTTTAAAATGTGTACGGCGCTTGTCACGACGAGTCTTGGATGTTCTACGTTGTGGTACTGCCATGTTTCCCACCTCCTTCAAAAAATTAGGCTTGGCAGCCTCCTAAAGCTGCGAACCTACTGATCCTTAAACAAATCTTGCAACGCGGCCAGCCGAGGATCAATACGCTCCTTCGAGCATCCGCAGTTTCCCTCATTTAAGTTGGCGCCGCAGGTTTGACAAAGACCCTTGCAGTCTTCGTCGCAAAGCGGTATGAACGGTAAAGAGAGCATCATCGTTTCTTCGAGAAACGGATCAAGTTCTACTTTATCTTCATCCACCGGAGTGATTTCTTCCTCTGCCCCGGTTTCAGCCAATGCAGCTGCTGGTTTGAACCGCTCATGAAATGGAATAACAAAATGTTCTTTTGTCGGATCCAAGCAGCGGGAACATGCAAACTCAACATCGATCGACAGTTCGCCCTCCACATGAGCAACACCGTTTTCGCCTCTTGCGGTCAAATCGACTTCAAGCGGACTTGTACTAATGACATCTTTACGCACTTTCAGTAACCAATCAGCGTTTAAACTTGCACGCAGCGGCACTTTCGATTCTTTGGCAATTAACTCTTTAACTTGAATCTCCATCGTATCACTCCAAACAAACAAAGATTATTATATCGATTATTGAATCGTTTTGTCAACATTTTCACGACGTGATATAGTAAAAAATATACGTTTATTCGTTCGGAGGACAAAACATGCGCACAGTTGGGCTAATCGTTGAGTATAATCCGTTTCATAACGGACATCTCTATCATTTACAACAATCGCAAAAAATAACAGGCAGCGATGCGGTTGTTGCGGTTATGAGCGGACATTTTTTGCAGCGCGGCGAACCGGCGCTGCTCAATAAATGGACGCGCGCCGAGATGGCTCTGCGCGGCGGCTGCGATTTGGTTATTGAACTGCCGGTCGCCTATTCCACGCAGGCGGCGGAATGGTTTGCCTTTGGCGCTGTGAAGCTGCTGGAGGCGACGGGCGTTGTAGACGCCCTGTGCTTCGGCAGCGAGGCCGGCGATATCGGGCCGCTGCGCCGCATTGCGCGGGTGCTCGCGCATGAGCCGGAGTCCTTTGGCCGGCTCATGGCGGATACGCTTGCGACGGGCGTGAGCTATCCGGCCGCTTATAGCGAAGCTGTCCGGCAGTTCATGGCGGCTGCAGGCGACACTGAAGCTGCCGCGTTCGGACTGGAGCAGCCCAATAATACGCTCGGGCTGCATTATCTGCTGGCGCTGGAGCGAATCGGCAGCGCTATTGAGCCCTATTCGATCCGGCGCGAGAAAGCAGGCTACTCGCAAGCCACCATTACCGATGCGCAAATTGCCAGCGCGACGGCGATCCGGAAGCTTGTCGCAGAAGCTTCATCACCTCAGGAAGCAGCGCCTTTCATCCCAGCCTCCACATTAGAGCTGCTGCTGCGCGATAGCGAAGCTGGCCGAGGGCCGGTCGGCTGGTCCATGTATGCAAAACCGCTCTTTCACAAAATCATTAGCGAATCGAAAGAGACATTGGAAGGCTACCACGAAATGAGCGAAGGCTTGGAGTACCGGCTGAAGCGTGCGATACCTTCCCTGCCATCCCTTCAGATCGACGCGCTGCTGGATGCCCTCAAAACCAAACGATATACACGCACTAAGCTGCAGCGCGCCCTGCTTGCAGTTCTCCTTGGACATCGCAAGGATTCGTTGTCTCCAGACCGGCTTCGTGAAGGCGTGCAATACATACGGGTGCTCGGCTATACCGAAAAAGGGCGTGAGTTATTGAAGCGGATGCGCAAATCGGCAGCGCTCCCTGTGCTGCACAGTGCTGCCAGAGCCAATGAAACCTACCCTTACTTAGAGCTTGATGTACAAGCGACCTCCGTCTACTCGCTTGGCTGGTCGTCCGCCACTGCGCGGGATTTGTTCCGGGATTATTACGACAAGCCGGTTACTTTGCAGCTATAAGCATAAGAAGGTTCTAGGATTGATAAGACAAGCGTACAATCTAGTGGCTGTTTTGTCCAAGCTACTCTATCGTAACGGAGCTGAATGGAATGATACGCACCTTACTGCTCGCTTGTTTATCGATCTTGTTAGTTGCAACGATTATTTATCGCCCTGATGATGCATTCCAAGCTTCTCTCCAGGGCTTGACAATCTGGTGGAACATCGTCTTCCCGGGCCTGCTTCCCTTCTTGACCCTGCTTGAGCTGATGCTCGCCTTCGGGGCTGTGCACGCCTTTGGAGCTTTACTTGATCCATTCATGCGCCGCTTGTTCCGCTTGCCCGGAGAAGCCGGTCTAGCCATGGCCTTCGGATGGACGGGCGGATTCCCCTCTGGCGCAGAATCAACGGCGGCACTTCGCCGAAACGGTATCGTCACACGCAGTGAAGGGCAGCGCCTGCTTGCAATGGCTCATATGCCTAGCCCCCTCTTCATGCTGCTCGTTGTCGGTGCAGGGTTCATGAAACGTCCCGAGCTCGGAGCCGCTATAGCTATAGCTGTATGGGCTGCTGCCATTGCCGTCGGACTTATTCAAGCCAGATTCAACAATAGAAGCACAGCCCTCTCCCAAGCAAATCCCTCAACTGATCAAAACGGTAATCTCCGTTTATCTGGAGGCTCTCTCCGCAAAGCAGCCAAAGCGATGACGGAAGCCAAACGGCGGGATGGCCGCACCTTCGGCAAGGCACTGGGCGATTCAGTCATTGTTTCGGTATATAAGCTAATGGCAGTAGGCGGTTTTATGATGATTTGTGCCGTACTCGTAAAGCTGCTTGAGCCATTAGTACCCGATGCTCTTCCTGTCTTCCTAATGCCAGGTCTGATCGAAAGTCATATCGGATCCTATTCCGCAGCTGTAACCCGAATGGATGGCGGCATCGCCTGGAACGCTGCAGCAACAGCGGCTGTTCTTAGCTGGGGCGGGGTCAGTGCGCTGCTTCAAGCAGGAACCGTCATTGCCGGGACCGATCTACGGATCCGTCCATTAGCTTCCATACGCCTATTGCAAGCAGCAATCGCGTTCATCTTCACCCTTCTATTATGGCAGCCGATATCAAGCCTCTTCATTCGAATAATTCCGACATCCTCTCCAGCTTGGCTGCCGCATGGAACAGCGGGCTCACCAAATCCAACTGCTGTGCACGCCTTAGAGCTTCAATCCCTATGGCCATATATACCAGTCTTACTAATGGCATTCATCTGCGCTCTGCTGCTCCTATCCTTAACTTCAATCACTGCATCCATACGATTAAAACGTTAAAAACGCCGCTAATGCTGCTTAAGCAGCATTAGCGGCGTCCATGGGCTTACACCGTTTTACCGTATTTCATTGCAAGCGCTGCCGCGACCTCCGGCGGCACAAGATCCTGCACATCCCCTTGGAACTTAGCAATCTCTTTCACGATGCTCGAGCTCAAATACGAATATTTGGGATTGGTCATCATGAATATCGTCTCGATCTCGCCATCTAATTGATGGTTCGTCGAGGCAAGCTGCAGCTCGTACTCAAAATCAGTAACCGATCGTATACCGCGTACAATTACCTGCGCCTTACTTGAACGCATGAACCGCACTAATAAATCACGGAAGCTATCGACAGCAACGTTTGGAAGGTCGCGGGTCACCTCGGTAAGCAGCGCTTTACGCTCATCAACAGAGAAGAGCGGATTTTTGCCCGTGTTATTCAGCACAGCGACAATTAAATGATCAAATTGCTTCGCTGCGCGTTTAATGATATCGACATGTCCGCAGGTTACCGGATCGAAGCTGCCGGGGTAAACAGCAACTCTTGGCTCAGTTGTTCTTGCTGTAGGTATGCCTTGCATCGTTATTCCTCCAATTGTACAGGTAAACCGCTTTCGTCAATGAAATCGATAAATCGTTACTGCTGTGTCTCCGTACTGCGTATGCCTGATTTGTTCATAAAAGGGCAGACTCTCCGGATAGCGATGGTCCGCATCATGCTCCACAACGACCACTGCATTCGGTTCCAGCAGCTTACGCTGTGCCAGCTCCTGCATCAGGTTATCCATTTCTTTCATCCGATATGGCGGGTCCAGAAACACGATTCTAAAGGCGATTCCGCGTTTCTCCAGCGCCTTCACTGCGCGGCCGGCTTCATTCCGATAAATCTCCGAGGATGCAGCAAGACCGGCAGCCTGAACATTCTGCTTTATAACCTCAATGCTAGAGCCTTCGAGATCGACGAATACCGCTCTTTCCGCACCTCGGCTTAATGCCTCTATACCTAAGCCTCCCGTGCCCGCAAACAAATCCAATACCCGGCCGCCATCAAAATAAGGGCCGATCATGCTAAAGATTGCTTCCTTCACTTTATCCGTCGTCGGACGGGTATTCGTTCCGGGCACTGCTTTCAAAGCACGGCCCTTCGCCGTACCCGCTATAACTCTCAAGAATGTCTTGCCCCTTTCACGTGGTTCACTACTGTTATCGTACCATCTTTTGATTGGTTGTAAAAGCTTTAGTCATGCGGACCTCCCTAGCGATCTATATATAAGCATAGTTTATGCTTCCGAAGTAGTTTTCGCTTGATCATGCCATATTCTCGGCATAATCAGGCAAAGCCACGCAAAATCAAAGTTGATGCTTCCGATGTGAGTTTTTTGCTTGCTGAGAAGTAGGCTCAGGAAGCGAAGCAAATAACTCTTAGGAGGAATTTGGCATGTATGATCAGCAACCGGTCACCATTCTTCCCATCCCCTTCGACTGGGGCGCAAGCAAACGAGGTGCAGATAATGGATCTACAGCGATTCTACAGTCAGGTCTGGCAAGCAAACTCCAGCTTCTCCGCCGTGACTGCGAAATAAGATCAACCGATTATCTCCCCCCTTTCGCTTCTGATCGGCGCTCACTGGACCGAATGAAGCATTGGGGCCGGGTTCTCACCATGAGCGAGGCAGTCTCTAAGGAAATGGCTCTAATCGCAAGTACTGACACTTTCCCAATAGCGCTTGGCGGCGACCACAGTATAGCTATCGGTACGATTGCCGGGTTAACGCAGCACAAACAGCGTCTAGGCGTGATTTGGGTCGATGCCCATGCCGATATGAATACACCAGTAACTTCCCCCTCCGGCAATATTCACGGCATGGCACTCGCTGTGAGTCTAGGGTTAGGGGATACGCGTTTTACCTCAATCGGCGGCAAACAACCAAAGCTGCAGCCAGAGCGGGTTGTCCTCGTCGGTGTACGGTCGCTTGACGAAGGCGAGAAACAGATCATCAGGTCGCACAGAATCACCTGTTTCACCATGCATGATATCGACCGTTTAGGCATGTCACGAGTGATGGAGGAAGCGATTCATATCGCCTCATTAGATTCAGACGGCGTACATGTCAGCTTCGACATTGACAGTGTAGATCCGAGGGAAGCACCAGGAACCGGGACGCCTGTGCGAGGAGGCCTGAACTACCGCGAGGCTCATTTGGCAATGGAACTGCTTTATAAAGCTCATATCGTTACATCCGCTGACTTCGTTGAAGTCAATCCGCTGCTCGATAACAGTCATCTTACAGCAAAGCTGACCGTTGAGCTGATCGCTTCCTTGCTTGGCGAACAAATTCTTTAATGAATAAACGCATCAGAAGCGGATGTTCCTCCTTGAGGGACATCCGCTTCATTCGTTTTGGGTAGATTTCCATTGATTATGCGTAATGACAAGCGGCCCAGTGGGTTCTGGCTGACTTCGCGAAATAAAGGCTGCGGATCCGGAATCGGAATCGCGGACATCAATCTTACTAACCACACCAAAACGTTTCACCAATACGAATGCCGAAATTTTACGAAGGCATTCGTGAATTTCGTTTTCGGAACTATTTAGCTTGCGTCCACTTGTGGAAGTATTCATGTGAAGAGAACCGCATCATTCGTTTCGATTCCAAAAAAACCGCCTCGTCATGAAGACCGAGGCGGTTTTTGGAACTATACACACTATTTGCCAGTGTTTGTAGCAGGTGCAGCATCTGTTGTTTTCGTTGCTGCGTCCGCTGCAGCTTTATCTTCAAGCGTGTTCGTAATTTTTGCTTTGGCTTTAAGATCTGCAAGCCATGTTGTCGACAATTCAGATACTTTCTGTGCAATGAGCTGGTCTTTGATTTTTGCTTTCTCTTCTTCAAAAGTAGCTGTTTTCGCTTCTTTACGATCCGTCACTTTAATGATGTGGTAGCCAAAAGAACTCTTTACAGGCGCACTAAGTTCATCCTTCTTCAAAGCAAAAGCTGCTTTCTCGAATGCCGGATCCATTGCGCCAGCTCCGAAGAAGCCAAGATCGCCGCCGCTTTCTTTACTTCCTGGATCGGTGGATTTGGCTTTTGCAAGAGCCGCAAAATCGCCGCCAGCTTTAAGCTCTGCCAAAATATCGTTTGCTTCCTTCTCCGTTGCGACCAGGATGTGGGAAGCACGAACCTGAAGCGGCGTGTTGAAAGATGCTTGATTCTCATCGAAATATTTTTTCACATCTGCATCCGTCACTTTATCGATGACCTGCGGCTCCAATATTTTACGAATACGAAGCTGCATAGGAGTTTGTTTCTTCAAATCTTCAAGCGTCATGTTAGCTTGCTGTAAAGCCGATTCGAATTCCGTTTCTGATGGGAACCGAGCTTTAATGCTAGCAATTTCTTTGTCTACATCAGCATCTGTAACCGTAATTCCAGCTTTATTCGCTTCTTGTGTGATAAGCTCGTCTTGGATTAGATTATCAAGCGTCTGCTTCCCGCCCAGTTTAGCCATTGAATCGTACAGCTTGTCCTTGCTGATGGCAACACCATTGACGGTAGCTACCGCCTCATTGCTCGCACTTGAACCCACGAATGGCGGTTTGACTAGCGCAATGGCTAACAGTAAGGCAAGTCCTATCGAAATATACATCCAAGATTTGCTGCCGCCTTTCACTGGCGCTGCTGCGGCTGGAGGGCGATTGGCATCGTCATAATCAGCTGAGCGAACGATTGCATCGTCTTCGCCCTTCCCTTCACTTGCTTCAAAAGAGCGATCTGCACCTTCATCTGGCGTTTCTTCGGAATGGACTCCCTCGTCTGCTCCGGTCTCCAATTTCTCATCTTCAAGCTCTTTGTTTATTTCATTCTCTTTCTCGTTCAATGTTAAATCTCCCTTCAACATGTAAGTACAGCGAAATTGCCACTGACGTTATAATATCAGAAATAGATTCAACAAACCTTAAAAGAAGATAAAATGTGCGAAATGAGCAAAAAAACAAGCCAAAAACGAGTGATTCCTTCGATTTTCTGCTCCCTACAGCCAAAACCAGTGTATCGGAAGCAGAAGCATCGGCGTAAACACACTGCAAGCTGCCATCGAGAAGCTGCTTATGCCCCCGCTCTCTTCAGATTCTGCCAGCAATCTTGCAGAGCCTATGCCGTGAGAGGCAGCACCGATCGCTATCGATGCTGCATGCTTCTCGTGAATACCGCATACTCGAAGAAGCGCAGGGCCAACGATGCTGCCGAATAGGCCAGTCAATACCGTCAACGCTGCCGTCAGCCCTGGTGAACCGCCTATCCAGCCGGATAAATCTACCGCAACGGAAGCCGTTACGGATTTGGGCAATGCCGACTTCATCATCAGCTCCGATCCGCCAAGCAGCGCCACACAAAGCGCATTAATCAATAAACCGGCCGCGCTTCCTATTAAAGCCCCCATCAATAGCGACGGCAGCTTCGAGCGCAGAAGAAGGGCATGTTTATATAAAGGTACCGCTAGCGCAACCGTAGCAGGCCCAAGAAAGAAGGTTACGATGTCTCCGCCTGCCTTGTATCCGGTGTAATCGATTTTGCCAATTAGAAGCAAAAAATAAATAAGGAGCGGCGCTGTTAACAGAGGATGCAGCCATCGAAATTTACGATGAACAAGCAGCGCGGCCGCATAAGCGCCAATCGTAACCGAGAACCCGAAGATCGGATCTTCAAACGGATTGCTGCCGATCATATGCCTTCTCCTTTCGCTTGGCCATCAACAGCTGCGTGATTCCGCCGGTGAGCAGCGCCACTGCCGCAGTTCCTGCCGTAAGACTTACCAGAACAGCAGGCCAGGAATGACTGATCATCGGAACAAAACCCGATACTCCGGCAAGCATCGGCACAAAGAACAGCATCATATGGCGCGTCAGCAAAGAAGCCGCCCCCTCCACCCATTCCAGCTTAATCCACTTCAAAAACAAAGACGCTGTTAACAACAGCAGCCCAAGAACATGGGAAGGCAGCGGAATGCCGATCAGCTTATGCAGCAGCCAGCCCAATCCATCAAACCCCAATATAATGGTAAACCCGCGCATCAATTCACCTTGTTAACGATATGATTTTGCTGAAAGGATCGCAAATTTGCCGATGCTATACTCATTAGTCTTCTGCGGGCATCAATGGTAGCCCAGCCAATATGCGGGGTAATGATACAGTTGCGCGCGTGAAGCAGCGGATGATCCGCCCGGGGCGGTTCAACCGTCAATACGTCGAGCGCAGCTCCGGCGATGACACCTTCATTAAGCGCATTAGCCAGATCCTGCTCAACCAAATGTCCTCCGCGCGCCGTATTAATGAGAAAAGCATCTTTCTTCATCAATTGAAGAGAACGGCTGTTAATGATGCCTGCCGTATCCGGTGTTAGCGGACAATGCAGCGAGATGATGTCCGATTGCTCGAACAACGCATCAGCTGTAAGGAATCGAACACCTTCAAGACCCGGTACTTGCTTGGCTGTACGCGTATGTACGGCAACATCCATGCCAAACGCAAGTGCGGCTTTGGCAACCTGCTGGCCAATTTGACCGAAACCGATGATCCCGATCGTTTTCCCGGCAAGCTCAAGCAAAGGATGAAGCGAGAACATGAAATCAGGTCCCGCTGACCAGCGACCGTTATGAACCGCAGCGCTATGCTCGCCAACATGATGGCAGCGCTCAAGCAAAAACGCGAAAACAAGCTGAACGACCGAATATGTACTATAATCCGGAACGTTCGTTACGATAATCCCCCGCTCCGCCGCCGCTTCTGTGTTGACAATATTGTAGCCAGTTGCTAATACGCCAATATATTTTAAGTCAGGCAGCTGCAGGATCGTATCTGCAGTGATTGGCGTTTTATTCGTTAACACCGCATCAGCACCTGCTGCTCTACCGACAATCTCATCAGGCGTCGTCCGTTCATAGACGGTTATACTTCCAAGTTCGGCCATTTCATCCCATGACAAATCGCCAGGGTTAAGTGTGTAACCATCTAATACAACGATATTCATATCGCAGCTGCCCCCATTTTATCTATCGTTTGCCTGCTTGGCTGTGTAAGTAAATCATATAACGCGAAGGTTACAATTCGAACCGCCTTGGACATATCCGAGAGAAGCACATGCTCGTCAGCGCGGTGCCCATTCGCCTCTTCAAGCGTTCTAGGACCTGCTCCAAACATAACGGTCGGCACACCCGCCTCCGTAAAATGCCTCGCATCCGCATAAAGCGGTACACCTACAACAGGAAGCTCTCCCTCATGAATGATGTCGGACCAATTCGAGCGGAGAGCTTCAATCAAAGCCTCCGTACCTTCCAGCTCTCTGAAAGGATGGGCAAGAAGGATACGTTTCACCTGAAGCTCAATGCCCGGAACTCCCTCCAGCGCAGATTTTATAAGGGCGATAAGCTCTTTCTCAGCGGTTTCTGGATGTTCCTCTGGAATAATACGGCGGTCAATCCGGATCACACAGCGGTCTGGAACTACATTCGTATTAATGCCTCCTTGAATAAGTCCCACAACCAAAGTAGGCGATTCGATCCCTTTTACCTTCGAAATGATACCAGGGAGCTGTTTGCGGTAATCATACAATGCATTCAAAACCAATGTCATGGCTTCAAGCGCATCCGCGCCCGTATGAGGAATGGCCGCATGGGCGGAACGTCCTCTCAGCGTAATTTCCAAGTGAAGACAGCCGTTATGTGCCGTTACAGCAGCATAAGTAAAACCTGCAACGATTGCGTAATCCGGCTCTATCAGCTTTTTGCGGAGCAGCCTTTGCGGTCCAACTTCCCCGCCTGTCTCTTCATCAAAGGTAATAGCCAGTTCAAGCTTGCCGGAAGCCGCAACACCGCTTTCGCGCAAGGCCATGGCTGCGTAGGTGTAAACGGCTATATCCGATTTGGATACAGCAGCACCTCGACCAAAAAGCTTGCCATCCACAATAGCAGCGCCATATGGATCGCAGGTCCAGCCATCTCCCGGCGGTACTACATCCCCATGCGAATTGAGAGCAATTGTTGGACCCTCACCCGAACCAAGAACGGTACTCGCAATTACGTTTTGAACACGAATCATTCCTACTGCTCTAGCATCCTCTTCATCCACAAGATCAAGCTGAGGCTCGAACCCTCTTAACCGCAGCTGCTCTGCCACAGCCTCCGAGATTGGCAGGCAATCTCCCGCAGGATTATCGGAAGGCGTCGCCACAAGCTTGCTAAGCATATCAATCATCTCCGGCTCATGCTTCTCCAGCCATGCTGCAAGCTTTATTTTATCGGCATTCATGAAGTCTGCTCCTCTCTATAGACATAACCAAGCTCATATAACAGCTCCGTTAATCGTTCAATACCCGTTCCAAGTTCCTCGGGTGACGTATATTCATGTTCAGAGTGACTGATACCGCCGCGGCTTGGGACGAATAGAAGCGCTGCCGGAAAATGGGGGGCAAATAATTGGGCATCATGTCCCGCTCCGCTTGACATCATGCGCCATTTGACGCCGCTGCGGTCACATTGCTCTCGCAATACCCCCTGCAGCAGAGGGTTCATCGCTACAGATTTGCTATCCATCCATACCTCTATGCTCAAGCTTACCCCGAGCTGAACTGCTAATCGGTTAAATTCAGCTTTGCATGCCGCAAAGCAATTGTCCAGTACAGAATCATCCGGATGCCGCATATCGACTGAGAAACTCACATGTTCAGGAATAACGTTTGGCGTATTAGGCATAAGCTTCATAAACCCGACGGTCGCCACGAGCGGCTCGCCTTCTTCGCTTACTTTCCGATAGAGCGCGTCTATCATGTGCACGGATGCCCGAAGAGCATCTTTACGAAGATGCATCGGCGTTGTTCCTGCATGATTGGACAACCCGCAAACCGTGACCGTCGCACGCTTCTGAGCAACTATTCGATCGACAATGCCGATGGACAGCCCCTCATCCTCCAAACGTCCGCCTTGTTCAATATGCAGCTCAATGAAAGCAGCAATATCCGATCTCATCGGTTCCGTTCCTTCATTACCGAAACCAGCCGTCTGCATCGCCGCTTGGAGCGTTATTCCCTCTGAATCTCGAATCGCTGCCGCAGCCTCCGCTTGATAAGAACCGACGATGCGGCCAGATCCCCAGCAGGTGAGGGGAAATCGGCTCCCTTCCTCTTCACACAGCGACACCACTTCAATCGATCGGCGAGGAGCGCCATATCGCTCCTTCAAGGAGCGCAGAGCCATCATCCCGGCAACAATACCGAACGCACCGTCATACTTGCCGCCGCCAACTACAGTATCGATATGCGAGCCTGTAACGATGACACCCTCATCCTCCGCTGTCCCCTGAAGTCTCCCATACAAATTGCCAACACTGTCAAGCCGAGCTTCAAGACCATCCTCCGCCATTTGAGCCGCCAAAGCCTGCTGGGCTTCTAGCCAGGGCGCTGTATAAAGCAGCCTTGTTACACCGCCTCTGGAATCAGCGCCATATTGACTGAGCTGCACTAACCGACGCTCCGCTTCCAAGCCGATCCATTCCGCTGTAGAGCCGACAAACGGACTTGCATGGCTCTCACTCATCCGATCACCTTCTTCTCACCTGTCATCGGGACCGCAGCCGGCAAAAAAATTCCCTTTCTTTGCTCAGCCACACCGCTGCCAGCCGCATACACAAGCTCGCCCCGGCAGTAGGTAGCCATCACTTTACAGCCAATTTCCCGCCCTATGAACGGACTGTGCGGATGAAGATATAACAATTCCGTTTGTTCTACTTGATAAGGACGTTCAAGATCCACAAGTACAAAATCGGCATCCTGCCCAACCGCTAAGCTTCCCTTGCGTTCCGATAAGCGAAATCGAGCAGCCGCAGCACCAGATAACAAACCAGCAACCTTAGGCAGCGGAATGCCCCGTTTCATATACGCTTCATCTATCATTAATTCCATTCGATGCTGCGCTCCTGAAACACCGCCCCAAGCCTCGAAGAAATTTTCGCTCGCCTTCAGTTCAGCCGGGCAAGGAGAATGGTCAGATGCGATCATATCAATTTCTCCCCGAACGAGAGCTTCCCACAGCTCTTCCACTGCCCTTTGGCTGCGAAGCGGAGGCGCGCATTTTGCAGCCGGGCCTATCGCAGCTAAATCATCCTCGGTTAATATCAGATGATGCGTACATACCTCCGAGGTTACATCCATCCCTTGCCGTTTAGCCTCCGTTATGATGGAGAGCGCTTCCGCACTGCTCATATGAACAAAATGAAGCCGGCAGCCTGTTTGTTTGGCATACGATAAGGCACGGCTAACCGCTTCGACCTCCGCTTCAATTGGACGCGATGCCGAATAATCATAGGCGTTTGTCTTGCCAGCGGCTCTAGCTTCTGCTGCCAGCTCGGAGACCATAACTTCATTCTCCGCATGCAAAGCGAGAATGCCCCCAAGCCGAGCAATAGTTTCCATTCCAAGCAGCAGCGTCTGATCATCCACTTCGCGAAAATCATCTTCCTCCGTCATGCCTGGTGATGACATAAAGGCTTTAAACCCAATAGCTCCCGCTTCGGTCAGCTCTTCCAGCCGGTCTAGATATCCCGGCATTAATCCGCCCCATAGCGCATAATCA
Source organism: uncultured Paenibacillaceae bacterium (assembly GCA_963793665.1). Lineage (GTDB taxonomy): Bacteria > Bacillota > Bacilli > Paenibacillales > Paenibacillaceae > Paenibacillus_Z. The sequence continues at coordinate 219,612 of CAWCBD010000013.1, forward strand.
ACAGCACTATTCCCGTCAGCAAGCTCGATTTTATGATAAAACGTTTTTGCCGTTACTGTCGGCGGCCTGCCATTGAGCGGCATATCCAAGTACGTGGTCGTACCTCCAGCAGCAAGTGCGGCAGAACCCGTCCGAAATCCTTCCCAATGACCCATTCCCGGCTCGTTCAGATGGACATGAACGTCAACTCCGCCCGGCATGACCGTCATAGATGCAGCATCTATAATCCTGCATCCACCACCTTCGAGCAGAGGTTCAATAGCCGTGATACGCCCTTCCCGAATGCCCATGTCAAGCTTATACACGCCGCCTGGCAGCACAAGACTCCCGTTTCTCACAATGAAGTCGAATTCCGAGTTCATGGTGTACCGCCTCCTCCTAGCTGTTATCGTTCGTATGCCCTCGAATGGAAAAAGGCGGGCCCCGCATGATGCGGGACCCTCTTAAAGCTTATTATTTAATTTCCACTTTGATGAGTGAAGGATCTACAGCTTTCAGAAGCGACAGATCCGTGTAGTCTGCAAAGGCAGGTACAGATTTCACGTTGCCAACACTTAACAGGTAATCGCCGACCGGTTTGCCGTTACTGCCATTTACGAATGAATCGTCTACATCCATCGAATACACATTACGTCCCATGATTTCCGTTAACTCCGCTACGTCCAGATGAAGCTCAGGTGCCAGCAGCTTGATCGCGTCTTCACGGTTGTTGTTAATGTAATCTGTCGCTTTCTTCAGAGCACGCAGCACAGCTTTGATCGTTTCCGGATTTTTCTTAAGGAAATCATCCGTTACTTGAATCGTGGTATGAACACTCATCCACTTCACATCGCCTTTTTTGTCAGGGAGGTCGCTCTTCGTACCGCTGAACAGGAAGTGTCCGCCGCCTTGAATCGCTTTGGTTATGAACGGCTCCCAGCAAGCCATGGCGTCAATGTCGCCTTTTTGCAAAGCCGCAATTGCATCACTTGGCGCAAGGTTGACATACTTGATCTTCTTCGCATCTACACCAAGCTCAGCAGCCATATTATTAATCGCGATCATGACGTCCGCGCCGCTCGGAATACCGATTGTTTTGCCTTCCAAATCTTTGGCGCTGTTAAGCTTCAAGTCTTTGCCGCCGACAACCGCTTGCGTTCCTGCGATCTGTGCCAGCGGGGCGACGATCTTGACGCCTACGTTATTGGATTTAAGAATGATATCCATGAAATTCGTTTGAACGCTGACCGCCGCGCTGCCGCCAGCAACCAATGGACCGATATCCGGACCGCTCTCAATTAATTGGCTCGTTACATCCAAGCCCTCTTCTTTGAAATAACCCATTTTATCAGCCACGATTTGTTGAGAAGAGATCTGGGCATCACGCACGCCGACAAGTGTTAATTTGGGTGTTTCGATCAGCTGCGGCAGGCTCAGCCGCTGGTTCCGGCTCCGTTTTTGCAGGTTCAGTTGTGGTGTTGGTTCCGTTGTTTTGGCGGGTGCATTCGCTGCTTCATTCTTGCTGTTCTCACCGCATGCCGACAACACCAGGACGAGTAGCATAATCACGGACAAAACTAGCAATTTTGCTTTGGAAGAAGTGAACACAGCTGCATTAGTATGGTTTCTCATTAGGGTAAATCCTCCCGATCCTCGTGTATGGCACGATTTAGTATGTTTTGTTATTTCTCGACCGCTGAACGAATGCCGTCCCCACGCCAACGTACGACCCGGCGCTCCAGCCGTTTTAACAAGAAAGAAAGCACGCTGTATTCTAGACCGATCAAAACGATCGCCACGAACATATTTGACATTTTGAAGAAATTGCGCGCATCGACGATAATAAAACCGAGTCCCGACCGGGCTCCCATCATTTCCGATACGATTAAGGAAGAGAACGCGAGACCCAGGCTCACTTGCGCGCCGACAAGCACATTCGGAAGGGATGAAGGCAGCGTCACTTTGAAGAAAATATGGCGCTGTGACGCACCCAAACTTAGCGCCGATCGAATGAGCGCCGGTTGTACCGATTTCAAACCGTCCAATGTGTAAGCCAGCATAGGAACGAATGTGGTCCATGCAATGAGGATGATCTTCGGAAACTCGCCGATGCCCAGCCAGATAATGAAGATAGGAAGCAGCGCCAGCGCAGGGATCGGCCCAAGCAGATTCAAGATCGGCCCTAACCAATACTCCACAACCGCAAAGCGGCTCATCCATACAGCCACAACAATCGCGGCGGCCGTACCAATCAGGAACCCGGCGACAATCCGCTGCGTACTGGACAGCAAACTGTCAAGAATAATCCCCTCTTTGCCAAGCAGCCACCCATCATGCGCAACCACCGAAGGCGCTGGCAGAAACACAGGATTAAACCATTCCATCGCGTTGTTGCTCCGGCTAACGATCTCCCACAGTACGAAGAACAGCACGATAGGGAGCAGCCCCTTCAACCGGCGTCCAAACCGAAGAAGATGATGTCGAAGCGGGACGATTGAAGGTTCAGCTTGAGCAATATCTGCCGGCGGATTCAACATTGTAGTCGAATGTTTCACTTTCCTCATTCCCCTCAGGTTTCGCTAAAGCGAAACCAACTTCGAAAGCATAAACCCAGGTTTCGCTTCAGCGAAACCGACTTCGAAAGCATAAACCTAGGTTTCGCTTCAGCGAAACCGACTTCGAGAGCATAAACTCAGGCTCCGCTTTAGCGAAACCGACTTCAAGAGCATAAACTCAGGTTCCGCTTTAGCGAAACCGACTGCGAGAGCATAAACTCAGGTTCCGCTTCAGCGAAACCTACTCCGAGAGCAACTAAGATACCAAGTGCTGACTAAGCAGCATTTCCTCCAGCTCCAGCTTCAGATCAGCCAGATGCGGAACATGCAGCCTACGCGGACGTTCGTCCGCGACCGGGACATCGGCGGCGATTGCGCCGTCCTTCATAACAATGATCCGGTCAGCCAGATGAATGGCTTCATCAATACTGTGAGTAACGAAGAGCACCATCGGCCTTAGCTTCAACCAAATACCGAGGAGCTCCTTCTGCATCGTCTCGCGGGTCAGAATATCCAATGCTCCGAACGGCTCATCCATGAGCAAAATATCCGGCTCGCCGGCAAGCGCCCTCGCAATGCCTACCCGCTGCTTCATCCCGCCGGAGAGTTGATGCGGCAAGCTGGACGCATAATCCGCAAGTCCGACCAGCTTTAGAAACGTCTGCGCCTTCTCACGAGCTTCCTTCTTCGACATCCCTTGGACCTCTGGTCCAAACGCTACATTGTCCAGCACACTAAACCACGGGAACAACGCATGCTCCTGAAACACAAGCCCTCTAGACTTGGATGGTCCGGCAACAGGCTTCCCCATCGCAAGAATCTCACCGCTATCCGGCCGCAAGTAACCGGCAATCATGTTGAGTACCGTCGATTTCCCACATCCGCTGTGACCAAGAATACAAATGAACTGGTGCGGATCAACCGAGAAGTTCACATCTTTAAGCACTCTTCTGCCCCCGTAACTCTTCTCGATATTGCGCAATTCCAGTTTCACAACTCCCACCCCCAAATCAATTAATGTTATGTTTAATAACATCATATAACCCTATCCGTCATTTGTCATGGGCTATTCCGTCTAAAACTTCACATTGAATTTAGTCATTTTCAACAAATGATGTTAGGTATATAATAAAGTCATCCCTATCGATTGAGTTTGCGTCAGATTATATAACATGAGGTGGACAAATGAAGCTTCTCGACTTATTAAAACAACCTTGTTATTCGGGTTCAGTTATCATAGCTGGCGAGAATGGACTCACTCGAACCGTTCAATCCGTTAATATGATGGATGCGCCCGATATTATTGATTTTCTTAAACCGGATGAACTTCTGCTTACAACGGCCTACCTGCTCAAGGATGAGCCTGACGCCTTACTGACATTAGTCGCAAAGATGGCTGAGCATGGCTGTGCCGGACTCGGCGTACGGACGAAACGGTTCTTAGGCGAGATTCCTCCGGGTGTCCTGCTCTTAGCGAACACACTCTCATTTCCGATCATCGAGCTTCCGCCAGAGCGGGCGTTAGGTGAGCTTATTAACAGTTCTTTGAACACGATCTTGGAGAAACGAACAGACGAGCTGCGGTATGCACTTCTTACGCATCGAACCTTTTCACAGCTTGTTATGAAAGGAAAAGGGATTACCTCTATTCTGGAGTCTCTGGCTGACCTGCTGCACTGCACAGCCATCTTACTCGATGACAAGCTGGAGCCTATTGCCGCCTCCCGCATCTCATTGAAGAAGGATCAAAGCTTCCTGATCCAAGCGATTCGCGATGAAGTGGAGAAGCTGGGTCATGATTCGCAAGCACCTGTTCCACTGACCCTGCCGATGATCGAGCCCCCATGGAAGCAAGCTTCCGCCTATCCGATCATGACTACGCAGAAACGATCCTGGCTCCTGTTATTCGCACCCATCTGGGAGGACGAGACCATGGAGCAATTAACTGTGGAGCAGGCGATTAATGTTATGGGATTCGAACTTATGAAACGTCAGGCGGTAAAGGAGCGGTCACGCCGGTACAAAAATGATTTCTTCGCTGATTGGGTGGAAGGGCGGGTTAATACGGAGCAGGAGCTATTGAACCGAGGAAAAAGCTACGGGCTGAACGCGAATTCGATCTTTCAATGCATCGTCTGCAAGAACGACAGCCTCTTGCCTAAATTGTCCTTATCCACGGATTCTGAGGAAAGGCTTCAAGCGGAGCGCGACCATCTGTATTTCAACTTAAAGCGCGCCTTCGCCCGGACGGAGCTCCCATTCATCTTGTTTAACAAAAATGATTTGTTCGTCATCGTCCTGACAAAGGCGGAATCAACGAATGAATTCGAAAAAAAGCTGCTCCGGCACTTAGAGGATGTGCAGAAACGAGCTGCTGCGCAGTCTAAACTGCTCGTTTTCCTTCGGGGTCGGCAAGCCTACAGACCGTTCGATGGAACTGCCGACTGTCTATAATGAAGCGCTCGAAGCGCTGCAGGCTGGTTATGCCGCGAATGAAAATTGCTTCATTCGAACCTACCGGGCCAAAGACATGCTCGACCTGCTGCGCCGCATTCCGATCCCGGATCTGAGTGAGTTCTACAGCGATACCTTCCAGCATTTATTGCAGGCGGAGGAGAAAGATAAGCATGAACTGATGCAAACGCTGCGCATCTATGTAGAGAACGAAGGGCAGATTGCCGAGACTGCGAAGCGATTGTTTTTGCACAGAAACACAGTCATTTACCGGATTGATAAATGCGAGCGATTGACCAGGCGCAACTTGAAGGATCCCAGTGATACAATGCGCATTCGGCTTGCTTTTCAAATTGAATCGCTGCTATCGCAAAAAGGATAGGAAGAAAAAACAAGCCAACGTATAAATTGGCTCGTTCTGGGCATTCTATACATATCGGCGTCGAGAGATGCCGTAGACAACCGCGGAGAAGACTTACGTTTCCCCATAAGCTCTTCGTCCGGTTTCTCCTCTCCCATGAAAGGGGCTCTCGCAAGGGGGCCCCGGATTTTTTATTTACGCAGATTAAAAGACGCCAGAACGCGCTCGATCAATTATAAAATGGCCAGGGCTTCTTTATCGGAACACTGGCCATCTTGTTTTTACATGATCTCGAACATTATTCTGTCACATCAATGTAATATCCGGCTTAAAAATAACCGTGTCCGCTCTTCCTTCGGATTGGACAGCACCTCCTCAGGGAGCCCGTCTCAATGATCTGTCCTTTATCCATAAAAATAATTCGATCCGCAACTTCCCGCGCAAATCCCATTTCATGTGTAACCAATGCCATCGACATGCCTTCCGCAGCCAGCTGCTTAATAACCTGCAGCACTTCGCCTACAAGCTCAGGGTCCAGTGCCGAGGTCGGCTCATCGAACAGCATAAGCTTCGGCTGCATCGCCAGTGAGCGCGCAATCGCGACACGCTGCTGCTGTCCGCCCGACAACTGGCTCGGATAGGAATTCAGCTTATCCCCCATTCCCACCTTATCCAGCAAGCTGGCTGCCAGCTCCCGAGCCTGTTCCTTGTTCATTTTCTTAACCCACTTCGGTGCTTCCATTACATTTTGGATGACGGTCAAATGGGGAAACAAATGAAATTTCTGAAAGACCATTCCGATTTCGGTACTCAATTGCCGCTGCTTCTGCTTCAGAATAGACTGCCCTTTAAACAGGATGTCCCCGGACTCAATCTTCTCCAGCCGGTTGTATGCAGCGCAATACTGTGCTTTTTCCCGACCCGCTTGGCCCGATAATAACGACCTTTTCGTTGTTCTTAATCGACAGATTAATACTTTTCAATATATGATTATGCCCGAAAAATTTGTCTACGCCTTTAAATTCGATCATGCTCGCTCAACCCCTTCTCCAGTTGGTGAGCCACAGCCATAAGCGCAGAGTTAATGACTAAATAGATAACTCCGATAACCGTATATACCTCGAAGCTGCGGAATGTCGTCGTGATAATCGTCTCTCCCGTGCGGAACAATTCCGCAATCGTAATCAATGAAACCATCGATGAATTTTTTATCGTCGTAATAAATTGGTTAACTAACGGCGGAATCATGATTTTACTCGCTTGAGGACCAATAATACGAATCATGCTGATGGACTTGCTCATCCCAAGGGAACGCGCCGCCTCCATCTGCCCCTTGTCGATTGCCTGTATGCCGGAGCGAACAAGCTCTGTACAATATGCTCCCGTGTTTAAGGCTGATCCGAGTATACCCGCTTCGAACGGCTCTAACTGAATCCCCAGCTGCGGAAGACCGAAGTATAAAATAAACAGCTGCACCAACAACGGAGTACCCCTAAATATCCACGTATACAAAAAGGCCATATACCGCAGCAGCTTTGATTCTGATACTTTACACAGACCCCCTGCTATACCAAGCAGCAATCCGATGGCAAGAGACAAGATCGAAAGCTTAACCGTCATCCAAGCACCGTCTAGAAAAGCAGGCATGAAAGGCATGATGGTTGAATAATCCAGTTTCATAACTGATCCTCCCGGATTCCGTTAATGTTACTTCAGCCATTTATTAAACGTTTCTTCCGCAGCTCCGCTATCCTTAAACTCTTTAATGACTTCATTTGCAACCGCAAGCAGCTCGCTGTCTCCCTTTTGCACCCCAATACCAAGATCGGCGTGGACAAAAGGCTCTCCAACCAGCGCAAGCTTATTGTTCGGGTTTTGCTTATTGTAGCCGAGCTGATTCAGATAGTCGTTAAAACCGATATCCAACCGGCCCAGCGACAAGTCCAATAAATATTCAGGATTGTCCTTGTATGCCTTAATGGTCAATTTCGTGCCTTTCGCGACCAGATCATTCGCCACCTTCTCACTCGTTCCACCCGCCTTGACGCCGACCGTCTTCCCTTCAATGTCGTCCATACTGTTAACTGTATTGTCATCCGCCCGCTTGACAAGGGATACGCCAGTCGCTAAGTACGAATCCGACATATCAATAACCTTTTTCCGCTCATCGGTAATGTACATGCCAGGCGATAACCATGTCCGCCTGTTTGTTTTGCATGGTCGGTATTAAAGCGGTAAACTGCATATCGACCCACTCTACAGGAACACCAAGCTTCTCACCGATTTTGTTACCGAGATCGATATCATAGCCAATAAGCTTGTTATCCTTATCGCGAAATTCGAACGGATAATAATTGCCTGTAGCGATAATAAGCTTGCCTTTCTTTTTAATTTCTGCGATGCTCCCCGATTCCTGGGCACCCGCTTGCACACTCTCCGTTTTCTTGTCCGCGCCGCATCCGGAAAGCACCATTGTCATCAGCAGAACAGCCGCCATAATCAATTGACTCTTTGTTTTTGTTGTCATTATGAATCCCATCCTTGTATTAAAATTTTAGTTCCTCATGAAGTAAGATCGGTTGATTTCATCTAGCAATCTAGCTCCACCATCATCAATGACCACCTCTATTAATGTTACGTTTCCTTACATAAATTTGGGTACATTCACATATTACAGCCTATAATCCGGCAATTCAATGTACACTCTAGCTAAATATACTTTTACCGATTGTTTAATGTGAATAAATGTAACACATACATATCATTAAAAATATCGGTATTACCCCCTATAACTTAGGCAGAAACTCTGTATATAATAAGAAATATACAGAATTTCTGCCTATGGGGGATTAAAAACATATGCGTAAACGATTCATTATTCCCGTATTCATCATTATCTTATTAGCTGCAACAAACCCATCAGAAGATGAATATGCAGCTTTTGCCGTTAACCATAAATTGGGGCATTACTCTAATCGGATAACAAAAGCGATTGGAGTACCTCTCCTGAAGTCAGTCACAACAACGAATGATTACTTTATTGTTACAAGATTCACTACGGTTATCGATCAAGATCATCCGATAATCGTAATTGGATTTTTGAAGAAATTATTTATTAAAATCAGTTAACTCAAGGCTTAGGCTTTGTTTTCCGTTTACATACCAGCTCTTCCACTCATCAAAACTAATCCTCCGAACGATTTCATAACCCTTGCCTGCTCCGTTTGGTTTAATTAAGACAGTGCCCATGTAAGGAACCTCACCCAGTCCCTTATCATGGAGGAAACGAATGACCAATGATAATTCGGTTCGACCCTTGAGATAACGGGGTTTCAAATATGGTCGTTAGCTTATCGAGAATGTTTTGCTCTTCTTCTCTCGTAATTTTATCACTATGTAAATAGTCTATATTCGCAAGGAAAGGAACGATCGCAACGTTTTGTTTGCCAAATGCGAGTTCGGCTGTTTCGCGGGTTCGGCAATAGGGGCTTGCGAGAACAGGGAATTGCACAGGAATCTGCAGCCCGCGAAATATTTCCCCGATAGACTGGGCCTGCATTTGTCCAGTAACCGTTAAATTTCTCTGCGTGCTGCAATCTGCAAAATTTAAATGAGGCTGATCTTGGCCTATTGTTGCTTCGCCATGCCTCATATATAGAAGATAACCGCCTTTCTGCAGCTCCTTGACAATGGAAGCAGGATCCAAATTAATTTGTCTCTCTGCTTTTGTGCTGACAAGGCCAAATGCGAGTAAAACAAACAAGCAAATTACAAACATATACCTGAGTTTTTTTCATCATGGCAGCTGATTTCATCCTTTTCTGATGGTTTGATATCTTGTCTTTTACCATGCTTATTCTTCTTCTATCACAATCTTTTTATCAAAAAAAGCAGCTTCGTTATCCGAAGCCGCCTAAGAGATTGCTTTTTTGATATGAAAATCTTTTTTACGGTTTCCGTTTTCGCTTTCCCGCTATCCATTGCGTGCAGATGCCTAACGATAAGATCATGACAACAACCAGTACAATCCAGCCGAGAAAAGGAATGTTAGCGAAAGCAGCTATAATGGCTGCTCCTGCCAAAGTCTTGAGCCAATCAGACCTGTGCTGGGCCCACTGAAACCGTTCCCCAAGGCGATAACTCACAACTGTCATTCCCATTGCAAAAGCAAGCACTAGAGCAATGACGACAATGATCAAGAGCGGAATACCGATTACCGTAACCATTAATAGTACACTGATCGCTGCAAGGATTAATCCGCTGAGTAAACCGGTATATAACAACCGCCCCATAGATTCAGGCTGATGACGATCTATAAAAGCGGCTGATTTCTGTTTGCCTACTACTCGTATTCAGGACCGGTATGAGGATCATAAGTAAGCTTCCGGCAAGCTGAAGGACCCAAATGCCAAGAATCAGTCCGCCTCCGATCAAAAGGCTGTTTTGTGTTTCATTATCCAAGGATATATCGTATACATCATCCCCCACTATGGCACCGGAGTCCTGTTGTACAGTACCGCCAACCACAAGGACAAGTCCTTCTACATTTGAAGTACTCGTCAGATGCAGATTGCCATTGATGACAACGACAATTCCAGTTACATGGCCTTGTACCACAGCATCCCCGCCCACCACATACACGTCATTAACCGTTTGCCCAGATGGAATGGTCGTATTTTGATGCTCAAAGATACTTTTGGCAGAAGTGACCTCTGGGATAAGAAACATGGAGAGCAGCATAATGATAAGCGGAAAAAGAATCTTCTTCAAAGCTGTCATCCCTTTCAACTCGTTGTGGATTGGAGCAATCGCCTGAGCGAAAATGCTGAAGCCCCTAGAATGATGAACGACAATAGAATTGTCATTCCAGATAAGACAGGCATTCCAGCTATCAAATGCGAAATCATGTAAACCAGTGCGATGATGAATTTCAACAGGCCGCCAATTAGTTTGACGAACATGGCTCCTATTATAAGCCATAACATACCGAGTGCGAAGAACACCGCCAGTGGTACGAATAGCCAGCCTTTCGCCGTTTTCGCCTGTGCTGTTACTTTCCCTAAAGACTGGATGATCCGATTTTCCAAGCCATCAGGTTCTGGAATTGCGTGAAACGTAAGAGCGACTGCACTTTGCAGCGAGAGAAGATCCTTGAGCAGCGCCTGGCAGGATGAGCATGATTCGATATGCGCCTCTACCTCTAGCCTTTCCCTGTCCTGTAATTCGTTATCTATATAGGCTGACAGCTTTTCTTCGGGATGAACGGACATTATAAGCCCCCCTTTATCAACTCTTTCCGTAATGCCAAACGCGCTGCGAATAATCGTGATTTCACGGTTCCTAGCGGCACACCAACCATTTCGGCGATTTCTTCGTAATGATACCCCTGTACGTCATGCAGCAAAACCACTTCTCTATGATCAACAGTAAGCCGGGTAATGGCTTCTTCGATCGATAGCTTCTCACTCAGATCAGTTAGCCCCTTATCTTCTATTGCTCCATGAGCTTCTTCCCGGATCCAATTTTCTTTACCCCGTTTTTTCAATCGATCCTTACAAAGATTGGATACAATTCGAATCAGCCAGGATGAAAATGCATATTCATTTTCCAAACTGGATAGAGAGTAAAATGCTTTGACAAATGCCTCCTGAGCGAGGTCTTCCGCATCCATTCGGTCACTAACCATCCCAACCGCAAATCGATAGACCTGACCTTTAAACAGATTGACAAGATCAGCAAAGGCTTCAAGGTCGCCGCGCTTAGCCCGATGAATCGTATGAAATAATTTCTCGTCCAAACAGGTTCAACTCCTACTGCACGGAAGCTTTGATTCCATTATGCCACATCATTACGCGTAAATACTCGCGAATTCATCCATTCATAGATGATCGGAATGACAACAAAGCTGTTCAACGTTGAGGTAATCATCCCTCCTATGACGACAATACCCAGCATTTGCGATATGACGGTATCGGAACTATGTGACAGGGCAAGCGGGATAAGGGTAAGCACCGTCGTCCCCGCGGTCATAAAGATAGGTCGAACCCTGGACAAGCTTCCCTGCATGACAGCTTCCCGTATGCTCAGTCCTTCTCTGCGATTACGTTCGATTTTGTCAATTAAGACGATTCCGTTGGTGACCACAATTCCTGTGAGCATTAAGACGCCAATTAAAGCGGCAAGATTCCATTGACCATTCGTCACATAGAGTGCGAGAACGACGCCTGACAGCGCTAAGGGAATACTGACCAGAACCGCGAGCGGAGCTTTCCATCCTCTAAATACGAAGCTGGTAATGAGCAGGACAAGCAGAATGGAAACAACCACAGCAATTGATATCTCGATAATCATCTGCGTAACCTGCTGGGTAATGCCGCCAAGCGAATACGTCACACCGCTGGGAAGCTGTATTTTGCTCAACGCCTGATTGACGGACTTCGACACTTTGCTAATATCACTTGTTATAATTTGCGCAGTAACGACGGATATAGGCTGGCCGTCACGTTCCTGAATGGAAGCAGCAGCAGTGCTTTCATGAATCGTTACAAATTGACCCAATCGGTACATCCGACCATCAGCACCGGTAATGGTTTCACCAGCTAGCGAAGCGAGTACCTCCTTAGGTGTATACACAGGCAAAGTTTTGTCGCTGCCTGATCCAGATTTAACGGGATCGATATACACGTCAACGGGTATTACACCATTTCCAGTTGAAGTGGAAATATCAAAGTCCTTTCCCTTTGTCATATAACGGGTCAGCAGCTTATTGATGTCATCCGCTTTAACTCCGGCTTTCTCCACTTCCGCTTTATTCATTACGATCGCATATTTGGGTATCCCATTCGTTAAATCGGTTTTACCAGATACACTAAGTCCTTCGATATCGGCAAGTTTCACCCGGACAAGCCCAGCTGCGCTCTCCAATGTGTTCTCATCTGCGCCTGTCAGCATGATTTTGATTTGAGAATCGTCGCCCGCGAGGCTCTGATTCGTTACGGTAATGGCAACGTTCTTAGGTGTACTAGAGAAAGATGTCTGCAATGCTGTGATGAATGTGTTCACTTCTTTGTTATTTTTTAAAGTGACCGACAGGTTAGCAACGTTTGGCTGTTGAATATACCCGCCGCCTTGATCAAATACATCGTCTGCTTGCGGCGTAAAGGTAGAACCAAAGGCTGACGAATAGGATGCGACTTTGGGGTTATTGTGCAGGACGTCTTCTACATTCCTTACTTCCTTGTCTACCTCAGATAGCGGACTGCCTTTGGGCAGCTCCACTTTGATGGCAACTTGTCCGCTTGCCGTGCTTGGCAGCAGACTGAACGGCAGTTGAGCGGCGAAGAAACCTGCCATAATAAAGAGAATGAGAGATATACTGATTACTGTTTTCTTATGAGATAATGCCGATTGCAAAAAAGGTTTCATCAAAGGCTCTAGCGTGATGGCTTTCGCTTTAGGCTCTTTCCAGCCCATAAAAGCAAAAGCAGGAATGACCAGCATAGCAACAAGCAGCGATATGATTAGTGCAATAACGACAGACCAAGCGAACCCGGAGTAGGAGGCTCCGATAATCCCGCCAACTAAGGCAATCGGAACATAAACGGCAATCGTCGTTGCTGTTGAAGCAACAATCGCTGGCAGCATTTCTACCACTGCGGATGCGAGTGTTCCAAGCACAGGTTTATCTTTATTTTCTTGGAGACGCCGAACCATATTATCCAGAATGACAATCGCGTCATCTACGATGCGCCCCATGGCTACGATTAATCCAGATATCGTCAGAATGTTCAATGTCACGCCCATCGATTTTAGGATGGCTGTCGTTGCAAGTAATGAAATGGGAATCGACACCGCAATTAACATCGTCGACCGAACATTTCGGAAAAAGAATAAGACGCAGAGCATGGAGAAGACACAGCCAAGAAGCCCTTCCCGCACAAGCCCTGCTAAGCGACCCGTTCAAATCATGCGCACGATCAACAAGCAGCTCCATGGAGACACTGCCATCCTTGATGGCAGCCATTGCCAGCCACTCGGTCTTTTACATGTGCAGCAACATCTGTGATGGTTGCACTCGGTGTTTTGATTACATTTAATAGCACGCTCGCTTTCCCGTCTGTTCGAGAGACGGTCTTGATATCAGTCAACGACTGAGAGACGGTCGCAACCGCGGATAAAGGCACGCTATTACCGTCTTTATTTTTAATGATAAGGTTATTAAGCTCCTGCTCGGTCAGATCCCAGCCTTCTACCCTAACTGGGAATGAAGCTTTAACATTCGCCATATTTCCCTGCAAATTCGGTATATCTGCTGTTATGGATTTATTGAAATCATCGAGTGTCAGCTTATTAAGAACAAGATCCTTCATCCGGAGGGCAACGACATAACCTTTATTGGCTCCGCCTACCGTTTGAATATCTGAAACGCCAGGAACGGACTTCAGCTGTTTAACGATATCCGATTGAACAGTTGATTGAAGGGTTAAATCATCGATTTGTTTATTACTTGCGGTTAAACTGTAGCTCAAGATCGGAAATGTACTTGAAGTTAATCGGGTTACAGCCGGTTTGTTAATCCCATCGGGAAGCTGCGCTTCATTTAACGCTTGCTTCACCGCACTCTCCGCTTTTCCCATATCATAGTCCATGGGGTAATAAAGATTCATGAGAAGTCCGCCATCATAGGAGGTCGTCTCTAAATTGGTCAGACCATTCGTCTTGCGGATGGCATCCTCAATAGGCGCGGTGATATCACGTCTGATTTGATCCGCTTGCAAGGAGGATGCGCGCAGTGAAACCATCAAAGTCGTGTTATTGATACCTGGAAGATAGTCCCTTTGCATTTGAACAGCTGAAACCGTCCCCCATGCTAGTATCAGCAGGACAAAAACAAGAATGATCGTTGCTCTCTGCATGACCGATTCAATAAGTCTATTCATCATGAATTCTCCTCTCCGTTATATAGAGAAAAGACTTCATGTTTACTGAAATTGTTCATTGGGGATTATAGGTATTTATTACTCATACACATAGTCTTCTTTTTTCCTCTGAACGGCTGCAAGATACTCACTTATGACGTACTCAGGCTGCAAAACCTTAAGTGTTCTCGATTCTCCCGCTTCCCATGTGACAATTCCTGTTTCTTTCAACCGATTGAGGTGATTGTATACCGAATTTCGCGTTTTAAGACCAGATAGCCTTCCCAATTCTTCTACAGTTGGAGATATCTGTTTCTTCTTCGTATAGCTGAGTAATTCATAAGCGACTTCCAGACTCTTAAAAGAGATGGTCAACTCGCATTCCTCCAAATAAGAACATTTGTTCCTATTATAGATGAGGTTCGCGTTTGAATCAAATACTAAATATTTCTAAACCGAAGCATTGCCTATCTCCTTCACTTATCCGTTTTCCTGCCGCTTTCGCCTCCGCCTGCCCCTTCCATCGTCTGCTTCACCAGCTGATGTCCATAAATCGCTGAAGCTCCGCACAAAATACCCTGCAGTACGCTTTTCGCATGAAAGCCCATCATAAATAAAGTGACCGTAATGGAAAAAGCAGTAACGATGTAAATGATCGTCCAGTTTGGGATTTTCGGCGTCTGCTTCAGGATAAAGCCGATAATCCAACAAGCAGCAATGACAATAAATAAAGATGGATCTATGAGATTCATAATTACATTCCACTCCATAACACATCACACTCCATTTGTTATAACGTATGAGCCTGCCGGATGAATGATCCCACTGTGCATGCAATAAAGACCCTTTCGCAAAGGAAAGGGCCTCTTATTTGTGCATCATTCCATAATCAGCCTATTAAATCAGCTTTTTTCTCCGCAGCACTGTTAGCAAGCGGTAAAAGTCCAGTCCTCCGCCATTTGGCGTGTCAATGAGCTTGGCTTTTATTGCTGCATCCACCGCGTCCTTCGCCCAGCTTGGAACGTCCATGGTATACTTGCTTTCTAACGCGGATACCTGGCTTTCTAATGCCGTGATCTTCACTTCTTGTTCAGAGACGGTCACATTCTGAACGCTCAAGCTAGCATGAAAGCTGGTTTACAGTTTCCTGCAAAGCTTGAAAAGCTTGTTTCTCCCCTTCAGTCATTGGCAGATCCTCCTCGGCTGTAATGTCATATTGCTGTAACCCGTTGGATTCCATAATCGCGATCAGCTTAGCTGCATAAGATGGATCCGTTGCATAGCCGCAAGCTTGAAGCGCTTGTGCCTGCTGCTTCGGAGACTGAGCTGCCCGCACACGTTCATATCGCTTCATCATAAACAGCAGATCCTGATCCTTATAAAAGTCATAAATACTGTCATATGCCCGAAATGCAGCTACGACTTCAATCCGTTGATTGTCGTAAACCTCCCAAGTGCCTTTATTGACAATGGCTCCCCGCCAATAGGCATTGGGCTTACCGGATCCCACCTTATACCCGCCCAAGTTGTTCCAGCTAGGTATTTCCCCCCTGTCTCAAGCCAGTTCTGCGCTAACCGAAGGGATGGAAACATGAAGGAGCCTTCTGTGCGGACCCGAATCGCTACCGGTGCAAGCAGAGCGAAGAATTGCCCTTTATCCAATTGTATCCACCTCCTGTTCTTGTCCCTATTTCCTCTATCCTTCTATATATGAATCTTGCAACCAAATGGACACGGACAAATGCTGGAACGAGAGGCAAGACGAACGCCCAGCCTTTATCCTGCATACGCTGAATGACCAACATTTTAAATAGCGAAAGAGGTGCTCCAAGTGGATATTCAATTGACTCCGCTGAACTATGTATTATGCCTATCATTTATTGTCTTATCATGGCTCTTCTTATTAAGCGCAGAGACACGACACTTATCTGCGTTCTTGGCATCTTTGTACTCGGATTAATCGCTACCGAAAGCTTAAGCGGTTCGGTAAGCGGTATATTTAACAGCTTTATATATGCAATAAAAGAATTGATCGGCACCATACTCATTATTTCAATCATTGTCGCCATGAGCCGAATTTTAATCAAAACCGGTATTAATGAGAGGATGGTTGCACCACTGACTCGTTTCTTACGAACGCCGACACTTGCTTTCTGGGGGATCGGCATCATTATGATGATCACTTCTTTGTTCTTCTGGCCTTCTCCTGGTGTTGCGCTGATCGGAGCAGTTCTGTTGCCGGTTGCGATTCGTGTTGGTTTGCCAGCACTTGGTAGCCGCAATGGCAATGAACTTATTCGGTCACGGTATTGCATTATCTGGGGATTATATTATCCAGGGCGCACCCAAATTAACGGCTGATGCAGCAGGCTTGCCTGTCTCATCTGTTATGGAAGCAAGTGTCCCGCTTGTTATCGTAATGGGTCTAGTAACAACAGTGGCTGCCTTCTGGATGATGCGCAGAGATTTGAAGAAGGGCACGTGGAGAGATGGACTTGTCGAAGGTGGCAGTGGTAGGCGGGGACTCCTCCTATAATAAAATCGATGATAAAATCGTATTATCCTACCGGACCAAACAGGCTTTAGCTATTCTCGTCCCGCTTCTGTTCCTTGCTGATGTCTTGGCGATGCTGATTCTTAAACTGCAGGGCGGTGATGCGACTGCTCTTATCGGAGGAACGGCTGTCTTGATTCTGATTGCCATCACTATGCTGGCTCACCGCAATCAAGGGCTTGAGGAAACGACATCGTATCTGATTGAAGGATTCCAATTTGGTTTTAAAGTGTTTGGTCCTGTTATTCCGATAGCTGCATTTTTCTACTTGGGTGACTCCGCTTTTACCGTGCTGTTCGGCAGCGTATTGCCTGATGGGTCAACCGGCATTGTCAATGACCTTGGCGTTGCGCTCGCTCATCATGTACCGCTTAATCATGCCGTTGGCGCAGTGACCTTGACAATTACCGGCGCGATTACAGGTCTTGATGGTTCCGGCTTTTCCGGTATCTCATTAGCAGGCTCAATCGGTCATCTTTTCGCAACAGCGATAGGATCGGGCGCGGCGACGCTTACTGCGCTTGGGCAGGTAGCCGCAATCTGGGTAGGCGGCGGCACACTTATTCCATGGGCGCTCATTCCGGCTGCGGCGATCTGCGGCGTCAGTCCATTCGAGCTTGCCCGTCGTAATTTGAAGCCTGTATTACTTGGCCTAGGCGTAACAACGATCGTCGCTATGTTTCTCATCTGATAATTAAGAGATCGTACTGTTGTTAACGAATGTAAAGAACCCGATGAGGCGCTAGAGTCTCGCGCAATCACCGGGTTTATTCCATGTCCACATTTACTTAATACGAACTTAGGTGCGTTCCCGGTTCTTTCCTCTTAAGCCAGCAAGACCGATCAATCCAAGCAGACCAAGCCAGCCCCAATAATAGCATTTCTTGGTAGTTGTTGCTCTCGCTCTGTATAGGTTTGTATTTGCAGTGTCGTAGGAACGGGTACCGTAATTGACCACATTCGGCGTTATTGGTCGAACTCCGTAAGTGTTCATTCTTGGTGATGCCGACGGGGTTACAGAGCTATTATTAATTGTCGAATTGTAATAGCTTCCATAAGGGTCAACCCTATTTAAGCTATTCGTGGTCGTTGTGCCGGTACTTGGCGTCATGTTCGTATTCATGCCGTCATTGTTGTAACTGCTTGCTGCAGGTGTCGTAGTACTGCCGTAGGCAAAGGTAGGTACGGCAAATACCAACATGGACAGAATTACGCTTAAAGAGATGCTTGCTGCGAGCTTCTTCACATCATAACCTCCATATAGTTAATTTCCGTTCCCCCTTGTTTTCTCCTGAAGAAGATGCCTTTATGCTTTCCAAAACAAACAAAAACCCGGAGCCAGCGCAGACTAGCGCCGATTCCAGGTTAATTATAGAAATCGATGGCATTTTTAAGCAATTTTGCTTCTGCTTCAAGTACGGGAATTCCCTTCAGATTGGCAATTGCTGCAGCCACCTCCTGTACCATGTGAGGCTTAGTTGCTTTTCCTTCAAAAGGTCCCTCGAACGGCCACGGGCCATCCGTTTCCGTCATCATAAGCGTAATGGGATACCGCTGCACCAATCGCCTAATTTCTTCTTCATATAAAACATCAGGGGTTATGGAAATATAATAACCAGCCTTTATCATACGATCAATGACAGCATCGGGTCCCTTGAACCAATGAAAATGAGCTCTGCGGATGCGATATCGCTCAAGAAGTTCGCAGACTAGATCAGCATCTTCATATACGGCATGAAGCACGATTGGACGATCAAGTGAACCAGCCAAAGCAATAAACCGTTCAAGCAGCGCCAAATAGGGCTCAACCTCAAACATACGCCCTTCCGCCATCGCTTCCATCCGGGAATAGTATGGAAGTCCAACTTCGCCGATTGCAAACCGTTCACCATCCAAGCTGCGCTCGCCAATCCAATTTAAGAGTTCGTCAAGCTCTTCGTTATTAGGTAAAGGCTGCTCTGGATGAAAGCCGTAGGCAGGCAGCACTTGATTCGGGAATTTCTTTGCCAGCCCGTGATTTATCATACTTGAGCTTAAATGCATCGATACGGCGACGACCGCGGCAATCCCGCCGCGTGTAAATGCATCGCGCAGCAAACCTTCCCGTTCTTCTTCTGCATACAAGTCCAAATGGATATGCGCATCAATCCATCTAGCTTCCGCTCTTGGACTTCCCATACCGCATTCCTCCTTCCTTCCATCCAATTGATCAGAAATAGCCGGGCAGCTATTCCTGCACCGGCCTAAGCAGATCATAGATCTCCCGCTTGAGCTGATTAAAAGTCGGATCACTCCACAGCACATCCGTACGCGGCCTCGGAAAAGGGACAGCCACCTCCCGAATGACGGTAGCTGGCGCAGTCGACAGGACGAGAATACGGTCAGATAACAGAAGCGCTTCTTCAATACTATGCGTTACAAAAAGAACGGAACGACGATCTTCCTCCCAGAGCGAGAGCAGCCAGCTTGCATTTGCATCCGTGTTAAAGCATCAAGGGCGCCGAACGGCTCATCCAGACACATGAATGGCTGCGGGGAAAGTAACGCTCTAAGGAAAGATACACGCTGCTGCATACCTCCGGACAGGACGCTTGGATAAGCGTCGGCAATTTCGCCTATTAACCCTACTCGCGCAAGCCATTCGCGAGCCATTGCCCGCGCTAATAGACGGTTAACACCAGCAATATCGAGCGCAAGCTCAATATTACCCGCTACAGTCAGCCATGGCAGAAGCGAGGCCTGCTGCGGCATATAGGCAATATTGCCGCGCTTACCAATCGTACTTCGGCCATAGATTCGAATATCGCCGGCTGTCGGCTTTTCCAGACCGCCAATCAGATGAAACAAGGTCGTTTTGCCGCTTCCGGATGGGCCGATGACCGAAACAAATTCGCCTTCCTTTACGTGAAAATTGACATCAGAGAGAACAGCCTTGTCCGCTGCTTGTCCGCTGAAGCTCTTGGATAGCCCTTCCACTTCGAGCACAACCGGCATTCCGCTCACTCTCCTTTATCAATGGTTCTGCCGCGAAGCAGTAATCGTTCCGCCAAGTTAATCAAGCCGAAGAATAGTAAGCTCAGCATTACAATAATGGCTATTGCCGCGAATACATTGGCCGTTTTAAATCCATTCTTAGAGAGCTCCATGTAATAACCAAGCCCTTTACTCGCACCGGTTGCTTCCGCATAGATCGCACTAATAATGCTGTAAGAAGCGGCCATCTTCAGTCCCGAGAACAAGTAAGGCATGGAACCCGGAAGCTCCAGCCGCCAAAACTGCTGCCGCTTTGAAGCTCCGATCATTTTGAAGTACGTAATGAGCTTTGGGTCGCTCTGTGTAAGTCCGGTAAGCATTGCAACAGCGATCGGGAAGAAGCACACAATAATAATCAAGATCACCCTTGGAAGGATACCAAAGCCAAGCCATATGACTAGAAGTGGCGCTAATGCCATGATCGGAACGTTCTGCGTTAGCACAAGTAATGGATATAACCCCGATTTGGCCCTTGGAATCAGATGCAGGAAAGCGGCGAGCACGAAGCCCGCCGCTGTGCCTGCCGTAAATCCAAGCAGGGTGATACCCAGTGTCGACAGTGTATGATCAAGTAATTGCGGAGCATCCTGAATCGCCTGAACAAGGATAACAAGTGGTGATGGTAAAATATATTCAGGAGTGCCGAATAGGACAACCACCGCCTGCCAGATCAGCACAAGAACGGCCATAACCGCCGCCGACGGCCATATTTTGCGAAAATTACTGCCCATCTGGGTATTTCTCCAGCAGCCTGCCCATGGAAGCGCCGTTCTCCGGATTATAATACACTTTAATTTGAGAGATCACAGACGGACACCCCATAGCCGTCATCGCATCATTCATTTCTTGTACGATGGCCAGCAGGCTGCTGAGTTCGCCTTCCATAGTCGTTTCCAGCGGTGCAACCCGATAAGGTACGCCAGACGCTTTAATAATTTCAATCGCACGATCCACGTAGGGAATGACGCTTTCGCCGCCAGGCGTAGTTGGAAGAATTTGAATGCTCAAAAGTGCATTTGCCATAAGTAGAATATTCCCTTCTGCTGCTAGTATGATGCCGTTTCGTTCATAGATCGTTTATTCCGGAATAAATTCGTTTGTAAATGCTTTGTCCGCTTCGAGCTTCTTGTCTAACAGCTTATGATCGAGCATCCAGCCAGCATAATTTGTCCAAACTTCCAGCTTCTGCTCACCCCAACGCTTCGCATCGTCCTGATACTTGGGGCTGAGCCATTTCTGACTGGCACGAACAAGATCCGCATTTAGAGTCGGCTCAGCTTTGATCAGTACATTAGCGGCTTCATCCGGATGGTCGATCGCAAACTTGTAGCCCTCGGCAGATGCGGCTACGAATGCTTGCACAATATCCTTCTTATCAGCGATCATTTTCTCATTAGTCTCAAGCACCGGCGTATAGTAATCAAGCTTCTTGCTGTAATCGGTCAAATACTGCATGTTGATCTTCTCGCCGCGAAGCTCCGCCTCTACTCCTGTCCAAGCGTAGAAAATCCAAGCGAAATCGATGTTTTTCTTAACAGCCGTGAAGAAATCCGCCTCACCGATACTGACGATTTTCACTTTCTTCACATCTGCCTTCTCCTCTTGCATCAAGGATTCAATGACCGCTGCTTCAGCAGGCGAGCCCCAGCCTCCATATGTTTTGCCCTCATAGTCTTTAGGAGATTTGATGTTCTTACCCGCAGGTGAAGCAAACCCGGATGTATTGTGCTGAATAATCGCCGCGATCGATACCAGCGGTACGCCTTGGATACGCGCTTGCGTAATGCCTTCCTGATAGCCAACGCCAAAATCCGCCGCGCCTGTCGCGACCATCGTATCAGCACCCGCTTCACCCGGTTGAATAATCTCTACATCAAGCCCATGCTCTTTGAAAAAACCGTTATCCCGAGCGACATAAAGACCGGTATGATTCGTATTCGGCGTCCAGTCAAGGACGACTTTCACCTTCGTCAGCGGCTTGTCCGCCGCTGGTTCTTTGCTATTATCCGATCCACTTGCCGCTTGGTCGGCCGCTGGTGTTTTGCCGTTCGCACCGTTTTCTTCGTTCTTGGCTCCGCAGCCAGTTAATACGAGCAGAAGCGCTGCAATTGCCAGCCCCCATTTTGCCCCATTCCAACGTATGTTACCTACCATGATCCAGTTGCTCCCCTTTGTGTATACAAGATAAACGACAAGCTTGTCAGACCCCGATGGGTTAATAAGAAAAGCGCCCTCCGATTGGAAGACGCTTGAAAGCTGCACTGTAGGTTCAGTTCACACCTTATTAAAGGCATTTACGAATCGGTTACAAGGCGATTTCCTACGCTGGCATTATCCAGATCAGGTTTAAGGGTCGGGATTAACGCGGTATCCCCTCTCAGCCGGCCAAATCCAGCTCCCCATGTCTATTCAGTTTTTGTCGCATCATCTATTATATCAAAATAACAAATAAATACCACTCATTATCACGTATTTTATTCAGGATCGCCTCTGCTATGCTGCTCCCCCATCCGGCATATGTTTCGCTTCCGCAACAGTAATAGTGGTCTCGTTGTCAAGATAACCGCCGGTGGAATGAGTATCTAATGCCTCATAAACGGCAATCTGAGCTGCACTTACATCACGCATCGGTGAGCCCTTCATCCACTGCTCATACCAGTTAGCCGTATGGATGATCGCTTCGGAGACATCCCACCGCGGCCGCCAGCCAAGACGGTACTGTGCCTTAACACTGTCAAGCTGCGGCACAGCTGTTTCATAACGCTGTCTGCTGATGGGATGTTCCGGTTCAACCGATGGAGCTTGCACTGGCGCCGGAAAGCCAAGAGCAGCACATAGCGTCTCCGCCACCCAGGCCACAGTCCGCACATCCTTCTCGCGCGGACCAAAGTTCCACGCCTCGGCGAAGGATGCGCCTTGCGTAAACAATCGCTCCGCCAGCTCGATGTACCCGGCGAGCGGCTCCAGCACATGCTGCCATGGCCGAACAGCTTCCGGCCAGCGCAGCACTGGAGCATGCCCGAGCATTGCGGCCCGCAAGCAATCGGGCACAAGGCGGCCTTCGGCCCAATCGCCGCCGCCGATGATATTACCGGCCCGCACTGTAGCGACAGCAGGCATATCGCTGCCGCCCGCGAAAAACGAGCTGCGATATGCGGACACTACCAATTCCGCGCAAGCTTTACTTGCTGAATAAGGATCATGCACGTCAAGCACGTCATATTCACGGTAGCCCAGCGCCGATTCACGGTCTGCATAGCGTTTATCTGATGTCGCTGCGATAACAGCACGAATTGGATACTCACTGCTCGTAATCCGCACCGCATCCAGCAGAGCCGCTGTGCCCACAACATTAACGGCAAATGTCGTAAACGGATCATCGAAAGAAGCGCCCGCTAACGGCTGGGCAGCCAAATGAAACACAATATCAGGCTTTACAAGGCGAAGCGCTGCAGTCAGCTTGGCAGCATCCCGAATATCGCCATGCGTCCATGGAATATCCTGTTCTAACCCGCATAACCGGTACATCGAAGGCGATGTTGGAAGCTGGCTGCTATAACCATGTACCTCAGCGCCTAGCTTCCGCAGCCATAAGCAAAGCCACGATCCTTTGAATCCCGTATGGCCGGTTATGAATACTTTCTTGCGTTGCCAGAACGAGTGATTCATTGTCACGATTCATCTCCCTGCTTGTTTGCAGTTTGAGCGCCACGCTATCCACACAAGCTCTCGTATATTCCAGCTTGATTCGCAACTAATTTGATGCTAATCATCATGTTGAACCACCTCAATAGGATAAAGGCTGTACATAACCACGGGCGTTCACCTCCCCGAAAGCAAGATGTGTCTTAGCGTATTCAATCCTTCCTCCATTCGTTCGGATACGGCGCCCAAATCTCAAAAAAAATACACAGCGCTCCCTTTTTGCAAAAGAAAGACCGTCCAAAACCACCACGGACGGTCTCCAATAATCAATTCCCTAGGTACCGCTCATTACTGAATAGAAACATCCTCGCCTGTGTTCTTCTTCTTTCTTCTTTCCAAGGCCTCTCAAAGCGCCGACAATGAGAAGCAGCAGCGGAATCAGAATCTGAAAGATAGTAAACAACTTCACCATAATGACCAGACCGATCCAAATATGTGCAGAATGACTCTGTTCCGAGAATGACATCACAAAAATCAGGATGATAATAACGAGTCCAACCCTGCCATTCTTAAGCTTAAATAACGAGCTGATCATCAGCACAGATGCTATATAGAACAGGGTCATTTTGACGTATAATCCGATATAAAGCAATAAGGTAACTAATACATCAAGACGTTCAATGAAGTTAGCCAAACGAATTAATTGAACAACTTGAAGAAGCGGCAGTGTTGAAACTGCGAATAATTCCGGTCCGAGGACGGACATCGTAATGGCGTTCATGAGGATAAGGAATACGGAGACGTACAGATATCCCGTTGCAGTCGGTGTTCCCGGTTTGATCTTCTCGGAAAGGTGATGCCAGAACATGAGAGATACGACGACTTGTCCGAATGGAAAAGATACAATATCAGGAAAGGCAGCTTTTACGACGGGCCCGATTCCATCCTCCATAATAGGCAGTAAATGATGTACATTAGGCAATCTAGCTATAACTAGGAGCACAAGAACGAAGGCATAGCTGATTATTACGATCGAAAACAGCATTTCGACGGTAAGAAAGAAAACGACCGTTCCTTTGCTAAGTGCATAGAGAGCAACACCCGTCACGAGATGATAATGACCCACTGCGGTGTTTGCTGCAGGATGGTCATAACCGTCAATTCACTGAAATCGCGGACGTTGCGCATGGATTCATAAGCAAAATAAGCGGCATACATGACTCCGACGAAGGTACCAAGCAGACGGCCCAGATGCAAACACAACAGCCCGGGTAAGCTAAGCGAAGGGGTATGTTTCTGAATGCGTAAATACACCCATATAAGTGTTAATCCGATCAGAGCGGCGATCGTCATAGCCAGCCACGAATTTTGTTTCGCTTTTATACCGAGTTCGAAAAGGGGTGTGCTTCGTAGCTCAAACATAATGATCATGACGATCAATTGATATTTACCTAGCTTCTGCACCGAAATACCCCCGTTCTCACTTTTCAGATTTATTTAAAGTCGATTCAAAGCTTCTGTTGCTGAGTCCAACCCGATTAACTTTCACTTTGACTTGCAAATCAAGCTTCATATGATCCAGTCGGTCATTCCAGCTAGAAGCTATTTTCTTCCAATATTGGGGATACGCTCACGCATTATTGTTCCGAATCCAACAATGTCAGCATGATTCTTCTGCAAGGATTTACAACTCTTCATAATAACCCGCTTCAGTTCCTCACTGATATCCCGTTCTACTTTCGTTATTGAAGCTGGCTGGGACAAGTCATCCGCACACCGATACTCCACGATTGTGCCGCTCGCTTTCACGTTCACACGCATCCGAATATTGCTGCCCTTTACTTGCGGAGTAACCTTTGTATTCGCTTTTTGTGACCGGGAATGATGATGTCCGGGCTTTACTATTGCCATTACAAGAAAGAAACTGTGGTATTCTTGATCTGACCCGCAAGCCATAACGTTCCTGCACTGTCCTGCCCGCTAAGCCATCCCTTTAGCTTATTATCTTGTATGATTCCAAGTTGGCTGAGCTTAATCTTCCTTTGTGCATACGTTTTCTTCATCAGGTCCAGTGAATCATACTGCTCACCGCTGCCCGTAATGGTTAAACTGGGAATGCCCGTAGAATGTGTCGGCCCAAGCAGGTCCTGCATCATTTGAAAAACAGTCATCACCCGCAAACGTCGATCGATTATTCGTTTCATTCTGGACCATATGCAGCAAAGCGGCTGCAGGAATCTTCTCCATGGGCACCAGCTGTTCAAGAATAAGACGCGCCCGGCCATGAGTTAAAAAAACGGTAACCGTTTCACAAGAATCAGGATTTCGCAAGTATACATCCATCAAAGGAGCGATTCCGGCTTTAGCTGCTTCTTCACTGACAACAACCATCAGATTATGAGCAAAGTAGAGCTTCCTAGAAAGCTCCTTGCTCGTATTATTGATTGCACCGCGCATGCTCTCCCCCTCCGTAGAGAAAACATAGACGGGTGCTGCATTCGTAGATACGCCAGTGGTGGCTGAGATTGCCTGTGGAATGACCAGCTGATAGCTGATCTCCCACTTGCCGTTCTTCTTTATATCTACAGCTGTGGCCGATACGATGCTTAGTTCATTCAGCTCAATTCGATTCCAGCATCCGCACTGCAGAACGATAAGAAGAAGCGCTGTACTTATGCTAAACAGACGTTTGTACATGCAGATCACTCCATCAATTTCTGCTTCGCTGCTGCCATTTCGGCATCTTCGAATCTTTCTTTCGTTTCCCGCCACTGATATCACCGGGACGCAGCGACATGGCCCAGCGTGGAACGCGAATGAAAATATCGGTCATACTGCTCTTACGGAAAGGAGCAAGCGGTGTCATATACGGCACACCAAATGATTCCAATCCCGCCAGATGGGTAAACAAAACAATAATCCCGGTCATAATTCCGAAAAACCCGAGCACTCCTGCACACAGCATAAGAGAGAAACGAATCAGACGCGCCGCTATCGCGATATTGAGCTGAGGTGTCACAAAATTAGAAATCGCTGTAAATGACACAACAATAACCATCGCCGGAGATACTAACCCGCTTGCACTGCTGCCTGACCGAGTACGAGTGCGCCGACAATAGAGATAGCAGGACCGATTGCCCGGGGCATACGTACCCAGCCTCCCGAAGTACTTCGAACGTAATTTCCATTAACAGCGCTTCAACCAATCCAGGAAATGGAATGCCTTCCCGCTGCGTTGCCAGGCTGATGAGCAATGTCGTAGGAAGCATTTCCTGATGAAAAGTTGTCACTGCGATATAAACAGCTGGCAGCAGCATCGATATGATGAATGCTAATTGCCTTAGCAGTCGGAGAAAGGAAGCAATATCCCAGCGCTGATAATAATCTTCGGCGCTTTGGAAAAACTTGAAGAAGGTCACTGGCGCAAGCAGCACAAATGGAGATCCGTCTACAAAAACAGCTACCTGTCCCTCAAGCAAAGAGGCAGCAACGACATCTGGCCGTTCTACGTTTAAGCGTTGGAAAAGGTGTGAAGGTTTTATCTAGAATGAATTCCTCAATGTAGCCACTTTCAAGAATACCGTCAATATCAATCTCTTTTAATCGGCGGTTCACTTCACTTACAACACCCGGCTCCGCTATGCCTTCCAGATAGCAGACGAATATATTCGTATGGGTATGACGGCCGACGATGGTAGATTCGATCCTAAGATCAGAAGACCGGATAATCCGTGGGACTAATCCAAGGTTCGTCTTTATATTTTCGGTAAAACTATGCTGCGGTCCCCGTAACACCGTCTGCGTAGTTGGCTCTCCTACCGAGCGCTGATCACCGCCGCTTACATCGACGGCCAATACATCTTCTACACCATCAGCCATAATGAGACAGCTGCCGCTTAGCAGTGCTTTCAACGCGTCCTCAAGGACATTCAGCTTAAGGACGGAACCCGCAGCAATTACATCACTGTATAACGGGTCGGATTTTTTGACTGCTGGGTCGGTTGAACCCGTCATCAATAAAGCAGCTTGCAGCGGCTGCATAATATTGTCATTGATCGTATGAAAGTCAACAATACTGTCAATATAGACAATGGCCAGCTTAGGCTCCAGATTTCTCAGCATAACATCCTGGCTGTTGCTGAGCTTACCGGTAATCACCGTTATTTTTTCTTGTAACGGCCCGGTAAGCAGAATCGGCGCCACCGGGGTTGTTTTCGTTCGTTTGACGGCGAAGAAAGCCAAACCAACCACCTTCTTCTTAAATAAGATAAGCCTATTATGGCTCCAAGCGGACAATTTATGTAATTTCGTGGTGCATAAAAAAAACGGCCTAAGGTTCTAAGAACCTCGGCCGCCGCGAAATTTCTGCGTATGTGCTTTTGCTTCATCCGTATTCGTAACCCGATTACGGCCCCATTCAATAAGAATGCGATCAATATAGCGAAAATGCAGCTTCCCGGCGAACACCGCTTCTTTGAGCGCAAAGCGAATCAGTTCCTCCGGATACTTATCCTGGTCAATCCATGCACTGATCGTCTCGCATTCCATTGGAGACAGCGGACGACCGAATTCCTGTTCCATTACGGTAAACAGATCGCCAGCTTTGTTGGACTGCTCAGCCGCCGTCCGCTGCTGCTCGCGATCGTTCTGCACGGATTGTTTGGCATCATCCGCCAGCCATTCCGCACAGCGGATAATAAGACCGTTCCAGTTATAACGTTCCGACTGGATCCCGCTCCTATCATCCAGCTGTTCATCGATAGCAAGCAGTCCATCCTTCATCAGTCGGCCCAGCATTTGGCCTACTGCCATCGATGTTATACCAAGACGCTCCGCCAGTTGTTCAGGCGTTGGGAACTCGACTTGCTCCAGCTGCCGATACATCAGCAGCTGTATAATAAGCAGCATATCCGTGTCGGATAAGCCGATTCCTTTATAAGCACGAAGCAGACCGGCCGGGACAACAACACCGCCGCTGTTCATAGCGGCGGCCATGCCCCGGGCGTAGGCTTTCCACATGTCATTTTTCACCGGTCACCCTCCTTCGTAACCCGTCCGCCTAATCAGAATGGGGCCGGTGTCTGTAGATATTACCTGTTTAAACGCTCTATATCAATGATTATGGATACAGACGATTCAGCATCCTCGGGAACGCAATCGTTTCTCTAACATGATCAAGTCCGCAAATCCAAGCTACCGTTCGCTCCAGGCCAAGACCGAAGCCTGAATGAGGAACGGTGCCATATTGACGCAGGTCCAAATACCATTGATAAGCCGCGGCAGATAATTCATGCTCAGCGAAGCGTTCAGCAAGCAGCTCCGGATCATCGATCCGCTGCGATCCGCCTATAATTTCTCCATACCCTTCTGGTGCGATCATATCGGCACACAATACGACTTCAGGCCGCGTTGGATCAGGCTTCATATAGAACGCCTTGAACGATGCCGGGTAATGGGTAATGAACACAGGCCGATCATATGCCGCCGCAATCGCCGTTTCATGCGGAGCGCCAAAGTCCTCTCCCCACTGAATCTCAAGATTTTGCTCCTGCAGTACATGAATCGCTTCATCATAAGTGATACGGGGAAATGGAGCTTGGATCGTCTCCAGTTTGCTGATATCACGGCCGATCGTCTCAAGCTCAGTAGCGACAGTTAGAGACGACGCTTTGTACCACATACGAAATAAACTGCTCCTGTACGCGAAGGTTCTCTTCATGGTCAACGAACGCCATCTCCGGTTCAATCATCCAGAATTCTATAAGATGCCGGCGAGTTTTGGATTTCTCCGCACGGAAAGTCGGGCCGAAGGAATACACCTTCCCGAGCGCCATTGCCGCAGCTTCCATGTATAGCTGGCCGCTCTGCGTCAGATAGGCATCCTCATCAAAATATTTGGTATGAAACAGGTTCGTCGTCCCTTCACAGGAAGAAGGCGTCAAGATCGGCGGATCGACCAGCGTAAAGCCTCTTTCATCGAAGAAAGCTTGAATCGCCCGTATAATCTCCGCCCGTATGACAAGGACAGCCCGCTGCTTCGGTGCGCGCAGCCACAGATGACGGCGGTCCATCAAATAATCAACCCCATGCTCCTTGGGCGTAATCGGGTAATCCTGCTGTCACTTGGATAATATCAATTTCTTCCACAGTGAGCTCATAGCCTGAAGCGCTGCGCGGCTCCTCGCGGATCGTACCTTTCACATACAGAGAGCTTTCCTGAGTCAGTGATTTCGCTGCCTCCCAAGAGGCTTCAGCGACCTCACTTTTAACTACAACCCCTTGTATGTAGCCCGTTCCGTCACGAAGCTGGAGAAACTGGATTTTTCCGCTTGAACGTTTGCCATTCAGCCAACATCCTATCCAAACCGATTGACCGACATACTGGTGAAGCTGTCCAATCGTCGTTAACGCTCTCATAGCCGTTACCCCTCCTCGGGAACCTTTATCCAATCCATATCGTTATACGGCTCCATGTACTAATTTATACGTATCTCGTGCGATTAACAGTTCTTCATTCGTTGGAACAACGAGAACCTTCACGCGTGAAGAGGCGGTAGAGATGATTCTGGCTTCCTTTGATCTGATTTCATTTAAAGCCGCATCCAGCTCGATCCCCATGAAGGTTAAATTGTCGCATACCGCCTGTCTCAGTATAATTGAATTCTCTCCGACTCCCGCCGTAAAGACAAGCACATCGATTCCGTTCATCCCGGCGGCGTAAGCGCCAATGTATTTGCGCAGTCGATACGTGTACATGTCAAAAGCAAGCTTAGCCTGCTTATCTCCGTCTCTCATCGCATCTGTTATTTCACGCATGTCGCTGCTGAAGCCGCTGATCGCTTGAAGACCGCTGTGTTTGTTCAGCATCGAATTCACTTCATTAAGCGTCAGCTCTTCCTTGCTCATCGCAAAAGGCACAACAGCTGGATCTAAGTCTCCGCTGCGCGTTCCCATCATAAGTCCTTCAAGCGGAGTCAGCCCCATGCTCGTATCAAAAGAATTTCCATTCCGAATAGCCGTACAGCTTGCTCCGTTGCCGATATGGCAGGTGACCATTTTCAGCGACTCCAGCGGCTGATCCAGCTTCATCGCGGCTTGACGGCTCACGTAATCATGGGAAGTGCCATGAAAGCCATAACGGCGAATTTTATGCTTTCTATACAGCACCATTGGAATAGGGTATAGGAACGATTCCTTCGGCATCGATTGGTGAAAAGCTGTATCAAATACGACAACCTGAGGAACGTCGGGTAAATTCGCCTCCACTGCCACAATGCCCATCATGGCAGGCGGATTATGCAGCGGCGCAAGATCAAATAACCTTCGAATCTCCAGCTTCACCTCTGGCGTAACGACAACGGAATGCTTGAAGCTTTCTCCGCCATGCACGACACGGTGTCCTACCGCTTGAATTTCTTTCATCGATCGGATAACTCCGTGCTCGCTATGTGTCAGCAAATCAGTCACTCGTTTGACTGCTGTATTATGATCTAATATTTCACTTACCTCGCGAACATCCGGTTTCCCTTCCGGCTCATGCGTAAGAATGGAAGCATCCATCCCGATTCGTTCAACCCGTCCTTGAGCAAGTACAGATTCGTCCTCCATATTATACAGCTGATACTTGAGCGAGGAGCTCCCTGCATTCATAACGAGTATGATCATTGTCGGTCCCCATCCTTATCGTATTTGAAAAAGCCAATGCCGCTTTTTACGCCCAGATTGCCGCCGCGGACCATTTTCTTAAGAACGATTGAAGGGCGGTATTTAAGCTCTCCATATTCTCTGAACATCCGTTCAAGTGCGGCCAGCACAGCATCTAGTCCGAACCGGTCCGCCATTTCAAGAGGGCCATGCTGGAAGGAATAGCCGATTCGCATGGCACTATCGATATCCTCCGCGGAGGCTACGCCTTCCTCAAGCACGTGCAGCGCCTCATTAATGAACAAACAAATCAGACGGGTCGTCACAAAGCCTGGTGATTCGAATACCATAACGCCCTTCTTATGTATAATCTCTTCTACAAAATGCTTTGTACGAGCAAAGGTCTCATCCGAAGTTTTAAGACCGCGTACGATTTCCACCAGATTCGTCTTGATGACCGGATAAACGAAATGCATCCCGATTACGCGCTCTGGATGCGCCGTAACGCTGGCGAGCTCTGTCAAGCTTAATGTAGACGTATTGCTTGCAAGGATCGTATTCGGTCCGCATAACTGATCCAGCTGCTCGAATATATCGCGCTTGCTCTCTAATTCTTCTGTTATGGTCTCGATAACCAGCTCGCACTCGGCTAATCCGGCTAAAGATTCAACCGGATGAATTCGGCTCATAATAATCTTCTTTTCCGCATGTGTCAGCGCCCATCGTTCCATTTGCTTGTCCAGGCTTTGCTCAATCATTGCGATTGCATGCATTAACTGCTCGTTCGAATTTTCGATTATATGAACATCAAGCCCGTTATAGGCCAGCATTTCCGCAATTCCTTGCCCCATTGTCCCAACGCCGACAACCCCGACTTTACGTACTGTCAAACTGAATTCCTCCATCCATCGGTGCACATTCGATCTCCCTTTATTATACCGTTTCTGAGCAAAATAAAGAAGGCAGACGCGGGGTCTGCCTTCAAAATGACAATAATTACGCGAGCTGCATGTCTTCGTTTGGCACGTCTTGCGCTGTGCCGAGTAAGGAACGAAAGCGATCTCCGCCCAGCGTCTCTTCCTTGATCAGCACATCCAGTGAACGAAGGAATACTTCCTTTTGCTCACCGAGCATCTGTTTAATACGTCCCATAAGCTCCTCAAGAACGTTATGGTTGACCGCAGCCCACTTATCAGGCGTCATCATGGAGTTGTCAATAATGCCAAGCTCCGTCAAGCCGGATTCAACCATCGAGCGAACGATACTCATCGCCTGATCGAAGTCGCCGCGAGAGCCGGTACTGCGATCGCCGTAAAACAGCTCTTCAGCGGCTGCCCCGCCAAGCGCAATCATAATTTGCCCCTCTAAAAATTCTCGGGTATACAAATACCGGTCCTGCTGCGGATTATGACGCACATAACCGAGCGCCTGTCCACGAGGCAGCAGTGCAACCTGCGATACGCTTCCCGGTCTTACAAGCTCGGCTGCAATGGCATGTCCAAGCTCGTGAAGCGCGACCCGCTCCTGCTCTTCCTTGGAGGCTTCGCGATCCGTTTGCTCACCCATGAGCACTTTATCAATAGCCATAGATAAATGACGCTGTGTAAGGGAATCGCTTGTGTCGCGCATGGCATAGATAGCAGCCTCATTCATGACGCTCTCCAGCTGTGCTCCTGAGAAACCGAAGGATTCCTCGGCGATTTTCTCCAGATTCACTTCCTCATGCAAAGGTTTATTCCGGGCATGAATGTGCAGAATATGTGAGCGGCCTTTCTTATCGGGTAAATCAACGGAGATATGACGGTCGAATCTTCCCGGACGCAATAAGGCGCTGTCCAGCATTTCTTTACGATTCGTCGCTCCGATGATTAGAATTTTCGGTGATTCGGCTGTATGAATACCATCCATCTCGGTAAGCAGCTGATTTAACGTTTGGTCATATTCACGATGCTGGCCTCCATCCCGTTTACCGCCAATGACATCGATCTCATCGATAAACAGCACGGCGCTTCCTTTGCCTGCTTTAACTGCTTTCTGCCGGGCTTCCTTAAACATATCCCGAATACGGCTTGCCCCTACGCCGACATACATCTCAACGAATTCAGAG
Organism: uncultured Paenibacillaceae bacterium; assembly: GCA_963793665.1. Classification (GTDB taxonomy): domain Bacteria; phylum Bacillota; class Bacilli; order Paenibacillales; family Paenibacillaceae; genus Paenibacillus_Z. Next base: position 252,862 of record CAWCBD010000013.1, read on the forward strand.
CCTGATGCGGCAATATACACCGAATCCGTATAATGCGCTGCTGCTTTCGCAAGCAGCGTCTTCCCAGTTCCCGGAGGACCTGTCAGCAATATCCCTTTTAACGGACGAATTCCGAATTTTGAAATCTGCTCCTCATGTACGAGAAAATCAAGCGCCTCGATAATTTCTTGCTTCGCGCGTTCCTGGCCGCCGATTTCTTCGAAGGAAAGCTTCGTAGTCAGACGGGGCTTTCCTTTGCGTTCACCGCCGATAGCGGCTAGATTGCCGCGTGATCTCGCAACATAAAGTACACCGCCGATTAGACCTGCCATTACCACAAACGGTATCATATTCACCTTAACGATGAACTGCATGAATAAGATAAAGACCGGCACGAAGCCGATCACAATTTCTTTCGCATAATTACGCATTAGGCCACGCTCCCATCTGGTCAGGCGTACGAGGCAAAATAATATACTTCACGGAATCGCCGTCTTTTAACGTAATGTACACATTCTCCTCATCCATTTCTGAAGTGGCTTTCACACCTGTGAATTGCTTCTCCACTTGTTTCATCGCGCCGGGGATATCCGAGTAATTGCGATGATCCATTGCCTGTGCCACATCAAACAGAACAGATGCCCATACATCATTTAGTTTTTGCTGGTCTTCACTCGCAGCTGGCTGGATCGTAAGCTTTAGCTCCCTGCTGCCGATAACCGACTTTCCTTCGCTTGCAATGGTATCGTATATGTTACGGATGTTAGCATCCTTATCGAGTGTAAGATCCATCGTCACTGTATCCGTGCTAATAACCGGCTTTGCCCCAATAACACCGGGAACTTCAGCAACGATTCGCTCAAGCGGGTTAACGGTCGCCACATTTTGGTAGACGAACCAACCGCCGACTAGCAAGCTTGCAGATAGAACAACTGTAATTACTGTTGGTATCAATCGTATTTTCATGGCAAAAAGCCCCCTTTTGTATCGAATCATGTATATCTTCCGTCTATCACAACTGCTATACGAAAGTATATCACGTTCTTATACAAAAGAGGGCGTGCAATAACAGGGAACATTGGCGTATTCTGCTTACTTTGTACGATCCTCTCTTTATTGAGAGGGCAATTTGTACGTAATAATGAAACTGCCGTCCTGAAACTTATAAAACTCATAATAGTAATTGGTTGCTAATGCCTGCTTGCGAGAATAATAGATTTCCCAGACCGGGACTCCGCCCAGCATACCTATTTTGGCAGCATGAATCTGAGCGTCAGGCTTTGATTCCTGGAATTTTTGTTCAATCTCGGCTTTGGTTAGCCCATCCTTCGCTTTCATAAGAAGCGGGTTATCCTTCTTCAGCCAGACATAAGCATCGTCGTCATCCTTATCTTTACCTTCAACGATCCAGACGGGCTCATCCCAAACGTATTTGTTGGAGGCTGTCGCTGCCTTCAAATCCGTCATTTCCAGAGCCTCTGCTTCAGCAGCGCGCTCTTCCTTCCATACCGGAGCTTGTACGGAACGATAGTAGAAATTCAAAGCGATCAGCACGACGATCACACCCATTGCCGACAGAAGTAGGATACGTCCAAGTGTCATTACGGGAGGCTGTTTTCGACGATTTGCCCGCATTAGGAGGATAACAGCCTTTCAAAACAGCGCTGTGCTTCGGCCAAGATTTTGGCTTCGTCCAGCAGCAGGCATTGGCCGTTTTTCACGACTTGGTTTCCGTCGATCCATACATGTACAACATCTCTGCCTGAGCCCGAGTACACCAAATGAGAAACGATTTCCGTTTGCGGATAGAAATGCGGCTGCTCGATGTTGATCGCGATAAAATCAGCCTTCAATCCTTCCTTAAGCTGACCAAGACGCTGCTCCTGCCAGATCGCCTTAGCTCCATAAACGGTTCCCATCTTTAGCGCTTCATGAGCTGGAACGGCAGTTGGATCACCAGATACGCCTTTATGAATTAGCGCAGCCAACCGGATTTCATCGAATAGATCAAGGTTGTTATTGCTCGCCGCACTATCGGTTCCAAGCGATACCGTAACACCTGCCTTCAATAGGTCAGGTACGCGGGCAATCCCGCTCGCCAGTTTAAGGTTGCTCGCTGGATTATGAGATACTGCAGCACCGCGAGCCGCGAGCAGCGCGATCTCTTCGTCAGTCAAATGCACCGCGTGAGCCAGCAGTGCTGGACGCGAGAAGAAGCCCAGCTTATCTAAATGCTCAACCGGACGACATCCGTAATCCTTCACGTTCTGTGCGACCTCTGCGGATGATTCAGACATATGCGTATGTAAAGGTACATTCAGTTCATGTGCAGCTTCAACAATACGGGAAATATAGTCTGGAGGGCATGTATATGGGGCATGCGGAGACAGCATCGCTCCAATACGTCCATCTGCTTTGCCGTTCCAATCCCGGACAAACTGCTTGGCTTCATTAAGCTTGGAGGTTTGCACTTCCGGAGGGCATAGCCCGATTACACCTCGGGTCAGCATGGCACGAATGCCGGACTGCTCTACAACTTCAGCGACAATATTCATCCGGTCATACATATCGACAAACGTTGTTGTTCCTGATTTGAGCATTTCGGCAACGGCAAGCGAAGTGCCCCAGCGGACGTCCTCATCCGTGAACTTGGCTTCCATGGGCCACATTTTCTGTTCCAGCCAAACTTGTAAGGACTGGTCATCGGAATAACCGCGAAGCAGAGACATTGCTGCATGTCCATGTGTATTAATAAGTCCAGGCATAAATACAAGACCCTTACCGTTGATCCGCTCTGCACCTTCGGGCAAAGGGTCTGGCGCTTCTTCACTCAAATATAGAATCGTGTCGCCTTCGACGATCATGTGGCCCTTCAGTACAGGACGATTAACATCCATCGTTACAAAGGTACCGTTCTCAATCCACAACCGTTTCATCTTCGTTATCTCCTTCTTTTTCCAAGTAATACGCTAAGCTGAGCAGTTCGGTCGTAAAATCCGCATAGTGGATGCGCACATGATCAGGCACCCGCAATATCGTCGGAGCAAAATTCAGAATGCCCGCCACGCCTGCAACCACAAACTGATCCGCTACTTTTTGAGCCTCAAAAGCCGGAACGGTAATAATGCCAATCCGGATATTACGTGTAATGACGGTTTCCTTCAATTCACTCATCGGCAGCACCGTCAAGCCATTGATAGACGCTCCAACCATGGATGGATGGGCATCGAACACGGCAGTAATCTTCATATTATCCTTCAAATACGTATTATAATTACACAGGGCGCGTCCAAGATTACCTGCCCCTACAAGTCCAACGCTGAGAGGCTGATCGAGCTTTAAAATCTGCCGAATCTTCTCAATGAGATAAGAAACGTCATAGCCAATTCCTTTACGGCCAAAATCACCGAAATAGGCAAGATCCTTACGGATTTGCGCCGGGTTAAGATCCAGCTTGTTTCCCAGTTCCTGGGAGGAGACCGTCTGCACATCCCGCATATGCAAATCATTCAAAATCTGCAGGTACAGAGGCAATCTTCTCACAACCGCTTCCGATATCTTAAAAGGCTTCACTCATCCATCTCCCCCTGACTTGCCGATAGCCATTCCCTTATCCGGGGTACAATCTGTTCCAAATGCATATGCTCGATTTTGGGTCCTGGCAGTGAATATAAAAAGTATTTGCCATAATACGTATCAATAACACGAGTATCATAAATGAGGACGATTCCGCGATCCTGCGTCGTTCTCACAAGTCTTCCAAAGCCCTGCTTGAACTTGATGACGGCTTGCGGGATCGACAGCTTCATAAATGGATTCAGCTTCTGCTCCTGCAGCATTTCTGACTTTGCTTCGACAAGCGGGCTATTAGGCGGTTGAAACGGTAATCTCACAATAGCCAAGCATGTCAATGCATCCCCCGGTATATCTACACCCTCCCAGAAGCTGCTCGTGCCTAGAAGTACGGAAGCCGCCTGCTGCTGAAACCGTCTTGTAAGCTTACTACGGTTACCGCTGTCGATGCCTTGGCCAAGAAGTTGAATGCCGCTTGACGCCAGCGCTTCCTTAAGCGGATCATAAACCTGCTTCAGCATTTTATAAGAAGTAAATAAGACGAGCATTCGCCCTTTCGTCTCAATAGCCGTCTCCGCCAAAGAATTGACAAGCATTTCATTGAATAACGGATCGCCTGCCGCACCTTTGAGAACTGGGAAATTACGCGGTATGATGACAAGCGCTTGATCCCGGTAATTAAAAGGTGACGGGAGCTGTACCGTTTTGAGACGGCCTTGCTCTTCATCCTGCTGGAGGCCGAGCTGCTCACAAGCATATTGGAAAGACTTTTGCACGGATAGTGTTGCTGAGGTGAGGACAACACTATTCTTAGTATCGAAGAAATAAGCTCGCAATTGGCTGCTTACATCAGCAGGAACCGCGTTCAGATAAATCGACTTCGCCCGGAAATTGCTGTTGGCTTCAATCCAATAGACAATCTCTGGTTTGTCAGCCTTCATAAACAGCCGCAGCTCATCTCTGGCACGCGTCAGATCCTTCACCGTGCCGCTTAAATCCGTCACGACCGCAGCGATAGCCGGATCATCGAGCTCCTCTTTCATGCTGCCGAACATTTTATCAAGCGGCCGTATAATTTGGCTCAGCAGGCCATAGACAACCTCTTCAACCAATTGAGCTTCTTGCCATTTGACTTGGCAATTTTCCGCCGCGAAGGCGAAGCACGAATTGTCCTGTCTCTCCTGCCGCCGCATCCTGGGAGCCGCCGCTGCTGGCGGTACCTGCTCCAAGAAATGAAAAGAGCATCTCGAATAAACGGTCCCATTCGTCACGAAGCTCCCCGAATACAGGGACAACCTCGTCAATTTCTTCCCGCCACTTATCTGCATAATCGGAATCCTCGTTAACCAGCCTATTCTTAAGCTGAATCAGCTGACCATTACGCGCGTCTTTGCACAATCTGCCGACAGGATGCTGAACAGAATGATACGATATCTGCGTACCAAGATGCTTGCCTGCAACCTCTTCCAAATGATGGGCTTCATCCACGATTAAATGCTCATAGCCAGGAAGTAAACGGTGATCTGCCCGTATATCCGTAAACAGCATGGAATGGTTCGTAATGACGACATCGGCTAAATTTGCTTCTTGCTTTGCACGATGGTAATAACAGCGCTTAAACCAAGGGCAGCTTCGGTTCAAGCACGAGTCCGCATCACTTGAGACCGTTGACCAGAACTCGGCTCCACGGTTGCCAAAGTTAAGCTCCTCTTGATCCCCATGCTCAGATTCACTAAGCCAGACCACCATCTGAGCGGCAGTGATCCGATCCTCCACCGGTGCTCCGAAGTCCTTCAGGTTCACTTTTCCTTCAAACTTCCGCAAGCATAAATAATTGCCGCGGCCTTTGAAGACAGCGGCTCGGAATGGATAAGGCATAACCGCCTGGAGCAGGGGCAAATCTCTTTGCCGCAGCTGCTCCTGAAGGTTAATGGTATGCGTACTTACGACTATCTTCTTATTATGCTGGACACCATAGTAAAGCGCTGGAATTAAGTATCCCAGCGATTTTCCTGTTCCCGTTCCCGCTTCAATCAGCAAATGACGGTTATTGTCAAGAGCTTCGATGACTTCCGTGAACATCATATTCTGCGGCTCACGTTCTTCATATCCTGGAATAATGGAACGAATGCCATCTTTGATATGGGAGAGGAAGCTCTCAAATGTATAATCGTTGATTATGCCATCTTGGCCATCCTCGCCTCGCGGAGGCTGCTCCTCCGTCCAATCGCCGGATTTCATGGCAAATTGTCGGAAGTAAGCATAAGCATCCATATCGATGGAGGTCGTTGTTTCTTTACGATAAGCCATTTCCTGAATAAACCAGCCCAAATCGTCAATCTCGTCTCCGAGCAAACCGGAGAGACGCTGCAGTGTCAGCAGAGGCAAGCTCTCAAGCTTGCTGTAGCATTCCTTGAACAGCTCTGCCGTTGCCATCGCATCACTATCTGCACGATGATGCTGGTCGTGTTCGATACCGAACAGCTCTGTAACCGCCCCAAGCTGATACGTAGTCAAGGTCGGATACAGCACGCGGAGCAAATCGATGGTATCGAGTCTGCGGCCGGCAAACGGCATGTAGCCGCAACGGTCAAGCGCTGAACTCAGAAATCCGGCATCAAAGCCGACGTTATGAGCAACAAGTACAGCATCCTCAAGTAAAGGAATCAGCTCAAGCAACACGTCCTCCAAAGGCGGCGCATCCTTAACCATTGATTCATCAATGCCCGTCAGCTGTGTAATAAACGGAGGAATCGGTATCGTCGGTTTAACAAATGTATTATAAGTCCGTATGATCTGCATCGTTTCATCAAGCAATACAAGACCAACCTGTAGCATATCATCGCCGGCCCCATGACCGGTCGTTTCTAAATCCAGTACTGCGTAATTCATCCGATCTCGATCCTCTCCCAAAAACTAAAGCTGTCCGCTCCCAAAATATAAGGATAGATGACCCGCCTGCTGCTGGCAGGACTTCATGTTGGTCAACGGGTCGGCAAAATCAGGGTCGGCTTCATGCGCTTTCTCAAAATATGCTGCAGCCTGCTCGAGATTCATGCGAACCGCTTGGATGCATCCCAGAGCATTAAGTCCCATCGCCCGCCACTTGGGATAATCCGTCACTTCGATAAGCAGTTGAAAATGGCGCTGAGCTTCATGCCATTCCTGCAAATGCATATACGTCATGGCAAGAAATAACCGGGCCTTGTTATCATCAGGACAGCCTTTGACTGCTTCTTGAAAATGCTTCGCTGCTTCACGAAACATGAAGAGCTTAAAATACCCCTGGCCTCTAAGCATAGGTTGGTTATGCTCGTACCCAGCTTCGCTCTCCGGTTCACATTCGTTAATGGCAGCAGCCGCTGCTGTTTGATCGACATAACCAGCTGCAACGGATTTAAGCAGCGTGTTGGGAGTCTGTGTATGCTCTTCAGCCACATCAGCCTGTTGAGCCTTAAACGCTGCTGCCCCCTGTGACATCCCTAATACGTTTGATGATGAATTGGAACCAGCAAGCTGGTGGTCACGAAAATCAGCCATGATTTCTTCAAACTGCAGCCATTCCTCAATAAAGTTGTCACTGAACTGCTTTAGAACAGATAGCTGTTCGTCATGAAGCTTCTTCTGGTCTTCAGTTGCATGCGGATAATCGATCATAATTTCATTAAGCTTTTCCTTCATGGAAGCAAATATATGCTTGAACATCTTCTGCATCCCACCTTCACGCCATGTTGTGATGTAGAGATTTGTTATGCTCATTCTTTGCCCCTGCATCTGTTTTCATACAGCGTCCCAGACGTTTCACAACACTGGAATCAATGAATGGCGGGCGGAATTGTTACATAATGGTGGCGTGTACTTCTTCAAGCATCGTTTCAACCGGTCGATTGGCAGCATCTAGAATGACGACCTTCGGTTTATAAGCGCGCGCTTCTTCTTCAGTCATCGTTCCATATGAGATGATGATCACATTATCTCCAGGCTGTACGAGCCTTGCGGCTGCACCGTTCAAACAGATGACTCCAGATCCACGCGGTCCGGTAATCACATACGTTTCCAAACGTGCGCCATTGTTGTTATTCACAATCTGCACTTTTTCGTTTGCCCAAATATCGGCTGCTTCCATCAAATCCTCATCAATGGTTATGCTGCCCACATAATTCAAGTTCGCTTCTGTCACCGTTGCCCGGTGCAGCTTTGATTTCATCATCGTTCTGAACATGCCTGTCACCTCCAAGCGGTACCAATAAACGGTTATCTATGAGACGCGTTTGACCAAATTTAACAGCTAACGCGACGATTAATGTTTGTTTATGCAAGGATAAATCTGCATCTGAATCAGGCGGAGTTAAATCCGGATATTCCAAAAGCTCCGCATAATCTATTATTGCATCCGGTGCTTCTTTAATGGAGCTAACCAAATGCCTTGTGATATCTGCAACTGTAATGCCCGGTTCTCTCACCCACTTCTCAGCCTTGCTCAGCGTCTGAGACAATACGACAGCTTGCGCGCGGTGACCTTCATTCAAGAACACATTGCGAGAGCTCATAGCCAGGCCATCTGCTTCCCTTACCGTCTCACAGGGTACGATCTCAACAGGGAAATTAAGATCATCTACCATTCGCTGAACGACGGCTACCTGCTGGGCATCTTTCATGCCAAAATAGGCACGGTCGGGCATAATTAGATGAAACAGTTTGCTGACAACTGTGCCCACTCCATCAAAATGCCCCGGTCTGGACGCCCCGCATAAACGGTCCGTTACTTCATGAATAAGAACCTTTGTGAGCGGCTTCTTCGGATACATTTCCTCTAAGGAAGGAATGAATATAAGATCGATACCGTTGGCTTCAGCAAGCTCTGTATCGCGGTCAGTATCTCTTGGATAACGGTCAAAATCTTCATTAGGCCCAAACTGCAGCGGATTAACAAATACGGTGAGAACGGTGAACTCACAATCCTCTTTAGCTCTGCGCATCAGACTGGCATGGCCTGCATGAAGGTAGCCCATCGTCGGAACCAGGCCTATACGTCCTTCGGGAGAGCTGCTGCGCTGCTGCTTTAACACAGCTTTAAGCTCGGGTATCGTTGTGCAGACGATCATAATTATCCGTCTCCTTCCCGTTCACTTTGCCGCTGCCATACAGCTGCTGCTGCTGCTCTTGTTCAACCTGGAATACATGCTCCTGCTGCGGGAAGTTCCGAGCTTTTACATCAGATACATAGGCACCGATCGCACTGCGCACTGTTGTGCCGAGATCCGCGTAGGTTTTCACGAATCTCTTCTCACGGTAAGGGGAAGCGTATTGCAGCAGATCATGATATACGAGCACCTGTCCATCACAGCCCCGTCCCGCGCCAATTCCAATTGTCGGAATCGAAAGCGCATTGGAGATGGCTTCAGCCAGCGGTTCCGTTACAAGCTCCAGCACAATACTGAATGCTCCCGCAGCTTCCAGCGCCTTAGCATCTTCGAACAGCTGCAGCGCTTCACGCTCCAGCTTCCCTTGTACTTTATAGCCCCCCAGCTGATGAACGGATTGCGGAGTAAGTCCAATGTGACCCATAACCGGTATCCCCGCACGGACGCAGGCTTCAACCTCGCCGGCAATATCCGCGCCGCCTTCAAGCTTAATGGCATGAGCGTGACCTTCCTGGAGCAATCTGGCCGCGTTGCGCAGTGTCGTTTCATTGCCCAGCCGATAGGTCATAAATGGCATGTCCGTTACGATAAACGTCTGGGTTGCCCCGCGTGCTACAGCTCTGGAGTGATATACCATATCGTCAAGTGTGACTGGAATTGTTGTATCATAGCCAAGCACGACATTTCCTAACGAGTCACCGACAAGGATAACGTCGATTCCAGCTTCCTCAGCCAGCTTGGCGGATGGATAATCGTAGGCGGTCAGCATTGAAATTGGCTCGCCGCTTTGTTTCATTTTTTTCAGTTTCGTTGTAGTCAACGGTTGTTTCATTGCAAAGTCCTCCTTTTTGAATAGGGATGACCACGATTCGTTTTGCTGGTATTAAAGCTTTTGCGAACCCCGGACTTCCTATGTGATAAACACAAAAAAACCTTCTAGCCGCCGCTAAAAAGGTTCCAATTCAAAAAGGAACGTCCTGCTACCAGCGAGCTTCCTTCTGTCTCGGTCCCTTACGGCTCAGAGCAGAGTACACTGCCTTGCAAAAACATCAATCAACCACAAGTTCGTTGATGAATCCACAAGCGTTTGGTGCGGTTCAGATGCATCGATACCGCCCTGCTGAATGGATCATTTGATAACCCGATTATACCAAAGAAACAACATCCCGTCTATGAACGGTTATCCGGAGCAGGCATCGTCTCAGCAGAGAAAATGGGCATGATTGTCCCATCCTCAAGCTTCGCAAGTAAAGCTCCGCGCTCGTCTAAGCCAATCGGCGTTCCAATCATCATTCCGCTGGGGGTTTTCAATTGCATCGGTTTGAACAACGAAACCGACAACGCTTCCCATAACGTGCGAATAAGTCCAAAACCATCATTCTGATAAGCAGCATAAAGCTGCTCGAATTCACGGATAAAAGAAGCGATGACCTCCGTTCGGTCAAGCGGGCGGCCAAGCTCTAATCGAAGAGAAGTCGCTATATCGCGAAGCTCTATCGGATAATCCTCAGCTTCAAGATTTACGCTGATCCCGATTCCGGCAATAACATATTTAAGACGTTCCTCGTCAGCGGTGGACTCGAGTAGAATCCCGCTAATTTTTTTGCCGCCAATAAGCAGGTCATTAGGCCATTTGATACCGATTTCAAGCGGTGCTGCAAGTGTTTTGAGTGCTCTGCACAGAGCGACAGCTGTGAGCAGTGTCAGCTGGGATGCAAATTGCAGCGGTAAACTAGGCCGCAGCACCAAGCTCATCCACACGCCTTTCCCTGGGGGTGAAACCCATTTCCGACCCATTCGTCCCCGGCCGCTCGTTTGCTGTTCAGCAATGACAAGCGTTCCTTCCAAGGCATCATCCTCTGCAAGCCGCTGCGCGATATTTTGTGTAGAATCGACAGTGTCATGAAGCTTGATCGCCTTAATTAGCGTTGTTCCGCTCAGCTTGTCCATCAGCTCCTGCACCGACAGCTTGGAGGGCTTCCCGATAAGCCGGTAACCTAGTCTGCGTGTTGCTTCGAATCGATAGCCTTGCGACTCCAATTTCTTAATCTGCTTCCATACTGCAGTTCGGCTTATATTCAATTCCCGGCTGAGCACTTCACCTGAAAGATAGTCTTCCTTGTGCTGTTCCAGCATTTCGATAATTCGATTATTCATAAGCACTCCTTATCGATTCAGCGTTTCAGTAAGCATGACGGCGGGAGACTGCAGCTAATAATGAATCCCGGTCGTTCGACAGCTCCCCGAACGCAACTTCTCTAACCAGCTCGTCAAGCAATTGACCCAGCCATGGTCCAGAGGACTTCTTTAGCAATCGGAGCACATCTGCCCCTCCAATCGCTAGCTCACGCACGGAGGAGACGGTCATATTATTGAGCCAGTTCTCCAGCTTATCCAATTCTATACGGTTTGTTAAACTAACAGTTACGGCTTGCAGCCAACAGCCCGCAGCTGCTTTACCATTATCCAGAATCGCTTCCATCCATGAGTGATACAGCTTATGTTCACGTTCTGAGGAAAGCGTCAGCGGCAGCTCGGCGCTGCCCTCTAATGGACAAGATGCTATGAAATCGAACATATGTTGATTAACGTTCACAGCCGCCTTCAACTGTCCCATTCGGGCACTTGAGAATCGAAAAGCCTCGAACAGCTCGAATGATTCCTCGCTGCTCAGTTTTAAAGCGATGCAAAGAGCGGCCCATCGTTCTTCCAAACCGGCAAGCGAATCCCATCACTCGCAGGTTATTCCTGTTTGCAGTTCGGTCTATCCTGAATTGTTCTGCTTGCAGGATTAATGCTTTGGGCAGTGGTCTTTTTGTATGCGCTAGTAAGCCGCTGGAAGCAAACCAAGCCGCCGCACTGGCTGGACTTGCGCCACCGACCATTTTATCCGCTTCTGCACCGATCCGCTCCATAGCAATATGAGCAAGCAGAGTGCTATATTTCCTAATTGCCTTCCAGGTATGCGGGGCGATACGCATATCGAATTCAGCTGCGAATCGAACCGCGCGCACCATACGAAGCGCATCCTCCTGAAATCTGGCGTTCGCGTCGCCAACGCAGCGCAGCACTCGATGCTGTATATCCTGCATCCCGCCAAAAGGATCTACAACTGATCCGTCAGCACGCATTGCCATTGCGTTAATGGTGAAGTCCCGACGCATTAAGTCCGCTACTAGCTCGGTTACGAACTGAACCTGAGAAGGTCTTCGGTACTCCTCGTATGCGGATTCCGTGCGATAAGTCGTTATTTCGTAATTCTCAGATTCATGAATAACGGTGACCGTGCCATGCTGAAGTCCGGTCGGGATCGTCTTGGGGAAGGTTGCGATCACCTGCTCCGGTGTCGCCGAGGTTGCAATGTCGACATCCTTCAGCACCCTTCCCATTATCGTATCCCGAACGCAGCCGCCGACGAATACGGCCTCATAGCCCTGCTGCTCTAGTAAATTCAACATAGGCATCGCTTTGACTAAGGCTTCGTTTCTTACCATATTGCCCCTCCTGGCTTGGGCGCTATTCGCAAATCGGAACTGGAATATCAGCTTCAATTCCAAGGACCCGGTAATAAATCCGCTCATACTCTGAGGTAATCAGTTCACTTCCGAATTGATTGCGTGCCCGGAAGAGACATGCTTCACGGAACTGCTTATAAAGTGGTCCATTCGTAAGCAGTTTAATCGCATTATGCGCCATATCCTCCGTGTCTCCAATTGGAGATAAATAACCCGTCTCGCCATGGGATACCAGCTCCGGGATCCCTCCGGCGAAAGAACCGATCGTCGGTACGCCGCAGGCCATCGCTTCAAGCGCAACAAGACCGAAGCTTTCCTTCTCAGAGGGTAACAGCATCAAATCGGCAATGGAGATCACATGCGCCACATCATCCTGCTTTCCAAGAAAATGGACCTTATTCTCAAGCCCCATAGACCGGACCTTTTGTTGGATTTTAGGCAAATCCGGACCTTCCCCTACGAGCAGAAGGCGGCTTGGCACCTCTTGAACGACCTTGGCAAAAATATCAACAACATCGCTCATCCGTTTAACCGGCCGGAAATTGGAAATATGCATCAAGATTTTCTCGCCTTTTCCGACAAAATCACATCGAAGCGATGCGCAATCACGAGGGTAATAAATGCGTTTGTCGACAAAATTATAGGTAAGATCAATCGGCTTATCAATATCAAGCAGGTCTCGAGTTTCCTGAATCAAATCATTGGAAACAGCAGTGACGGCATCACTTTGGTTAATCCCAAGCCGGATCATATCCTTAAGTGATTCATCCTGCGCCAGTACCGTAATATCCGTTCCATGAAGCGTCGTTACAGTCCGGAGATGATCACCGACCATTTGCTTGGCCAAATACGCGCATAACGCATGTGGAACCGCATAATGGACATGCAGCAGATCAAGATCCTGCATTTTGGCTACTTGTGCCATTTTACTGGCAAGTGAAAGATCGTAGGGCGGATAACGGAATACATAATAATCGTTTACTTCGACCTCGTGATAAAAAATGTTTTTATGAAATTTACCAAGGCGGAATGGAATGCTATGAGTAATAAAATGAATTTCATGCCCTCTTTCCGCAAGCAGCTTCCCAAGCTCCGTTGCGACAACACCTGATCCTCCCAGCGTCGGATAACAGGTTATTCCTATTTTCAAGCGTCTAGCCACGCTTTACACCCCCAGTTGTAACACTGATTCACATCAAATATATGCTTTTGATCCCGACGAAATACACGTGAGCAGAACCGTGAAACATTGAGCTTGGTTTGCTTTTATATTTTTTTAGAATAACGTTAACGCATGCGGACGCTTAATTGCAAATCCTTCCGCATATGCCCAGCCTTTGGTTTGGCCGAGCAGCATGTCACGAGCTGCCACGCGTTCCACATAACGGTCAGTCAATGGAGTTTGTACACGGTCGTTTCCGTCTGCTGGCGGTGCAAATTGCGACTGATACGCCCGAAGCGCATTCATTTTCTGCTGTGCGAACTCGCTTATATCCATAATAAGTGATATTTCACTGCTATCATTTATGTAATAATAATAGAGCTGTTCAACCTGAACAGGCGGCACATCAGGCAAATAGTTACGTAATTTTGCGTTAAAAACGGCTTCTTCCAATAACCGGCTGCAAGCATTATGGTCAGGATGCCGATCGACCCAATAAGGAGCGAACACAAGACGCGGTCTAAGCCGCCGGATTTCGCGTACAATGGCTTCTATTTGCTCTGCTGAGCCTGTTAAGCCTCTGTCCGGAAGCCCAAGGCAGGAACGGTCGGATAGACCAAGCACCGCGGAAGCTTCAGCGGCTTCTTGCCGCCTCGTTTCTACGGTGCCATTAGAGGACATTTCCGCCTCCGTCAAATCACATATCGCTGCGCGATATCCATGATGTACATGTTTGGCAATCGTACCGCCCATCCCGATTTCGACATCATCGGGGTGGGCGCCGAATGCAAGTATGTCTACGGTAAGTCCCGCCATCATATCTCACCTGGCTTATATTTGTGGACCAGTTCACGCCACGCGAAATCTCCGCGCTGCAAAGCTTTTACAAGCAGTTCTGCCGTCGCAACGTTCGTCGCTACAGGAATACCCTGAACATCGCAAAGCCTGAGTAAAGCGATAATGTCCGGCTCATGAGGCTGTGCCATGAGCGGATCACGAAGGAAAATAATGAGGTCCATTTCGTTTTCTGCAACCATTGCCCCGATTTGTTGATCCCCGCCAAGCGGTCCCGACATGAAACGGTGGATTAATAAATTCGTTTGTTCCATAATTCGAGTACCCGTTGTGCCCGTGGAATAGAGACTATGCCCTACAAAAACACTCTCATAAGCAATTACAAAATTAACCATTTCATCTTTCTTACGGTCATGCGCAATAAATGCGATGTTCACTCTAGCCGCTCTCCTCTCCGATTATCCCGCAAATATTACATTAATCCATGATATGCTCAAAGCCATAAATGAGCCCGGTATAAGTCATTACCTTCTTCACTGCGACGCTTACGCCTGGCATATAACCAGCACGTTCGTAAGAGTCATGGCGAATTTTAAGCGTTTGGCCAAATCCGCCAAAAATAACTTCCTGCTGGGCAAAGACTCCCGGCAGACGAACACTATGTATACGGAAACCATTATAATAGCCGCCTCTTGCACCTTCAATGGTTTCTTTTTCATTCGGATGACCTTGACGAAGTTCTTGTCTTGCTTCTGAGATAAGCTCAGCTGTTTTAATCGATGTCCCTGAAGGAGCATCCAGCTTCTGATCGCCATGGTATTCGATAATTTCCACATGCGGCAAATATTTGGATGCTTGTGCAGCAAATTTCATCATTAAAATAGCACCGATTGAAAAGTTAGGTGCGATAAGACCGCCAATCCCTTGGTTCAGGCATAGCTTGTCCAGTTCTATAATTTGCTCGGGTGTAATACCAGTCGTTCCGATTACAGGACGAACACCATACCGAATTGCCGTTTCCGTAATGCTGTAAGCGGCATGAGGCACGGAGAAGTCAACGAGTACATCTGCTGTCGTATTGGATAGAGCGTTCTCTAGATCTTGTGAGATTATAACCCCGCAAGGCTCCAGTCCGACGAGCGTTCCCGCATCAATCGGACTGGTTGAATGACTAACCGCTGCAGCCAGCGTCAATTGTTCGTCTTGCAGAACCATCTTTATGACTTCACGGCCCATTCGGCCGGCTGCACCTGTAACGATAACTCGAATTGGTTCTATCATGACACTTTCACCTGTTTCCCTTCTCTTCTCTTTTCTTATGATTTACTTTAAGAGCTCTTCGCCGACGATTCATATCAGCGAGCAAACGACGCGCCGCAGAATGATCAGGATTTAGACGAATGGCTTCCAACGCGCAAGAAGCAGCCTCATCTAACCGGTTCTGCGATGCGTACACGGCTCCAAGCAGCAGCAGCGAATCCCAATTTAGCGGATCAAGTCTAGACGCCTCCTGAAGTTTCTCCAGTGCTTGCTCGGTGCTAAGCGAAGTTTGCATCGCGAGTAGGACCTCCGACTCGACAACAAGCTGTTTGGCCTGCATCGTCTGGAGATGAAAAGCATACTCCTCATGTTCGGAATCAAGCTGCACAGCTTGCTCCGCATAATGAAGCGCCTTCTGCCATTTCCCGCTGCGCGCGCAGGAAATGGAGCATCTATAGTAGGCAGCCGCATTGCCTGGATCCTGTTCAATTGCCGCCTCGAACCGCGTGATTGCCTGTTCAAAATCGCCGCTCAGAATGGCCTCGTAGGCCTTCTTTAAGTTGTCCATCCGCCCATCCTCCTTGTACACAGGTTGATGGTACAGCATATGTATGGACCCGCTTTACGGTTCGACGTTTTTTCGAGTCCAGCGATTTGCATCGCGTGTATTGAATTTTCTCATTACTTGGTCATGCGCTTCGGTCATGTCAATCCCTAATGAATTTGCGAAGCAAATGACGATAAATAAGATGTCGCCCAATTCCATTTCTATGGAATTATCGGCTTCATCTGCTTTCTTAGGTTTTTCCCCGAATTGGTGGTTGACCTCCCTGGCAAGCTCACCAACCTCCTCACTCATCCGTGCTAGCATGGAGAGCGGGCTGAAATACCCTTCTTTAAATTGCGAGATATAGAGGTCTACCTCGCGCTGCATTTCCGCAAGCGATTTTTCTGACATCGTGGTATTCCTTTCTGTTCTCCAAGGGTCTTCTCATATGTTATCGTAAAGCGCATGCGAAAACAATGCTTTTGCATTCGTTCCAAAAGAGCCATACTAGGGGTATAGCTTTCATTTTCAAGATAAAGAAGGGAGTTTGATTCGGTTTGACTGCACGTTTGTCTGGACTGCTTCGAACACTGCCGCTTGTTATGCTGGGAACCGCAGTGTATGCATTTGGTCTCCACTATTTTATTATACCCAATCAATTAATGGAGGGCGGCGTTACCGGGATTGCCATCCTGCTTAACTATGCATTGGACTGGCCTTTATCCATCTCAACCTTAGTGTTGAATATCCCTTTATTTATTGTAGGCTGGCGGATATTAGGACGAACACAGATCGGTTACACGATATTCGGTACGATCTCGTTGTCCGTGTTTCTTGCACTCATGGAAAAACTTATCCATATAGGGTGGATCGTCCCTTTTCGAACTTCAAACGACTACATATTGGCCGTATTATATGCGGGTGTCACGTTAGGCTTCGGGCTTGGTATTGTGTTCCGATTTGGAGGTACCACCGGGGGTTCCGATATCGTTGCGCGCATCGCCTCCAAAATGAAAGGCTGGAGCATGGGACAGGTCATTCTTACACTCGATGTGGTCATTATCGGCGCTTCACTTATTTACATTCCGAAGGAAAAGGTTTTGTACACGCTGGTTGCTGTGTTTATCTCATCCAAAATGATCGATTTCATCCAAGAAGGGGCTTATTCTGCAAAAGCTTTCTCCATCTTTACAGAGAACGCTGAAAGGATGGCATCGCAAATTACGAAGGAAATGGATCGCGGAGTAACTTTATTTCCTGCCCGGGGCGCTTTCTCGGGCAAAGCGCAAGAGGTCGTCTACTGCGTCGTTGGCCGCCTCGAAGTCAGACGGTTGAAAACGATCATTCGCAGCATCGACCCGCTAGCTTTTATCGTCATAACAGATGTGCATGATGTTCTTGGAGAGGGCTTTAAAGAAGAGTAACCCAACCTAGAAGTTCATTTTAATCCTGTTTCTTGTTAATAATTTCCGCTTTCCTATAAGGAACCCCGTGCTGCTGCTCATAAGCAAACCTGCGCCAGAGAGCAAATGCGAGAATTCCTAAGACGATTGCCGAAATGTACATGATAACAAGCTGTTCCCTGCCAGCACGGTACTCGCTTGCCGTCATTACGCCAGGTGCGGATTGAACCGTTATGGATGAAGTAACGCTCGAACTTGCGAATAACTCACTTATGGCGAGGCTGAGTGCTTGAAATGACTGCGGAATAGAAGCGGGATCTATATTCCCTTCTTTGCCAGTAAAGTGCAGCAGCCGCTCTGTGTAATCCAGTCGGTCCTTCAAATTAGTAAGCAGTGAAGCCTCTCGCTGCATAAGAGCAGCTACTTCCACCCTCTCTAGATGCTCCCTGAAAATATGCAGGAAAACAACTGCTGCCTCGGCATGTCCCTCCTGCTGTGACTGCCATGCTTGCTGCAGATGGTTCTCGTCATCGTCAAGAACTTGCTCGTATTGAAGCCAAAGCGGCGCTTCTGGCCGCAGCAGAACATCCGAAGCTAATTTCAGTCTGGCGGCTTGTCTGTACCAGCTGCTGCTTGTTCCTGTTTGTACAATAGCCAGCTTAGCGTCCTCCAAGCTTTTATCGAAAGCGATCCAACCCTGAACCATACCGCTTCGTCTTATGTTTGAATCTGCAGCAACGGTTTCCAAACGCCCTATCAACGAATATGCAAGCTGCCGATTCTCTTCGTTAGCAGCCGAATACAGCTGCTCAGACAGTTGGTTAACCTGCTCAAGAGTTCGAATAGACTTGTCTTTATCCGTGTGGACGGAATTCTCCGTCATGCCAGTTACGCTATACGAATCATTTATGCTGCATCCCGCAGTTAAAAGTGAAAATACGGCCAATCCAAGCATGACGAAGAAGGCCGATGTTTTCGGGCTTAAATTCATGTTCATCCCCCCCTTAACACTTTATGGAGGGATGTCCATGTTTATACCTTTCGAAATCGAAGGGTAAGCCAGGTCACCAATAAGCTAAACACCGACAAACCGATCGTGAAGGTTTGAATCGCATTCAAATCATCCTCCAGCTCATTAGGAAGCCACGGGAATACGCCATAGGTATAATCAACCGCATCATTCCACAAAAGCCATAGAATCGCAATGAACGCCGCTAAACGTCCGAACATCATAAACCGGACAAACAATAAACCTTCAACTGCCATTCCCAGATGCGAAACAATGAGCATGTAATGCTCCCATTGCAGCTGATCTCCCTGCGCGGCACCGGCAGCAATCATCGTCACCGCCCAAAGACCATACTTCAGTGAAGTCACAACGGCAAGCGCCTCAATAAGAGGTCTAACCCAAATCAAAATACTCGTCTGTCTATTCAACACTGGGAACAGCAGATAAAGCAGAGATAACGTGAAAAATAAGCTGGCGGTCGGACTATCAGGCACGAAGATCACCTGCCACAGCGGATGATTATCGATTGTATACTCTATCTGCCGCCAGTACCAGATGTAACCGTATACAGTTCCGAGTGCATTCACTACAAATAAAAGCCACAGCATCGGTCGGCTAGTAAGAAAAGACCGGCTCCAAAAAGATGCTATCAATGACAAAGTACAGCCTCCCTTTCCTAGAGCGAACTCTACACTTAGAAAAAAAACCTGATCGCTTCTTACGATCAGGTTTTAACTGTGTTGTATTATTCAGCTTTCTTTTGCTTTGCAAGCCAAGTCGTTAATTGATCGATCTCTGCTGCTGTCAGCTTGTCTTTAAAAGGCGGCATTCTACCGCCGCCAGCACCGTTTGTTACGATGTCAACCAGCTCTTCTTTCTTAAACTCATCACCGATACCATGGAATGAAGGTATACCTGCACTTTCATTTCCTTTAAGGTCTGCTCCGTGACAAGCCACACATTGTGCTTTCTTCGTAAGTTCAACAGCAGGGTCATCTTTGTCAACAAGCGGAATCTCCACTGCTGCCGCCTGGCCTGGCTCTTCCCCTTTTGCCGCTGCTTCACGCGCTTTCTCTTCCCGGAGGATGTGCTCTGGAATCGTATTGGTTAACTTCAGCTCGTGCTGATAGTGATCCCAAGACTGTTTGGTCAGATAGAACACAGAAATTAAAGAAAGCAGCATGAGGATCGAGGTGATTGGACGTCTGTAGAAACGGCGTTCTTTACCCGTATCCAAGAACGGGGCAAGCATGAGCGCGCCAAAGGCGATACCAGGTACGCCAACGGTTCCAAGCACAACGTAATCCTTCGAAACATATTGCAATTTCAGAAATTGATACAGAAACAAGAAATACCAGTCTGGCATTGGGATAAAGGCCGCATTCGTTGGGTCTGCCGGATAACCAAGCGGTGCTGGATCCGAAATGGTCGAGAACTAGAAAACCAACGAGTACGACAACCCCTACCATCCATTCTTTCAGCAGGAAGTTCGGAATAAAAGCTTCCGATTTACCTGGATACGCGGAGTAGTCGGGTGGTACTTTACTTACCGGTACTGTCCGCTTTCGAACCCGTGAATCACCAACAAAAACGACTTTTTCATCCGATTTGTGGCCATGTGCCATTCGCAAAATGCCTCCTTTCGGCTTATAGTGGTCCCGAAATACCTTGCTTCCGGATCATAAAGAAATGCGCCGCTAGAAGCGCAAGGAGCGCGCCTGGCAGGAAGAATACGTGGATAGCGAAGAAACGGGTTAACGTTTCTGCCCCTACAATTTCTCCACCTTGCATCAATTCTTTGATATAGGTACCGATAAACGGTACGGATTCAGCAATTTGGATACCAACCTTCGTTGCAAAGTAGGCTTTGTTATCCCATGGCAGCAGGTAGCCAGTGAACC
This sequence comes from uncultured Paenibacillaceae bacterium, assembly GCA_963793665.1. GTDB lineage: Bacteria > Bacillota > Bacilli > Paenibacillales > Paenibacillaceae > Paenibacillus_Z. The sequence continues at coordinate 273,150 of CAWCBD010000013.1, forward strand.
CAAGACCCAGCATGATGAAGAAAATCAACATCCCGACGACCCAGTTCATTTCTCGTGGCGCCTTGTATGATCCTGTGAAGAATACGCGCAGCGTATGTAGGAACATCATAACGATTACGAGACTCGCACCCCAGTGATGCATGCCGCGGACGATACCGCCAAAAGCAACCTTGTGCTGCAAATAGTCAACGCTCTTATAAGCATTGATGATATCCGGAACAAAATACATCGTCAGGAACATCCCCGACAAAATCTGAATTACGGTAATGAAAAACGTCAATCCGCCAAAACAATATACGAACGCGGAGAAGTGATGAGCAGGGTTAACGTGCTCCGGCACTTCATGATCCGCCACGTCCCTCCACATCGGCGTAATATCAAGACGTTCGTCGATCCAGTTGTAAACGTTTTTAAACATCTGAGCTACGCCTCCTTTTATACGCGTGTATTTGCTTTAACCGGTCCGAGATAAATCCAGCCTTTGTCAATCTTCAGATCGTATTCATCTAAAGGCTTTGGTGCTACAACCAGGTTCTTACCATCTTTGGTATAGTGAGCTCCGTGACAAGGACACACATATTCTTCATTCTTTTCCGTGTTCCAGCCAATTGTACAGCCTAAATGCTTACAAATCGGCGAGAGTGCAAAAGGATTGCCTTTGTCATCCTTGGAGATCCATGCAGTCAATTCAGGATCACTAACATACCAACCATCAATTTGGTGAATTTTGAATTTAAATTCTTGCGGTTCATTTGTTAGTTTAGATTCCTCGACGACTTTGATCCAAGTACCTTTAGCTTTTTTCGTCAAAATTGGATCTACCGCAAATCGTATCATCGGCAGTGACATACCAGCAGCCATAAATGCTCCTGCGCCTCCGAGTGTATACGACAAAAATTGACGACGGGACATTCCGCCTCGTTTTACCGGTTTTTGATCGGTTTCATGTTGTTCATGGTTACTCATCTTCTGTTCTACCCCCTTTGCTGAGCCATATCTTTTGTTCTGCCCAAGAGGCAAAACGTACGACGAACTAGGACATTACTTATAATAGCCTAGGTGATTTAGAGCGTCAAGAATATGGCGGGTAATTTGCACAGCGGATCAAAAACGATTATAAATTTGTTATTATTTTGTCACAATTGACCTTGTCTGGCATTTGTTTTTCCCAAACGTATGTCAGCTTATGCAAAAGAACTGGAATTATTTCTAAGTCCTTCCCAGCCATAAGGCTCGAACGGATTCGCTTATGAAGTCCTTGTCGGGCAAGGTCCCATCCGCTTCTAAGCCTACGATAAGATCTGCGTTACTTGGTTTATCTGCCTCATTAATAGGATAAGCTGCTGCTGCAATAACGTAACGAAACCCAACGCTTCTTAAATTACGGCACAGCTCCTCGTCCAGGCTCCCCTGCGGGCCTTGATTATAATGGCAGGCGGGGTAAATGACAACTCTTCCTTTGAAAGGACCTTCAATCATATCCAAAATATCCCGCAATTTCTCCAATGCTTCTGTTGCTTCATAGGGCATCTCTGATCCGGCTAAGCCTGTCAGCGGCAGGATAGCGGTATCCAAATAGGGCTGGAGCTCTGCCCATTGCTCGTGCGTTTAAATCGCTGAATTTCATCGTTTCACCAATCCTTGCGCTGAAATTTTCATAGAATGTGCTGTATTCTACCATCCTACCACAATCCTCTGCACAAAAAAACGACCTGCCTCCGCTTTCGGATGATAAATCCGTGCGGAGGCAGGTCTGGGGCGAGCGGTTTACCGCTCCCTAAACGTGTAATGTTTTCAGTTCGTCAGTCAAGCGACGAAACGTATCCTTATCCCCGGAGGCAAGCGCCTTATCGATTGCTTGATATAACCGGTCTGTTCGGAATTTAAGTACGGCCTCGTCAAGTGTCATCTCAGCAGCAAGTCCGAGCATCGCTTCGTACGATACTTTCATTTTGTCCATAGGATACACCTCCAAGCACGGCGTTTAAGAGATCCTATATCCGTTTCCTGTCGCCACTTGTGCTTTCCATCGTCCATCTACTTCGTTGCAATCGTCTTCTCGTCCGGTATCTGTTGACGACTTTAGCAGGCGATCTAAGAGAAAGCGTATAGGTGTGACTACTGTGATCATTTCTAGCTCGAGCGAAACGGCTCTACTAAATCATATTCAACGCGGCCAACTCCGCTAAGGACGTTTGGCCCCTACGCTTCATGAATGTGCTCATACCCAGTTCATAGACACGGGCTATCCATTCAAAATAATGGCGTCATCGTCTATGCTTAAGCCCGCGACAATTGATTTGCCCATTGGTGTCATTCGGATGACTTGCCGGTGCTCAGCATGCTCGCCGACGCGCAATAAGCCGAGGTGCATCATCATTCCGAGCATGCGCTGCTCTAGTATCGTTTCCGGCTGATCATAATAAAACGGTTTTATATAGGGGGTCAACGCATTTTTCAAATCTTCAGCGTTTACCCAGCGGTGGGATAGCTTGTCTATCCAGTGAACGATGGAGCGTATGTTGGGGATAGGCCCTCTATAGAGCCTGATCCAAAATTGATATAGCTTGTCAGGTTGTTCTGGTAACAGGAGCGCCTGACGCTCTCGTCCTGATGCGGTTAATGTGAGTACTGTGCTTGTCTCTTCAATCCACCCGTTGTAGTAGCAATAATCGTAGAGAAGTGATAAGCGGTTCGGGTAATCCTTTATCCTTCTGCCGTAGCCAAACCTCCACTCCCCACGTGCGGGAAGCTGCTCCTTTACACCGAATAATTCAAGGATTTGCAGCACACTTCGTCGGTACATGACCCCCTCAGAGGTCAATGGAATTTCATTATGATGCACAAAGTTGAGAAGCTGGCGGACATCATCACCCATTAAAAGCTGCTCATCACGGTAAGCATCAGGCTCTCCATCGGCATAGCTTACCTGAGAAACAAATCTGCGTTCCATCGTAGCCTTAAACCGTTCCTTCAAATCTGCAGGCACCTGAAACAAATAGCGATTGGACCCTGAATAACCATTAAACAGCCATCCATACTGCTTGAACCTAGAGATCGTTTCTCTGGGCCCGGACTCAGGCAGCGGCTTTTCTTTTGCAGCCTTCGTACGTTTCGTTTTTTTCTTAACTCCTGCTTTATCGTTAGCGACAGGAGCAGCCGGTTCCATCTCAGCAGTCGATACCCCAAATTTACTTTGCTGGACGCGTGCAACGAGTTCTTCTAAGCTAAAGGCATCTCTGGCGTCAAAAAGCAGTGAATTAATGAAGCGCAAATCTTCCAGCTTCATCGCACTGATTTGGGCTTCAAAAACATCCCTGCGATTAACCGTTGATAAAATAGACTGGATCAAATCGTTTTTCGAATTCCCATTGCATTCACAATGATACGTAGTTGCAATTCGGCTTAGCTGACCAATATCCGCATAGCTAAGCATGTCCGCCAAATTCATTTTCCGCCCTCCATTCCCGGTTCCGCTTGCAGGTTTACTATCATTATTGGAACATTAGCGAAATTTATAACCTATGAAAATAAAAAAGCCGCTTATCCCGCAAAATGGGGTAAGCAGCCAGTTCGTTTATTTGTTTATGGTTCAGCGGCCTTGCTGCTGAAGCTCTTCTAAATGACGGGTGCAATTATGAAGCAAAGGTGTCCATTTACCTGCTTCAAGCTGCATGATGGAGTATGATAGATTCCCGATCGGTTTGTCCTCTAATTCAGGATTCAGTCCTTTAAGTAATTGGGCAAGCAAGCTGCCATGGGAGACCATGAGTATATTGCGGTTCGGCTCTTGGGCAGCCGTTTCTTCCACGAACGACATGGCACGGCCTCTCACCGCTTCATCCGATTCTTGCCCGCTATCGGATTTGCGCCAATCAGCTCCCCATCTTTCAAGACGTTCTTCTTCTGTTGTTCCTTCGATTAATCCGAAGTACCGTTCACGCAGCTTCTTCTCGCCAGGCAAGAGCGGAATATGAAGCTTAGCCGCAATGATTCTCGCTGTTTCATAGGCCCTGCTTAAGTCGCTGGAGATAACTGCATCCCACTTCATCGTATCCTGACTTAGCCGATCTGCTAAAGCGTGTGCTTGACGGATACCTTCATCATTAAGCGGTGTATCCGTCTGCCCTTGAATTTTGCCTCTTGCATTCCAGTCCGTTTTACCGTGACGAATAAGTCCAATCCGCAAGCTCGGTCCCCTCTTTCCATTGTTCAAAAAGCTCCAGCCTATTCAGCTGAAGCTTAGCCTTACGTGTAGTATACGTTAATTTCGCGTTCGCGAAAACCAATTTAATATGAGGAGGGTCATAATAATTCCTAATAGAGATAAAGCAACCCAGTACTGCGGTACCGTCGGCACAATATTAATGATAATCGGGTCACTTATGCTCGCAACAGGTACTTCTGCGTAAAAGTCAGCACTGATCAAGGAAACATCACTTGTTGCATTTGCGGTTTCAATCAACCCGGTAAGCTTGGCTACATCCGTTGACGAAGTGGTACTGGTGCCTGTTAGGAGATAGAATAGTCCGCAAACGAAAATAGCCATGCAGCAAGCGATGATGGCCGTTACGTTTCGGCGGAAAGCCTTTGAGAACTGATAGCTCCGGCTGGATACCGGTATAAGCCAAGATTGTTCCGCATAAATCCGATCCATCACGTCATGGTTCACATGATCAAGCGGACCGATCTCTTCCTCATGCTCAGAGAAGAAGCGTATAAGCTGTTCGCTTTCCTCCCATATACGGAATTCTTCGCTGCATGCTTCACAGTTTCGAAGATGCTCGTCTATAGACTTACGTTCTTCATCTTCCTCCATTAAGTCCCAATACGCGCCAAACGATTGTTGAACTTCGAGGCATTTCATCTTATTTTCATCCCCTCGTATTCTTCCAGCAATGGCGAATCGCCGAAATACGGTTCTAGCTGCACTTTTACACTGCTGCGGGCCCTGAAAAGAAGCGATTTGACGGAGCTAACGGTCTGGCCGAGAATGTTGGCAATCTCCTGATAATCCATTTGATCATATTCTCGCAGAATAAGAGCCGAGCGCTGTTTCTCAGGCAAGCTGTTAATAGCCTCCCTGACCATCATCATCCGTTCGCTTTGAAGCAAGCGCTGCTCTGGTACAGTATCGGGCGGTGCAACTGGTATGTATCCGACTTCGTCAAGAGAAATGCTACCCGCTTTTTGCTTACGCAGTTCGCTAAGTACCGTATTTCTTGCTATGGTGTACAGCCATGTAGAATAGGAAGCATCGACTTCCCGGAAAGAGTGCAGGCTGCGATAGGCTTTATAGAAAGTTTCCGAGCATAAATCCTCTGCCAAGAGCTCAAGTTTGGCACTCTTTAGCATGTGATAGATGAAGGCAAGGATCTTACGCTGATAGCGCCGCATCAATTCCGAGTAAAGCTGTATATTGCCATCTTTTATTTCACGTATTAATTGGGAATCGGTCATCGCGGGCGATCCTCCTTGGCCTTAGGAGTAATCCCGGTTCAGTATAATATTGTACCGAATCGGGGGGGAAAAGTTGCGGTAGGTTATAAAAAAAATGATAAATAATTCAATATGCTATAAATTCGCGAAATACGACCATTTTCCTGCCGCATTCGACATCGTTTGTAGATCCCACTATTTTACATTGATTACGTCTATTGTAACATACCAAGTGATTGACTTGGATAAAGAATTTCAAAATTTTCTGTTGTTCTACTGTTAGACGGAAATAGAATGCATTTTGTTCCTAAAAAGACAAAAAAAAGACCGCCCTATTAAAAGGCGGCCCCGCACAAAGTGCGATGGATTAGGATAGGAGTGGAGAGAAACCATACTGTACCTTTATTATATGTATACGTTTTCATTTTGTCAATAAGCGTTTTCATAAATGGCATAATATTTTTAAAAATGTGCCGCAAACCCAATTTGTCCCAATTTAGCTACCGCACGATCCAAATCCTCTTGAGTCCGGAATGATAGACGAAGGACGCCGGGAACATCTTCCCTGCTCTCAATAATATGGATGTTGCTTAAGTTAATCGCGCTATTCCCAAGCTCTGTCGCCACTTTCCCGATAATGCCCGGGTGGTCAGGAACATCCACGTAGCATTCATAGATCGAATGAATCATTCCTTTGCGGCGCTCTGGCAATTGACTCCGAAATTGGCCTGCTTCCTTAAAGGCTAACTCGATACCCTCTCCATCTCGCTCTTCCAGCATACGAATAAATGATGAAGTTCCTACGTTCCAATCTTTAAGCAGCTTTAGCAGCACGCTTCGGTTGTCGATCAGGATATCGCGCCATACGACAGGATCACTCGATGCGATTCGCGTGATATCACGGAACCCTCCTGCAGCAAGGATACAATACAGCTCATCTAAATTGTTATAGTCGCGAATCTGATTCACTAACGCGACCGCAATGATATGCGGGAGGTGGCTGATCGCCCCGACGATTTCGTCATGCTTCTCCGGGTCAACCTGTATGATATGTGCTTTGGTATACTTCAGCAGATCAATTAGCTTGTCCACTTCCGACTGCGGTGCATCGACCTCAGGAGCGATGACATAGAACGCATTTTCGAATAAGTAAATGGATGCGGCTTCAACACCGGACTGTTCTTTCCCTGCCATCGGATGTCCACCAATGAAAGTCGCGCCCTCGAGCTGAACCTCCCTTGCAATGGCAGCGACAGAGGCTTTCGTGCTCCCTACATCCGTGACAATACAGCCTGGCTTAAGCTGCATGCCGCTTAGCTCCCGAACATATTGATTGAGATTTCCTACCGGTACGCATAAAAAAATAAAATCCGCGCCTTCCGCTGCCTCGCGCATGGACGTTGTCGCATAATCGACAACGCCCCGCTCGAGGTACTTGGCTGCGGATGATTCGCGTATGGAGTGGCCAACAACCGTAAGCCCTGGCTTGCCTTTAAAGCAAAGCGCCAAGGAGCCGCCGATCAGCCCTACGCCAAATATCGCAATTTTCGTCATGATGTTAACCTAGCACCGCCGCTTCTGCTAATACTTCTTCCAGCGCCTTAATGAACGCTTCGTTCTGTTCCTGACTGCCTACCGTAATCCGAATATGTGTCGGATAATACTGCCAGCGCGCACGTGAGATAATGCCTCTGCGAAGCAACCCGTCGAATGCTTGCTGGGATGGTAGTTTCGCATCAAACATCACAAAATTGCCATGTGCTTCAAAATGATGAAGCCCAAGACGATCGAACTGTTCCGCCAGATAAGTCCGGCCTTCAGCGTTGCGCTGCTTGCAGCTGTTCATGAAATCAAGATCCTTAATCGATGCCTCAGCCGCTGCTTGCGCGAAACGAGTTGTATTGAATGGTTCACGAACCTGATTAATGGAACGGATCACATCTGGATGGCCGACGCCGTAGCCGATACGCAGTGAAGCTAACCCGTAGATTTTGGAAAATGTGCGCAATACGATGATGTTGTTATTGCCCTGAAGCAGCGCCAAGCTGTCCGGGTAAGCTTCATCGGTTACATATTCATAATAAGCTTCATCAAGTACGATGATCACATGCTTCGGAACATCGCGCACAAATGCAGCGAGCTCATCCTGGCGGACAATTGTACCTGATGGATTATTGGGATTACAAATCCAAATGATCTTCGTTTGAGCAGTTACTTTTGCGAGAATGGCGGGAAGATCATGTGTTCCTTCTTTCAGTGGAACTTCAATGACCGCAGCGCCTTCGATCTCGGCATTATGTTTATATTGCGGGAATGTCTCGTCAGCCATGATGGTTTCATCGCCTGGAGTCAGGTATGCGCGTGCAATCATCAGAATGACTTCATCCGAACCCGCTCCAAAAATAATCTGGTTCGGATTGACCTGCAGATAATCTGCTACTGCTGCAGTAAGGTGTACACTGCCGCCATCCGGATAAATGCTAATGTTGGCAAGTTCATTCTGGATGGCCAATTTGGCCTGCTCAGAGCTGCCAAACGGATTTTCATTGGAGGCAAGCTTAATTACTTCCTTTAAGCCGAGCTCGCGTTTTACTTCTTCAATCGGCTTGCCTGGCTGATATACAGGTAAATGCACAATGTTTTTTTTCGGATTCAACTTATAATCACCTCATGAAAATGGCTTTTTGTTTACAATCGCTATGTTGTACATTGTCTCATAAGTGACATGGATTTAAAAGATTTATTCCGCTATTTACTTCGAATGCTTAACCCTTCAGCGCTTTAACAAACTCGCGAATTTGAGCAAGTCCGTCCTGCTTCGTGTCTGCGGATTGCAGCAGCGGCACAACCTCTTCGATTTTGCGGACGATTGCACTGCCCACAATAACGCCGTCAGCCAGCTTCTCAAACCTTTGAACCTGCTCACGGCTGGAGATCCCGAAGCCTACTGCAATCGGCAGGGAAGTCGCTCCTCGAACGGTTGATAAGAACTCCTCGATGCCTTTATGGAAGTCCGCCCGAACGCCTGTAACCCCAAGGGATGAGACACAATACACAAACCCGCGCGCCTTGCTTGCAATTCGGGCAACCCGGTCGTTAGAAGTAGGCGCGACAAGCGGAATGAGATGAATATTGGCTTCCTCTGCCATCGCTCTTACTTCTGAATCTTCTTCAATCGGAAGATCGGGAATAATAAGTCCGCTGATTCCTTTTTCAATAACCAGCTGAAAGAAGCGTTCCAGGCCGTATTGCAGGACAGGATTATAATAAGTAAATAATATGAAAGGGAGCTTGACGCCAGCATTGCGTGCGTTCTCCGCAACTTGAATAACATCAGCAACCGATATGCTGCCGTTCAGGAGTGCCCGTTCGGATGCGCGTTGAATAACCGGTCCGTCCGCAAGCGGATCAGAGTAAGGCACCCCAAGCTCAACCATATCAGCACCGGCATCTTCAAGCGCTTGAATGATTTCTACTGAGGTATCCAAATCGGGATCACCAATCGTTACGAAAGGAATAAGCGCAGTACGGCTCTGCTTACGCAGCTGTACGAATACATCATCAATCAAATTGCTAGCTGCCATCTCCCGATCCTCCTAACGATCCCATAATTGTATGAACGTCTTTATCGCCGCGGCCGGACAGACTGACGATAATAATCTGATCTTTGCTAAGCGTTGGTGCCAGCTTCATGACTTGCGCAATGGCATGCGCGGATTCAAGGGCTGGTATAATCCCTTCCTTGCGAGTGAGCAGCTGCAGCGCCTCTAACGCTTCACCATCTGTAATCGGAACATAGTCAGCACGGCCTGTATCTTTCAAGTAGGCATGCTCCGGACCGATACCCGGGTAATCGAGCCCTGCGGAGATCGAATGGGCGGGCTGCACTTGTCCAAACTCATCCTGCAGTACGTAGCTTAGCGAGCCTTGGAATACTCCATGGCGTCCTTTGGTCATTGTTGCGGCATGCTCATTCGTATCAACGCCTCTGCCTGCTGCCTCAACGCCAATCATACGAACGGATTCATCCTGGATAAAAGGGTAGAACATTCCGATTGCATTACTGCCGCCGCCTACTGCAGCTACTACGTAATCTGGCAAACGTCCCGCTTCCTTCAAAATTTGCTCACGGCTCTCGTCACCGATAACGCGTTGAAAATCACGAACCATCATCGGATATGGATGCGGACCCGTTACAGAGCCAAGAATATAATAGGTATCTTCTACATGACTGACCCAGTAACGAAGCGTCTCGTTGCAAGCATCCTTCAAGGTGCGTGTACCGGACATAACAGGAATGACCTCGGCACCCAGCAGCTGCATGCGGAATACGTTCAGTTCTTGACGCTTCGTATCTTCCTCGCCCATGAACACTTTACATTCCATGCCAAGCAGCGCTGCTACGGTTGCAGAAGCAACACCGTGCTGGCCAGCACCTGTTTCCGCAATAATTTTGGTTTTACCCATCCGTTTGGCAAGCACGCCCTGGCCGATTGTATTGTTTATTTTGTGCGCACCGGTATGGTTCAGGTCTTCTCTCTTCAAATAAATCTTGGCTCCGCCCAGATGCTCGGTAAGCCGTTCTGCATAATAAAGCGAGGTTGGACGACCTGAATATTGATTTAATAAATAGCGGACTTCAGCGATGAAATCCGGATCCTTCGAGTAATGAGTGTAAGCCTCTTCCAGTTCAATCAGCGCATTCATAAGTGTTTCCGGCACATAACGGCCGCCGAATTTTCCAAAACGCCCATTAACGTCAGGGACTTGATTCATGCTCGTTTCACCCTTTCCACAAACCTTTTGATTTTCTCTATATCCTTGATGCCGTCTGTTTCTACTCCGCTGGAGACATCTACACCATCTGGATTATGCAGCTCCAATAGTTCATTCACATTATCCGGGTGCAAGCCGCCAGCTATATACAGAGGTACCCCTATTGAATTAGCCGCCTCTGCGTAACGGTCAATAACATGCCAGGCAAAGGTTTGTCCCGTTCCTCCCCCTGCTGTATCAATGAGAACCCCATCGACTTTACCCCGGTATCGCTCCAGACGCTTGGGCCCCTCGAATGAGGTGCCCGGGTTATCACGATCGGAGTGCTGTTCACTCCCTGTGACGGAGAATACTTTCCACACGTCCACATTCAGCTCTTGGCGGATTGAATTGCATAGCTCTGGCGTTTCATCCCCATGCAGCTGAACAACGTCTAATGGTGCGGTAAGCAGCAGCTTCCTTACACTCTCAAGCTCAGCATTCACGAATACACCGACTGCACGCGGTACATTTCCTGATGGTGTGCGCAGCTGCTGTACTTCGCGTATAAGCTCTCCTGCCAGCTCGGGCGTTACTTCCCGGCGGCTTTTGGCGAACATGAAGCCAATCTCGTCAACAGGAAGACCATTCATTGACCTTATCGTTTCAACATCTCGTAATCCGCAGATTTTGACACGGGTATGGCGTTCTGCTTGGGTCATCGTCCCCTCACCGGTCCCATTAATCCCTCAACCGCATCAGCCACGTTCGGCTGGCGCATGAAATATTCACCGATCAATACACCCTTCGCGCCTGTGGATTTAACGAAATCAATATCCTCGGGAGATGAGATCGAGCTTTCGCTAATGACCGTGACACCTGGAGGGACAAGTCCAATCAAACGCTCAGTCGTTGTAAGATCTGTCACGAACGTTTGCAGATTACGGTTATTTATGCCCACAAGCTCAGCTTTGCCGAGCCCAAGCACAGATTCCATCTCTTCTTGATCATGAACCTCGATAAGCACATCCAGACCAATCGACTTGGCAATATCATAAAAATCAGATAATTGTGATGGACGAAGAATAGCTGCAATGAGCAAAATAGCATCAGCACCGATGACACGGGCTTCGTAAATTTGCCGATAGTCTATAGTGAAATCCTTGCGAAGCAGCGGAAGATTAACCGCCCCGCGCACAGCTGTCAAATAGTCGTTCTTTCCTTGAAAATAATCTTCGTCCGTCAGCACGGAGATACAGTCTGCACCTGCAGCTTCGTAGGTCCGCGCAAGCTCAACAGGATCAAAGTCCGCCCGTATCAGCCCTTTGGAGGGTGAGGCTTTCTTCACTTCGGCAATCAAGCCCAGCAAGCGGTTCGTCGAGCCCGAAAGGGTGCGTTCAAATCCTTTACAGGGTGCAAGCTCTGCGATTTTGCGTTCATATTCCTTCAGCGAAAAGCGTTCTGCGAGATCATCCACTTCTTTACGTTTGGAGGCAACAATTTTATCAAGAAACATAGGCGAACTCTCCTGTCGTTCGGATTAGCTGCTCCAGCTTCTCTGCAGCCTTGCCGGAATCAATAATAGTTGCTGCGGCATCCACGCCATCGCGCAAGGACGCTGCTAAACCGCCCACATACATACATGCTCCAGCGTTAGCCAGTACGATATTACGGTATGCACCACGTTCTTCACCGCTGAAAATACGGCGAATAATCGCTGCGTTCACTTCGGCATCTCCGCCGACTACCTCAGACAAAGAATAAACAGGAAGACCCAGCTGTTCAGGTGTAATCTCATAAGTTGTTACAACACCATTTTGAAGCTCGGATATTTGGGTTGGCGACGAAATGCTGATCTCGTCTAAACCATCAAGGCTGCTAACCACCATCGCGCGTTTTAATCCGAGCTCCCCGAGCACCTCTGCTACCGTTTCCGTACGTGACCGATCATATAATCCGAGCAGCTGGCGATCCGCCCCTGCCGGATTCGTAAGGGGGCCTAACATATTAAAGATCGTTCGAATCCCAATCTCGCGTCTTGGACCAGCTGCATGTTTCAGTGAAGGATGGTACAGCTGTGCAAACATAAAGCAAATACCGATGGAAGCCAGACAATGGCTTGCTTGCTCTGCCGTTAGCGAGATGTTAACCCCTAACGCTTCCAGTACGTCCGCGCTGCCGGACTTGCCTGACATTGCACGGTTGCCATGTTTGGCAACACGAACGCCTGCCGCCGATGCGATAATAGCCGATGCGGTTGAGATGTTGAATTTATGAATGCCGGAGCCTCCGGTGCCGCAAGTATCCAGCAGACCTTCCTGCTCGGTATGAACATGATTGGAGTGAGCCCGCATCGCTTCAGCGAAGCCGGTGATCTCGTCCTTAGTCTCACCTTTCATCCTCATGGCAGTTACGACAGCGCCGATTTGTGCGTTTGACGCTTCACCGTTCATAATAATTCCCATAATTGTACGTGCTTCCTCGCGAGTCAGATCTTGTCCGGTTATTAGAGCAGCAATCGCGCGCTGCATGTTCATCGTTTCATTCGTCACGTCGCTGCTCACCCTTTCGCCATCGCGTAATAATCCATATTAATCATGCTTTCGCTTCGCTGCGGAGCAGCAAACACCGTTTCAGCTGCACGAACCGCTTTAAGCATAGCCATAGCTTTGTTCACTGTTTCCTGATATTCGTTCTCCGGAACGGAATCCCATACAATACCCGCTCCCGCCTGAACGTATGCTTTACCATCCTTAAAGATGAGTGTACGGATAGTGATACATGTGTTCAAGCTTCCCCCGAAGCCCAGATAGCCGATTGCTCCGGCATAAGCGCCGCGAGCCTCATTCTCAAGCTCGGCGATTATACCCATCGCCCGCAGCTTCGGAGCGCCGGATACGGTACCAGCCGGCATACAAGAGACAAAAGCATCGAAGAAATCTTTGTCCTCCCGAAGCTTCCCGGATACGTTAGAAACGATATGCATAACATGAGAATACCGTTCGATTTCCATATAAGAGTCACATCTAACCGTTCCGAATTCAGATACCCGGCCGATATCATTACGGCCCAGATCAACAAGCATTAGATGCTCGGCCCGTTCCTTCTCATCTGCAAGAAGCTCGTGTTCGAGCGCCAAATCCTGCTCCGGTGTCTTGCCTCTAGGTCTCGTGCCTGCAATCGGCCGCGTCTCCACACGCTCGCCATCTACCTTCACAAGCGCTTCCGGCGATGTGCCAACAATGATTTCATCATCCATTTTCAAGTAGTACATATATGGAGAAGGATTCATTGTACGCAGAATTCGGTACACATTGAAGGGGTCAACCTCTGTTTTGATATTAAATCGCTGGGAGAGCACTACTTGAAAAATATCTCCGGCGCGGATATATTCCTTCGCTTGATCCACGTTGGATAGAAACTGCTCCTTGGTCAAATTGGAGGAAATCTCGCCGAGCTCAGGATCAGCCGGGATCGCTCCGCCTGACATAAGACTTGTCGGCAGCGGCTGCTGCAGCCGATCGAGTGTTGCTTCTATTTTGTCAACCGCTGCTTCATAGACCCGCTTAATCTCTCCATCAGTTGCTGCCCGCGGAATATGCACATTGCCGATAACCTGTATTTGTTGTTTAAAATGATCAAAGACGATTATCTGATCACAAAACATAAATTGCAAATCATTCATCTGCAGATCGTCCACGCGATGCGGCGGAAGCTTCTCGTAATATTGGAGCAAATCATAACCGAAGAATCCAATTGCACCGCCGGTAAAAGGGGGCAGATCAGCAATCGCCGGGCTGCGATAAGCACGCAAATGCGCTTTGAGCAGCTCAATCGGTTTCTCCCGAAGAATCTGTTTCTCTCCGTTCTGCTCGATTACCATCTCACCGTTCTTACCGCGAATGAGCATAAACGGATCTGTACCGATAAAGGAATAACGAGCCCATTTAACGCCGCCTTCAACGCTTTCTAGCAGAAATGCTTGACGGTCGCGATAAAAATGCTGGAATATCCGGATCGGTGTCTCCGTATCGGCCATTACATGACGCACGATCGGGATTAAATTGTACGTTTCTGAAAGTTTAATAACCTGCTGCAGCTCTTGATTCATACACTATCTCTCCTCATATGGAAAATAAAAAACTCCTGCCGCAGCAGGAGTGTTCATGTCGGAAGATGGATCATGAGTGCTGGAACCACAATCATAAACGCTGCAGCCATGAACGAATAATCCGTCAGATAGACAGAAATCACGCTCTAGGTTCAACGCTTGAGAATGGTATTCATGGTTTACTTGTGCTCAGCTCTGCTCATCTCATCTAACGTCATAAACACTAACTTCTCGGCTCTGCTCTAAACTTACTTACAAATCACTATACACCAGCGCTTAAGAACCGTCAACATCAACCTGAGCCTCTATAGGAGCAGTCATGAATGCCTCGGTGTTATATAAATAATTGACTATGCTTTTGTCAAATCCGGTCGAAGCGCTTGCGCTCTTCCTAAGTATACATGCTCAATCTCTTTCTGTGTTTTATCCGTGTTGACATGCAGCATAAGTCGGATGCATTTTTCCAGGCTGCCTTTAACCGGCACTTCAAGCGCGCACATTAAGGGAACAAGCTCCCAACCGCCCATCTGCCGAATCGCGCGCGCAGGGAAAGTATCATCCAAGTCACCCGTCACCGTTACAAACACACTGCAGATATCTTCAGGAGCGATGTTATTCGCTGTCACAATACCATTTAGCAATTCAACCGTTGCCTGTAAAATAGGCTGTTCCTTATTATCTTCTACCGTAATGGCGCCGCGTATTCCCCGTACACTCATCCTTAAACGGCCTCCTGTTTCAATTGTTCCACAATCTCTCGAACGAGAGCAGCGGAGACGGATTTGTTTATTTCCACTTTACCGATTGCAACCGGAACGATAAATACCATCGTACCTTCAGCAAATTTCTTATCATGCATCATAGCTTCCATAATGGCATCCGTATCCAGATGTTGAGGAAGTTTGACCGGCAGACCCACAGATGACAAGACGCGCTTCGTAACCGTGTATACTTCCTCCGGTGCGCCAAGCTTAACCGCTAGACGCGCCGCACCAACCATGCCAATTGAGATTGCTTCACCATGCAGCAGTTCGCCGTAGCCGGCGACCGCTTCCAGAGCATGACCAATCGTATGGCCAAGATTCAGAATCGCGCGCAGATCATTCTCACGTTCGTCCTCGGATACGACTGCCGCTTTCACGCTGCAGCCTTTATAAAGCGCATAACCCAGCGCGTCAGCATCAAGAGCTGTCAGCAGTTCCGCATTCTCTTCACACCAATGCACGAATGCTTCATCCCAAATAAGACCATGCTTAATAACTTCGGACAATCCAGCGTAAACTTCACGTTTTGGCAGCGTCTGCAGCGTTTCCAGATCATACAGCACAAGCTCTGGCTGATGGAACGCGCCGATAATATTCTTGGCCATGGGATGATTAACGGCCACTTTGCCGCCAACGCTGCTGTCATGTGCCAGAATGGTTGTCGGTACTTGTACAAACTTGATGCCGCGCATAAAGGAAGCTGCAACGAAACCTGCAAGATCGCCGACAACTCCGCCGCCAAGAGCGACGATAGTCGATTTACGGTCAAGGCCAGCTTCAAGTGCTTGCCCAATTAAATGCTCAAGGACAAGCAATGATTTTGAACTTTCTCCTGGCTTAACTGACAGCTGATGTCACATTAAACCCTGCTGACTTGAAGGTTAGCTTGCAGCTGTTCTAAATGCCGCTGCAGCTACGTTCTCATCCGTAATGATCATAAGTGGTGATTTTTTGCTAATGCCGTGCTGAGTGAATAGCTCCCCGGCAGCATTCAGCAGCCCTTCACCGATATAGATCGGATAACTGCGCTCTCCGAGTTCAACGCGTAAGCTCGCGCATCCCAGCCATTAGTAACGCTCCAGCTGTGCCAGGTAGCTATCATAGTTCGCACGGATTTCTTCCATGGAATCGCCGCCGAACTTCTCCAGGAACGCCTTTGCCACTTCCCAAGCAACCACATGCTCCATTACAACACTTGCCGCAGGCACCGCGCAGCTATCGGAACGTTCCACTTGCGCGGTGAACGGTTCCTTCGTATCGATATCGACACTTTGCAGCGGCTTATACAAGGTCGGAATCGGTTTCATGACGCCGCGTACGACAATAGGCTCGCCGTTGGTCATACCGCCTTCAAATCCGCCTAAACGGTTCGTTGCACGGTGATAGCCCCGTTCCTTTGTATAGAGAATTTCATCATGTACCTGTGAGCCTTTAATCGAACCAGCCTCAAAGCCGATACCGATCTCGCAGCCCTTGAAAGCATTAATCGACACGACAGCTTGCGCAATACGGCCATCCAGCTTGCGATCATATTGAACGTGGCTGCCAAGTCCGATAGGTACGCCTTCTATCACGCATTCAACAATGCCGCCGATAGAATCGCCTTCCGCTTTGATTTCATCAATATAAGCGGTCATTTTCTCTTCCGTCTCCTTGTCGACAACACGAACAGAGGATTCTTCAGTCAAACGAATGAGTTCATCGATCGGCAGATTGTTAGCCGGTGCTTCGATTTCTCCGATCTGGATGACTTGGCCGGCGACCTTGATGCCGAATGCAGCCAGAAATTGACGCGCAACTGCTCCTACGGCCACGCGAGCAGCTGTCTCACGAGCGCTGGAGCGCTCCAAGACGTTGCGCAGATCCTTCAGATTATATTTGAGACCGCCATTCAAGTCGGCATGTCCCGGTCGTGGACGGTGTACCCGACGCTTCTCTTCGTCCCCGCCCTCGATCGGTTCAATATTCATGACGGTCGTCCAATGCTTCCAATCGTTGTTAGCAACGATAAGAGCTACGGGCGCTCCCGTAGTTTTCCCATGACGAACGCCACCTACGATATCTGCCGTATCCTTCTCAATCTGCATCCGGCGACCACGGCCATGGCCTTTCTGACGACGGTGCAGCTGAAAGTTCAATTCCTCAAAATCTAATTGTAAGTTGCTTGGCAGCCCTTCAATAATGGCTGTAAGCTGCGGACCATGTGTCTCGCCTGCTGTCAAATAACGTAAACTCACGGCAAAGCTCCTCCTTCAATCCGAACATCACGCGTGCGTTCCATCCGGTTATGTATATCAGCCCAAATATCTTTGCTCATTATAGTATAGCCTAGTCGGTTTGACAAGGAATAGACGCCTCTCATTAATATGCCCTTACATAGTAAAAAGCTGCCATTCGCACCTTTAGAAGGGCAGCTGACAGCTTTATCCATGCAATATGTTAACCGTTAACCGATTGTTTGATTGTTTGCCCAGCAAAATCTGCTGCGGGTCAGTAGTGAAACGCGGATCATTCATCAGGCTTGATAGTTGACCAATATCAATTCCAAGTATTTGCGCACATTCGTGGACATTCATAAATCCTCTTTGATAAGCTGCGATCACTTTCCGTTTATCCATCATGCATCCTCCAACACTAACAGGTTACCTGTTATCTACAGTATTGGAGAAGATGGAAAACGGTATACACAGATTATGAGCGTTTACGATAAAAGAATGTTTCAGCCGACTCAAAATCATATTGCGACGGTGTGAAAATTTGCTCGGTGCTGCCGACAAACAACAGCCCGCCAGGACGAAGTGCGCTCGCAAACTTTTGATAGAGAATATGCTTGGCTTCCTCAGTAAAATAGATCATAACATTGCGGCATACGATAATATCAAAGCCCGAATCAAACTTATCATTCAGGAGATTCTGTTGTTTATACGTGATCACTTTCTTCAATTGGTCGACGATCCGGTAATTGTCCTGATCCTCTTTAGCGAAGTACTTCTGCAGATAGGAGCTTGGCACGTCCCGAATGGAACGTTCATGGTATACCCCTTGCGCTGCCTTCTGCAGAACAATCGTATCCAAGTCTGTCGCGAGAATCGAAGTGCGGTCAAGTGCGCCCAGCTCCGCTGCAATCATCGATAACGTATAAGGCTCCTCGCCAGTCGAGCAGGCTGCGCTCCAAATCTTGATACGTCCGCCGCCGCTTAGCATCTCAGGGATGAATCTCTTCTCCATCGCTTCCCACCGGCTCGGGTTGCGCCAAAATTCGGAAACATTGATCGTCATACGATCCAGAAATTCAATGAGCAGCTTGCCGTCCCGTTCGATGGCCTCAAAGTAAGCGGCAAACGTATTAAAGCCATTCTTCTGCCTGAGCGTTGTAAGCCTGCGCTTCATTTGAGCTTCTTTATATTGCGAAAGATCGATATCCGTCTTCGCTTTCATCCGTTTTACAAATAAGTCGAAATCCATGTCTACCAAGCGTTATTCCCCCGCTGCAATTGACTAAGTGTCCCGTGATTAAATCCAACGCTGCATCGAATGCTCGTATTCCAGTACTTCTCCTGGAGAGAAGAAAATACGGATCTCGCGTTCAGCGCTTGTTGGTGAATCAGAACCGTGAATAAGATTGAAATTCGTATGTACAGCATAATCCGAGCGAATCGTGCCAGGTGCAGCCTCGATTGCATCGGTCTTACCAATGAGCGCACGCGTTAAAGCGATCACATTATCTCCTTGCCAAACCATAGCGAATACGGGTCCTGACGTAACAAATTGGACGAGCGGCGGATAGAACGGCTTCCCCTTATGCTCTGCATAGTGCCGTTCAGCCAGTTCCGGGGTAATCTGCATAAACTTTGCAGCAGCAAGCTTTAATCCTTTTCGTTCAAAACGGGAAACAATTTCACCGATTAATCCACGCTGTACGCCATCAGGCTTGACCATTAAAAAGGTTCTTTCCATCCGTTCTCTACCTCCTGCTTGGATTCATTAGTAGTTCCTTTTTGCTATGAAATAAGCAATGTCTGTCAAATTCTTCTTGGCTGGAATGTTCGGCAAGCCGCTGAGAGCCTGGATAGCTTTGTTGATATAACGAATAGCCAACTCCTCAGCAACGGGAATGCCGGCGCTCTTACGTATTAAGTTCAACGCCTTCTTCGTATCCCCTGCTCCATTCGACGCTTGAATTTTATTTATTTCCGTTAATAACTCTTCTTTGATTGAAGCCTCTTGAAGAGCAAGAAGCACAGGCAGAGTAATATTGCCCTGCTTGATGTCGGAGCCAGGAGGCTTGCCGATCTGTTTCTCGGTTCCGAGAAGATCAAGCAAATCATCGCCAATTTGAAATGCCATGCCCACGTTATAGCCGAATTTGTAAAGTAAATTGGCACTTCGATGATCTACATCTGCTGCTATAGCTCCCAATTGGCAGCTTGTCGCGATAAGCAGAGCGGTTTTACGGCGGATACGAAGCAAATAATTGCGAATGGTTTGCCCCGTATTGAAAAAATCGCGAATTTGCTCCATCTCACCAATACACATCTGAACCATAGCTTTAGATAAATTTTGATGGATGACCGGATTATGCAAATCAGTTACGATGGCAAGTGCCTTGGCATAGATGTAATCACCGGTATACATGGCGATGCGGTTATCCCACTTGGCCTTAACCGTGAGCTGGCCCCGCCGTGTTTCGGCATTATCAATGACGTCATCATGAACAAGCGATGCCATATGAATCAATTCCAGCGGTACTGCGATTCTCTCTAGTACATTCAGGCGGTAGTCACCGAATTTACCGGCAAGCAAAACAAAGACAGGACGAATTCGTTTACCCCCCGCTTTCAATAGGTGGGTCGATGTTTCACTGAGCAGTTCGTGCTCAGATGTCACACTTCGCGCGAGCTGTCCCTCGATTACATCGAGGTCACTTTTCATTTTGGCGTAAATATCAAGTAGTTTCATTCGTTCACCTGTAGGGCAGTATGGTTTACAAAAAATTGCATATGAATCTCATTTTTAAGCAGCCCCAGCTGCTTCGCATAGTTAAAATACAGCCTTAGCCCGGCTTGCTCGTCCGCGCCGAAATCATAGCTCAATTCTTGAAAATAACGCCTCCAGTAAGAGCTTTCCCCGCCAAGCTGTTCGCAAGCCTTGTTAATGAGCGGCGTCGGATCCTGCAAACTTAATCGTTTGCTTTCTGTCAAAGCATGAAGCACAGCTGCCACCGCCTCAGGTTCAGATGCTGCCGTAGTCTTCCGAACAGCGACAAGCGCGAACGTCATTCCGTAACCGGTCCAGTTTCTCCATAGCTCGCCTAGATCAATTACGGTATATCCTCCACTTCGCCATGAAGCATGAATGGCATTATCTCCGATGAGAAGCGCCGCATCCGCTTGCTCCAGCATGGAATCAAGCGAAGGCTCCATCGTAATATAGGATGGATTTGCCTTATAGTAAAGTGACATAATAATTTTCAATAAGTTAACAGAAGTTGCTGATGTCGATGTCAAAGCGATCGTGCCATCCATAACGGCTTCAAGCGGCTTTCTTGTAATGAGCAATATCGAGTTAACCCGTGCTTTCGCACTCACGGATAAGTTTGGCAATAGGATATAATCTTCAGCATTCTCGGCAAAGGCATAGGAGGACAACGAAGTGATGTCCACTTCTCCGCTGCGCAGTGCTCGGTTTAACTCGGACGGTACGCGCCTATCAATTACGAACCGATCCTTTGGAAGCCATTGCTCCGCATAATGAAATATCGGCCAAACGTTAGCATAGTCAATGCGTCCGATAGTTATCGGTCGATTAAATCCCATGCTCCTCATCTCCCCATCTTCTGTACAAATCATGATCAAGTGGAAGCTGATCGAGCACTTTTCCAACAAGAAAATTAATCATATCCTCAATTGACTGAGGTCCATAATAGAAAGCCGGCATTGCAGGTATCAGCTTTACGCCCATTTTAGCAAGTGTCAGCATGTTTTCCAAATGTATGGCATGCAGCGGCGTCTCGCGCGGCACAAGCAGCAGCTTGCGACCTTCTTTCAGCATAACATCCGCAGCACGAGTCATCAAATCATCAGAAATGCCATGCGCTATAGAAGCAAGAGTCCCCATTGAGCAAGGCATAATAATCATTCCTTGAACCTGAAACGATCCGCTCGCAATCGATGCGCCTATATCCGCATTGGGATGCAGGATCAGCTGTTTACGGTTCAACTGTTCATGGAAATTAACATCCAAGGCTGCATAACGCTTTGTTGTATCCCAGCCCAGCTCCTCTTTCAGCACCCGCCAGCCAGCTTCGGTTACGACCAGATGGACCTCTACCTCTGAGTTAAGCAAAGTTTCAATCAAGCGAATGCCGTAAACTGCACCGCTTGCACCAGTAATGCCGACGACCCAGCGCTTACGTGAAGCAAGCGCCTTGCTACCTTCTACCACTTGTGCAGCACCACCAAATCAAGCAGCGTAAAGACAAACAATACGGTACTGAGTGTTCCGTTCATCGTAAAAAAAGCAGTTTGCACACGGCTCATATCATTTGGCTTCACAAGCCAGTGCTCATAAAACAAGATAGCCGCTGCGATAATAGTTCCAACCAGATAGCCCCAGCTAAGATCTGTCATCCAGAACAATAAAATAAAGCCGACAGCTGTGAAGAAATGGAATACCCTTGCGATCCAAAGTGCCCCATTCAGCCCGAAACGAGCTGGAATAGAATACACGCCTTCCTTACGGTCAAAGTCGAAATCCTGGCAAGCATAAATAATATCGAACCCTGCCAGCCAAAAAGCAACCGCTCCATATAGCAGCCAAGCAGACAAATCCAGATGACCGGTAATCGCAACCCATGCTCCAAGCGGCGCCAAACCGATTGTAAGTCCGAGTACGACATGACACAGCCAAGTGAAACGTTTGGTGTACGAATAGAGGACAAGCATGAAAACCGCGATTGGCATGAGCGTCAAGCAGATCGGATCCAGCTTAGCTGCGGCGACGAACAAGAGCACGAAGGAAGCGGCAATGAACAGGACCACTTCACCAACCTTAAGTAATCCAGCTGGAATCGCCCGTTTCTCTGTACGCGGATTCTTCTTGTCAATCGCGCTGTCGATGACTCGGTTAAGGCCCATCGCAGCACTTCTTGCGCCAACCATTGCAAGGATGATCCAGCCGATCTCACTCCACTCCGGCAGCCGCTTCTCCATCATCACGGCACCAAGCAGGGCACCCATGAAAGCAAAGGGCAAAGCAAAGATCGTATGCTCAAATTTAATCATTTCTAGTATAATGCCTATTTTGCGAATCATGCCCCGTCTGTTCCCTTCGTCCCGATGTGTAACGCAGCAATTCCGCCAGTTAACGGATAAACGCGTACGTTCCGGAAACCAATTTCTTCCCGGTAGATATCAGCCAATTGGTTCAAATCAGGAAAAGCTTTCAGAGATTCAGGAAGCCATTTGTACTGTTCATATCTCTTAGCGAATAACTTGCCAAGCGCTGGTAAAATCCGTTCGAAATAAAAATAATAAATCGATTTGAACGGCTGCCAGACTGGCTTGGACAATTCCAAACACACGACTTGTCCGCCGGGCTTAACTACGCGCTTCATTTCTTTGAGCACCTGAACAAGATTAGGGACGTTCCGAAGACCAAACCCAATGGTGGCATAATCAAAGTGATTATCCTCAAAAGGAAGCTCCATCGCATTTCCATGAATAAGCGAAATTTGACCGTCAAGACCTTCGCGGTTAACCTTTTGCTGCCCATAATCAAGCATGTGCTGACTAAAATCTAATCCGACCATCTCACCTGTCTTGCTGGCGCGCGCCAGTGCTATAGTCCAGTCGCAAGTGCCGCAGCACAAATCGATGGCTGTTTCACCCGGCTTGACTTCCATTTTACGCATCGTGAAAGCACGCCATGCCTTATGTCTTCGAAAACTGAGCAAATCATTCATCAAATCATATTTAGGGGCGATGCTTTCAAACACCGCGTGAACATGCTGTTCTTTTGATTTCGATATCATGGGTAGTTACCTTCTCTCGTTGAGGGCCGAGGCAGCCGGCATAAGCGGACGCACAAACGTCTCTCCTATTTGCTTAAGCTCGCGTACGAGCTTATCGGATTCCAGACGTGATGCAACAGCTTGAATATGCGCCACGGATTGCTGCAGTTTATGAGCCAGTTGGCCGCGAATATCGTATTTGGCTAGCAGTGCTGAAACAATTGAATTCTCACCGGTCTTATTCATAAGGGTCCGCTTCTCTTCTTCCGTTCCTTCTGTCAAAACGTGCCAATAAGCCCAGCTTTCGCTGAACTGTTCCGGTTTCTCGCTGCGTGTTAACTCGTCCAGCACCACTTCACACTGCCCAACGCCATGAAGCAGCTCCTGCCATACTCGAACCATTTTCTCATCCAGAATTCCAGTAAAGACTTGAAACAATTCTGTTTTCAGCTGAATGCATTGGTTTAAATACTCTTCTGCATTCATTTTCAGCTGCTTCATTCTCATGTAAAAATTAACTTTGAGCTTATTCACTTCACATACACCGTCACTGATGCGGCGAACCATCTCAACCTGACCTGCTTGCGACAGCAGCTGGTAGAATCGGCTGCTGAAATAATCGCCCGCGAGCACTTTCAGCTGTCTTGAGCGCATCTCTCTCTCAGGAACCTGCCCTGAATTCGAGTCAATCATGTCATGCGTATCCATTCCAATCTGCACGAGCGAAGTGACTAGCGAATAAAGCTCACTATGCAGAAGCGGTATGCGTTGGTTAACTAAAAAAGCGAAAAGGAGCCGGGCCCGTGAATTAGGAAAATCCGGAAGCTCCGTGTACGCTTGAATCATATCGTATTCCACGTACTTCTTCGCGATTTCTGGAACTTTATAAGGTTTCATTTGGTCAAGCCTCCGGACAGACAGCGCAACTCTTGCTGTTCTATAATCTTAGTTATTATACCATTTTGTTTATTGTTTCGCTACAATGAGGACCTTTAGCTCTTGTTGCCAACTGACTCGGGAATTTTTTTTCAAAAGCTGGCTGACTCTTGCGTTTTGGAGCTATTCCCAGAAATAATCAGCCTTAACCGCTGTTTCCATAATATATCCTCGAGCGGATCCGAATTAGGCAGTTTGGATAAATCAGTTGACAGCCATAGATCTGTACGCCGGACATCGGTTGCAGCTATAACCCGGTTCGTATTCGCAGATCCGTCCCCCTGCATGGTATATGGGTCAACGAAGCGAACAAGCACACGGTTAACGTTCTCTGCTTTTATGAACGCTAAATCCAGCAGCCGTTCCAAATCACCCATCCATACCTTCGTATTATTACCGGTTTCTTCAACCGATAGATCAACGGAGAGCACTGCTTGCTGCCAAACGACTCGCTTAAGCTTTAATTTCAGCTGCAAACCAATCATCGAATCAACCAAATTATCCGAACTCAACCTTTTCACAGCGACGTAGCGAAATACAGCCACATCATCGCCCGGTGCTGTTATATTCCGGTAAGAATGCGGAAGAATCGAGAGTAGAACGGTAATTGCTAACGTAATAGCTGAAGTAAAGAGCAGCCTTCTCCTTATGGACATGGTGCGAAGCCTCCGTCCCTAGAATGTCCTACTCCTACTATTGTACAAACTAAAAAAGCAGGCTATGCCTGCTTTATCGTTAGTCTTCTGTTTCAACCGTGCCATACTTAGTCAAAACAGTGGCTCTGCCGCGGATTTTAATTGCCGATGTATGATCTGTAAATTGACAAATTAGCACTTCATTCTTATCCAGCTTTTCCGTATGATGAAACTTAGTATCCAGGCCGCGAGTCAACCCGATCACTTGCACACCCTGCGCTTTGGCTTTAATAACGATGTAATCGCCTTGCAAGTCCTTCATCTTGACGTCCTCCTCATTTTAAAAAACTGCCTCCAGAACGGTTCGCTCAGGACGGCAGTTATGTCTAGTTATGTAAAATGGTCGACAGGAGCGGTTCACCGCGCGCGTCCAAACTACGCTGCTTTTCTAACAAAACCCAAGAACTGCAAGGCTCAGTTTACTGGAATTAAAGTATCTTGTCAATAGTGATCAAACCAGACCCGCAATCAGCCCAGTGGTATGCCGGCTTATGAAAAACGCCCGAATGCTTGTAGCATTCGGGCGTCATCAGTCGGCTATTGCCGCATCTTATTTGGAGACCAGATCTTTAAGAGATTTACCGGCTTTAAAAGTCGGTATTTTACTTGCTGGGATATCGATTTCTTGACCCGTTTGAGGATTGCGTCCTTTACGAGCTTCGCGGCTTTTAACCTCAAAGTTACCAAATCCTACGAGTTGCACTTTATCTCCACCTTGCAGTGCATCGGAGACAGCATCAAAAACAGCATCAACCGCTTTAGATGCATCCTTCTTGGAAAGGTCAGTCAATTCGGCTACTTTAGCAATCAGTTCCGTTTTGTTCATTTCTTTCACCTCCCCTGACGGCAGCTTCATAAGCACATCATTATCATTCTGTTTTACCGAAACCTGAGAAAATATACCTGCAGGCTATAGCGTTAACCATTTCGAGTCAAATAACTGACAGCGACCGTTTTCCGCATTCATTTCAGAATTTGGATAAGTGTGCAACTTTTGCATGCTGAACCATGAACAGATTTATAGTAATACAGCGCCTATAGAATTTCAAGAGGTTCAATCAAGTTTTCCCCTTTTGAGCCTAGGGTTTTATGACTTTTTTCGGTTGAGATGAATAAATATGACAGCCAGCGCAAGCACCAAAACACTGCCTTTAATAATATCAGTCGGATAATATTTCAAATTCATCATCGTCATCCCTTTAAGAAGAATACCGAGCTTTCCTTGGCAAAGCCCAAAGAAGGAATCGGTGAATACGCCATGGGCTGTAGTTCCATCTGTCAATTTTGTGAACACCGGCTACGATGTACATAATTGCAAGTGTTGCGAGCAAATCTGGTACTTTTCAGTATATATATCATTATTTCCTAGTACGTCAATCGAAAATATGAATATAATGTTGAACCCCGGTGAATTTTGTCGTAAAACGCCATTTTAAAAGGGTTCCATTTTAATTGCAGCCTTTGATATGATCATAGAGATCAGTCGTTAAATGAATAAAAAAAGAGACACGCATCACGCGTGCCTCTCATCATCTTAACTGTTCTTATAGGATGATCGCGATCAAACCCCCGGAGCCTTCGTTAATGATTCTTCCAAGCGTCTCCTGAAGTTTATACCGCGCATTATCAGGCATCATCGCGATCTTGCCTTGAATTCCCTCACGAACAATGGAATGAAGCGAGCGACCAAAAATATCCGATTCCCAGATCTTGATCGGGTCATTCTCAAAATCCTGCATCAGATAGCGAACAAGCTCTTCGCTTTGTTTCTCGGTTCCAATGATAGGAGCGAATTCCGACTCAACGTCTACACGAATCATGTGTATCGAAGGTGCAGTCGCTTTCAAACGAACACCGAATCGTGAGCCTTGACGAATAAGCTCAGGCTCATCTAGCGCCATCTCAGCGAGCGAAGGAGCCGCTATGCCGTAGCCGGTTGTCTTCACCATCTCTAATGCTTCCGCGAACCGGTCGTATTCCCGCTTCGCGTGAGAGAACTCCTGCATGAGCTGCAGCAGATGATCCTTGCCGCGTATCTCGACACCTACCACTTCCATCAGGATTTGATCATAGAGCTCATCTGGCGCATACAGGTCAATCTCTGCGACGCCTTGCCCCATGTTCATCCCGCTTAAGCCTGCCCTGGCAATGAATTCGTATTCCATAAATTGCGAGACGACGCGGTCGACATCGCGTAAACGACGAATATCTTTTACCGTATCGCGTACTGAATTCTCATAATTGCTGCGCAGCCAGTGGTTATCGTTCAGCACCATAACCCAGCTAGGCAAGTTGACGTTTACTTCGTGAACCGGGAACTCATAGAGTACCTCGCGAAGCACGGAGATCACTTCTTCTTCCCCCATCGTAGCAACACTTAAAGTAATAACCGGAATATCGTACTTTGCTTGCAATTCGCTCCGCAGCTGAAGCGCTTCATCACTTTTAGGACGTGTAGAGTTTACAATAAGTACGAAAGGTTTACCGACTTCCTTCAGTTCATTTACGACACGCTCTTCTGCTTCCACGTAGGAGCTGCGAGGGATTTCAGCTATTGATCCGTCTGTCGTCACTACCACTCCAAGTGTAGAGTGCTCTTGAATGACTTTGCGTGTGCCTATTTCGGCTGCTTCCTGAAACGGAATCGGTTCTTCAAACCAAGGTGTCGTAATCATCCGAGGTCCATTCTCATCCTCGTAGCCTTTTGCCCCGACAACCGCGTATCCGACGCAGTCCACAAGCCGAATGTTTACATCAAGACCTTCTGCCACACGAAGCTGTACCGCTTGGTTGGGTACGAATTTCGGCTCGGTTGTCATAATCGTTTTGCCCGCTGCACTTTGTGGCAGCTCATCGATAGCTCTTACCCGATCGGCATCGTTCGTGATGTTAGGCAGCACAACCGTCTCCATGAACCGTTTAATGAAGGTTGATTTGCCCGTGCGGACCGCACCAACAACGCCGAGGTAAATATCCCCGCCAGTACGTTCGGCTATGTCCTTGAAAATGTCCACTTTCTCCACTGAATATCCCCTCCAAATCGAAATTCGCCAGTACATGGACGTACCGTTAATATTGTGCTTCCTCCTGCTGCGTGTCGTCAGGGTTCGTCGCTAACCGATTCCGGCTGGATTCGCACGCGACGCAACTCGTACATGATTTTGGACTAGTAACATTTTATTACGCGTTCGTCCCAATTATGACGATCAGGTTGATGAAATCTTTCGATTTCGCTAACTTCTCCCGTTCCGACCTTCCAAGATTGAGATATATGAGAGAAACCGGTAACCTATACCAATCAAATAAAAAAACCTCTCCCGCTTAAGAAGCGAAAGAGGTTCAATATCTAGATACGATGCTAATTGAGCATCGCTTGCGGCTCACCGCTGCGAAGCCGATAAATCGGTGACTTAACCGGAACTAAATCGGATTGCTCCACAAGCAATGTCCGCAAATCCTGCTTCTCAGCTGGCATTTTACCGCTGTCTAGCTTCTGAAGCGCCTGCATGATATCAATGCCATAGTCGAGGTAAACTCCACCCTTGGCATCCATAATCGTTGACAAAGTCTGTCCGGAAAAAACGCTCGATAAGACGGGTTCCTTTATTCCCAGACCCTTATAATCAATACTCGTAAAATCCGGATATACAGATTTGCCCGCCGGCAGTTTACCTTCATGAGCATCCGAGTAGGACTTGACGGAGGCTTGGATATCGTTCAATTGTTGATAGATAACGAGATTCATAAGCTTAACCGTCGGGTCCGTTTCCTCGTTAATAATCAGATAATAATAGCTGCCGCCCTTCTCAAAGGCCGTTGCCGGTACCTCTGAAATATAATTCATCCGCTGCAGCTTATCGAAGTCAATTCGGTATTTCTCATAAACGGGCGTATTCGGCTCACTATTCTGTATGGGAAGCAAGCCCCCCGTATCCTTCTGATACTGATCTACGACAGCTTGTACACTAAGTATGGCGTCTTTAGGCGGCATCTTATTTTGCTCCAATTGATCCTTCGGATACAAACAGCCGGACAATACGGCCGTCATCACCGCGATCAGCACGGCAAACGCCCCGCGTTTAAAGAAGGTTGTTGTCATGTTGCCTCCTAAAAGTTTTTGCGTGGTTCTACCCAAGATAACGATTTCGTTATCGTTGAGCAAAAACTGCTTCGTAAGCATAGTCCAAGTTTTTGCGTGGTTCTACCCAGGATAACGATTTCGTTATCGTTGAGCAAAAACTGCTTCGTAAGCATAGTCCAAGTTTTTGCGTGGTTCTACCCGCCGCAAACATTGTTTTTGCCGCATTATTTTTTACCAAAGCTTATCATCTTCCTCCTGTCGCATCAGCTGGCGTCTTACCGCCGCTCTAAGCGGGTCCTCAGGCACCTCGACGACTGCGTTGCCCATAACTCTGGCTTGACATGACAATCTTGTTCCAGAACGCTCTAAGCCTGATAGCTTGCGTCGTTCGTTATCATTCAAAGGAGAGAGCCCCGAATTGTTTGCTGCAACAACTTTGCACATCAAACATGCCGCTTTGCCATCACATCTTGTACGTATGGAAACACCGGCACGTTTTGATGCGTCAAGCACAGATGTCCCGGCCCGTACACTGACACTTCGACCAGAGGGCAGAAACGTTATCGTTACATTCATGACGAATCACTCTTTTCTTTATATCCCAGTAAATCATGTACGTTACCAACCTGTTCAGCGTCCAACTTATTTGCTGCCTCGATACAAAGAAAAGCTTCCAAGTGTTCTTTTGGCTGCTTGCTCAGCTCTTCCGCAATCAGATGTATACGATCTTCACGTTCACGTAGAATATTAAACCACATCTCATGGGCGAGCGGAACAATTCCGATCTCATAGCCGTCCATTACAATAATATGCTTGCACGGTGCAAGTACATCAGCAACCTCGACCTTATAACGGCTATTGCCGGACTTGATTTCGAAACCGCCTACAAGCTCAACCGAAATACCTTCTATGCTGTAATGGCTTAAGACCGAACGGTATATACCTGTCACGCTCTCCTGCTGAGAATCTACCGCAAACGGAAGTAACAGCTTATGCAATCGAAAGGCATCTTCCTCGTCTGCATACAAATCGAGGTCATTAGGGCGTGAATTTAATTCCAAGCCTCGAAGCATGAGACCCGCGCTGCCACCAACGAGCCATTGCGTATCACTTGATTCAGCAGCCTGCGCAATAATGGTTAATGCCCGGTAAATAGGATCATTCGTATCCATAGGACCCACGTCCTTTAATTTAGAAATAAGGTTTGTTCACGGCTTTGATTGAACCTGCATCTGACTTAATCACTGCTTGGCAGGCAAGCCGATAACCTTGTTCAAATTCTTCTGGGGTCATACGGTCCCATTCTCCATCCGTAACATCCTCTAATAAGGCAGCACCTTCTTCAATAAAACAGCGACATCTCGCACAAGTACCTCGTGTACAGGAAAACGCCCAATCCAAATCATGCTTAATAGCCAAATCAAGCAAAGACATTCCTTCTTCAGCTTCGACTGTGATCGAACGTGTCCGACTTACTAGTTCTAGCATAAGGTATGCTGACATCCTTTCTCCATTGTGGACTTTTGTGACTTTCGTTATGTAATGGAAATAAAGCCGAGAATTCCGCCGAGCACCAACATTCCAAACGCTACAAAAGAAAGAATTCCTTTCAAGATTCCTTTCGTCTTATAGCGAGCTATCGATATAATAACGGCTGCTAATGCCATAAGCCCAATTCCCACTAATGAAACCCACATTTTCGTCATTGGATCCATCTTGTATCCCCGCCACCCTTGTACGACAAATATTCGTTCTATTATACCACTAGTCGCGTTTACTCGGCTACTTTCGTCCTAAACGAAACTGTGACAAAAAAATACAGAAGCAAACGCAATGCTGGCTAAAAAGATGCCGGGCATGCCTCGCTTCTGTCCTCTGATTACTTTTTGAGCATAAGCTTCATAAGCATTTCCATGTTGTTCATATTCATGCCGCTCTTCTTAACAGCCCCGACAATGTCATTAATGGTCTGATCCGTCACGGAGACTTTCGCCATGGCGGACACCGATTTGATTAGTTTTCGAAGCTCTTCCTCGTTGTGAATTGTATCTTCTGTCACATTACTGGCCAGCTTCTTTACCGCATTTTCGGTGACTGGCTTGCCCGTTTTTTTATTGACGGCGCTGAGTACATCTTTAGAAATATTGTTTTTACCGCTCATATCATCCCTCCTAGGCGCAACGCAGATGATTGCACACATCCGCTAAGTTGCTGCTAGCATCATATGAGCGGTGATCGTGATTGGTGTAGGCCCCAAGAGCCCGCAACCTCTTCCATTTCATGTGTGCGGCCGCGCCCCATTAAGGTTTCAACCGCACTTCGGGGCGGTTTATTTTCAAACAGCACTTCGTACAGCTGTTCTGAGATCGGCATAACAACGTCGTATTGCTTGGAGAGCTCATGTGCTGCGCTCGTCGTTCTAACGCCTTCTACCACCATTCCAACTCGGGTGAGAACATCGCTCAAAGGGAGGCCTTCGGCGAGCAGCAAACCTGCTCGAAAATTCCGGCTTAGCTTACTCGTACAAGTGACAACAAGATCGCCAACTCCTGCAAGTCCTGCGAAAGTGAGCGGATTGGCGCCCATAGCAATACCGAGCCGGCTGATTTCTGCTAATCCTCTGGTGAGCAGGGCAGCCTTCGCGTTATCTCCAAACCCTAACCCGTCTGTAAGGCCAGCACCAAGCGCGATAATATTCTTGATCGCTCCGGCAACTTCAACGCCAACGACGTCCATGTTCGTATACACCCGAAAATAAGGCGTAATAAATGCATCCTGGGCATGCTCGGCTGCCTCTTGCGATGCCGATGCTACAACAACTGTCGTTGGCTGCCTGCGGACGACCTCTTCCGCATGACTAGGACCGGATAACACAACGAGCCGAGCAGGATCATAGTTCAGTTCCTCTGATAATACCGTGGACATCCGTTTATAGCTGCCAGACTCGAATCCTTTAGTTGCATGAACGCATAATGCTTCAGGCGATATAAAAGGTGCTGCCAGTTTGGCTACATCGCGCATGGCCGAGGACGGGGCTGCAAACAAGACAATTTCAGCGCCAGTCAAAGCCTGCCCGATATCCGATGTCGCTGTGATATTATCCGGTAAAATAGCATCCTGCAAGGCTTTGCTGTTCGTATGCTTTATGTTTATTTCCTCTACTTGGGCCGTACTGCGGGCCCATAAGGTGACGTCAAAGTTGTTGTCAGCAAGGACGGCTGCAAGAGCTGTCCCCCAACTCCCGGCAACAAGCACAGCTGCTTTCCGATTCATACGTCTGCCTCCTTACCCTTTTTTAGCACCAAGTTTGTTTTCTTTGCCTTGAAGAAGCTTTACGATATTTTTGCGGTGACGTACGAATGCAAGCACACATATTACCAGGCTGCCCCATAAATAAGCGGTCGGTTTATCCATCAGCCATACAAATACAGGAAGCAGCAAAGCTAGGATCAAAGATCCTAGTGACACATAACGTGTAATCGCAATTAATATAATAGCTATAACCCCTGCAATCAAAGCTGGTATAAAAGCAAGCGAAGCCATGACTCCTACTGTTGTGGCAATGCCTTTACCGCCTTTAAACCCGAAATATATAGGCCAATTATGTCCTGCTATTGCTGCAAGACCACAAAGAACCGGCGCCCAATCTCCACCGGCCATCCATATTCCAAGCCATACAGCTAGGACACCTTTTGCGATATCCAGTAAAAAGACCGCCGTGCCAGGCCCTTTCCCAAGCACACGCAATGTGTTTGTAGCACCTGCATTACCGCTTCCGTGATTTCGAATATCAATTCCTTTAACCCATTTTGCAATCAAAATACTAAATGAAAGTGAGCCTAATAAATAGCTGATTAGAACTGCTAGTATTGTAAGCAAGTTATTCTCTCCTGTGGGGGCTCTTCGAGGGGATTCCCTCTTGGCACCCTTTATTAAAATACTTTTAGTGACTCCCCCTAAATCCGTAGTGATCCCCCTAAATCCCCCAGAGGGGGACCCCGAGGGCTCCCGCCCTCTGGACACCCGGATATTTGGCGGTTTTGCTGCTGTGAGCTCATTAGCTTGTTTGGTGTAGTCCCCGCTTTTGTCCTTGGGGGACAAAGCTTTCACTGGGCTGAAAGCTTACTGCGTAAGCTTAAGAGCGAGGCTTACTGCGTAAGCTTAAGAGCGTGGCTTACTGCGTAAGCTTTAAAGCGTGGCTTACTGCGTAAGCTTCTTTAGAGCATTGCTTGCTCGCAGGCTTGAGAGCGCTTGTCTCGTTTAATCTTCGTCGGACTTTCGGCGGGTGAAAATTCGAATTGGTGTGCCTTCGAAGTCGAAGGCAGCGCGAATTTTATTTTCTAGATACCGCTCGTAAGAGAAATGCATCATGTCCGGATCGTTAGCGAATAGAACGATTGTCGGTGGTTTTACTGCAACTTGAGTCGCATAATTTATCCGCAGACGTCTGCCTTTATCCGTTGGCGGCGGATTAAACGCTATCGCATCCGACAGAACATCGTTGAGTAAATGGGTCTGAATGCGCAAGGCATGCTGTTCAGATGCTCTTGTAACGATTGGAAGCAGTTTATGCAGACGCTGCTTCGTCAAAGCCGAGAGGAACACTATGGGTGCATAAGTCATGAACAAGAAATTTTCCCTAATATTTTGTGTAAAATTTTGCATCGTCTTCTCGTCTTTTTCCACGACATCCCATTTGTTTACGACAAAAATGGACGCTTTACCCGCTTCATGAGCATAGCCGGCAATATGCTTATCCTGCTCAATAATACCTTCTTCGCCGTTTATCAGGACCAATACTACGTCAGCCCGTTCAATGGCCTTCAAAGCACGCATTACACTGTACTTTTCTGTCGTTTCATAGACTTTGCCCCGTTTTCGCATACCCGCTGTATCGATAAGAACATACTTTTGTCCATCCCGCTCGAATGGTGTATCGATGGCATCGCGAGTCGTTCCCGCTACATCGCTCACGATAACCCGTTCCTCACCTAAGAGAGCGTTAACAAGAGAAGACTTACCAACATTTGGGCGTCCGATTAAAGCAACCCTTATGACATCATCATCATAGTTCTCTTCCGTAAGCTCAGGCAGCTTCTCCACCGCGGCATCCAATAGATCGCCGATCCCCATGCCATGCGCACCAGAAATCGGAATTGGAGAACCAAAGCCTAAGTTATAAAATTCATAAATATCGTCGTGACGATTTAAGTTATCGACTTTATTAACAGCGACAACAATTGGCTTACGCGAACGCAGCAGCATTTGGGCCACTTCATCATCCGCATTGGTTAAACCAGCTTTGGCATCCACCATGAAAACAATAACGTCTGCTTCCTCGATTGCTAGCTCAGCCTGCATACGTACGGACTTCATTATTTCATCTTCGCCGTCGATCTCAATACCTCCGGTATCAACGACACTGAAAGCTCGGCCATTCCACTCTCCAGAGCTATAAATACGATCTCGCGTTATGCCAGGCTTATCTTCAACAATCGCTAACCGATCACCGATGATACGGTTAAATATCGTTGATTTCCCTACATTCGGGCGGCCTACGATGGCAATAATGGGTTTTGACATTGTTTCACTCCTCCAAATTTTCGCGCGGCTCTATTCGATATGCCGCAGGTAAAGAAACTTAAATTAATCACTCACATCGAATGCATACGCTCATAAAAATACGGCTTCGCCGTTTATAATGGTCATGCAATCGGATTCTAAAAATACAAGCAAAGTATAGTAGAGGGTGTACTTCCTTATATTTAAAGCGTAACGGGGCTATTCCGTCCCCTTTACCTGCACTGGTATGCAATGATAATACAATTGTAAAAGGCTGTTAAATCATACGGAATGACTCACGCCTACCATCATAGCAAAAAACGGCGGGCTTGGCTAACTTTTCATTCATGTCTATGATCCACTAAAATGAACGTTCCGTTCTTCAAATCATGTGCACTTGCATCCAATATTTTTTCGAGCATGAATGCTGTCGATTCCCGTTTTTTAGTGTCAGGTTCTACAAAAATCGGGGCTCCGCCAGCTACTGCATTCGGCTCAATCGTTACTACTGCCACAATTTTAGCCAAGATGCTCCTCCTTTCCTTGATTAACACTCGCTTCGGTCGGCATCCTCACCGCGGATTCCAAAATCGGCACACACTGGACTACAGCTACCGCTTTCTCTCCGTCCCTCTCTTGCGGGAGCAGAAACACAGCCAGTCTCCCATCCTTCATATCTAGCTTTGCCATTGGCACCAAAGCCGGTTCACCCTCATCTCTATATACGCCAAGAACCGTTGAGACATCAAATAGAATGGCTTGCCGCTGTCCAAGATTGCTAAGGGTTGCCCTTCCGTTTGCATTATAAGGAGTCAAAATAATGCCAAGACCATGATCAGCTATTAATTGTTGATTTGATGACAGCCCCACATTCATGATATAAATATCACCTACAAATAAATCAGGACCATCGATACGGACAGCAGCCAGTTCCGTTTTTGCTATATGTGAAATCGGCTTTCCAGACTTCAGCGTATTTACCAGCAGCAGCGTTAGCCCGCCCATAATGATGCCAAAGGGGAGCCCCAATGCAAGTGAAGCTAGTGTCGTTAATAATGCAGTAAGGATCACCAAGTAATTGCGCCCCTCAAAGACCATCGCTATTCCTTCAATATAAGTCGTCCCCCTTGAAACGAGCTCCATACTATCGATTTGAGTTAACGTATCCCGTTCCATCTTGCGAACATCTCGGAACTGCTGTGCGGCAAGCGTTAGAAATGTAATCGCAGTGAAATCCTTTTTATACATCGCAGGTACGGCCACTGCTCCAAGCGCCGCCGCGATAACACCAAGCGAAATATGAATAATTCTTCCGTGCGGATAGGTCGGATATTGCCGATAATCGGTACGCAGCATCATAAGCCTCGCGGTTACTCCGAATGCAACTCCGAGCATTATGCCATATAATACATGATACGGATGACCGGATTTCAAATGCTCCCACATTGCTGCTTACCCTCCTTCTCTTTGCCCTGCTGGTTCATCAATGGCATGTACCGTTTTCCGCCTAAGCCATCCTTTTGCATTGCCAATTAATCGGGCAACGACCATTGCGATCATCAGATTGTCCCACCACGCTAAGCTTCCAATTACGATTATCGGGTCTGTTAGCCCATTCCATGCATGAAGAACACCATTAAAGGGCGCTATAATAGAAGCAATAACCGCAACGGCAGCCTGTGTGCGGAACCGATCACAGAGCAGCCCTGAGAATAAACCGGCGATTAATGGACCATCCCAGAGCGGCTTCAATAGAATAAAGACAGGGTCAACCATGTACATATATCTGATCCAGAGCCAAATCATCCCCGTTAATACACCGCAAACCAACACGAACAGAACAGGTGCTAAACGTCGCAGAGATAATACTGAAGCTACCGCAATGGCAAATATAAATACAACACTTCCTTTGATCGACAGCTCCGCACTTAGCGGTATGTTTACGGCTTGAAGGACAAGCGCACCCATTAGAATGAGCGATAGTGCATGACGTGAAAGCTGATCTGCGACCTGTTCATGCCAGCCTGTCATAAATAAAATGAGTCCCATTGTCAGAAGCCAGATCGCA
This sequence comes from uncultured Paenibacillaceae bacterium, assembly GCA_963793665.1. Taxonomy (GTDB): domain Bacteria; phylum Bacillota; class Bacilli; order Paenibacillales; family Paenibacillaceae; genus Paenibacillus_Z. Next base: position 309,572 of record CAWCBD010000013.1, read on the forward strand.
ATATAACCATCATTCATTCCTTCATCACCTCTCTTATCCCTTATTATGCGCTATGGATGATCAACCTAATCGAGCCATCCACCCTTGTAAATGGCAGCAAAAAGCCGCTTATCTATGCAGTGTTTCTGCTAGATAAGCGGCTAAAATCTCCATTCCTTATATGAGGAATATAAATGTTATTTCAATTTGCTAAGTTTATCACCAAAACGCTCTGCAAGAGTGAAGCTCATGCTCTCATTGCTAAGGCTTACGTTCGGGTTGTTAAGCTCAACTTTTTGCGAAGCACGAGGCGCTCTTTCTGAACGAGGAGCGCGTTCAGGCTGCTCAGGGGCTTCTTCTGTTTCCTTAATGCTGAGGCTTACACGTTTCTCAGCCGGGTTGAAATCAAGAACTTTCGCTTTCACTTCTTGACCTTCTTTTACTACTTCATGAGGAGTTGTTACATGACGGTGCGCAAGCTGGGAAATATGCACCAAACCTTCAACGCCTGGAGCGATTTCTACAAACACGCCAAAGCTCACGATGCGACGAACCGTACCTGTTACAATATCGCCTACGTTGAATTTATCGCCTGTTGTTTCCCAAGGACCTGGTTGAGCAGCTTTGATGCTTAGGCTGATTTTGCCTGCTGCTGGATCTACTTTAAGTACTTTCACACGAACCGCTTGACCTTCGGATACGACATCCTTCGGATGAGCAACATGCTGCCATGAAAGCTCGGATACGTGAACAAGGCCATCGATACCGCCGATATCAACAAATGCGCCAAACGGCGTCAAGCGTTGAACAGTACCTTCAAGCTCTTGACCGATTTGCAGGTTGCTGATAACGGTTTGTTTGTTTTGCTCAAACTCAGCGTCCAGAACCTCTTTAGCGGACAAGATTACTTTGTTGTTCTCGCGATCGATTTCTTTCACTTTTACACGTAACGTACGGCCTTTGTAATCGCTGAAATCTTCAACGAAATGACGCTCTACCATGGAAGCTGGAATGAATCCACGAACGCCTACATCTGCAACAAGACCGCCTTTTACAACGTCTGCTACGATAACTTCAAAGACTTCACCAGATTCAAAACGGCTTTGAAGACCGTCCCAAGCGCGTTCTCCGTCAACGATTTTTTTGGAAAGAACTAGCTTTTCTTTCTCATCGTCAATGCTTACCACTTTCAATTCAACCTCTTGACCTACTTGAACTGCGTCTGCTGCATTTTCAAGTTGAATCGAAGAGAGCTCGCGAAGTGGAATGACACCGTCATATTTATATCCAAGGCTTACAAACACTTGGTTATCTTCAATCTTGACGATCGATCCTTTTACTGTGTCACCTTTTTTCAAAGACACGAAATTATCCATAGCCTCTTGGCTAATCGTTTCCGCTGCAGCGGATTCTTGCACTTTTGTTTCTTCTGACATTTGAAATAACCTCCTCAGTTCATACCCCAACTTTATTTAAACGTGACGCTTCAGGTTGAAACAGCTCTCTTTAGCTCACCGTCTAAAACATGATTAAAAAATTCAAAAATAATTACTTTTGATCGAGCATCTCGCGAATCTTAAGCATAATGGCATCTGTTACCCGCTCTAGCACGTCAGGAGAAGAATCATCAATAAATGCGGTAAGATCAATTGGCTTGCCATAACGAACCTTCATTTTACGAAAGATACGATACTTGCCGATAATCGCGACAGGTATAACAGCAGCTGAACTCCGCATTGCAATCATTGCCGCGCCCTTCTTGGCCATACCAGAGGTTGAGGACCGTGATCCTTCTGGAAAAATCCCCATCACGCCGCCATCCTTCAGTAAACTGATTGCGCTTCGAATGGCCTCTTTACTGACTCCCCCGCGTTTTACAGGGAATGCGCCAACGGCTCGAATAAGGGGTCCAAATAACGGAATGTTAAACAACTCTGCCTTTGCCATGTAATGCACCTTACGCCTAAGTTTAATACCTACCGTAGGCGGATCAAACACACTGATATGATTGGCACAAAGCACGACTGGTCCGGTTGCCGGTATGTTCTCCGTACCGCTAGCCTCTAAGCGAAATAACAAGGCATAAATCATACGAAGCAGGCTGCGGCAAATATTATATACCATAGTTTACTTCGCCTCCGCCAATTTGGTTCGGCTTAAGTCTAGAATAAGTGCGACAACTTGGTCAATTGTCAGCTCTGTGCTGTCCAGCACAACCGCATCCTTCGCACATGTTAGCGGAGAGATTTCACGCTTCTCGTCACTGCGGTCACGCTCTGCAATCTCTTGCTCTAGCTGATTAAGCGGAATTCGTTCACTTTCTTTCAGTTCCTGATAACGGCGAAGAGCTCTAATCTGCACACTTGCGATAAGGAAAACCTTCAATTCCGCATGCGGCAAAACCTGCGTTCCGATATCGCGGCCATCCATCACAATTCCTTTTAGTGCGGCAAGCTCGCGCTGGATATCGACCAGCCGAGTTCGAACGGCTTGATGGGAAGCTACTTGAGATACTCGAAGCGTTACGTCTCTAGAACGAATCGCGTGAGTTACATCTTCTTCGTTAAGAAGTACGGTTTGGCCATGCTCACCGGGCTTCAAACAAATATGTAAGGATTCCACAAGCTCCTTCAGCCTGTCCGATTCATGGGGTTCGATTCCTGACCGGTTTGCGGCTAAAGTCACTGCGCGGTACATAGCGCCTGTATCCACATAAATATAACCAAGTTTCTCGGCAACTTTACGGGCTACTGTACTTTTGCCAGCACCGGCTGGTCCATCAATCGCCACGTTAATTCGGCCATTATAACGTACCCCATTCTTACTCAACGGTGTTTGACCTCCTCGACAGCCATCAGCGGCTGCGAACCATGCTCTAATCATCATGAAAAAAGCAGGCTCTGCCTGCGATAGTAAAAATTATACCACAGCAGCCATGGAGATGCAAAGCTCATGAACCTTTAAAAGGGATATCCTTCCATCCGGTCCACACCTGTTATCCACATTCTTACTTCCGGAAATTGCAGGGCAAACTGGCTCAAAACAATGGCGATAACCAGTAAAATAATGATCTTCCTGAGAATTTCCGTCACACTGTCTGACAAGGCAGTAATCGACTTCGAGTCGCTTTTAAATTGGCGGCGTTTGCGAGGCAGCAGTAAATGACGCAATTTCATGGAAAAAACCCCCTTTCATTTGTTAAAGGTTAGTTTTTTCCACGAACGGTTTCATTATGCATGAGAATGAAGAAGGATAAGAAGAATAATTTCTTTTTAACTTACTTCTTTCGAATATCGAGCTGGCGCTCAAAGCAATATCGGATAATTTTTTGTCGTTCTCCATCGGATATGCTGGTAAACTTTACCATAATTTGATTTTTCGTTTCAAGCGGCTTCACCCGTATAACTTCTGCTTTAAATTGAGCGTGATCGATGGAACCATTACGGAAAGGCACGAGCAGCCAGCAATCCAATATCGTCTCTTGTTTGACCGGCCATCTCGCATCCACTAGAAACGAGATACCTCCTCCTCCAACATCGTCGGTCAAACCGATAAAATGAACATGGGATGACATGCTGATTGCGATTTCTAATTCGGCAGCAACTCGCAGAAAATTACGGCGCTGCACCTTTGTCACACTACCCGGATCCGGCTTGCGAATTCGTACAAGCTTGACGACATCTTCTTTAAACCCCGTAACGTGGGAGTTAAAAAAGCTCTTAACCCCGTCCTCCGAAATATAGTAAGCGGATAGCTCGTCTCCTAGAAACAGACGCTTAAGGCGTCCAGAGCCTTCGATAATTGGCACATCGATGAGAAGCTCATCCTCGCTTGCATCAGCAATTCTTGATTTGTATTCTATAGAGGCATCCTCTTCGTCAGATGAAGCCACATGTAGGTATAGAAACTGTTTAACATTCGGCAGCATTTAGTCGCATCCCTCCCATTTCCATGATTATAGCACAGCTTGTCGAAATTTGGGGAGAAGCCATTTCAAAAGAAGAGACGTGCGAAAGACGCACGTCTAAAGGCCTATTCAGGCGCTTGTTCAATTGATTCCTCTAAACCTGAATCTGCATTTACGTAGATTCGATACCCGCCTCCGTTGATGCGTCCAACAAATTCGTAACACAGTACCTCATTACCTTCGTCATTCTTGATAAGCGCCATTCGCTCTGATTTCGTTTTGAAATCCGGATTCAGTGCAGCACGCGCCTCAGCACTCATGATTCTCGGTTTCGGGATATTCCGTTTATGATGCTCGTAGATGTAATCATTCGCCTGCAGACCGACTGCTTCACCGTTATCCAGTGCGATTCTCACGGAAAGCTTCTCTGGAAAAATCAATACTCCGTTCTGTGTGCCGACAAGTGTAAATACTGCAGCGGAATCGTCTTTATCGTAATTTATCGTTTTCATGCCCTGATAACCGTGTCTGGCTAAGAAATCAATCGCTTTTCGCTCGGCGTCTTTTATATTCACGGTTTCTTTGCCAATATCACGCGGGTTGATAAACCATATTAACTGTCCGCCCTTTTGCGTGAAATCAAGTTGGATGTCTGCATTCCCTTTGTTTACAGTAGCCGAGTAGGAAGCAAATTCGGTTCCTTTGCCATTCTCAACAACTCTAATGCTGCTGCTATCCGGCAATTTCAAGAAATCAGCTGCAAGCTTCTTGATGTCTTCTGGTGACTTTTTCTCCCCCGTGAGCATCCTAACTGTACGCTTCTGATACATGCTGGAAACGGAAGGTCCCCAATTAATTTCTGGATATTCGCTAACTTTTTTATCCACCGTCTTGAATCCATCTATAATCGTGTTGTCCAGCGTGGATCTCTCCGTTGCCAGTGCGGTTTCAACATCCATCCAGCGCAGATTCTTTGAAATAACTTTCTCCTGTACGTTAAGCAGATCCTTCGATATTTGCTCGGAATTACCATATAACGTCTTCAACATCTTATACTCATCTTTACTGAGCGGCTTTTTAGTTAGATCTCGGACCGATGTTTTATAGGAAAAATTCGCGATCCGCGATAGAAAATCTTCTGTTCGGTTAAACGGAAGCAGAGTTAGCGGTAATTGATTGATCTCATTCTGCGCTTCGCTCGTTAGTCTCCATACATTAACCAATCCCTTTCGATGGTAGCCCTGTGAGGTGCTATTGACCGCAAGTGTATTGCCAAGCTCTCTATGAAGCTGCTGGACATGGTAGCTCAAATCATGAAAAGCCCGTTGGTACTGATTCTCCGCCTTTATCAATATCGAGTTCTTTTCTTGATGCTCTTGGTAGCCCCAATAAATGGAACCGATGAAAAACAGCGTCATAACCGGAAATAACACGGCGCTCAATCTACGGTACATAAAACAAAAGCTCCTTTCGTATGCAAACCTACTGCTAGTTTGGTTTGCCCGAAGGAGCTTTATGCATCTTTGGGTAAGTTACCCTTTTGTATTCGAAGAATGGCTCCGTCCAAATTCACAAGGCCCGTTCCTCTACTTCAAAGTCATTATCGTTATTACATAGACATTGCTTAAACCCGGTATCGATCCGGTCCTTCTCTCTGCGTCCGCGAAGCACAAACTTCTCGCCGCATACCTTACACCGTATCATGACTTTCACACGTGCTGAAATCATTGTTTCGTGTTTCCTCCTGAACGTTTGTGCAAATCCTTGCCCGAAGATTTGTAAATCAGCCTTCCCCTATTATGGACGGAAACACTACAGCTTAACCTCTTCTTCATGACCTACAAGTCGAAAGGGCGACCTGGCGCTTGCCCGGTTCATTTTGCGAAGCCCCTTGACCCATAAGTAAATCATAAGCGGCACGATAAACCAGACCCAATAGGTGATGCCAGATCCCGTAATCCAATCGTACACGCCATGCTCGACGACAGGGATTGACGCAGAGAGTAACAGGAAGCTTCGGTTCGGTTTATTTTGAGCAAATTTAGCTTTTCCCAAATAATACCCCATCGTAACCCCGAAGAGAGCATGTCCAGAAACAGGCAGCAATGCACGCACTAATAGAGTACCGAATGTAGCAGGTTGAAATACTGCATAGAGCACGTTCTCGACGGTTGCAAATCCAAGGGAAATGGCTACCGCATACACGATCCCGTCATAAGGCTCGTCGAACTCCGTGTGGTTGTAAATAATATGATAGAGCACAAACCATTTAACTAACTCCTCCACACCTGCAGAAATCGCAAATGCGAGGAGAAAAGGTTGATCACTCCACCAAAGGAGGAGGCCGCGTTGTATCACCATGATTGGCAGCACGATGAGCACGCCGAGAAGAAAGACGCGAATCACCATATGAATCGGTTCAGCTTCGTATCGGTCTTTCAAGTAAAAATAAGTAAGCAAAGAAATCCCAGGCGCAACCGCAGCGGTCAAAATGGAGAAAAGCAGCATCCTCTCGTCACCTCCCAAAAGTTTTTGCGTGGTTCCACCCGATTTGCCGAGGATACGAGGCATTATCAAGCAAAAGCTACATCGTAAGCATAAGCCAAGTTTTTGCGCGGTTCTACCTGAAGATACCGAGGACACAGGCATTATCAAGCAAAAACTACATCGTAAGCATATGCTAAGTTTTTGCGTGGTTCTACCTGAATCTGCCAAGGACATGAGGCATTCTAAGCTTTTTGCGTGGTTCATAATTTTAGACCCATCCGCGGAAACGGACGGCCTCTGCCATTTTACGGACCCCGACCATATAAGCGGCAAGCCGCATATTCACACCGCGTGACTGATGTAATTCATATACTTGATTAAAACCGTGAACCATCATTTCCCGCAGCTTCATATCCACTTCGGCTGCGGACCAATAATAGCCCTGATTATTTTGAACCCATTCAAAATAAGACACGATGACACCGCCAGCGCTTGCAAGTACATCCGGAATAAGCAATATCCCGCGCTCAGTTACCATCCGAGTAGCTTCAAGCGTAGTTGGGCCGTTCGCCGCCTCGACAATTATTTTAGCACGAATAGCAGCTGCGTTGTCGGCCGTTATCTGATTTTCGATGGCCGCAGGTACAAGAATGTCACAATCCAGTGACAAAAGCTCTTCGTTGGTAATGGTATCCTTGAATAAATTGGTCACCGTCCCAAACGAATCTCTTCGGTCCATCAAGTCCTCGATATCCAGTCCGTTTTCATTATATAATGCGGCATTCACATCCGAGATACCTATTACTTTGGCTCCAGCCTCATACATAAACTTAGCCAGATAGCTTCCTGCATTGCCAAAGCCTTGAATAACTACGCGGGCATTATGGAGAGGAATCCCCTTCTTGCTTAGTGCCTCATCAATCATGATGGCGACACCGCGTGCAGTAGCGCTTTCGCGGCCCAACGAGCCTCCCAGCACAAGCGGTTTGCCCGTAATGAAGCCTGGGGAGTCAAACTCTCGAATCCGGCTGTATTCATCCATCATCCAAGCCATAATTTGTGAATTGGTCATCACATCAGGGGCAGGTATATCTTTGGTTGGACCGACAATTTGGCTGATCGCACGCACATAACCGCGGCTGAGCCGCTCTAATTCACGAAATGACATTTTGCGCGGGTCACAAATAATTCCGCCTTTCCCCCCGCCATATGGTAAGTTGGCGATTCCGCATTTGATGCTCATCCAAATCGATAACGCTTTAACCTCAATCTCGTTGACATCCGGATGAAAACGAACGCCTCCTTTTGTAGGACCCACCGCATCATTATGCTGTGACCGGTAACCAATAAAAACTCTCGTCGTTCCATCGTCCATTCGAATAGGAATTCGTACTGTTAACAGACGCATCGGTTCTTTCAGAAGTTCAATCATATCTTGACCGTAACCGAGTTTCAGGAGCGCCTCTTCGATGACCTTTTGCGTTGATATTAGCATATTGTTCGTCTCTAATGTCGTCATTGGAACCTCACCACCTTATCATTCAGTAATATGAGCGGGAATACCTTCATATATGCGGATATGCGGTCCATACTCAGAGCAAAAAAAAAGCACCGTGCATACAGGGTATACCCGCAGCAGATGCTCGAATGATGAATTCTCTTTAAAAATGAGTGCATATTTCGCTAACGACGTCAGAACCTATAATCATTTTGCCATACTCATCAAGTACAGCTGTCGTTATGGATGTCGCTTCACCGTATTCAGCAAGCAGGGCAATGATGGCGTGATAACGCGCCAACTCAACACCCACTGGTTCGAAGGCAAGCATATATCTGCCGTTATAGGCATACAGACGTCCATCGTCTACTATATTCGCGGCTTTGAGCTGCTTGCAGACAGAGATAACGTCTTCGATATCTCGAAACGCATACAAAACAACATCACTCTGCTCAAGTGTCACTTCCATCTCGTAGACGTCTTCGTCGTTATCATCTTCGTCCTGAGCCCGTTCGTCGGATTTCCCATTTACCTTGCCTCGCGTGACGATAACGACCATTCCTTGCGCTGGCAGGGCAAAAACCTCGACAGCTAGCGGTCCATTCGCATCAAACCCGAGTTCATTGTAGGCTTGGTCCATCATTTCACTGAATAGCTCATGCACCTTCGGAATTTCACGCCACATGTCTTCCTTCTGGATCCCACGCTCCAGCAGGTCGTCGAACGTTAGAAAAATTCGTATTTTGTCTTGATTGAGTCGTTCGATTTTCATGATAGGATCCTCCTTTTCGGTAGCATCTGCTTCGTTTTCGCGGAGCAAAACCATGTCGAAAGCGCACAAACGCGGCATTATCTGTTATACACAGAATATGAAGCTACGACTGTTTTGTGAATAAATCGTGCTATGTAACTATGTTAGCATGTCTGTGGAGGGAATGCACTAATTTGAAGTAAAAAAAGAATCGTTTGCACCGTCTTTTTGTATACGAAAACTGACGGGCAAACGATTCATTTTTTTTAATGCGTTTTGGCTTCAGAAGCAATTTGCTCGGCTTCCTTTTTAATGTTAGGGTCGCTGTTCATGATCATTGCTATCTGACCCCAAGCTTCATCTGATGATTCTTTGGATGATTCAGAGCGCTTTGGTGCGGCTTCATTCGCTTGGTGACTGAACTGCCGGTTAATGACTCCATTAACCGCTTTGCCTCTCATACCTGTCCACATTTCACCCGCAGCAGAACTCGCCCAAGCAAACATTCCGGGGCTTTTCCTTGCTACATATGCTGCTCCAGCCATGCCCACTAAGCTGCCCAGCAGAAATCCGGTCCATCTCATCGGTAATCCTCCTCGCATTTAGGGTTCGGATATAGTTTGACCTTCGTATCAAAGAGTCATCCCATCACAAAAAAAGGAAGCTGGAAAAACCAGCAGTTTGGTGAAATGTGTTACAATGAGGGCACTTCGAGGAAATCGGAAAGCAAACAGGAGGTAACGAATATGGCGACCTATAAGCGCACAAAATCATCAGCCGCAGCTATTATCTTAGCTCTGACGTTAATGACGGGCTGTGCTTCAGCATCTAAGGAAGAAGCGGCTAACAAGGAGGGTAATAAAGCTCCAAACTCGAATTCATCTATTAAGGTAAATCAAGCGGACAACAGCAGCAAAGAACCTCAAAAGGAGCCTCAAGCAGCACCCCACACAACAACTGGCGTTGCCAATGGAACAATCACAACACCTGATGTAACTTCTGGTAACGATACGGCAAATGTACCCTTAAACGGTGATAAAGAAGTGCCTGTTAAGAAATTGTACCGAATGAACAAGGTTTATCGGTTTGAGCCCATTTCTAAAGAAACCACGAATAAAGTCGTTCTTCTTACTTTTGATGACGGACCTAAAGAAGATGAGATGGTTAAAGGACTCCTCGATACTTTGGATAAGCATAAGGCAAAAGCGATTTTCTTCGTGAATGGTTATCGGATCAAGAAGCATCCGGAATTACTCAAAAAAATAGCCGACCGCGGACAAACGATCGGGAATCACTCCTGGGATCACATTGATTTAAAAAAAGAATCACTCGCCACCGTACAGAAGCAAATAGGTGACGTACAAAAGATCGTAAAGGAAACGACAGGTAAAACCCCGCTCTTCTTCCGCCCTCCGTTTGGCTTGGGTGGCGATACCGTGAAACAGGTAGTAAAAAAAGAGGGGATGCTGTTCATGACGTGGTCCGATGGATCTTTGGACTGGGATAAGAGCACGAAGGATAAGCCCGATCTTGTCATTAAAAATGTACTCGAGCAGCTTCACCCGGGTGCAAACATTCTTATGCATGAGCTTCCATGGACCGTTAAAGCATTGGATACACTGTTAACTAAACTAGAACAGCAAGGCTACGGATTTATTGATCCCGCTACAATTGATTCTGTTCCTGCGCTGCCGAAGAACGCAAAGTGAACAGATGAAGTTCCGCTGGTGCAAGTAAACGTATAGGCAATTTAGAAGTTCCATAACCGCAGCTTACAAATAACCGGGGCAGCCATGCTCCGGTTGTTTCTCGTTTTGGAAGATCGAACCAGCCGCGCCAATAGGTCTGCTCGAATGGCCAACGCATGACCGGCCCAATAAAAGGAAGTGCAACTTGCCCGCCATGTGTGTGACCGCACAGTATCAAATCGATAGAGTCAGATTTCCCCATGCGAAACGCAATAGCTGGATCATGAGCAAGCAGCAGGGTAAACACTTGATCCCCATCTGCCGGCTCGCTTAGAGCCATTTTCAGTCGATCCCTCTTCGTTCGAGGGTCGTCTACACCCGCAAGTCGAATACGGCTTCCATCATTCTGTTCCAATACAACCGATTCATTATGAAGCAGACGTACTCTTTCTTCATGAAGCATGACCTCAAGGGGGCGTATATCATCATCATAATCATGATTCCCGTATACCATGTACACAGGGGCTATCGACGACAGCTTCCTGACATTGTCACGGGAACGCTGAAGGGGCACGCCTTTCTCACGTAAATCCCCGCCGATCAGCACCAGATCAGTGGGACCGGCTGATTTGCATCGAGTAATTAAATCATCCGTTATTGTTCTTCTATGTAGGTCAGAGATAAATAATATTCGCGTGTAATCGAAGGAAGCAGGGAGCCTTTGGAGCTCTATCATCTGTTCATCAATCCGATACCGGTAAGATTCACGAACCATATAGCCCAATACACATATAACTGCTGCAGATAAGCCTATTAAGAAACTTAACATGAATGCGCTGCCCCCTTTCAATCCAGGCCTCTACCACTTTAAAACTTCGCATTCTGCCTTCCCCACATAAGCAAACCGATTAATAAGGAAAAGAATAGAACGATAAGCAAGCGATAAAACCATTTGGTCATTTGCTGTTTATTGGAAGGATGAATATGCCGTCTTGCAGGCAATCTGTCCTCCGCCCAATCATCCATCATTACTGAGGCAGCAGTTTCCTCAATCATACTGTTGGAAGGGGGTGATATGCGCCCTCTGCCAAATTTTTCAACTCTACTCATTCTTCCCTCCGAAACCGGATTACGAACCCCATTATCATATCGATGACAAAGTGGGCCAAAATCGGTGCCCACAATGTATCTGTTTGGATATAGATCCAGCCTAGCGCATAACTAATTGAAAAAACAAGTCCCGTTGGAATCCAATGACGCAAATAGCGGACATGTATGACTGCGAAAATAATACTTGTCCAATAAGGTCCGATATGATGCTGAATCGCGCCTCTGAACAAGGTCTCCTCACATATGGCGATAATAAGTGACATGACTGCAATGTGCCAAACTGGCCTTTTTTTAAAAATACGATCATTAACGCCTCCGTCGTCCCCTACTTCATCGGGAACAAAACGGGACACTAATAAATCTACGGCAAGCACAAGAGCTGCCAATCCAAGGCCCCATACTAGAAAATTTAACGATTTTGGTGTAGAAAACAAGAAAAGAGGGTTTCGGTGCTGAAATAAAACCCAGATCAAACCGATAATAAATGTAACGGTCTGAGTAGCATATAAATTAATAAGCAGTAACCGGTCATCTATTTGATCTATGGATACTTTCTTGAATCGAATATTTCGAATATCAAACTTTTTCATAGTTAACCGCCTGTCATTAAGGTTCATATTTCCTTTTCAAATGTTTTAACCTATACTAAGTAGAATAATAGACCGACAATAAATTACATTATTATGAGTATTATTACAATATTTGTCTTTTACATAGAAGTTATTATAGACATGAAGGGGATTAACATGGAGAAACGTATAACCCGTACAGAAATGCTGTTTAGTCTAGGCTTTTTATTCATGCTCATATTTGCCGTCGGAGCCTTCTTCTACGGCGTAAAAATCGGTTCGGATAAAACGGAAGCTAAATTCGTGCAATCCACCATTCATTTAAACAGCAATAACAGCAATGTTATTGCCTACCAGCAGCAGGACTTAGTTTCATTCTATCATACCGTGTATTTACCCTATCGTGAATTTCAAGCAGAATGGTTCCAAACCCTACATAAAATATCATCGGGACAGATAAGCGATTCCGCTTCTGCATTGAAGGAATTATCAAGCCTTGCAAATCAGAAGTACTCCGATGCTGAGCATGCTTCTGTACCAAAGTCGTCTCCGCTGCTCGAGCGTGCACAGCTTCAATTGCTAAAAGGACTCAAAATGTTCAGCGATACTGCCAAGCGCGCCGCAGTCTCATCGAAAGACATTACATCTTTGAAACTAGTCAGCGCTGTAATGAAGGATGCCTACTACCTTGAAGGCGTCAAGCAGACTAATGCCGGTCAGGAAAACTACTATTATGCGATGCTCAAATGGAGTTCATCCGTAAACCCTGACATTCCTGACCAATACGAATCACCGGCAGTTCTTGATATCCAGAAGTGGAAGACGCTTCAGCTTACCGTTAAGAACAAAATTATGGCCGACCAGCTTAATGCGCGAAAGCAGCTTGCCGCCTTTTATCCTCAGGATCTTACTTCACGGGTGGACCAGTTCATTAATTCGGGCCAAGCAAGCAATATGAAAATGAAAACGGTTGACGCTATCGTTGATTTGCTTATCAGCACGAATGCTGTGCGTACCGGTGATTTCATTGACAGCAAAGCGCAGCTATATGATAAAGAGCTGCTTCCGCAATTGCCTTTCTTTTATCCGCCTAACGAATAGCTTGATCATTTAATCGTATTGAAAGCCTTCAAGAGAGGCTACAGCCGCCATCCCGCCAGTAACGTTAGTGAGGCTGCTGAAGCCTCTTTCGTTTAAGTATCGGCAAGCCGCAGCGCTTCGTACGCCATGCGCGCAAATGATATATATGGGCTGTCCATTGCTTTGAAATTCCTCGAGGCGGTTCGGGATCGTTTGCAGCGGGATTAGAGTTGATTGCTCTAAATGATAGTAATCCCACTCCTCCTGCTCACGAACATCAATGATCTGCGTTTTCGTTAGTTCGCCTGCCTTTATTTGTTTTAAAAAAATTTCCGGTTCAATATTCGTCCATTGTTCCACAAAATCTCCCCCTATTCACGGTCGATCATAACGAAATTTTCACAATTGAGCAAGTTTCGGCATTGCATTTGTCTGTTATTCTTGCTTAAAATAGTAAAGGCTAATGTATGATGTACAACTGCTTCTATCTTTCATGAAAAGAGCAACAGAGTGTGTACAGACTCTCGCCTCAGCTGATGCAAGAAACAGCCGAACGGTGAGGGTTTTTCGCTTCTTTATATACCTTCATAACTATGTGCTTCGTTACTGTGAAGCGCAAAAAACTCTCAGGAGGCAATCCAACATGTTTAAAGTATTGGTTTCAGACCCGATTAGCGATCTAGGTATTCAGAAACTCGTAGATGCTGAAGATGTTGCCGTAGACAAGAATCCTGGCCTAAGCGAGGACGAGCTTGTCGCTATAATCGGCGAATATGACGCTCTTCTCGTTCGCAGTCAGACACGTGTAACAGCTCGCATTATGGAAGCAGGCAAGAAGCTTAAGGTTATTGGACGCGCAGGAGTTGGTGTCGATAACATCGATCTGGCAGCTGCAACACAACGCGGGATCATTGTTATTAATGCTCCTGATGGCAATACGATTACGACATGCGAGCATACTTTCGCTATGATGATGTCCGTAGCTCGCCATATCCCTCAAGCCTACCTGAAAACAGTCGGCGGCGAATGGGATCGCAAATCTTTCCTCGGCGTCGAGCTTCGCAACAAAGTGCTGGGCGTTCTCGGAACTGGCCGTATCGGAAGCGAAGTCGCAAAGCGTGCCAAAGCATTTGGAATGGAAATTTGGGGCTATGACCCATTCCTGACGGAAGAACGTGCCGAGAAGCTTGGCATTCGTTTGTCGAGCATTGATGAAATCGTAAGAAATGCGGATTTCATTACCGTTCATACGCCGCTCACACCGGAAACCCGTCATATGATTTCCCGTCCTCAATTCGAAGTCATGAAAAAAGGCATGCGTATCATTAACTGTGCACGCGGCGGATTAATCGATGAGTTGGCGCTTGTTGAAGCGATTGAACAAGGTATTGTTGCAGGAGCAGCATTCGACGTATTCGAAGTTGAGCCGCCGGCGGCTGATCATCCATTCCTGACAAATCCGAAAATCATCGTAACTCCTCATCTTGGCGCATCTACTGTAGAAGCGCAAGAAAACGTGGCTATCGACGTTTCAGAGCAAGTTATTAACATCCTGCGTGATAAGCCGTTTATGAACGCTGTGAATATGCCTCCAATTCCAGCAAACGTTTTGAATATTTTGCAGCCGTACTTCAGTCTTGGCGAGAAGCTCGGAAGCTTCGCAGCTCAGCTCATAGAAGGTGCTGTAGAAGAGATTACAGTCAGCTACTCCGGAGAGCTTGCTGAGGTTGATACACAGCCTCTTACCCGCTACATTGTGCGCGGTGTACTTTCCCATCACCTTGGTTCGGAGCAAGTTAACGTGGTTAACTCCATGCATTTGGCAAAAGAACGCAGCGTGAATATCGTGGTTCAAAAATCACACATCGCCCGCGATTTCACTAACCTTGTTACGGTATCGCTTCGTTCGAAAAAAGCCGAGCGTCTCGTCGCTGGCACGCTTCTAACGGGTTATGGACAGCGTATCGTACAAATCGACAGATTCCCTGTTGACGTCGCTCCAGAGGGCAACCTGATTCTTATCTCGCATAATGATAAGCCAGGTATCATCGGTAATGTCGGAACACTGCTCGGCAAGAACGACGTTAACATTGCCACCATGCAGGTCGGACGTGAACTTATCGGCGGATCTGCTATTATGGTATTGACTGTCGATAAAGCCGTTTCCAAAGATACGATCTCTGAGCTTGTTAAATTACCTGATTTGAACAAAGCGAAGGAAATCAACCTGTTCTAAAATGAAAAGATTGTAAATACAAAAAGAGCGCTCACTGATGTTGATGTGAGTGCTTTTTTTGTTCACTAAATAACAAAAAAGGTGAATTGTTTCACGACCAACAAGATTAGTCGTCTTCCTTCAACAAAAAAAGCGCTTCTGGCTCGAAGCGCTTTACTATAAGCTACAGTGCTTCGACAGGAAGCTGCAATGTAAATGTCGTACCTTTGCCCACTGCGCTATCTGCATGAATGAAGCCCTTGTGCGATTCGACGATATTCTTGACGATAGCAAGGCCAAGTCCCGTCCCTCCCGAGGTAGCCCCCCGCGTTCTTGCTTTATCCGCTTTATAGAACCTTTCGAAGATATAAGGCAAATCCTCCTGCGGAATACCATGACCTTCATCTCTTACTTTAAGTTCAATAAACCGCTGACGCTCGATCGTCACATGATTAGCCGATAACATAATTTCTGCGCCGGCAGCTGTATGCCGTATCGCGTTATCAAGCAAATTTGTCAGTACCTGTTCTAAGCGATCCTCATCAGCCGCTTCTATCAGCAGCGGTTCGTCTGGCACTTCATATTTTAGACGGATGCTTCCTTCTTTAGCGAGCACAAGAAACTTCCGATGAACGCGTTTCATCAGGCTTTCAAGATCAACCTGCTCCAGCTTCATCTCGATATGGCCTGCTTCCATTCTCGCTAGATCCAATAGATCCTTCACTAAGCGGCCCATACGCAAGGACTCGTCATAGATGACTTGAACGAGTTCTTTGCGTTCTTCCGGTGATGCAGCGATATCATCGAGCAGAGCCTCACTGTACCCCTGAAGCATCGAGAGAGGCGTCCTAATCTCGTGCGACACATTTGCGACGAAATCTCGGCGCAGCTTCTCGAGCTTCGACTCTTCCGTAACGTTGCGCATAACAGCAACCGATCCACGCACCGATTCGTTGGACTTCAGCGGTGCCATAACGACCGACCAAACGCCGCTCTGAACATGCACTTTATCCGTCAGGTCATGCCCTTCTCTTAGAACCTTGCGATACAGCTCGAACAAAGGTCCGGGTACTTGACCCCGCGCAGCAGTTCCGCTTCGGCCAGCTTCATCGTTCGTCCATTCTAACTGATTCCAACGATCGATTAACTGCTGTCCATGAGGATTAGCAAGAATAACCTGACCTTCAGCATTGAACGTAACAACGGCATCCGCCATACTCCGAAGCACGCTGCCTAAATGATCCTTCTCATGATTCAGATCCCGAATCAAAGTGTCCAGCTCGGCAGCCATATGGTTGAACGTATTTGCTAAATCCCCGATTTCGTCGGAGGAACGAATCGGTACGCGCGTACGATATTCTCCCTGCGAGATCAGATCCGCAGCTTTCTTCATTTGCAGAAGCGGCTGTGTGATCTTCGTTGATAGGAAGAAGGCAAAAAACGTCGAAAGCAGAAATCCGATAATGGCCGTATAGACGAACAATACTTTGACATCATGCGGATCTTTAAATGCAATATCGATATACTGCAGAAGAAACATGCCTAGAATGAGCAGGACGACCGCCACGAGTCCGATTATCGTAAGCCAGAGCTTCCCAACAACACTTCGCCATAGCATCACTTACTTAGGCACCTCTAGTTTGTATCCGACGCCCCAGACTGTGGTAATCATCGTTGCGGCCTCTGGCGACACTTTGTTAAGCTTCTCGCGCAGCCTCTTCACATGCGTATCTACGGTTCGTAAATCCCCGAAAAACTCGTAATTCCAGACGTCCTTCAGCAGCTCCTCGCGCGAGAACACTTTGTCAGGCGAAATAGCCAAGTAATGAAGCAGCTCATACTCCTTTGGCGTCAAGCTGACTTCTTGCCCTCCAGCCATCACACGATGTGCATCATGCTCAATAATCAGGTGCGGGAAAACGATATTGTTGCTCGTCAATGCTTCTTTTGACAAAAAGGCTGTCGCTGAGGAACGGCGAAGAATAGCTTTAACCCGATAAATGACTTCACGCGGGCTGAACGGCTTCACAACATAATCATCCGCTCCAACTTCAAAGCCTTGAACCCGGTTCATCTCTTCCCCTTTGGCCGTCAGCATAATAACTGGCGTCGCTTTAACCTGGCGCAGACGTGAGCACACTTCAATTCCATCTATACCCGGCAGCATTACGTCCAGTAAAATCAAATCAAAATCACTCACTGTCGCAAGGCGCAGCGCTGTCTCGCCGTCTTCTGCTTCCTCGATCATGTACCCTTCTTTCTCCAAGTACATCTTGAGCAGCCTGCGAATTCGTTCTTCATCATCCACGACTAGAATACGATGTATTTCTTCGGACATGCGAACCATACTCCTCTCAAACGATCATGTTTGTTTGCGGTTAAGTTAAACGCCAGCATAGGAATGCAGACCGACAAGGACTAGATTGACACCAATTAACGTAAATAAGACGACGACGAAGCCGATTACAGCAAGCCAAGCCGATTTCTTGCCATGCCATCCGCGCGACAGACGGAAATGCAAGTACGCCGTATAATACAGCCATGTAATAAGCGCCCATACTTCTTTGGGATCCCAGCCCCAGAAGCGCGACCATGCAATGTAAGCCCATATCATAGCGAATATCAATGCGCCAAGCATGAATATCGGATACCCGATGGCAATCGCTCTATAACTTATTTCATCTATATCATCCTCATCAATGCCTTCCATAAGCGGATGAATAGCAGCACCGATCCGTCTGCGAAGAAGCAGTCTAATAATTCCGTACAGAATGGTCCCGTTGACGATAGACCATGTTATTGTGTTCAGCTTTCTTGCCGCATTAACACCATGCATCCAGGAAGGTGTTTCCATTAACGGTTCTTTCATCCCTAGGAACGAGTCTACGGAGACATCCTGGCTATTAAAAGGTTTAAAGATTGGAGGAAGTGTATAAACGACCGTATCAGTTGTTGAATTTTCGATCCCTTTATCATCAATCGTAACCGTTTCTTTGGAGAAGGTCGCCTCGTATCCGGCGCCGCGGAATGCAAACACCGAGCTGACGAAAGCGATGATGATTACGATGACATAGAGCGTAAACTCCACCCAACGCTGCTCACGACGGGCTTGTTCGCTCGTTTGTTTGAAATCAACCGTTCGCAGCAAATACATCAGACCAGCAGCGAAGCCAACTGCGAAGAAAGCTTCACCAAGCGCAGCTGTCGTAACATGAATACGAAGCCAGCCCGATTGCAGAGCAGGTATGAGCGGCTGAACCTCTTGCGGGAATACCGCGGCGAATGCAACGATGATTACTGTAAGAGGAAGCGTGAATAAGCCCAGTAATGGCTTGCGGTAAATCGCATGAACAACGAAAAAAGCAAGCATAATCGCCATCGCTAGAAAGGACATAAACTCGTACATATTACTCGTCGGGATATGCCCTCCGCCAATCCATCGTGTGAAGAAGAAGGTTAAATGTGCGGCAAATGCAAGCACAGACGTAAAGTAGGCAATGCGTCCCCAGCGCCGAATATGTTCCTCCGGCTTACGGTTGCTCCATCTCTGTCCGCCAACACATACGGCATAGAACATAAAACCAAAGCAATAAAGAAAAAATGCGGCTATAAACGCGCCGCTGCTGAAATCAAGCAAACTCACGATTTGTTCCTCCCGTTATCGAGCGACTTTGGATCTACTACAATGCCTGCGCCACGCAAGGCGGCTGCGACCTCTGCACGCATGCCGTAGTTGTTTTTATTCGTATGTGCGCCAAGCGTCACGCGGCCTTTGTCGACCCGAAGCCAAACCCGGCGGTGCTGCCAATAGGAACCGATCAGAAGACCGAACATTGAGATGCCTGCTCCTACCCAAATATAAGGCATCGCACGATCTGATCGGATATTCAGAGAGGTGACAACACCCGCAAAGGTAACATCACTCATCGATTTTACTTTAAGATCAAACTTTTGACCGATTTCGCCATTTATCACATCTTGACTGAATCGCTGCTTATCGATTTGCTTCGGAAAATACATATAAGGCATGCCTTCTGCAGGCAAATCAGGACCTTTAATGATGAAAACAAACGCTGGCGCATTCGGTTCATTGGATTTGGTCGTCGGCTGCCCCTCTGCATTAAGAGCAAAATCCATATAGGCTTGCTTCAGCTCAAGCGAGTATGGGCCTAATTTATAATTGAGCTGCGGATTACGCATCTCGAGATCAAAGGAACCATAGGCTTTACCTGTTTTCTTATCAAACAGAGACGGTTTGACCGATTTGAGCTTCGGTGTATCATCAAAGCCGAACTGATAAGCTTTGAGCCCTTTATAAGATAACGGGTCATTCACGATAATATTGTGACGCTTAACTTCCTCAAGCTTTGGTGAAACCGCTGGATTATCGCAATCAGCTGTACATGCATACAAGACAGCCTTCGTCTCATAGAGCTTTGCACGCGCTGTTCCTTGAAGTTCCTTTGGCAGCTCGGCGTCCGTGTAATAATCGATCGTAAACTTCTCATTTTTGATAAAATAGTTCGTATCCGGAATTTGCACCGTTTCACCTTCGGGAACCGTTACGTAATTATCCATCGACCATCCCGGAATTGTACGAAGCAGGACCGCCAGCAGGAACACGATAAGACCAATATGATTAATATAAGGACCCCATCGGCTAAACCGATTCTTTTCCGCCAGCAGAGCGGACCCATCTTGATTCACGCGAAAACGGCGTCGTTTCAGCTGCTCTGCCATTTTCCCTGTCCATTCCTCCCCGCTGCCTTCAATATCAGCGGCAAAAACGGTCTTCTGACGCGTCAGAAAGTGCAGGTGCTTCCGTATTTGCTGTTTGTTCAGCGCCCGGTAAAGCGGAAGTACGCGGTCAAGGCTGCAAATGACCAGCGATGTGCCAATCATAACGAGTAATCCGATAAACCACCAGGATTCGTAAGTATTGGATAAACCAAGCTTATAATACCATTTGCCAATTAAGCCGTAC
This sequence comes from uncultured Paenibacillaceae bacterium, assembly GCA_963793665.1. Classification (GTDB taxonomy): domain Bacteria; phylum Bacillota; class Bacilli; order Paenibacillales; family Paenibacillaceae; genus Paenibacillus_Z. The sequence continues at coordinate 329,840 of CAWCBD010000013.1, forward strand.
CTGTCTTCGTAATAGGTCGATGGGTCAAACGATACAAATGCATTCTCTTGCGTGAAAATCGTGCCTACCATAGCCGCTAGCAGCGTTATAATAATGAGCCGCACAGCTACTTTAACAGAGGAGAAAAAGCTCCAAACGCGGTCAATGATCGACGGATTGCTCTTCTGCGAACGACGTGCGATACCGTCATAACGCATTTCAAGCGGAGCATCCCGATCCCCGGTTTCTTCTTCACCGACATCAAGAGGATTACCGCAGCTTTCACAAAGTACGGTGCCTACAGGATTTTGGTGGCCGCATTCACACTTTGTATTTTCAAACTCTAACAAGCCAAAAGACCTCCCTCGGTTAGGACTGAAGCAATTTCGTGACGCGCTCGTCAATGTCCTTTTCCGTCATCGGCCCGACGAAAATGTCCATAATCGTGCCATCCGGCTTCACAAAGAAAGTCGTTGGATACGATTTCAACCCATACTTACGCTCCACTTTCCGGTTTTCATCATGTAAAATGCTGTAGCTTACATCAAACTGCTTAATGAAATTATTCACAGTCAGATTATCTTCGCCCAAATTAATGCCGACAATCTCAAGCGGCTTGTCTCCCTTTTTCTTGTACTGCGCTTCCAGATCCGGCGTCTCCGTTACGCAGCCTGGGCAGAATGTACCCCAGAAGTTAATGACCAGCGCTTTGCCTTTGTAATCAGACAGTCGATGCACCCCGCCGTCATTACCCAAGAGGGCAAAATCAGGCGGCTTCGACCCTTTACTCGGGAGTCCATCATGTGTCCCGAACAAGGCATTGCCAATGGCATAGCCACCCAGCAGCAGCACACCAAGAAAAATAACGATCTGAATGAATCTGCGGTTTTTTTTCACGAACCTCTGTCACCGCCCTTATACGGTTATACTGATTATAATTATCATTATAACGAAAATTCGACGGCAATTGAGGTTGCCGTCGCATGTTATTATTGAATTTTATGTGTCTTCACAGCCGAAGCCAGCAAATCTTTTACCTCTTTAGGAGTTAAATGGCGATACTTCCCTCTTGCTAGCCCGAGTAAGTTCATATCACCGAATTTGATTCTGCGCAGCAGGATGACCGGATGATTAATCGCATCGAACATCCGCCTTACTTGCCGGTTGCGCCCCTCGTAAATCGTAATGGAAATCGTCGTCTGATTCTTCTCTTCATTCACATCGTGATATTCCACTTCAGCAGGAGCCGTCATTCCGTCTTCAAGCAAAACGCCGTTCTGCAATCTCTCCAGAGCAGAACCATGCGGCGTACCTTTTACCGTCGCCCAATAGGTCTTAGGCACATGATGGCTTGGATGAGTAAGCAGGTTCGCGAACTCGCCATCATTGGTCAGCAGCAGAAGTCCTTCTGTATCATAATCAAGCCGGCCGACAGGGTATACACGCTCTTTGATACCCGGCAGAAAGTCGGATACAATCTTGCGACCTTGAGGATCGCTTGCGCTTGTTATGACTCCCTTTGGCTTATTCAGCATGAGATAGAGTTTAGTTTCGCTTTTGATACGTCTGCCTTTTACCGTAATGATATCAACAGCCGGATCAGCCTTCACTCCGAGTGTCGTTACCGTTTCCTCATTGACTTGAACTTCTCCAGCCAAAATGAGCTCTTCACACTTGCGACGCGAAGCAACACCAGCTTGCGCCAAAATTTTCTGTAAACGTTCCAATGAATTTCACCTCATCCTTCATCATACCCTAAAAGCCCTATTAAAGGAAAGCAGACGTGGAATAAGCCCGTTAGCACGAGTAATGCAGCCCTTTCCCAGGCTCACAATTCGTACAAACGGACTGCTGAACTGCAAAACGGATATTAACTATCCGAAAACGAATAAACAGATGATAATAGCTGCTGCAAAGCCGACAAAATCTGAAAATAATCCTACCTTCAGCGCGTACCGGCTTCTACGAACTCCTACTGCGCCAAAATAGACCGTTAGTACATATAAGGTCGTATCTGTGCTGCCTTGTATCGTGGATGCAATACGGCCGATCATAGAATCCGGACCGTACGTCTTAATTAATTCCGTTGTAAAAGCAAGCGATCCCGCGCCTGTCAGCGGCCGAAGCAGTCCAAGCGGGAGAACCTCGCTTGGTATTCCAAGACGATTGAATAACGGGCTAATGAGGGAGACAAGCATATCCATCGCACCTGATGCGCGGAACATGCTAATCGCAACCATCATCCCAACAAGATGGGGAATAATATTTATCGCGGTGCCAAAGCCGTCTTTTGCCCCTTCAATAAAAGTTTCGTATACCGGTACTTTTCGGAAGGCAGCATAGAGCGGGATGAAAACGATCATAAGAGGAATTGTCCACGCAGATACCGCCGTTATCCATTCATACAATCGCCTCACCCTTTCCGCTGCCGGATGAGTCGTTATAAAGGGTGCTTCCCTTGTTAAGATTGCTGACAGGGCCGCCCCGGTTGATCGATTTTGGAGGCTTTGACCGATGTCTGTACCATCGATCCGCTGCAATAGCTGCTGCCGTTGCAACTAAGGTCGCGGCAAGCGTTGTTCCGACGATTTCGGCAGGATGAGCCGAGCTGTAGGTCATCCTGATTGCGATAAGTGTCGTCGGCACTAATGTGATGCTTGATGTGTTAAGTGCAAGAAGTGTACACATCGCATCGGAAGCCGTCTCTTTATCTTCATTCAGCTTCTGAAGCTCTTGCATGGCCTTAATGCCCATTGGAGTAGCCGCATTGCCGAGTCCAAGTATGTTTGCGCTCATGTTGCTCATTATATATCCAAGTGCTGGATGGCCCTTTGGTACACCTGGAAAAAGAAATCGGACTGCTGGCTGCAGCAGGGCGGCGATTTTACGCAGCAAGCCTGCATCCTCGCCAACTCGCATTAGACCAAGCCAGAAGACCATGACGCTAATGAGCCCAAAACTAACGGAAACACCGCTCTTCGCGCCTTCGAATGCCGCTTCAGTCAAAGCCTCCATCCTACCGTTTACAATTGCCGCAACAAAGCTAATTACGATGAAGAACAGCCAAATAATATTTACCATCCTGCTGCCTCCTTCCCTCCAAACAACGTCGATACGGTGAGTTTGAATGCACTGCGGAATGACTCCATCCAAGGCTTAGTATCAGCCCTATCCGTTGAATCCTGCCGCATCGTTGCAGCAGGATTATCCGGCAGCTGAATACGTGTGCTCTGAGGCTCGTATACAGGCGTAGAAGCGATTTTGTCTTCACCTAGAAACCAATCGAGGTGACCGCGTTCACCTAGTGAATAGGCCGCTGTCCGGGCGTCAAGTAATATGAGCTTGGAATGAAGCTGTTCTTTCTCCCCTTCGGCAAAAGGATACAAGAGGGTACGGCCGACCGCCAGCGGATATCCATTTATAGGCTGTCCCTTATGAGTCACCTCGCTTAAGGGGTAATTGTTGAATCCCCAATCAAGCAGCTTCTGATGGTCAAGCCAATCATCACCATCATTCAGAGTAACTACAGCGAGCTGCTGACCGTTTCTGGTTGCCGAACTGACCAGACAGCGCAGCGCTTGCTTGGTATAGCCTGTCTTCACGCCATCCGCGCCTTCATACATCGTAAGCATCCGGTTCTTATTCTTCCAGGAATAATTCCATTTATCATTTGGGTTGGGTGCCGTCTTCACTCTTGTTTTCACGATTGTTTTGAAGATTGGGTTCTTGAGAGCGTAAGCGGTAAGCTTGGCCAAATCATTCGCGGAGGAGTAGTGCCCTTCGACATCAAGTCCATGCGGATTCATAAACTGCGTATTCGCAAGTCCCAGCATCTGGGCCTTCTCATTCATCATATGAACAAACCCTTCCTCCGAACCCCCAACATGTTCAGCAATTGCTGTCGCCGCATCATTGCCAGACCGAAGCATAAGGCCGTAAAGCAAATTTTGAAGGCTCATCTCTTCACCCTTCTTCAAATAGATAGATGAACCCTCCCTGCCAGCAGCGCGTACGCTTGTTTTTACCATATCTGATAACTTCCCATGCTCGATCGCAACAATCGCGGTCATGATCTTCGTCAAGCTGGCAATCTTCATCGGCTTATCACCATTGGAATTATAGAGCAGCCTGCCCGATTCAACATCAATTAATGCAACACCTTTAGCATGTGTATTAGATAGCACTCGGAGCAGCGCTCACCGTTATCGAAGGGATCCCGAACAAGATACAGCCCACTGCAGCCAAAATTCCCAACCGACGAATGGATAAACAAACATGCCTCATTCGCTTCCTCCTAAAAGTTATTGCGAGGCTCTGCCCAAGTGATACCGGTACGGTTACACTTAGCAATAACTCGCTTCGTAAGCATAATCTTAAGTTATTGCGAGGCTCTGCCTAAGTGTTACGGTACGGTTACACTTAGCGATAACTCGCTTCGTAAGCTCGCTTCGAGATTTTCGAAACAGCTATGCTGTAGTTTGCTACATAAGAGCTGCATCGTCACCTTGTCGTACAGGCTGTAACGTCTTGTACCAGTATATGAATTGAAAATCGGGATATGTCCTTTTATCCAACGCATGCCTAATAAGGTTTAGCCTCTCGGAGAACAACGTTTATATTTAGAGTGATACAAAAAGAAACTGCCCCAAACGCAATGGGCAGCCCTCCTTTCTACATATCCCAGAATCTTTAGTGATCCCGCAGTCGAAACAAAGCCTTATAGCAATACTTACCTAGTTACCTCAATTAACGCAACGCATATCGATCTATAAACTCAGTGCCGTTTCTGCTGGTGTTCGATTTGTAGTTTTAATTCGAATGTAGTTTTCCCTCGTGATCTCTCCAGGTAACGAGTGACAAATTCAAGTAGCTCAATTGTCTGATGGTTGTGAAACAACTTCAAAGATGTGATTTTCTCAAGTTCGTGGCCCACTGTCATCTTCCCTACAGCCCGGGGACCGAATATAAGTATGAACTTCATCTTTCCTCCCATGTAGACATCTTCCCAACATCGTGCTATCTATCACTAATCATACTAATATGGGTCCGCCCTTTACAGCATCATTACAGCGATCACATCTAGAATCACCACAATGTGTTATCAAAGGATTATTCCTTATGGCATTTTCTGAAATCTCTTTGATAAAACCCTCGGAGCATCCGCCAACCTCAATTGTTACACCTTTAGAATCTTTTGCCCATCGTCTAAATAAATTTCTTCCTGCCATTTGCTCCGCTAAGTGAATTAATGTCAAACGGTTAAAATTAACACCCATAAGAACAACATATCCACCAAGTTCAGCAATGGCTTTTAGTGGAGGCATTTAAAAATAAGTTTTAGACTGACCCAATATTTTCACCGGCGTCAGCCCTGAACAAGAAAATAAAGTCTTAGACTGCCGCTGCTTTGTCGATTGAGCTAACGTGTCCCGTTCAATCGACAAAGCGTAAATATACAGTTTGAAGAAGTCTATAAAACCCGGCGCACCGCTGAATAGCTCTTCCTTTAGCCATCACTTGTCATCAATAAAATCATCCGTTTCAGATACCCTTGTTTAGGGTAGCAGAGAGTCTATTCTACAGCTACCCTCCACTTCAACCCGTCTCCTAATTGGATAAACGTATATTTATGTCGTAATTAGAGGCGTTCAGAGGGCTCAAGGTGAATAATATTTAAATGTTTCATTCGGTTTACAACAGATAATACTTCATTAATTCTTGGCAATTCAAGCCATCTTTCGAAACCAGGGAAAAAGGAAGAAAATACAATATCCACTCCTTCTCTCCCCATATCTTCGAGAGCTTTTTTGATCTTTTCATGAAAAAAGATGAGACGCTCCTGATTACTTATAGCGATTTTTCGAATTAAAAAGGCAATAGCTTCAAGCTGGGCGTGTGATGTGATATTGTAAAGCCCTCTGATATCAATTTGTTCATCACCTATCATCAAGTATCCCATGGTGGAAACCATCAGCTTTTCTGTACCACTGCCCTGCGGATAGCTCGAAAAGTGATCGGTGGTTATTTTACTTTCTATCTCCCATTTTGCAAGGGGGATACGTTCGCGTGGTTTGTCGTGTTCACATAATTTTTTTGCTTCCTGGGTTACGTTTTTGGGCACAAAATTGTCCATCAGGATGATTTGATCGGCAACGGATAAAAATTCACCGCTACCTCCAATAACAAGAACGGAAGATACACCAACAACCTCATAAAGCTCCCTGACACGTTCCGTAAAAGGCGTAATGGGTTCATGCTTGATTAATGAACGCATTTTGATGTCTTGAATCATAAAATTCGTCGCGCTTCTGTCTTCATCAATAAGAAGAAGCTTACACCCAAAGTTGATTGCCTCCATAATATTTGCGGCTTGAGATGTGGAACCTGAGGCGTAATCAGTCGAAAACTGTTCAGTCGAACTATTGGGTATCCATTTTATGAAAGGTGTAATATTGATGTTTTTTATGGAACGGCCTTCCTCTGCGGATATTTCCATTGCACTTTGTTCTGTAATCACAAATTCTCGTCCATCGCCTATGATGTGATTGTAAATCCCCGAATTTAGTGCATCTAACATTGTGCTTTTACCCGAATAACCACCGCCGGTTATGACCGTCACGCCATGTTTTATTCCCATTCCTCGTAAACCGCAAATTTCAACTTCAACATCTTCCGGGGATGTAAAAGGCAAGGCACCCTCCAGTGGCCCGCTGTTATCTTTATTTCTTGGCAAAATGCTGCCATTCGCAATAAACGCACAATAATCACTGGATTTTAGCCATTCGCGAATCATATTTTGTTTTTTTATCAATTCATAGGCAGCATTTAATTTGATGAGATCAAACTTGGCAATAAACTTCTCCACTTCTTTTGGAAGCATTTTGCAGAGCATGCGCATAGCTTTATCATTATTCTTGAATGGAAGTTGAACTGTAATCATTAAGCATAGATACCATTTTTCCGAGATGACTTCGACAAAGGATGCATTACGTTGCAACACTACATTGGTTGGATGAAAACAATAAAAAGCACCATTTTCTTTATCAGAACGTGACCGATTATAAATCAATTCATTTAATGCCTCAATATGATCAACCCATTCTCTTAATGCAGAATCTGAAAGAACAATTTGATCCCTATTTTCATCTAAGCCGAGACGGTCAAAAGGTATTTTTATTGTGATACATGGTTTATCCAGCGTGAGTTTATGTGTCCGTTCAATGTAATAGGCAACATCATTATTCCAATAGGTTGGGTATATGTCCTTGATCATAAAACCTTCATAAATCATACTGTAAGACGACTGTCCGGATTGTAATGAGCGAAAATATTGTGCGAGTCTTTTAATAAAGCATCATCCTTTCATATTTGAAAAGCGGTGAATAACGGGATACGATGCCGAAGTTGAAACGATATCTCAAGAAGGGGGCCCCTTATCCTTTGGAACAAGGTACCGACGAAACGAATCGACCCCTAATATCCAGGTATGAGCCTGCTCAAACCTAAATCGGCACTGTTTGAAATTTTTCGCGAAAAATGAATTCCATCCTTTTTGCCTTGACCAACCTTTTGTTCCAAAAAAATAACAGCCACTCCGTGAGTGGCTGTCATAGATCGGCAAGAAAGTTTAAACGTACCTTCTGCCTAAATATAAAAGCTCTGAGAGTGAATAACCCTACCCTCAGAGCCTAATGTATTCGTAGAAAAATAATTAAAAAGCAGCATGAGGATAGGACGTATTTTTTTGTGTTTTCATTGTCCTCACCTCGTTACGATTTATTTTTTACAGCAACACGATCATAACATTAAGATCATCCACTTGCAATCAAAAATAAAGCTTAGAGCGGTAAGGCCTTAAACGATTAATTAAGATGCGAAATTATTTTCCCAGTCTTTTATTTTTCAGTCTAACACTTTATTTTCTTTGAACATGATGTGCGTAAAAAAAGAGACCGATGATCTCTCATCAGCCTCTTACATATTCTGTGAACGTTTTTCAGTGCTTTCCCAAGGGACAGCTTCTTTCTTTCATGCGCTTACCTCTTTAAATAATTGGTTTGAAAAAATGCCAAACCAATCTTTATACGTAAGGAGTCTCTGGTGCGTTAACAATTGGCTGATTAAGGATCGAAGTCGATGTGACTGGTCATTACGTTTGAACATTGCTTGAATTTTCTCAAACACTTGAGGGGCTGAATCGATCACGCGCTCCATCAGATGAGTTTGATTATCCAGCGGTACAATTCGAACGCCTTCCGTGCCAACGACTAGAAATGCGATCGGTGTAATGGATACACCGCCACCGCTGCCTCCGCCGAAAGGCATAGATACAGCTGCATGTAGAGCATCGCCTGTTTTAGAAGTGTCGTCGAAGCGAATATCGCTACCACCAGCTACAAAACCAAAGCCGACTTTAGAAATAGGCATAATCACACTACCGTCTGGCGTTTGAACCGGGTCACCGACAATTGTATTGACGTCGACCATTTCTTTAATATTCTCCATGGCGGTTTGCATTAATCCCTGAATAGGATGATTTTCCATTGACCTAACCTCCTTCATATCGAGACTTCATTCATTATGTTGTCCTCGATGAGGAGTGGTTATGTAATCAACCGCGAAGCAAAATTCGCTGCCATCCAATAATCCCTTTTGGTAATCCTTTGCTTTTTTTCATTTGAACCATTAATCGTATACCGGCATATATCACGTAGCCAAAGCTGATTTTCGCTTTGAAATCACCTTCAGTAGAAAAATGCGCTTTCTCATACACAGGTTCCACGGAAAGCTTCGGATTTGCTAGTAAACGTATAAGCTGGGACATGACGCCGATTGAAGTCGTTTTTACCGACCATACCATACCGGTAATCATTGCCGTCCACATCGCATCATCTGTACCGACTTTCGTCTTCCACCGGCATTCCGTTAAACGAACATGACTTAAGGTTCTGCGAACCCACCCAATCAAATTGTCAGTATGCTTCAATATCAAATTCATCCGATGGATGGCTTTCATAATGGAATGTACATCAACATGCATATCAGATGTCCCTTGATGAGTTCCACCCATATTCTCGGCAGTCATTTCCTTCTTGAAGCTCATACCCATTCCTTTAAATTGAGCAATTGGCAATTGCCATTCATAATTAATGATACCGAGCAGCGCACGAATACGGAGCTCAGCATCATCATTATCCTCAATTCGTTTGATATGACCTGTAATAACGACAGGAGACATCGCCACAATGAGTAGAAGTAAAAAAAAGAGACCTGCCGCGATCAACCATCCGTACGGGTATCCAAGCATGGATGTCTCTCCCCCGTTTCCCTAAATTTGGCCCGGATATAGTATGACCTTACGAACAAATCTCATTCATGGATAAAGACCGATATATAAAAAGTAACACTGGATTAGCTTTCTTTGGGCGGCTCGGGCATCTCTTCAATAGTCATTTGACGACCCTCGAGCTTCTCGAACAGAAGCTGTGTCTGCTCATCAAGAGAATCCTCGTCGACCGCGCTTGGCTCTGGAAGTGCATCGATACCAGCTAAACCGAAGTAATCCAGAAAGGATTTTGTAGTCCCGTAGAGAATAGGCCGCCCAATTGCTTCGGCTCGTCCAACCTCTTCAATTAAGTCTTTGGCAACAAGAGAATGAAGCGGACGCTCGCTCTTAACACCGCGGATTTCTTCAATATCGATTCGCGTTATTGGCTGACGATACGCAACGATCGATAAAGTTTCAAGCGCTGCTTGCGACAAACTCGATCGTGTTGGTGAGTAAGCCATCCGTTCAAAATACGCCGCATGCGCCGGATTCGTCGTTAACCGGTACGCTCCGGCAACTAAAGATACCTGAATGCCCCGCTTCTTCTGCTTCAAGTCCTTCATTAAATCGTTCGTAAGATCGACCGCGATCGCGGCGTCCAGCTCCAATATATCGGAAAGCTGCTTCTTGGTAAGCCCTTCGTCCCCTGCCATGAACAGCAGTCCTTCAATAATCGACTTCAACTTCGAATATTCCACCTTGTACCGCTTCTCCTCTCCAATGAATGACGATGTCGTCAAACAATTGATGCTGATAACATCGGATATGCTTCATTTTCATTAACTCAAGCAGTGCCAGAAACGTCACGACAATTTCATGCCGACTCATATCTTCACGGATGAGCTTGGAGAAACGGACCGTTTCATATTCACGCAGCACTTCCATCACATCGCGAATTCGATCCTTAACCGATATTTCGTCACGATGAATAGTTGCTACTACATTTCTTCTTGTTGCTTTCGGAGCGCTTTCTGAAATGCCTTAATGAGATCATTCACATGAAGCCCTTTTACAGGATTCTCTTGAACGACCTTCATAAACGGCGTCAAATCCTCTGGTTCCTTCGTATACACGAGACTTCTCTCAAACTCCTGCTCCCGCAATTGTTCGGCGATTTGCTTGAACTTACGGTACTCAATCAGCTTGGCAATAAGCTCATCATGCGGATCTAAACCGTCTTCCGGCCACTCTTCATATTCATCGTTCTCAATAATAGGCGGCTTTGGCAGCAGCTGTTTACTTTTTATGGACAGCAGAGTGGCAGCCATGACGAGAAATTCGCTTGTAACCTCAAGCTCCAGCTCCTGCATCGCATTCAAGTAGTCCATGTATTGATCTGTTATTTCACTTATGGACACTTCGTGAATATCGATTTCTGCCTTATCTATAAGGTGAAGGAGAAGATCCAGCGGCCCTTCGAACGAATCCAGTTTATAGGTCACTACCGTCATGGGTGCCCTCCTAAAGTTTTGCGTGATGTTCCTGATAAGCCGAGCTAACCAGGCTTACCAGGCTTTAAACTGCATCGAAAGCATATTTAAAAGTAAAAGCTTAGTTTTTCAAAGCTCTAGTCAGGTTTGCCATTTCAATAGCAGTAGCTGCAGCTTCCCAGCCCTTGTTGCCTGCTTTTGTTCCAGCACGCTCAATGGCTTGCTCAATGGTATCAACTGTAAGCACGCCAAAGACTGTAGGCACGCCGGTTTTAAGAGCGACAGCAGAGACCCCTTTCGCCGCTTCATTGCACACATAATCAAAATGCGGAGTTGATCCGCGTATTACCGCGCCAAGCGTAATAACGGCATCGTACTTTCCGCTCTCAGCCATCTTCTGAGCGATCAGCGGAATTTCGAATGCGCCAGGGACCCAAGCGATTTCTACTTCAGAATCTTCAGCGCCATGACGCTTGAATGCATCTAATGCGCCTCCGAGAAGCTTGCTGGAAATAAATTCATTAAATCTGCCAACAACGACCCCATATCGTAATCCTTGTGAAATTAAATGTCCTTCGTATACATGCGGCATACTATTGTCATCCTTTCGTTAACCCGTCTGGTTAGTTAGATTGTAAAATCATTATCTTTTATATCGTCAAACCGGAGCATATGTCCAAGCTTTAACTTTTTGGTATGCAGGTAATCGTTATTGTCCTCGTTTGATTCGATTTGAATAGGCACCCGCTCCACAACCTCGATTCCATAGCCTTCAAGGCCGCGAATTTTGCGAGGATTGTTCGTCAGAAGCCGCATTTTACGGACACCGAGGTCCTTCAAAATTTGGGCACCGATACCATACTCGCGCAAATCGGGCGCAAATCCCAATTTAATATTCGCGTCGACCGTGTCGAAACCCTGCTCCTGCAGCTTATAAGCTTTTAATTTGTTAATTAGACCGATTCCCCGGCCTTCTTGACGCATATAGAGCAGCACGCCGCCGCCAGCTTCATCAATCTGCCTAAGCGCTGCTTCCAGCTGAGGACCGCAATCGCAGCGATGAGAATGAAAGACATCGCCGGTCAGGCACTCAGAATGGACACGGACAAGGATAGGCTGATCGGAATCAATCTCACCCTTAACGAGTGCCACATGCTCCTTATTATCCACTTCATTGGTGTATGCCACTGCGCGGAAGACGCCAAAATCAGTCGGCATATTCACATCGACAACACGCTCAACAAGCTTTTCTTTCTCATTCCGGTAATGAATCAACGACTGAATAGAAATCAGCTTCAAGCTATGCTTTGCCTTGAACTCGATAAGATCCCCAAGTCTCGCCATAGAGCCGTCTTCTTTAATAATCTCACAAATAACAGCTCCAGGCTGAGAACCGCACATACGGGCCAAATCAATCGCCGCTTCCGTATGTCCTGCACGTCTTAGGACGCCGCCCTTCTTCGCAATAAGCGGAAAAACATGTCCCGGGCGACGGAAATCCGCTGCTTTGGTTGTTGGATCAATTAATGCTTTAATCGTTTGCGAACGTTCATGGGCAGAAATACCGGTCGTCGTAGAAATATAATCAACTGAAACGGTAAAAGCCGTTCCATGATAATCGGTATTGTGCGTAACCATTGGCGGGAGATCAAGCTCCTCGGCACGTTCTTGTGAAATGGGCGTACATACTAGTCCTCTTGCTTCCGATATCATGAAGTTAATAACCTCAGGTGTCGCTTTATCGGCGAGCGCGATAAGATCTCCTTCATTCTCACGATCCTCATCGTCTACAACAATAATCGGTTTCCCGAGGATAAGATCATAGATTGCAGCTTCAATACTGTCGAACGATCCTGCTAATTCTTCGTCTGATATCGTTTCAATCCGTTCTTTCATACAATCCGTCCTTCCCTGACTTTCTATATTTCAATCGCTGCTAGAAAAATCCGTTCTCCGCCAGAAAAGCTGCCGTTAAGCCTCCCGCTTCCTTGGTGCTCTTCCCAGCTTGACCAGGCGCTGCAGTATCGCCTTTGTAATGGAGCAAATGATCGACGTACTTACCGAGCACATCGCACTCTATATTAATTACACTTCCCGATTGCTTAAGCTGAAGAGCTGTCTCACGAAGTGTGTGCGGGATGATAGATACGCTGAAGGTTTGTTTATCCGCTGCAATAACCGTTAAGCTAATGCCATCTAATGTGATAGAGCCCTGCGGTATAACATATCTCATTAAGGCCGGATCATGCGGGCTGATCGTGAATACAACCGCATTCGCATCTGATACTCTAGAAATGATCGCTCCTATGCCATCTACGTGACCCTGTACGATATGTCCTCCAAAACGTCCTCCGGCTTTCATCGCTCTCTCCAGATTGACCCTCTCGCCAGGACGAATATCTTTAAGGTTGGTATGCCTGTAGGTCTGAGGCATAACATCAACCGTGAAGGCAGAACCGTTCAGTTCGGTTACGGTCAAGCAAACTCCGTTCACCGAGATGCTGTCGCCAATTTCTGCATCGCCCAGCACCTTAGATGCTTCGATCGTAAGCATCATCGCTTCACCTTGCTTATAAGAACGTTTAAGCGCTCCGATTTCTTCTATAAGTCCTGTGAACACCGCTTCCTCCCTCCTTCCTTACCCCAATGACGTTAACGCTCGCTGCTTTATCAGGTTAGTTCTATTTGGCTCCGCTCACACGGTCACCATAATCGGGATAGCCGATGAAACAAACATCTTGGCCGATTTGCTGAACCTGTATGTCCTTCAGCGCAATGGCCTCCGACATCCGCTCGAATCCTTCAAAATCGAATGCACCCGGAGATGCCGCACCTCCGATTAGCTTAGGGGCAATAAATAAGATCACCTTATCAATTAAACCCTCCGCCAGCATTGCGCCGTTCAGCTTACCTCCGCCCTCCAGCAATATCGACCCGATATCGCGTTCACCAAGCAAGCTCATTGCCAGTGACAAATCAACCTGTGCCCCGCTGCCGCAGCTTATTACCTGTGCGCCTGCAGCCTCCAGCACTTCACGTTTAGCTGAATCTGCACGCTCTGTCGTTAACAGGATAACAGGAGAGAGCTTCTCCTGCAGCAGCTTGGCATGAAGCGGAAGTCGAAGCTGAGAATCCACAATGATTCGAATGGGGTGAACCGCCGGAATCGTGAGCCTCGTCGTAAGCTCTGGATCATCCGCTAGTGCCGTTTGAACGCCAACCATGATCGCCATATGCTGGTGCCTGAGTGTGTGCGTCAGTTCACGGGATTCAGGTCCGCTTACATACGGCTGTCACCGGTTTTGGCCGCAAGCTTCCCGTCCAAGGTCATCGCTGATTTCACCGTTACGAAGGGGAGGCCTGTCGTAATGAACTTATTGAAGGCTTCGTTCATTTTTTGCGACTCGGCACCAAGCAGCCCTACATCAACGATAATTCCCGCTTCTTTGAGCTTAGCTATGCCGCGTCCTGCAACCAACGGGTTCGGATCCGTACTCGCCACGACAACGCGAGCCGCTTTTGCAGCAATGATGCGGTCACAGCAAGGCGGCGTCCTCCCATGATGGCTGCAAGGCTCAAGGGTTACATAGACTGTCGCGCCTTCGGCTGCTGCTCCGGCCATCGCAAGGGCATGCACTTCGGCATGACCCTCACCCCTTTTGAGGTGTGCACCCAAGCCTACAATTCGCCCATCGTTGACAACCACACAGCCAACGACAGGATTGATATCGGTTTGACCTTTCGCTTTGGCAGCCATATCCAGTGCCAGCCGCATGTATGTTTCATCGTTCAAGACGTCAAGAAACAAAAAAATCACCCCTAGGCGTAATGCCAACGGGGTGATGGAATCGAATAAATTCGTAAAGGGACAGATTTGAAGACACATTTAAACAAGCTCGGCATCTTTGTGAAAAAATGAACAAAGAAATGCCGAGAAATGAAAAATGAAATCCGCAACCGTCTCCTTCTCCCATCCAGACTATACTGTCGGTCCCGGATTTACACCAGGTCCACCGTCCTCGCAAGAACCGCATCAGTTGATGAATACGGGAGCGAAACGGGTCACGGACTGACAAAGCAGCTGGCACACTACCCGTGAAACAAACACGAAGCTGCTGCTCTGATCACCGCCGGTTGGGAATTTCACCCGACCCCGAAGGAAAGTCGCAAAATATATTTAGTTTACGTTAGTGTCCTTTGTTGTTCATTCAGTGCCCTAAAGCGTACCGATGGTCACTAACTTAAAGTTATTAACGTTGCTGAAATATTACCACCACATAACAAAAAAAGCAAGGATTTATCATCCCTGCTCCTTTTTTTCCTCCAACGAATATGCGGACATGCTTCGGCTGGCGGGTTTAAAATATCAGGAAATCGATGCACATCGAATGGACAACACTCATAAACTATTAAAAATGGAGTTGATAGATATGGAATGGAGTACGCAGAAGGGGGCGGCAAACGATGCAAGCAAAGAGTCCTAGTAATGTGAAAGTTATTGACGTCTCCCATCATCAGAAGTCGATCAATTGGAATCTGGTTTATGCTGACGGTGTTAAGGGTGCCTTTATCAAGGCATCAGAGGGCAAGACGGGAATAGATGATAAGTTTTCATCCTATGCCACAGGAGCAGTCCTCGCAGGCCTGAAGGTGGGTTATTACCACTATGCACGCCCAGAAAACAACTCTCCGGAAGATGAGGCTGTTAATTTTTATAAGACCGTCAAAGGATTTAAAGCTGACTTTCCGTATGTTCTCGATGTTGAAGGCGAAGCAGCTGATCTAGGTCATGACAAACTGACTGAATGGTGCATGCTTTGGTTGAAGGAGGTCGAGCGTTTATCAAGCCATCCCGTGATGATCTATACCGGTGCGAGCTTCGCAAAGACATACCTGGGTAAAGAATTAAGCAAATGGCCACTCTGGATCGCGCACTATGGCACAGATAAACCCATGGCTAATAGCACATGGGACAAGTGGTCGGTCTTCCAATATACTTCAACAGGCACGGTCGATGGGATCAGCGGTATTGTGGACGTCAATGCGATGGAGGCTGCCTTCTTTGACAAGTACCCGCTCCCAGCTCCTGAACCAACAGCGACCGACAACATTAAAGTTGTGGTTAACGATAAGCTCGTTGCTTATGGCCGGGTAAAGAATGGCCATGTGTATCTTCCAATCCGTAAGCTCGGAGAGGCGCTGGGCTACACAGTAGAATGGAGAGCACAAGAAGCGGCACCGTATATTGACGGCAAAGTCATTCGATCCTTTGAGGTAATGGATGGTGTCACTTATATCGGAGTGCGTGCCGCTGCCGAGCTGCTGGGTGGCATCGTGTCCTGGGACAACGTGACGAAGAAGATTTACCTATACAGGTAAAACAAAACCCCTGCCTGCCATGGATGGCTGTCGGGGGTTTTTGTCGTTAATGTATCTCTTTGAGCAGCTCGCGCAACAGATATAAAGCACAATAAACCAAACAACCCGCTGCCATGTGAATCCTGGCTTGCGGGTTGTTTGGTACGCTCATAATTGAGATCGCAGAAGGATTAAACTTCTACAATTTCAACTTTCTCCATTTTGTCACGGCCTTGGAAAGCATCTACATGCTCCATGCCTTTCGCTACTTTGCCAAACACCGTGTGCCCGCCATCAAGATGAGGCTGTGGCTGGAAGCATATGTAGAACTGGCTTCCGCCTGTGTTGCGGCCGGCATGCGCCATTGCAAGCGTTCCACGCTCATGCTTGTTCGGGTTGATCTCGCAGTTGATTGTGTAGCCAGGACCGCCGCTGCCAGTACCAGTCGGGCAACCGCCTTGAGCAACAAAACCAGGAATAACGCGGTGGAAAACAAGGCCGTTATAGAAGCCTTCGTTAGCCAATTTCTCAAAGTTTGCTACTGTGTTTGGCGCGTCTTGTTCGAATAGATCAATAACGACCTCAGCACCGTTAGACATCGTGATCTTTGCTTGCTTTGCCATGTGTACCATTCGCTCCTTTAATTCTTGTTATTTTGCAGCTGATGTTTGCTTCAGACGTGCCGGGATAACGTCATTGCCAACGATATCGTCTAATGACTCACGTTTGACCGCTAAGTCCGCAGCCCCGTCTTTTACAAATACAACTGCCGGACGGCGAATCCGGTTATAATTACTTGCCATTGCATAATTGTAAGCGCCCGTGCAGAAAACAGCAAGTAAATCACCTGTGCTTGCTTTCGGAAGCTCCAAATCCCAGATCAGCATATCGCCGCTTTCACAGCATTTACCCGCGACAGATACCGTTTCTGAAGCTGGCTCATTAACACGGTTAGCAAGCACCGCTTCGTATTTGGACTCGTAAAGAGCAGGGCGCGGATTATCTGTCATCCCGCCATCAACCGCGATATATTTGCGTACGCCGGGAATATCTTTGCTTGTCCCAACTGTGTACAGAGTCGTTCCTGCATCGCCGACCATGCTCCGGCCTGGCTCAACCCAGATTTCTGGCAGCGGATAATTTGCTTTCGTGAAATTGGTAATGATTGAATCCGTAATAGCCTTCACGTATTGTGAAATCGGAAGCGGGGTGTCGCCTTCCACGTAACGGATACCGATGCCGCCGCCAAGATTAATAACTCGGAATGTAATGTTCAGCTCTTCGCGTACTTTGACAGCAAATCCAGCTACTTTATCAACCGCCATCGCGAATCCTTCAACCTCAAAGATTTGGGACCCGATGTGGGAGTGGACGCCAAGAAGATCCAGGTTAGGCTGGGAAGCAGCCTCTTGAATAGCACGGTATGCAGTGCCGTTGCCAAGGTCAAAACCAAATTTGGAATCCGTTTGGCCTGTAGAAATATACTCATGAGTATGGGCTTCTACACCTGGCGTAATACGAAGCAGCACACTAACCTTCTTGCCTTTATCGGCAGCAAGGGCGTTCAACAAATGAAGCTCATTGAAATTATCAACTACGAAGCAGCCGATGTTGGCATCAAGCGCCATGTTGATTTCATCCGGTGTTTTGTTGTTGCCATGGAAGTGAATGCGCTGTGCAGGGAAGCCTGCTTTCAAAGCCGTATACAGCTCTCCGTCGGAAACAACGTCGAGGGATAAATCCTCTTGCTCGGCGATCGAACACATTGCCATAACACTGAATGCCTTGCTTGCGTATGCCACTTGGAATTTCAAGCCGGATGCGCGGAACGATTCCACATATTCGCGTGCACGCTGGCGAACAAGAGCCTCGTCCACAATATAAAGCGGTGTTCCAAATTGTTGTGCGAGGTCCGCAACATCACAGCCCCCAATTTCCAAATGTCCTTGTCCATTAACTTTAGCAGTACCATGAAAGTACATATTATTCCCCTCCGCTTATCCTATTAATCCCATTATACGGTTTGCATCAATTAGCATTAGTATAACGCATTCTACCGCTTGCAGAAATGGATTAATTCGCATTTGATTTGCATTTTTTGCAAAGGGTCATTCTTTTTCATTGGTTGGCATCTTATCCATCTGCTGCGTTTTAAGAATATTCGGCCGTGTGCGGTTTTGTAGAAACGGCGGACGGATGATGAGATTGCACAGCCCTCGCAGGTCAAAAGGGATCAATGGCCACATATAGGGGCGGTTAAAGGACCGCTCGAAAACCAGTATGATAAAGATCAGTGTGGCAGCAAGCATGAACCCCTTTACCTTAAACGCGGCAACGGCAATAATTAGCACCAGCCTGACAATCCGGTTAGCCAATCCCAGCTCGTAGCTTGGTGTTGCGAACATACCAATGGCTGCTACTGCCATATATAATACGACCTCATTGACGAAGAGCCCCGTCTTGACGGCAATATCTCCAATCAGGATCGCTGAAATAAGCGACATCGCTGTGGCCAAAGGAGCCGGCGTATGGATGGCTGCCATTCGAAGCATATCTACCCCAATCTCAGCTAACAGAAATTGTGAGACCATCGGCAAACGTCCTGGTTTCTGTGCCCCGATAAAATCAAGAGCAGGCGGTTTTAGCTCCGGCTTCAGTGTAAACAGAAACCACAGCGGCAGCAGAAACAACGAGGCGAATATACCGAAGAACCGTACCCATCTCAAGTAAGTGCCCAGGAATGGCGTCTGACGATTTTCTTCCGCATGCTGGGTAAGGTCAAAGTATGTTGTCGGAAGGATCATGACACTTGGCGTCGTATCCACGAAAAGTGCTACATGCCCTTCCAGCAGATGAACCGCAACTGTATCAGGGCGCTCCGAATACCTGACGAGCGGGAACGGATTCCATCCCCGCTTCACCGTTGCCTCTTCCAGTTGCTTATCTGCAAGCGGCATTCCATCAACCTTAACCTTTTGTATCTTATCACGAATCGATTCCAGCAGTTCTTTGTCGACGAGGTCGTCGATATAGGCAAGACATACGTCTGTTTGAGTCCGCTGCCCGACTCTCATTATTTCGTAACGAAGCTGTTTGTCGCGCAAACGCCGGCGCACGAGCGTAACATTAGTAAGCATAGTCTCTACGAAACCATCACGCGATCCGCGAACGACCTTCTCGAGTGATGGCTCTTCCGGATTCCGTCCGGGAAAGACTTTCGCATCGATAAGCAGCAATGTGCTTTCCCCGTCGAGATATAGGGCCGTGCCGCCGGATAATACATCGGTCATCATATTGTTCCAGTCCGACTCTTTCTTTACTTGGATGGCAGGAACGTAGAGATCCAGAAAGGAATGAACGGCATGGGAGGACAAATCCTCCGGCTGCAAATACGTAAGCCGCTTCAGAACTTCGGTGAGTATAGTATCTTTGGCAAAGCCATTAAGGAAGAACAGAGCGGTGCGTTTATCCCCAAAGGTCATTTCTCTCACCACGACGTCGAAGCTTTTCTTAAATCCGATCTCTTCCTCCAGCTTGTCAGTAAAGCGGTCTATATGTTCAGGGATCGGAACCGGCTTTGGCTTATCGCTCGAGGGCTCATGCTTCTTGCGATGACTGATGATTGGATCATTCAATGACTCTTCTGACAATGGAAAATCGGGATCACCTGCCACCTCCCAATAGACATGAATCGGCTTCAGGACCTCGCCTTTGGTTGCTTCGCGGTTATCGTGTTCATGATCTGTCATCAAAAACCCTCCTGATGTGTTATTTCCATTGGAACACAAGCCAATCAAACAACGATCCCATTACCTTGCCCAGCACCATTGCCATTAACAAGCTAACCAAATAGCGGCCGAGCCTCAGCCTTTTCGCTATGATAGGAAGTACATTCATCACCTCTGTCAACGCAGCTGCCAGCATGCCGACAAATAAGCCGTCTAATAAGCCGATACCAAGAAGCGCGGCTTCCCGAGGAAGCCATAATTTGACCTCTAAAAAATCTGCCAGCGACCAATAAACCGCACCGCTCATTACCGCTGTCTCAAACCATAATGATTTGCGATACCCGTATGCCAGTTGAGCCAGCCTCGGAATTAAATCAAGCACAATCAACAGTGCTACAAGACTGCTGCCTACTGCCAGACCGCCTGCTATGCCGAGCAGAGCAACAAAGGCGTTAGCTGCACAATTAATGATCATGCTCGCTCTCCTCTGATTTATCGGCCGTATAGGTGCCATGACTCGCATCAGTATTATTTGTAGCGCGGCCATGGTATGTTCGGTCTTTCTTCGCATTTCATCAGCAATTACATAGGCATTTACATTCTCTTCGTACATATATAGCTCCACTTCAAGCGGATTCGGCTCCTCGTTGAACCGTTTGCGGAATAAATGATTAAAGAACACCAGCATGCCAAGTCCAATACCAAGGGAGTAAGGAATTTGGAACCATAAGGGATGCTCCGTTCGTTTACCCGTTACCAGCTCCGTAATCCGAATATGCACTTCCTTCATGCTGACATCCGTATGAAAATTCATTATGGCAAGACCTGATCCGAAAAAGAAGCAGCCAAGTCATCGCAAGTAACGCGAAACGGGGCTTTCTTGGCGTATCCGCCACGATGACGAGTACTTCCGGATCGCCGAACGGCTCAATAATAACCTCGGGCTCCGCTTCACGGATAGCTTGAACAATTTGCATCAGATCAATGACAACCCGATTGCCGTCTTTGATCCTGTGCTCATGCAGCACTATTAAGCCTAATCGTTCCTTAAGCAGCGAGTCAGACGAAGATAACCGGGCTGCCTGATGAAGGTTGACGGTTTGACCAGGTCTAATGCCGATCCGTTTACGCAGACGCAAATATAGTCTTGGCGCTCTTTCCGTATTGGAACCCACCGATGCTACCTCCTCCATCATTGTCAAACATTAGAGCAGCTTTCCTTTTAGTATGATTAAAGGACGCTAAGGATAATCGGATCAGCGCAAACAAAAAAAACCAAATCGCCTTGTACGGCAATTTGGTTTCTATTTTGCTCTAGAGATTACTGGGCAATTTGATTGCGAATGGAAAGTAATATTTTTTTCTCCAGCCGTGATACTTGGACCTGTGATATACCGAGTCTTGCCGCAACCTCTGATTGCGTCTGATCCCGGTAATAGCGCAGAAACACAATTAACCGTTCCCGCTCCGATAAGCCGCCAATGGCCTCATTAAGCGCCAGCTTATCAAACCAGCGGTCCTGAGACTCATCCGCGATCTGATCCATCAGCGTGATCGGATCGCCGTCGTTCTCGAAAACCGTCTCATGTATCGACGTTGGCGGTTTGTTCGCCTCCTGCGCAAAAACAACATCCTCAGGCGTAATACCGAGCTGCTCCGCTACTTCTTTGATCGTGGGAAGCCTGCCCAGTACCTTTGACAGCTCATCCTTCGTCTTGCGCACCTTATTTGCCGTTTCCTTAAGCGATCGACTGACCTTGAGCGTACCATCATCTCGAAGAAACCGCTGAATTTCCCCGATAATCATCGGAACCGCATAGGTCGAGAACTTCACTTCGTAGGATAAATCAAATTTATCAACCGATTTAAGCAGGCCAATACAACCGATTTGAAACAGATCCTCCGGTTCGTAGCCGCGTCCCATAAACCTTTGCACGACAGACCAGACGAGTCGAATATTGCACTGAACAAGGGTGTCGCGAGCAACCGTATCGCCGGATTGACTAAGCGCGATCAACCGCTTTACTTCGGAATCGTCCAAAAATGGTTGCGCCGTTTGTTTCATATCGACTTCCATGCGGTCCAACCCCTATGCGCTTAGTTAAATAGCGCTTTTTTCGATTCGATGCGCTTTGTCATGGCGATGGATGTCCCGATGCCCGGCTCGCTTGTGATGTCGAATCCATCCATGAAATTTTCCATAATCGTGAAGCCCATTCCAGAACGCTCAAGCTCCGGCTTGGACGTGTATAGTGGCTGACGAGCCAGATCCAAATCTTCAATGCCATTTCCATTATCCTTTATGATCAGCTTCACTACATCTCCAGTAATCATCGCTTCAATGATCACCTTGCCGTTAGGATCACTGTCATAGCCATGGATAATGGCATTCGTTACGGCTTCGGAAATGACCGTCTTCAAATCATTCAGCTCCTCCATCGTCGGATCGAGCTGAGAGACAAAAGCAGCAACAGCAACACGGGCAAATGCTTCATTCTCCGAACGAGCAGAGAATGAAAGTGTCATCTCATTCGTTACGTTCATGAAACGACCTCCAGACTTGTGAGCGCAATCCGCTCATTCTCGTGAATCGGTAATATTTTAAACAATCCCGATAACTCAAACAGTCGGTAAACACTCTGATTCACGTCACAAACGACCATTTTTCCACCCTTAGCCTTGAGCTGCTTGTACCGGCCGAGAACGACACCAAGACCGGAGCTGTCCATAAACTGGAGATCCTTCAAACTAAGAATGACATGCAGCGCGCTGCCTCGCAAAATGGCGTCCTCCATCTTAATGCGTACGACATCAGCTGTATGGTGATCCAGCTCGCCGCGAAGCCTTACGATGAGCACATTGCGGTAATGCTCCAATTCAACCTGCAAGCTCATAATGTTGTTCAACTCCTAAAAGTTTTTTCAGGCAAAAAAGACTTCGGAAGCATGAACCAAGTTTTCGTGGTGGAAATTTGGTTTTGCTGGTGTTGAACAAGCATTTCTACAACTCTGCTTCTTATTCCTGCCTAACGACAAAACTAGAAGCAGAGCGCTATGAGCAGACAAATTGCGCAGCATTTGCAAAATTCGCCGGGCCGGCTTAAGCATTCTTGATATTAAGTGAACAAGCTTCCGCACGAGCGCTTAAATAGCTTCCACCAACCGGCCCGCTCTACCGATACCGGTGCATCCACGTTAAATTCCGTCAGCACCTGATCACGCTGGTAAACAATAAGCTTGCCGATCGGAGCATTTATCGTAACCGGTGCTTTTAACGGATCCAGCTTCAGTTCAAATCGGATATCTTTCACAGAGCTGCCTTTTTTGAGAAGGACGCTGTATGAATGCTTCGCTTTCAACTCCATTTGCCGAACGTTTCCTTTTTCAACGTTCACTGTACCCATCACTTCGTCTTTTTTGAAAATCGTATGGTTCATATATTGAGCGAACGAGAAATCAAACATTTGCGAAACTTCCGCATTCCTTGTTTTGGTATTCGGTTCACCCATAACGACCGCAATCATGCGCAAATTGTCTCTGCGTGCTGTTGCCGTCAAACAAAATTTCGCTTCGTTCGTAAAGCCCGTTTTGAGGCCATCCGCCCCAGAATAGAACCGGACGAGCTTATTCGTATTGACAAGCCAAAATGGCTTCTCGCTCGTCTTGCGTAAGTAATCCTGGTATAGCCCTGTATACTTGGTAATTTCATTATGCTTGAGAAGCTCACGGGACATCACCGCTATATCATGAGCAGATGAATAATGATCAGCGCTTGGCAGACCGTTGCAGTTGGAGAAATGGGTGTTTTTGAGCCCCAGCTCCTCTGCACGTTTGTTCATCATGTTCACGAACTCAGCTTCCGTACCGGCAATCTTCTCGGCCATCGCAACCGATGCGTCATTGCCAGAAGCAAGAGCAATCCCCTTAAGCATCTCATCTACGCTCATTTGTTCGCCAGGCTCTAGGAATATCTGTGACCCGCCCATTGAAGCGGCATATTCACTAGTGGATACTTTATCGGTTAGTTTAATTTTACCTTCATCGAGAGCTTCCATGATGAGCAGCATCGTCATAACCTTCGTAATGCTCGCCGGCGGCAGCCGGTCATGGCTGTTTTTCTCATAAATAATCGTTCCGCTGTCAGCATCCATCAGAATGGCTGAACGGGCTGAAGCCGCTAAACTGGATTGAACGGTCGATTTAGCAGGTGATTCCTCCTGTGCCATAACGGCTGCAGGTGCGGCGAGCGTTAGAACTGCGGTACAGCATAGGACGATCATCTTCTTCCATTTACGATTCATGCGTAATGTCTCCTCCTGAATGATGCCTGCGGTTAAATGAACAACCGTAGTTCGGCTAAAATCTCATTCTTAGTGTCGACCGATACGCGTTAAAATATTCCAAAACAGGTTGAGAATATATCATAATCCGCCTAATACCCGGATAACAAAGAAAAAGCCCCGCATTATTCCGTTAATCGGAAAATGCGAGGCATCGATTTATGAGGCCTTTGCTCCCTTATACGAGCCGTTTCACACCTTCAGCCGTTACGACCGATAATAGCAATGGTGAAGCGGATGACTCCTGTTCACTGATCGTATAAGCTTGCTGGATCCGCGCTGCGACCTCAGATACGATGTCTCCTTCACTTTGCGCATGAACCAACACAAGTGTATCACCGCTGCGTACCCTGTCGCCCACCTTCAACCGAAGCGTCAGCCCCACAGCATAATCAATAACTGCATCCTTCGTTGCACGCCCAGCGCCGAGCACCATAGCAGCAATACCGAGCTGTTCAGCATCTATACGCTGCACATATCCGTCATGCTCAGCGATGACTGGAATGACAACGGGCGCCTGCGGCAGCAAGCTCGGATCATCCGCCACGGCAGGGTTGCCACCCTGTGCGGCTACTAATGCGCGGAACTTATCCAGCGCTTCACCCGAAGCCAGTTTATCACGAAGCAGCAGCTCTGCTTCAGCCAAGCTATCCGCTTTTCCTCCAAGCACAACCATATGAGCACTTAATGCGAGACATAGCTTCGTAAGATCATCTGGACCCCGTCCATGCAGCGTATCAATCGCTTCTTGTACTTCGAGTGCGTTACCGATTGCAAAGCCGAGCGGTTGATCCATATCACTGATCAGAGCAGCCGTTTGACGTCCCACCTCTGTCCCGATTTCAACCATAGCTTGCGCCAAAATCTCTGCTTCACCGACCGTCTTCATAAATGCACCGCTGCCTGTTTTCACATCGAGGACGATGGCGTCAGCGCCAGCAGCTATTTTCTTGCTCATTATGGAGCTTGCAATTAGCGGTATCGACTCTACTGTCGCCGTCACATCACGCAGCGCATACAGCTTCTTATCCGCAGGCGTCATATTGCCGCTTTGTCCAACAACGGCCAGACCGATATCATTTACCTGCGAGAAAAACTGTTCCTTGGTCAGCTCCGTTTGAAACCCTTTGATAGACTCAAGCTTGTCAATAGTGCCCCCCGTATGACCAAGCCCCTTACCAGACATCTTGGCTACCGGAATGCCGCAGGCCGCAACGAGCGGACCTACAATCAGTGTTGTCTTATCTCCTACACCGCCAGTGCTATGCTTGTCCACTTTTATCCCTTGAACTGCCGATAAGTCAACTTGATCGCCGGATTGTGCCATCGCTAAGGTCAGGTCGGCAGTCTCTTGGGCATTCATTCCGCGAAAAAAAACAGCCATAGCCCAGGCTGACATTTGATAGTCCGGAATATCGCCTTGGCAATAGCCATGTATAAGAAACGATAGCTCTTCCGAAGTAAGAGAGCCGCCATTTCGTTTTTTATATATGATATCTACCGCACGCATCAGATGAACCCTCCTAGATGTTATCACTCAAACTGCTTATTCTTCGTCTTCAGGTTCCTCAAGCTTAGCCTTCTCTGTCTGCACTTTCACGATAAGCTGATCGAGTTTCTGACTTAGAAGCAATACTTCGGTATGCAGGAAGGTTTGCTTGCGCATCGCCGCTGCCACCAATTGACCGCGCAGACGCTCCATTCGGTGATACGTTTGATTGTCCATGTAAATCCCCACTTTATCCTCTTTTATATATGACACGGACATTATACGACGATCACCGAACAAAAAATGTCACAATCGGTCGAGGCTAATGTTACATTTCTGTTACAAAATTTGTAATAACTATAGCACAGGAACTATACCCTTCACTAGACCAAGAAACCTATTTTTAACCCGCTCCGTCGTCTCCATTACCTCTAAATGAGACAGCGGCTGATTCAAAATACCCGAAGCCATGTTGCTGATACAAGAAATTCCGATAACTTCAATGCCGGAGTGACGTGCCGCAATAACTTCAGCAACGGTGGACATTCCGACTGCATCCGCACCCAATATCCGCATCATCCGAATTTCTGCAGGTGTTTCATAAGAGGGACCAAGAACTGCGATATACACACCCTCGCGAACGTTAAAACCTTGTTCTTCCGCCGTTTGACGAGCGATATCACGCAGTTTGCTGCTGTAGGGCTCAGACATATCAGGGAAACGAACGCCCAGCTCATCCTCGTTAGGACCAGTCAATGGATTGCGGCCCGTCAAATTAATATGATCGCTTATTAGCATAAGATCGCCAGGTTCAAATGCCGTATTAATGCCACCAGCCGCATTTGTTACAACAAGCTTGCTGACACCGAGCGCTTTCATGACGCGAACCGGGAAGGAAGTCAATTCTGGGCCATAGCCTTCATACATGTGAAAACGTCCGCGCATCAGAACGACAGTACGACCGGACAAAGTTCCAATCATTAGCTCGCCAGCATGACCTTCAACGGTAGAAAGCGGAAAATGAGGAATCTCCTGATAAGGAATCGTGACCGCATCCAATAAATGATCACCCAAAATACCTAGGCCTGAGCCCATAATAAGTCCAACTTCTGGTTTAAGTGCCGTACGGCTTGAGATATATTCCGCAGCTTCGCGGATATGTATGGCTTTTAAGTTCATTGTTAGTCCTCCTAAAATTTGTTGTCCTTAAACCAATTGCTGCAAAAAAGATTTCCCATTATCCGGCAGCTTCACTTCGAAGTTATCCGCAATTGTCGCTGCTACATCTGCAAATGTATCGCGCACGCCGATGGATTGAGGTGATTGCAGCGATGGGGAATAGATGAGCAGCGGAACATATTCTCTCGTATGATCCGTTCCCGTATAGGTTGGGTCATTCCCGTGATCAGCCGTAAGGATCAATAAATCATCATCACTAAGCTGGTTGATCAAATGTGGGATGGCCTCATCGAAGGCTTCCAGAGCTTTCCCATAGCCTTGCGGGTCCCGCCTATGACCGTAAAGGGAATCAAAATCGACCAGATTAGTGAACAGCAATCCCCGGAACGGCCCTGACAGCGCGGTAATCGTCTTCTCCACACCATCTGCATTGCTTTTAGTATGCAAAGCTTGCGTTATGCCTTCACCGCTGAAAATATCATCGATTTTCCCAACAGCAATAACATCAAAGCCGCTATCCTTCAAGGCATTCAGCACCGTTGGCTCCGGAGGCTTAACCGCATAATCATGCCGATTCGGCGTCCGAGTGAAAGAACCCGGCTCCCCAATGAAGGGTCTCGCAATAACCCGTCCAACCGCGTAACGATCATCGAGCGTCAGCTCACGAGCGATTTTACAAGCTGAATAGAGCTCCTCTAATGGGATTACCCCTTCATGAGCTGCGATTTGAAAGACGCTGTCAGCAGATGTGTACACGATCCATTTGCCCGTCTTCAGCTGCTCTTCTCCGAACTCCGCCATAATATCGGTCCCGCTGGCGGGCTTATTCCCAAGCACTCCGCGGCCTGTTCGTTCCTCGAAAGCTTGCAGCAGCTCTTGTGGAAACCCCTCCGGGAACGTCTGGAATGGCACCGTCACCTTAAGGCCTGCCAGCTCCCAGTGCCCTGTCATCGTATCCTTACCGACTGACATCTCTGCCATTTTACCATAATAAGCCTTCGCTTCGCTTCCAGGACTCCATCCTGGAAATGAAATGATTTGATCGAGTCCCATTGCGCGCATATGCGGCAAATGAAGCTGTGGTCTTCTGTCCAAAATATGTCCCAGCGTATGAGCACCGGTATCACCGAACGAAGCGGCATCAGGCATTTCCCCGATCCCCACACTATCTAGTACGATAACCGCAATTCGGTTGAATTTCATGATAACAGCTCCTAAATATTTATTCTTATTCGTTGCTTCCTACTTGATTCTCGCTCTTGGATGAGCCTGTTTATATACATCCATGATGCGCGACTTAGATACTTGGGTATACACCTGAGTCGTCGATATGTCAGCATGGCCGAGCATTTCCTGTACGGATCGCAAATCAGCGCCATTCTCAAGCAAATGGGTAGCAAAGGAATGCCGGAGCGTATGCGGCGTTATTTCACTTTCTATTTTTGCCTCAGCAGCGTATTTTTTTATAATTTTCCAGAAGCCTTGTCTTGTCATACGGGTGCCGAGCAGATTAAGAAAGAGAGCTTGTCCCGAACGATCTTCCCTGGCCAGTTTAGGCCTAACTTCTGTCAAATAGGAACTTAACGTATCGCAAGCAATACCCCCGATAGGGACGATTCGTTCTTTGGTTCCGGATCCTAGGCATTGAAGAAAACCCATCGAGAGATTCACATGGTCTATTTCTAAGGAAATAAGTTCCGTTACACGAATACCGGTCGCATACAGAACCTCTAACATCGCTCTGTCCCGTATTCCGGCATTCGTCGTTGCGCTGGGGCTTGCCAGCAGCTGCTCCATTTCATAAACAGTCAGCACCTTTGGCACTCTTTTTTCCTGTTTGGGTGTTTCCAGGTGGACGGATGGGTCTTGAAGCACCTGACGCTCCTCCAATAAATAATGGAAAAAGGATCGAATCGAAACGGTATGACGCGAAACGGTAGCTACCGCTCGTCCTTCTTGCCGGAGCTGATGAATATATCGCGATAGATGATGTTTCTGTATGTCATGCGCACTCTCGAGACCCTGCTGCTCAGCAAAATTTAAAAAGAAGGACAGATCCCTCTCATAAGAATATAGCGTATTTGAAGAAAGCCTCTTTTGTTGCTGCAAGTATTGAATAAACGCTTGTAATTGAGCTTTCATCGGTCTTTCCTTTCCCGAATGTACTACTCAAAGCAGCAATCCGCCTGTACGGTTATTGCCACTTAATATTCCACAACGATGGTGAATATCCTGCCGTTGCTTGCATGATTTGTCGAATCATTTCAACAGCTGCCAGCATACCTGGACCGCCTCTTCATTCACCGTACCAATAAAAAAGCTTTAATCGTTCGGAAAAGGTTGTGTTATCCATGTGAAGCCTCTCTTCGTTAAACACCTTGAGCGCTTTACCCTGCGGAACGCGATAGGGGTCGTTTGGCGCTATCCAAGTGGCAATAAACCGACATCCGCCATACATGGCTATCGTAAAGAAACTAAGCAGCACGATGAAAAAAAGCCTTCTTAACCATCTGCGAGCCGAAACGACCATCCATTCATACGCCCTTTCATAAGGAAGAACAGTACCGCTTCTGATACGATGACGGTTGTCCTTAAAACACCTTATGAGAGGAACGCAGTAATCATGACTTCTCCATCGATGATTGGTTTGCATGTACAACCCAAGGATCGGACGTGCAGCATACATCGTTCCTGCTGCCTTGCCTTCCAGGACTACAGAAGCTGATCTAACGAGGTAAATGGCAGTTTAACGGCTGCAGCAACCTGTGGATGCGTGACATGCCCTTTATAGGTATTCACGCCTTTACGCAGCGATTCATTCAGATTGGCAGCTTTCTCCAGGCCGTTGTTGGCAAGCTCCAGCGCATAAGGCATCGTAACATTCGTTAAGGCTAGCGTAGATGTGCGCGGGACTGCGCCCGGCATGTTGGCAACCGCATAATGAAGAACGCCATGCTTCTCATATACAGGATCCTTATGCGTAGTAACACGATCGATCGTGGCTATCGTACCGCCTTGGTCGACAGCGACATCAACGATGACTGCACCTTTCTTCATCGACTTGACCATTTCCTCCGTAACCAGATGAGGGGCCCTCGCTCCCGGTATAAGCACGGCACCAATGAGTAAATCTGCTTTTCGGACGGCATTAGAAATATTATAAGGATTAGACATCAGCGTGCGGATTCGACCATTGAACACATCATCGATATAGCGCATCCGGTCTGCGCTTCTCTCCAAAATGACAACGTTCGCCCCCATGCCGAGTGCGATTTTCGCAGCGTTCGTGCCCACGATCCCTCCACCGAGTATAATTACCTCCGCAGGCGGGACACCAGGTACACCGCCAAGCAATATGCCGCGCCCCCCGTAAAAGGCCTCCAGAAATTGAGAACCTACCTGGACTGACATTCGCCCTGCCACCTCACTCATTGGCGTAAGAAGCGGCAAGCTCCCGTTAGGCATCTGAATCGTTTCATAGGCAACGCCGGATACCCCTTTGTCCACGAGCGCGTTGGTCAGATCCTGTGCCGCTGCCAAGTGCAAATAAGTGAACAAGAGCAAGCCTTCCCGAAAATAAACAAATTCCTCCGGCAGCGGCTCCTTGACCTTCATAATCATGTCTGCACGTTCCCAAACATCCTTAGCGCCGCTTGCGATCGATGCGCCTTCCGCTGCATATGCTTCGTCTAGAAAGCTGCTTCCTTCCCCAGCTCCCGGCTCGATCACGACTTCATGACCTGCTGCCTTCAGCATACCGGCGCCGGCTGGAGTCAGCGCCACCCGATACTCACTAGCTTTGATTTCCTTTGGTACACCGATGATCATCATTCATCTTCCTCTACGCATTATTAGAAGGCATAAGCAAGCCTTGAAAGCATCTAGCATCTACATGTTCTTACATATGCGAAGAAAGGACGGGTTGACAGTCCTCGACGATACGTTTTCCTGTGTTGGCATAAATTATGTGCGAAGGCGGCATCTACCCATGCCTGTATGTGTTCGCCTCCATACACTACATTAAACACGCGGAAAGTTTGCGCATCGCGGATAACGCCAAACTTATGCTTACGATGCCGTGCACACGCCAAGTTTTGCTTACGATGCCGCGTTGACAACGCCAAGTTTTTGCTTACGATGCCGCGTTTTTACTTTGTAAAACGCCAAGTTTATGCTTACGATGCCGCGTTTTACTACGTAAAACGCCTTAGGAGGAACTAATTTGCCAAAGTTAGAACGGTTGCTTCGTAGCTGTTCGCTCAGCAGCGCGTCGAGTCATTCGATACGAAGATTGATCGGCTTGAAGCATCGGTCACATTTCAAGCGATGTATTCGAGATTTGTCCAAACATGGAATAAAGCCGGTCAAAAGCATTCCCGGAAGCCATGTGATCTGCTGTCATATAGATAAACGCCGGATCAAGCAGCTTCACTCGCTTACCAATCATCCTTCGGTGAAATATGTTGAGCCTGATTTCAAAATAAGTGCGCATAGATTGAGAGCCGTCTCCCCCTCCTCCAGACGTCATGTTCAAACTGCCTGCTCGATGTGCAAGCCTCCTAAACCCGCTGCTGTACCAAAAGGTCGATTTTCAAAGTCATCAAAACCACTATTGAAGAATAATGTTTTCAAACCACTCGCTGCCTGCCCAGCAGGAGTAACCTGGAATATATGCCGTGTTCAAGCCCCTCAGGTTTGGCCTGCCACACGCGGTAAAGGAGTCGGAATCGGGATCATTGATACCGGAATCGCCCGGCATCCTGATTTGCGCATTTCCGGCGGTGTTAATACCATTGGCGGCTCTTCCTTCTTGGATGACAACGGGCATGGCACTCATGTCGCAGGCATAGCCGCTGCCCTTGGCACTAACCATCAAATTCCTGGAGTCGCACCCAAAGCAAAGCTGTATGCAGTAAAGGCGCTTGATGCCGACGGCAACGGGTTCGTCTCCGATATCATTAAAGGAATTGATTGGTGCATAGCCCATAAAATCCCTGTCATCAATATGAGTCTTGGACTGCAGGGGACTAAAAGCGAGGCTCTTCGCGAAGCGGTTAGGCGTGCACGCAGACATGGGATCGTGGTTGTAGCATCCGCAGGAAACAGCGGCCCGAACAGCGGCGGTATCGATGAACCAGCCAGCTACCCCGAGACCATCGCTGTTGCAGCATCAACGATCACGGACAAAGTAGCTCCCTACAGCAGCAGAGGCAAAGGAATTAGCTTAACAGCTCCAGGCAGCGATATTCGCTCTACCTGGCTCCATAATGGGTACAATATATTGTCAGGCACGAGTATGGCTAGTCCTCATGTCGCAGGAGGCGTTGCACTGCTTCTTGCCAAGGAGCCGTCCCTTAAACCATCCCAAGTTTCCCGCAGATTACGTTCCTCAGCAAGGAAACTTCCCGGCTTCTCCACTCGGTCACAAGGATCGGGCTTACTTCAATTGCTCCGAGTTTCCCATTCGTACTCCCGTGGTACTTCGTATCAAAGTCGCTCGAATGCGGAAAACCTACGCGGCAAGAAATCAAGGCCATGAGTCTGCCGCTTAAGCTCCGGCCAGCCAATCCAGTAACGGATTATCCTGGTAACAAATAAAAAAAACTCCTCATGGGCGGCATGACCTCTTCCAGCTGAAGAGGATGCCGCTCTGGGGAGTTATTGCTGTTCGTTCTTGGACCGGCATTTACTGCAAATACCTTGAAAATCCAGTCGATGATCGATGACGGTAAATCTATATTCCTGCTCAAGCCGCTCTTCGAGCGGTCCTAGCCAATCTTCCAAAATCTCGCTCATCGTTCCACATTGGACACAAATCAGATGATGATGATGATGTTTATTGTTATCAGTCCGTAAGTCATACCGTGCAACGCCGTCACCAAAATTCATTTTCTCAACCACATGAAGTTCACTAAGAAGCTCAAGTGTCCGGTAAACGGTTGCTAAACCAATCTCCGGTGCTTTATCCTTGACGAGCATAAATACGTCTTCGGCGCTTAAATGGTCTTCCTCATTCTCAAGAAGTACCCGTACCGTCGCTTCACGCTGCGGAGTTAGCTTGTACCCCTGCGATTGTAGCTGCTGTTTAATTTTATCAATCCGGGACTCCATGGTTTCCCCCCTTGCACTTCGCTTTCGTGCCCTATCGCCGGAAACGTTTGATTTTATTATAGGGTCACCTTGCAAGGAAAGTCAACTATTTAGAATGATTACAATTCATTGCTAACGCCTGCTATCAACGGTGCTGCCCACTTAATTAGCACAGGCGACAGGAATGATTCGATCACTGCGGCGCCTACAATGATGAGCAGCATAACCAGCACCGTAGAGGCATGGGAGAGAAAGGGCTGACTGAGTGTACCGTACCTGCTTAGAAAACGATTCTTTACAATATAAAACGTGAAAGAGACCGAGGATACACTGGCGATCAGCAGTGCGGGTACGATGATCATATTCGGCGGCGCAATTGAGACCAGCGAAAATAACAACCCCTTCCAAGCATGCTGACTGACCAGCGTTCCGATGGCGAACCCAACGAGCACGCCTTTCATAAAGTCAAGAGCCAGCACTAGAGGCATGCCTACAACAGTCAACCCCAGCACCCCTATGAGAAGGATCCACTTGGCATGGAAAAACACCCTCTCCCAGAATGCCTGGCCTTCTGTTTGCAGCACTCCTTCTTGTATATGCTTCACAAATAACTGCACATCACCCGCCAAGTCCTGCTGCTGGTCAAGTGTCAGAGCATTCACAAGCAGCGCGCCGAATACCACCCCGACGACAAACAGAACGGAGACAAACACGTAAAGGGTTATTTGATCCTTCAGAAGCGATTGTTGCATTGGTGAACGCATGGCACACTCCCCCAAACCTAGATGGTTAAGTGTATGTCCAAGCATGTACCGCTATGACGATGGCTTCTTGCCTACAGCGGAAGCGGGAACAATTTTGCCATATTTGCCGCCTCCGCCTGCCTGAAGCTGGAGGGTGCCTTCTCTAGCACCTGTTATGACACTTGCTGCTGTATCGCCAATTAGACTTGCAAGTTCTTCTTGCGGTGCATCATGCAGCACATTCATCTCTGTATCAAACCGATCAAGCAGCTTATCCACCGTGCGTTTGCCAATTCCAGGCACAAACTCAAGCGGTACTTGGTACACATATTGAGGTCGATTATCAGGCACATACGGATACTCCCTGCCTGCTTGAATTGCCAGCTGTTCAATCCGGTCCATTACCCCGCGCACAAGCTTCGGGCTCCCGCACATCGGACATCTTACTGCCGCAGCACCTTCGTCCGCGAGAGAGCCGCAGTTCAGGCAAAACGTGCGATGATATTTGCCTAATACAGGATTCAAGCCATAATTAGCGGTTATCCCTCTTCCTTCAAGTCCGCGCAACGCTAGCTTGAACTCTTCAAAAGTAGGCTCTGCAAGAAGGAGCTCATTATACTCCCGTCCTATTTTGGCAAGGGAATGCGCATCGGAATTTGTTAGGAAAGGCAGGTTGTCCAGCTCTGGTATATAGCCTGCCATTATGCTATCCGAGCTTAAACCGAGCTCAACGGCATCTATAAGCTCCATATTAACGGTATCTGCCATATGATCGGAGCTGCTGCCAAATACGCTTTTATGAGGGGTGAAGATATGAGCAGGGATGAATAAGCCTCCCCGGCCTTTCACTTCCTCCTGCAGAATATGCGTCGGGACATAGATCCGCTGTGAACTCAGCTGTACATTGCGCATATGGTTCGCCATCCACTTCGTGAACAGCTGCATCTGGGCAAAAGTCGGCAAATAAACAAGATGATGAGCCGGTCCGAAGCCGGCATCTCTCACCTCGATTTCTGACCCCAGCAGTATCGTCGTATCCCGATAACGTATCCCACCACCTTGGACTTCTGTCATTTCACCATTATCCAGAAGCCGCGCAATGTCCACTTGTACACCAGGTGAATGACAATCAATGATGCCCAGCAAACCAATTCCTTTGCGAACGGCAGATTCATGCGCGATGTTGCGAAAGGTAAGATCTCTGCTGCCGCTGATCTTGACCGGTTCACCGCTCTCCGTGCGTCCGATGTGCAAATGTAAATCAGCGAACACCCGCTTCAGTAAATGAGAGTCCACCTGTTAAATTTCTCCCGTCAAGCGGTAGATATGCCATGCGTATACGGCTAGAATGGTCTTCGCATCACTTATCCGCTCTTCCTTGATAAATTGCTGCGCCTCTTCAAACGTTATCGTATTTACGAATAAAAACTCATCCTCGTCCGGACGGCTATCTCCTTTGACAAGGTCCTCAGCTATATATAAATAAAGCTTCTCGTCGGCAAAACCCGGCGATGTATAGAAGGCGCTAATAGGCCGCAGACTCCCGGCAAGATAGCCCGTTTCCTCTTCAAGCTCCCTCGCAGCAGCAATAATCGGGTCTTCTCCAGCATCCAATTTGCCAGCTGGTATTTCAATTTGAAACTTCTCCATTGCCTTGCGATACTGCTCAACAACGAGCATTTTGCCATCAATTAGTGCCAGAACCGCAGCAGCCCCGGGGTGACGAATAATTTCACGTGTCGCTGTACCGCCATTTGGAAGCTGGACGGTGTCCACCTGCAGGGAAATGATTTTACCTTGAAAAATCGGCTCGGACTTTACCGTCAATTCACGAAACTCATCTGTTTTCTCCAACATTAATTTTTCCACTCCTCTATATTAGGCAGCATAACTTGTCCTTTATTTACATAGGTATCAGTATAGCAAAATAATGGGTAATGACTTAGAAATAACAAAATTTTACTCATGCTTGCTCATTCCTACGACGTAAAGGGGAGTTTGATGATATGAAACAATATTCCGTCGAAAGCCAGTTAATGCTAGTAGGTAAAGCATGGGAAATTCGTCATCAGCTGCGGCAGATAGCCAAGCAGAGCGCCGGGACACGCGGCTCATCCCCCAAATCCATTTCGACGCTCGGCGAGTATCTGGAGAATAGACGTCCCATCAGCCGGTAATATCATTATACTGCTCCTATTGTAATTTAAAAGGGCTGTGGCCAAGCAGTGTCTTCTGCTTTCGGCCACGGCCCTTTAATGATGCAGGTTTACCCTTGAAGAGCCGCTGCTTGAGCAATAATCTCAACGACAAGCTCGGTTGTTTTGACCAAATCAGCTGCTTTTATTTGTTCCTTCGTCGTATGGATATATTCATAACCAACCGCGAGATTAACAGTCGGCACACCCAATCCGTTGAAAATATTCGCATCACTGCCTCCGCCGGAATGGAAAGTCCGCGGTGTTGCGCCGATTTTCGTAATCGCAGCTTTCGCCAGCTCTACAACCGGGTCTCCATCATCATAAGGAATAAGCCGGATAAATCAGCTTACTTTCAAAATCCGCTCTTGCCCCATATTCAGCAACCGTTTTTCAACCGCTTCGCGCATCGCTGTAATTTGAAGATCGAGCTTCGATTGAACGATACTTCTGGCTTCCGCATCCAGCTTCACATAATCGCAGACGATGTTGGTTGCTCCGCCACCCTCGAATTTACCGATATTAGCAGTCGTTTCGTGATCGATCCGGCCTAAAGACATACGAGCGATTGCTTTACCTGCAACTTGAATGGCGCTTATGCCATCCTCAGGATTAACGCCGGCATGTGCGGATTTGCCATGAATGACGATCGTAATCTTCGCCTGTGTCGGTGCTGCTACTGCGATATCTCCAATTGCTCCATTTGAATCCAGCGCATAACCGAACTTCGCTTCCAGCTTCGTTTTATCAAGAACAGAGGCTCCCAGAAGACCGCTTTCCTCACCAACCGTAATAATGAATTGCACCGGGCCGTGCTGTACATCTGTTTCCTTCAGAACCCGAATCGCTTCCAGCATCGCGGCTAGACCGGCCTTGTCATCACTGCCCAAGAATAGTCGTGCCATCGCTTCTTATATAGCCATCTGAATCTAA
This sequence comes from uncultured Paenibacillaceae bacterium, assembly GCA_963793665.1. Classification (GTDB taxonomy): domain Bacteria; phylum Bacillota; class Bacilli; order Paenibacillales; family Paenibacillaceae; genus Paenibacillus_Z. The sequence goes on from CAWCBD010000013.1 coordinate 366,631, forward strand.
TTGCGGTTTAATGCCGTTGCCAGGAGTAACCGTGTCCATGTGCGAGGTAAAAAAGATCATTGGCGCTCTCTCAGCCCCGTTTGCTTCCAGCTTAACGATCAGGTTACCCGCTCCATGGCCTGTTAACGCGGCTGCGCCGTCTTCTTCAACAGATAAGCCCAGCGAAGAAAACTTCGCTGTCAGAACATCACAAATTTGACGTTCATGCTTCGTTTCACTGTCCACTCGTACAAGCTCCATAAATTCTTCAATCAAACGTTTTTCTGAGATCATAATCTTTCCTCCATCCACCTGTATCGTTTACAATAGACAAGTACTACTACCTCTTATTCTGTGCGAAAGGAGCATCATCGCATGCGTACGAATCGATTGATGAAGATATTTATTTGGCTGCTTATCGGTGTAATGCTGTTATCCACCTTACTAATTAGTATCGGATGGATTTTCGAATAGTCCCCTGACTTGAGGAGGCTCAAACCCGAATTGCCTGCAAAAATGAGGCGTTAGCTCCTTAGCAGCCTGCTCCACGGTTAGGTGATTCCCTGTTAAATCCGCAAATGATGTGACCGCATAATCCTGAATTCCGCATGGGATAATGCCGCGGAAGCCGTCCTGCGCGATACCTGCCTTCACATTCAAAGCAAATCCATGACTCGTCACGAAGCCGCGGCGGGTCCTTGCTTTGTTAAACTTCACGCCGATCGCCGCAATTTTCTCATCTCCGACCCAAACACCGGTATACTCAGGCTTCCGCCCGCCCTCAATACCATAATTCGCCAGCCAGTCGATAATAACCTGCTCCAATTGACGCAAATAACCATGCAAATCAAGTGAAGCCCCATCCAAGTAGAGCAGCGGGTATCCGACCAGCTGTCCAGGACCATGATAAGTGATGTCACCGCCGCGGTCAATTTGAAATACCCCAATACCACGCTCAGCCAGCTCTTCCTCCGAGTACAGCAAATGCTCAGGATGCTTCTGCGAGCCAATGGTATAGGTAGGCGGATGCTGAAGAAGGAGCAGCGTTTGCTGCCGCTCCTCCTTGTCGATTTGTTTTACGTATTCTTTTTGGAGGTCCCATGCTTCCGCGTAACCAATCATCGGCGTATAGCTTACGTCAATTGTATTTACGTTCGTTGTAGTCACCTGCGATCACACCTCGCCTTAATACAATTTCGTGTCTAAATTGAAGCCTTCAAGATTTTCTTTTACCCGCTGCAGGAAACGGCCGCAAATGACGCCATCTAGTATACGGTGATCAAGCGACAAACAAATGTTAGCCATGGAACGAACCGCAATCATATCATTAATGACGACAGGCCGTTTAACGATTGATTCGAACGTTACGATAGCTGCTTGCGGGTAATTAATAATGGGATAGGACAGAATGGAGCCGAATGATCCGGTATTATTAACCGTGAACGTACCGCCATCCATATCTGCCAAGGTCAGCTTGCCTTCTCTTGTCTTGCGGGCAAGATCCTCAATTTCACGCGCCAGCCCGGCGATATTCTTCTGATCGGCGTTTTTAATTACTGGCACTTTAACAGCATCCTCCGTGCCCACTGCCAGACCGAGATGGATATCTCTTTTCACGATGATTTTATCAACGGCCCAAATCGAGTTCATGATCGGAAAATCCTTAATCGCGTTGACGACAGCTTTTACCCAGAAAGCCAGATACGTCAGGTTAACCCCTTCACGCTTCTTGAACTCATCCTTTAACTTGTTGCGGAGCACGACGAGGTTCGTCACATCAACCTCCATCATCATCCATGCATGCGGAATTTCCGTCACACTTTGGCGCATATTCCGCGCAATTGCGTTACGAACCGGCGTTACATCAATGAAATATTCACTGCGCCCTGGAAGGGACTGTCCTTCGACTTCAATATTGTTAGGAATACGCGGCATCTCAGACAAATGCAAGCCTGAGGAACGAACCGTTTCCTGTGTGTTCAAGTTCACGGATTGTACAGCGGCTGCTCCTGTCGGTGCGGCGGGCTTTCCAGCTTGGCCCGAAGCAACGAAAGCAAGCACGTCTTTACGGGTAATACGGCCGCCGAGACCAGTACCATTAACGTTAGAGAGATTCACGCCATGCTCCGCTGCCAGCTGCTGAACAACTGGAGAGAAGCGATGTCTCATGTTTGTATCGTTATCTTCTGTTGACTGGCTCAGCTCTTGTGCACGGACAGCTGTACGGGCGTCGCTGCTAACGGTTCCTGCTCCGTGCGGTGCCGGATTACTATTCGTTCCCGCATTAGAACTGCCGCCGGATGTAACTGCCCCGCCTGTATGACCTGCAGATTCGATTTCAATGATACAAACCGGAGTACCTACAGGTACATTCACACCAGCTTCGACTAATATTTCGACCAGCGTCCCCTGCAGGGTAGAAGGAAGCTCCGCGTTCACTTTATCCGTAATAATCTCGCATAAAGGCTCGTACATATCAACCGATTCCCCTGGCTTCTTGAGCCATTTCTCAATTGTTGCAGAAACAAGCGATTCTGCAAGCTGCGGCATGACGACTTCCGTCAATATTTTCATTCCAACAACTCCTCATTTAATAAAGGGCAAGATTCCTCATTGCTTCTTTTACCTTCTCTTTATTGAGCATGAAGAACTTCTCACCCGGTGGATTTATAGGCATTGCCGGCACGTCAGGACCGCATAGCCGCATTATCGGTGCATCGAGCTCGAACAGCATTTCTTCGGCAATAATCGCCGAAACTTCCGCGCCTACTCCGCCAAACTTGTTATCTTCGTGAATAATAAGTACTTTGCCTGTACGACGAGCTGCAGCCAGTACACCTTCTTTGTCCAGCGGCTGCAGCGTTCGAAGATCTAGAATATGAGCGTTAATGCCTTCACCAGCTAACTCCTCCGCAGCTTCAAGAGCAAAATGAAGCGGTAAGCTATAGCTGATTACTGTAATATCGTCACCTTCACGAAGCACGTTAGCTACACCGATAGGAACGGTATAATCCTCTTCCGGCACATCGCCGACAACAAGCTTATAGCATTTTTTATTCTCAAAGAAAAGAACTGGATCCGGGTCACGAACGGCAGCCTTCAGCAGTCCTTTCGCGTCATAAGCTGTAAAGGGTACAACGATCTTCAGACCAGGTGTACCAAGAAAAACGGACTCCGGGCATTGTGAATGGTACAGGCCGCCGAAAATACCGCCGCCTATTGGCGCACGGATAACAAGCGGGCATGTCCAGTCATTATTCGAGCGATAGCGTATTTTGGCCGCTTCGCTAATGATTTGATTCGTTGCAGGGAACATGAAGTCCGAATATTGCATCTCCGCAATTGGCTTCATGCCGTACATTGCTGCCCCGATAGCTGCCCCAACGATAGCGGACTCCGCCAGAGGAGTATCCATAACCCGTTCCTCGCCAAACTGCTCAATCAGCCCTTTAGTCGTTGTAAACACGCCGCCTTTAAGGCCTACATCCTCTCCCAGCACAAAAACATCTTCATCGCGCTCCATTTCCTCTTTCATGGCAAGGCGGATCGCATCGATATATTCCATCATCGGCATATTATCGTCCTCCTTTGTCATTATCATCGGCATAGACATGCTTGAGAATGTCTTCCGGCTTAGGGAAAGGTGCATTGTCGCCGAACGTTGTTGCGTCATCGAGCATCGCTTTGAGCTTGATCAGGAGCTCTTCTTCCTTCTGCTCATCCCAAATCCCGCAGCCGATCAAATATTGCTTATATTTCATAATGCCGTCTTTATCGCGGTTCGCTTCGATCTCTTCTTTCGTCCGATAAGCAAGATCATTGTCTGAAGTCGTATGCGGCGACAAGCGGTATGTCATCGTTTCGATAAGAGTAGGTCCTTCACCTGCAGCAGCGCGCGCACGAGCTTCTTTCACAGCCTGGTAAACTTCTAGCGGATCATTGCCGTCTACACGAACTCCCGGGAATCCGTAGCCGAGTGCCCGGTCAGATATCTTCCCCGCAACTTGTTTATGCAAAGGAACTGAAATGGCATATTGGTTATTCTCGCACATGAAAATAACAGGCAGTTTATGAACGCCCGCTAGATTGCAGCCTTCGTGGAAATCGCCTTGATTGCTGGAGCCCTCGCCAAAGGTTACAAAGGTTACGAAATCCTTCTTCTTCATCTTAGCAGCCAGCGCAAAGCCAACCGCATGCGGAACTTGAGTCGTTACCGGGCTTGAGCCCGTCACGATACGAAGCCGCTTCGAGCCAAAATGCCCAGGCATTTGACGGCCTCCGCTGTTAGGATCATCGGCTTTTGCAAATACCGATAACATCAATTCACGAAGTGTCATGCCTACAGACAGCACAAATGCATAATCTCGGTAATACGGTAAGAAATAGTCGATATCACGGTTAAGCGCAAAAGCAGCACCGACTTGCGTTGCTTCCTGACCGATACCGGATACGTGAAAGTTTATTTTCCCTGCCCGCTGAAGCAATAGACAGCGTTCATCGTAACGCCGTGATGTCATCATCAATTCATAAATTTCAATCGCTTGTTCGTCCGAAAGTCCAAGTAATGCATGCCTTGACTGCTGGATAGCGGATTCGGATTTCGTCATGAGGGATGCCCTCCTTTTAGCTACTTTTATAACCTGGTACTAAGACTTGACTATACCTATTATAACCGACTTTTGATTAAAAGGAAATGCGAAAAGAACCGGCTGGAATGCTCCTACTCGCGGCGTTTGGTACTAGCCCTTTATAAGGCAAGTGATTGGCCATCCACCGCTAACATTGCTTCACCAATGATCTCCGAGAGAGTCGGGTGCGGATGAATCACTTGTCCAACCTCCCATGGGGCGGCGTTTAGCAGCATGGCAAGCGATGCCTCTGATAGTAGATCAGTCGCATGAGGGCCAATTAAGTGAACGCCCAGCACGTCGCTTGTTTTAGCATCTGCTATCACCTTAGCGAACCCCCCCGGCTCGCCAAGCACCAATGCTTTTCCAATCGCTTGGAACGGTACTTTCCCTATTTTAATATCATGTCCACGCTTGCGTGCTTCGTCTTCTGTCAATCCAATGGATGCCACCTCTGGATGCGAGTAAATCGCACGCGGAACATGAGCAGAATCAAGCGGATGCGGCTTGCCGCCGAGCAAATGCTCAATCGCTATGATGGCTTCATGAGCTGCAGCGTGCGCGAGCTGAAGGCCGCCATTCACATCACCAATCGCGTAGATATGAGGTTCCGTTGTCTGATAGAACGGATTAACACGAATGCTGCCGTTTTCTACCCGGACATCCGTGTTCTCTAAACCGATGTTTTCTACATTCGCCTGACGGCCTACAGATACAAGCATCCGTTCAGCGGTCAAAATAACACTGCCATCCGCCGTATCCGCCTCAATGGTAACTTGTCCATCTTGAGTGGAACAGCTGTCTATTCGAAGCTGAATACCGGTTAATATACGAACACCTCTGCGCCGCAGCTGTTTTGCCAGCTCCGCTGATGATTCGGCATCCTCTCCTGGAAGAAGCCTTGACGCCGATTCGATCAGTGTCACCTGAACACCGAAATCGATAAGCATGGATGCCCATTCAACACCGATTACTCCTCCTCCTACGATGAGAATGGACGCAGGAAGCTGCTCCATCAAGAGCGCATCGTCGCTGGACATGATGTAATGGCCATCAGGCTCAAGACCTTGAATAACACGAGGACGTGATCCTGTTGCGATCATTAAATTGGTCGGGACAATCGTCTCCATCTCTCCATCTGCGAGTTCTACAGCAACACTGCCGCTGCGAGGTGAGAATATAGAAGGCCCGATAACCCGGCCGTTCCCTTTCATGATCGTAATATCATGCTTGCGCATTAAATACTGCAAGCCTTTGTATAGCTGTTCTACTGTCTGCACTTTACGATTTTGCACACTTTCAAAATCAAGTGATACCGCACCTTCCGCGACTTTTATGCCATAGTCTGATGCATGTTTAAGCGTTGCAAATACTTCCGCGCTGCGAAGTAAAGCTTTACTTGGGATACAGCCTTTATGTAAACAAGTTCCGCCGAGCTTTTCTTTCTCGATGATTATAACTTTCTTCCCTGCTTGAGCTGCCTTAATAGCCGCTGTATATCCTGCAATGCCCCCGCCAATGATGGCCAAATCGCATGGTATCGTCGTCATTGTCTTTCCCCTTTCAAATCTGGTACTCCTTCACCGTAAACCTTTCCCAGTCCTATTGTACCTTTTTTCTGGCCTTGGGAAAACATCGCAGCTGTAAATGGACAGTCCCCGGTGAAAAGGGTATGATTACAGCATATCTCTTTTTGTCTTTCAGGAGGATTTTCACCTATGAAACAAGTCATACCCCGTTTTATTGCCGTCATGCTGCTTGTTATACCAGGTCTGGCAGCCACATATGGATTTCTTCTTATGAAGGATGCGGCATTCCATTACTTCTATTCCTTCGGAGAAGAACAAGTCACGCATAAATTCGAATGGTGGTTATTCCTCGGCGGCTTTCTTTTATTTGCTGCTGGTGTAGCATTTATTGGCGGTTGGACATTTTTCCGTGACCGTAAACGCAATTATGTTGCCTCTCGTTTTCGTGAGAAACGCCCTCGGCCTTCTCGCCCGGAAACGAAATAATTGGTTTAACCTGTATAAGAAGTTTCTTCCTTCAAAAATATCAAAAAAGTATGGCCAAAAGGGATGATTCACTGAGGAATCATCCCTTTTCGAATTTCTTATAGGCAATTGGTTTAAGATGTGATTATTTTATCAACGAGCCCGTATGCTACTGCTTCCTCAGCGCTCATAAACCGGTCGCGATCGGAATCGGTCTCGATTTGTTTAACCGTTTGCCCCGTATGATTCGCCAGCAGCTGGTTGATTTTTTCCCTCGTTTTTAATATCCAACTCGCGTGGATCGCAATATCTGAAGCTTGACCTCTAGCTCCTCCAAGCGGTTGATGAATCATGATTTCACTATTTGGCAGCGCGAATCTTTTACCATGAGCTCCACCGGTCAGTAAAATCGCTCCGAAACTTGCCGCGAAACCTGTACATATCGTCGATACATCCGGTTTAATAAACTGCATCGTATCAAAGATCGAGAAGCCTGCCGTGACGGAACCCCCTGGACTATTGATGTACAGCTGGATGTCTTTCTCCGGGTCATCAGCTGCCAGGAACAGCAGCTGTGCGACGATAGAATTAGCCATATGATCTTCAATTTCTCCGCTTACCATTATAATCCGATCCTTCAGCAGCCTCGAATAAATATCATAGCTTCGTTCTCCGCGATTCGTTTGTTCAACAACATAAGGTGTTAAGTTCATATTCTTCTCCCCTTCTCCTGCTTACGCTGCTGCTCGCAAAGTTGTTGACTGTGAAGCATGTATTCGTTTCTTGCTAGGAAGATTCCTGATTTGAATAGCTCTCCCTATTGCTTGGACAGGATCAATAAGCTCACTTTGCGACAAGGCCAATAACATTAAAGCATGCGGATTTGACTGACGTACCGCCGTAATATAAGCAAGCAGCAAGCTCTCATCAATACCGGATTCCATTGTCACCCAATCGATCCTCTCTGAGCATAGCGGCCTTAATCTGGCCAATTGCTGTCCTCGCTCGGAACAAAGCGGCTTTTACCGCACCATTTGAGGTTTTAAGTGCAGCAGCTATTTCAGTGCCTTTAAAACCGTACAGCTCCCGTAACAGAAATACCGAACACTGCAAGGGCGATAAATGCTGCACAAGCATACTTATCACATGCTCGATTCCAGATGAATCCTCCTGCTGGTGAGAAACCTCCCCCCTGTCTAAAATACCTTTAGCCAGCTGCTTACGCCGAAACTGATCAATCGATAAGTTTTTGGCTGTGCGCAAAAGAAGGGCAGTTGGATTCGCATGTCCCTGCAGACCGGTTAAAACCGGCATCGCCCGCAGACAGGTTTCTTGAACCAGATCCTCCGCATCCCACTTGGAGCTCGTAATCGACAGACAATAGCGATTTAAAGCAGCAAGCCATTCCCCAATCTCGCTATTAACATCCTGCTGCTTCTCCCTTACAAAGCGCTCGTTCAAAAGATTCACTCCTAAAAGTTATTCGTTATCCGCCTTGTATACACTATTTTGATTATATATGACGTAAACGAACGAAGCTCTCCAAAGGATACGCAAAGCCGAAAAATTCTCAAACAATTGTAACGAGCGAGCATCGTACAGCTGCGGTTCAGGAGGAACGTCGAAAAATATTAGGCACATATTAAAGACGCCGCTTAGTCGCAAGGTTAACAAACAACCTAACGAACCAAGCGGCGCTTAATTCCATCATTTTAGGATCTATTTAAGAAACCTTGTGTTCAATCCGCAGCTTGTCTGCCACCATGGCGATAAACTCGCTGTTTGTCGGCTTCGATTTGCTGATGTTGATTGTATAGCCGAATAAGTGACTTATACTGTCGATATTGCCCCGCGTCCAAGCAACTTCAATCGCATGGCGAATGGCCCGTTCAACCCGAGATGGCGTTGTTTTAAATTTCTCTGCAATTGCTGGATAAAGCGTCTTTGTAATCGCTCCCAAAATTTCAATATTATTGTAAACCATTGTAATCGCTTCACGTAAATATTGATATCCTTTAATATGAGCAGGAACACCAATTTCATGAATAATACTCGTAATGTTTGCATCCAGGTTTTTACCTTTTGCAATCGGTACGACATTCGATTTTGACATCGAAGAGAATGAAGATGAGTTAGAAATAACCGTAGTATTGCTAACCAACTGGCGGATGCGGTTTGCCAGAATTTCCATATCGAACGGTTTTAATATGTAGTAGGAAGCTCCAAGTTGAACCGCTTTTTGAGTAATATTCTCTTGGCCAAATGCGGTTAACATAATAATTTTCGGCATAGGAGATAAATTCATTTCACGAAGTCTTTCCAGGACACCTAAACCATCAAGATGAGGCATTATAATATCCAAGATCAGAACATCAGGTACATCCCGCGTTTCTTCGAGCAGACGCAGCACTTCTTCACCATTGTACGCGATACCGGTTACGACCATATCGTTTTGTTCTGAAATATACTCCGATAACAAATTTGTGAATTCCCGATTGTCGTCAGCTAATAACACTTCAATTCTTTGCAAATTATAGTCCTCCTTAGACTCGTATCCGTTACTAAATTGTAAACGATGAAACTTTCCGTCTAACCTTCCTGTCTAACTAACATTTTCGACATGAGTATTTAAATTCCTTCTGTCGAATAATATTTTTCTTTATTTTTATCTCACTATCCATTATAATAAATAATTTAATTCAAAAACCATCATCTTTCGAACAAATTCGACAAACTGCAGTCGATTTCGTAACTTAAATAAGGGACGTTTAAAGTTAAAAATAGTCCAAAAACAAATGAAAATCTTAAGGGGCTTCAAGCCGCCTTAAGATTAACCCCCGCTTGCTTTAGAAGTACACCAGCATCCTGGAGCATCCATTCAATAAAGCAGCCATAACCAGAAGTCGGATCATTAACGAACACATGAGTGACGGCTCCGATGAGTTTACCATCTTGTATAATTGGACTTCCTGACATCCCCTGTACAATACCACCTGTTTGCTCCAATAATCGTGAGTCTGTAATTTTGATGACCATGCCTTTCGTAGCTGGTGAAGCCTGACGCGTTACATGAACAATCTCTACATTAAAACGTTCCACCTTTTGTCCATTAACGACTGTAAGGAGCTGAGCAGGTCCTTCTTTAACTTCCTCAGCGAACGCAACTGGCACAGGCTGCTCATTGTAGCTATGTGATGGAAGCTCCTGCATTTTACCGAATATACCAAATGAGGTGTTCCGTTCGATATTACCTAACACTTTACTGTTTTTAACGATTTGTGCACGTTTCTCCCCAGGTTCCCCATTTTGACTTTTATTGATGGATGTCACGTTAGATTGAAGAATCTGCCCTTCTCCAACTTCAATCGGAGTTTGAGTATCCATATCGGTAATCACGTGACCCAAGGCACCATATACACCTTGATCTGGAGCATAAAATGTCAATGTGCCGACCCCTGCCGCTGAATCTCGAATGTAGAGCCCTAGACGCCATGCTTGATCCTCGACATCAAAAACGGGAGAAAGCTTTGTTTGAAAATGACGAGTTCCGCGCTTGACCATCAGACGCAGCGGTTGTTTGGTATCGCCTGCCTCTTCAGCCATTTCAGCAACTTTATGAACCTCATTGACATACTTTCCATTAATCCGAATAATGAGGTCGCCTAATTGCAAATTTGCGGATTCGGCAGGAGAAACTTTTACCCCTTTACCATTGATTACAACTTGATGATGACCAACAACCATAATCCCAGCCGACTTCACTTTAACTCCAATCGTTTGACCGCCGGGTATTACCCTTAGATCAGGTACTACATTTACTTTTACGGTTTTGAAGGGGATTTTTCCGAATAGCTTTAATTGCATTGTTGTTTCGCCGCTATGATGAGACTGAATGGACAATGGTCTATTCAAATCAACGGAAGATGAACGGTTTTTTGATCCATTGACATTAAGCATGTCCGGATCTACAGTAACCTCTGCATGGACTGGCATACCGTAGTCCAACTTCTTTAACTGCCCCGAAAACAACCGAAGCTCATTTGGAAAAGCTGCAAAATGCTGAAATGGGGAAGAAATACCAAGCATACAAACGATGATAACGAGAACAAGACCAAGCCACCGCTTTCGCTGATTGGGATTCAATGACTTCACGCTCCCTGCTGCTAAATCGCTTGACGAGAAAGGTGTTCGCCATTTGCGTACCTTTAAGGTATCCCTGCCCCTACTGTTTTATGTCGCCAAAATCATTCCCAAAATGCCTTCCATTAGGCTCCCTTTTGTTTGTAAGCCAAGTCAAGCATTTCTTGTGCATGGTGACGAGTTTTTTCCGTTATTTCCACCCCGCCCAGCATACGGGCTAATTCCTCGATTCGAGTCTCAGCTATAAGCTCTGTGACGACTGTGGAAGTACGTTCGGCAATTATATTTTTCCTGATTTCGTAATGATGATCCGCCATACAGGCCACTTGCGGTAAATGGGTAATGGAGAAAACCTGGCATTGAGCAGACAGCCGTGACATCTTTTCGGCAATTGCTTGTGCGGCTCTTCCGCTTACTCCCGTATCGACCTCGTCAAAAACAAGAACAGGTACAAGGTCAATCGATGCAAATATCGTTTTTAGAGCAAGCATTATTCTTGACATTTCTCCGCCTGACGCAATTTTATTAAGCGGCTTAAGCGGTTCACCCGGGTTGGGAGCGATAAGAAACGCAGCTTCGTCAATACCGCCAGCAAACAACCGGAAGGAATCCCCATCCACCTGTTGATTAAGCTCTACACGGAATGTTGTTCGTTCCATCTGCAGCTGTCTAAGTTCAGTCTCAATAGCAATCGAAAGCCGGTCAGCTGCAGCGCGTCGAATGTTCGATAATTCTCCTCCAAGCTGTAGTGCCTCTTGGAATAAGCGAAGTTGTTCCGCTTGAAGGCGTGCAACATACTCGTCACGATTTTCAATTTTGTCAGCCTCTGACTGAATTCGGGCCAAATAGGTTAAAATATCGGGAATGGATTCACCATACTTGCGCTTCAAGCTGTGAATAAGGTCAAGGCGATCATCAATAAAATGTAGACGTTCAGGGTCTGAATCAACGCCGTCACGATAATCCCTCAGTTGAAACGCTGCATCCTCCAATTGATAAAAGCTTGACTGCAGCTGCTCTAATATAGGGCCAATCAGTTCTGGATCATATTCACGGATATCAGAAACCCGGCTCACAGCACGGCTTATTGCATCCAATCCTTTGCTGCCATGAATAAGCGCGTATGCTTCTGAAGCCGAATCACGTCGTTTAACAGACGATATAAGCTTCAGTTTCTCTTCAGCAAGCAACTCATCCTCATCAGGTTTGAGCCTTGCTGATTCAATTTCTTCGATTTGAAAACGATACAGATCAAGCATTTGCATGTTTTGACGAGATGTATCTTCAAGCTCTCTGAGCTGATGACGACCCTTCTCATACAGCTTGAATGCCTCTTTGTACCGTGCCAGCGTTGCAGCAATTTTGTCACCCGCATAGGAATCCAGCCAATCCAAATGTCTCTCCGTCCGGAATAATGACTGATGTTCATGCTGTCCATGGATGTTCACCAGACATTCTCCGGTTTCACGGAGCATCGACATGGTTACGATATGCCCGTTAATCCGGCTAACGCTTTTTCCTTGAGACGAGAGCTCCCGACGGATCACTAGTCCTTCCTCCGGCTTGGCATCAATACCGAAGGACTGGAGTGTTTTCCACACTGGATGAGCCCAAGGCAGCTCAAACATAGCTTCTATCTCTGCTTTATCACAGCCGTACCGAACCATATCTGATGATCCTCTGCCTCCGACAACAAGACTTAGTGCATCAATTAAAATGGATTTACCAGCGCCTGTTTCACCTGTCAAAACATGAAATCCCTCATGAAATCGAACCGTTACCGATTCAATGACAGCCAAATTACGTATGGATAGTTCGCGAAGCATGAATGCTCTCCTCCCTAATATCAGCTAATACAGTAACCCGTATCCAAGACGTATCAAAATTAATTCATCAATCCAAGCAGACGGTCAACGATTTCACTGCTTTGCGTCTTCGTTCGGCAAATAATAAGAATGGTATCATCACCGCAAATGGTTCCCATAACTTCGGTCCATTCCATATTATCAATCATGGCACCAATTGCATTGGCAGTACCTGGTAAGCATTTCAATACAACGAGATTATCTGTATAGTCGATATGCACAAAATGATCCGTTAGCGTCCGCTTCAACTTATGTATGGAGTTAACGCGTAATTCCTGCGGCAATGAGTATTTGTACCTTCCATCCTCAGCGGGCACTTTAATCAGCTGCATTTCTTTTATATCACGAGATACTGTTGCTTGTGTGACCTGAAGGCCCTCTTCACGCAAACCCTCCACAAGCTCGTCCTGTGTCTCTATAATGGAATTGTTTATTAGCTCACGAATTTTCAAATGTCTAACGCTCTTCATGAACGTCCTCCTTAATTTGGTCCAAGCCCTTACCCAAAACGAAATGTTATCGTTCGTATCGTACGTTCTCTCTGATCAACAAACAAAATACCTTCACATTCCGGCATAAGCAAGCGCATAGACGAGTAAACGATCTCTAACTCCGCTTCCCGTCCAATCGATCGGCATCCGGTCACGCGCCGTTTTTACAATATAATGTTTGCCATCTTTCTCAGCAATTAAATCAATGAACAATCGACTTTGTAAGGCTTGTCCGTCCAAATCAATATGTGATAGGCACGCGATATTTACCATGTGTTACTTCATAACCTGCTCGTTCCAAAAAAATAACATTCACATCGTCCTCGCGCACCTCTTCCGCCCTGCTGAGCAGCAGCCTCGAGTTCATGCCGGGCGGCTCATGAAGCCAACGATAAAACATTCGGTAAAGCCAGAAGATAATTATACTTCCGGCAATCAGCATCACAAGCCAGTCGCCATATTTATCCATCTTATCCCTCCAGCAGCTGCGAAATGGTTAAATAAACAGTTCGCGCTTTAAGGGGATTTATCCTTCATCGTCAGGGACGAACATCTGTTTGGTTTTTTCTAGTGTAACAAATATTTGTGTTTCTGAAAAGAGGAACATCTACTAGGATTGCCCTCCTCAAAGAAAAAGAGCCTTCTTATCGGCTGTGTACCGTAAAAAGACTCCAAATTCATCCTAATATAAGCTACCCGTGCTTCTGACCTTTAGTAAAGGTTTGATTGGCCTCACTCACAAGAGCTGCAATCCTCTCCTCATCAGGCGGAGAGCTAGGTATCCCAGGCTGCCACCGCCAATGAGCTAGAAATTCAATATTACCTTCACCGCCTGTAATTGGCGAGAACGTCAAGTGCTCAAGAGCAAAACCTTGCTCTGCTGCAAAGCCGAGAACAGCAGACAATACTTCCCTATGAACGCCAGCCTCACGAACGACACCTGATTTACCCACTTTTTCACGCCCGGCTTCAAACTGCGGTTTAATTAGTGCCACAATCTGAGACCCGCTTTTGAGAAGTGAACCCAGTGCAGGTAAAATCAGCTTTAAAGATATAAACGATACATCTATGGTTGCAAAATGTCGGCTCGGGACCGATCAAATCTGCAGGCTGCGTATACCGAAAGTTCGTACGCTCCATGACATTTACACGTTCATCCTGCCTGAGGGACCAATCCAGCTGATTATAACCAACGTCAATGGCATAGACATAGGAGGCACCGTTCTGCAGTGCACAGTCGGTGAAACCGCCCGTAGAAGCTCCAATATCGAGCATCACAACGCCAGCCATATTAAGCTCGAACTGTTTAATCGCCTTCTCAAGCTTGAGGCCGCCGCGGCTTACATAAGGATGCAAGGCACCCTTGACGATGATATCCGCTGTTCGTGGAACTTTCATTCCACTCTTCTCCATCCGTTCACCGTCGACAATAACGAGTCCAGCCATTAAAGCTGCTTTAGCTTTCTCTCGGCTTTCATAAAAACCTTGCTCCACTAATAAAATATCTATTCGTTCTTTCGCAATCGTCATCTGCACTCTCCCGTTCTTACGCTGGGCCGTTAACCCGCTTACGCATACGCGGCAGCAAAGCTTTTAGCTCAGTGGCAACACGTTCAGGTGTGAGCCCTACCTCTAGACGTTGTTCCATAATGGAGCCATGCTCAACGAATACATCTGGCACTCCCATAATTCGTACCGGTACACCTTGCTTATTATGAAGAGAGTAATATTCCAGTATTGCACTGCCCAAGCCGCCAAGCTCAGAGCCCTCTTCCAAGAACAAGTATATGAAGACGTTCATCGGCAATTTTGAGCAGCATCGCCTCATCCAGCGGTTTAATGAATCGCGCATTCACAATACGGACATTAAGACCTTCCCGTTTGAGTAATTCCGCAGCTTCCTCTGCTACCGGCAGCATAGGGCCGATTGCAATAATAACAGCCGAATCGCCTTCACGAACCGTTTCCCATGTCCCGATCGGAATCGGAATCATTTCTTCATCAATTGCAACTCCAAGACCATTAATTCTTGGATAGCGAATTGCAATCGGTCCCTCATTATAATCAACCGCCGTCTTCATCATTCTGCGAAGCTCATTTTCATCCTTAGGCATCATTAATACCATATTCGGTATATGACGAAGATAAGGAATATCATAAACCCCATGATGCGTTTCACCATCAGGACCTACAAAGCCTGCACGGTCGATGGCGAAGATAACATTGGCATTTTGTCTGCAAATATCATGAACAACTTGGTCATAGGCTCGCTGCAAGAACGTGGAATAAACCGCGTAGACAGGCTTCAAGCCTTCCATCGCCATAGCTGCGCACATCGTAGCCGCATGCTGCTCAGCAATTCCAACATCAATCATCCGATTCGGAAAGCGTTCTGCGAACTTCAGTAAACCTGACCCGCCAGGCATAGCTGGGGTTACAGCAACAATACGTTTATCTTGTTCTGCCAATTCCATAAGAGCTTCGCTGAACACTTCCGTATACACCGGAGGTCCAACAGCCTTCAGAACCTGACCAGACTCGATTTTGTAAGGAGTAATACCGTGCCATTTGAACGAATCCGCTTCTGCAGGCGAGTACCCTTTACCTTTAACCGTAATGACATGGACAAGAACAGGACCGCTTACACTGTTAGCCTGCTGCATCACATCGATTAATTGGTTAAAATCATGACCATCCACTGGACCTAGATAAGTAAAACCAAATTGTTCAAACAAAATACCGCTGACAAGCAAATACTTGATGCTATCCTTAAAGCGCTCTGCCGTTTTGGCCAGCTTGCCCCCGATCGCCGGAATCTTGTTAAGCAACTGGTTCAATTCATCCTTCGCCTTCTGGTAATGGCGATCCGTTCTGATTTTCCCAAGATAGTGATGCAACGCTCCAACATTTGGCGCAATTGACATTTCATTATCATTCAAAATAACGATAAGATTTTTTTTCTCATGGCCAATATGATTGAGTGCTTCAAGTGCCATGCCGCCAGTTAAAGCGCCGTCGCCGATGACTGCAACAACTTTATTATTCTCACCCTTCAAATCTCGGGCCAGTACCATTCCCATTGCAGCAGACAATGAGGTGCTGCTGTGTCCAGCTTCCCAAACGTCATGCTCACTCTCAGAACGTTTAATAAACCCGCATAACCCTTTATATTTACGCAGGGTATCGAACTGGTCTTTACGGCCTGTAAGTATTTTATGAACATATGACTGATGTCCCACATCGAAAATAAACTTATCCTTGGGACTATCATATAAATAATGCAGCACAAGGGTAAGCTCAACTACACCTAAATTTGGCGCAAGATGTCCCCCCGTTGCAGATAGCTTTTCAATTAAGAAGTCGCGGATTTCACCAGCAAGCTCTTCTAGTTGGGCTATGGATAAGGGCTTCAAATCTTGAGGCCCTTGAATTTGTTCGAGCAACAAGTTAATTCCTCGCTTTCCCGGTCAACGGCATACGTTGTCCAATGAACGTCACGTTAGTGTCTAGATTATAACATAGACGCTTCCGATACCCAAGAGCACTAATTTTTAGTGGTCTCTGTTCATCAAGTAATCGGCAATCGCATACAATTTTTCAGGTTTTGCTAAATGCGCTTTCATTAAAGCTTGCTTCGCTTCCGCTGTCAAGCGCTCAACAAGAGCTTGGCTTTCTTCTAAACCAATTAAATACGGATAGGTAACCTTCTGCTGCTGTACGTCGCTATTGTATAGGTTTGCCAAGCTTCGTTTCATCTCCAATCAAGTCGAGAATATCATCCTGTACTTGAAAGGCAAGGCCCAGTTTACTCGCAAACTCCTGCAATGCAAGCAATTGATCGTTCGCAGCTTTACCAACACGAGCACCAGCTGTTACCGAGAACATGATAAGATCACTCGTTTTATGCAAATGGATATATTCAAGCTGTTCCAG
Source organism: uncultured Paenibacillaceae bacterium (assembly GCA_963793665.1). Classification (GTDB taxonomy): domain Bacteria; phylum Bacillota; class Bacilli; order Paenibacillales; family Paenibacillaceae; genus Paenibacillus_Z. The sequence continues at coordinate 383,661 of CAWCBD010000013.1, forward strand.
CGACGTTACACCTTGTTCACCAAGAATATCGGCAGCTTGTCCGCCGACCATACCTGACGCGCCAGAGAGCTTAGCCAGATCCGATACGATATCAAGAGCAACTTGAGGCGGCACACCCTGTTTGACCGTCTGAGTGACAGTATAGAAAGCATGTGTTAGCAGACCATCACCCGCTAAAATAGCCATCGCCTCGCCGAAAACTTTATGATTCGTTAATTTCCCGCGGCGGTAATCATCGTTATCCATTGCCGGCAAATCATCATGAATCAACGAGTAAGTATGGATCATTTCAATCGCACAAGCGACTGGCATTGCAGAAGCTTTAGCGTTCCGATCGTTATTAACCGCTTCCGCAGCGGCCAAAACAAGGATCGGACGAAGCCGTTTACCGCCTGCTTGCAAGGAGTACATCATAGCCCTCCGAAGCTGCTCCGGAATATGCCATTCTATAGGAAGTGTCGTAAGCAGCGCCTCTTCGATTTCAAAGGCGGAACGAGACATATAATCTGCAGTAGAAGCCGATGCGTTCAATCTCATTCCCCTTTGTCTTCGTTTGTCGCCGCAAACGCCTTTTTTTGAATTCCGTTTTCTGTTTCGATCAACATTTCGATCTTTCTCTCGACCTGCTCCAGTTTGGCGCCGCATAACTGTGAAAGCTGCATCCCTTCTTGAAACAGATCAATGGCTGCTTCAAGTGGAACATCACCGCTCTCCAGCTTGCTTACGATGGATTCAAGCCGCTCTATTGCCTCTTCAAAGCTGATTGGCTGCTGCTGCTCCGCTTTTAGTTTTGCCACCCGGTTACGCCTCCCCTTTCATTTCCCATACTTGACAATCCAATTGCCCGTCTGAGAGCTTCACTTTTATTGAATCACCTGGCTGTACATCATGAATCGATTTAATTAACCGCTCCACTTTCTCATCGTACACAAGACTATAACCGCGTGACATAACCTTTAAAGGACTTAGTGCATCAAGCTGGCGTATTACACCGGTTAATTGCATTCTGCGCTCTTTCATTCCAGTTGCAATTGTTGCTTCCAGCCGCTGGGTTGTAGCTATTAACCGCCGCGCCGCGAATGCTGCTTTCTCGCCAGGATGCGTACCCGCCAAGGAGGCACTGAGCCTCATCAGCCTCTCACGGCTTCGTTCTGTCCGCCTTAGCGTTCGGTGCTCAAGTCGATCTTTAAGTCGATCGAGCCTCTCCGCCTGCTGCAGCATATATTTGCGCGGGTTAGCAAATAAAGGGGATCTCCTGATACGCATCAATCTATCCTGCCGGTTTCGCAGCGTCATACGCAGTGTTTGAACATTCTTGAGCGGATTTGTGATAACTGTGATTGAAGCTCAGCATATGGGGAACAGCTAATTCAGCAGCTGCCGTAGGCGTTGCCGCTCTTAAATCGGCGACAAAGTCAGCAATCGTAAAATCCGTTTCATGTCCAACAGCTGAAATAATAGGAATCTTCGAGGCTGCAATGCTGCGAGCAACGGCCTCCTCATTAAAGGCCCATAGCTCTTCAAGTGAGCCTCCGCCCCGTCCAATAATTAATACATCGACCTCCGCCATTTGGTTCATCATCTCGATCGCTCTTACTATCGCACTTGCCGAACCCGCTCCTTGCACAAGCACGGGAAAAAGCAGCACCGGCACAGAAGGGTGACGGCGCTGCAAGGTTATTATGATATCTCGCACAGCAGCACCGGTGGGTGATGTGATTATGCCGATGACAGACGGGAAGCGGGGGATTGTTTTTTTGCGGGATGCTTCAAACAACCCTTCAGCCTCGAGCTTACGCTTGAGCTGCTCATAAGCGAGGTACAAGCTTCCGATCCCGTCCGGCTGCATTTGAGTTACGTAAAACTGATAGTTACCATCACGCTCAAAGACCGAAATGTTCCCTCGCGCTAATACCTTCGTACCTTCTTTCGGTATGAAAGGCAGCTTCTGATTATGTGAGGCGAACATGATGCATTTTAGCCTGCTATCCTTATCCTTCAGCGTAAAATACATATGCCCGCTGGAATGATGCGTGAAATTCGATATTTCTCCGCGAAGCCAGACATCACCGAGCAGTTGATCGGATTCCAGCTTCATGCGGATGTAGCGGTTAATATCTTTGATCGAAAAAATGCGCGACCCGTCTGCCATTCGGATTCGTCACTCCCCGATTTGATTTAGTTGTTTCGCTGCTTTGAGCGTATTAAGCATAAGCATAGTAATCGTCATCGGCCCAACGCCGCCCGGCACTGGAGTTACATACCCTGCTGTATTCTGAACATCCTCGTAATCCACATCGCCCGCAAGCTTGCCATCTGGTAAACGGTTAATGCCTACATCAATAACAACGGCACCTGGTTTAACAAAGGAACTCCCAATCGCCTTGGCTTTACCAATGGCAACAACCAGAATATCGGCCGTCTTCGCTATTGCTTCCATATTGGCCGTTCGGGAATGGCAAATCGTCACCGTTGCATGCTCACGAAGCAGCAGCATGGAGACCGGTTTACCGACAATATTGCTTCTTCCGATTACAACGGCATGCTTGCCAGCAATTTCGATTCCGCTGCGTTTAATAAGTTCAATAACACCAGCAGGTGTACATGGAAGCAAGCTTTCATCACCGATCACCAGGTTGCCTACGCTGACAGGATGAAAACCATCTACATCTTTTGCGACGCTGATCGCATCAATAACGGATTTCTCATCGATATGTTTGGGCAGCGGCAGCTGTACAAGTATTCCGTGTATCGTGGATTGATTATTGAGTTTATCGATCAGTTGAAGAAGTTCTTCTTGGGAGGCTTCTGCTTCAAGACGATGAACCTCGGAGTAAAAGCCAAGCTGCTGACATGCCTTTTCTTTACTGCCTACATAGACCTTTGAGGCAGGGTCATCACCTACTAGAACAACAGCGAGTCCTGGAACAACGCCACGAGCTGCCAGTTTAGCTGCATCTTCACCAATTTCAATGCGTATTGCATCCGATATTGCCTTGCCTTCGATTCGTTGTGCGCACATAAAAAGACCTCACTTTTGATTATGTAGAGCATCCCTCTAAGTCACCCATACAAGAGGACCTAAGAGCTCAGCCCTCAGGACGCTAGAGCAGATGCGACGGTTAGGCTTTTGGTTTTAGCTGATCTAAAGCTTGAAGCAAACGGCCTAGAACGCCGTTTACGAACTTTCCTGATTCATCTGTACCGAAATGCTTAGCCAGCTCAATCGCTTCGTTAATAACAGCTTTTGGGGGTACATCATTCCGGTATACCAGCTCGAAGCAAGCCAGTCTGAGAATTTGACGGTCTACGCGCGACAGACGGTCAACCTGCCAGCCAGTCAGATAATCCTGCAGCATATCATCAATAGCCGCTTTCTTCTCCGAAATTTGCTGAACTAATTCTCTTACATGCTCATCGATGCGACTCACGTCCGCTTCATTCGCCTCAATTTCATTCTCGCCTTTGACCTCATCGGTAATCATCGTTACAGCATCTTCGGCTGTCGTCTCTTCATTCATTTCCAATTGGTACAAGCTTTGTACCACAATCTCCCGTGCAAGCCTTCGTTTCATGGGGCCTCCTGACAGTCCAGTTCTAATATGTCGAGAAAATATGATCTCCTCCCTGCCCCGAACAGACGTGTCCTATACGTCCGGGGTACGGAGGAGATCACATTACTATTTAAACGGTCTCCAACGCTGCATAAGCCATTCCGTTAACCGATGCCAAGGAATGATTGGGCCGCTTTGATCATCTTTCATTTTACCTATGGTATAACCAATCCAAAGCAGCAATGCAAAGAATAGCATATCCCAAAAACCTACAATAAAATAAAGAATTCCGAGAATAATTCCTACAGTGACACCTGCGATCCGGCCTTTATAGGTACTCCAAATTTCATTCCACATCGGCATCGCCCCTATTCCACACGACTTTTAAAGTTTGCCGTTTGGATGATGTTCGCCACGAATACCGACACTGACGCAACCGGGATGCCCGTTATTTCCTCGACGTGCGACTTAACTGCCCGTTGAATCTCTTCGGTTAATGTCGGAATAGAGCTTTCCCCATCCGCTATTGCTCGCAGTGAGATATCGATACCGGATTCACTGATCCGAATTCTTGCCCGCAAATCCTTGACGCCTCGCTGACGCGCAGCTGCCTTCAAAGCCAAATTCTCCACCGTTTCGAGCGAGATTCGTATATCGCCAAATTCAGTCCGCTGGTCAATAGAAGGGGCAGACGCATTGCTGCGGCGAAGAGAAACGTAAAAAAACCGCAGACTAATAAGAAACAAAACAGCAGAAACGGAGATAACCGTAACTTGAAGCCATTCTTCCTTGCCATTGTATAAATTATGGACGAGATTAGTTAACCATTCCTCAGGAAACCAATTAAATGCTGCACAAAAAGCAATAACCGAAAGGGTACCAATTGCTAAGCTATACAAAAACAGCAACAGCTTGTCCAACACTCTGATCACCGAGAAATTCCTCCTTGGGCGGACTAGATAAAACCCCCAAGCGCCGAGCGCAAGCCCAGCCACCAGGGGGTATGCTATCATTCTTTTACACGCAGCGGCGTTATTTGACGCGCAGCAATGTTTCTTCGTCTTCCACTTTCTCTGTCGTTTTAAAATGAACGTCATGAATATGTACGTTTACTTCGACGACATGCAATCCAGTCATAGTCTCAATGGAACGCTTCACATTACGCTGAATATCGGCAGCAATCTCAGGAATCCGATTGCCATATTCAACAATGATGGAAACATCTACAGCGGCTTCTCGCTGTCCAACATCTACTTTAACGCCTTTAGACAAGTTCTTGCGCCCCAATAGTTCAGCAATGCCGCCGGCAAATCCACCGCTCATGCCTGCAACGCCTTGAACCTCAACGGTCGCAAGTCCTGCAATAACTTCTATGACTTCGGGTGCGATCTGAATAGTGCCCATGTCGGTCTTTTCATAGTCCGCTGCTAGCGTACTCATGGTTATCCTACACCTCCCGTAAAGTTGCGCGGCGCCTGCCTTTTCGGCCAACAGCTCATCCGCATCTTGTTTATATACTATAGCATTCTGATGGAAATATGACAAACAACACTACAACTGAACAATATTTATCTGGGCGTTCAAGTTGGTTCTAATCTTCAATAAGATTGATGTCATTATCTTCAAGAAATTTGATATCGAAATCACCGCTTAAAAACTTCGGATGGCTCAGAAGCTTCATATGGAAAGGGATTGTTGTACGAATACCGTCAATTGCAAATTCAGCAAGCGCACGCTTCATTCGAGCAATGGCATCATCACGAGTTGCGCCCCAAACAATCAGCTTGGCAATCATCGAATCGTAATGCGGTGAAATCGTGTAGCCTGGATAAGCTCCGCTATCTATTCGCACGCCATACCCGCCCGGAGGCAGATAGAACTGAATTTGTCCAGGTGAAGGCATAAAGTTGCGGTCCGGATCCTCTGCATTGATTCGGCATTCCATGGACCAGCCGTTGATCACAAGCTCATCCTGCTTGATAGATAGCGGATTGCCTTCAGCTACGGAAATCATCTCTTTGATCAGATCCACACCGGTAATCATTTCGGTAACCGGATGCTCAACCTGAATCCGAGTATTCATCTCCATAAAGTAGAATTGGCCATCCTGTCCAAGCAAGAATTCAAGCGTTCCCGCTCCCGAATACTGGACTGCGAGAGCTGCACGTACGGCAGCCTGTCCCATACGTTCACGGAGGGCAGGAGTCAAAGTCGAGCACGGCGCTTCCTCAACAAGCTTTTGGCGGCGGCGCTGTACAGAGCAATCACGTTCGAACAAATGAACCGCATTGCCATGCTTGTCAGCCATGATCTGAATTTCAACATGCTTCATGCCGGTCAGATATTTCTCCAGGTACACGCCTGCATTGCCGAATGCTTTTTGGGCTTCCTGCTGGGCTGTTGAAATTTGGGAAATCAGCATTTCTTCATCATCAGCAACACGGATACCTTTGCCCCCACCGCCGGCTGTTGCTTTAATAATGACGGGGTAGCCGATTTCGCGAGCTACACGGATCGCTTCATCCATATCCTCAACTAGACCGTCCGAGCCAGGAATAATCGGAACATCCGCTTCCTTCATCGTCTGCCTCGCAACCGATTTATCCCCCATTTTGCTAATCGCTTGCGGGGAAGGACCGATAAAGACTACGTTGCAGGATTCGCAGATTTCAGCGAAATTTGCGTTCTCCGCCAAGAATCCGTAACCAGGATGGATCGCATCGCAATCTGTCAAAGTCGCTAAACTCATTATATTCGTCAGGTTCAAATAGCTGTCTTTAGAGGCAACAGGTCCGATACAGTAAGCTTCATCTGCAAGGCGGACATGAAGGGATTCACGGTCAGCCTCTGAATAAACGGCTACTGTTTGAATACCGAGCTCGCGGCATGCGCGAATGATTCGAACAGCAATTTCTCCCCTGTTTGCTATCAATATTTTTTGGAATTTCACGTAATTAAAGCTCCTCTCGTGCGCATTCGTTCTTGGCATTCGCTATGCGACCGGATTACTCCGGTTTTACCAGGAACAACGGCTGCCCGAACTCTACAAGCTGTCCGTTTTCTACAAGAATGTCAACGATCTCGCCGTTCACTTCTGCTTCCAGCTCATTCATTAGCTTCATTGCTTCAAGAATACAGACGACTGATTTCTCGTTAATGCGGTCACCCACATTTACGAAAGGACCGTTCTCAGGCGTGGAAGCACGGTAGAAAGTTCCAACCATTGGAGAAACGATTTGGTGATAGTTGTTCTGTACAGCGGGTTGTGCCGCTGCCGGGGCTTGTACCGACGTCGCAGCTGCAGGCTGATTAACCGGAGGTTGATACGCGTGCGAATATGTAGGAACGATCGACGCGGCTTGTACATTCACCACTTCTGTTTTACCCGGTTTGCGGATAAGCAGGCGTGCGCCTTCGTTTTCAATTTCAAGTTCATGGACAGATGTTTGATCAACCAGCTTGATCAGTTCTTTAATCTCGCTTAGCTTGAACATTATTTCAGCTCCTAAAAGTTTTCTGCGACACTTCTTCGAATATGCTGCTTCGTGAGCTGAAAACTCACTTCGGAAGCATATGCTTTGTTTTCTGCGACACTTCTTCGAATATGCTGCTTCGTGAGCTGAAAACTCACTTCGGAAGCATACGCTTTGTTTTCTGCGATACTTCTTCGAATTCATAGGATAAACGCAATGGAACAATAAAAAAACGGTACATACTGCCAAAACTTGCACAGAACATTCCTATTATAGCATAAACACCGTCGAACACGAACCCATTTTTTACACGTCCTTAATGGAAAAAAGCCCCACCGCCCAATTCAAGCAGTGAGGCATCCTGCATATTTAACTATTGAATGAACTGAACCGTTACTTGAGCTGCCGTTACACCAAGCTCCTTGATGACCAGCTGCATGATGCCATCGGCTTGACTGCGTTCAAGCTTTTCGCTTTCGACAACGATTTTATAGCTGTCATTTTTCTCGGGAACAACCGCCGCATTGTTATACTGTTTCTGCAGTTCTTCCTCTAGCCCTGTGATTTTGGCGCTCTTTTCTTCAAGCTGGTCGAGCTGGTCAACAGCTTTGCCGGCATCCTTCTCATTTTGCGTATCCGAGATGACACTGTACACTTTATTATACTCTTCGTTAAACTTCGTATCGCGTTTCTCCTGCAGCTGGCTGAACACGCTGCTTACGCCAGTTGCTTCGACTTTATCGAGTACAGCTTGATCTTCCTTACTGATTGCATCCGTATCTGCAGCTGCATTATCCTTTTGCGTCACATCCTGAGCTGCTGAACCATCAGGGGATGCCGCTTCTTTATCAACTTCGGTCACGTTAATTCCATCTGTTGTCGCTGCGGCTCCACCTGCCTCAGTTGCATCGGTCACTACCTGCTCCTGCTGCTGTGTTGTCCCATCCGTGAGCAAGTCGTCGGATTTATTGACATCCTCCGTAAACAAGTAATATGCCGACAAAATGACCATCAAGCTAAGCATAGATACTAACCACACCGTTTGCCTTTTCGTATTCATTAAGAAACAGCCTCCCTTAGTAAGTTCCAATTTTATTGATGCTTCTTAGGTACAACTGAGATGCGATTGACAGGAACGTTGATGCCTTTCTCAACGGCATCCATAATAAGACGTCTAACAGTCTGATTCTCCGCCCCTTTTGCAACTATAAGAACGCCTCTGATCATCGGCTTAATACGCTTTTGTATGATCGGCGATTGATCATTTGATGTATCGTAGAGCACCACTTGTCCATCCTTCGTAATCGAGGTGATATGCCTTTTCCCGCCATTCTTGTCACTCTCGTCGGTAATTTGCTGGGATTCTTTGTCATCACGTACAACGACAGTCTCTTCTGTCGAATCTACCGTAACGAGGACATCAACGGATCCAACCCCTACAATTTTCTCTAAAATATCCTTCAACCGAATCTCGAGGGGCTGTTCGATCGCTTCAAAGGCATCCTCCCCATCCGAACCTCCGCCAAAAGCAGCTTGATCTTTCACTTGGGCAGTATCCGGCTGCTGTGATGATGGATCGACGTTTTTGAACGTTAGAAAAGAATTCATGAGCATCAGCATCGCGCCAATTCCGCCAATGACCAGCAGCCATCGAAGTGTTCTGACCCGCTTCGGACCACCCGGACCTCCGCCGACGACCGACTCAAGCCCTTCCAACCATTTGGCCACCGACATTCTCTCCCTTCGTTATTGACCCGTTGATCCTTCACGCTGCCGCTCTCGGATAGAAACAATACCCGGTTCAACTGACCATTGATCTTGAAGAACCTGCTTAATCGCCTCTGCCAGCTGACTGTTCGCGGGCAAGCTTGCGTACCCTCCTGCCTCGCGATTATCCTCGGAACTCGCTTCACTTGGTTCAACCTCCACGGCAACCGCTATAGATTCAACCTCCTTAACCGGCGAAACCTCTTCCGTTTGTGAATCACCGCTTGTCGTTTGAGAAGGAGATTTGCTAGCAGATAACGAAGAAGCCGGCTGGGCTGACATTGTGACCGCGACGGACTTGATGAGCGCTCCCTCCGTAACACCTGTCGTTACAACTTGAAGCTGGAGAGCTACAGCCTCTACATCCCGCCCGGTACGCTGCTCAATCTTTTGGCGCATCTCCTCGGAAAGCTTCTTCTCGGTCAGCGTCAAAGCAGAGGTTTGCTGATTCTTCTTTATGACATCCGCATCCTTCTGGATATCCTCAAGCGTTGGCATTCGGATGTCCTTGTTCTGTACCCCTTGAAACCAGCCCTCAACATCCTGATCCAGCTTGGCATTGAAATCTCCTTGCAATAAGCGAATAATCGGCGACATGATCGTTAGCAAAATAATGAGTCCCGCAACAAGCCTCACGTATCGCTGCATCACTTTATTAGGAAGCAGCAAATCGATTAAGCCTGCCAGCAGCACGACTGCAATAATTTGCTGCAGCCAAGAGCTGAGCCAGTTCAGCATAGCCCTCCCCCTTCTCCCGTACGGCTCGTTTCCAGCTGCGCGATGCGGCTTTAACGAACCATAACCGTTGCATTCCCCGCCGTTAAAATAATCGTTACTGCAAGAAAGAACATCAGCCCGACAGCAGCGACAGCCGCAAAAACGTAAATGAGCGTCTTGCCAATGGTTTGTAAACAGTTGACAATCGGACTGTCTCCAAGCGGCTGCATAATCGCGGCTGAGATATTATAGATCAAGGCCAAGGTTAAAATTTTGATTGCCGGAAAGGCACATAAGAAGAGAAGGATGACGACGCCGGCAATACCAATTGCATTTTTGACCAGCAGAGATGCGGATACGACAGTATCTGCAGCATCGGAGAAGGTTCGCCCGATAACGGGCACGAAATTCCCGGTAATGAATTTAGCCGTACGCATCGTTACCCCATCGGTTACCGATCCCGTCGCGCCTTGAACGGAGATGACACCGAGGAAGACCGTAAGCATCACGCCCATAAGTCCAACGCTGAGATTCCGAAGCACATTCGCAAGCTGAGTAACCTTGAACTTGTCTGAAATTGCACTTACGATATGCAGCACTGCTGAGAAGAACAGCAGCGGAAACACCACGGTGTAAATGATCGCCCCTACTACATGAATCATGAATATGATCACGGGATGCAGCACCGACACCGTAACAACGCTGCCCATCGTTGCCAGCAGTGTGAACAGCAGCGGCACCATCGCCATCATGAACTGGATCATGCCGGTGATGGCATCCCTTGCATAGCCGATCGCAACATTGAAGCTATTCACGGCAAGCACGATCATAACCATGTACGTGATGCTGTAAGCAACTTTACTGACAGCATTGCGTTCGAAGGCGGTCTGCATCGTTTCCAGCATCATGCTGAATACCGTGAGGATCACGATAGTAACAAGCAGCTTCCCGTTATACAGCACTTCATGCAGGACGTAGCGGAGCAGACCAGCAAGAACAGTTGTCAGCTTCAGCCCTTCTCCGCCCGGCATGACCATCTCCATAAAGCTGGGTACCTTTTGATCCGGAAAAAAGCCGCCGTATTCTTTCATCAGCCGATTCCAATAGGTTTCTACCGCCTCGGTGTTCATGCCTCTCAACTGATCACTGGCAATGCTTTCGTTAATGCCTGAGGCATTCAACGGATCAGACGGCGTTGTTGTCTTCTCATCTCCCTGAGAGGACTGATCGGCATGTTCCGGAGCAGCGGCAGATACCTCCTGGGGCGGTGTCATGACAATTCCCAGCAGCGGCAGCAAGGTTAGAAGCAGCAGGATGAACGTCGCCAGCATCGGCGGAAACCGGAGCGCTTGCAGCTTCACTTAAGCATCAACTCCCCGCCGGCAGAAGGCCGAGCACTGTTTCAACGATCACGCTAATGATGGGTACCGCCAGGACGAGAATGAGCACCTTGCCGGCAAACTCGATTTTGGAGGCAATGCCTTCTTGTCCAGCATCCCGAACGATTTGCGCACCGAACTCCGCTATATAAGCGATACCGATGATTTTCAAAATCGTCTTTAAGTAGATAGATGGAATGCCGGACCGGTCCGCAAGCTGCTCAAGCACGGTGATGACAGCCTCTATTTTGCCGATAACATAGAGGAAGATGAACAACCCGGTAAAAGCGGCGAGTAGAAACGCAAACATCGGCTTCTGCTCACGCACGACCAAGATCAATACGGTCGATATCAGCCCGAGGCCGACGATCTGGATCATTTCCAAGCTTGTTTCACCCGCCTTGCCCCGCCCCGTTTATTGAAACAAAAAGATCGTTTTGATTTCTTGAAACAACTCATTCAGCATCCTAACGACCATGAAGAGAACGACTACAAATCCAATAAGCGTTACCCAATGCGCCATATCTTCCTTGCCCATTTGCTTCAACACCGTATGAATCATGGCAATTACAATGCCGATACCCGCAATTTGAAAAATAGCACTTACGTCAATATCCATTCATTTCCGCACCCCACTAAACGATCAAAATGACGACAAGCGCCGCAATGAGAACCCCGAGGCTTTTCCACATTTTCTCATACCGCGCTTGATCATCCCGCGCTGCGTCTTCCTCTGCCTTCAGCTGCTGCATCGCAAGCCGCAAATGCTTGATCTGATCTTCGCGATCACTAATACCAAGCGTCGCGCCAAGCCGGATCAGTGCAGATTGCTCAGCGGCCTTCATTGCTGTCACTGGCCAATTAGCGGTTATTGAGCGTTCCCAGCATTCGCGGAAAGTAAGCTCATTGCCTTCTCCAAGCCGCTCGTTGACCCCTCTTAACAATGCGGCGGCCGGCTCTGCCAGATGAGCAGCGCAGCGGCTGATGGCTTCCGGAAGCGGAGTGAACCCAAAGCCGATTTCGGTCTCAAGCCGCTGAAGCGCGTAGCCAAGCTGGCGAATTTGACGCGGGCGCGCGGCATAACGGGATGCCTGCATGAAGCCAATCATCGTGCCTGCGAACAGGATAAGCGCCGCGCCGATCAGTTTAACCAAAGGCGCCGCCTCCCTTGGAAGCAGTCGGTTCACGAGCCGTCGGTGCCCGTTTAGAAGCTGCAGCAGGTAATACGCGACTCAGCAATCCTCCTGTTTGCCCGCGGCGCAGCTCAACGCAGAGCTGAAAAGCCCCCTCATCAAGCAGCCGTCTAAGCACAGGCCGTCCGCGCGCATCCTCGAGATCCTTCGCATGAGCGGTAGCAATAACAGATACGCCGGCATGGCTGGCATCCAGAATGGCGTCCGCGTCCTCTTCACGGCCTATCTCGTCCACAATAATGACATCCGGTGACATCGAGCGAAGCATCATGATCATTCCCTCTGCTTTGGGACATGCATCCATCACATCCGTTCGCGGACCGACATTGAAGGTCGGAACACCGCGTACGCATGCGGCGATCTCAGAGCGCTCATCTACAATTCCCACTTTGCGGCCTGTCCAGCCTGCCGCGGCAGGATGACCCCAAGCACCGCTGCTTACTGCTCTGGCTAAATCACGAACAAAGGTCGTTTTCCCCTGCTGCGGAGGTCCAATAATTAGCGCCGGGCGTATAGATCTTCTGCTCATATCGAGCAGCTGAGGCAGAATACTCGCTGATGCACCAACGACCTCGCGGGCGATCCGCAAATTAAAGGCTGCAACATCCCGGATTCCTCTAACTGAACCGTTCTCCAGCACCGTACGGCCGGCAATGCCGATCCGGTGACCACCTGCTACAGTAATATAGCCGCGTCGAAGCTCTTCTTCCATGGTGTATAAGGAATGGTTGGTCACTTTCTCCAGAAGCTTGCGGCAAATCTCCACAGATGGCTTGTACGCTTCATCCGGACTTGAATGCAAGGAACCAGACTCGCTTACAAACCAGAACCCCTCGGATGTGCTGATTTCGAGCGGTTTACCCTCTCGAATTCTTATTTCCTCAACGGCTTCTTTCACCCGGTCCGGTATCCGGCCCAGGATGGAATGAAGCTCTGAGGGCAGTAAGTTCGCAACACGGCTCAGCATACGGCTTTCCTCCCGGATCTAGGGTGATGGAAGCATTGATAGTTTCATAGAGCAGGTTTGTCCATCTTTGATACCAAGTGTATTCGCGAAACCGGGCTATTATGACAACCTGCCGCTCTATTAACTAGGCAAACTTACTTTTTAATAATCCCTATCAAAATACATGCGACTCCCCCGATTACCCACACCATTTTACCCATAGACAATTTATCCGACATTCCGACAAGTCCGATCGTGGTCGTCGTAATGAGGATAATCGGTCCAACAAGAGCCAAAGAAGAATTAATCAGAAGCGCTTTATCCAACTGGTTAAGCCGGAGCATCAGAAGCGCTGCACAGATCTCAATCGACCCGGACAGCACCCGCAGCGAAGCCATACTCATCACAAATTTATTTAGCATGAATGGGCCCTCCTAAAAGTTTTTGCGGCTCTGCCTGAGGCCGAGGATACGAGGCCTATCAAGCAAAAACTACATCGGAAGCATACGCTAAGTTTTTGCGGCTCTGCCTGTAGGCCGAGGATACGAGGTCAATCAAGCAAAAACTACATCGGAAGCATACGCTAAGTTTTTGCGCGGCTCCGCCTGAGGCCGAGGATACGAGGTCTATCAAGCAAAAACTACATCGGAAGCATACGCTGCGTTTTTGCGGCTCTTGCCTGAATAGGAGAAGATAGCATTCGAAAGCGTTTTTGCCGCTTTTAGCGTATGTCCCCTAGTACAACCTATGCTGGCTTATCTATAGTTCATACCGACAATATCAGCACTTATGGGCACATGCCCTTCAATGGATGCATATATTGCTTTCGTGAGTGTGGATCGCACATCACTTCACAAGAATGATTGACGAGGAGATTGATATATGAGATCCATTCCCCGTGCAACATGGCCCGAAGCCTTGCACGACCCAAGCGGTCAACGCAGACAATCGGAACGCTCTAGCTTAGAGCAGAGTGCAAGCCCTAAAACTGGACGCGGACTAACGATGGTTATTGATAAAGGTCTTGGACGTCACTCTTTCACGGATTTGCTTGAGACAGCTGGCGGCTATATTGACTGTATCAAGTTCGGTTTTGGTACAGCACCACTTTATCCAACCGATCTTTTACTTAGCAAAATCGAACTAGCGAAACGATACGGTCTGACAGTGATGCCTGGCGGAACGCTTCTGGAAGCCGCCATTAAGCAAAATGTCGTACCTGCTTTCTTTAACACCGTGTGTCGTCTTGGATTTAATGGTATAGAGGTGTCTGACGGTACAATTGAGGTATCACGTTCAAGGCGGACAGAGCTTATTCGCGAAGGGATCAAGCTCGGATTACGCGTCGTTACGGAATACGGAAAGAAACTATCCGGCTCCTTGATTGATGCCAATTCACTTGCCGTAACCGTTGATGAAGATTTAGCCGAAGGTGCAGAGCTCGTTACGGTTGAAGCACGAGAATCCGGCAAAGGTGTTGGATTATTCGATGAACGAGGAGATTGCAGTGAAGATGTGTTGGAATCCGTCACACGTATGCTGGGAGATTGCAGCCGTATCATGTGGGAGACGCCGCTTAAACATCAGCAGGTTCTCATGATTCAAACGTTTGGCTCCGATGTGAATCTGGGTAATATTCCGCCATCGGATGTTCTATCGTTAGAAACTCTTCGGCGGGGTCTGCGCTCGGACACCTTCCATTTTGGTGATACCGTTGCTCCGTTTATTTACATGATTTAATGTGAGGCAAGAGGAAGGATGTTCGATTTCAGATGGAAATTTTAGTTATTTCCAGCGTTAATGAAGCTCGATCTGAGTGCTTCACCCATCGAACGGCGATCGTCATTGACGTTCTTCGGGCAACCAGCACGATGATTACAGCTTTACAGGCTGGTGCGTCAGGCATATACCCCGTTGAAACCGTGTTAGAAGCCCGCACCCTTCAACGAGAAGGAGATTTACTTGCAGGAGAGCGATTTTGCCGTAAGATTCCTGGATTTGATCTAGGTAATTCTCCCGAGGATTTCACGCCTGAAGCGGTCAAAAATCGGCGCATTGTGCTCACGACAACGAATGGCACTCGTGCGATTCACAAGGCTTTGCACGCTGACAACGTACTCGCTGGCGCCCTAATTAACGCTACAGCCTGTGCAAAAATGGCTGTTGAGCTTAGGCGGGATATCGTTTTGCTATGCGCTGGCAGCCATGATGATTTTGCCCTTGAGGATGGTCTATGCGCAGGTTTGTTCGTAGATCGGCTGAAGGCAGTAAGCTCTGTTCACGTGGAAACCGATGATTTTGGAGAAGCGATGCTTGGCCTCTACAAGAATGCGGAGGCTGGTGTGATGAGAATGCTGAGCAGCAGCTCAACAGGGAAACGTCTTATCAAAATGGGGCATAAGCGCGATGTAGAACGATGTGGTCAAGTGGACAGCAGCATTATCGTTCCACGCTTGCTTGGGGATATGATTGTACAGGGATGACATAACCGAAGGGCTTGTTCCATACAATGAGATATGGACGCCAGATAGAACCGGCGATGCTAAAAGTTCGGAGGCGCATACAAGCATGAACGGGGAAATAGTTCTTGTTATACTGATCATCATAGGATTAGTGGGCCGATCACCAATCATTTCAACCGCAGCCTGCGTCCTGCTCATCGTCAAACTCATTCATCTACAGCGGTTTCTACCTACAATTGAACGCCGTGGATTAGAGCTTGGGCTGTTATTCTTAACATTTAGCGTACTCGTCCCTTTCGCATCCGAACGGATCCAGACCAAAGATATCGTTGGGGCTTTAACTTCGTGGCCAGGTATTCTAGCAATAGCTGGCGGCGCGTTAGCAACCTATGTGAATGGCAAAGGGCTTGAAATGTTGAAGTTTGACCCTCAGCTTATCGTTGGTCTTGTCGTCGGCTCCATCATCGGGATTGTTTTTTTTCGCGGTATACCCGTGGGCCCTCTTATGGCTGCAGGTATTACGGCCATTTTGTTCAAATTGTTCAACATGATTGCGGAACGAATGTAAAAAAGAGGACAGCAGATAATCTGCCGTCCTCTTTCTCTGTATAAACTTGCAATTAACGACGGTCCTGCGGTCCACCGACAAATACTTGGTCAGCGGTATCAAGTCCGTATGCCGAATGAAGGCCGCGTACAACTTCGTGCACAGGCTCAGCTGCGATTATGCAGGAGAGACGAATTTCGGAAGTGGTCACCATTTTGATGCTTACACCTAGATTGTAGAGAACTTCGAACATTTTGGCAGCTACTCCAGGGTTGCTCACCATGCCGGCTCCTACGATAGATACCTTAACCAGGTTCTCTTCCGAGTTCAATTCACGGTATGGAACTTCAGCGCGAATGCCTTCTACGACATGAAGTGCTTTCTCTTTATCACCTAAAGATACGGTGAAGGAAAATCGGCTTTTCCGTCTTGAACGCCGCTTTGAACAATAATATCGACATCGATGCCGCTGGTAGCGAGAGCTCCGAATACTTTTGCAAGCACACCTGGAATATCTTCAACACCCAAAATACTAATTCTCGCTACATTTTTGTCATAAGCGATGCCGCGAACGACAATCCCCTGCTCCATGACTGCTTCCTCCTTTACACTCGTTCCTTCGTTTTGCGTAAAGCTTGAACGTACAACTAACGGTACGTTGTAATTCTTCGCATATTCTACAGCACGCGGATGCAGCACCGCTGCTCCCAGATTAGCAAGCTCCAGCATTTCGTCATACGAAATCTCATCTAGCTTGCGAGCGCATTTCACAATACGCGGATCGGTAGAATAAATGCCGTCAACATCGGTATAAATCTCACAAACATCGGCTTTAATCGCTGCTGCGAGCGCAACGGCCGTTGTATCAGATCCGCCGCGGCCGAGTGTTGTAATTTCACCTTCTTCAGTCATCCCTTGGAATCCAGCAATAATAACGGCATTGCCTTCTTCAAGCGCATTAAAGATACGATCCGGTCGAATATCAGTAATTCTAGCCTTACCATGAACAGCCTCTGTTCGAATACCCGCTTGCCAGCCGGTGAAAGACATTGCCTTATGACCGAGCTGATGAACAGTCATGGACAAAAGTGCAACCGAGATTTGTTCTCCCGTCGTCAGCAGCATATCCATTTCACGTGAAGGCGGGTTCTGATTAAGCTGCTTGGATTGATCGATTAAATCATCGGTCGTATCACCCATTGCTGAAACTACAACAACGACCTGATGACCAGCTTCTTTATAATCGGCAATCCGTCTTGCGACGCGCTGCATCCGTTCTGTCGAACCGACGGAGCTGCCGCCAAACTTCATAACTATCAACGACAACGCTGATCCACTCCCAACGTTCTATTTCTTAAAAAGAACAAATAATGAACTATCCAAAATAAGATTATAGCATAGAAATAGGCTTTTGGGTATGACAAAAAGCCGCCTGGGACGAGGCCCAGACGGCTTTTGCGCCAATCATTATTGCTAACGATCTCTACTTAAGCGCGGGAGATATATTTACCTTCACGCGTATCAATCAGAAGTACATCGCCTTCGTTAATGAACAAAGGAACTTGAACCGTAAGGCCTGTTTCAACGGTTGCGTTTTTGGTCGCGCCTGGTTGCTGTATTGCCTTTAATGCCGGGCTCTGTTTCAACAACCTTCAAATCAACACTGTTTGGCAATGTAATACCGATAATTTCTGTATTATAGCTTGCAATGTTAACGGTCATGTTTTCTTTAAGGAAGTTGATTTCCCATTCAAGCTGTTTCTTATCCAATGTAAACTGGTCGAAAGTCTCGTTATCCATAAAGGAATACTCAGCGCCTGAGTTGTACAGGTACTGAACGGCACGGTTCTCAATGATCGCACGGCCGATCGTCTCACCAGCACGGAACGTTCTTTCTACTGTGTTACCATTACGCAAGTTTTTCAGCTTGGAGCGAACAAAAGCCGCGCCTTTACCTGGTTTAACGTGCTGAAACTCGATTACTGTGAAAATATCGCCTTCTACCTCGACGGTAAGGCCTGTTTTAAAATCGTTAACTGAAACCACTGAAATACCCTCCTAAAATTTTACGAAGTAAAATACATCGTAAGCATTGACTTTGTCTTTACGAAGCATCCACCTCGTAAGCATTACCTTATGTGTTGCACTCATTCCAAGATGAATAGCGCCTTGGGTGATGAGGTTAATAACGAATTCCCGGTTTCTGTGATTACGATATCATCTTCTATCCGCACGCCGCCGAATCCAGGAACATAAATACCTGGCTCCACGGTCACTACCATGCCTGGCTCAAAACCGTATCGCCGGTCTTCGAGAGTCTCGGTGATTCATGAATTTCCATGCCCAGACCGTGACCTGTTCCGTGACCGAAATTATCGCCGTATCCATATCGTGTAATGATGTCACGCGCCACTGCATCCGCTTCGCGGCCAGTCATACCCGGCTTGACCGCAGCAAGCGCAGCAAGCTGAGCTTCCAATACGATCTCATAAATCTCCCTGTGCTTATCTGTCGGTTTGCCGACAACGATCGTTCTCGTAATATCGGAGCAATACCCGTTGTAATAAGCGCCAAAATCGAGCTTTACAAATTCGTTGTTGCCAATCATGCGGTCACTTGCAACGCCATGCGGCAGTGCGGAACGTTCACCTGAAGCAACAATCGTTTCAAATGATGAAGACGTCGCGCCTTTGCTGCGCATGAAAATCTCCATCTCTAGTGCCACATCACGTTCACGTAACCCCGGTTTAATGAAACCCAGGATATGATTATACGTTTCATCAGCCAGAACTGCAGCTTCGCGCATAATCGTTAGCTCTGCTTCGTCCTTAATCATACGCAGCTGCTCCACAACGCCGGTTGCCGGTTGAAGCTGAAGCTCGTTTAAAGCGGCCTTCCAAGCTGTGTAATCACTAAAAACAACATGCTCTTGCTCGAAGCCTAATCGAACAACTCCAGAAGCTGCTGAAAGTTCCTTCACGGTATCGATCCATCTTGCTCCATGCTCAACAACAGTAAAGTCAACTGCTTGCTGAGGCGCCTGCGTCATATAGCGAAAATCGGTAAGTAACCAGCTATTGGCAGCCGTAATAAGTAACACGCCGGATGATCCCGTAAACCCGCTTACATACCGGCGATTAACCGGATTTGTAATAAGAAGCGCATCCAAGCTAAGCGCCTGCAGCTTCTCTCTGACTTTGGTTAAACGTTTGTTCGTCATGGACCAATCTCCCCTTCACTATGCCGCTTCATAGTGCTGGCGGTTATGTAGCTGCTCTATTGCGGCTTCAGATGGTGTACCAGCGCATGTAATCCGAGCACATAGCTGTTGGCGCCAAAGCCGGCAATTTGTCCAACTGCAATCGGTGCCGTAACGGAAATATGCCGGAACACTTCCCGCTTATGAATGTTCGATAGATGCACTTCAACTACAGGCAGTCCTACAGCGCTGAGCGCATCACGCAGTGCGTAGCTATAATGTGTAAGTGCACCCGGATTAATCATAATCCCGTCTGCCTTGCCATAAGCCTCATGAATGCGGTCAATTAAAGCACCCTCATGATTCGATTGAAAGAACAAGGGCTCTACTTCAAGACCTTGAGCCGCTTCCCTCACGAGCACTTCTATGTCTGCAAGCGTCGTTGAACCGTACACCCCGGGCTCACGGATACCAAGCATATTCAAGTTCGGTCCGTTTACTACGAGTATCGTTGTCATGAAAGCCCTCCCGGCGCATAGATCAATTGCCATTTTACCACAAAGACCTACGCTTTGAGAAGTCATGCCCTTGATCAAAAAACGTTCGTTCCTTCTTAATTCGATCCTATTGGCTCACGCGACGCTTCATCCGTATATTCAAAGGCAATCGTATAGCCTATAAACAGCCCCCAGATGATGTAAATACACAATTCCGTAATAATCGTATCCAGCCCTAATAGCTGAACAGGCTTTGTAATGTTCAAGACAGGACCAATCGCTAGAAATAAAATGACACACCAGAGCAAGCCGTATGCGACTCCCGCCCATGGTCCCGAGAAACGGCCCAAGAGGAATTTGTAGATCAGTGCCGCCGCGATGGAAAAGATAATAAAGCAGCCAATCCCTACTACTGTCCCCCACCCTGTCATCAGAAAAGAAAGCTGAAAGAAAGGATCCGCCATGAAAGCCGGCAGCACTGTAGTAAAGTGGATCGTGTATAAGATCCAATGGAGTGTCCCCCAGAACAAGCCGGCGAAAAAGCCTGTCTTCACGCAAAACCAAAATGCATTCGTATGATGCTCCTGCTTTTTTTGGCGGTGCGGGGGCTTCCTTTTTATTTTAATAGGGTCCGATTGCATAAGCTCTCCTCCGTTCAAGTAAGGAATGGTTTATTCTGTACTTGAATAGTATGCGCAAATGATCCAGCAGTAATCGTGGGGGCAGTCAATTTCGGTAAAGGATCCCGCGTGCAATAAGCAGCAGAATCAAGTACAATATGAGTAAGATGATTCTAATTCATAGCGACATATTAAATGTCAAACTAAAGGATGGTGATTCGCCCTTGTCACAGGATTCACGTAACATTTATGGCGGACAAGCCGTCATCGAAGGTGTCATGTTTGCGGGTAAACATGCGAACGTAACAGCCGTACGCCGCAAGAACAATGAAATTATTTTTTATGAAGTCCCGCGAATATCGAAGCCCTGGATTCAGAAACTGAAGAAAATCCCGCTTCTGCGAGGCATTGTGGCTATATTGGAGTCGAGCGCCAAAGGCTCACAGCATCTGAACTTCTCACTAGAGTCGTATGCAGAGGATGAACTCGAAGGCGAAACCGATGAAGCTAAGCTGGCCAAAGCCAAGAAAGCTGAAGAAAAAAGGGCTGGAGCTTAAGCATGATCGTCGGAGTTGCAGTTGCGGGTATCCTGTCCTTCATAGTAGGAAAATTAGTTTTCACCGTTGTACCTGCTGCTATCGAAGAGTTGATCTTTGGACAAAGCTTCTCGAATATAATAGTACACAACCTTCTTGAGGGCCTTATCAAAATATTGTTCTTGCTTTCTTATTTGTATATTATTTCGTTAACGCCTCTCATCAGAAGGCTGTTCCAATACCACGGTGCTGAACATAAGGTAATAAGCGCTTATGAAGCCGGTGTTGAACTAACGGTAGCAAACGTACAGCGTTACACTCGTCTTCATTACCGCTGTGGAAGCAGCTTTATTGTATTCTCAGTGCTTGTCGGTATTATCGTCTATTCGTTCTTCCACTGGGATTCCATGTGGCAGCGAATCTATCTTCGTGTACTGCTTCTCCCAGTTGTTCTAGGCGCATCCTATGAGGCGCTCCGGTTTACGAATGCACTGCGTGAAATGCCGGTGCTTCGCTTCCTTGGATATCCTGGATTGTGGCTGCAGAAGCTAACAACCAAAGAGCCTAACGACGAACAGGTAGCCGTATCTATCGCATCCTTTAACCGTATGCTGGAACTCGATCGTCAAGTCGCCAAATCTTAAGCGAAGTATCCATGATTAGAAGGAAAGGGTGAGGGTCATGCCTCGAAAAATGAGTCCGTTATTCATTGTCATCCTAACGTTGATCGGTGTCGGTCTTATCGCTCAGATGCTCAATAATCCCATACAGCTCATTATCCCGCTCATCGTCTTCGGTGTTATTTATTTGCTCTTCAAGTTTCCTCCAGGAGGCGCGCGTAACAGCGCTAAACCACGGAGTAAGCCGGCGACCCACCGTGATCCGCAAGCAAGCAGTAAACCAAAGTCGCGCAAAAACATTCC
Organism: uncultured Paenibacillaceae bacterium; assembly: GCA_963793665.1. GTDB lineage: Bacteria > Bacillota > Bacilli > Paenibacillales > Paenibacillaceae > Paenibacillus_Z. The sequence goes on from CAWCBD010000013.1 coordinate 405,474, forward strand.
GTTCCGTGTTATTGAAGGCGGCAAAGATGATGATAATTTACCGAAGTATCATTAGAATAACCCCTATTGACCGAACCTTGATCTATTTGAGGTTCGGTTTTTTGTTTACCCTTACAATGCAATCAAGGTGAAACAAAAAGCCGCCTCCACGCAGGAGACGGCTCTTCGTCATACTATCATTTAATTATCATTATCGAGTTCGGAATGAATCCCTTTCAGCTCATCCAGACGGCTGGCATCCCGGCGAAAATATTCAACCAATGTTTCGATGCACGTTATAGAATCCCAGCTTAAATGATGTTCAATTCCTTCGACATCCCGATAGATATTCTCATCCTGGACGCCGATAATGGTTAAAAATGATTCCAGCAGCTGATGGCGGTCCATCAATCTCTTGCCCATCTTCTTGCCTTTATTCGTTAAAATAAGCCCGCGATATTTCTCGTATATGAGATAATTATCTTTATCCAGCTTCTGAATCATTTTGGTAACGGATGAAGGATGAACTTCCAGCCCCTCCGCGATATCTGATACTCGCGCATAACCTTTTTCATCAATAAGCTTGTAAATTCGTTCCAAATAATCCTCCATGCTCGGAGTCGGCATCGAAAGAACCTCCATTCAACATCGTCCCGCGCCTATTACCATGTTAATCCTTGCCATCCTGCTTCTAACTGTTGAGAAGAAATTCAGCCAGCAAGTATTCCCTGCGCGTTACTCTTAGTATCATACACTGCTCGCTATACATGCCGCAACCTGTACCCCTTAACTTTCATCTGATCCTTCGCTTGAGCACTTCATTTAAAATTTCAGCCATTCCGGCGTAATGGAATTAAGCCAGATCGTAATCTTCGTCATTTGGTCTGTGAACAGCAGTATACCCATGAGAAGCATGACTGTACCGCCTATTTTCATCATGATTCCGGAATAGCGGACAATCCATCTTGTCGATCCAATGAAGAAAGCAAGAACGAAGAAAGGGATTGCAAACCCAAGTGCATATGCAGTTGTCAGTTCAAACCATGTTCCGGGCTCCGATGCGGCCAGCAGCAGGATGCTTGCCAATATCGGACCTGTGCATGGTGACCAGCCGGCAGAGAACCCGATTCCGAATATAAAGGAGGCCAGATAGCCTGATTGTCTCAGCTTGATTGGCAGCTTGCGCTCTTTCATGAGCATAGCAGGCTGTATTAAACCTACAAGAATGAGCCCCATCAGAATAATTAATACGGCAGAGAGCTGACGAATAAGCGTTTGATACTCAGAGAAAAACTCAGCAAATTTATTCGTGCTATACCCAAGTGTGTAGTAAACAACCGAAAATCCGAGGATAAAGAAAAGCGTATGGCTCATCGTCCTCATTCGCACTTGCTTCCCGGGGTGCTCACTTTTCAAATCCGTGACAGAAACACCAGTTATGTAAGATAAGTAAGAGGGATAAAGCGGCAGACAGCAAGGCGATATAAAGGATGCAATTCCCGCACCAAAGGCTGCCCATATAGTAACTTCTGACACAACATTTCACCTCGCTATAGGTTGACTATGCGCTGAACTTACGTCTTGCGGTAAGTAATAACAGCAGAACCGCAATAAGCAACAGCACGATCGTTCCGCCTGGCGCCAAATTCCATACACCGGCAATAATTAAGCCGCCAATTACGGCCAGCTCCGCAATGACAACAACAGTGATAACCGACTGGCGGAAGCTCCTGGCAATAACTAGACTGCATGCCGCCGGGATGGTTAACAATGCAGAAACAAGCAGCGCGCCTACGATTTTTATAGAAACGCTTATAACGAAAGCAGTCAGTACACTAATCATAAAGTTAAAATACCGTGTTGGCAAACCGCTTACTGCAGCAGCATCCTCATCAAAGGTAAGTAAGAAAAGCTCTTTTGCATGAATGCCTACAGCTGCAAGCACGATTACGGTAACGATCCCGATTGACACTAAATCGATTGTATTAAGCGTATAAATACTGCCGAACAAATATCCGCTCACACTCATATTAAACCCTTTCCCAAGGGTAAACAGTATGGAAGCTAGCGCAACGCCTCCGGACATAATGATAGCAATTGACAGCTCTGCATAAGTTTTATAGGCTTTGCGCAGCTTCTCAATAGCAAAGGTAGCTCCAAGTGCAAAGAGAAGACCTACGGCAACCGGATAAACCCCTATTAGAAAGCCAAGCGCTACCCCTGCAATGGACACATGAGCCAGCGTATCCCCAATCATAGATAACCGTCTGAGCACGAGAAAGAGGCCCATCAGCGGCGCGGTAATGCCGATTAGCAAGCCGCCCATCAGCGCTCTTTGAAAAAACTCGCTAGTTATGATTTCCAACTCTAAACGCCTACTTTCCCTCTCTCCATCGAATGACGCAGTTCCTTCAAGCTATGCGTCAAATTCGTTTCCACACAATCCTCAAGGTCATGAGAATGCTTCACGTAAAGTTTAATTTTCCCGCACTCCCGCTTCGGCTCCTGACCTAAATACGAGCGAATCATATCCATATCATGCGACACAAGCAAAAAGGTGATGTTATGGTGCTGATGCATATGCTTGATGAGATGGAAGAACCCTTCCTGCGTCTCCGAATCGATACCGACTGTAGGCTCATCCAAAATAAGCAGAGCTGGATTATTGATCAACGCTCTTGCGAGAAAGGCCCGCTGCTGCTGACCGCCGGATAGTTGACCAATTCGCGTAGCGGCCAGATCTTCAATCTTCATCGCATGCAGCGCCTCATCACACTTGAGCTGATCCGCTTTGGTAACCCGTTTGAACAGCTTATTACGGTTGTACAAGCCAGAGAGAACAACCTCACGTACCGTTGCCGGGAACAATGGATTAAATGAGTTTTTCTGCGGGACATAGCCTACTTTGCTCCAATCACGAAACTGCTGAACCGATTGGCCGAACAGCTTAATTGATCCGCTGTCTGGTTTCAGCAAACCGACAATCATGCGAAGCAGCGTCGTCTTCCCAGCTCCGTTAGAGCCGATCACGCCTACAAAATCACGCTCCTGAACGAAAAAGCTGACATCCTCAATCACTGGTTTCTGCTCATAGGAGAAGCAAACATCTGTAAGCTGAATAATAGGCTGGTGACAAAAAGGCTGCAGTGTTTGCTGCGGCTGATCATTTGGCATTCGTTTCACCCCCGGCACTCTCTATCTATTGTAAAGCCTGTACTAGATTTTGCAAATTAGCTGCCATTAACGAAAAATAATCTTCGCCCTTCTTTTCCTGCTCCGGCGTTAAACCTTCAAGCGGGTTTAGCACCATCGTCTGCGCATTCGCTTCGCGGGCAAGTGTTTTGGCTAATTCATCCGTTACTAATTCTTCGAAGAAGATGTATTTGACGTCGTTCTCTTTAACAAATTTAGCAATTCGCAGCAAATCCTGCGCCTTGGGCTCTGCATCTGGCGATAAGCCCATTATTGCCACTTGTTGAAGTCCGTAGTCTCTTGCCAAGTAACCAAACGCCTGATGGGACGTGACGATATCCTTATGCGGCAGGGGATTTAGCTTTGCCGTATATTCCGCATCCAGCGCTGCGAGCTTCTCATCCAGCTTGGCAAAATTCGCCTCGTAATCGGCACGGTGGCTTGGATCTACTTTTACTAGACTTCCTAATACGTTCTTGCCCATGACCATCATTGATTTGGGGCTAACCCATGTATGAGGATCCGTGCTGGTACCACCTTCAGAGTTGCCAGCTATCAAAGTAATGCCTTTGCTCGCTTCTAAAGTTAGGAGCTTGCTATCCTTAGGCAGTCCTTCCAGAAAATCATCCACCCAGCCTTCGAGCCCTGCTCCATTATATAGGAAGAGCTGCGCGTCTGATACCGTATCCAAATCTTGGCTTTTCGGGCTCCAATCATGAGGCTCAACACCAGCTGGTATCATGTTAATGACATTTGTTTGCTCGCCGCCAATTTCCTTAGCCAGGAAGTAGATCGGGTAAAAGCTCGTAACGACGTTTGTCTTCCCCTCTACCAGCTTACTGCCGCTTGCGCCGCAGCCTGACAAGGTTAAGATGATAATTGAAAGCAATACTGCCGCAAATAAATATGAGAATGGTTGTACTTTACACAGTTTCATGATAGACTCCTTAATTTTATTCAAAAACCATCGCAAGCAAATCGTAAACATTACTAAAAAATTATATAGATCAGCCATTGCCATGTCAATGGAAAACCGCCGGAGCTGTGCGCCCCGGCGGTCTGAAGTTCGTTATTATTTCACAATTGCGCCGTTAGGCATTTCTTCCGGCACAGATGCCAGTGTCAGCTGATCGCCATGGGATGCGGCTAGAATCATACCTTGCGACATTTCCCCGCGAAGCTTGACTGGCTTTAAGTTCGTGACGCAAATCACTTTGCGTCCAATGATGTCCTCGGGTGTATAGAACTTTGCAATGCCTGATACAACCTGGCGCTGCTCATATCCGAGATCAAGCTGCAGCTTCAGCAGTTTATCTGCATTTTTCACTGGTTCTGCTGCGATGACTTGTGCAACACGAAGCTCCACCTTCGCAAATTCATCGATGGCAATCTCCGCTTTCGGCTCCGGCGCCTCCTGAGGAGCAGCCGGCTCCCCGCTTGGAGCGGATGCTTCGGTTACTTCTGCACTTGGCAGAGCACCAGCATTCATCGATAATGCGATAAATTGGGCCTCTTCAGCCGTATCCAGCCTTGGGAAGATTGGATCTCCCTTCGTTACTTTCGTTCCGGCTGGAATTTGACCGAATTGCTTGGTGCTCTCCCATTCTGTGAGGGAACCCTCAGCAATGCCTAACTGGCTGCGGATTTTCAAAGGCGCAATAGTCAGGAACGGCTGCAGCAGAATGGAGATAATCCGCAGCGATTCTGCCAAATGGTTCATCACCGAAGCCAGCTCACCCTGCTTCGACTCATCCTTTGCAAGCGCCCAAGGCGAAGTTTCGTCAATATATTTGTTCGTCCGGCTAACCAGCTGCCAGATCGATGCGAGCGCTACGGAAAACTCCATTTTCTCCATCGCGGCTTCAACGAGCTGTGCCGTTTCAGCTGCCAATCCGGAAAGCGTGGAATCGAACCCGGTTACACTGCCCTCATAAGCAGGAATCTCTCCGCCAAAATATTTCTCAATCATAGCAACCGTACGGTTCAGCAAGTTGCCAAGATCATTCGCGAGGTCAAAGTTAATCCGTTCTATGAAGCCTTCCGGCGTGAATTGTCCATCAGAACCAAAGGGTACTTCGCGCAATAAATAGTAGCGCAGAGCATCAAGGCCATAGCGGTCGATAAGCGTAACCGGGTCCACTACATTGCCCTTTGACTTGGACATTTTGCCTTCTTTCATCAGCAGCCAGCCATGAGCGAATACCTTCTTTGGCAGAGGCAGTCCGAGCGCCATCAGCATAATCGGCCAATAGATCGTATGGAAACGAACAATTTCTTTTCCGACCAAATGAACGTCAGCCGGCCAGAATTTATCATACTTGCTCTCGTCGTTTGTCCGGTACCCAAGCGCAGTGACATAGTTTAGCAAGGCATCGATCCAAACATAGACGACATGCTTCGGATTTCCTTTTACCTTGATGCCCCATTCATAGGTCGTACGGGAAACCGCCAAGTCCTCGAGCCCTGGTTTAATAAAGTTGTTGATCATTTCGTTCTTGCGGGATTCCGGTTGGATGAAGTCCGGGTTTTCTTCATAGAATTCCAACAGTCTGTCTGCATATTTGCTCATTTGGAAGAAATAGCTTTCTTCTTTGACCAACTCGACCGGCCGTGCCGCAATCTGGACAATTACCATTCACAAGCTGACGTTCGAGGAAAAACGATTCACAAGGCGTACAATAGAGACCTTCGTAATTGCCTAGGTAAATGTCTCCTTGCTGAAGCAGTTGATCAAATACTTGCTGAACGACCTGCTTATGCCTCTCCTCTGTCGTGCGGATAAAATCATCATTGGAGATATCGAGCTTCTTCCATAGTTCTTGGATCGTCGCCACGATACCGTCAACAAACTGCTGCGGCGTCTGGCCCTTTTCTTGCGCTTTGCGCTCGATCTTCTGGCCGTGCTCATCTGTACCAGTCAAATACCAGACATCGTAGCCGCGAAGCCGCTTGTACCGTGCCATTGCATCGCCAGCTACCGTCGTATAGGCATGACCGATATGAAGCTTGTCGCTTGGATAGTAGATCGGCGTTGTAATATAAAACGATTGTTTCGCTTCGCTCATGGGAAGAGCCTCCTTCATTAATGGTTATACATGCCCAAAAACACAAAAAAAGCCTCATCCTCTATGGGACGAAAGCTTGTCGCTCACGCGGTACCACCCAATTTCCCCTCTTTGGCCATGACCATTCCAAAAGAGAGCTTCATTAGTGCCATCCTAGACGGATAGCAACGCAGCTGATAACGCAGCCTTGCGCCGCTTCCTTACTGCAGCTTCATCATACGCTGCGAGCTTGAAGGCGGATTCTCCCGGACCATTTTCCAAAAGCTGCGCCCTGCCGGCTCTCACCTGTCCCGGCTCTCTGGTAAGGCCATTTCTCCTGTACTTATCCGTTCATTGAATAATCGATATGGAATTAATTCTCTTGTTGAAACTATACCGAATCCGCGGCAGAGCTGTCAAGGGCGGCACGCGCCTGCTCGGCGAGCTCTTCCCTCGTGGGAGGAACATGATCAACCCCGCCTGGATGAAAGGGATGACATTTGCAAATGCGCTTCGCTGCCAGCCAGCTTCCTTTGGCCGGACCATGCTTCTCAATCGCGATCAATGCATATTCCGAGCAGGTCGGATAAAACCGGCAAGTTGGCGGCTTAATCGGGGATATAAAGCGGCGATAAAAATGGATCGGTGCCTGAACGATTTTACGCAAGCAGTCCAACCTCCTGCAGTAGAAGCCTTACAAGTGAACGCCTCGGACTTCATTAATAGAAATAGCGATTATGCTTCCATCATGGCGTATTAACGCCTTTGCGTCAATGCGAGATCGATCCTCCTTTACAATCGGGATAACGATGTCGTAATTTTGAAGTCAAATTGTCCTTTAAACACATTATAGACCGATTATATTTGTGTTAGGGTATTGTCATGTCGCATAATTAGAGATAATGGAACTAGGCTGACGCGACATCATCTACAAAATAATGTAGCGATTCACAAACAATTTTAACCAAACTTTTAGGAGGAATCATCTATGATTCGCGTTGCAATGCTCAGCTATTGGCATGTTCATGCCTGGGATTACACGAAACAAGTTCAAGCAAACCCAAATTCCGTCGTTGCTGCAGTATGGGATGAAATACCGGCTCGTGGTCAGGAAGCTGCTGATAAGCTTGGCGTTCCATTCATTGCCGATTTGGATGAGCTGCTGGCTCGTACCGATATCGATGCGGTTGTCGTCGATACGCCAACCAACATTCACCGTGATGTCATGATTAAGGCCGCTCGCGCAGGCAAACATATTTTCACAGAGAAGGTTATTGCCCCTACGTTAAAGGAAGTAAACGAAATATTGGCTGCCATCCGTGAAGCTGGCGTTAAATTGACGGTTTCGCTTCCTCGTTTGAACGATAGCTACACACTGACTGCTCAAGATGTTATCAGTCAAGGACTGCTTGGACAGCTCACTCTAGCACGCGTTCGCCTTTCACACAGCGGTGCTATTGCTGACTGGCTGCCACAGCATTTCTATAACCTTGAGCAATGCGGCGGCGGAGCCCTGATCGACCTTGGCTGCCATCCGATGTACCTGGTCCGCCTCTTCCTCGGTTTGCCGCAAAGTGTTAGCGCAGCATTCGGCTACATAACCGGCAAAGAGGTTGAGGATAATGCAGCTGCTACTCTCCGTTACGAGAATGGCGCGATCGGCATCGTTGAAGCGGGCTTCGTAAACAGCCATTCCCCGTTCTCCGTTGAGATTCACGGTACGGAAGGCACTTTGCTGTACGGACTTCCAGATGAAGTTATCCGCGTGCGCAGCAACAAGCTCGATGCATCCGAATGGGTTACGATCGAGAAGAAAGAAAACCGCATTCCTGCTTATGACCAATGGATTCAGCATGTGCTTAGCGGCACCGAAGCAGAAGAAAACATTGCGCTTGCCGTTGATCTTACGAAGCTTATGGAAGCCTCAAACCTGTCCAAAGCACAGAAACGGGCCATAAGCTTGGATGAGCTTCAGCAATAACGAGTCCAAGATGTTTCACAAAAACTAAGCCTATGCTTCCGAAGCGAGTTTTTGCTTGCTTGTACCGTATTCACGGGTACAGCAGGTAGAACCTCGCAAAAACTTAGCATATGCTTCCGAAGCGAGTTTTTGCTTGCATGTACCGTATTCCGGTACAGCATGTAAACTCACAAAACTTTTAGGAGACTACAGCAATGGCGAAGCCGTTTACTTATACGCTTATGACAGAGAAGGCGGATGCCCTTGACCGATTAGACATTAGATTCCGCTGGGGTGATTACGGTTTTCACGTGCTGCACTGCCATCTCACCTCGTTTCCTCCGGGAAGATTGATTCGCTTCCATAAGCATTCGGAGTACGAGTTTCATTTTATTCCGCGTGGTAAAGGAACGGTTATTATGGAGGATACGGAGTACCCCCTTCATGAAGGGCTGTTCTACCTCACTGGTCCTAATGTCATTCATCAACAGGAGGCCGATGCCAAGGAAGCGATGGATGAGCTCTGTTTACATATTGAGATCACCAAGCTGACGCAAGTTGAATCCACCGACTGGGGAGGGCAGTGGGAACGACACGAAGCCGAGATGTGCATAAAGGCACTCGATGCGCTCCCCCTAAAGCCGCTTGCCGACCAATACAATGCCATGGCCTGGTTTCTCACGGCATATCGGGCTTGGAACGAAGGTCAGCCTGGAGCTTTCTCGTCGATTAAACAGGCCATTATTCAAATTTTACTGCGCTCATCGCGTATGTCCTCCATTCCGAATATCACCTTCGAGCCGCCGTCACGAAATATGAACGAGCACCGGTTCCGAATTGCAACTCAATTCATTCATGATAATTATGCCTCCCCTCTTACGTTACAAGAGATTGCTGAGCGAATTCCAATTAGCGGTCGTCAGCTGCAGCGTATTTTTCGAGAGCAGGGCGAGGAATCCTTCAGTGCGTATTTAGAAAACTACAGGCTGAATCAGGTATGTACCGCGATCTTGGAAGGCCGAAGCCCAATCGAGCAAATCGCACTTGAGCATGGTTTTGCCAGCAGCAACTATCTCTATTACGTGTTCAAGAAGAGATTCGGACTTACACCAAAGCAATTCAAGAAGAAACAGACTGCTGAAGAGTACTTACAATCTGAAGGATGAGGGAGCTGAGATTATCGATGGGGTTCTTCGTTCTGCTGATCAGCGTCGTGAAGTATCGATCGAACTTCCCTACTAAATAACTCGCGAGTTGCAAAAGGCCTTCCCTGCAAGCAGTTTTAACTGCAGCAGAGAAGGCCTTTTTATGTGATGCGTTTGACCCCTCTTACCAGCGAAGTTCTGGCAGAGGCAGGAACATCATGGCCAGCGGCAGGTTGCTGCCTGCGGCCAAAGTAAAGACAAAATCAAGCGATTCTTCCGTATCTCCTGTCCGGTATAAGACAGCAGCCTCGGTGTTATCCTTCAAAATACTGCGGTTCGTTACCGTAACCACTCGGCCATTCACCATGAAAGCTCCTGTGTAATAACCGCCGCGCGCATTAAGCGCGATAAGTGTGTGAGGCGCCACATGAGGCAGCTTTAACCGGTACAGCACTCCGAAGTTGCCTAGGTTCAGTTCAAGCTGACCGCTGGTCTCATCGATTCCATCCAAATACGTATCCATCTTTCGATCTCCCAGTGTTATACGCTGCGGTTCAACGCCTAGGGTATCATTAATCTCGATCGTACGATTCGCATTATTGAAGGTTCCTCTTACATGAACGTCATTTCTTTCCATGACGGATAATGATGGCAAACCGCAATGGGATCAATTCCTGCTCTAACGACCACTATGCTGTACTCAAGCACCTGATCGGAGTAAACATCGCCATAGGCAGATAAAACATCATTTTGTTTGAGTGCTACTTTACTTATATCATCCAAAATAATTTCCGATTTCCCAGGACGAATGGTCTTCCACTTCGGTGCAGGGTTATCCGCAAGCGAATTCAAATACCGTACTGTCGACAGCTTGCCGGTATTAACCACATAAGGATCCGGTCCTCCCATGCCAAAAGAGCTCGTGCTCACATTTGCTGTCGTACTGTTGTGATTCGTTGCAATAATATACATTTTAACCGGGTAACCGATTTTGTTCAGGTTATGAATCATGAACCGGACTTGACCGGTAATTTGAGCATTATAGGCAATGCCTTCTTGCAGCAGCGTTTCCGGACTGTTGCTTCGCACCAGCTGGGCATCTTCATTTTGAATCGTGTACGGAATCGCCGTCATCTTCAGTACGGATGCTCCATCAATCGGGAATTTGTCACCAATCTCCGTGAATAGTCTCGAATACTCATCGCGCGTATACAGCACTTCATCTGTAACCGTGATTGTTTTCGTTACTTTATGTGTTAACCCGTGACGATCCTCTACTTCCAGGGACACAACCTTATCACCCGGTTCAAAAAACACTTTATCATTGCCGCTCCATGTACGACGAATGATTGCATTCTCATCATCATAGCTGAGATCGCTGTATAAGATATCTTCACCAATGCGATACTGCTGCTTCTCTGTAGTGAAATCTGCGACAGGCGGCTGGTTCGGCGCTTTAACATGAACCGTTACCGTAAATGGATTACTCCATTGTCCGTAAACATCCTGTACCTGTCGTGTAATCGTATAAGTACCTGGATCCGGGAATATATCCATTTTGCCTTCCCAACGCTCATCAACGAATGGCAGGTTTGATGGGTTTGTCGATTGATCGACGAATGTTACATACGTTTGACCTGCGTAAATTTCTTTAGGCTCAATGTCAAAATTTGCTGTTGGAAGCTTCACGACACTCCATGTCAGGGTTATCTTGCTCCCGGTTACACTCAGTGAGCTCTCTGTAAGCTGCGCCCAAGTACGCAGTGGAATCATTAATGAATTATTCGTTACATATGCTGCTGCTTGTGCTCTGACCGGCTTGTTATCGATATAAGCGATTGCACTTCCCAGCTTGAATCGAATGACATGCGAGCTGCTCGTTGCGATCGATTCCTTCTTGGCTGAATCATAGCTCAATATATAGCCATAACGTTGAGCAATTCCGCTCAAGGCCACGAAGCTAGTTCCTTTTACGGCGGTTAGCGGTTGAGCAGACTTCCATATTGTCCCATTATAAACCATAACATTCGTGTTCACGGTGAGGATAAGTTGATCCGACACAACCGCAGCTGATGCTGTTTGGTCGGAAAATTTTGCCATTGGGATAATAAACAACGATAATATCAGCAACCATTTTAAAAATTTCATGCTCCGTCTCCTTTTGCACGCTCATTCACAGCTCCCTTATGCTCGTTCTTACGAGCCATAATTAGGGCCATCAACTGCTTCTCATGTCACCTTATAACGCCTCGGGTGGATGAAAGGTTGCGGAAGAAAGGGAAACGGTCATCAATTCGACACAATTGTTACCGGTTTACTCTCATATTGATGAGGAATAAAATGGCCATCGCAATAAAAGCCAATACTGTTGCAACGCTTATGATTAGTCGTATTCGCAAGACCCGTTTGGTACGGTCAGCATCCTTATTCAGGCGTGCCATCGTAACGGAACGATGCACAAATAGCAGTACAATCAACAGGGTGACAAACAGCATATTCGTGAGAAACCACATTTGTTGCCAAAACATAATCCCAATCTCTCCCAACATCAGTTCAATCCGCCGTTGTCTGACAGGTCTAAACAGACAACTAGACTTGACTGTAACTGATTCCGGAAGGTATTGCAAATGAATGAGCCCCTTTTAATACAGCCTTTTTAACTAGAAACCCGGTTCGGTTGTAAGATAAACGTGCCCACTGCAAGAAGCACGGCGGCGAATAAAAGAAGAATGCCGAGCGGCAGCAGGATATCGTGCAAGCTATTGCCGAAGGCGAGCTGACTCATCGCCTCCATCGACCGGTTTGTCCAGGTTCGTCCGTTTCGTCAGGTCTTCCATTACAGCCTGCATTGTTGACGATGATCCTTTCATTCGTGAAAGCTGTCAGGTTATAATTGATATAGACCTTGAACTCACGGCTGCAGGAACTTGTGCCGACAGCAATACTTTATACCTTCGTAAGCGGGCAGCCAGTCGATGTTGTCTTCATGGATATTCGGATACCCGGCTGCGAGGGCGCTTAAGGTACCCGCGAGCCGAAGTCTTTGACCCTGCCGCCAGCAGTACTTGTATGACGACGTTTGATGATGACGATTGTATGACCGAAGCGCTGCGCGCAAATCGCCATTTTCTATCTAAAAATGCAGCCATTCGAAAGGAACGATAGCAGCCATGACTCTTCAACAAATGGAACAAAAACAAGCTTTTTCAGGGTTCACCTCGGATGATTTTGATGTATTCGCCGTACCTGGGCTTGAAGCACGAATGAGTGTATTAATCGAGCGGATCCGTCCCAAGCTTAATCAGCTAGGCGAGCTTCTCGCTCCTGTCGTGACTGAACTATGCGAAGAGCCAATGTTCGCACACGTAGCCAAGCACGCCCGGCGGAAAATCAACCCGCCTGTTGATACATGGGTCGCATTTGCGCCAAGCAAGCGCGGCTACAAAGCACATCCCCATTTTCAAATCGGACTGTTCGGCTCTCATCTGTTCGTTCAGTTTGCGATTATTTATGAATCCGATAAGAAATCCGTCTTTGCCGAGCATGCGCTGCAGCAGCTGGACGAAATTGAGAAGCATATACCCGCTCACTTTGTCTGGTCAGGGGATCACATGATTCCAGGCGGTGACACGCAAGGCGAGCTTGGGCATGATGGACTCATAAAGCTGCTTGAACGGCTTCGCACTGTCAAAGCTTCCGAAGCGCTCTGCGGAATAATTATCGACCGGAATGATCCGCTCCTGAGCGACGGCGATGCGTTCATTGAGAAAATCAAGGAGACATTCCGTACCGTACTTCCCCTATACCGAATGTCATTCTAACAAGCAAGGATCAGGAAAAAGGGCTGACCCGCAAAGTCATCGATGATGACAGCGAGTCAGCCCTTTGTTGCATGATCAGCTATTCAAACCGTTCTCCCTGTTCCATAATCCACTATTAAGCAGCGTGTTCCATTCTCCCTGCAGCCGCAACCCGCTGACGGTGAGACTTGCGGAAGAAGAACAATTCGTAGATACAAGGTATGATAATTAAGGTTAGCATTGTCGCTGCTGCCAATCCGCCGATTACGACAATTGCCAAGCTCTGCGATACGATGCTCCCGCTCTCCGCTGAGCTGAAGACAAGCGGCAGCATTGCGGAAATTGTGGCAACGGCTGTCATTAAGATTGGGCGCATCCGAGTCGTTGCAGCTTCGACAAGAGAGTCTCTGATCGTCATATGCTCTTCGTTCTGCTTCACCCGGTCGATAAGTACGATCGCATTCGTAACGACAATCCCAATGAGCATCAGCGCTCCGAATACAGCTGTAAAGTCAGGCGTTACACCTGAGACCATTAACCCTACAATAGCGCCGATTGCGGCGAGCGGGAGTGAGCACATGATGGCAAGCGGACCACGCAGTGTTTTGAACGTAATAACCATAATCAAGTATACGATGCCGATAGCAACCAGCATGATGATGCCAAGGTCTGCAAAGTCAGCTGACTGATCCGCTGAAGCGCCGCCTACCGAGAACTGGGTACCTTCCGGCGCTTTCAGCGCCGTTACTTTCTTATCGATTTCTTTACCCACTAGTGACAGCTGACTTGGCTCGACATCAGCAGATACGCGGATATACAGCTTGCCGTCTTTATGGAAGAAAGCACTGGATTGATCGCTCTTCACCAGCTTCGCTACAGAGGAAACCGCAGCTGGGCCCTTATCTGTCATGATCATGAGCTTATTCAGGTCTGCTGCGGATAATGGATTCACAGAAGGCTGCAAGATGACATTCGTCTCGCGGTTATCGATCATAACTGAACCAAGTGGTATCGGGTTGAGAAGTCCTTGCAGCTGTGCAGCTACATCCTGCCCTTTCGCCTTCACTGGGTCGAGTTCAAACGTATAGACCGGTTTCTTCTCTTCTTGATTCGATTTTACTTTAATGACATCTTTAATCGGTTTGATTGCGGCCATGACTTGCTCAGCACCTTTGGCAATCGCATCCGGGTTATCACCTGTTACATCTACAATAACCTGTGTGGAGCTGCTTCCGCTCATGAAGTCAGAAGCGCCGGCATTCAGATCAGCGCCTTTGTAGCTCGGACGCTGGTTTTTAATATCTGCGATAAATGTAGTCCGCATCCGCGCCTTCCTTCATATCGACCAAGTAAGTGACCAAGGTATTAGAGGATACATCCCCGTATTTGGCATTATCCGAGCTGTTACCATTTGTCATAAGCACCCAGTCGATATCGCTGCGCTCATTCAAGAACGTTTCCAGCTTACGGCCTGCTTCCACTACCTTGTCATGCGGCGTTTCACTTGGGTATTCAAGCGTTACATTCAGATTAGATGCGCTAGAGGAGTCGATTGCTCCTTTTGGCATGGACATATAAGCACCTACGGAACCAATCAGCAGGACAACCGCGATCAGAAGCGGTACCCATTTATGCTTTAAATTCCATGTCAGGAAACCGGCAAATCGTTTGGAGCCTTCATGCTCCTTCATTTTCGTACCGCGCAGCAGAAACGCACTGAGTATAGGCACAACAGTAAGTGCCACAAGCAGAGATGCGATCAGCGAGTAAGCCACGGTTAGAGCAAATGGCAGCAAGAAATCCTGCAGAGAGCCGCGCAGCAAACCCATTGGCAGGAATACCGCAACCGTTACAAGTGTCGAAGAGGTAATCGCTGTTGCTACCTCTCTCGTAGAATCAATGATGAGTTCTATAGAGAAAGGTTCCTTTTGCAGGCGGCGGTATATATTCTCGATGACGACGATACTATCATCCACAAGCCGGCCGACGGCAACTGCAACGCCGCCAAGTGTAATAATATTCAGAGTCACGCCCGATAAGCTGAGCAGATATAGAGTAATCCCAAGTGAGAGCGGGATGGA
Source organism: uncultured Paenibacillaceae bacterium (assembly GCA_963793665.1). Lineage (GTDB taxonomy): Bacteria > Bacillota > Bacilli > Paenibacillales > Paenibacillaceae > Paenibacillus_Z. The sequence continues at coordinate 420,675 of CAWCBD010000013.1, forward strand.
AACGATCGTGACGAGTGTTGCTCGAAAGTTACGCATGAACAGCAGAATGACAATCGTAGCGAACAATGCGCCCAACAGCACTTCGCGAAGCATGGAATTAACGGAATGAACCACTTGATCCGCTGTGCTCAGCAGCACCTTCGCATCTGTACCCTTCAGCTCTTTATTAAGCCGCTCTACCGTACTGGCTACTTGGTCGCCGACTTTGACCGCATTCGCGTTCGCTGTCTTGGATATGGTCAGCAAAAGCACGTCTTTGCCGCCGACACTGCTGATGCTCTCCGGTTTGCTATCCGCCTTCACCTCAGCGACATCGCCAAGCGTGACGCCATTTGCTACAGGCAGCTTACGTAGTGTTTCAAGATCATTAATCGATGCAACTACGCTGATATTGCCTGTTGCGCCGTCGATTGTTTTCTCACCGATGGAGGAAGCCGTTCCCCGCCCTTGCAGAACGCCCATCAAAGCTTGGAAAGGTACCCCTTTAGCAGCCAGCTTATCGGCATCAGGAGTAATCAGCACACTTGGGATGGTCTTACCGCCAAGCGATACATCCCCTGCTCCATCAATTTTTTTAAATTCATTAATGATGTTCTTCTCTGCCTTCTCGCGGTCGGCCTCGCTCATACCGTTCAACCCGATCGACACCCATGAAATTGGGATCATCGATGTATTGAACTGAACCACGAACGGCTTCATGACACGCTCAGGCAGCTGAACCGCCGCAACGGCAGCTTCAACCTCCGCCTTTGCATCCTTCATATTTGTCTTGGAATCAAACGATAAATCAATTTTGGAAAATCCATTTCCGGAGGAAGAGGTCATACTGCTCTTCCCTTTCACGAACTGTACCGCATCCTCAATCTTAGCTGTTACTTGTGTTTCCATCGACTTGGCATCATAGCCAGGTCCAATTGCAGCAATCGATACCATTGGGTTATCTGCCTCCGGCAAGAACTCCATCGGTAGTCTCCAATAACTAATGACCCCCATTACAAGCGCCATTAGCACGATGAGCTTCATCGCTGCTTTGTTATTGAATGCCCACTTCGTTAATCTTTGCATCCTTCTTCAAGCTCCCTTCACAATATCGATCTTCTCGTAACTCCTTGCTAAAGTTTACCTGTTTCAACGTCTCGCTCCTAACGTCTGGAGACCAGTCTTTATCCCCGACCTAAGACGGAGGGAAGGATACGGCTTGCGATGGAAAATGGTCATAGCGCAGCACAAGACAAAATAATAATTGTTCAAAAAAGTGTTTACTCACTTTACATTAGTTTGAATTCCTACTATGATAAAAGTGAGTAATCACTCATTCCATTGAAGGAGTTGTAACCGCCATGGAAACAACCTTACAATCAACACCCTCCCCTTTTACAAATCCCGAGACCCCGCCGATTGTAGATTTGTCTCACATCGTCCGCCGTTTTGGCGACCGTACCGTTCTTGACGACATTTCGCTTCGCGTCGAACGCGGTGAGTTATTTGGTCTTCTCGGCCCGTCAGGCTCAGGCAAAACGACCCTCATCAAGCTCATCACAGGTATTGATAAAGCTGATAAAGGATCGGTCCGTATGCTTGGCGAGCTTATGCCGAAGCTGTCTATGCTGCAGCGCTTCGGTTATATGGCTCAATCCGATGCACTCTATAATGAACTGACTGCACAGGAAAATCTCACCTTCTTTGCTTCTCTTTACGGATTAAAAGGATCTCATAGGACCAACCGCATTCAGGATTCGATGGCAATCGTCAACCTGCTCGATCACTTAAACAAACCGGTTTCTGCTTATTCCGGCGGCATGAAAAGGCGGCTATCCCTTGCGATCTCACTGCTGCATGAGCCAGAGCTGCTCGTGCTGGATGAGCCTACAGTCGGTATTGACCCTGTACTGCGTCAGTCGATTTGGAAGGAGCTCGGTGCAATGCGTAAACGGGGCACTACGATTATTCTGACGACTCATGTCATGGATGAAGCAGAGAAATGCGACCGTCTCGGGCTAATTCGGGACGGCAGGCTAACTGCAATCGGAACTCCGGATGAGCTCAAGCAGAGCAGCGGCAGCGCAACGATAGAAGAAGCGTTCATTGTCTTAGGAGGAGGTGCACGAGCATGAGAATACGGGCGCTTGCCATACGTATCATTATCCAGTTTGTACGCGACAAACGGACGCTTGCTCTTCTCTTTCTAGCTCCGCTGCTTATTCTTGGATTAATGAAGCTTGTCTTTAACGGAAATACCGTTGAACCGGACATTGGAACGGTACAATTGCCTGCATCTATTATCGAACGACTGACTGGGGCAGATGCTAACGTTACAACCTTCGACCAAATCCATGAAGCGCAGCTGGCACTCTCGAACGGGGATCTGGATGCCATTCTTACTTTTGATAGCAGCGGGAAGCCTTCGATTCAGCTGGAGGGCAGCGACCCTGCTGTGAACAAAATGGTCCTCCTTCTTCTTCAGCGTGTAATGAGCGCAAATGCAGCAGCTTCAATCCAACCGAAATTGACTTATTTGCATGGAAGTGAAGATATGGCTTCCTTCGATTCATTCGGCCCTGTTCTTATTGGATTCTTTTCCTTCTTCTTCGTCTTTATGCTTGCAGGCGTCTCTTTCCTGCGCGAGAGAACGAGCGGAACACTCGAACGTTTACTTGCAACGCCCATTCGCCGTTTTGAAGTCGTGCTCGGCTATTTATCTGGGTTTGGATTGTTTACGCTGCTGCAAGCTGCACTTATTGCGTGGTTTGCTATCGATGTGCTAGGCCTTTATATGGATGGCTCCATATGGCTCGTACTCATCATGAATCTGCTGTTATCGCTCACTGCACTGACCCTTGGTACATTGTTGTCATCGTTTGCGAGCAATGAGTTTCAAATCATTCAATTTATTCCGCTGGTAGTCGTTCCTCAGGTGTTCTTCTCCGGTTTGTTCAATTTGGAAGCCATGACGCCTTGGCTTCAGAAGCTCAGCCACATCATGCCCCTCTATTATGGTGCAGATGCGATGCGGGGTATCATGATACGCGGTGAAGGCTGGTCTGACATTCAAACTGACATCTATGTGCTCATCGGCTTTTCTACCGTCTTTGCACTCCTCAATGTGCTCGCATTGCGAAAACATCGAGCAATTTAACAAATATGCATGGCTGTGATATGATCAATGGCGAATTGGAACCATGCCAAAACCGCTAACATGCTTAGGAGTTGTTTCACATGGAAGAAACGATTGAGCAATGGATGGAAGATCTATTAAAGCTGGACACAGCTGGAGTAAAAATGACCGAGAAGCAGATTAAAATCCTGCAATCAGCTATTGAGGTATTTGCGGAGAAAGGGTATGCTGGCTCGTCAACTAGCGAAATCGCGCAGCGGGCCGGCGTTGCCGAAGGAACGATATTCCGCCATTACAAGACGAAGAAGGATTTATTGCTCTCTATAGTTGCTCCTGCAATGACGAAGCTCATCGCCCCCTTCGTTCTGCGCGGATTCAATAAAGTGTTGGATACGCAATACGACAGCTATGATCAGCTCATACGCTCGATGATAGAGAATCGAATCGAATTCCTGAAGAAGCATAAGTACATCTTGAAAATACTCATTCAGGAAATCCCGTTTCATCCCGAGCTCCAAGAAAGCTTTCAACGCGATGTGCTTGCCAAAGTGTTGGAGCGGCTAAGTAAACTGGTGGATCAATTCAAGGCACAGGGCACAATCATTGAGCTCCCCACGAGTACAGTCGTGCGGCTTACCGCCTCTTCGATTATCGGGTATGTACTGGTTAGAAGCTTCTACGGCGAACGCCCGGGCGCTGATTGGGACGACGAGCAGGAGCGGGAAGAAACGGTTGCTTTTATCATGCGTGGATTAGGAGCTTCATAGAGATTGAGATCAGCAAGAAGCACCCCTCTAAGCGAACGCCGGCATCTGCGGTCCGTTCTTTCTTATTGGGGTGCTTCTTATGTTACTCGTCAAAAAGCTTAATATAACGGCTGTACCCTTCCTGCCCCAGAGCTTCCTTCGGTACGAAACGCATAGAAGCAGAGTTCAAGCAATAATGCAGCCTCGTCGGCTCAGGACCGTCATTGAAAAGATGCCCCAGATGATAGTTACCCCGTACTGCAGCTTGCAGCATGATGACGTTCATTATTCATCCGCTGCCCGGAGCGCGTCGGCCGGTGCGAGCTTAAGCGCGGAGCGAGCAGGACCAACATTTATGAGCAAGGCTGCTGCGATTAAAGCTAGAATAATGGGCAGAAGAATTTCAATCGGATAATCGAACGGAATCGGTTTTTCCCCCGGTTTAACATCCATACTGATTGTGTTATAAAATAACTTCGCCCCTGTCGACCCCACTCCCCAGCCAGTCAAGAGTCCCGCAGTACCGATAATCGAGCCTTCCAGTATAAACATCCAAGCTATATGTTTTCTTGGCAGGCCAATACATCGCATCATCGCGATCGCCTTGCTCCTCTCCCGAACAGCGCGGAATTGAACAACTGCAAGTCCAAGCATGCCGATGAGTGCCGAGAAAGCCGTGAATCCAATAAAACCAATAAGTAACTGCCAATTGATAAGCTGCTCTGCCGAGTTATCTGCATAAGGAACATGGAAGTTCATAATTCCGCCAATCGTCATTTTCTCTTCCAGCTTTGATACGAGATTGAAGTCTTTATAATCAAATTTCATCAGAACGAAACCCTGCTCAGGCTGATTAGGCCATTTGAACCCATACGGCTGTAATTCCTTGTAGACGTCTGGATGTACATAGGTTGCCTGGTAAAAGCTAATATTCACCTGATTAGCCGTATTTTGTTTGGCAATACCGGCAACTATGAAGGTTTTGTGTGCCAAGGGCGTCCACTGTTCATTCGACATCCTTAGCTTATCTTCATAAATAGGCAACGTGATCGTATCCCCAGGCTTTACTCCTTGTTCCGGCCCCGCCCAGTTATCCTCTTTGTCTGCATGGGCGTACTCAGCCGGCATCACAATAAACGAAGCGTTACTGCTCACTGCTTGCCATACGTCTACATCGCTTTTGAACTGAGGGGCCCGCCCTAGAAGCTGTAAACCCTCTCCGGCGATAAATTTCTGCGTCACTGGAACGATCGCTTGCGATATTTCCTTGTTCATCAACAGCATATACGGCTCAACTGTTGTCTCCGCTTTTACAGCACTTCGGATGAACTCGTCAGAATGTATAAACGCAAGTATTTTATCCCTCTCCGCAGCCGATTGATAACCTGCATATCCGCCAAACCCAAATGCGGTCTGGTTCGTCTTATCAACCGCATTTGCATTCAGCAGCATATTGCCAATACAGGCCGTGAATGTGATTACCATCATTACGAGTGCAAACAGCAGCGCAATCGTATAGGTTCTGCCTGGATACTGCTTTGGATATTTGACTGCTAACAGCACAGAGGTTGTTGGCATTCGAAGGTACCGCAACGCCCTTCCTATGAGGCTAGAGCTCATCGAGACAAGCTTGAGCAGCCAAAAAACAGCGCTTAAGCACCCTCCAAGCCAGAACAATATAACGAGCAGCACCGGATCATTGTTTAAGTTCGTTTTTACGATAAACACTTCCGCTAAATGTACGGCAAGTACAGCTGCCAAGCTTATGCTCCCTATTATAGAGAAAACCTTCTTCTTCTTTGACAGCATTGGTTTACCAAGGGGGGCACCTCTCAGCGCATCTATAATCCGCATGCGTCCGGCTTTTCCAGCTGCGAATAAGGAAATCACACCCAAAAACAGTGTCACAGACCCAAAAATAAGCAGCACCGATCCTGCCGTTATATGCGGAGTTACAGTCAGATGTAGTCCGCTCATTTTAGCAAACTCAACCGAATGCCTGCTGTAGAACTCATGAACAAGCAGATAACCGCCAATAGTACCAAGCAGAGTACCTGCGCCGGCACTCAGCAAGGAAAGCAGCAGCGCTTCTGCTGTAAACATGCTGCGTATATGCCTTTGAGATAAACCGATAGCTCGCAATATCCCGTAGAGCTCCCACCTGGCCTCGGCAATCATCATGAGTACCTGCCGCATAAGCATAGCACTGGAAGCAATCGCAACCGCACTGATCATCGAGAGAATGAGGGACAGATCCAGTTTTTTAGTTTTATCCGCTGCGTCATTTTTCACCATATGCGGATTAAATGCAACGATGTCGAATTGAGTAAACCCTCCAATAGGAATAGAAGCGTCACTGCGACCAGCAAGAATAGCGTGAAATCCCTTTGCAAGTCCGGTTATTCTGCGGCCTGCTGATTCATTCATGATAATCGTACCTGTAGAGCTGCCTGTTATACCTTGATAGCCTGTCAGTCCATTTTCCTCTACAATCTCCTTCACCTTAAAGGGCTGCCTCTGGCCAGCGGAATCTGCCAGCAGAACTGAATCTCCTTGATTGACAGCTAATGATGCGGCCGTTTCTTGATCTAAGATGATCTCATTGTCATGCAGTCCACTGGACCAAAGTAAGGAATTATCTAAGTCGAATTTGCCTGCTTCATCTGGATCTAATCCAATAACTTGCAGCCCATTCTGGCTATGACCGATCTTTCCTTGTTCATCTAGTGTGAATAAAATCCCGCTATCGGTATTAATAATGGGCAAGAAACGTATCGGAACTTTATGTTCCTTATAAGGCGCGATAATCCTTTGAACTTCCAACTGGGATAGAGAAGATTTTCGCGAATCTATTTGTGTCAACACCCAGTCAATGGGACCAAAATGATCTTGTATCCACTCGTCGCCGCTGCTGCGAACGGACGTATAATTGATAACCGAGATTGCGATCAGCATAGCACCGATTGTACCTGCTGCTGCAGTAAGAAGGGTTTGACGCCATTGACGTTTAATATTTCCCCATGCCATCGACCAAACAAGACGTGATCCAATCATAAGGATACGCCTCCATCATGAATAATCCGGCCGTTTTGCATCCGAATCGTACGATTCATCCTGTCTGCGATGTGAGAGTCATGCGTTACGATAACTAAAGTCGTCCCGTAGTGACGGTTTAACATTTCGAGCAGACCGATGATTTGATCGGCTGTTTCCGAATCCAGCGCGCCTGTAGGTTCATCTGCCCATATAATGTCAGGCTTCCCAATGATCGCTCTTGCAATTGCAACCCGCTGGTTCTGCCCTCCGGACAGTTCGCTTGGATATCGTTCCGCGCGCTCTGCCAGTCCCACCAGTTTGAGCGTTTCAACCGCCTTCTCATATGCTTCCTTACGATTCATACCTTTGGCAATGAGCGGAAGCGCGGCGTTCTCCCAGGCTCTAAGCACGGGCACAAGATGATAGGACTGGAAAATAAAGCCCATCTTATGAAGACGCAATTGAGACAGATTATCTTCATCAAGCTTATGTACGGCTGTCTCATTTATCCATACCTCTCCTTGATCCATCCGCTCTATCCCGGCCAATACATGCAGAAGTGTCGATTTACCGCAGCCTGATGGTCCTGTAATTGAAACCGTTTCACCTGCTCGAATCTCCATGTTAATTTGCTTAAGCGCTCTTGTCGCTGCTTGACCGACTCCAAATGTTTTACTCAATCCGTTCACGCGAATCATCTTGGCGTATCTCCCCTCATCAATAACTACGCCTTTATCTTAACAAGTTGATTTGCAGTCTTTATCGATTAAATATGCAGATCTCATGCAGATCGTCCTTCTGACATAACTGGGAGAACAACAGTAAATTCGGCTCCCTCTCCCCATTTGCTCATAGCAGTTACCCGCCCGCCATGTGCCTGTGCATATTGCTTAACAATGGCTAGGCCAAGTCCTAGACCTGGACCAATTGCCGATTCATGAAGAGATATACCAGTCTTCGCCCGGTAGAACCGCTCAAATAAGTGTGGAAGGTCCTCTTCTTCAATACCAAAACCATCGTCAGTAATCGTAAGAAAAGCCCCTTCCGGTGATAACCCTAACGTAAGCGCAACCTTCGATTTGGCATGTCGAATGGCATTCCCCAGCAGATTAACGACCAGCTGCCTGATCCGATTCTCGTCCGCATATACTCGAATATCATGATCTGCCTTGAACTGGATAGAGAGTCCCTTATCCTCAGCATCAATAGCAATCGTCTCAACTACGGACAGAGTTAAATCCGTTAATGAGAACCACTTCTTCTCCAGCGGCAAATGACCTGATTCTGCCAAAGCGAGCTCTTGCAGGTCATGAACTAGCTTGGAGACTCGCATCGTTTCAGCATGTAGAACCGCTATTTTACTAGGCGGAAGAGAAGTCTCAGTGAATAGAGCGTTATCAAGCGTCGTTCGCATTATAGCAAGAGGAGTCCGCAGCTCATGCGCTACATCAGCGACCATCGTCCTTCGGACGGTTTCCAGCCGGTCAATGTGTGCTTCTGTAGCTGCCAGCGCAGCTGAAGCTGCGGCTAGCCAATCTTCGTGTTCCACGGAATATGCAGCCCAATCTGGAAATCTTTCTTGTCTTTTGGAGAGCATGTAATGGGCTTGCTTCGCAATTCCCGAGAGTGATCTATTCAAACGCCCGACCATGAGATGCATCCGTATACAGACTATCACGGACACAACCAGACCAGCCGTTAAAGCAAACAACCAAACCGTCTGGCTTGGCACATGCTGCTCATGTATTCCGGTAACAACCTTGCCCACTAACACACCATTCACGATAATCGTTTTGGATTGCTGTCCGGAGCTTGATAAGTGACCGTGTATCCGCCCATCCTCATCTCCGTACTGAGCGACTAACCGCCCTTGTGCATCCACAATTTTTACATCAAACTCTTGTTCTGGATAATAAGGCCCATCAGCTTCCAGCTGCTTATCTATTCCTTCCCATCCTCCGTGGGATTCAGCAAACTGAGAGGCATAGCTGCTCCAATAGAGGGATAAACGTGCTGCGGCATCCTGCTCTGAATTTATCATTGCGAGCCAGCCGCATAGGAGAACAGCAAATGCCGTCATACATCCGATTACAGTGGCGAGCAGCCACAACCTGAGCGAGTGTTTCTTTCCCATCATGAACTAGCCTCTTCATTAAATTTGTAACCGACCCCATAGACCGTAAGCACATACCCTGGCTCGGCTTGGTTATCCTCGATTTTACGGCGCAAATTACGGATATGGGAATCAACTGTTCTCTCGAAGCCGAGATAAGCATCTCCTAGCGCTTCTTCAAGCAAATGAGTGCGTGTATAGACTCGTCCTGGGTTTGCGGCAAGCTTCCACAGCAGCATAAACTCTGTGCGTGTTAAATCAATCAAGCTACCATTCTTCTTGACAGTAAAGTTCTCGGGCTTGATAACGAGCCCCCCTCTGTTCATCGTTGTCTCCGATTGTTCCGACATTTCAAGCTGTTGAGTCTGTTCCGACCTTCGCGCACGCCTCATTACGGCCTTAATCCGGGCACTGAGCTCGCGCAAACCGAACGGCTTCTGAATGTAATCATCAGCACCAAGCTCCAAGGCAAGCACTTTATCAAATTCATCGCTCTTTGCAGTAACCATTATGATGGGCAGCTGCCATTCACGATCATTGATTTTGCATAAGTCAAGTCCACTCCCGCTACCCGGAAGCATCCAATCCACTATGAGCAGCTCAGGCTTAACCTCGTTAATTCGTTGAATCGCTTCTTCGCAGGATGTTGCCCCAACGACTTGATAACCTTCCTGTTCAAGGAAAATCTTACACTCCTCTAGCAGCTTCACCTCATCCTCCACCCATACAATGACCATCCCGCTCGACCTCTCCTCATCATTCTTCTAATCGTTATATCGGTGTTATCCTCGTAATAATGAAAAAAACCGACCCCCTCATCGCTGGAAGCGAATGAAAGAAATCGGCTGCTGTGTGTGTTAAGTATAGTTATTCTAGTTGTGTGTTATGCCGAGGTTGTTTGTTCCCCCGTCATTTGATCCGCTGAACGGAAACGGAAGAGAAGTAATAGTGCAGCGAACGAGAGTAAACCACCGGCCACGTAGGGCAGCTGCAAATTAATGCTGAACAAGAGCGCCCCGAACATTGGACCGATAATACGGCCTAAGCTATCCATCGAAGAGCTTAAACCAGATGCGACGCCTTGTCCGACTGTTGTCTTCTGCGTAATCAAGGAAGTGACGCAAGGTCTGATCAGCGCATTGCCGATCCCGAATATCGCTAAGTAAATGGTCGCTGTCCATAACGAATGCGCGGTAACAATCAGCAGGAAGCCAATAGCTGAAATGACGAGCCCGATTGCAATATACTTGGGCTCTTCCCCTTTACGGATGCGGCGGCGAACGACTCCGCCCTGAATCAGTGCCCCTACAAGTCCGCATACGAGGAACATAATGCCTACCTGAAGCGGTGTTACATCAAAGCGTTTCATCCCGAATAGCTGAAGTGTCGCCTCTAAGCCAGCAAGCGATAGGGATACAAACAAAGCAAGCACGTACAAATATTTAACCGATCCGGTAAAAGCACTCCAGCGAGAAGGCTTCGGCTGGCTTGAGTTTCTACGCTTGTCCACCGGAAGTGACTCCGTAAGCTTCGTAACCGCCAATAAGAACGTGATTAACGCGAGTGCTGCAGCTGCAAAAAACGGTGTATTGCGTGAAACCAGGCTTAGTAACCCGCCAACTCCCGGTCCAATCGTGAAACCAAGGCCGATCGACATGCCGACAAGGCCCATTCCGCGGGTACGCTGTTCAGGCGGAGTAATGTCTGCGACATAAGCGACGATAACTGAAGTGACCGCACCGGAAAACAAACCTCCAAGCACGCGTGAAGCATACATGATCGACAAGCTTCCATCCGCGATACCAAACAAGAGAAAGCTTGCGGCAAAGCCGAGAACGCCCATCAGAATAACCGGACGACGTCCGATTTTGTCGGACAGCCCGCCCCAGAATGGGGATATCAGAAAGGAAACCGCAGAATAGATCGATAACATCATGCCCGTATGGAACTCAACAGAGCCAGGGCTGGCTTCTTTAATCAGCTCCGGCAAAACCGGAATAATAATTCCAAATCCAATAAATGTAGTCATGAGCATGACCATGACAATTAAGAGTCGTTTGTCCTTCATCTATTTATTCCCTCCACCCCATCATCGTACCACAACTGCCCGGTGTCTTGTTATGAACAAATGAAGAACAAACAAGATCAATAACACAGACCCGCTTACGAAAAATGGGGCATGCGGACCTAAGCTATCCCAAAGCTTGCCTGACATGATGCTGCCAAATACCATGCCTAAACCTTCAATCGTGAGGAAGAACCCCCAGACCGCTCCGCGTTCGGATTTCGGAATTGCATCAGCAATGAGGGCATTCCACGCTGGTATAATACAGGCGTAGCCAATGCCGACAAACATGACAATTACAAGTACAGAAGTCAGATCCCGGGTGAAGCCCAGTACTGGTAGCGCAATTGCAGCCGTAAGGAACCCTGCATGGAGAAACCATTTGGTACCGAAACGATCTACCCATTTGCCTACAGGGATCAGGAAGAGCACAGTAACCGCCCCTCCTGCTATCAAATAGAGACTATATTCCCGCGGCGATAAATGTAAGACGGTCCTGGCGTATAGCGTGAGAACCGGTGTCAACAAGCCTAAGGCAAAATTTTGCATGAACATCGCCGGGTACAGCAGCTTGCTTGCATGCAGCGAGCTCGCTACTTTGGCTAAATACCGCCGAATCTTTTGCCCGATGGTCACACGATCTGAATGCGCAGACTTTGCTGTATGAGGCATCTCGCGTCCTTCAATCTCGAGGGACTTTCGCTTGCCTGGCAGAAACACCGCTACGATGATTACAACGATCATCATGCCTAACAGCAGCAAGAACGCAGGCTTATAGCCATATGCGATAAAGAAGTTAATAACGATCGGTCCGCAGCCAACACCCGTAAGCCATGACATGTACACGACACTCATTATCGTGCCGCTCGCTTCGTTGCCAGCAACAGCGGTTGCACCGGTGATAACACATGGCCACAGCGGCGACGTCCCGATACCCAGCACCAAGCATGCAAGGATGATCCATCCTAAGCTATTGGTTAATGAAACAATGACGACGGCGGCAAAAGTGAGCAGCACGCCGAACAGCATGACATTACGGTAACCGATTCGATCAATGATCCACCCGAGCGGGCTTCGAAACGCATTATCTCCAATATATTGCAGCGCTAATGCCCACCCGATCGCATAAACCGATAAGCCAAGCACCTCTCCCATATAGACAGGCAAGATCGATACGAGCAGGGCTCCTTTTACAAATTCTACGAGGTACATTATGATCAGCAGCTGGACGACAAACGGCGATGTGAGCACCTTTTTCCCAGCCCAGCCTTTTGCAATCTCCATGGTCGTTCTCCTCTCCTTGTGAAGCTCTGATTGCCGCGAACAGATATTACCATAGTCTCAACAAAAATGTTACTTGCAATCCCCCCTGTATTTGCTATACTCAACCTTGTTTGTACGAAATTTAACATGAAAGGCTGGGATAAAGATATGGATCATACCCGGACCCCGCTGTTTAGCGCTTTGCGCCAGCATGCGGCTAACAATCCCGTTCAATTTCACATTCCTGGACATAAAAAAGGAATTGGGAGCGATCCTGAATTTCGAGAGTTTATCGGCGATAATGCCTTATCAATCGATCTGATCAATATTGCCCCGCTTGATGATCTGCATCAGCCTACCGGAGTTATTGAAGAAGCTCAACAGCTTGCTGCAGATGCATTTGGAGCCGATTATACCTTTTTTTCGGTACAAGGAACAAGCGGCGCGATCATGACCATGATTCTTACAGTATGTTCACCTGGTGACAAAATCATCGTTCCGCGGAATGTGCATAAATCGATCATGTCGGCTATTATTTTCGCCGGTGCCAGACCTGTATTTATTTCTCCAGCGCGTGACTCTAACCTTGGTATCGATCATGGGATTACACTTCGTTCGGTGAAACGCGCCTTGGACCGTCACCATGATGCGAAAGCAGTCTTGGTCATTAATCCGACCTACTACGGTATTTGTACCGATTTGAAGGAAATCGTTGAACTCGTTCATAGCTATGATGTGCCTGTTCTCGTCGACGAAGCGCATGGCGTTCTCATCCACTTTCACGAGAAGCTGCCGATGTCCGCTATGCAGGCGGGTGCCGATATGGCGGCAACCAGTGTACATAAGCTCGGAGGCTCAATGACACAAAGCTCCGTGCTTAACGTCCGTGAAAGCCGAATTAATCCGCAGCGCGTAAAGACGATTATCAGTATGCTGACAACAACGTCAACTTCATATATCCTGCTTGCCTCATTGGATACTTCTCGCCGCAATCTGGCCCTGCATGGACATGCTATGGCTGAGAAAGCGATTGAGCTCGCCCAGTATGCTCGTACAGAGATCAATAAATTACCCGGCCTTTATTGCTTCGGGGAAGAAATTCTGGGCGGAGAAGCCACTTACGACTATGATCCAACGAAGCTAAGCGTTCATGTCCGCCATCTGGGCATAACCGGCTACGAGACGGAAAACTGGCTGCGAGATAACGGCAACATAGAGATTGAAATGAGTGATATGTATAATATTCTCGCCCTTGTAACGCCAGGTGATACACTCGATTCTATTGAAGCCTTGCTGAATGGGCTGCGTCATCTCGTCGAGACCCATCATGAAGTGAACGAAGCGAATGAGCTAATCGTGAAAATCCCTGATATTCCACAGCTCTCTCTCACACCCCGCGATGCCTTTTATGCGGAAACTGAGATTGTGCCTTTCAAGGAATCAGCTGGACGCATTATAGCAGAATTCATTTATGTATACCCGCCAGGTATTCCTATTCTGCTTCCAGGCGAGGTCATCACTCAGACGAATATCGACTATATCGTCGATCATGTTGAAGTCGGATTGCCTGTTAAAGGCCCTGAAGACCGCAGCATTGAATTCGTGAAAGTTATTGTTGAGGAAAGTGCAATCTCTTAGATGATCATTGAACACTAAAGAAGATCGCTGCCGCCGGACCAAGGGCTTGCAGCGATCTTCTTTTTCGATTCCCCTGTCTTATCTTACTCGGCTGGCAAGCACATGCTGAAGAAAGGTCAACGTTCTGGCATATGCATCCCTGGCAGCATCAACCTGATAAGAAGGGCGAGTATCGTTAAAGAACGCATGCGGCGCATTTGCGTAGATATGATAATCGAATTGCTTCCCTGCAACAAAGAGCGCCTCGCCCAGCGCAGGAACATCATCCGTTATTCGCTTATCGTTCTCTCCATAGAATCCAAGCATTGGACATTGGATCTCTTTAATAAGCTCCGAGGACGGTCCACTGCCATAGAAGATAACAGCGCCCTTCAAGCATGAATCTTTTGCAGCAAGAATGCCGGACAAGCCCCCTCCCATACAAAATCCAACCGAGGCAACACCCTGCCCCAAAGAATATTCGTACGTTTCCCTGAGCCAGCTTGATGTCATAACAACCTGCTGCACAAAGTTCTGCATCATTCCGCTAAGATTAAACAAGTAATCCAGTGAATCGGATACGGGTTTCACTTTATCTGCCGGAAGCTGTGCGAGCGCGGCCTGCCGCTGCTCCAAATCCCGCCAGTTTGCCTGTGGAATTGAATTAAGGAACCATTTTGCTTCTTGAATTCGCTCTGGCCTCAGCGGCTCTGGCCTTTCACCATTTCTCGCAAATAGATCCGGTGCAAAGGCTGCATATCCAGCTTGTGCAAGCCGCCTAGTTATATCTTGGATATGGTCATCAACACCCCATATCTCCTGAAGTATCATTACGGCAGGCAGCGGCTCCTTTACGTCCTGCAGCCTTGCAGCATAACCGCTGTATTCGCCATTATTTCCATAACGGATCCATTCCGTTTCCAAGCTCATTCTTCGTTCCTCCTATTACTGATTCTTTACCATACTAACACATTTCGTTTTAGGCAAACCGATGTTTTGGTCGTTATTGTCAATGGATAGCCTACAATGCTATGATAATGTTGGGGGTGGACATTCGTGGCTCAAAGCGCTTATATCAAATTTGTTCAAGGCTCCACAGTCGAACGTCTTAGTCTTAACGAGGTTAAAGAACATCTGCAGCGCTATTGTGAACAAACAGCAAGAACCGGTGAACAGCTGGACTGGAATTATACAGAGGCTGCTTTCCCATATACCGTGGAAACGAAGCCCGGCGAAGAAGAACGTTGGTTTTACTTAAAAGGTACAACACCGCAATATAAATTTATCCTATTCGGAGTCGGTGAGCTTACGGATAACGAACGCTCCATTCCTTATGTACAAATCGTTCTTCCTGATGAATCCACACATGGCGATAAAGCGAAAGCGAACGAGCTTTGCAAATATTTTGCCAAGCATTTGCTTGCTGAATTGACGATGTTTAACGGCCGAACCATTTATTATAATCCGCGTAAGTGAACTCGCTTATGCCCGTCCGGCTGAACATCGGGGAATCAGGGTGGAGACTCTACTCCACCTGATTCAGAGCCCGCCTGTAGAGGCGGGGTCTTGACCCGATTAACAAGGGTCGGGATAAATAAAAACTCCGCAGCCATGGTGGCTGTCGGAGTTTTTTTAACCTGCTCTTTAGTCGATTTAGGAATCTTGCTCGTTCTCGCGTTGTGCGACTTCTTCATAGATACGAGTTACACGGTCCCACTCTGCATCATCTTCGATGCCAACCAGGAATGCCTCGCCATCTTCTTCTTCAATACGGAAAATAACACCGTCCGCTTCTGGATCATTGCGGTCAAGCAGTACAGCATATACTTGCTCTTCGGATTCGAAAGTGTATACCATCACCATCTCACGTTCTTTGCCTTCCTCATCAGTGACAAGGAATACGTGTTCTTCATGGTCATGGTCATGATTACAATTCTCGTCATGCACATGCTCTTCGCCATTCTTGTGATCGTGCTCGCTCATCAAATACACCCTCATTTCGGTTCATGTTTCGTTTCCTCCGTATCGTAACATGGAACAACCCTAGGGTCAAACGAAAAGCACCCCTGCTCAATTGGAGCAAGGGTACTGCGGGGATTACTGTGTCTTGGCTGTAATCGTCTTCTCGGATACCAGCTTCCAATCGTCGCCGCCGGCTACTTTCATATAGAACCGGACCGTGTATTTACCGGCTAAGTCAAAAGAATAGGTGATATCATCTGTACGGTACCAGAAATAATCCTTCACGGTAACGTTCTTCGACTGAATCAATGTCTCTTCCCCATCCGGATCAAAAATCGATACTTTAACGGCAGAAATATCCGCCATCAGGTTATCGATCTGTGCAAATACTTTAAACGAGATTCGGTTACCTTTGACGACATTGCCGAAGATAGTATTATCTTGAAAAAGGAACATATGGACATTCGGTTTGTAAACCGTCACCTTCTTGGAACTTTCATCCCAAAAGACAAGTGATTGCAGCGTGCTGGCTACTTGACGAACGGACAAATAGGTCTTGCCGTCAGATAGTATTCCTGCATCGTCTAATTCGGAACCGTTTACAATAACTCTTACCTTCTGCGCTGCCGAATCGGCAAATATCATCGTGCCGCCCCATACTGACATGACCAGCAGCAAGATGAGAAGTTTTCTGTACTTCATGGTTGTAAGCCCTCCATCCGTTCGTTATCTGGATGAATGGTTATACTCACCAACCTGCCCAAAGTTGCGCCAATTGAAAAACTTTTTTCTTTTTTTAAAATTTGTCAGAAAATGATGAAATCTGCGGTTCCCCGGGAAATGATCATTGGGAACTGAGAGATCATATATAAGTTCGGGTTAAAATACAAGGGACCCCTTTACCAACCGCTCCAGGCTCCTTCATATTATCACGATATCGGATCCCTCGTGCACAAGGGGTTTTGCATACCTCACACGTGCCGGATAATACGAGCTTCATATTGACCTGTCTACGGTCAGAAGCTGATTTTTTTTTCTTTTTAACCACTTTGCCTTTTGCCATTTCACTCCGCACCTGCCCATCTTCTAGGGTCCATTCTTAGCTATCCTATGAAGAATCAGATCGGATGTGCATGGCTCACTGGCTTGTGTTTGCAGGAAACTTGTTGGCATGGCCCCTTTCCATTTGAATAAGGAAATGATAAATTTATGCATAAATGAATCAATAGGAGGAAGATCGCTTGAATGTACAGATGCTCGGGACAGGAAGCGCTTTTGCCAAAAAATATTTCAACACAAATGCACTGTTTTACATAGAAGGCCGCACCGTTATGCTCGATTGTGGCATTACAGCGCCGCTTTCCCTATATCAGCTGAATAAAACATTCAACGATATTGACGCCCTTCTCATTAGTCATATCCATGCCGATCATATTGGCGGAATCGAAGAGTTCGCCTTTCAGATGAAATTCGTTCATAAGCGGAAACCTTTGCTTTACGTGCCTGCCTTACTTGTTGAAACGCTTTGGGAGACCTCTCTCAAGGGAGGACTGCTGCAGGATGAGTGTTTTACCCTGGATGATTATTTTGAAGTCAGGCTGCTTCATGAAGGGATAACAACTGAAATTGTACCCGGGTTTAAAGTGGAACCGATTTTAACCAAGCATATTCCGAACAAACCTAGCTTTTCCTACTTTGTTAATGAAGTCTTTTTCTACTCTGCCGATATGCTGTTCGACCAGACTTTGCTTGAATCCTTAATTAAACGCGGCTGCGAGGTTATATTTCATGATTGCCAGTTAAAGCCTCCGGCTGCCGTACACACGATGCTGGATGAGCTCCTTACTTTGCCGGAATCGATCCAAGAGCGCGTCTGGCTCATGCACTACGACGACTCCAAAGAGGACTATGTTGGACGAACCCGCAGCATGCAGTTTGTGGAGCAGCACCGGCTTTATTCGTTCAAATAAACACTACACAAGGTGAAACGACTAGCGCCGTCCTTTGGCGGCGGAGCACGGTTCATTCCGGAGAAATATAAGCAAAGTATAGTAAAAATTTATACTTTATATATTTGCAAAAAGCCCGCTTCGCTGAGCGGGCTTCTTAATGTGTGGGTAACCAAACTGTACTAGCTAGAAAATTGGCAGATTATCTAAATTATTCGTCGGATCACCGTCTGCATCACCGCGGATATAAGTTTCTCCGTCTCTACCTTTGAAGGCATTCACCCCAGCGATTCGGCCGCCTTGAACCTCTTCTAATGCTTGCGAGTAATCAAGAACACGTCCCGACGATGTTTTGAAGGCGGTAAGATCACCATCACCGTTCTTCTGTGTGGCTACAATCGTCTCTCGTTCGGATGATTCGAATGATTGTCCTGTCGTTTCCATGCTTATCCTCCTCTGGCAAACCATTAAGATGCCGAATTAGGATGTCCTTGTGGGGGTTTCTCTATTCATGTTTATAAAAAAAAACTGGCAGCCAAATTTGGCAACCAGATTACTTCTTCTTATCATTCATAAGCGGCGGGCGATTGTCTTCCATAGCAGACTTACCGATTGGTTTAGGGACCAGTACTTGATCCGTATCGGTTGTACCATAAACCTCTCCTAATACAGAAAGAGAATCTGGATATACGGTCGATAGTACGCTATCGTTGCTCCCATTCTCTTCGGCCCATGTTTCGGAAGCCTGTTTCGTACAGCCCGAACCCACAGAAACAGAGAGAAATAGGAGGACAAGCAAAATAGGTAAACGTTTTCTCATTTGCACACTCCCAAATTAGCGCATATTGGACTTAGTATGCACCAACAATAGGAAAATCAATCCTCGCAGCACTTGGCGTTGTCCTAATTGTTATCACGAGCTTCCGGCGGAAGTTTGTGCCTCCAGACAAATAATTCATCGTACGTGAACGAATCTCGAGTAATCATTCGAGCGATACAAAACGAGACTCCACCAACAATTCCAAACAAACCGATCAACCACAACACCAAATGGGCAGCTTCCATACCTATACAACCTGCCTCTCCTATGATCGCCTTTTCTGTAACGTTATGCGGCTGCTCCTCCTATTAGTCTCGATATTTTCTTATTTTCTTCAAATAAAACTTCAAATAAAACGTTGACTTTGTTTTTCTGATTTGATATATTATTTCTTGTCACTAAAGATACATCTTATATGATCTGGTAGCTCAGCTGGGAGAGCACTATCTTGACAGGGTAGGGGTCACAGGTTCGAACCCTGTTCAGATCACCATAACTTAACTTCTGAAAGCCTTGATAATCAAGGCTTTTTTTGTTGTTAATTATTTTTCAATACAATTGGTTACGAATTAATAAAATTGAAATGAGTGTTTTCTAATCCACCTTAGTCTTTTCTAATTGGCATTTCGCACGCTAATTAAGTATCATACGTACATAACCTTTTCTTCTGCTCCTCTAAAGCGGCTAGACGCATTAGAGGAGACTTTTTCTTATTAGGGAAGCTGATCACATATGTGATTCCGGCTATTCATCTACTTCAGCAAGTGCACAAAAATCCCACCGATCCCCGCAGCCGTACATAATAACCCTCCAAAACGAATAGTCCAAACATACACTTTTGACGGTTTCACAGCACCATTGGATTTCCAGCTCTCTGTAATTGACCAAACCACTTCAGGTCTAATTAGCATTACTAAACCAACGAGTACTAGAAGAATGTAGATAACAAACATATTATTCGCCTCCATTCAATTAGAAAAGAGTTTTTCTATAGTATACTTAAACAAATGATGCCGAAAATACCGTTATGCGCTATACTTTTAATAGCTTTAACTATTTGAAGAGGTGTCTTATGAAAATAAATCCGCTGCTGCTGCAGGTCGTTAGTGCTTTTTTCTTAATTTATGGTGTTGTTGATATTATTTTTGTGAATGTGCCGCTGGGGATTATTCTGCTTATCATTGGTATCGCAATGAACGTCGTCGCTTTTAACACTCGTATGAAGTTAAAAAAGCAATAACAAATGACAAAAGACACCGTGCCCTCATAATGAGGATACGGTGTCTTTTGCATACTCAAAGAATTGACGGTCGGGCCGCGGTTATGCGCCATTCGATACGGCCGCTTAACGAACACCTATTACGTTCCCACGCATCCATTGCAGTTTCTTCATAACATGATACGAAGGAGTGATTAACATGCCTTCCTATCGTATTATTGTCGATTTATCCGACCGTAACTTATATCTATTAGATGGCAATATCGTGGTTCGCTCTTTTCCAGTTGGCATCGGTAAAATGGTGACAAAAACACCTTCTGGTGAATTCGCCATCATTAATAAGCAAGCGAACCCTGGCGGACCGTATGGCGTTTTGTGGATGGGATTATCCAGGCCGCACTATGGCATTCATGGCACGAATGATCCATCCTCTATCGGGAGGCAAGTCTCTCATGGCTGTATTCGCATGTATAACGACGATGTTATGGCCTTATCTCAGCTTGTACCTATACGAACACGGGTAACAATCCGCCCTTGATCCTCTCGATTTGCTCCGCCTATTTTGGGTAGGCAAGTATCATGCCGCCTATGGCTTGCATACGCTACTATCAGCAAATCAGATGGAGGCATCGATTATGACTTTTATTCCAAATCCATTTAACCAACCGCCTTACCCTTATCCGTACCCCCCATATCCGCCCTATCCGTACCCCTATCCGTATCAATACCCTTATCCCGCGCCTTATCCGGGAGTATTGCCGTTACCGATCCCGTTTCCGCTTGGCTTTGGCGGACCCATCGGCTGGAATGAAGGGATTCATGGAGGACCTGGATTTCATGGCGGGTTTCACGGCGGGCCTGGATTTCATGGCGGGCCTGGGCTTCACGGCGGAGGCGGCGGATTTCATGGCGGCCATCGTCCCGATCAGCCATTTGACCCTAGAGCAATCTTCTAAAAGCAATCGAAATGAAAACTCACCGTTCCCTTTGGAGAGGGTGTATCAGAATGATCTGATGCATCCTTTTCCACGTTATAAACCGATAATACTTTCATACATAGGAATTCCGATTTCCTGATGGATGCAAGCTCGTGCAACCTTCATCGTCATATTTGCGTCTAAAGGATACAAACGAAATCAAATTATAGAGGTGAGTAGACGATGAAAAAAATGTTATTTATCGTTACAGTTGTCGTGCTGATAGTTACTGCGATATCCCAATCCGTCTGGGCGTTCTCCGATTCGAAGAATGATCCAAACGCAGAGAAAATAGCTGCTTTGCAGGAGCAGGGTATTTTATCAGGCAGTAAAGACGGTAAGTTTAAGCCTAAAGATAATCTGACATACGCAGCAGGAATTACGATGGTTGTCAAAGGACTTGGCCTCGATCTGGGCGGAAAGAACTTTTTCAAGCAGCCGTTAGCTGCAGACTATTATCCAAAAGCCAGCAATGATGCCTGGTACTCCGAGTACTTTGTCGTCGCCGGAGAGAATGATCTTCAATTGCCAAAGGATCTCAATCCTTCAGCTGTGATGACACGCGAGCAATTCGCTCATCTCTTATTCCGTGGCATTATGGCAACCGGTGATTATGCCTTTATTGAGATATACGTCGATATCAACGACCAAAGCGACATCGCAAACGCATATATGGACAGCATTCAAAAGCTGTTGATAGCGAATATCGCTAAACTGGATGCCAAAAACAATTTTTACCCAAAAGCAGTAATAAACCGAGGCGAAGCTGCAGGTTGGCTGCATGATGCCATTAAATTTGTAAAAGAGAATGCGAGCAATATCCCTCCAACCGAGGAGCCGCAGCCATTTCCGTTAACGGGATTAACCGTTTCCGTCAAAGCAATCAGTTCAGAGGTTAATGAAGTAACCATAACCGCTCAAGCACCTAACCCAGGCTATGGCATGCGGATTGCATCCCTTCTTTTTGATGGCGATCAAGCTATCATTAACGTTGAGCCTACATTCCCTAAGAAGAATATGATGTATACGCAGGTCATTACGGAAGTGAAGGCGGTCACGTATGTTTCTTCCGCTTACAAGCCAGTACTTGAAAACAGCAGTTCCTCTGAAGGCTCTATTGGCGGTGCGATAACTATCCAGCCAGTAACACCTGCCGACTCTACACCAGAAGCTACCATCCATTAACAGCTTCTATACACAGATGCTACATTCAAACACCCCCAAGACAATGTCCAATGTCTTGGGGGTGTTCTTGACTACAGCTGAGCCAGCATAGGGATTTGCCAATCGATTTCTTTAACCCCCGTTTGACGAAGGAAGGCATTCGCCTTTGAGAAAGGCTGACTGCCGAAGAAACCCTTGCGTGCAGCAAATGGACTTGGATGCGGCGAGCTTATGATACAGTGGCGGCTCTCATCAATAGCAGCCGCTTTCTGCTGCGCATGCTTGCCCCATAGAACAAAGACGACAGGCTGCTGACGTTTATTCAGTTCACGAATAATTGTGTCCGTAAACCGTTCCCAGCCCTTCCCTTGATGCGAGGCTGGCTCGCCTGATTGGACGGTGAGTACATTATTTAACAGGAGTACGCCTTGCTTCGCCCATGAGACCAAGCTGCCATGGTCAGGAATTTCTAACCCTAGATCTTCTTTTAACTCCTTGAAAATATTTTGCAGGGAAGGCGGCACTCTCACACCCGGCTGCACCGAGAAACTAAGTCCATGCGCCTGTCCAAGTCCATGGTATGGATCTTGTCCGATAATAACAACCTTCGTCCCTTCATAGCTCGTATAATGAAGCGCGTTAAATATATCTTCAAGCTCCGGATAAACAACTGACGACCGATATTGCTCGTCAAGAAAATCACAAAGTTCTTTGTAGTAGGGCTGTTCAAGCTCGTCCTGTAATAGGTATCCCCAATCATTACTTAAAGTAATGCTCATATGTACATCTCCCCCCAGAATCTATACCTATAGAAAAAGATCCTTAACCGCTTCTGCCTGTAACAAGTACAAGCAGCGCAACAAGGATCTCATTTCTTACTATGTAGACGTTCATTTCACTAACCACTAGAGTAAAACACAAGGTTTTACTGGGTTTAAAGAGGGATGCCGAGGACGGGAATCGAACCCGTACGGTGGTCACCCACCGCAGGATTTTAAGTCCTGTGCGTCTGCCAGTTCCGCCACCCCGGCATGTTATGAAGTGTGTGAAATGGTGGGCCCTGAGGGACTCGAACCCCCGACCAATCGGTTATGAGCCGACCGCTCTAACCAACTGAGCTAAGGGCCCCTAAAAGAAAGATATTGGAAGGTAAGTTGGTTGCGGGGGCAGGATTTGAACCTGCGGCCTTCGGGTTATGAGCCCGACGAGCTACCGGGCTGCTCCACCCCGCGACGATACCATTTCACCAGCATCAATCAATGGCGACAAGAATTAATATACAATAAGATAGCATCCCAAGTCAAGTAAATATTTTTTCATGGGAGAAATCGAACACCAAATTTACCTTTTCGCGATTTAAAAACCTCGACTTCCTGCGGACAGTCATAACCGTATACCCACCAATCATTTTCCATTCGCTTCACAAGGCATCCTGCTTGAAATTTCGTCTCATATAAACGAACCCAATATACCCAGTTCATGTTCAGGTACCCTCCTTTCTCTGCTTAGAATACCCCAAATTCGGATATTACAAGCATTCCCTTAAGCAAGGTGAAACGGCTAACGCCGTCCTTTGGCGGCGGAGCGCGGTTCATTCCGGAGAAATATAAGCAAAGTATAGTGGAAATTTATACTTTCTTATATTTCCAAAAAAACGCTGCAGTCCATTATGGACCGCAGCGAATTCTACTAACTTATCCTTTAGGAATTGCGATTCCTCCTCCGCCTTCAGGATCAAGCGGACCGTTCGGATTTTCTTTAATCTTTTGCAGCATGACGTCGCCTTTCGTTTGCCATTCTTTAAGCGCGGCCTCGACTGTTTTCTTCTTCTCCAATACTTCTTGGAAGAGCGGTTGACCAATTGAATTCACTTGATACAGATTCTGCTTTTCTCTGTACAATTTCTCAAGCTCAATATCCTGCGGCGGTACCGGCTTTAACGTGTAGAACGCGGCAATATTATAATCCATCCCGTCCTTTGGTTTCAGGAAGGATTTGCGTGCCACCATTTCATACGTACTGCGTGATCTGAGCTTCGCCCATTCCTTACTGTTGTTGAATTGGATGAAATCCCACGCATCGTCACTGTTTTGCGCTTTCGCGTTAATTGCCATTAGATTGTTCAAATAGATGTTCCCGCCTATTCCCGGTGCTTCTGGGAAGGTAGGAATCGTAACGACATCCCAATCCACTGTCGGAATCGCTTTGTTTTTGGTTGAATAATCTTTTGCTTTAGCCAGCTCATTAGTATAGTCATAACCGCCGATCATCATCGCGATACGACCATTAATGAACAGATCGCCTTGGAACGGGTTGAACGCGGCTTCCTTGCCTTGAGCCATTCCGTCGTACACAACATTCATATCTGTTTGTGAAGGAACGATTTTATCCGTATACAACGCGAGGACATCCTTCCAAACCTTAGCCCACTGCGGTGTATCAACGGTCATTTTCTCGCCTTTATTGTCGAACATTTTGAGCTGCAGCGGGGCGGCATAGTTTTGGGAATCGTTGAACGGATCACCGCTCCAACGGTTGAAGGAGAAGCCGAATTTACGTTCCTTGCCTTCGCCTTTTGCTACTCGTCTAGCTAGATCAAAAACATCGCCCCACTGCATGTTATCTACTGGAACTGGAACGCCTGCATCCATAAACATCTTCTTGTTATAGAACAATGCGGAGGAGTTGAACGTTGGCGTTAGCGCGTACAGGTTGTTATCGCCAGCATCCTTAATTCCGTTAATAACGGTAGGAACAAAATCTTCGATATCAAATTTGCTCTCTTGAATAAGCGGATCTAACTGCTTAAGCAAATTATCCTGAACGGCCCGCTTCAAATAACTCGATTCCAGTACAACGACATCGACCGGATTTTTGCCTACTAGCAATTCCTTCATCTTCTCATAAGGATCGGGCTGCTGATTCGGCTTTGCTGGGTCTTTACTTGGCTCTTCAAAACGCTGATCATCATAGTTGATTGCGGCAGCTATCTCGATATCGATATCCGGATGAGTTAACTCATACCCATCTGTAAATTGCTGGCGGAGATACTGCTCATTGTCCGAATTCGAATACATGAAGCCTACGCGCAGAACACGCCGCTCCGCGCTGCTGTCCCCGTCTCCCTTGCTGCATGCAGCAAGAACCGTTGTTAATAAGCCTAGCGATAAAATGATGGCTGATGCTTTTCGAATCGTTGCGCCTGCTTTCAAACGTGGTTTTGTACGCATACCGTTTATCCCTCCAGTGATTTGGGCGGCGATATAATAATTCGCTCACCATCGAATTCCATTGATGCTTTATCGGAAATCTGTAAGGCCGTTAAATAAGCTTTCGGTATTTGCAGTCGGCCTACACGGTCAACCACCACATACTCCTCGTGCTCTTCTTCTATTCGATGCTGAGTACCATCACCTGATGGTGCATCATTCAAGTTCGGGTTTCGTTTAATAAACTCAGTACTTGTAAGACCGTCTCGAATCGCAACGACACGGTCAACCTTGCTGGCCAGCGAGAGATCATGGGTTACGATGACGACAGTAATTCCAATCTCCTGATTAAGCCTGCGAAAAATATCCATAATCATATCAGACGTTCGCGTATCGACTGACCCTGTCGGCTCATCAGCTAGAAGCAGCTTAGGCCGATTGGATAAAGATATCGCGATGGCAACCCGCTGCTGCTCACCGCCAGAGAGCTGATGAAGCTTGTTATGCATGCGATCCTTAAGTCCAACCCATTCCAACAGCTGCTTGGCATAGGCTCTATCAAGCTTGGAGGAAAGCATCATTGGCATTTCTACATTTTCCAGTGCTGTCAAATAAGGCAGCAGGTTGCGCGCATTGCTCTGCCAGATAAAGCCGACTGTATCACGTTTGTACTCTACCAGCTGATCGTCGGTAATTTTGAGCAAATCCCACGGACCTACTCTGACCTGACCCGCTGAGGGACGATCAAGTCCTCCAAGAATATTCAGCAAGGTCGATTTGCCGCTGCCGCTGTTCCCGATAATTGCCATCATTTCGCCTTCTCGAACGTTCAGGTTCAGACCCTGCAGCGCTACGACCTCGAGATCATCGGATTTGTAGATTTTTACTAGTCCTTCACATTGAATCATGCTCCGCTTAACGCTCCTCTCCCATCTTGACCGCCTGATGTACGCGCAGCCTGCGGATATGAATCAGCAGCAGGGTCGCACCCATCAGCATCATGCAGCCTACAACGATATACAGCTGGTTCGTATCCTTCGAATCGAATACGACTCTAAACGGAGGCACGGAATTCGCCACATTTTCGGTCGTCTGCAGAAACGGAAGGAACAGTATGCTAGCGACTTTTCCGATGAGAACACCCAGCCCGATTGATAGTCCAGCCGTAAATATCTGCTCTAACAGAAGCATGCCTGTGAGCTGTTTACGCGATAACCCCATCGCCCGAAGCACACCGAATTGAACGATACGGCCCGATAAATTAAAAAACCAGAATAAGATATATCCGGTTAGCGACACAATAATCGAGACTAAGAAACCAAGACTTAATATCCCGAATACTCCTCCGCGTGTTGGATGCTTCGCTTGTGTCGCAAGCTCAATGCGGACATCCTTCACGCTCGCCAGCTCAATTCCTTTATCCTGAAGCTGCTTCATTATCGGTCCGGTAAGCGCTCCTGGCTTCATTTTCAGCCAGACGTCATATGGGATAATTGGAACCTGATCATAAATATAATCCAAATTCGCGATGATGAACGGCGATTGGTCCGGATACTGACTCGGCCAATACGGTACAATGCCGACGACTACAAAATCGACCATTCCATCTTGGATGCCGGCAGATATAACATCTCCGAGCTTCAACTGGTATTTCTCCGCCACTTTGGACGGAATAATAGCAGCCTGCTCGTATAACCCTAAGAAATTAAGATACTTAAATGGATGATCCGGGAACAAATCGTTGCGGAACCAGGCGACCTTGGAGAAATCGACATTATCGATGCCCATCACTGTTCCCTGGCCGATCGAACGACCGGAAACAACAATATTTCCTTTGGTCTGCAGTACGCGTGCTGCTGCTTCTACGCCGTCTAGCTTTCGGAAGATCTCGAAGGGAGGCTCCGAGTAATTAATGCGAGTCGGTACGGATGAGCCATTTCCTTGACCTCCATTACCGTTGCCACCATTACCGCCGCCGCTGCCTCCGTTACCACCAGAGCCGCCGCTGCCGCCGCTCCCTCCATTACCGTTCCCTTCACCGCCGCTGCCGCCGCTTGAGCCGCTGCCGCCAGTGTTGATCACTTCCGATCGACCCTCCCAGACGGTCTGCATCACGACGTCGGTACCGTATTTATACAGCGTCCGTTCCGTCGAATTTAAATCGATCGTTCGAGCGGCTGAGGCGTTATATACGCCAAGTCCGAGTGTCAAAATAAGCAAAATCATAAGTGGATAATAACCCTTAGACGAGCGGGATAGCTGGGTTAAGGTTAAGAAAAGCGGTACGGGCAGAACCTTCTTGCCGATCCAGTTAAATAACTTGAGCAGCCATGGAAACACTCGAAGGAAGAATAACCCCATCGCAAAAATCGCAAGTGCCGGCACAAAGAACAGAAAGGGCTGGACATCCAGCTGATCTGTCGTCATCTTGCTCTTAAACGACACCATTTGGCGCTCATTAAACAAATACCAGCCATAGGCTGCAATTGCCAGCAGCAGCACATCGAGGAACCAACGCTGCCACACCGGCTTCCGATCTGACCTTGCCAGCTGCTGTTTGTAATTGACAATCGACACCCGAGCATAGAGAACAGCTGGGATGATAGTCGCAAGTATGGCTAGAACTACTGCAGCTAAGCCGGCGATTATCGCTTCCGTGGAAAAGCCAACCGGGATCGATTTGCGATTGACAAACTCTAGAAATCCATTCGCAGAGCCGATACTCTTCGCCATAAACCAGCCAAGAAATGGTCCAATGACGAGCGCAACCCCGCCCAATAGAAGTCCTTCGAGCAAATAGATCCAAATAATTTGCCTTGTCCCCGCTCCCCTGCTTCGCAAAACAGCAATATCGCTGCGCTGCTTATCGAGAGATTGCCGTGCATTCATCGCAATAAAGTAGAATACCATCGCGAGCATAGGTGCTGCCAGCGTGAAGAGCAGCAGCTGCAGCTGCAAACTCTGGGTTCTGAACTCACCGAGCAGCTTGGCGAATGAAATCTCTACTTTCGTATCCTTCAAACGTTGATAAAGCTCAATATTTAGTCGATCAAGCGTCTTGGTAAGCGGAGACAGTTGACTCGTCTGGATATCCTTCAAGTCAAAGGCATAATACCAATTAGCGGTATGTACTGGAATTTTCTTCTGCTTCAGAAGTCCTTCCTGAAACGCCTTCTCACCGATTTGCAGCGTACTCATAAGCCCTTCAAGTCCCTGATACCAGTAAGGATCTGTATCGCTGAGCGGCTTGAATGCCCCTACAATTTTGACACGGAGCGTAATATTCAATCCGCTGTAAACCGGGTATTCGAAGACATCCCCGATGTGAACATCGCTTCGATACATCGCCTCTTCCATCATGACGGCTTCAACCGTATCGTCAGATCCCAAGGAATCCGCAAACCAGCGGCCCTGCGCCAGCTCGGTTTTCTTATCCAAGCCGGACATCGTCATAAGCGACATTTGCCGAACACGGCTTGCATCGACTTTCGAAGGATCCTCCGGCGTTAGCTCGGCACTTCGAATGGCCATGTTCTGCAAGTAAGTGCCATACGGGAAGCCGATTTCCTTAGGTACATCCTCCTTGACATAGCGCGATACTTCCGTTAACGCGTTCAAATCCGCATTGCCGCCGGTTGCTTGATAGCGCATCAGCAGTGATCCCGCAGGCAAGCCGCTGCTTTCATCCTTGAGCGACTCTGCGACGACGCGCTTCAAAGCGCCGTCCGCATACATCGGGATGCTTGTCGCGAACGCAACGGCAATAATCAAGCCGGCTAGCGAACTAAGCGTCATCCATCGCGTGTTCCACATTTTACGGAACAAAAAGCGAAATAGCGGCATCCCCATCGTTTATCTACCTACGACTTTCTGCCCAGGTGTCAAGCCTTTAATGATTTCGATTTCAGTTGATGTCTGCTGCCCGACTTCAACGTCTACCTCCCGTTTACTGCCATTGCTGTCGACGACCTGGACATAGGTGCGTGAGCCAATGGAACGAAGTGTTGACGGCGGAATTACAATTACATTTTCCTTCCGCTGAGTAATGATATTAATAGATAATGGCGTACCTCGAGTGACGTTCTTAGGCATTTGTTCCAAATCGACGGTGAGAAAATCCTCTGGACGTTCCGGACGCTGCGTTCCACCGCCGGGATTACCTCCATTGCCGTTATTGGGATCTTCCTTCTCAATTACCGGCAGCTGTTTGACTTTGCCCTTGATCTGCCCGGCATTGTTTATATCAACGACAACAGGCATTCCAACGGAAATTCCCTTCAATTCATCTTCGGTCATCTTCGCCGCAGCCGTTAATTGTGAGGTGTCCGCGATGATACAAACGGCATCATAGGCTTTAATTAAATCTCCCTTCATGACATTGAGGGATACAACCGTGCCCGTGAACGGAGCTATAATAACGGCTTTATCGATCTCCGCTTGAGAATCAATCAGCTTCTGACGCTTCTCTTCAAAAGCGATCTTCGCGAGCTCGAATGTTACCGGATCCATCTCATCTCTCTTGCGCAGCGTTTCCTTCATTTGAATCTCGTCGGTTTGAAAGGTTAGCTTGTCGTTGCGCAGCTGTTTCTTGAGATCATCCACGTCGAGCGAGCCAATAACTTGACCGGCTGTTACCTTTTGGCCTGCTTTTACGTTTATTTCTTTAAGACGTTTGCCGTCAAGCGTAAAATACAGCGTCTCTTCCTGGAGCGAAATGATCTTCCCGATGCTAGTTGTCTTAGATTCGAGTGTCGTTGTCGTAACCTCGTATTCCGGTTTCTTGGCTATTTGCGGCGGCGCTATCGCCGGCAATACTTCCTCCTTATCTTCACTGGGCAATAGGGAACAGCCGCTTGTGAAAATAAGAGTCGCGCCTAATACAACAGCAGATGCTTTCTTAAATGAACCTTCCGTCAACCATTTCGTAAACATGATCGGCAACCTCCAAAATCGTGGGATCGTGCGTTGTCATACAAATCGTAACTTGTTCAGTGCGAATGATATTTTGGAAGACCGACATAATTTGCGCTGACATTTGTGAATCCAGTTCAGCAGTTGGTTCATCAGCTAGAAGCAGACGCGGCCTGTGCGCAATCGCCTTCGCGATAGCGACACGCTGCTGTTCACCGCCGGAGAGCTCAAAGGGACGATGATGCATCCGTTTGGACAAGCCTACCAGCTCCATACAATGCTCAACACGGGACTTCCATTCACTGCTTGGTATGCCAGCCATGCGAAGGGACAGCTCTACATTCTCATAAGCAGATAACAGCGGCATGAGCGCGAACGCTTGAAAAATAAAGCCCATTTGTTTGCGGCGCACCATCGTGCGGTCATCGTCGCTCATCAAATGGAATGGCAAATCGTGAAAAAAGATATGCCCCTTCGTTGGCTGATCGAGACCGCCGATTAAATTAAGCAATGTCGTCTTACCGGATCCCGAACGTCCACGCAGCATAACTAGCTGGCAAGGCCGGAGCTCCATGTTAATGCTCTTAAGTACATGCAGCGGCTGTCCACCGACCTGAAAGGTACGTTCAACCGACTCGGCTGTTAACAATGGATGTCGATCGACGGGCTCCTCCACTGCTTCTTCCACATCTTCCTGCACTTCTTCGACAGCTGCAGCAGCTGCTTGATTACGTCTCCACCATGTCATACTCGTATCCGAGACCCCCTTTCCCATTAGAAAACTTTAATCTTGTCGTATATCGTATAGACGGAAGATACAACTAAAAAGTTACGGTGCGTCTGCTGTAAAAAGTTAAAAATTTGCTAAAGAGGCTTCTATTGCATGAAACGGAACTGTTAGAGGAAGCAGCTGCTAACTACGCATCGCAATAGCATTTCCGGATGTGTATCGCCGCAGTCCGGCATGGAAAAAGATCACACCGGCCAGGACGAGGAAAACCGTCATACCGATTGCCCCGACTGCAAAAGCAGAATCAAAATCTCTTAGGAGCCCAATCGGCAAATAACTGATAAACCCCGCTGGGATAACGGTAAATAACAGAATCCGCGTGACGCCGCGAAAAATATCCGATGGATAGGTAGTAAGAGCAAGAAATCCATTAAATATTTGCTGTGAGATCCCCTCCGCATTACCGATGAAGAAGGAGCAGGAGCCTGCAATAATCATAACTCCCATAAACAGTGTACCGCTGATGAGCAGCGCGAGAATGAACAGAAGCAAACCTGTCACCGTATGATTGCCTACCCAAACATAAACGGCGAGGCCGAAAACAAAGTCACCTGCTGCTGTTAATGACATCCGGCTGGCCATCACATTTAACAGCACCGGCTTGGGCTGTGACAAGTAAACGTCAAGCTGTCCGCCAGCGACGATCAATGCAATTCTGTGGAAATTACCGAATAACATATTGGCCCAGCCAAATCCGCCTGCCCCGATCGCCCACATCATCATGACATCGTGAAGCCCCCAGTTGTTAACAATGGGAAATCGGTGGAAGAATAAGCTCCAGAAAAATAACCACATCATGTTGTTAATGAACATCATGCCAGCCATCAGAAAAAAACTAGCCCGATATTCCATGGCAGAAGCCAAATTGACCTTCCAGCAAGTTAGCAGAAACCGGAAGGTTCCAGCTGCAGAATTAGCCGTGACTCTATTATGAAGCTTAACCTCCGTTGACATGAAGCTTCGCCACCCCTCTTTTGTAAATCCATGTCACTGCTGTAACCAATACGGTAATCCAAGCAGCCTGTATCAGAAACTGCTGAAGGAGCGCCGCATCCTCATATTTAACAGCGGTGCGTGCAGGGAAGTATAGAACGGCCTGGAACGGGAGCCAAGCGCATAGCCGCTGCAGCCATTCCGGCATCAAGTCAAGCGGCAGCAGCATACCGCCCACCGTGAATTGCAGTTTCTGCAGCACGAACTCCATCCCGCGCGTCTCTTCTACCCAGAAAGCACAAAGCGCAACCGTCATATTAAGAAGAAAAGCAATGGTAAGCCCGCCAAAGCTCAAAGTTAGAAGACCAAACCATCCATATCCAAATGATGGGGCTCCGACGAATGACCATGCGATTGTGCTTCCTACAAACAGGTGAACAACAAATCGAAAGTAAGCTTCCGACATAAATGAAATATAATGATAGCCTACATACGATAAAGGACGGATGAGCCGCACAGCGATGTCCCCATTCTTCACCTCTTCTTCAATACGGCCGCATAAGGGCGGTCCTGCCATCGTAATCGCCTCGGTAAAAACGAGATACCACACGATTTGCTTCAACGTAAATCCCGCAATCACTTTTGTGCTATCTCCATCATAGGCAGCCGACCACAGCTGAACGAACACGAATAGAATGAGAAGGAGGAAAGAGGCCCTCATTATAAAATCAATTTTATAAGCAAGCTGCTGCCGTAAGGTGATGCGCCATACAGCCGCAGCTTTAAGCCCCTTTGCCGGCCAGTTCAAAGGTCGAGCGATCATGTCGTCATTCCCCCTTGTAGTCCATAAATATGCTTAATGATTTCTTCCATTGGCGGATCCTCCACCGTTACATCGTCCAATCTGATTTGCCCGATCACTGCGCTTAAAACAGCTTCTATCCCAGTAGAGGTCAAATCAACTGCCAGCTTGACTCTTCGTCCTTCCACTGCGACAATTTCTGTTCCGATGATGGGAGGAAGACTGAACCCCGAATTCGATGCAGACAGTGTCAAGTGTTAACGTTTTGCGGCTCATAACATCTCGCTTCAAGCGGTCTACAGGCGCATCGAGCAATATTCCTCCATGATGAATAACGATGGCTCTAGAGCAAAGCTCCTCCACATCTCCCGCGTCGTGAGACGTTAGAAATACCGTCGTTCCTTCGTCACGGTTCAACTCTCGAATGAGCTCCCGAATCCGCTGCTTCACCACAACGTCCAAACCGATAGTCGGTTCATCCAAAAAAAGCATTTGCGGCCGATGCAGAAATGAAGCCGCTATTTCACAGCGCATACGCTCACCGAGTGACAGCTTGCGGACGGGAGTATACAAATACGGTCCAAGCTCGAAGCGATCTATCAAATCCTTGCGTCTAGTCAAATATTCACTGCGCCTAAGTTCATAAATGCGACTGATCAGATCGAATGTATCGATAGGCGGAAGGTGATACCACAGCTGTGATTTCTGCCCGAATACCGCACCAATCGAATAGGCGAGCTTCGTTCGTTCGAGCCATGGCGTATAGCCGAGCACCTTCGCATCACCGGAGGTCGGATGCAATATACCAGTCAGCATCTTAATCGTCGTTGATTTGCCGGCGCCATTGGGACCAAGAAAAGCGACCATTTCGCCGGCATGAACGATTAAATCAATGCTGTGTACGGCCTGCTTTTCCTCCCATTCGGGCTTGATAAGGGAACGAAAACTGCCTGATAACCCGGCTTCCTTCCGTTTTACTTGGAATGTTTTGCTTAAGCTTCTGGTTTGCAATGCGATCATCTGTCAACTCCCCCTTCTCTCTTTCACTCTGCTCTGGTAACGTAAAAAAGACCCTCGGCCAGCCCCGCCTACTGGTAGGCGGAACTTGCCGAAGGTCTTTTATCCCTACGGTGTTGCAAGACGTATCGTCCTATGCCGGCTTCGCTCGGTTCGCCTCACAGCAGATCCCTAGAAACCCTTCCGTTTAATGTAACATATTACCATCGCAGCTGCAGATTGACAAGAACATTTTAATGAGACTAATTAAGGAGTACTAGGTTATGCGTTATCCAAAACGAAAGGAGCAGAAATGGAATCATATCCAAGTTCTGCTCCTTACCAAGTAATGGGGTTAATTTATACGCCAAAAGCTTGCGGATTCTCGCGCCATGATTGCAATACGGCAATATCGCTTGTTTGCACAGTTCCGTTCTCGGCAGCTACTTCAATAAGCGCCGAGTAGTTAGAAAGAGTGGAAAGCTCAATGTTTTCCGCCTCAAATGCATCGGCTGCTATTTTGAACTGGTAGGTGAATATTGCGACAACACCCTGTACCTCACACCCAGCTTCTCTAACCGCTACCGCAGCTTTCAACGAGCTTCCTCCGGTGGAGATTAGATCCTCGATGAGGACGACCTTCTGCCCAGGCTTGAAGTGGCCTTCAATCTGATTTGTCTTACCGTGGCCCTTCGCTTTATCACGAACATAAAGCATAGGCAGATTTAACTTTTGCGCCACCCAAGCCGCATGGGGAATACCGCCTGTTGCGATACCCGCTACGGCTTCACAATCCGGATAGCGGTCACGAATAATCGCCGCGAAGCCTTCTGCAATCGTCTCACGAATCTCTGGATAAGACATGGTTAGACGGTTATCGCAGTATATAGGGGACTTCATTCCAGAGGTCCACGTAAAAGGATCATTGGGGCGAAGCGCAACCGCGTTAATTTCCAGCAAACCCTTAGCAATGTCACGAGGAAGTTGTTCAAGTACAGGTATCGACATATTAAACCAGCTCCTTAATAATAGATTGAAGTGCTGCGCGCGGATCTGCCGCTGCAGTTATCGGACGGCCGATGACCATATAATCCGTGCCTTGCTCTAAAGCCTCACGCGGTGTCATAATACGAGATTGATCATTCACGTCTGCACCAGCTGGTCTAATACCAGGCGTTATCGTTTTAAATTCAAGCCCGCACGCCGCTTTAATCGTCTGCACTTCCTGCGGTGAAGCAACAACACCGCCAAGTCCAGCTTGCTTAGCTAATTTGGCATATCGAATTACAGCATCCTCGACCGTGCCTCCGATACCAATCTCATCGTTCAAAACCGATTGACTGGTGCTGGTAAGCTGGGTCACCGCTATAATCAACGGCCTCTTCAGGCTGCTATCACCCGATAAGGCCGCCTCTACGCCTTCACGTGCCGCCTCCATCATTTTCAAGCCGCCAGCGGCATGTACATTAAATACATCCACACCAAGCTTAGTGATACTGTTCGAGCCGCCTTTAACCGTGTTCGGGATATCATGCATTTTGAGATCAAGGAATACTTTGTAGCCACGTTCCTTCAGACTCGCCACGAATGCGGGTCCCGCTGCATAGTACAGCTGCATCCCTACCTTCAAATAACAGGGGATCCCCTCTAAGCTGCGAACCAACGCTTCAGCCGCTGCAGCGTCTGGATAATCCAGAGCTACCATCACGCGACCGGCCGCTTCCTCTTCCGTCCGTTTTATCATTAGGACACCTCCTGAAAGTTTGCAAAAGTAAACTACTTCGTAAGCATTCGCCTTGTTTTGCGAAGCCAACCTTATTCCAAAGCGTTAGATTGCATGGCGAAAGCCTGCTTGGAGGCAGGCTTTCGCGGCTTATTAAGCCGATATCGCTATAAAATTTACTTCTTCAGCAGCACCGGCATAGGGCGTGACGAGAAGTTAATCGTTTCAAGCATCGTAAGCAATGCGTGAACCGTATCCAGCGATGTCATACATACGACACCGTTCTCTACTGCTTCTCGGCGAATACGGAAGCCATCACGCTCAGGCGTCTTGCCTTTAGTCAATGTATTCACGACGAAGTGTGCTTGACCATTGCGGATCAGATCCAGAATGTTAGGCGAACCTTCGCTCAGCTTGTTCACAGTTGTCACTCGTAAACCAGCCTCTTCAAGCGCAGCCGCTGTTCCGCCCGTTGCAATGATTTTGTAGCCAAGCTCGATAGAAGCCGCTCAAGATTTCGATCGCTTCTTCTTTATCTTTATCCGCTACTGTTGCAATAATGGAGCCTGTAGGCGGAATTTTCATTCCTGCTCCAATTAAGCCTTTATACAGCGCTTTGGCGTAATTGCTGATCACGACCCATAACTTCGCCTGTCGATTTCATCTCAGGTCCAGTGTCGGATCAACACGGCGAAGCTTCGCAAAGGAGAATACCGGCACTTTAACCGATACATACTCATCTTCTGGCCATAGACCTTCCGTATAACCCAGATCAGCAAGCTTCGTGTCCCAGAATCGCCTGTGTTGCCACGTTTGCCATCGGAATATTCGTTACTTTGCTTAAGAAAGGAACGGTTCGCGATGAACGCGGGTTTACCTCGATCACATACACTTCATCGTGATGAATAACGAACTGGATGTTGACAAGACCAATAACTTTAAGCTCTTTGGCAATTTTGATCGTAATATCGATAATTTGCTGTTTCAATTTCATCCGACAGCGATTGCGGCGGATATACAGCGATGGAATCGCCGGAGTGAACCCCTGCGCGCTCAACATGCTCCATAATCCCAGGGATTAGTACCGTTTCTCCATCGCAGATCGCATCAACCTCTACTTCTTTACCAAGCATGTAACGGTCGATCAGCACCGGATGCTCCGGGTTGATTTTCACAGCATGATTCCATATAAGCTCAGCAGCTCTTCATCGGAGTAGACAATTTCCATCGCGCGTCCACCAAGTACATAGGAAGGACGAACGAGAACCGGATAGCCAGAACTTGCAGCTGTACCAACCGCTTGCATCAACAGATCGTAACCGTGCTGCCTGGCGGTTGGCGATATCAAGTCTTGCGAAGCAACGCTTCGAATTTCTTGCGATCTTCTGCTGTCATCAATACTTTCCAGGATCTGAACCAAGAATGCGTACACCGGCTTTGTGTCAAGTGGTGCAGCCAAGTTAATCGCTGTTTGTCCACCGAATTGAACGATAACCCCGATTGGCTTCTCCTGTTCGATGACGTTCATGACATCTTCGAAGAACAGCGGTTCAAAGTACAGACGATCGGATGTATTGAAGTCCGTTGATACCGTCTCTGGGTTGTTGTTGATAATAACCGCTTCATAGCCGGCTTGCTTGGATTGCCCATACCGCATGAACAGTGGAGTAATCGAACTCGATCCCTTGACCGATACGGATCGGACCGGAACCAAGAACAACCACTTTTTCTTTCGTTGTTTCAGTAACTTCATTTTCCGCTCATAAGTGGAGTAGTAGTATGGCGTTGTAGCTTCGAACTCCGCTGCGCAAGTATCTACCATTTTGTAAACCGGCTTCATGCCTTAGTTGTAAACGGAAGTGTGCGGATATCAGCTTCTTTGGTAAGCGTTTTACGAGCACCCTGCTAAGCGCGAATTTCGGCGATAGCACGGTCCGTGAAGCCTTTGCGCTTAGCTTCGAATAGAGCAGCTCTTCAGTAAGCATCGATGTCCGGCGAATCTCATCCTCAAAACGGATCGATACCTTCGATCTTATCAAGGAACCACCAATCGATTTTCGTCAAGATCTTGCAATTGTCCTGCAGCTATAACCGCGACGGAACGCTTCTGCAACCAAGAACAACCGCTCATCATCCGGCTTTTGCAGACCGAATCCGTAATGTTTCTTCATCCATGAGATCCGCGCATCCTTCAAGATACAAACGGTGAACGCCGATCTCCAAGTGAACGAACCGCTTTATGAATGGACTCTTCGAAAGTACGGCCAATCGCCATAACTTCGCCAGTTGCTTTCATTTGCGTACCGAGCTTACGGTTGGCAGCTAGTGAATTTATCGAACGGCCAACGAGGGATTTTGGAAACGATATAATCCAGAGTTGGCTCGAAGCATGCATAGGTTTGGCCTGTTACCGGATTAACGATCTCATCGAGCGTGTAGCCAATCGCGATTTTGGCAGCCATCTTGGCAATCGGATATCCCGTTGCTTTGGAAGCAAGCGCCGACGAACGGCTAACACGCGGATTAACTTCGATAACATAATATTGATAAGCTGTGCGGATCAAGCGCGAATTGTACGTTACAGCCGCCTTCGATATTCAAGGCGCGAATGATTTTAAGCGATGCCGAACGCAGCATTTGATATTCGCGGTCAGACAACGTTTGGCTTGGTGCTACGACGATACTATCGCCTGTATGTACGCCGACCGGATCAAAGTTCTCCATGTTACAAACAACGATACAGTTATCGTTCGCAGTCACGCATAACTTCATACTCGACTTCTTTCATGCCTGCGATCGATTTCTCGATCAGACACTGGCCGATTGGGCTGTAACGAATACCGGAAGCAACGATTTCCAGCAAGTTCTTCTTCGTTAGCGCAAATACCGCCGCCAGTTCCGCCAAGCGTATAAGCAGGACGAACGATAATCGGGTAGCCGATTTCATTTGCAAAATCCACCGCTTGCCTCAACTGTCGTTACGATAACACTATCAGGTACAGGCTGCTCAAGCTCACGCATCAGATCGCGGAACAAGATCGCGATCCTCCGCTTTCTCAATCGCAGTCAGCTGTGTTCCGAGCAGCTTCACATTTTCACTTTCCAGCACGCCTGCGCGTGCCAGCTCAACCGCCATGTTAAGTCCTGTTTGACCGCCAAGCGTTGGCAGCAAGCCGTCTGGACGCTCTTGACGAATGATTTGTGTAACAAACTCAAGCGTAATCGGCTCGATATATACTTTATCCGCCATATTCGTATCCGTCATGATCGTAGCAGGGTTGCTGTTGATCAGGACAACTTCGATGCCTTCTTCCTTCAAGCGCTTGGCAAGCTTGCGTACCGGCATAGTCAAATTCCGCCGCTTGTCCGATGACAATCGGACCGGAACCGATGACGAGAATTTTTTTGAGTTCATTATTTTTTGGCATACTGCAGCTCTCCTTCTCAGATGACTTCCGCAAGCTTGCAGCTTGACGCGGTTTCTGTGGGTTATTTCTTTTATGTGAGCGAATCATTTCGAGGAAATGGTCAAACAGGTAGCTGGAGTCCATAGGTCCTGGTGCTGCTTCTGGGTGATATTGTACAGAGAACGCTGGGAAATCCTTATGCTTCAAGCCTTCAATCGTCCGGTCATTATTATTGATATGGGTAACTTCAAGCTTCGTGCCTATCACGGATTCCTCAAGCACGGTATAGCCATGATTCTGAGAAGTAATGTAGCAGCGGTTCGTTTCCAGATCTTTGACCGGGTGATTACCGCCGCGATGACCGAACTTCAGCTTCGCAGTATCAGCGCCGCAAGCCAGGGCGAACAATTGATGACCCAGGCAGATGCCGAAGATCGGATATTCGCCGAGCAAGCTCCTTAATCATTGCTACAGCTTGAGGGACATCCTTCGGATCCCCAGGGCCATTGGACAACTGAATGCCGTCTGGCTTCAAGCGGCGAATTTCATCAGCGGTTGTATCATGAGGAACGACAACAACATCGCAGCCGCGTTTGGTAAGCTCGCGGAGAATTCCGCTTTTCGCGCCATAATCGACGAGAACGACACGTTCACGCTCGCCGGGGCTTGAGAAAACACTTTTCGTCGATGTACGTGCAACTTGATCACGTCATAAGCGGGTAAGTACCCAGACGTTCTTGCAGCTCTTCAATCCGCTCTGATCCCGTTGTAATCAAGCCTTTCATTGTGCCGTGCTGACGCAAAATACGAGTCAGCATCCGAGTATCAATGTCACTGATTCCAAGAATGCCATATTCCTTGAGCAAACGGTCTAGTGAATATTCTGCACGCCAGTTGCTTGGAACCGGCTCATGACGACGAACGACGAAGCCATGAATGAACGGGCGAACGGATTCAAAGTCATCGCGCGTAATACCATAATTACCGATCAGCGGATAGGTCATCGTCACGATTTGTCCGCAATAAGAAGGATCGGAAAGCACCTCCTGATACCCTGTAATTCCTGTATTGAACACGACTTCACCAGCCGATTGTCCTTCAGCGCCAAAGCTAAGGCCCTGTGAACAGCGTGCCATCTTCCAGCAACAATCTTGCTTGCATCTGTCTCAACTCCTCAAAGTTATCTTTCGCTATGTTGCTCTATTCGTTAGATGATTACAGTTCCGACCAAACGACAGCGCCGTCAACCATAGTCAGCACTGGCCAGCCATATAACTTCCAACCGCCAAACGGTGTATTTGTCCCTTTTGAAGCAAATGTCTCCGGCGCTACTTCACGTTCCGATTCGAAATCCACAATTGTGATATCCGCAGGTGCTCCAACACTCAGATGACCGCTTGATAAACCGAATACACGGGCTGGATCAACTGTCATCCGTTGAAGCAAGAAGCCTAACGTCCATTTGCCTGTGCGTACAAACTTCGTGTACATGAGCGGGAATGCCGTCTCGAATCCAACGATTCCAAATGGCGCGAGCTGAACGCCGCGTGCCTTCTCTTCTGCGCTGTGAGGCGCATGATCAGTAACGATCATATCAAGCGTTCCATCCTCAAGCCCTTCGATTACAGCCTGTACGTCGCGCGGCGAGCGCAGCGGCGGATTCATTTTCCAATTTGCATCGTCAAGCCCTGGAATATCTTCATCTGACAGAAGCAAGTGATGCGGGCATACCTCAGCGGTTACCTTCACGCCAATCTGCTTCGCGAGCCGAATAAGTCGTACCGACTGCTCCGTACTTACGTGGCAAACATGGTAATGAACGCCAGTCGCTTCTGCCAGAAGCACGTCACGGCCGACATGAATCGCTTCGGATTCATTAGGAATCCCTTTAAGCCCATGCTTCCGTGCAAAATTACCTTCCGAAGCCCAAGCGCCTTCCACCAGCGAATCGTCTTCACAATGTGCGATAACCGGCATGCCCAACGAAGCTGCAAGCTGCATCGCATTCTTCATCATTTGCGCATTTTGGACGCCAACGCCATCATCGGTAAATCCAATCGCGCCCGCTTCTTTCAATGCTGCAAAATCCGTCAATTCCCGGCCCAGCTCGTTCTTGGTAATTGCCGCATACGGAAGCACCTTTACAATGCCCTCCGCAGCCGCTTTATCCAATATGTACCTGACCGTTTCCGGTGTATCGGTTACTGGACGTGTGTTCGGCATACAAGCGATTGTAGTAAATCCGCCTCGGGCAGCCGACCGCGTACCGCTTGCGATATCTTCTTTATATTCAAAGCCAGGTTCGCGCAGATGTACATGCATATCGATGAAACCTGCGGAGATAAGCTTGCCTTCCGCATTCACAACATCATGTCCTGCCGTATCTGGAGCACTGCCCTCTGCACTAACGATCGCTGAGATAACACCATTCTCGATTTGTACATGTTTCTCTTCAACCTTACCTGTGCTCTCATTCCAAACCTGTCCATTCAATATCCATACTGACATGTTGTTTATCTCCTTCCGGCTCTTTGGGACGTTTATTTTGGGTAAGCTCTTACCCTAGTGCACGTTCAATGACGGCCATCCGAATCGGTACACCGTTTTGCATTTGCGGGAAAATGCGTGATTGCGGATGCTCCACCAGCTCGTCGTCGATTTCGACATTACGATTAATGGGCGCGGGGTGCATAATGATCGCATGAGATGCAATCCGTTTCGCTCTTTCCGTTGTTAAGCCGTATTGTTCCCGGTAAGCCTCAGCTGACTTGATCATCCCATTCTCATGTCTTTCAAGCTGTACACGAAGCATCATAATAACGTCTGACTGAAGTGCTTCATCCATCGAGACATATTCTACGTTTAGGTCCGCCGCTCTCATATTCTCAGGAGCGCAGAAGCGGACTTTCACACCAAACTTTTGCAAAGCATATAGATTGGAGCGTGCAACGCGGCTGTGCATGACATCACCAACAATGGAAACGGTCAGTCCTCGCAGCTCGCCGAATTGCTTTCGCATCGTGTACATATCCAGCAGCGCTTGTGTCGGATGCTCATTGTTCCCGTCACCGGCATTAATAAGCGGCACTTTAATTTTGGTGGCGAGCTCAGCCAAAACACCAATTGGCTTCAAGCGGATGACGCCAGCATCAATTCCCATCGATTCAAGCGTGCGCACCGTATCGTATATCGATTCACCCTTCTGTACGCTGGAGACAGCTGCTGAGAAATTCAATACCTCTGTGCCTAGTCTCTTCTCCGCTACCTCGAAGGAAAACCTTGTTCTAGTACTATTCTCAAAAAACATGTTGGCTACGAATTTTCCCTGTTGAACCGGTTCGATTTTATTCGAGTTCGCGTCCCAGAAAGCAGCACGGTCCAATATGGATTGTATATCTTCCCTGCTGAGATCTTTCAATCCGAGCAAACTTCGTTGTTTGATCAACGTAGCTGTCATCTCAAGCTTGCCCCCTTTAATGAAATATCGTCACTTTATCCTCTTCGTCCACTTCCAAGAGCGATACTACGATCTGTTCTTGCTTGGAGGTCGGAACATTCTTGCCTACGTAGTCCGGCCGAATCGGCAGCTCTCGATGTCCGCGGTCAACGAGCACGGCAAGCTGAATGCTTTGCGGTCTGCCGCAGTCCATCAGAGCATCCATCGCCGCTCTAATCGTTCTTCCAGTGTAGAGCACGTCGTCGAACAAAATAACGATTTTGTCCTGCACCTGAACCGGCAAATTTTTCGTCTCCGCTTCATTTCCCGTTTCAGCTGCTGCAACCGCCGCTGCAGGACCAGCTTGAAGCCGGTCATCGCGGTAGAGCGTAATATCCAGCTCATTCACTTCAACGGGCCGTCCTTCGATTTCACGAATCTGCTCTGCGATGCGCTGGGCTAAGTAAATGCCCCGTGTGCGGATACCGACCAGCAGACAATTGTCGATTCCTTTGTTCTTCTCGACAATTTCGTGGGCAATTCGCGTAAGTCCGCGGCGGATCGCGGTTTCATCCATGATGATGCGATGCTGATCGTTCATACGAATATTCCGCCTCCTTGAATCAAAACGAGAATCGATAGGCATAAAAAAACTCCCTGCGGGTTGCGCAAGGAGTGCGTTAGTTTATGTGAACCGCCTGTTTGTTGTAGGGCAAGCCCGCTCGCGCGCTCAGCGCTAGCGTAAACTGTCCATACAGAGCGATCCGATTCAACTATTCACGCAACCTTGACAGCCTCTCTGGACTGAATTAAAGGTACTGCTGTTCATCAGAAGAATTATCCCACG
This sequence comes from uncultured Paenibacillaceae bacterium, assembly GCA_963793665.1. Classification (GTDB taxonomy): domain Bacteria; phylum Bacillota; class Bacilli; order Paenibacillales; family Paenibacillaceae; genus Paenibacillus_Z. The sequence continues at coordinate 463,775 of CAWCBD010000013.1, forward strand.
TTCGACAAATGCTGTCAAGTCTTTCGGGCTAATTCAGATGGTTTCGCTTCGTGAATGCCGATTAGTCTTCAAGCTGCTGTTTACAGGCTTAGCTTACGAATACGTTCAACCGCTTTTTCTGTGTTCTCACGGCTTCCGAAAGCTGTAAGACGGAAGTAGCCTTGACCGCTTTGGCCAAATCCAACGCCCGGCGTACCTACAATATGCGCTTCCGACAGCAACTTATCGAAGAATGCCCATGAATCGAGGCCGTTCGGTGTTTTCAACCAGATGTATGGTGCGTTTACACCGCCGAATACTTCAAGGCCAAGTGATGTTAAGCCCTCACGGATAATAGCTGCATTTGTCATATAGTAATCAACGGTAGCAGCAATTTGCTCTTTGCCTTCAGGAGAATAAATCGCTGCAGCACCGCGCTGCGTAACATAGGATACACCGTTGAATTTCGTTGTATGACGACGATTCCAAAGGTCATTAACAAGCAAGATATTACCGTTTGCATCTTTGCCCTTCAGCTCACGCGGAACGACAGTGTAGGCACAGCGTACGCCGGTGAAGCCGGCTGTTTTGGAGAAGCTGCGGAATTCGATAGCGACTTCCTTTGCACCTTCGATTTCATAAATGCTGCGCGGTACATCCTCTTCTTGAATGAAGGCTTCATAAGCAGAATCATATAGAATGATGCAATCATTTGCCTTCGCATAATCTACCCAGCGCTTCAGCTCCGTTTTGGACAATGTCATACCTGTTGGATTGTTAGGGTAGCAGAGGTAGATCAGATCAACCTTACGGTCTGGCAAGCTTGGGATAAAATCATTCTCAGCGCTAGTAGGCAAATAGACGATATTCTCATACTGCTTCGTCTCTGGATTGAATTTACCGGAGCGTCCTGCCATAACGTTTGTATCGACGTAAACCGGATAAACGGGATCCTGTACCGCTACAATTGCATCCTGGCTGAAAATTTCCTGGATATTGCCAACGTCGCATTTGGAGCCATCGCTTACGAAAACTTCATTCGTTCCGATATCAATGCCGCGAGCTTTATAATCGTTCTCGATAATAGCTTGGATAAGAAAATCATACCCCTGCTCCGGTCCATAGCCGCGGAAGCTTCCCGGGCTTGCAAGCTCGTCCACTGCGGCATGCATGGCATTAACAACCGCTTCTGGAAGGCCGCGCGTTACATCGCCGATTCCCAGGCTAATAATTTGCGCATCTGGATTTTCCTGCGTAAATTTTGTGCGTCGTTTTGCGATTTCGGAGAACAGGTAGCTCCCCTGCAGTTCCGTATAGTTGTGATTAATTTGTGTCATTCGAATCACACTCACCTTTCCAATACATTCACTTATTTGCTTAAATCATAGCGTAATAAAGCTGCGCAGCCATATAAAGAATATGGCTAAAAGTTTGTACTTTTCCTCACTATCGCACACGAAGTATCGTGAGTTCATGTTCAAGATCAGGAGGAATCGGCGCTTCAAATGCCATATACTCACCTGTTCGAGGATGCTTGAAACCAAGTATCGCCGCATGCAGCGCCTGCCCTTTGAGCGCGATCGTTCTGCTCTTGGTGCGTCCATAGACTGGGTCTCCAGCGAGCGGATGCCCGATATATTTCATATGTACACGGATCTGATGCGTCCGGCCGGTTTCCAGCTGCAGCTCAAGCAATGTGTAATCGCCGAACCGTTCAAGCACAGCAAAATGCGTTACCGCATGTTTGCTTCCACGTTCAATAACGGTAAACAGCTTACGGTCATTAGGATCACGGCCGATCGGCGCGTCTACTGTGCCGTGTTCATGAGGGACATTGCCATGTACAAGCGCGATGTATTTGCGAGTAACCGTGTGTTCCTTCAGCTGGGCGGCAAGTGACGCATGAGCAAGGTCATTCTTGGCTGCCATAAGCAGACCAGATGTATCTTTATCAATCCGATGGACAATTCCGGGCCGCATCACGCCATTGATACCAGACAAGTCCTTACAATGATGCATAAGCGCATTAACGATTGTTCCAGATGGATGTCCTGGTGCAGGATGCACAACCATTCCCCGCGGCTTGTTAATGACGATAACGTCACTATCTTCGTAGGCAATGACAAGCGGAATATCCTCAGGCACAATAACAGCCGCCTCAGGCTGCGGTATCAAAACCGTAATCTGATCAGCGGCGGTTAGCTTATAATTGGGTTTGACCTGCTGACCATTCACACGAACGGCACCTATTCGAATCCACTCCTGAACCTGCGTTCTTGAGGTAGCTTCATCATCTATGCTTTCCGTTACGTATTTATCCAGCCTCTCTCCTGCATCCGTTTCACCGGCGGCATATTCTAGAGGCTCTTCATTGAATGGGTTGCTGTCCGTCATGTTCGTTTCGTTTGTTTCGTTCATTTGAATCTCCGTTCTCATTTTTCATAGACAAAATCGCATCGAGCAAAATAAGTCCGACGCCGCATACGATGCCAGAATCTGCTAAATTGAAAATAGGGAAGACGTAGCTGCCAAACGTGAATTGTAAAAAGTCGACCACTTGTCCATATAACGCACGATCCAGGAAATTACCAAAAGCTCCGCCTAATACAAGACCAAGCCCTGTAAGCATCAGCGCTTTGCCGGAATGGCGATTTTTATACATGTACCATACGATTCCAGAAACTACCAGCAGCGTTATCGTAATGAACAATATCGTCTGCTCCTGTAAAATTCCGAAAGCAGCACCTCGGTTGCGATGTGAGGTGATGATAAAGAAGCCATCGCCAAGCACATTAATTTGTTCACCGATTGCAAGCTTCTTCTCGATAATCTTTTTCGTTATGAAATCAATTAAAAATACAAAACCAGCAATCCAATAATAATAATATTTCACAATTAACATGCCCCCTCGTCCAAAACATTGTAGCATATTCATCCAATGCCGACTAGCGATTCCTGACTGGTTCACATTTACCAGCGTACCCATCCATGTCCTTTTGTAAAATCACTGCCATTAGCAAAAGCTAACCGCATGAAGAGCCGTCACAACCGCATCTAAGAAAAGAGGTCTCCATTCTTATGACGAATCTTACCGATAAGCAGCTTCACATGCTTCGCAGCAGCCTTGAGGCCGATCAAGCCTTAATTGAGCAGCGGCTTGCCAGTAATGACCACTTCGGTCTGGGCGTTGCACAAAGAGATCAAACCGGTGAGCTGTCCATGATCGATAATCACCCTGCTGATTTAGCAACTGAAATCTATGAGCGAGGCAAGGACATTGCGCTCCTCGAACAGGAAGAATTTCACCTCGCTCGCATTGAGGACGCACTGAGCGCAATGAATAATGGTGTTTATGGAATTTGCCGTACCTGCGGTGAGGCCATTCCTTATGAACGCTTAGAGGCATTGCCTGATTCTCTATATTGCATCGAGCATGCTCCGAGACGGGACATTTCCGATCGTCGCCCTGCAGAGGAATCTTTTCTTATGCCTCCCTTCGGACGTTCAAGCATGGATGAGAAAGATTACACTGGTTTCGACGGTGAGGATGCTTGGCAAATCGTAGAGAGCTGGGGGAACTCTAATTCACCAGCCATGTCGGAGAATCGACAAGTTGAGTCCTATGAGCACGTCGGTATTGAAGATGACGAGGCGGACGGTTATGTCGAGCCATTCGAGAGCTTCATCGCCACCGATATCACAGGCAAGCATGTTACTGTCGTCCGTAATCGCGAGTATTACGAATATATGGAGCATGATGAAGGTGACCATGGACTAGAACCGCTGGAATAGTCCCCATGCTGTACCTGATCCATTAATAAGTGCCGCCCTCAAGCTGATGCTGCACGATTCGTACAATATCTGCAATATAATCACCGATAATTGGCAGATTCAGCGCGCCAAGCAGCTGCAGCATATATAGAATAGTCGCAGCAAAAAAAGTAAATCCGATGGCTATCCCTATGCCTGCGTGCGGTTCCGGCAAGTATATTGCGCCATATCAGAGAGAAGGGCCGATTAAGCAATTGCACATATTCGGCAATTTTTGCCCGTTCCATTTCCAAAGACAGTTTCTTCAGCTGGTTTTCCATGACTTCGATCGAACGATGCAGTACACGCTGTTCTTTTGTATTCTCGTTTATACCGATCCCTCCCAGGAATGAAGCCCTGCGATAAACAAACAAAAGCCTAAGCGTTGCTGACCAGGGCGGTTTATGCCGCTTGCCGGTAGCAACGCTTGAGGCGTTCGTTAATTGCTGCTATTCGATACTATACCCTTATCCGTCAATTCGAATTCCAATTTCTTTATCCCCAAGCGAAATGCGTTCCATCCCGTCCTGCGTCGTATATTCCACGCCGCTTAGCAGCACATTCTCGAACAATACGGACTCGAACGCTTGAAGCGCTTCGTGAAGTTCCGCATCCACATCGAGCAAGAGGTGAATCCGTTTCTCGATAGGAAGATCCAGCTTCTTGCGCGTATCTTGTACGGCACGAATCACTTCGCGAACAAGACCTTCTTGTTCAAGCTCCGGTGTAATATCCGTATTAATGGCTACTGTTAACCCATAGCCGGATGCAGATGCAAAGCCTGACTTCGCTTGTTTCTCAATTAGCAGTTCTTCCACCGTTATTGTGAGCGTCTCTCCTTCAGGTGTTGTAAATGTCAGCTCACCGTTTTGAACAACTTCCCTTGTTTGCACAGCATCGAGTGATTTCAAGTACGATTGAATCGGCCCTACTTGTTTACCATATTTCTTACCTGCAGCCTTAAGGTTGAGCTTGAACGTAAAATCAACAAAACCGCTATCCCCGCTAGCAATTGTAATCCTCTTAACGTTGATCTCATCCTGGATAATGGCCTCATAATCCGACAGAACAAATTCACGGTCTAATGCAACGATAAGCTCAGATAACGGTTGACGTGTCTTGATGCCCGTCTCATTACGCACATTACGAGCAAGCTCAACAATTTCTCTAGCTGTTTCCATATCACGCTCAAGCGTCTCATCAATTGCTGCTTCATCAGCAGCTGGATAGTCTGCCAAATGGACGCTGCTTCCTCCGCCCAAATTCACATATACATCATCTGCAAGCAATGGTGCAAAAGGCGCAATCAGACGTGAGAGTGTAAGTAGGACAGCTCGCAATGTTCCGTAAGCATCTAATTTATCATCTGTCAGCCCGCTGCCCCAGAACCGGTCACGAGAGCGGCGAATATACCAGTTACTTAGCTCATCAACGAATGTCTCAATCAATTTGGCCGCATTAAGGAAGTCATTAACGGCAAGTCCTTTGCTTACTTGACGGATAAGTGTGTTCTGACGAGAAACAATCCAACGATCCAGCTTATTACTGGATACACGATGCGGCTGGCTTGCCGGATCATAGCCGTCGATCGTTGCGTATAGCGCAAAGAAAGCATGTGTATTGACGATCGTGTCAATTACCTTTGACTTCGCTTCGCCAACAATACCGCGAGAGAACCGTTTGCTGTTCCAAGGCGCGCTGTCTGCGAGCAGTGCCCAACGGAATGCGTCTGTACCATACTCGTCAATGATCTCCCAAGGGTCGATAACATTCCCTTTCGATTTGGACATCTTTTGACCATTTTCATCCAAAATATGCCCTGTCGAGATGACAGCTTTGTATGGCGCTTGGCCATTGTACAGCGTTGAAACGGCAAGTAAACTGAAGAACCATCCGCGTGTTTGGTCAATTCCTTCGCAAATAATATCAGCAGGATATTGCTCAGCGAATTTCTCTTGATTCTCGAATGGCTGATGGTATTGCGCGAATGGCATCGAGCCGCTGTCAAACCACACGTCGATCACTTCCGATGTTCGGGTCATAACGCCGCCCTCACATTGCGGACAATGCAGCTTCACTTCATCGACATACGGCTTGTGCAGTTCAATATCTGGCGAGATAGGGTTGACGGAACGGGCAACCAAATCCGCTCTGCTGCCCGGCGAATGCTGAGCGCCGCAGCTATCGCAAACCCAAACATTAAGCGGCGTACCCCAATATCGGTTACGGCTAATATTCCAATCCACGAGATCCTCTAGGAATTTACCAAACCGCCCTTCACGAATATGGCCGGGATACCAATCCACTTTACTGTTATTGGCAATGAGCTGATCCTTGATAGCTGTTGTCTCGATGAACCAGCTTTCAGTCGCATAATACAGAAGCGGCGATTTACAGCGCCAGCAGAATGGGTAGCTGTGTTCATAACGTTCCTTGGAGAAGAGAAGTGAACGTTCGCTTAACATTTTCACAATATCAATATCGCAATCCTTAACGAAACGGCCTGCAAGATCTGTAATCGAGTCCATATAACGACCCGCGTTATCCACCACGTTCAGAAAGCCGATGTTATTTTGTTTGGCAACTCTATAATCATCTTCACCGTGCGCTGGTGCGATATGGACGATACCTGTACCGCTTGTGTCGCTTACAAAATCACCTGGAATGATGATATGACCATCTGGTACGGATACATAACCAAATGGCGGTTCATATTTACGTCCGACAAGCTCGGCGCCTTTGAACGTTTCAACAATCTCATGCTCGCTGCCTTTCATTACGTTCTCAACAAGAGCAGCCGCAACGATGAATACTTCACCATCTTTACTCACGCGGGCATAGTCAAGCTCCGGATTAACAGCGAGCGCCACGTTAGCTGGCAGCGTCCACGGCGTTGTCGTCCATGCAAGCACGGATTCACCCGTGCCCTCCAGCTTGAATTTTACAGTCGCGCTTAAATCCTTCACATCCTCGTACCCTTGCGCCACTTCATGGGAACTCAAAGTCGTCTGACAGCATGGGCAGTACGGGCTAACGCGGTGACCGCGATACAGCAAGCCTTTGCCATGAATGGTCGATAAAATATGCCAGACGCTCTCGATGTAATTGTTGTTCAACGTAATATACGGATCATCCATATCGGTCCAATAAGCAATCGCTTCCGTCAGCTCACGCCACTGACGCTCATATTCAAATACACTATCTTTACATTTGGTAATAAACTTCTCTACGCCGTACTCCTCGATATCTTGTTTACCAGAGATACCAAGCTGTTTCTCAACGCCAAGCTCTACCGGCAAACCATGCGTATCCCAGCCTGCTTTGCGTACGACACGGTATCCGTCCATCGTCTTGTAACGGCAAATAAAATCTTTGATAACTCGGCCAAGCACATGGCCGATATGCGGTTTACCATTTGCCGTAGGAGGACCTTCATAGAATACAAAATTTGGTTTACCCTCGCGATGTTCAATCGATTTCTTGAACGTTTCTTCTTCGTTCCATTTCGCCAATACCCGCTTCTCGCGGGTTCTTGCCCGTTCCTTTACATCAATGCGCTGCATAATTGAACAACTCCCTTATTTATTATAGAAAAACAAAAAAAGCCCCGCCCCCAAAAAGGGACGAGACTAGCTCGCGTTACCACCCTTGTTCCAAAAATCTTACAGTAAACCGACTCTACAAGAGAGACGAATTCACCAGATGTTTTGGCACCTTAGTCACGAATGTAAACATCCGCGGTCCTTGTAACGGTGGACTTCCGGCAGCGCTTAGTACATTTGAACCAGGAATCGCTTCAGCTTGCACAGCCATTCTTGTGCCAAAAGGTTCAGCTCCGCTTCTCAGAGAGGATATTCCGCCACCGTTCATACACCGGCTTTCAGCAAATCGCCGGCTCTCTGGGGTATTAACGAATTGGGCGTACTCGTTCTCGTCAACGAATTAAACGTATCAATTAATTGTATGATTACATTTATACTCGTTTCATAATCAATTGTCAAACGATTCTAAAACGATTAGGATTCACGCGCCATTTCGCTGGTTAAACGGCCTCCGCCTTCAAGGGATTCCCAGCCGTCATGACTTAGCAGGTCAAGCTGTGCCTCCACAAGATTCCGGAAACGAGCACGGTAGATTGAAGCTTGCTTCTTCAATTCTTCCACTTCAAGCGCTACTTTGCGTGATTTGGAGAGCGATTCGTTAATGATACGATCCGCATTCTTCTCTGCTTCTTTAAGAATGAGCTGTGCTTCTTTCTTCGCATTGCTCTTCAAATCATCTGCCGCTTCCTGGGCGACAATGATGGTTTTACTAAGCGTTTCTTCGATGCTCGAGAAATGGTTCAGCTTCTCTTGAAGCGTGAGTGCCTGGTTCTGCATCTCCTTATTCTCACGAATAAGCGCTTCGTAATCTTTAATAACCTGATCTAGAAATTCATTTACTTCATCCTCGTCATACCCACGAAGACGCCTGCCAAATTCCTTGTTATGTATGTCCAATGGCGTAAGCGGCACTGGTGCACCTCCTAATAAGTTTACCGAAGGAAAACTAGCTTCGGAAGTTGTTCTATAAGTTTTCCGAAGGAAAACTCTACTTCGGAAGCAAGCCCTACATGTTCGAAATCATCATGCTCACGCACAATGGAAGTCGTCATCATAGGACCGAGTTACAATATCATTCGACAAGCCCGGCTATATTCCTGCAAACATTTAGATTAATTTGCCGACTTTTACTCGAACCCGGCCTTTCTTCGTAACCCCTTCAACAGACAGCACTTTAAATCGGCCAAGACCCTGCATCGATACGACATCTCCTTCTTTAAGCGGAGCAGAAGGATCCTCTTCAACCTTCCAGTTGATTCGGCACCGCCCAGCGCGAATCGGATCGACAATCTTCGAGCGGCTGACTCGGTATACATCACTGGCAATTCCATCAAGACGCAGAGAAGCTACTGATAAGCTTAGCTCCTCGAATGCGGAGACGGCTGTTTGCAGACTGTTTAAAGGGATAATATCCGTAAACACATTTGCCCGGTGAACTTGACGCAAATGAATATTGATATAATCTGCAATCTCCTCAGCCACCAGACAATGAGCAAACTCATCATGTATGTGAAGATCACCCACTCGGTCACGTTTAATGCCTAAGCCAAGCATAGCGCCTAAATAGTCACCGTGATCAAGTTCCAAATGTCCTTGCGTGCTGCCTCTTACTTCAAGAAGTACAATACCTTCGGGTTCGTCCTCCAGCATCCGATAATCGGGAGCTACGATAACACGTTTGCGTTCAGCTCCCTCGTAACCGCCAAACAGTTTCACTTGAACCTCTGGACGACGGTTTGCCAGACTTATCAGTATATCGGCCTGCCTCGGATCAAGAAAATCAGTCCGCTTGAGCTCATGCGCGAAAGCCGCTCGCTCGATCCATTCGGATGCTCGGTCAACGAACGGCTTTTCATCGGGATGAAAATGAACATAAATATCCGGTTTCATCAGAAAAATAAATGCAGAATCGCTTCGATGCCTTTAGCTACGAAACGGAGTGCAAACAAAGCAACGATCGGAGATATATCAAGCATACCGCCAATAGGAGGTATGATGCGCCTAAATGGAGTCAAATACGGTTCCACGATCTTCCCAAGCAATTCACCCACGAAGCTCTCACGCACACTTGGAAGCCATGATAACAGAATATATCCGATAATTAGAAAGCTATAGATCTGATACAAAGTACTTACGATAGTTGTTACAGAATCACTCAACTCAAGGTCACCTCATCTTTTTGTAATCTTGCTCCTCAGTCAGCATTTCCGAAATTGCTCCTTGAATTTCAACCGTGTCCGGCGTGCACAGAAAAATATTGCCTCCAAGCTTCGAAATGCTCCCATTAAGGGCGTATACGGTTCCGCTTAGAAAGTCGACAATACGAACTGCCTGGTCTGTCCTCACGCGCTGTAAATTCACAACAACGGAACGGCGGGACCGCAAATGATCCGCAATTTCCTGTGCTTCATCATAAGAACGGGGTTCATTCAAAATAACGCGGACATTTTTCTGGGAATGAATGCTGACGACATTGTTTCCCTTCGTACTTTGTTTACGTGCTTCGAAAGGAGAAGTTTCAATCTCTTGATCGTCATGCTGATCTATTCGTTCGCGTTCTACAATCTCTTCTTCCTCCTGAAGCCCAAGAAAACTCATGAATTTATTCATCACGCTCATTTTGTTCCCTCCTAAAAGTTTTTGCGTGGCTTTGCCTAAAGGTAACGGATTACGTTAACTCTGAGCAAAAACTCACTTCGGAAGCATATGCCTGGTTTTTGCGTGGCTCTGCCTAGAGGTAACGGATTACGTTAACTCTGAGCAAAAACTCACTTCGGAAGCATATACCTGGTTTTTGCGTGGCTCTGACTAGAGGTAACAGGATAACGTTAATTATTACCCACGAGCACCGTTCCAAGCCGAAGCCAAGTAGCGCCCTCTTCAACAGCGACTTCAAAATCACCCGACATCCCCATCGATAATTCAGTTACCGGTTTACGAAGCACTGCTTGTGTGTTGAGCTCATCACGCAGCTTTCTTAGTCCGCGGAATACCGGACGGGATTGCTCCGCTTCACCATCAAGCGCCGCCATGGTCATGAGACCGATTGGATCAATATGACGCATGCCGGCAAGCTCGCGCGCGAACTGCTGAAGCCCCTCCGGAGCAAGGCCATGCTTGCTCTCCTCGCCGGAAACGTTTAGTTGTATAAAACACGGTACAACGATGCCAAGCTGCTCGGCACGTCGGTCAATGGCTTGCGCCAAAGACAGCCTGTCCAACGAATGAATGTATGTAAACTTTCCAATGACGTCTTTGACCTTGTTCGTTTGGAGCGATCCGATAAAATGCCAGATTGGCTCTATACCGATCAGCGGCTCTGCTTGCCCGCCAGATAACGCACTCCACTTGGCTTGCGCATCCTGCCAGCGGTTCTCCCCAAGATGCAGGAGACCAGCCTGAAGCACGCTCTTCGTTTGTTCTATACCTACATACTTGGTTACTGCAATCAAGTTAATCTCTTGCCGTTCTCTTCCGCTTCTCAGGCAAGCCTCGGCTAGCCGCTGCTCTACCGTTCCCATACGATCTAATAAAGTCACGCGTTTGTTTCTCCTTTTTTCATGCCGATCCAGCTAACCATTCGTCCTGTTGCTCCGCCTTCCATACGATGCGAAAAGAAGAGTTCCGTCGAACAGCCGGTACACAACTCTGTTAATTCGATATGCGTCGGCAAAATTCCTGCTTTTATCATAATCTGTCGGTTCAATTCTTTCAAGTTTATCCGTGCTTTTCCTCCAATGGTCGGTTTAACTAAATTTCTCAGGGCATCAGCCTGATCGCTTTGTAAAAGTTCAAGCTCGCGGATCAGCGGAATTACCCGTCCAAGCACGACTTCATCTACCTCATAGCAGCAGCTGCCAATGGAAGGGCCGATTGCCGCCTTGATATGCCCGGTTTCACAGCCATAGTTTGTTTGCATCGCTTCAACGGTTAACTGTGCAATTTCAAGCACGGTGCCTTTCCAGCCCGCATGCGCAAGCGCAGCGACACCTTTCTCCGGGTCAAAAAAATATAAAGGGACACAGTCCGCATAGAAGGAAGTTAGCAGCACATTCTTTTCATTCGTCACAAGAGCATCCGCATCGCCAACCGAGCTTTCACGACTTACACGGCCTTTACCGCGGTCTTGTGCCGTCACAACATGAACCTTGCAGCCATGCACCTGTTCTGCGCATGTCCACGCCTCGAAGGGCCATTCCAGCGATTGTGAGAGTATCTCTCTGTTGCGAATAACCGCCGCTGAATCATCCCCTACATGTAAACCCATATTAAGCGAGGACCATGGCGCTTCACTTGTCCCGCCCAGCCGGCTTGTGAAGCCTGCACTAAGACCTTCATAGCTTTCCATCCATTCTGACAATAAAAAAAGCGAAGGCAACTTCGCTGAATCACTGCGTTTAAAGGGTTCCACCCGCTCCTCACCTCATCCACAGTCTACCACAGCCGCAGCTTCCCTTGCGAGCATCGTCAGCAGTTCGCAAGAGAAGCTGCGGTAATTGTATGATCCGGCCATTAACGATCCTGCACGTCATCCTCGTCATTTCGGTATACCTTGGCATCATCTATGCGTACGAGAACGACGTCGGTACCTATCTTCACAATATTGCGCCACGGAATAATGACATCCGTCCCGCCGCCGAACAAGCCGAAAAACTTCGTATTATTAGGGACTACAATCGAATCAATCCGTCCTTGACGCAAATCCAGTTCCAAATCACTAACCTGGCCGAGCTTACGGCCATCTACAATGTTGATGACATCCTTCGTTTGGAAGTCGGAAATTTTCATCAATACGCTCACCACGTTTCCGCAAAGGTTTTCACCCATTCGCTTGTATTATTACTATATGTGCCTAATGGGCAAAATGTCCTGCATGTTTGCGAAAAAGTATGCATGCGCCGCTTTGGACAATAAAAAAACGGCGCAAGGCGCGCCGTTTAGGTTTTCACATGTTTTTGCATTTGTTGAATCGCTGATTTCTCCAGCCGTGAGACCTGTGCTTGTGAAATGCCGATTTCATCGGCGACCTCCATCTGCGTCTTTCCTTCGAAGAATCGCATGGAGAGAATCATTTTCTCGCGTTCGTTTAATTTGTGCATCGCTTCTCTAAGGGCAATTTCTTCGATCCACGACACATCTTTATTCTTGTCATCGCTAATTTGGTCCATCACATAGATCGGGTCGCCCCCATCGTGATAAATCGGTTCGAACAATGATACCGGGTCCTGAATGGCATCGAGCGCAAAGACGACATCTTCTTTGGGAACGTTCAGCGCTTCGGAAATTTCGTAAATCGTTGGCTCCCTTGAGTTTTTGTTCGTTAAGGTATCGCGCACCTGCAGTGCTTTGTAGGCGATATCACGCAGGCTGCGAGAGACACGGATCGGGTTGTTATCCCGGAGGTAGCGGCGAATTTCACCGATAATCATCGGCACCGCATAGGTAGAAAACTTTACATTCTGACTAAGATCGAAATTGTCGATCGCCTTCATGAGGCCGATGCAGCCGACTTGGAACAGATCATCTACGAATTCGCCACGATTGTTGAAACGTTGAATGACACTGAGCACTAGCCTTAGGTTGCCGTTGACCAATTTCTCTCTTGCTGCCCATTCGTTTTGTGTTTGCAATGCCGTAAAAAGCTCGCGCATTTCAGCATTGGTCAGGACAGGCAGTTTCGCGGTATCCACTCCACAAATCTCAACTTTGTTTCGGGTCAACGATGATTACCTCCCAAGGAGAAACATTAATGTACAGTATCTCCCCGGCCCCCCAAATTATTCCCCCTCCATGCAAAAGAAGCCTCCGAAAATCTTCGAAGGCTTCCTGCTTCCGCGTACTTACTGAGTTACTTGCAAATTGAATACATGCAGCTTATTAAGCCGCTCTTCTTTCTCTGCATTTGAACCCTCTGCCGCAATCGTTCCTTTATAAACAATGTGACCTGATGCCAAATCAACGATGATGACTTGACTGGTTGTTTTATTCTCATTAGTAAGCATATACATGTTTCGCTCATCAAATTGATAAGACATGATAGAGTCAGTTTGCAAATCCTTCAGAGCAAATGAAATCGCAGGCTCGGATTTACGCTCGGCGAGATTATACTTTTCGAGGACAATCTCTGCTTTGTCGGAGGTAAGCCCAAGAAGGCGATCTCCCGCAACATAATAATTCACATTCTTCCCTGGTGCTGGCTTACTTAAAGGGAAGGGAAGCAGCTCTTCTTTGCCTGTTTTCAGATTGTGGGCCCTAAAGCTATAATCAAGAGCTGTGCTCTCGTACGAATTATTAGAAGTCTCCTTGATTTTCGTCGTTGTGAGCTGGTAGATTGCCTTCTCGCTGGGCTTCAGTGGATTCGTATTATTTACCAAAGAAAATCGCAGTTCTTCATTCGCGTTTATTTGTTTATCCATTCCGTATATGAGGTCATCGACGATCTTCTCGCCCGCAACATCTATGGAATAGATATGAGATTCCGTCCGGTTCCCTATCCGAGAGCTGCTGGCATTTTTTTTGGCATTCTGTGTTAACACTTTCAGTTGATTGCCTACAATTTGCACATCCTGAATCATAGCCATTGGTATTCACTGTCCTGTGGTATGCTGACTTCGAATTCGTTAACCTGATTATCTTCTTTATTTAACATGAATACCTTAAGATGGATTATAATTCCGCTTAACATCGTTATAGATCGAAATCAATTCGACCAAAACTTGGTTATCGCATCGTTTTGCCATCTATTAGAATCTGACCGCTGTTGATCGGAGTCAAACCCATAATGGCTTTGAGAATCGTAGATTTCCCGACACCGTTAATGCCGATCAGACAAGTGATTTGCCTTTTCTCCGCGGTGAACGGAATGCCGCTCAACACATTCTTCCGACCGAATTTTTTCTTTATTTGTTTAACCTCAATCATGCCCCTGCCTCCTAATCCTTCAACAATTCACTAACGTATTGGCATCTTTCGTCGGTGCTAAACCCGCTTCAAGCGCATAATTCTCCATGCTGAATAACGCCGCAGCCAGATGCGCAAAATACCTCCCATACCAAGCGAGGGGAGGGTTTACTTCGATGGCCAAACAGCAAGGGCATGCTAATCAGAATACGACAACAAGGAAGAAAAAGAAAAACAAGAGCACGAGCGGTGGAGAGAGTGAAAGCTAGCATCCAGTAACGAACCGATGTGCATCCGTATAAAAAATCCCGGAATCCTATGTGAAGGAATTCCGGGATTTTACTGCTGCTATTGATGAACAGACATCAATCATACCATCTTATTAAACTCCTTGCGCAGCCGCTTGATGATTCGCTTCTCCAGCCTTGAGATATAAGATTGCGATATCCCAAGCAGATCCGCGACATCCTTCTGCGTTTTCTCCTCGCCATCAGCTAGACCAAACCGCAGCTCCATAATGATGCGTTCTCTTTCCGTCAGCTTATCAAGTGCCTTGTGAAGCAGCTTTCGATCGACCTGCTCTTCAATGTTACGATAGATGGTATCATTCTCCGTTCCAAGCACATCAGAGAGAAGAAGCTCATTGCCATCCCAATCGATATTAAGCGGTTCATCGAAGGATACTTCCGTCCTCGTTTTACTGTTACGGCGAAGATACATCAGAATTTCATTCTCGATACAGCGAGAAGCATAAGTTGCCAATTTGATTTTTTTCTCTGGATCAAACGTATTGACCGCTTTAATAAGTCCAATCGCACCAATCGATACTAAATCCTCAATATGAATGCCCGTATTCTCAAACTTCCGAGCGATATATACGACAAGTCTTAGGTTACGTTCAATGAGCATGGCCCGTATCGCTGAATCACCGGATGGCAGCTTTTCAAGCAAGTATTCCTCTTCTTCACGCGTAAGCGGCGGCGGCAGCGCCTCACTTCCGCCAATATAATAGATTTCCTCACTTTTTAATCCGAATAAAAATAAAACCCGATAATAATATAACTGCAGGACTAATTTCCATTTTACGAGCATGCTGCTCCATCCCTCCCCGAAGAACTGTGAACTGAATCGATCGTGATGCTTCGATTTTGCAGAAGTGACGGATGGATGATCGCCTGATACGTCCCATCTGTGACTAATTTGCCGGCATCTAGACCAATAAGAACTTTGCGTGTTTCAAATTGTTCTCCATCCCGAACGATAATGACCAGGTCTGGTTTTATCGCGAGCATAAATTGCGCGCCTCTGTTCACCCCGCGGTAGGGGACCAGCCGAAGACGGTCCTGCCAAATGAATGGTTCATCATCGTTCATATTGGCAAGCAGCCTGTCGACCTGTGCTTCGCGAATGCTGTTTATCCACGAGGGAGGAAGCACATCTTGCCATATGCTTGCCTCCATTACCATGACTGGCGTGCGTGTAAGCGGTTCATATAGTTGATTGCCCGTATCAATAAGTCCTGCACAACCATATTCACAATCACCGATTCTGACTTTCACCTCCGCAAGATGATTGCGAACCAAATCACGTTCTTTGCGCTGAGTCATGACTGAGCGGTAAATAAAATAGCCGACACAGACGAAAGAAAAAACGAATATCATCGATGTTTTAATCATAAAACCATGTTGACTATCAACCGATATGAAACTATCCCATACTTCGTTAGAGCTATTCATGAGCAAATAGTGAAATCCAAGCACTGCGCCAGCGGCGGCGAAATTGACGCCATAAAACGCGCCGATATGACGAAAGAAATGTTGTACGCTTCCAAAGCCGAACGCCGTAAGCAGCATAATGATAGACAAGACGATTTTGATCACAACCGTGAACAGAAACGAAAGCGGTGGAAAAATCATCATGACTGCATACATGGAACCGATGATCGCTGCCAGCAGCACCCGCCACCATTTGGCCCGAATACTGCGAACCCAAGCTGTGAGAAGAAGATTAGAACCGTCAATAAGCAGATTTACCATAAACAAGACATCGATATAAACAACATTCAGTGCTTTCACCTTCCTGCCGCACTTCCTACTGGGCTGACGCCTTTCAATGCGGTATGCGAGGATCATCGGCTTGTGTCTAGTATAGTTAAAGCCTATTACAATGTCTGTCTAAACATGCCGTCAGGAGCGATCTTTTTTTGTCGATGTGTCGCACTGGACAAGCTGTCGATAGACGCCAGAAACTTACAGAAACAGCAAAAAAGCCGCTTCTCGTAAATCCCGGGAAGCGGCTAAAAGGCCTATTATCTAGCGGTCATTATTACGTTTGTTACGAAGAAATGCCGGAATATCAAGCTGGTCACTGGAAACCGTAGTGCCGAATGGCTTAGGTCCTGTGCTTACGCTTGGCGCCGTCTGACGAGCTTCTCCAGCCTTTTCTTCCGGCTGGCCTACAGCCGGCTTGCGGAATGCCGGATTGCTGCGGTGCTCAAAGCCCGTTGCAATAACCGTTACTTTTATTTCTTCTTTAAGGTTCTCGTCGATGCTTGCACCAAAGATCATATTAACGTCGGGATCCGATGCAGAAATGACGATTTCAGCCGCTTCATTCACTTCATAAAGCGACAGATTAGAACCGCCGGTAATGTTCATGATGATGCCCCTTGCGCCATCGATGGACGTTTCTAGCAACGGACTTTGAATCGCTTTGCGAGCTGCTTCTGCAGCGCGGTTCTCCCCAGTTGCATTACCGATACCCATAAGCGCAGAGCCGCGCTCAGTCATAATCGTTTTGACGTCCGCAAAGTCCAAGTTAATTAGACCTGGAACAGCGATCAAATCAGAGATGCCTTGAACGGCTTGTTTAAGCACATTATCCGCTTCACGGAAAGCTTCAAGCATAGGGGTTTTCTTATCGACAATCTCTAGCAGCCGGTCATTAGGAATGACGATCAGCGTATCTACTTTTTCTTTCAGCGCTTCAATACCAAGCTCAGCTTGTCCAGAACGCTTACGGCCTTCAAAAGTAAATGGACGTGTTACGACACCGACGGTTAGCGCTCCGCATTCACGGGCGATTTCTGCGATTACCGGCGCTGCGCCAGTACCTGTTCCTCCGCCCATACCCGCTGTTACGAACACCATATCTGCTCCTTTGAGCGTGTTCATAACGGCTTCGCGTGACTCTTCAGCCGCTTTCTTACCTACATCGGGGTTCGCACCTGCACCAAGACCACGAGTTAATTTATCTCCAATTTGGAGCTTTTGTTCCGCTTTAGCCATATGGAGTGCTTGGGCATCCGTGTTAACTGTAATAAATTCTACGCCTTTAACCCCATTTTCGATCATCCGGTTAACCGCATTGCTGCCGCCGCCGCCAACGCCGATGACCTTGATTTGCGCTAGTTGCTCATTTTCGAAATCGAATTCCAACATGCTGTTATATCCCCCGATCAAATAAATTCACTAAACATATTTTTCAATTTCTCAAACAGTCCGGGCTTCGCAGTAGCAGGTGTTCCTGTTTTCCGGCTGGTACTTTTCTTAGGGACGGATATAGGGCGATTACGCATGTACTTAGAAACGTATTGTATCATGCCAACACCACTAGTGAACGCAGGATCGCGCACACCGATATAATCAGGAACAGCAATGCGTACAGTAGATTCAAGCTCATGCTGTGCAAGCGCTAAAGTACCAGGCATCGTGACAGAACCACCTGTAAGCACATACCCATTTATTTTGTCCCCGTAACCAAGACGACGAACTTCCTGATGAATGAGGTGAAAAATCTCCTGCATACGCGGTTCAATAATATTAGTCAAATCCACTTGGGAAAATTCTTTCTCCACATTACTGCCCATCCGCATCACTTTAAACTTCTGATCCTCGGCCGCGTCATCAATGAGCGCGCAACCGAATTTCTGTTTGATCTTCTCCGCTTGTTCCGTTTGGGTACGCAAGCCATAAGAGATATCGCTAGTTACATATTCGCCGCCAATTGGCAATGTTGAGGTCGCTGCCAAGCTGCCTTGATCAAAGATTGCAACTGTGCACGAGCCTGCACCGATATCCACAAGTACAGTTCCCATCATTTTCTCATCTTTGGTCAGCGCCATTTGACCCGATGCAAGCGACATTAAGATAATGCCGGCAATTCGCAGATTCGCCTTCTCAATACACCGGACTAAGTTATGTATCGCGGTCTTTGCTCCAGTGACGACAGTCGCTTCCACTTCAAGCCGAACACCAATCATTCCTCGCGGGTCAGAAATACCTTCTAATCCATCAACCAAATATTGTTTAGGAACTAGATTAATAATCTCACGCTCTGGCGGCAGTGCGACTACCTTCGCTGCCTGCAGCACACGTTCGATATCTTCTTCACCGATTTCCCGGTCTTCGTTCGAAACGGCTACAACGCCATGATTGGTTTGTAATCCGATGTGGTTTCCTTGTATGCCCACATAAACGTCGCTTATTTGAATACCGACCATACGTTCCGCATGATCCACTGCATTACGAATGGACTGCACGGTTTGATCGATATCAACGATTGCTCCTTTGCGAATTCCCTCCGAGTCGGCAGATCCAACTCCAATAATATTAATGACTCCGTTATTCACTTCGCCAATAATAGCACGAACTTTGGATGTACCGATGTCCAAACTGACGATGATGTCGTTGCTGCTCAACCGTTGGCACCTCCGTTTCAACATGATTAAGGTACAGACTTTTGTCTAGTCTCCATGCTCATTCCTAATTAATTCAACAGCCTAACTATTTTCCCTCTTTTTTCTACAATTTTTTTAATAAAGTCTATGTCTCCAGATGTGGCCTGCGCCACAGCTATATCTTGTCGGTAAGTTAAAAAATGCAAAAAGGGCAAATAAAATCTACATAATTAAAATTCTATCACTCTTTCAAGCTATTGAGTAGTCTCTTTTTGAGCGGTTTCACTATTTTCTGAATCACTCGGTGTAAAGGAGGCGTATTTGTCTGCCAAAAGAAGTGTAATCAATCCAGGCTCCTGCGTTTCAATGACGGCATTAAGCACCGCTATCTTGTCCTGGAGCAAGGATACGGCAGTAATCACCTCGAAACGCGTACGCGTATAGATTTTAATCCGATCCTTATAGGAGGCCGATGCGGCTGGCATAATTTCTGAAAAATCAGAAAGTGATTGAGCCGGAATAGCAGCCAATTGTTTGCAAAGTTCTATCTTGACCGGGTCGCTTGTCTTCCAGCCTGATAAAATCGGCTTGTCGACAACGATATCATTACCTGCCAAGAGGCTTGTTCCATTCGACATAATAGCCGTTATTTCGCCTTTTGGCGACACTTCATAAGCAACCGTCGGCAGCTCTTTAATTACGATCCGTATTTTTCCAGGGAAGGACTTGAGCACTTGCGCCGTTTCTATCGCCTTCAGCTTGCCTACTCTGGCTTCGATCGTCTTTGCCGTTGTACCGAAGAAAGCATCCCCGACTGTGACTCCTGTCGCCTTCTGAATGTCCGCTGCCTTCATGTATCTTTGCCCTTCCACGGTAATAGAGGAAACTTTACTGATGGAAGAATTGAAAAATAAGACACATAAAATAACGATAAATAGAATAAAGAGAATGATGAGCAGCTTTTTGCCGCCTCTCCGTCTTCTAGCAGGTTCCTTTAGTACAGGCATCTTGTCTGGCATGGCTTGTCTCCTCTGCGTGCAAACGGAAACGGCAGGATGCCTGCGTCCTAACAGTCCCATGCCGTTTGCGATCATGATATCAAATTCAATAGTGGTTACTTACGCGAATGCGCTGTTCACGATTCGGGTGACAGCCTCGAAATCCGCGCTCCCAATCGCCCGAACATCGTCTCAATTCGGTCATAGCCGCGATCGATATGATGTACCTGCTCCACGACGGTTTTCCCTTGCGCCGCTAGACCAGCAATAACGAGCGCTGCTCCTGCACGCAAGGTCCGTTGCTTCCACGGTCGCTCCATATAAACGAGAGACGCCTCTGATAAATGCGGAATTCAGATCCACCCGAATATCCGAGCCCATTCTCGATAGTTCATCCACATGCTTGAACCGACCTTCGAATATCGTTTCCTTCATGACGCTAACGCCATCAGCTAATGCCAGCAATACCATCACTTGCGATTGCAAATCCGTTGGGAATGCAGGATAGGGTGAAGTAACGATGCGGTCGATTGCTTTTGGCCTGCTTGCGCTGCCGACCTTAATTATATCACCGTCTACCGTAATTTGAACACCTGCGCGCCTCAGCACGTGGATAAGAGAGGTCAAATGGGTTGGATTCGTATTTTGCAAGGTGACTTGACCGCGCGTAGCAGCTGCCGCAACCATGACGGTACCGGTCACGATCCGATCAGGAATGACCTGATAACGGCCTGGAGACAGCTTCTCTACGCCTTCAATCGTAATCGTATCTGTCCCCGCGCCGATGATCTTCGCACCCATGCTGCACAAGAAACGCTGTAAGTCTTGAATCTCCGGTTCTCTTGCCGCATTGGTAATGGTTGTTAAGCCATGGGCAAGCACGGCGGCCATCATAATATTCTCCGTTGCACCGACACTTGGGAAATCCAAGTGAATCTCGGCGCCTTGAAGCCGTTTTGCAAAGCAGGAAATCCGGCTGCCCTCTTCTTGAATTCGCGCCCCGAGCGCTATAAGGCCCCGAAGGTGCAAATCAATCTTTCGCTCTCCGATTGCGCAGCCACCAGGCTGATAAATCGTCACTTCGCCAAACCGCGCTAGAAGTGGCCCCATTAGAAAAATGGAGGATCGCATCTGACGCATAAGCGGCTCTGGTATATGTGAGGAATGAGCGCTTGACGTATCAAGCAAGACCGTTTCGTCCTCATGCTCTGTGCGGCAGCCTAATTCGCGTAAAATGTTCAGCATAACGTCGATATCAAGCAGCTTAGGCACATGATCGATCGTTACTTTTCCTTCAACTAGCATACTCGCAGCTAATATTGGCAAAGCGGCATTTTTCGCGCCTTGGATAACAATGGTTCCTGAGAGGGGTTTCCCGCCTTCAATCACCAATTTGTCCAATGTATCACCTCCGAATTACCGCTCACCTACAACCAACACTTCCGGGATCAAATCAACGCCAAACTGCTCTTTGATTGTGCTTCGGATAGTGGTCATCAGGGTGAGAACGTCTTCAGCTGTCGCTTGACCTGTATTTACAATGAAATTAGCATGCTGCTCCGAAACCTCGGCTCCACCGCTGCGCATTCCTTTCAAGCCTGCTTCTTGAATCAGCCTTGCGGCAAAATCATTAGGCGGATTGCGGAAAACGCTGCCTGCGCACGCCATCTGAATCGGCTGTGTGCGTAATCGGCGCTCTTTGTATGCGGCAAGCGTCGCTGCAATCTCTTTGCGATCGCCCTGCGCAAGCTCCAACGTGACGCTCACAACAATGCCCGGCCGCTCATGAAGGACGGAATGACGGTAGGAAAAACCCATCTCTTCGATTCCATAGCTAACCAATTCCCCTGTTTCCAGTACAATCTCAGCTGATTTGAAAATACGTGACACATCCGACCCGAGAGCGCCGGCGTTCATATAGACGGCTCCGCCGACCGATCCTGGAATTCCCCCTGCAAATTCCAATCCGGTCAATCCTTCTTTGCCTGAAAGAACAGACAGCTTAATGAAGGAATAAGCAGCGCCCGCATAGACGAGCTTGCCATCAAATCGCGCATAATCGAATTCAGCGCCCGGCTGAATAACGACACCACGGACTCCCTTATCGCTGACAAGCATATTGGAGCCGCGCCCGATATTGGTCCACTGGACCTCATGCTTATGGAGCAGCTTGACGACCGATACGAGCTGATCTTTGTTTTCCGGAATGATTAGAACGTCTGCCGGCCCGCCGATTTTCCATGTTGTATATTCGGAGAGCGGTTTGTCATACATGACCCTTCCTGCATCGGTTTGTATCAGTTCCGCCAAAAATGCCTTCATCTGTCGTACCTCCTTTGTGCTGTGACGATTGAAACCCTGGTGCTGTACCCAAGCCAGGCGGCCCGTTCCTGTGCTTTTCGCGCCAGGTGATGGGCCCGCCGGGTGACGGTCACGATTATGAAGTATAATATGCCCTCCAGCACCGGTGTGTGACAATCGCCTATTTGATAGGCTATCGTATACTTTTATTCGTAAGTTTCATAAGTTCATTCGTAATAAGCGAGGCCGACTCCGGCATACCAAGCTTCAGCGACGCCCTCTTCATCTCGGAGAGCTGCTTGCTGCTGCTCATAATGGCCTTGATCCTCTCAAAAAGCATATTTCCCGAAGCTTCCTTCTCCAAAATCATCTCTGCTGCACCAGCCTCTGCCAAGCTTCTCGCGTTAGCTTCCTGGTGGTTATTGGTGACATTGGGTGATGGAATGAGAATAGACGGAATCCCAAGCGCCGTAAGCTCAGCGAGCGAAGAAGCGCCGGAACGGCCAACGACAAGCTCGGATGCGGCTAGCACCTCCGGCATGTTATGCAAATAAGGCAGCACTTGAAGAGATGAGGGCAGGCTGGATCTCACCTGTTTCATCCGGTTCATCGTCTGCTCATAATAGCTTTCTCCGGTTACAAATACAAAGTGGATGCCTGGCAGCTGATCCAGCAGCGGCATCATGTCCACCATCGCATCATTGATTGCTTTCGCACCGCGGCTGCCTCCGACCATCAGAACGACCCGGCTTCCCGAAGGCAGGCCGAGTGAGGCGAAGCCCTTGTCTCTGCTCGCTGTTACGACATGCGTTGCGCAAGGATTGCCCGTATAGACGGCATGTTTGGAACGTTTGAACTGCGGCAGTGAATCTTTGAAGCTGACTGCCACACAGCTTGCATAGCGGGTCAAAAACTGATTTGTTAACCCGGAAACGGCATTCTGTTCATGAATTAATGTCGGGATACCGAGCTTGGCAGCCGCATAGACGACAGGTCCGCATACATACCCGCCCGTTCCCACGACAACATCCGGCTTAAATTCCCGCAGAAGCTGCTTAGACCGCCGTACGCCTTTGAGAAAGCGCATGACGGTCTTCAAGTTATCAAGCGATAGCTTTCGTTTGAAACCAGTGATCTCGACGGCTTCAAAAGATATTCCTTGAGCTGGAACAATGCGGCTCTCAAGTCCCTTAGGGGAGCCGATATATAAAATGGCAGAGCCCGGTATATCCGCGAGCACCTGCTTGCCGACCGCTAAAGCGGGATAAATGTGACCGCCAGTTCCGCCGCCGGTCAATACGATACGCATATAAAAGTCACCTCGAATAACGCGATATATTAAGTAAAATACCAAGCGATGTTAATAGCAGCGTCAAGGATGAGCCCCCATAGCTAACCAAAGGAAGCGTGATGCCCGTTACCGGCAGCATGCCGATAACAACGCCAATGTTAATGAATACCTGAACCGCTATGATGCTTACGATTCCGACTGCAAGCAGACTGCCGAACGTATCAGGTGCTGCGATGGCTGCACGCATACCGCGCCAAACCAAGATGGCGAACAACAGAATAATTGCCGCCCCTCCAATAAACCCAAGCTCTTCCGATACGATTGAGAAAATAAAATCCGTTTGCGGCTCAGGCAGATAATTAAACTTTTGCCGGCTCATCCCAAGCCCCAGCCCTACCAGACCCCCGGGACCGATCGCGTACAGCGACTGGATAATCTGGTACCCTGATCCCAGCGGATCCGACCACGGGTCCAGAAAGGCGGTAATTCGCAGCATCCGGTAAGGGGCTGCGAGAATTAAGCCGACTAAACCCGCGACGCCGAC
The DNA here is from genome assembly GCA_963793665.1 of uncultured Paenibacillaceae bacterium. Lineage (GTDB taxonomy): Bacteria > Bacillota > Bacilli > Paenibacillales > Paenibacillaceae > Paenibacillus_Z. The sequence goes on from CAWCBD010000013.1 coordinate 487,878, forward strand.
CATCGCTAGCGAGCCCAGATGAGCGATTCTAGCGCCAGCGGTGTAAATGACAATTAACGATGCTCCAACCATAACAGCGCCTGAACCAAGATCCGGCTGCATCATGATGATCCCAAAAGCAAGACCTAGAATGCCAAGGGGCGGTAAAAGTCCTTTCGTAAACAGCGTGACCGTTTGCTGCTTCTCAGCCAGCATTTTGGACAGAAACATGACCATCGCCAGCTTCATAAATTCAGAAGGCTGGATACCGAAGGAGCTAATGCCAAGCCAGCTGCGGGCGCCCCCGCGCACAACACCGATTCCGGGAATAAGCACGATGATAAGCAGACCGAAGCAGACGAGCAGGCCTAGACGCGCCCATTTCTTCCAAATCCAGTAGTCTGCGTTCATCGTCACGAACATCGCGGCTATGCCCAGAGCAGCAAACAGCACTTGTCGTTTTACATAGTAAAACTTATCGCCAAAATCGTGGAAAGCGAGCACGGCACTTGCGCTGTAAACCATCACAAGGCCGATGGCAAGTATGAGCAAAATAGAAACAATCATCCACACATCCGGAGCAGATCTGGCTTTCGCCATAGAGCAAACACCTCTTGCATGCGTAAGTAGGGACGAGCCCCCTACTTACAACGTATGCGCCGATTGTTTAAAAATGCGCCCCCGCTGCTCGTAGGATTTGAACATATCCCAGCTTGCGCAGGCCGGAGATAGAAGAACAATATCTCCAGGCTGGGCGATGGAGGCTGCATCGCGCACTGCTTGCTGCAGCGCTGCTTCGGCGTTCTCTTCAGGTTCGACGATAATGATGTCCGTTAAACCTGCGAGCTCAGCTGCACGGGCAATTTTATTGCGCGTTTCACCTAGGGCGATTACCGCCTTCACCTGATCACGGAAGTGCGGCACCAGCTCTAAGTAATCGGCACCACGGTCTAGCCCGCCTGCAATCAGTACGATATTGCCTGGAAAGGAACGAAGCGCGATAATCGTGGCCGTCGTATTGGTCGCTTTGGAGTTGTTGTAATAGGTTACACCATTGCGCTCGCAGACGAGCTCCAGACGGTGCTCCACGCCTCTGAATTCGCGCAGGGGCTTCAACAAGAGATTGAAGCTCCGCGCCAGCAGCAAGGCACGCAGCGGTTGCAGCAAGCGCATTAGCTGCGTTGTGGCGGCCCGGTATGCCAAGCTCACGAACAGGCAGGATCTTATGGATTACCCCCTCCAAGTCGCGCCACACCATCTGGCGCTCTTCATCCCCTTCTGGTGTTGTTAAGTCTTCAGGGAATGGCGGTGTAATGAAGAAGCCATACGAGAGTTCCTGCGTCGTTGAGAATGGAAGAATCGATGCTTGGATCCGCCCGCTTGCCATTAATTCACGGCAAACGGAATCATCTGCATTCAGGATCGCTGTGTCCGCAGCCGTTTGATTGGCGAACAGCTTCCCTTTTGATGCTATGTAGTCATCCATTCCGCCATGGTAATCCAAATGCGTTTCCACGACATTGAGCAGAAGCGATATGCGCGGGCGGAATTGCTGCGTTCCCTTAAGCTGAAAGCTGCTCAGCTCAGCTACGATCCAGTCCTCCGCTGCTGCCGTCTGCGCCGCTTCGCAAAGCGGCGTGCCGATGTTGCCGGCAAGAATCGGATTACGATTAGCTGATTCCAGCATATCTCCAATCCATGTGGTCGTGGTCGTTTTCCCATTCGAGCCCGTGATGCCAATTATTGGCGCCTGGGCGAGCAGATAAGCTACCTCTACTTCTGTAACCACATCAAGACCGAGTTCAATCGCTTGGCGGACAGGCGGTGAACTATAGGGTATTCCCGGGTTTTTGATCACGAGTGCTGTTTGGGCGGTAATCAATCCTTCCGGATGACCTCCGCATATAACAGAAACACCCAAAGCGTCCAACTCGTCCGCTTCGGGGCATAAATGACGTTCCTTTTGGTCGTTGACGGTGACGATGGCACCGAGTTTGTGGAACAGCTTGGCGACGCTGACGCCGCTCTTGGCAAGGCCTAGTACGGCAACGTGCTGATCTCGGTAAGAAGCCGGATTATTCATAGTGTGGTTTTGTTCCTTTCTGTGGGGCAGGGCATCCCCCTAAGTCCCCCTTCGAAAGGGGGATTCCAAGGGCTCCGCCCTCTGGACACCCGGAATGATAGTAACGTTGGAGCTGTTGAGACGCTCCTTGTGGAGTTTGGCTCGTATGCCCGCTTTCGTCCCATTCGGGACACGCTTAACTTTTGGTGCGCCCGTGTTACCAGTGACTCGCGTCAGGAAGAACGTTTGGGCACATGAGGCGCTTGGTGAGTATATGTGTTGTGGTGCTCGCTTTCGTCCCATCCGGGACACGCTTAAATGCGATGTGTAAAGCTAAGTGATGTCGGCAACTTCGTTGCCTTGTCCCTTGGCGGGACTTTTTTATGGCGGTAGTGCGTCGGCAACTTCGTTGCCTCGTCCCTTGGCGGGACTTTTTTAAGGCGATAGTGATGTCGGCAACTTCGTTGCCTTGTCCCTTGGCGGGGCTTTTTTATGCGGTAGTGCGTCGGCACTTCGTTGCCTTGTCCCTGGACATTGGCTAGCGGCCTAGTGCTATTCCTAGTGCTGCGAAGATTAGTCCTATGAACCAGAAGGTGGTGACTACGCGCCATTCGGACCAGCCTGAGAGCTCGAAGTGATGATGAATCGGACTCATTTTGAAGATGCGTTTGCCTCTTAGCTTGAAGGAGCCGACCTGCAGGATGACTGAAACCATCTCGATAACGAATATGCCCCCGATAAGGACGAGCAGTATTTCGGTTTTGGTTAGTATGGCTACTGCTGCCATTCCCCCGCCGATGCCTAATGAGCCCGTATCGCCCATGAACACTTTTGCCGGATGTGCGTTGAACACCAGGAAGCCCAGCATTCCGCCGATCATCGCGGCTGAGAATATGGCCGATTCATGCTCGCTTGCATGCAGCGCAAGGATTGTAAATGCACCGAACGCAATCGCGCCGGAGCCTGCTAGCAATCCGTCGACACCATCGGTGAAGTTAACCGCATTTGTCGTTGCGAACAGTATGATCACGACAAAGGGATAATAGAACCAGCCAATATCAAAGGAGATGCCTGTTCCCGGAATATCGATCGCCGTGCTGTGATGCATTTGATAGAGTAAAATACAAATGATAACAGAGAAAACGAGCTGACCGAACAGCTTTTGACGAGCTGTTAGCCCTAGTGAGCGCTTGAATACGATTTTGATATAGTCATCGAGAAATCCAACCAGTCCAAAGCCGAGCGATGAGATCAAGAGAACCCAAAACTCGGATGTTTTGTCGGAAAATTTGAGAAACGCGAGCAATGCGGCCAGCATGATAATAATACCGCCCATTGTTGGCGTCCCTGTTTTCTTCAAATGGCTTTGCGGGCCGTCTGTTCGGACCTGCTGTCCGAATTTGAGACGTCTTAGCAGCGGGATGAACAAAGGTCCGATTAGAACCGCAAGCAAGAACGAAGCGCCGAGTGACAATAGAATGACCTTGATGTCCATAACCTCACCTTTTATACGCGCTGCAATTCATGGACGATTTCTTCCATACGCATGCCGCGTGATCCTTTCACAAGCACGAGATCTTGGGGATCCAGATTCGCCCGCAGATACTCGATAAGTTCGTTTTTATTCTGAAAAGCTTTAACGGGCGCTTCCGCAGCCCCGTCTTTCTTAAACTGATTCTCTGCAGCTGAAGCCGTATTCAGCGATAATGGTCCATACGTCAGCACTGCTTCTGCTTTGGCCGAAGTAATATAATCTCCGATCTCAGCATGAAGCTCCGCCTCCTGAGGCCCTAGCTCAAGCATGTCGCCAAGAACCAGCCATCTGCGCCGATAGCCGGTTAACTGCGCAACAAGGTCTACCGCCGCGCGAACGGCAGTCGGATTGGCATTATAGGCATCGTTGAGTACCATTGCTCCATTATACGCGCGAAGCGGTTCGATGCGCATACCTGTCAGCTGAAGCTTATTCAATCCTGCTCTGATGTGCTCGGCCGATATGCCAAGCCACTTAGCAGCAGCGACAGCTGAAAGGGCATTGGATACATTATGCTGCCCTGGAACTGGCAGTGACACATTCATCAGCTCATTATCCTGTACAACATCGAAGGTCGATGACAAGGCATCCACTGCAATGTTAACAGCCGACCAATCATTATTCTCCGTTAACCCAAAGGTTTGGAGCTTCACAGACGGATCAAGCTGCAATTCCGGTAAAGCCGTGACGGAGAAGCGGCTCATCGCCGTTCGTAAGCAGCAGGCCCCCGTTACGCAGACCCGAGGCGATCTCAAGCTTCGCTCTGGCAATTCCCTCGCGGGAACCGAGCTGCAGCATATGGGCATCACCGATATTTGTAATTATGGCGATATCCGGCTTCGCGATGCCGGTTAATAATTCGATTTCTCCAAAACCGCTCATCCCCATCTCCAGCACGACAACCTCGATATGATCGTCAAGCTGCAGAATGGTTAGAGGTAAACCGATGTGGTTGTTTAAGTTACCGGCCGTTTTGTGCACACGAAAAAACCCGGACAGCACTGACGCAACCATGTCCTTCGTCGTTGTTTTGCCATTGCTTCCGGTAATGCCGACCACGCGTAAGTCCAGCTCATTGCGATATGATGCAGCAAGCTTTTGCAGCGCGATAAGCGTATCTTCAACAATAATTATCGGTGTGCCAGCCAAGGCCTCTCCAAGCGGCCGATCCGATTGCCAGAGCATCGCGGCCGCACCGCTCTCCTTCACATCCACGCCGAATTCATGACCATCAAAATGTTCTCCGACGAGCGGAATAAATAGCTGCCCTGGCAGCACTCGCCGTGAATCAGTGGTCACTCCACAGATCGTCGTATCAGCAAACCTATCATTCGTTAACGTTCCGCCGCACATGGCTGCAATAACGCCTATCGATCGTTTTATCACTATAAAATGCCCCTTATCGCTTCTTTCGCCACTTCGCGGTCGTCAAAATCGAAGGTTTGGCCTCCGATTAATTGATACGTCTCATGACCTTTTCCCGCAATTAATACTACATCGTCAGGGCTGGCCATTTCAACTGCTTTTTGAATGGCAGCATGGCGGTCAGTTATGAGCTCGTAACGGGATTTGTCCACTCCACTCTCCAAAAGTCCAGCTTCTATATCAAGCAAAATAGAATTGGGATCTTCCGTCCTTGGATTATCCGAGGTTACAATCGCATAATCCGCATATTGAGCGGCAATTTGCCCCATAATCGGACGCTTGGTCCGGTCACGGTCTCCACCGCAGCCAAATACACAAATAATGCGGCCCACCGCGAATTCCTTCACTGCTTTCAGTACATTCTCCAGTCCATCCGGCGTGTGCGCATAATCAACAATGACAGCAAACGGCTGGCCGGCCTTGACGGCCTCGACCCTTCCGGGAACACCGGGCAAAGCTTCGAGACTTTGCTTGATTCGATCAAGCGAAATGCCTTCAATAAGAGCAGCACAGGCCGCGGCTAGAGCATTATAGACATTATACTTGCCAGCCATCTGCAGCGTAATTTCGGCAGTGCCCTTGAACGACACCAGGTGGAAAGAAGTACCATGCGCCGTTATCTTAATATTGGACGCTCGTACATCTGCATCGCTATCTATGCCATACGTCAATACTTCGGCAGAGGTCAGACGGGCAAACTCATTCGAGGCGGCATCGTCTGCATTCAATACTGCGTAGGACCGTTCAGCCTGCGAGGCCGCATATTCATTACCAAGACGGGAAAAGAGCAGCCCCTTCGCGGCGGCGTAGTTTTCCATTGTACCATGGTAATCCAGATGATCCTGCGTCAAATTTGTGAATATCGCAGTCCGGTACCTGCACCCTTTAACTCTGCCTTGCTCAAGAGCATGCGACGAAACCTCCATCGCGCAATAATCAGTGCCGCCATCAACCATAGCAGCCAAATGCTGCTGAAGATCAAGCGATTCCGGAGTCGTTCCTGACATTGGGAGCGACTGTCCGTTATATCGCATTTCTACGGTTCCAATAACACCGGGCGCAAAACCCGCATCTCTCAAAATCTGCTCAATAAGATACGTGATCGTAGTTTTGCCGTTCGTTCCCGTAATGCCGATGAGCTTGAGCTTATGGCTGGGGTGGCCAAAATAATAATCAGCAAAGATCGCCATAGCAAGGCGTGTGTCTTTAACGATAATTTGAGGCACATCCAGTTCAAGGGCATGGTCCACGACAAGCGCCGAAGCACCGCTTGCAACTGCCCGCGGTGCGAATGTATGACCATCTACCGTATGACCCTGTAAACATATAAACAGGTCACCCTGTACGACTTTTCGAGAATCAATCTGAATGCCGCCAATCTGCGTCTTTCCATCCCCTACAATACGGCCCGTCGAAACCAATGAGGCAAGTTGCTGAAGCTGCATGTTTGCCCTCCTAAAAGTTTTTGCGAGCTCCGCTCAGTAATTCCGATTAGGAATTAACTGAAGCAAAAACTCGCTTCGTAAGCATAATCTAAGTTTTTGCGAGCTTCGCCCAGTAATTCCGATTAGGAATTAACTGAAGCAAAAACTCGCTTCGTAAGCATAATCTAAGTTTTTGCGAGCTTCGCTCAGTAATTCCGATTAGGAATTAACTGAAGCAAAAACTCGCTTCGTAAGCATAATCTAAGTTTCGTTACCATTATAGTCAAGGATGGTCGCTTTCATCATCCTCTTTGCCCAAATAAATTCGAATCGTTGACCCTCGGTCAACTCTTGCGCCTGCTGCGGGAGACTGGCGGATAACGGTATCTCCAGTGCCTGCAGAGGAGAGATTGAAGTTCATATTCAAATCCTCATAGATGTCTGAGACCGTTTTACCTACGAGATTAGGTACGGTCACGATTGGAATTTCACCATACTTGTAATCTCTTGAAATCTGATTCTGACGCGGAGCAATTCCCATATACGGAAGCGCATCGGCCATAATATTGTGTACGATTGGCGCGGCAACTACACCTCCGAATTGAATGCCCTGCGGATTATCTACCGCAACGTAGACAACAATCTTCGGATCATCCGCAGGCGCGAACCCAACGAACGATACGATATGCTCGTTTGGCGAGTAACGGCCGTTGATGACTTTTTGCGCTGTCCCTGTTTTGCCGCCTACCCGATAGCCGTCAATAAACGCATTTTTACCGGTTCCTTTGGCAACGACACTCTCGAGTGCCTCCCGTACCTGCTTGCTCGTATTATCCGAGATGACCTGCCGCACAACCTCTGGCTGAACGGATTCGACGACCTCGCCCGTTTCTGGATTTATCCAGTTTTTAGCAACATGCGGCTTGTATAACGTGCCGCCATTGATTGCCGCCGACACTGCCGTAATTTGTTGGATCGGGGTAACCGACACGCCCTGTCCAAATGCTGTCGTTGCCAGCTCAACGGGCCCAACCTGGCTCATTTTGAACATAATCCCATTCTCTTCGCCGCCAAGGTCAATGCCAGTCTTCGTTCCAAAACCAAAGTTCTTAATATAGCTGAACAGCTTCTCCTTGCCCAGGCGATTACCCAGCGTAACAAATCCAGGGTTGCAGGAGTTCTGAACGACTTCAAGGAATGATTGACTGCCATGACCGCCCTTCTTCCAGCAGCGTAGTCTAGCGCCTCCAACCTCAATGAATCCCGGGTCGAAGAAAAAATCAGTTTTCAAATTCACTTTTTTCTCTTCCAGCGCCGCAGCTAACGTTATGATTTTGAACGTAGAACCTGGCTCGTAGGTCATCCATATCGGCAAATTACGATTGTACACCTGAGGATCGACATCCCGGTATTTATCAGGTTCATAGCTCGGACGGCTGGCCATGCCGAGAATTTCTCCGTTCGTCGGGTCCATCGCTATCGCAATAATATCGTCTGCCTGAAACTTGACCATTGCCTGATCAAGCTCCCGCTCCATGATGGATTGTATCTGCTTATCGATTGTGAGCTCAAGATTAAGCCCGTCCTTCGGTTTCAAATACGTATCCGACGATCCCGGCATTTGCCGCCCCTTCGCATCAGATAGAAATGAAATATTTCCATTGATCCCTTCAAGCTGATCATTATATTTGGCTTCAATGCCTGTTAAGCCTTGATTATCGATTCCTGTAAAGCCGAGCACATGGGAAGCGAAGCTGCCAAGCGGATAATAACGTTTATTATCTTCCGCTACTACGATGCCAGGTAAATCTAAATCGCGGATTTCTTGAGCCTTCTGGGTCGTAATTTTTCTGCCGCCTGGCTGAATCCGAACGATAAGCTGCTTCTTCTTAATTGTCGTATACACATTATCTTCCATAACTCCGAGCACACTGGCGACTTTCGCGGCCGTCTGTTTGGCGTCCTTGATCTGCGCGGGTATCGCCATAATGGTCGGAGAACTTATATTATACGCAAGCTTCTCGCCGTTTCGGTCCAATATCTCGCCACGTTTGGCAGAGAATGGGATTTCCCGCCGCCAAGAGTTTTCCGCTTTTGCTGACAGCTCTGAACCTTTCCAAAGCTGAACATAGCCAAGACGGACAGCAAGCAGAAAGAATGCGACGACTGCAATAATTAGCGCAGAGAACAACCGTCTCCTAACCGTAACATTTGAAACCTTCACCTTAGCATCCCCTCCGAAAGGCTCGTGAACGGGAACATTCGTCCATCCGTTTCTTAATCCAAGCCTATTCGGAACGAAAATCGGTTAGAACAAGCTATCCAGCCCGCCTGCTCTGCAAACTCCTTATTCCTGCGTGTTTTTACTATCCGTATTGTCCGATTGCGGCGTTGATGGCACCATATCTGGCGGAGCAAGGAAAAGTTTCAACACATTTTCCCCTTTTTGCTTCGCTAGTATTTGAGAGGTTACAAAGCCTTCTCCCTCGGTGAAACAGCGCAATTGTAAAATGGAACAAATTTCAAGGGCGTCTCGCAAAGAGAGACCCTTCATATTGGGAATCGGCAGCTTGCTTCGTTCCTCTGTAAACATATATACACGCTGGTTAGGCGCGACTGACGTACCTGCTTTCGGTATTTGCTGCAGCACCGTGCCGCCTTTTCCGACAACCTCATAGTCAAGGGTCTGCGCTTTAAGCTGTGACTTTGCTTGGGCTAAGCTCTGATTAGCCAAATCAGGAACGGCAACGCTCTGTTCCTTATTTTTTAATCGAATCAGTTGATGATGTGATTGGGCTAACACCCATATGACGCAGACTTTGCAGGACGATTTTCTTAAATACAGGAGCTGCTACGGATCCGCCGCCCGCGTATTTATCATTCGGTTCATCGACGATGACAAACACGACGATCTTCGGGTTGCCTACCGGCGCAAACCCTATGAATGATACTACATATTTATCTGTGGAATAGCCTTTTCCATTCGTTTCAACTTTCTCAGCGGTTCCCGTTTTACCCGCAACCCGATAACCTTCAATATATGCATTTTTCCCTGTCCCTATCTCTTGATCCGAGACAACCTGCTCCAGATATCCATCCACTAGACTCGCTGATTTCTCCGAAATGACCTGACGGACTACAACCGGCTTCGTCTCTGTCACTTTCTTCGTGACAGGGTCTTCAATTTCTTTAACCAGATGCGGGACCATAAGCTTGCCGCCATTAGCTACAGCAGCTACAGCAGCTACCTGCTGGATAGGCGTAACCTGCACCTTGCCTTGACCAAAGGCAGCCGTGGCAAACTCCGTCGCATATTTCGGAGTAATCGCGCCAGCAACTTCACCATTCAGTTCGATGCCTGTTTTTTCTCCGAAACCGAATTTCTTTATATAACCCAGCAGCCGATCCGATTTCAATTGCTCATAACCAAGCTTAACAAATGCGACGTTACTGGATCGTTTCAAGCCTTCTAAATACGTAATCGTTCCCCAGCCTGCCCGATTATGGTCGTGAATCACCGAACCGGCGATGTTAATGGAGCCAGACTTATAAATATCGTCGGGATTGAACAAGCCTTCCTGAACGGCACCAGAGAGGGTAACAATCTTAAAAGTCGACCCTGGTTCATATAAAGACTTAATGGAATGATCATAGAACCCTTCGGGACTAGCCTTCCAATATTCATTCGGATTGAAATCAGGCAAGTTCGCCATCCCAAGTATTTCCATCGTTTGAGGGTCAGCTGCTATCGCTGTTATACTCTTGGGCTGATACTTCACATAAGCTTCCTTAATAGCTTCTTCGACGTAATGCTGAATTTCGGTATCGATCGTCAGCTTGACATTATCCCCATCATGAGAAGGCTTGAAGCTTACTGTTCCGTTCTCAAGAATAACGCCGTTGCCGTCCTTCTCATATTTTATTTCGCCAGCCTGGCCGGCTAATTCTTTATCCAGAGCAGCTTCAAGACCCATAACGGGATGTTCCTCTTTATCCATATAACCAAGAATATGTGAAGCCAAATTATTTTTAGGATAATAGCGTTTTGTTTCGGTCTTCAAGAAAAGGCCGACATCTTCTTTTTGTTTTGTTTGAACGACTAATTCCTTCTGAAGGTTCTCTATTCGATCCGCTACCGACTTATCTACCTTATAGCCTTCCTTACGAATCTCTCGCTGCTCATAGTAACTGCCGTCTTTCTGCTTCGCTTCGATAATGGTACGAATCTCTGACTCTGGCTTACCGAGAATGAGATGCAGCTTACTGATCACAAGATCCTCAATTTTCAGCTTTTGCAGCACCTTCGGCTTGACTACGACCGTATATGCAGACACATCCATCGCAAGCACATCACCATCTCGGTCTGTAATGTTCCCTCGAACCGGAAGAAGCTTTTCTGATCTCGACCACAATTCACGCGCTTTCTCCGACCATAAGGCCGCATTAACAACCTGTACCGAATAGACTTTACCTACTAAAACAACAAAAAGGAGGGTGATGAGCCCTCCAACCAGCAATGTACGCAGTTTTATCCTTTTTGTCATAGCCTCTGCCCCTATTCCTTATTCATAGCGATCGGTTCTTTGGCCGTAGTATTTACTTTGATATAGGCTCGTCTGTCTGGACTGCCATGCCCAATTCTTCAGCTTTTTCTTTGATTTTCTCAGGGCTGCTGTTCAGGGCAACTTGTTTCTTTAGTTCAACCATATCGAATTCCATTTTGGCCTGCTGTTTCGTTAAGTTTTTGATCTCCAAATCCATTTGATAGATTTGTGCATAACGCATAATAATGACCCCAGCCACGACCACACATACCAAAATCGTAAACATATACAACAATTTTTCTTGAACAGGTATCGACTTTCGTTTAACGACGACTTTTCTTGTCTCGCGGAAATTTTGCTGCTTCTGATCCGGTTTGCGTTTTGGCTGTAACGCCAAGTTGCCATTCACATATGCCATTTGAGTTCTTCATCCTTTCTGCTGCTTTAATTATTTGAAGTTATATATTAAAAAAGTTAATTTACAGTTTCTCGGCAACTCTGAGCTTGGCTGAGCGTGCTCTTGGATTAATCTCGAGCTCTTCTTCACTTGGGACAATCGGTTTGCGGTTCACCAGCTTGAGCTTGCCGTTACCGCCGCACACGCATAAAGGGAAGTCCGTCGGACAGGTGCATTTTTCAACAAATTTCGCGAAAAGCTGCTTACAAATCCGGTCCTCGAGTGAATGAAACGTAATAACCGATGCTCTTCCGCCAGATTTCAACACGTTGACCGTTTGTTCAAGCGCTTCTTCCTCCGCACCAAGCTCATCATTAACTGCGATTCGCAAGGCTTGAAAGGTCCGCTTGGCTGGATGCGGCCCCGTGCGGCGCGTTGCCGCCGGAATACCGGACTTAATTAGCTCCACTAGCTCGCCAGTCGTTTCGATTGGCTTCTGTTCACGGGCTTTCACGATTTTGCGGGCGATTTGTCTAGCGAATCTCTCTTCGCCATAATTCGCAAGAATCCGCGAAATTTCCCGATCATCCCAAGTGTTTACGATATCATTTGCTGTCAGCATACTATCCTGGTCCATCCGCATATCCAGCGGCGCGTCATGATTATAGCTGAAACCCCGATCCGCCTCGTCAAGCTGAGGGCTTGAGACACCAAGATCGAACAGCACACCGTCTACACCATCGATACCAAGATCACGCAGTACGTGCTCTAGATAACGAAAATTACTTTTTACCAGTGTTACATGATTCATATAGTCGGCCAGTCGGATACGTGCATGATCTAAGAGCCAAATCATCCTGATCAAGTGCGATGAGCCGTCCGCCCTCTGAGAGACGTGATGCAATTAATTCACTGTGTCCTGCGCCGCCTAACGTACAATCGACATAGATTCCGCCTGGTTTAATAGCCAGTCCATCGACGGCTTCTTCCTTGAGCACCGTTACATGTTGAAACAAGTTGCAGCCCTCCCGGCTCTAAGGTCGCTTCTTCCAATGCCTGTATGTCGGCCAGCGATCTAGAAATTAAAATCAAAATCTACAAGCTTCTCTGCGATATCGTTAAATGTCTCTTCAGACTGCTTAAAGTAACCTTCCCAAATCTGCCTGCTCCATATTTCAACCCGATTGGAGACGCCAAGGACAATACAATCTTTGTCCAGCTTGGCATAGTCGCATAAGGTATTCGGTAAGTTTACCCTTCCCTGTTTATCCAGCTCGCATTCCGTTGCCCCTGAGAAGAAGAACCTCGAGAAGGCCCTTGCGTCTGACTTCATCATGGGAAGTGATTTCAGCTTCTGTTCCAATATGCCCCACTCACTCATCGGATAAACGAACAAACAGTTATCAAGGCCGCGAGTGACAATAAAATGATCGCCAAGCTGTTCACGGAATTTGGCAGGGATAATAATACGGCCTTTGTCATCAATGCTATGCTGATATTCTCCCATAAACATTGGCCGCTCCACCTCTTTCCCCAAATCCACCACTTAGCCCCACTTTTCACCACTAAGATTGATGTATTCGCCACCCAAAACTTAATTCCTGCTCAGCTGCTAATATTTCCAGAAATAATTTACGGGATTAACTTGTTACACTTTTGAAACTTTTACCTCCTCCTATTCGTGTAAACTGGAATCATCAACCTCCGGACGGGATGAAACGAAGGAGCCTAATAACGCGATGAACGCTATAACGGATAAGAAAATAGATCTGCTGCGGCCTGTCGAACAGCTCTGCTATCAGGTGGCTCACTACCTGCTCGGCAATGAGCAGGGATGCCGCTGCAGCAAGCGAGGATGCCCTTATTGAATTATTTCTGACTCCAGCGTTCGCAGGCGGATCAGAGGATGAGCAAAAGCGATTAGCCAAGGAGGCAGCCATTCGCAGCGCCCTGAAGCGAGCCAGCAGCGCTTTGCAATAAAAAAAGCTGCAATCACGAAGCCAGTGAAGGCTTGTGATGCAGCTCTTTGAGTGAACGATTGTATTTTAGGACTCTTCATCCTTCGGAGTGGTTGAATGTGGGGGTTCTGGTAAAGCAAACGGTACCTCTGGCTTGGCTGCTGTACCTGAACCTGGAATGACACTTCTTCTGCGATTGCTTCGATAAGCGTAATAGACCGGTATGCCTAGAATAGCAAGCAGCAGCAGTACAGGCAATGCGCCCGCTATGAAGATAAATAATCCCTGCAGGAATGCATAAATGACATCTGTGCTCCCCGACATCGCATTTTGCAGCCGCTCCACAAAAGCAGGCTTTTCCTCCTGAACAACTGCAGGCGCTTCCATCGTTTGCTGATACATCCTCAGCTCTACCGTTGAAAAAGCTACATTTTTGTCCAAATAACGCATTCTTCCTTTTATTTTCTCAATTTCGGTTTGTACATTGCCAAGTTCGCCGGATATTTTCAGCAAATCATCGGATTTGACAGCTTTCTCCATAAACGAAAGCAGCCTTGCCTCCACGACCTGCCGTGCTTTGAGTCGGGATTCCAAATCTACGTATTCTTCGGAAACATCTGTCCCTTGGATGCTCCTTTCAAATACGCCATCCTTGCTCTTGATCTTCTCGAGCTCGGTGAGAAACGTATCAAAGCTGGAAGGCGGGACCTTAATCGTATACGTACCGCCAAATTCGGATGAGGTTTTCTGATCTGCGAATTGGAGCAGATAGCTTCCAGAGATATGAATAATATTTTTGAGTGCTGTCTGCGCCTTGGCATAATCGCTGACCTCCATAGCTACGTTGGAACGGTAAATCACCTTGCGGTTCATTCCATCTTCTGAAGCTAGCGAGGAGTCCGTGTTCAGCTCATTCGCCCCGAAGCCAGCGCCTCCTGCTGATGCAGGCTCAGCAGGAGCACCTGAGTTGGATGAGCCTGCTGCTTCATCAGCGGCAGGTTTACTCTCTGAGGTAAGCTGTTGCTAGCCTATCATTCGGCTGAATTATTCGTACCTGAATTTCGCAGCCATACATATTGCTCTTGCTCGAATCGCTGCTGTCTTCACTGCCGGAGGAGCACCCTGACGCCATTACGAGTGTGAATACGATTGCCACTGCTATTGACCACTTCAGACCTTTAAAACCTTTCTTGCTCTTTGCCATACAACAACCCCCTGTATTTATTTTGGTTTGCGTACCCTATAAACGAGGAGTCGTGGGAAGATGTTGCAATTATACCTAATAATAAATAAAGAGCCGCCTGAACCTCGATTTCCATGACAGAAATCAAAGTCCAAGCGGCTCTTGTAGCGATTAAATTCGGGATTATTCGTGTTCGACCCAGCTTTCGAGGTAGCTCTTCTGCTCATCCGTAAGCTTATCAATTCCGATGTTCAGCGCTTCGAGTTTGAAGCGGGCAACCTGTTCGTCGAGCTCATAAGGAACGTTGACGACTTTAGCGCCAATTGCTTTATAGCTATCGTTCACATATTTAAGCGACATCGCTTGCAAAGCGAACGTCATATCCATAATTTCTGCCGGATGGCCATCACCTGCCGCCAAGTTGACCAGACGTCCTTCTGCGAGCAGGTAGATGCTTCGTCCGTCTTTCAGCAAATATTCTTCAATATTTTTGCGGACGGTGCGTTTATTCGAGCATAACGCTTCAAGCTCAGGCTTGTTCACTTCAACGTCAAAATGTCCCGCATTGGACAAGATTGCGCCATTTTTCATCACTTCATAATGTTCGCCGCGAATGATATCACGGTTACCTGTAACGGTAACGAAGAAATCGCCGACTTTTGCCGCATCGAGCATGGACATCACTGTGAATCCATCCATATAAGCCTCAACTGCGCGAATCGAATCGATCTCTGTCACGATAACATTGGCTCCAAGACCCTTTGCACGCATCGCAACCCCTTTACCGCACCAGCCGTAGCCAGCAACAACGACGGTTTTCCCAGCTACAACAAGGTTTGTCGTCCGGTTAATTCCATCCCATACCGATTGTCCTGTACCATAGCGGTTATCGAATAAATATTTACAGTATGCATCGTTTACTGCCACCATCGGGAATTTCAGCGAGCCATCCTTCTCCATCGCTTTGAGACGCAGTATACCTGTTGTAGTTTCCTCCGCGCCGCCGCGAATTTGAGTCATTAAATCAGGACGCTCCGCATGCAGAATCGATACTAAATCGCCGCCATCGTCGATAATGAGATCCGGCTTCGTTTCAAGTGCTTTAATAAGCAGCTCCTTGTATTCCTTAGGCTCTGGATTATATTTGGCGAAGACTGTTATTCCATCTTCAACTAGAGCGGCACACACATCATCTTGGGTAGACAAGCGGGTTGCTGCCTGTAATGGTAACCTCTGCTCCACCAGCTTGAACAACTTTGGCAAGATACGCTGTTTTAGCTTCCAAATGCAGGGAAATGGCAACCTTCAAGCCCTTAAATGGCTGCTCTTTCTCAAACTGCTCACGGATACGGTTCAGTACCGGCATATGTGCCGCTACCCATTCAATTTTCAAGTGACCTTCAGGCGCGAGCGCCAGGTCAGTCACGATGCTTGTTTCTTTTGCGTTTACTGTCATTTCATCTCAACTTCCTCTCTATAAATAAATCATTCGATGGCCGCCTAGACGGTCAAAGGGTGCTTCAAGCAGCTTCTCCAGCCAAGAAGAACCATACCGGTTCCAATAAACGGTCCAATTGATCACCCGCTCCTGCGGTTTATCATCCGGCCATAACGATATCGCAATTCGGTCTAGCTGGCGAATGACCGCTTCATGCCGCCTTGCATGCGCATCTTTCGTACGCAGCTCCAGAAAGTCAATTTGCCCGATAATCTTCTGCTGATTCGTTTCGCTCAGCTGGGCTAAGCCGCCTTCTACTTCTGTGACCAGATCTATGATCGGCTGGTAAAGCTCAGCAAACTTCTTCTTCACATCGGCAAAATGCTGTTCAATATGCAGCTCATCCTGTTCCTTAAGCCATGCTTCCTTATATTCCTCAAACCGGAAGGCAATATCCTCAAATGATAGCTCGAACTTCTTCATATGCTTGGTAACCGCACCTTCAACCAATGTGAACGACATGCGGGGAAGGATAATCGGCATCTGCATATCAAGCAAGCGGAATGCGGGACCCGTCAGCGCCCAATAAGCAATCTCGCCAGGCCCCAGTACGGCTGCCAGCACAGGCAATACATAATCCTGCATTAAAGGCCGAGTCAGCACATTGTTGCTTAACCGTTCGGGAGCCTCTTGGGCGATGCGAAGCAGCTCAGTACTCGGCCATGAGACAGTCCCTCTACGGTTCTCAAACCGGCCATCCCGCTTAAAAAGCAAGGTTCTCTCTCCAGGCGCTTCATCCTCCTCGCCTTGAAACAAGAACAAATTAGCGCTTCCGTCAACGACTTCCGCTTGCGGCACGTAGCCTTGCTGACGAATCGTATCCGCTCCGCGCTTATACGCGTCTTCCAGTTCATCATTGCGCTCAATGATCTGTTTGAACATCGGTGCTTCCAGCCTGCGAAGCTCCGGATCATCGGAATCAAGAAGAACAAGGCCTTGCTTGCCAAAGAGCCATCCAAGCGTGTAAGCGAACCATTCGGATAACGTCTCCGATTGCCGGGCGAAGGTAGTCAAGCATGCCAGCAATTCACGCTTATATTCACTGTCCGGCAGCGTTTCGCCAAGAAGCCGCGCTGCCTCAAGCATCGCTTCTTGATCCACTTTGCTTCGGCTTACGGACGTCCGGGAGCCATCTGGTCTGGCAATCGCGATTTTGACCAGCTGATTGTCTTGATTCACAATATGAGCATGATTCGCTTCATCCCAATCATGATCTTCTCCTGCGATCCAGAACAGCGGGATAACAGCTTGCCCTGTCAATTGTGCTGCATGCCTTGCTGCTGAAATGACCGAAATGGCTTTATGGATCACAAGAAGCGGTCCTGTCCATAGTCCTGCCTGTTGACCGCCAACGACGACGGAGCCCCCTCAGCAATTGCCTCAATGGCTAAATTCACTTCTTCGCTCTTATTAAACCGTTGATTATACCGGGCAAGCGCAGCCGCTAAGCTCTTTGCCGAAACACGGCTTTCAGACTGATCTTTGAGCCATTGCGCTCTTCGCTTCCAGTCCTCATCTTCTGCCGGATGACTGCCAAATAACGATTCCAGCGCAGGCTGTGTTCGACTTATGTATGCCTCGGTGATCGGCTGACCGACAGGCAGCTGAACCGATTCGATTTTCATGGACCATATCAACCTCTCTAGGCATTCATATAGGATGACTTTATATGATAACAAAAAGGAATCGTTAATCTTTTTTTCATTGTACACAACCTATAGCGCACCGTCAAAAAAATCGCCCTCCAAATTAGATAAGGAAGGCGACCCGTTCAATACACTTCGTGCTATTGCAAATTAGATGCTGAAGAAGCTTTTTCCGATACCGATGCACATGAGAACGACGTAAAAGAGCCCCATAATAAAAAATCCTAAGCGCCAAACAACTCTCGTTATCCGGCCGACATCAATATTCCCCTTCGATCTATACTGCACATTGCCGAGAAGTCCGGCTCCAAGCAGAAAAATAAGCAGGATGCCGTATAGTCCAAACGAGCTGTGAAAAATGCGTTCAAACAAAACGGCAACACAGCCGATAAGCAGCGCTGTCGTTACATCCATGGCTGTGCGAAATGATTTCTTGCGGTCACCCGTAAAAGCTCCAAGACCAAAATAAACGAGCAAAAAAGGGATGACCGGAATAACGGCCAGAATGGCGTAGACATGTTTAATAGTCTCCCAAATCCACAGCATCTCGGTCCGCTCCTTCGCTACCTCAAATTGTTAACGATTTGATGATTGCCGTCATTGCATCATTCAACGGCGACTGCATATTAAAGCGCTTCGCAAGCGCAGTTATTCCGCCATTTATCCAATCTACTTCGGTCATGCGTCCTGCTTTCACATCCCGAAGCATAGATGATTCATTGCTTGCTGTTTGTTTACAAATAGTCAGTAACCGTTCCCATGAATCCTCATCATGTCGCCAGCCAACGGCTTTCAAAATAGCTTCGCTTTCAGCATGAAGCGCGGCCATCAGCTTTTTTCTCATTGGATCCTGAGGCAAATCGCCATTCGTTACGCCATAAATGGCAGTAAGCGGGTTAATAACGGCATTAATCAACAATTTATGGTAAAGACGATTAGACATTTCATTCGACAATTTTGCATCAATTCCTGCATGATCTAACGCTTCCGCTAACATTTTTTGCATTTGGTCCGATTCTGCTTGAGGTAAGGGCCAGCCTCCAAACGTCAACATCCCGTATCCTGTATGATTAACGGTCGTTTCCGCCAGCACGGAGAGCACCTTCTGTAGAAACAGCCGCATACAGCGGCGTACCCGGCAGTGCTGCTCGCAGCTTCTCCATGTGACCAATCCCATTTTGAAGACATAATAGGGATGCTCCCTGTGCTGCCAAAGTCGATAACTCTTGTAGAAGAGTGTCATTCAAATGAGGCTGCTTAACCGTTAGCCAAATCCAGTCCTGATCGTTTGGAATCCACTCTTTATATGGTTCGTCCATAGAGGCAGCTTGAACGGATATTCTGCTCTCCCTGCCTTGTTCTACAAGCGTAATTCCGTCTATATGGAGTGCACTGGCTTGACTGTGTGTACGTGTTCTTAATGTGACTTTTACTCCCGACCGCGCCAATCTGGAGGCGTACATCAATCCTAATGCACCGGCGCCGACTATCATGATCCTCAAGCGTTCATCTTCCTTCATACATTTTCTATCATCGTAACAGATAATAAATAAAAAATCCCGCTAAACCTTGTCGGTTTAGCGGGATTCACTGTTACGCAAACTTACATTCTGCGTTCGCAGAGTGTTGCCAACCATAGGTTGGACGCACTGCTCAGCGATTAGGTTTTGCACATTTGCGTTCGCAGAGTGCGCCGCCAACCATAGGTTGTCGGTGCATTATGCGTTCGCAGAGTGCGCAGCCAACCATAGGTTGGCTGCACATTCTGCGTTACTCAATCCGTTCCAAATTACCGTTCGCATCCATTTTAAAACGCGGTTTCGCTTCATCTTCTTCCGTTAACACGGTGAGTCTGCGTGCACGGTCCATAATTTGAATAAGCGTTTTATAATCATCATTAACTGCGCGGTAATCCGTTTGTGCATTATTGACTTCAAGCGATAAACGTTCGTTAAGCTCTCTTAATGTGTACAGCTCTTCATCTTTTTCGCGAATATCGCGTTCAAGCGTCTTAATTTGACGGCTGAGCTCTTGATAGGTGCCTTTCCATTGGCGAAGAAAACGAACAACCGCATCAATGGAGAGCGTTTCTTCTGTCAAGGGCTCGCTTTTGTATGTGCGCTCTTCTGTGTCGATCATGCCGATCGATGACACATGGGGGGCAACTACATACGATTGTTTTTTCATATAGTTCCGTTTCTGGCGCTGCTGCTTTGCAATTTGTATAGCATCCTCATAGCGTTTGCGAACGCA
Source organism: uncultured Paenibacillaceae bacterium (assembly GCA_963793665.1). Taxonomy (GTDB): domain Bacteria; phylum Bacillota; class Bacilli; order Paenibacillales; family Paenibacillaceae; genus Paenibacillus_Z. The sequence goes on from CAWCBD010000013.1 coordinate 507,781, forward strand.
GCTATTCCAGCGAAACCCGCATGCGGCTGAAGTTCGGCCGATCCGCTCCCCCACTTCCTCAAAAGCGGATAACTGTGTACTGCCCTCGCGGATATGCCGCAGCGTTACTTCAGCGAGGATGAGGTCATCATCCGGGCTCCACGCATCTTGTCTGACTGCTGTCATGCAACCAAAACCTCCTAACATTAGGCGCTTACTTTATCTCTATGCCCTTGGTAGAGTTCATAGAATCTATCGGATACTAATTTGTATATCCATTTTATTGAGGGCTCATACATATTTTTTCAGAATTTGATGCAAACTTGTATCAACCCATGACCTAACATCAAAAAGTTTGCCAATTCGTCACGAGTGAAACAGTTTACAGTCGTTACCTGAAACGTTATAATGGGCAATAGAAAATGGGTCGTGACTGACGAGAGGGGGATGCACTCATGGCACGCATGTTCCGAGTGCTTGGCTTTTGGACGCTAGTTATCGCTCTAATGGCTTTTGCAGGCCACATGACCGAGATGGCGTTGTTGTTTTTTATCCAAACCGTTGTTTTTGTGTTGCTAGGCTATTTGAACTTCTCCGAGAAAACGTATATGTTGATGTTCTGGGCTTATATGTTTATCTCGTTTGTTGGATTTACTTACTGGACGGTATTCGTAATGGGCAACCCGTTCTAAAATCACCAGCTAACCGCCAAATAGCCAAAAGGCTGTTCCAAGTAGATGACCTCTACTCGGAACAGCCTTTTTTCAAAAAAAAATACTTTGCTTATATTTCTCCGGAATGAACCGCGCTCCGCCGCTAAAGGACGGCGTTAGCCGTTTCACCTTGTTTTTTGCAATATCATGACCTTGAACGACTCACTCATGCCGTCACTTAGTAATAATTGGCGAATCGACCGATTACGTCTAGCCTCTTCACCGAATGGATTCGAGCCGTCATGGGCAAGTAAATCATTCCATATCCCTTGATCAATCAGAAACTGTTTTTGTGTGTCGTAATAAACGACCTTCCACCCCGACTTCTCAGCCGCTCTGCGGCAAGCAGTGAAATTCACATGGGACGTCAAGTCTTGCTCTCCAATGAATTGGAACGGGTCGTCATGCGCGATATGGTCCTTATAGCATAACAAGGTACCTTTCATCCGATGAGAAGCCCTCAGCTCTTCTGCTTCGTGGCCATAATCAATAATAATGAGCGCACCCTCCGTCAATCGAGCGGACATCTCTGTGATCCAGCGTTCCGCGGCGAGATTGATCTCAACTTCCTGTCCTTCTGCAAGCTTTACGCCATCAGCCGTTAATGATCGTTCCAGTTCTGGATTAGTTAGCGGCAAATAAGCATATTGAAAGGACCGCCTGCCCCCATTCGAATGATCCTCATTCAACGCTACACCCAGCTCCCAAAGCTGTCCTTCATGCTTGATAAGCCGATGAACAGGAAATGCATCGAGCAGCTCGTTCGCAACAATAATTACCGGTTTACCGCTCCGAAGATTAGATTCCGCTTCTTGAGCTCGCAGGAAACGTACGTCCGCCATTGCTGCAGCTGGACTTCCCTCCTCTCGAATCAGCCGTTCAGCCTCAGCCAAATGGACCGGATTGTCATCCACTACGGTGTACGTCAACTGGGACAGCCAGACATGATCAGCTCGCTCCCATGCAGCTAGAATCTGCTTGGATAGTCTCCCCGTTCCTGCCCCCCACTCAATGACATCCGCACAGCCGCCATATTCCGCAATTAGCTGTGCTGCGCATCCAGCGAGCTTCTCCCCCATAATCGTGCCGACAGCAGAGCTGGTATAGAAATCTCCCGATTTGCCCACTCTTACCGCACCAGATTGGTAGTAACCGAAGTCGGGATCATAGAGACACATCGCCATAAAGTCATGAAAAGTAATGCAGCGGACGGCTGACTTCTCCGGCGCTATATGCAGCTTTTCCCCCTCGATTCCTTCCATTTGGATGCGATCCTCAATGCGATTCTTAAGCCGTTCTGAACGATTCATACCTACCTCCAGCCAAGGACAAAATTTCATTTCCAAGATATAATAGAGAGATTGCACGCATATAGTAGTCAAGGACAGACATGCCTTCGAAAGGGGAGCAGAGCGTGAGTGGAATGAAGTACCGCCTCGCCCTGGCAGCAGCCATCTGGGCGAGCGCCATCTGGCTAACCATCTTCCCCGTTTTTGCAGAGCCTCAATTACCTGAGGATGAAGAAGTGAGACGTATCCTGGAGAAAAGCTTATCTGTCGTTGAAATCGACAAAGAAATAGCACGTACTCAGCAGCAGCAGACTGCAATCTCGATCAAGCTGGCAGAGTCCCAAGGTGAACTTGACATGCAGAAGAAATCGATAAGTAAGCATCAGGAGGATGCAGGTAGCAGTACTTCGCGCCTACTATACCGGAGAAAGAGACTTCTTGCTCACTGCCTTGCTATCATCCGATAATCTCTCCAGTCTGCTCACCATGGTTGATTATTTCGACTTTATTTTCTCTAATGACCAGCTTACCTTGAACAATTATACGAAACAATACCGTGAATTAAAAAAAGAAGTGGATAAACTGGATAAACAATCTGACCAGCTAGCCGAGGTTCAAAAGCAGCTGAAGCAGCAGCGTGACCGGGTGTCTGCTTTGCAGCAGGATGTAGACAGCCGCTTAAGCGGTAGATCTGACGCGGATAAGCTCAGGCTTTTGATCAATGAATTCAATGATTACTGGAAAAATGTCGGCTTGCTTGAAGTTAAACGATACTTTAGCGCCCTGTCTAAGGCGATGAATAAAATGCCGTCCTGGGTGCAGGACAACAAGGAAATGCTCGAAATCGACGGCTTCAACTATACGTTAACTGTCTCAGCGGATAAATTAAACACCTTCCTAAGGGAACAAAATGAACTGTTTAATAACTTTGCATTTGCCTTTCACAACGATTCAGTAGAGGTCAGCGGTAAAAGGGATGGGATGGAGGTTCGAATAACCGGCCATTACACCGTGGAGAAGAGCGGGGCTATTCTATTTCATGTGGATGAATTGATCTTCAATGGATTGGCGCTGCCAGACACGACCAGACGTTCACTCGAGGAAGAATTCGATCTTGGCTTTTATCCGCAAAAAATGGTTTCATTCCTCAGAACAAAGTCTGTACAAATAGAAGATGGAAAACTAATTGTTAAGCTTTCCATCTCCCTCTGATGAGAGCGACGGTACTGTACCGCCGCTTTTTTGTTCACCGTTCCATTGCTCGATAATCATATTCGCTTTCTCAGCAGTGAATGAATGCCAATCCTGAAGGCCGCTCCACAAGCTTGTCCATTTATTCCAGCGTTCAGCCCAAAGCGGGTCAGGCAGCAACGACTGGCTTTTGAGCATGCCGATCAACCAATGGGGCGGACTTTTTGAAATATCGTTCATTTCAATCTCATTGGTATAAGCCGATACTCTGGCTGGCAGTCTCATAAAGCGTGAATAACGATCAAGCTGTTTGCCTGCAGATGTCATTTCATTGATCCAAAGCCGCGCCGAATCAAGATCCTCCAGTTGAGAGGATAAAACAAAGCTTCTCCCTCCGCTCCAACCGATTGGCCCAGTTTGATTGCCGACCATAATCTGTTTACGCTGCTCATCGGATATGGATTGGTAAACCGACCATGGCATCACGGAAGATAGCAGAGTACCGGATTCAAACTTCTGCATAAGCTCTGGTTTCTTCAGGAGTGGATCCACACCCGATATAAACTTGGCGTTGTCGGCCGCAAAACGAAGCTGCTGCTTAGCGGTTTCATTAAACGGCAGCAAATTAACTGGTGACACGCTATCCTGCTTAAAAGCTCCCAGCCAGGCAATGATCTGACTCGAATCAGCCGGCAGGATGTTGAGCCATTCCAAATTAGGATTTGATGCATGCAGCGTATTCATCACTGCCTTAAAATTGCTCCAATCCTTTGGAGGTGTGTCCAGAGCAGCGGATTTCAGAAGCTCTCGCTGCCATACAACGAGCATGGGGTCACAATCAAGCGGAACCCCCCACAGAGAGCCATTCCATTTCAAAAGATCTGTGAGCGCTTCCAATTGATCTGCAAGTGAATCTCCGGTAAATACCCCATCGGCAGGCAGTAAATAGCCGCGACCGGCAAACTCTCTTACCCGGTTGTTATCCAAAAGCATAATATCGAATGGGTCGCCGATTTGGGAGGCTTCCTTCCATGAATCATAGGCGCTTGCTATTGGGAAATTAGTCATTTCTATCTTGATAGAAGGGTGATTGATCTCGAATTTTTCGTTACTGGCTGTCCAATAATGATATTCCGCCTCTTGCATCGAAACCGCTATGCGAATAATGGCTGAATTCTTCTCGCTTCCGTCAACAACTTGAGGCAGCTGTGCTGAAGGCGGCCCATCAAACGGGATGACTGTCAATCCTGGTTTGCCAAGCAGCGGAACCAGCAGCGCCGCGCATATCGTAAACACACCAAGCAGCAGCAAAACATATCTCCTACGTGACACTTTAACCTCCTACAAGTTTTCCAAAGGAAAACTCCTTCGTAAGCATAATCTTAGTTTTCCAAAGGAAAACTCCAAAGAATTTCATCTTTCCACAACTTTGGTCCTATTCCTTATTGTATCAAGAAAGCGCTTCTTTGTCGCCTCACATTTATTGATTCTCCTCTGAAAATCGTTCATAATGAACGGAAACAGCGACTTCCGGAGGGATGAATAATGCAGTCCATATTTAGCATTGAGCTACACTTGCCGGATGATAAGCTACCTGGTTATTACGCCCAAATTATTAAAGGAATTGCCGATATCGTTACGCTGGTCGACAGACACAAAACCTTACTATTCGTTAGCCTCATGAGCGATGCTGATGCAATCGAAACGTTCGTGGCACGGTATAAAGTTCATTGTGAACGAGGCATTTGGCTTCAGCTCGATGAGACCTGGTCGATCGACGATAGAACCTTCACAGACTATGGGGTCATCACAAGACAGGGTAATCGTTTCCTCGATGCAGCACTCACAATACTAATCGCTATCGATGGCATTGAACCAGATTCGGAGCTTACGCAAGCCATGCAGCAGGCCGAGGAGCATACGCTTGCATCTAGTCATGCAAACGGCCGACAGCTTCTCGCTGTCGACCGTCATCAGGCAGAGCTCATAGAGGGCATTGCTAGAGCCTATCATTGCCGCGCTGAACGGCTCTCACAGACTCCAGGGACTATTTAAAGTAAATCTGCCGCTAGTTGGGCGAGTTTGGATCTCTCGCCTTTCTCAAGCGTCATATGGCCGCTGACGCCCTCTTGCTTGAACCGTTCAACAATATGAGTCAACCCGTTGCTGATCGAATCCAAATAAGGATGGTCGATTTGCTCCGGGTCGCCCATCAATACAATTTTACTTCCTTCCCCGACACGGGACACAATCGTTTTCACTTCATGCCTCGTGAGGTTTTGCGCCTCGTCTATAATAATAAACTGGCCTGGAATAGAACGTCCGCGAATATACGTTAATGCCTCTACTTGAATGCTGCCAAGCCCCATCAATATTTTATCGATATCCCCTGATTTTTTCGTATCGAATAAAAACTCTAAATTATCATAAATCGGCTGCATCCATGGACGCAGCTTCTCTTCTTTTTCACCTGGTAAATAACCGATATCCTTACCCATTGGCACGACTGGTCTAGCGATCAGCAATTTTTTGTATTTATGCTCATCCTCCACTTTCATCAGTCCTGCAGCCAGAGCAAGCAAGGTCTTGCCTGTACCCGCTTTGCCCGTAAGTGTGACAAGCGGTATATCGTCATTGAGAAGCAGCTCTAGCGCCATTCTCTGCTGTGCATTGCGGGCGGTCATTCCCCACACAGGATCATTGCTCAGATATAGCGGTTCGAGCCGTTGTCCATCCTGCGTTACTTTGAGCAGCGCTGATTTGGAGGTACCCATTTCATCCCGAAGAATAACGAATTCATTCGGCTGCAATCGTGTACCGCCGAGCTGCATATTTTTTATCGTTAAGAAGCGATACGTATAAAATTCATCAATAACTGCCGGGTGTACGAACAGCGTTAAATATCCGGTATAGACATCTGATGCCGTGACAACGACTTGATCGGATCGATAATCTTGAGCAGATAGACCAAGCACATCCGCTTTGATGCGGACCAGCACATCTTTGCTAACAATGATAACAGGTCGCTCTTCCGGCTTCTCTTTCTCTTCCATGGAATAGTTCAAAGCTACTGCCAGTATCCGGTTATCGTTTGACATCTCGCCAAACATGTCTTGAACACGCACGTAGCTGCGATGGTTCAGCTCAACTTTGAGAAGACCGCCATTTGGCAGCTTGATTCCTTCATGAAGCCGTCCATTCTCACGCATTTGGTCCAGTAATCGGGAAACATGACGGGCATTGCGGCCCAATTCATCGGCTAACCTTTTCTTTGAATCAATCTCTTCCAACACTACCGCGGGAATAATGATCTCATTATCTTCAAAGGAGAAGATCGCTTGCGGATCATGCAACAGAACATTGGTATCGAGCACGAATATTTTTTTCATCGTGAGCCCTCCCGGCGTTGGAATTTCGTTCAAAGGCGTACATAGCGATACCTGCTCTGGGCAAACTATACTTGAACATACAAAACGTGGATTATAGAAAGGTCAGGTGGCAAATATGAGCAAGTGGCTGGTGTCGGCTTTGATCCTTTGCCTGCTTGCGACCGGTTGCGGTACCGTCGCACGCAATGAGACATCACCCTCTCCACAGAATGATAACCGCGTTAAAGCTCAGCAGAGTACCCCTCGTAAAAAGGTTATTACGAACCAGAAACAAGTAGCAGCCCATCTAGAAAAGCTGGCGATGCGGGTTCCGGGTGTTAAAGGCGCCCACTGCGTCGTGTTTAATAATACGGCGGTCGTAGGCATTGATGTGGCAAGCACGATGGAACGATCGCGTGTTGGCACGGTCAAATATGCAGTAGCAGAAGCTTTTCATAAAGATCCATACGGTATCGATGCAATTGTCACTGCCGATATGGACTTATCCCAGCGTTTACGTGAGGTCCAGGCCGACATGAAGCGCGGCCGGCCATTTGCTGGCATTGCCGAGGAGCTTGCCGACATTGTCGGTCGCATTATCCCTCAGGTGCCAAGGGATATTCAACCCCTCCCTCCGGAGAATGGAAAACAGGAGCAGCCTAAGATTCATAAAAATTTGTAAAGATGAGCAGCCGTATAAGTACACAAAAAGCCTAGCGATATTACACTAGGCTTTTTTCATGGCGGCAAACACCTGTCCATCCAGTTTGTCAGCAGCTCTTTTGTCATATGTTTTCTCATACTCCGGTGTTGCGGACAAGCGCGCGCCATAAAACATCGCGTCGCGGATTTGCCCAATCTCGATGTCGAAGCATACGAGCTTGAAGGGTACTTCTTCGAGCGCTTCCGAATGCAGCTTTGCTTTTCCGTAAACCGTTTGAACGGTACCCGGCGCAAATACAGTTACGCTTACTTCCTCATTCGCCACCATATTCGCACGGAGACGAGAGCGGCCATCGATTGCAAAACGGAGCGTAGTACGATCAATCGCATAAATCCATGAGATGGCACTGGACGTAGGTGACCCTCCATCCGCATCAATGGTGTGCAGAAGTACGAATGGCTCGAGCTGCAATTGATTGAATAAATCATCATTTAATGCTGTTACGGGTTCGGTCATCCGCATTGCCTCCTTGCCATCATTGTCATGAATGCTCCGATGCGATTATTATAACATAGCAGGGTCAGCTCTTCCACCCGTCATTCAGCCAGCTTTGCCTGCAAAGCTGCTTTAGCGGACTGAAGTTTGTTCTCATCGAGCTGGACATAGGGACTCTTCCAAGTCCCTTCCAGAGGGATGAATGTAATATCACTTCGGCTAATACCGAAGTAGGTGGAAATCATGTTCTCAACCTCACCCGATGGGATATCCATACGCATATTGCTGCCGACCGCGCGTATTACGCCCGCGATCTTGGTAACGCTGGAGAACGACTTCAGCTTGTCGGCAATTTCACCTAGCACTTGGCTTTCCCGTTGATTGCGGTCAAAGTCACTGGACATGTTCTTGCCATCATTGGACTTGCGGTACCGCACGAAATCAAGGGCATCATCACCATTAAGCTTTTGATGACCTTTTGTTAAATTGATGTTTGTGCCATCCGCATTATCAACATAGTGCATGTCCATATCGACATCTACATCGATGCCCCCTAAAGCATCGACAACATCGGCAAAGCCTTGAAAATTGATAGTAGCCGTGTAGTTTAAAGGAATATCAAAAAACTCGCCAAACATTTTGCGTATATCCTGCTTCGCTTTACGTTCCGCACTCTTCTTGTCCAGACCATCACTTTTAGCTACAGAATAAAATCTGGCATAGTATGCATTCGCTTTGCGGGCTTTATAGCCATCCAGCTCGATCTTGGAATCACGCGGGATCGACACGACCGTTGCTGACTTGGTCTTCGGGTTGAATGCGGCAACCATCATGACATCTGAATTCAAGCTTCCCGTTTCTTTACGTGTATCAAAACCAAGTAGTATAATAGCGACTGGCTTCACTTTAACTGAATCGTTCGGAGCTACTTCCACTGTCGGATCGGCATCGGTTGTTATGTCCTTCAACGCTTCCTTCGAAACCTTATACAGGTAACCCGCATAGCCTAAGCCTCCAACAATAAGCAGCAGCAGAACGATCAATATTCTGCGCATCCAGTAAACGTTCTTCTTTTTCGGTTTTTCTGGTTTTCCTGATCCTCTAGAAGAAGATCTTGGCGGCATAGATGATTTAGTCATTGCGTCCACCTTTATCCTTGTCAGTTGTATTTCGGATTCTCATTGATATCGCTCAGCAGCTTCTCAGCGGCTTCACGAGGAAACATCTGAACTTTACTGCGTCCTTCCAGCTCATAACGCAAATGAACCATCGTATCGTCGATCTTATCGACCTGTACAAACGCGAGATGATAGTCTTCGGTCAAAATTTGCAGAAAGAAATCACGGGTTTCCACTGCTGCGTTATCATCTGGCCTTGCTTCTGCCACAATTTGAATCTGCAGCCAATTGAAGAGAGCATCATCTAACCGCATGGACTGTCCTCCTAAAAGTTAAACGGAACTTCTTTGAATCATTTGTTCATAAGCCCGAGCTCATTTTGGAAGAAGCCGCTTCGCTAGTAGTTAAGCTTTTTTTCCGGAATCGGCTTCTGTTTCTGCATGGTTGGCATTTCTGCCTTTCAATCTGTCATAGAGCTGGCGTCCGCGCAGCATGAGCATCATGGCTACAGCAACTGACATGCACTGAATGATCGGCAGCTTGTCGAACTGCAGAACAAATAAAATAAACGAACCGAATGCCATCACGAGATGGACGAGTATTTCTTTCAATATCGGCAGCCGCTGCACACGAAATACCGCATTAAAGATATAGATCGTTAAGCACAAAATAATAATATACGTTAAAATCGGATGTGCATGGAACCAGTTCTGCACCTTCAGGCATCTCCCTTCGAGTTGACACTTAGGCCAAGCTACGCAAACGGCAGGATAACAGGACCTATTCGATCCGTTACCCTGCCTGCGTCATAACCATTTAAGGCGAATTAATTTTCTAATGAAACTTATACGCCTTGAGCAGCAGAGCGACGCTGCTTATCGGAACGTTCACGCTCACTTTTATTCAACAGCTTCTTGCGAAGACGGATCGATTTTGGCGTGATTTCACATAATTCATCATCATTCAAATACTCAAGCGCCTGCTCAAGTGAGAACAATACTGGTGTTTTCAAACGAACGGTATCATCCTTGGAAGCTGTACGGATGTTGTTCAGTTGTTTTTCTTTACAGATGTTGACGATGATGTCGCTGTCTCGATTATGCTCGCCAACGATCATTCCTTCGTATACTTCTGTACCAGGCTCAAGGAACAACAATCCGCGATCCTCTACACCAAACATTCCGTAGAATGTTGATACACCGTTCTCACTCGCAACCAGTACACCTTGATGACGGCCGCCAACGGATGCGCCGGCAAGCGGGCCGTAGCTTCTCGAATGCATTGTTCATGATTCCGTAGCCGCGGGTAAGCGTCAAGAAGTTTGTACGGTATCCGATCAATCCGCGTGCAGGAATGATGAATTCCATACGCACTTGGCCAGTCCCGTTATTAATCATGTTGACCATCTCTGCTTTACGCGATCCAAGGCTTTCCATAACAGGACCTGTGCTTTCTTCTGGCACATCGATTAGCAGACGCTCGTAAGGCTCGCATTTGGAACCGTCGATTTCTTTAATGATAACTTCCGGTTTGGAAACCTGCAATTCAAAGCCTTCACGGCGCATATTCTCAATCAGGATACCAAGGTGAAGTTCACCGCGGCCAGATACGATAAAAGCATCGGGGCTGTCTGTTTCTTCAACACGAAGAGCCACATCGGTTTCCAGCTCTTTGAAAAGACGTTCACGAAGCTTACGGGAAGTTACCCATTTACCTTCGCGTCCTGCGAACGGGCTGTTGTTAACAAGGAACGTCATTTGCAAAGTCGGCTCGTCAATTTTTAGAACTGGCAATGCCTCTGGGTTGGCTGGATCAGCAATCGTTTCACCGATATTGATCTCACGAATACCAGCAATTGCAACGATGTCTCCTGCTCCTGCTTCTTCAACCTCAACACGTTTCAAGCCTTGAAAGCCAAATAGCTTCTCAATACGAGCTTGCTTCGTAACGCCTTCACGGTTAATAACAGCAACCGATTGGCCTTGACGAATTTTACCGCGGTTTACACGGCCAACCGCGATACGTCCCAGGTATTCATTATAATCAAGCAAAGTCACGAGGAATTGCAGCGACTCATCCACGCTTTCTGTCGGCGATGGGATATGCTCAATGATGGTTTCATATAAAGACTGCATATTTTCATCTTGCTTTTCCATGTCAAGGCTGGACGTTCCATTTAGTGCGGAAGCATACACGACTGGAAAATCAAGTTGGTCGTCGTTAGCACCAAGCTCAATAAACAGATCAAGTACTTCATCTACAACATCTTGCGGGCTGGCATTCGGACGGTCAATCTTGTTCAGCACGACGATTGGCGTCAGATTGCTCTCAAGCGCTTTACGAAGTACAAATTTTGTTTGCGGCATACAGCCTTCAAATGCATCAACAACAAGAAGTACGCCGTCAACCATTTTCATAATACGCTCAACTTCTCCGCCGAAGTCAGCATGGCCTGGTGTATCTACGATGTTGATTAGAAACTCTTTATAATTTACTGCTGTGTTCTTTGCCAAAATCGTAATCCCGCGTTCACGTTCCAGGTCATTAGAATCCATTGCCCGCTCTTGAACAGCTTCGTTATCACGGAAAGTCCCTGATTGTTGAAGCAATTTGTCGACGAGCGTAGTTTTACCGTGGTCAACGTGCGCAATGATGGCGATATTACGTAAATTTTCTCTGGCTTGCATTGTTAATTATCCACTCCACTTTGTTTAGTCTTCTTTCTATTCTTACCTTCTTGCAAACAAATCAAAAGGACCGTATTACCAGCGCGCCCTTTTTCCTGCGATTAACCATGCTCCAATCGCAAGCAGCAGCACTGCAATGATGTATAAACCCCAGCCCCAGAACGCCATGATGACAAAGAACGACCCCGCTATAAGAGCTAATATAATAGCAACCGTCAGCGGATATTTCGGATGTGACGTCTCAAACAGGTGGTACTCATACAAACCGAGCGCAACCCCTAATATAAATAGGGGCCATAGATACTGCATATTGCTCCACCCAAACGCAATACAAAAGAAAAAAATGAAGGCGTTAATCGTCAATATTGCTCCCGGTACGAGAACTAAAGGGGGGAGCAACCGACCGAAAAACAGCACATGCAGCAATATGCCGGGAATCAACACGAAAAGCGGCCAGAAGTTAGTTCCGATAAACGCGAATAACCCGAGCTTTCCGAGTAAAATAACGGCGCCAGCAAACAAAAAAAGAAGACCGACGGCGTATTTATTTTTCGACATGCCCAAAGATCCCTTCTCTCGACACTTTTTATCATTACTAGTGTACTGGAATGGACGGCAAAAAACCAGTGTAAGAAGGCAATTTCCACTTAAAAATGTTCTTTTCTTTATCTTTTTGGACGCAAAAGCGCAACAATGATAACAAATGGGGCACATAATAGTGGAAATGCCTGCTGAAAAGTTGGGTAGCTATGAAGAATGAGCTTAACCATTCCTGGATCATGAACGACCATCTCACCTGCCGCATAACCAAGCAAGCCCCCGCCCAAATAAACTAATATTGGAAACCTATGGAGCAGCTTACTTAAAACCTGACTTCCCCAAATAATCATCGGTATGCTTAAAGCAATTCCAAAAAAGATAAGAATAGGCTCGCCTTCGGCAACCGCGGCAATAGCCAGTACATTATCTAAGCTCATAATGAAATCAGCCGCAACAATTGTGCGAATCGCGCTTCCAAGCGATGAAGCTTGGCGGAATTCAGGCTCGTCGTGAGATTCTGAAGAGGCATCTGTCACAAGCTTTACTGCAATCATAAATAACAGAATTGCGCCAGCTGCTTGCAGATAAGGGATCGTGAGCAAAGTGAGTGCCACTATCGTTAACAGACACCGAAGTCCCACAGCAACACCTGCGCCCCACCAAATCGCTTTACGGCGCTGAGATGGAGGCAGCTTCTGACTTGCTAAAGCAATGACAACAGCATTATCTCCGCTAAGCAGCACATTAATTAAAATAATCTGAATAAATATAAACAAGCTATCCAAATTTGCCCCTCCTTAAAGTTTTACGAAGTAAAACTACTTCGAAAGCATAAGCTTGGTTTTACGAAGTAAAACTACTTCGAAAGCATAAGCTTGGTTTTACGAAGTAACTCAAAAGCATAAGCCTAAGTTTTACGAAGTAAAACTACTTCGAAAGCATAAGCCGCCTAATTATTAGCTTATGAAACTTGTATGTAAAACTAGGACAGCTTATGAGTCAAAGTTTTTGAATCTTTCGTTTCGCAGCAGCGTATATACTTTCAAAATTACAATTCAGAAGGGAGAGGCTCATATCATGGAGATACTTTCATTCGAGTTTTTATCCGCTTTGATCACTATCGTCTTTATCGACCTCATTCTTGCAGGAGACAACGCGATCGTAATTGGTCTTGCCGCACGCAAATTACCGAAGGAACAGCAGACAAAAGCAGTGATTTGGGGTACCGTGGGGGCTGTAGTTATTCGTGCAGTAGCAACTGTCCTCGTCGTATATTTACTGGATATCCCTTGGCTGCTGCTCGCAGGCGGCATTTTGTTACTGTGGATTGCGTATAAACTGCTCGTAGATCAGAATGAGCATGATGTCAAAGCCGGGAACACGTTATGGCAGTCGGTATGGACGATTATCATTGCTGATGCTGCAATGGGCGTGGATAACGTAATCGCAGTTGCCGGGGCTGCTCACGGCCATATCCTTCTTGTTATACTCGGGCTCTTGATCAGCATACCTATCGTAGTATGGGGCAGCACCTTGTTCTTGAAAATCATTAACCGGTTCCCGTGGATTGTTTATGTCGGTTCAGGTGTTCTGGCCTACACGGCTGCCAAAATGATTACGCATGAGGAACGAATCGCAGGCTTCTTTGCAAGCAGCAACCTCTTCAAATGGTCGTTCATGATTCTGGTCGTCATCGTGATCATCGTCGCTGGATTATGGAAGAACAATGTAACAAGCAGAAAGGCTCTAGCTCTGAACGAAAAAAGCAGGGAATCCCATTAAAAGGGCTCCCTGCTTTCTTCTTTTTCTAAATGGCTTGTTTCTAAAACCAATCTTCGTCCCCTATCTTCTCTTCAGCTGATAAGACATCCGGCGTTAACAGGATGACCTCTGCAGTTGCAACCGCTTCATCAATCATTTCATCTAAACCTTGAATTGAAGCTTCCGCTCGTTCTACAACCTTCAAGTTCGGATTCGTACTCGGTGATTTGGGAACAAATAACGTACAGCAATCCTCGAAAGGTAAAATTGAAGTATCGTAGGTCCCAATTTGCCTCGCTATCCGTATAATCTCATTCTTATCCATTGTGATCAGCGGGCGAAGGAGCGGAACATTCACATTCCGTCCAATTACATTCATACTGCTCAGCGTCTGGCTGGCAACTTGCCCTAGACTGTCCCCAGTTACAAGTCCCAGAGCCGAGCTTTGCTCTGCAAGCCGCTCTGCAATGCGCAGCATCGAACGCCTCATCAGCGTAATAATAATCGTCTCCCGGTTACTTTGCGCGAAAGCTGTTTGAATGTCTGTAAAGGATACGAGATGCAGTTTAATAGCTGTCCCGCTGAAATGAGATAACCGTTTAGCCAGCTCAATGACTTTATCCTTCGCTTTGTCGCTTGTAAAGGGATAGCTGTGAAAATGAATCGCTTCGATTTCCAATCCTTGACGCATCGATAAATAGCCCGCTACCGGACTGTCAATCCCCCCGGATAAAAGCAGCATTGCCTTACCGTTTGTTCCGTAAGGATAGCCGCCTGCACCCTGCACCACTTCATGGAAAACATAGGTTCCCTCCGGTTGGATTTCAATCCGCAGATCTACATCAGGTTCTTTCACATTCACTTTCAAATTCGGAATCGCCCTTAGTATATGGGAACCGACCAAATGATTCATTTCGTGGGTTTCATGCGGAAACGTCTTCTCTACGCGCCGCACTGATACCTTGAAGGTGGCGGGCTCATGGGGTAAGGAGCTCATAACCTCCAGCGCCGATGCACGTATCGCTTCCAGATCGTTAGTCGTATATTGGACAGGACTAAATGAATGAATGCCAAATATCAGCTTCAATTGGTCTGCGATTACGTCGTATCGTTCATCGTTCAGTGTAATGTATAGCCTTCCATAAGCTTTGCTCATGGATGTGCTTGGAAAAGGCAGCAGCACTCTGTTGATCTGCTGCTCGATCCGATTTTCAAATTGGCGGCGATTGCGGCCTTTTACCATATATTCGCCAAGCCGGATCATAATGATATCTGGTTTCATTCTCGAATGCCCCTTTTTTCAAGCGGCTTCAGCTTCTGCACGACCATTGGAAGTACGCGGCATAACCACTCTAATTCTAATTCGCCATGCTCATCTCCGAAGCTGATCCGAATACCGCTTGCTGCACGCTCCCTGCCGAGTCCCATAGCTTCAAGTACGCGGCTTGGTTTGTCATCCTTAGAGGAGCATGCCGATTTCGTAGACGCTAAAATACGATGCTTCTCCAGCATATGAATTACGACCTCAGGCTTCATGCCAGGGTATGAGAAATTGACAATGTGAGGGGCAGCGGCAGCCCATTCTTCTGAGCCGTTAAGGATGAGCTCAGGCAATTGTTCCACACACCGAAGCAGTCGATCACGCAAAACATGCATCCTTTCATATCGGTCACCTTGACTTTCCACTGCCATCCGAAATGCTTTCGCTGATGCAACGATGCCGGCTAGGTTCTCCGTACCTGGACGCAAGCCGCGCTCCTGACCCCCTCCGATGTAGATCGGGTCAAGTTGTATCCCCTGTCTAATGAACAGAAGCCCTGACCCTCTTGGTCCATTAACTTTATGTGCAGATGCTGAGAAGAGATCAATTTTACTCCCCGTTAAATCAATAGGAAGCTTACCAATACTTTGTACCCCGTCAACATGAAAAATAACTCGGTCCTGTCTGCGCAGCAGCGCACCAATCTCAGCAATTGGCTGTACAGACCCGGTTTCATTATTAACATGCATCACGCTCACTAAAATCGTCTCATCTGTAAGAGCAGCCTCCAGATCGCCTACGGATAGAATACCCCTATCGTCGACAGGGAGATAAGTAACCCGGAAGCCTTCCTGTTCTAATGCCCGAAACGTATCATAAACGGATGGATGCTCGATAGCCGTAGTAATTAAATGATTGCCCCGGCTTTTGTATTTGCGAGCCGCACCCGTTATCGCCATATTATTGCTCTCCGTTCCACCAGAGGTGAAGATCCACTCTTGCTTCTCAGTGCCGAACAAGCCTGAGATAACCCCTCTGGCCTTGTCCAGCAGCTTGCTTGCTTCCATTCCGCTCCGATGCAAGGAACCTGGGTTGGCATAGTGCTTCGCCATTACCTCAGTCATCGTACGAATGACGTCCTCATGCGGGGGTGTAGAAGCACAATGATCAAAATAATACATCTGCCGACCTCCTTATTTCTCGCTTAGTAAAGATAAGCCTTCTTAAGCAAAATAAAAGACCAACGGAGGAAGCACGGCAAATGCGCCGTTCAAAGCTTCCCCGTGATCTATTCATACATACGCATATTCTTAATTCGTTATAATGTCATCCTGTATAAAGCTTGTTTATCTAGCACCTTATTCATATACTTCTGAGTTTCCTTCGGAAGAAGCTCTAGCTTGCTTGCCAAATCCGCATCAGAATGGATACCGGCACGATCAACACGACCAGGACCTGCATTGTAAGCTGCGAGCGCTGTCTGTACGTTACCGTCGTATTTATGCAGTAAATAGGAGAGGAAGCGTGTTCCTCCGTCAATATTTTGCTGAGGGTCAAATGAGTTGGCAACACCGGTTCCGCGTGCTGTTCCATCCATTAACTGCATGAGACCTTTAGCTCCAGCTGAAGAAACAGCATTGGTATTGAAGGAAGATTCCGTATCGATAACAGCTTTGATAAGTGTTGGATCAACACCGTACTTGGCTGCCGCTTGTCTTATATAAACATCGTATGTATTCGAGTTGGCATGACTCGTATCTAATCCATCGATTTGAGGAATTTCATCATCTAATGATCCAGTAAGCAGCGGGGGAAAGGACCCCAATGACATGGCAGGATTAGTGGTCTGAAGACCTGCTTCTGATAAAAGGCTGGAATCGGTATTCGTGCCAGACATCATCTGTTGCAGCAGCGTGCTAAATAACGAATTTCCATTCTGGCTATCCGTTGAAGATGTATCGCTCTGGCTTGTGCCATTCATGTCTAAGCTTGGCATCCATTGGAGCTGAAGCAAAGTTTTCATAATTCGCGGATCAATGCTCATTGTTTGCCCCCTAATTGACATGATTTGCTTCTATTCTACATGTTTTTCATATTTAACGCTAGTATGACCTTGGACCTAGTCCGCTCGAAAGAGAAAAGCCAGCGAATGATCTCGCCGGCTGCTTCGTAAACATTGTTCAGGTAATGGCATAATAAATGGGTATAAGCACTAAATACGATGCTAATGCAATTAATCCAAGGGTTATTGACCATACGCCGAGGCCTCTGGCACCTTGGTGAAAAGCCATGTAGCCGACGACTGCAGCTGTTGCCCCCAGCAAGACAGGCCATATCAACCATGACAGAATGGCCAAAGCAAGTGCTGCCCACCCAATTGCACGAGCCGTAGATCTCGCTTCGTGCCTAGCGTTTTTCACCAAATCGCGGTCTGCATATTTTCTTGAATAGCCTGGTGCGATTGTACCTAATTCAGCACCCATTTCTTCATTGTAGGCATGATTATCTGAATGATAGCCCGGATGGGTTTCCGTATCGTCATAAGGACTATGCGGACTGTAATCGGGATGCTTCTTCATGACGGCCTCACTCCTTCGCCTTGAAAGTGTGACAGCAGGTTTCAGCCTTTTCTGAAGCTGCATCCTTATGTTGATCCCCGAGACCTTCTTCAGCAAATTCGGAATCAGAATTCATTTTCGCGTGACCATCGATGTCGATCTGAATTTGATCGGCATTGCACTTATTGCCCTGTGCCCAAAAGGTACAATTCGCAACACTGCAGTTTACGCCATTTGGCATAAAAATCACCCCCGGTATCAGGTTGCCCGTACCGGGGGTGAGTTATGTTTGCCTTATTTTTGTCCTTGCATACGACGCTGTGTCATGTAGTCACTCTCATAGTAGGACAAATCGTCGCGCAGCTCTTCAAACAATTTCGAAACCGTAAGTACGATGTCACTTGCCTCTTTAATCGGTTTCTTACGGAAGCGAATCGCATCTTGACCCGTATATGCGTAACGGCCATCCTCCGAGTAGCACTCATTCTTTGGATAGAAAAATGCGTTTACGCATTGGTGGTATACTTCGTACAACGCACGTTCGGCGAATTCAACTTCAAAATTAGGCCGTCTTAGCGTTACTCCAAGCTTCTCATAAGCCACTTCAGAGAAAACGAGCAAGTGGCGAAGATCCGACAGCAATCCTTTATAGAAAAGCTCCGCTTCATTTCCTTGATCTTCAGCTGTAAGCTGTTGAAGCGCGTGCTGATTTAAAAACGTCTCCAAATAGCCAATTGCCTGTTTTAATTTGTCCCGAGTGGATTCGCTCAGCGGTTTCACATTGTTCGAAGGCATAATCGGTAGTTCCCCTTTCTTATTCCAAAACCATACTTAAACCATGAACATCGTACCACAAAATACATGCAGATGGTACTGTCCTTTAGCAAGAAAAATTGTATATTTTACAGCCCCCTACCGAACTCTAACCATTAGCAGCCGGAAACCGGCTCACCATCATGCAGTTAAGTTCGAGGAGGTACCAACCTATATGCGACGAAAGTGGATCGGCTGGTTTGCAGTGCTTGCGGCTGCCGCATTTCTTATTCCGCTTATGCCTTGGTTCGGCTCTTCAAACCAGCCCTACCGGACAAGTGAGAATCCCGCGCCATTCAGACCAATGTCAGCCAAACAGGAACACAATTTCAAAATGGCAACTGTTAAACAGGATATGGATGCTACTGCCATGCTCTGTACGACGGAATGCTCGAAAAATCTGCATAAGCTAATGCTGGAAGCCAAATCAAAACCTTCTGCAGTCATGCAAACCAAGCTGGCACATCTCATGAAGATGCACAAGCAAATGGTCTACGTCTCATGGAACCATCATGGGCATGTCATTGCAAATGGCAAGAAACCGCAAGGATCAAGCATGTCGGATCGGTTAATGGACGCTAAGAAGCAGCTTCAGGTTGGACAAGCATACACTTCCGCCCCGTTCAACGTAAATGGCCACCGGTATATGGTCATCGCTGTCCCTGATAAAGATCATGCAGGTGACGGCATGGTCGGCATTCTGCTCCAAGATATAGTGATGCATGTCAAACATCATCAGCAGCGCAATTTACGCCTGGTTCCTTATCCGCCTGAAGGAAAATATAAAATCGAATCTGTGAAGTCTAATACGATGAAGGATATCACAGTAGATAATGGGGAAGAAAACGGGAACGCAAGCCACTACCATATCAACGAAGTTGTAGTAAAGTTTTCAAAGACCCCCACCCAAGCACAATTGAATCAGATGAAAAATGAAGTATCCGCATTAACTGTTAAGAAGCTTGGTTATACGTATGTGTTCCGTTCCAACAAAATGGAAGCTGAACCGATGATTCGTTATTTCCAAAAATCTTGGAATCCCCAATACGTTGAGCCGCATTATTTGTATATGACCAACGATATCAAGGGAGTTATTCCAAATGATGCGCTTTACTCGCAATATCAATGGAATTTGCCATCTATTGAAACTGAAAAGGGTTGGAGCGTTTCCAAGGGCAGCGATAAAATTCTTATTGCCGTTCTTGACACAGGCGTCCAGCTGGATCACCCTGATTTAAAAGGTAAAATTGCAGAAGGAACAAACATAGTCGATAAAAAAGCGCCGCCAGAGGATGATGTCGGGCATGGCACGCATGTATCCGGTATTATTGCAGCTTCTGTCAACAATGGTGAGGGTGTAGCAGGGTTATCCTGGTATAACAAGGTTTTGCCTGTAAAAGTACTCGACAGCAGCGGCGCAGGTTCGACCTATTCTGTAGCTGAAGGGATCATTTGGGCCACCGACCATGGCGCTAAGGTCATTAATATGAGTCTTGGCAACTATGCGCAAGCACAATTTCTGCATGATGCCGTTAAATACGCTTATGACCGGGACGTCGTATTGGTCGCAGCCAGCGGCAATGACAATACGGATCGTCCAGGATATCCAGCCGCGTATCCAGAAGTGCTGGCTGTCGCATCCACAGATGCGAATGGCGCCAAGTCATCCTTCTCCAATTTTGGTGATTACATTGATGTCGCTGCGCCAGGAGCCAGCATCGCCAGCACGTATCCAGGCAGTCAATATGCGGCCCTATCAGGCACTTCAATGGCCAGCCCGCACGTTGCGGCGCTTGCTGGACTGATCCGCTCCATCAACCCGGATCTGACCAATATTGAGGTTATGGATATCATGCGAAAATCCGCCCGTGACTTAGGTGCCAAAGGGAAAGATAACAACTTTGGTTACGGTCAGATCGATATCGTCAATGCGCTGGAGGCTGCCAAACAAACGAAGGTTTCCCTGCAGCAGTTTCCAAAGCAAGTAGAGCGACGATTAAATAAAATTCAAGAGAAGTATAACCACGCCGCTATTCGTTAAACAATGATTAATACAAACGACCCGTGAAGCCAAAGCCTCACGGGTCGTTTACTGTGTATGGAAAGTTTGCCGTAAGCCGGGTTCTGTGCTCCTTGTGGTTCAGACGGGAACAACCCTCCCACTTGTGAAGCGACAATCATCTATCTAGGCCAATCATTGCTAATCAGCTCAAGCGACCAACCCGAACACTCCCCGGGCAGGGGTGCAGTGCAAGCGGATAAATCCGCCCTCCTGCTGCGTTCTCTCGGTCTTGCTCCAGATGGGGTTTACCAGCACCGTTGTCACCAACGGTCCTCGTGGTCTCTTACACCACGGTTCCATCCTTACCTGTGCCGGCATAAGCCGGCCATCGGCGGTCCATTTCTGTGGCACTATCCTTCGGCTCGCGCCGACTGGACGTTATCCAGCATCTTTGCCCTACGGAGCCCGGACTTTCCTCTCGCGGCTTCACAGCCGCCAGCGATTGTCTGTCAAACTTTCCGGTGTCTAGCTAGTATACTAAGAATGCAGTAAAAGCTCAAGGACGAAACGATGGTAATTTACAAGCTCCCAATATTAGTACAAAACGGAAGGGCTCCGTACCAACAGACGATGCTGCAGCGATCGTTTGATAATTGCGTTCTTGCAGCTGTTTATTGAGCCACTCCGCTACTCGGGGCTTCATTATTTTCTCAATGTTATGACCGGGGTCAATGATGCGTCAAACCCGCAGCAAGCGCATCATGTGCAGTATGGTAATCAATATCTCCCGTAATGAGGACATCAGCACCAGCAAACATCGCATGACGAATATATCTCGAGCCCGCTCCGCCCAGCACGGCTGCTTTGCGAATTACTCGTTCAGGATCACCGACATAACGCAGCGCAGGCACATCGAAAGCTTCTTTGACGCGATCAGCTAAGCTGCTAAGCTTGGTCGGCTCGCTTAGTTTGCCTGTTCGGCCAAGACCAAACGATCGCCCCTTCAAATCCATCGGATAGAGGTCATAAGCTACCTCTTCATAGGGATGAGCTTTAAGCATCGCTTGGACAGCCTTTCGATGAGCGCTGTAAGGAACGATTGTTTCCACACGAATTTCTTCTACACGCTCTAATCGTCCTTGTTTGCCAATGTAGGGTTCGGTACCTTCTCCAGGTAAAAATGTACCCGTGCCTTGAATGTTAAAGCTGCACGAGCTGTAGTTGCCAATTGTGCCCGCTCCTGCGCCCCATAATGCCTGCAGCACCTTCTCATGATGGCTCTGCGGTACAAAGACTGCCAGCTTATACAGCTTATCTGTATGCACATCCTCGAGACAGGTCGCGCCCTTCTTCCACGATACCAATCATGTCGGCCATCCAATCATTAATACCGCCATCTGCAACATCCAAATTGGTATGCGCAATATAAACAGCAATATCATTCTTTATTAGCTTCTCATAAAGCTTGCCTGCTGTTGTAGAGGTATCAAGCTTCGCAAGCGGTCGATAAATAATGGCATGGTGGGCGATGATAAGCTCTGCTCCAATGGCGATCGCTTCATCAACGACTTCATCCGTTACATCAAGCGCTACGAGAACCTTTTTTATCTCTTTCTGGAGAGTGCCGAGCTGCAGTCCAATTTTGTCATTCTCCACTGCAAAATGCTTCGGAGCAAGCTGTTCCATCAGCTGCACGACGGTTTGACCATTGGCAAACAAGCCAGCACCTCCTCAATTTGTTTCATTTCTTCCTGATAGGCCATAAGCTTCGTGCGTGACTCATCTAATTCGAGACAGTGAAAGCTGCTTACATATTCTTGCCAGCTTCCCGATTTCAAGTTTCCATTTCTTGATTAATAGTTCTGAGGGATCCTGCAGCAAGAAAGGACCCATCCGGTAGAGCCATTCCGATTTCGCTGCATCGGTTAATTCGGCAGAAATAATCGCTGTATCATACACCCGTTTGTTATCTAGTCCTGCCTGGCCTTGGGCTGACACACGTGCATGCAGTATTTCATAAAGATGACCATCTTCTTCAAGAAGCATTTCTGCCTGAAGCACATACCCGCGGCGAACGAGCCAGCGGCGAACAAAATCCTCACCCACATTTGGCTGAAGCACAAGCTCACTCACACCAGAGAGCTTCCCTGCGTTCCACCCCGCTTCCAGGATGTCCGCCATTAAGCTTCCGCCCATTCCGGCAATCGTTACCGTATCTGCTTCTTCAGGCTCCAAAACGCTTAATCCATCTCCCTGACGAACCTCAATGACCGCCTTTAAACCAGCTTCTGCGGTCTGTTTCCGTGCAGCCTCATAGGGACCTGCATTAAGCTCTCCAGCTATCGCTGAAGGACATCTCCCGCTTTGAATCAAATAAACCGGCAGCAGCGCATGATCCGATCCGATATCCGCTACCCGCGCTCCTTGCGTAACTTGGTCTGCAATTGTTTGCAGCCTTCTTGAAAGCTTTATCATATTATGCAACCCACGCAATCCATTGTTTTCGAAGCGAGAAGAGTATAGAGCCCCCCGCTATAATTTTAATGATAAGCTGAACCTGCAGCCATGCTTGTTCAGTGAATACAGCAGCGTATAGTTCCGGCATAAACCAAATCAACGCTCCAGCGACAAATAATATAGCCGCTACTTGCCTTGACCAACGATGAAAGAACCAGCTGGACCAACCAAACACGAACGCTGCCGGAAGCCAGTAAAGCTGGATTTCATACCAAGCAGGCGATTCCGTGTTATTCGAGAGTACCCAGGCATAAACAAGAAAGGAAGCAATCCAACCGCTCAAATGAAGCAAAGGAACGCGAGCACCAATACCAAACGCAATCCAGAATAGCGAACAGACTGCAAGCAGACCCGCTTTCCACCCCCACGCTTCGAGTTCATGCAGCTTCAGCATATATAGGCCAGAACCAAGCATCAAAAGCATCCCCATACCTATAAAACCAAGTCCAGAGGCTTCATTTTTCTTGCGATATCGCTGTCCAATAAACAGAAAAGCATAAACTCCTGACAACGAAATAGCGATTTGCAATAGCGGATGAAAAACGTTAAAATAAAGCACAACGAAACAGATCAAGGAAAAAATGCCAAATGTAAGGAGCCACTGTTTCCAAGAAGCCCGTTGTACCACTTTCACAGCAATGCCTGCAAATGTAGTTGGATTACGTTCTTCTCCTTCTTCCAAATACAGGTTCAGCAGAAAGTCACAATACCGGTCCGGAAGCAGCTTGCTTCGCTGCCATTGCTCGATCTCTTTGACAATTACTTTACGACGCTCCTGATCCATTTAGCCGTTCGTTCCCCTCTAGCGGCAATTGGTAAGCCTTAGATTTGCGATATGGGCGGTTGAAGGAAAAAAGACCTCGCTGCCGAAGCAGAAAGGTCAGTACCCTTATTCCAGAAAATCCTTTAATCGTTTGCTGCGGCTTGGATGACGCAATTTACGAAGTGCTTTTGCTTCGATCTGACGAATACGCTCACGAGTAACGCCGAACACTTTACCGACTTCTTCGAGCGTACGTGTACGTCCATCATCAAGTCCAAAGCGAAGACGTAAAACATTTTCTTCACGTTCCGTCAACGTATCCAGTACATCCTCCAATTGTTCTTTCAGAAGCTCATAAGCGGCTGCATCAGCTGGTGCAAGTGCTTCCTGATCTTCGATGAAATCCCCTAAATGAGAATCATCTTCTTCCCCAATTGGTGTTTCCAATGAAACCGGCTCTTGAGCGATTTTCATGATTTCCCGTACTTTTTCAGTGCTTAAATCCATTTCAGCGGCAATTTCTTCCGGACTCGGCTCACGACCCAGCTCTTGAAGCAGTTGACGCGAAACACGAACCAGCTTATTGATCGTTTCAACCATATGAACAGGGATACGTATCGTCCGCGCTTGGTCAGCAATAGCCCGAGTAATGGCTTGCCTGATCCACCATGTCGCATACGTACTAAATTTAAAGCCCTTCGTAAAGTCAAATTTCTCAACCGCTTTTATCAGACCCATGTTACCCTCTTGAATAAGATCCAAGAACAACATACCGCGGCCTACATAACGTTTTGCAATACTGACAACGAGCCGCAAATTTGCTTCGGCCAGTCTGCGTTTCGCCTCATCATCCCCATGCTCGATTCGCTTCGCAAGCTCAATTTCATCATCAGCGGATAACAACGGAACACGGCCTATTTCTTTCAAATACATCCGCACCGGGTCATTGATTTTGATTCCTGGCGGAAGCGCCAAATCATCATCAAAGTTGAATTCGTCTGGCTCACGTTCTTGATCATCCCTGTTGCTAATCGGGAGATCTCGTCGTTCTCATTTACAACTTCAATACCGATATCGTCAAGCTGCTCGAAAAATTCATCGATTTGTTCGGGATCCTGATCAAACGGAGAGAGCTTCTCCATTATCTCTTTGTACGTTAAGGAGGATCTTTTCTTTCCGTGCTCAATCAGTTGCTCTTTAACAATCTCCAGCTTTTGCTCGGTATCTAATTCAGTATGTTGATCATTCGCCATATTCCGACTCCCTCCTCCCTAGAAACGATCATCCTGCCGACCTTTAAGCTGTCTCTCTAGGGCTATAATCTCACTTGCAATTTGTGCCGCCAATAACATGTCGCCAGAACGTTCCGCTCGTACCATCTCTTCTTTCTTACGATCGATTTCACGAAATCTCGGCACTTTTTGAATTTCCTTTATGTAATCTTCAAGCAGATGCTCGTCGAATGGAAATTCATCATCCGTCATTAAGATTGAAGCGGCCGTCCGTTCAAGACGGTCATCTTGGAGCGAAGCGATAAACCGGCTGACATCCGGATCATGTCCTAGCGCATAGTAAGCATATAAGTAAGCAGCAAGAGCTGCGTGATCCTCGACGTTGAAAGCTTCTCCGAGCTTTGCGTGCACCGCATTTGCCGTATCGACATCCTGAAGCATCTGGGCAAGCAGCCTGCGTTCAGCTACCTGATAGGCAGGCAGTGTAGGCGGTGCGGAGGACGCACGACGGTTTTCATTCCTGTTTTCATTCCTACCATTATTCCACGAATTGTCGTTATTATCCCTTTGCGGTTTCATTTTTTGAAGCTGCTGACGCTGTTGGAAGCAGTCCTGCTTCAAGGAATCCAGGGAAATATCAAACTCTCGGGATAACTCCTTCAGATAAAATTCACGCTCAGTGGGCGAATCAAGCCCAGCAATAATGCGAACCGCTTCGAGCAGATAGTTCTTCTGTCCCTCTTCTTCTAGGAGTATATGGTTTTTTTTTGCATATATTAGTTTAAATTTTGTTACTGAAACCGGGTGTTCAACGGTTTCCCGCATGAACGCATTCGCGCCATACTCTTCGATATACTCATCGGGATCCATGCCCTTCGGCAGCATCGCTACTTGAACACGCAATCCGACCTTTTCCAAAATCGGAATTGACTTCAAAACAGCTGCTTGTCCAGCATTATCGCCATCGTAGCAAAGAATCGCTTCATCAACATTCCGCTGCAGCAGCGCGGCATGTTCTTCGGTCAGCGCGGTTCCCATTGATGCAATGCCGTTATTCACACCTGCACTCCAAGCTTTAATAACATCCATGTAGCCTTCGAACAAAACGATACGACGGCTTTTCCTCATGGCTGGTCTGGAATGATGAAAATTATAAAAAATTCGGCTCTTGTTAAAGAGCATGGTCTCCGGCGAGTTTAAATATTTGGGTTGTCCCTCTCCAAGCATCCTGCCGGCTAACGCAATCGTTTTACCGTCACGGTTCCAGATCGGGAACATGATTCTGTCTCGAAACCGATCAATATAGCCGCTGCCATCCTGCTTCGCAACCAATAATCCGCCCTTCTCCATTAGATCGGCATTAAACTCCCGTTTCTGAAGAAAGCGTACTAGCGTGTCCCATTCCGGCGGTGCGTATCCGATCATAAAATGATCGATCTGTTTATCTGTTACACCCCTGGACCGCAAATATTGCAGCGCTGGCTGACCATGTGTCGTATTCATAAGCAGGTAATGATAAAGCTTGGCAGTTAGTTCATGAGCTTCGATCAGTTTCTCACGTACTACGGCTTCCGCCGAGCTTTGTTTATCTTGCTGTCCGGACCAGGTTACTGGAATGCCAGCTTCCTCAGCTAAGTAACGGACTGCTTCAGGAAACGAATATTCTTCGATTTCCTCGATAAACTTGATTGAGTTTCCACCTTTACCGCACCCATAACAATAAAAAATCTGCTTCTCCGGCGTTACGGTAAACGATGGTGTTTTCTCTGAGTGGAAGGGACATAATCCCTTCATGTATTTCCCGAGCTTCGAGAGGTGAACGTACTTGCCTACCGTTTCTACGATATCATGATGCCGGAGCACCGCTTCAATAACGGAATCCGGTATTTTATCGTAAGCCATACCTCTTCACCTTCATCCTAAATGACACGTAATACTATTCGCTATGGTTCAGCATTCTCCTGCCAGCTTTGCAAAACTTTTGTCAACTTTTGCTGAAAACAGACACGATCGTCATGCGACATCGCTTTTGGACCTTTTGTTTTGCCGCCGCCTCGCCTGCGTTTTGCCTGTTCGTGCCTGCGTTCCATCAAATAATCGATGTTGCTGTCATCGTACTGCTGGCCTCGCGGCGATAGCGCAATAGCTCCTCGGGATAAAACGATTGTCGCCAGACCGAAGTCCTGCGTTACGACAATATCCCCTTTGAAAATATGGTTTGAAATATACAAATCGACAGACTGGTCACTTCTGTCAACCTGCATGATTTGTACACCTGTTTCCGGCTCCAGTCGATGATCAAAAGATGCGACCATTAGCACTGGTATCGAATACGTGCGCGCCACTTCGACAATTTCCCGCTTAACAGGACAAGCATCAGCATCGACTACAATGGTTGGAACTGTCGTCATGTTCATGCATCACCGCTCATCTTCTAGTAAAGTACCGTACTATTATATACGGCAAATATCGAAAAAATCCTGCTTACGTCATTAGTTCGATTCAATATGCTCCAAAATAAGACTTGCTGTTTCTTCAACAGCCCGGTGTGATACATCAATAACGAGACAACCGATCCGATTCGTAATCGAGGCCGCATACTCCAGCTCACGTTCAATCCGGGCAGTCGTAGCATAAGCGGCACTATCGGGCAATCCCAATGCTTTAAGCCGCTCTTTACGAATCACGTTCAAATACTGCACGTTGATAGTAAGACCGATTACTTTATCCTTTGGAATGCGGAACAGCTCTTCTGGAGGTTCAAGCTCCGGCATGAGAGGCACGTTAGCTACTTTAAATTTCTTGTGGGCGAGATACATCGATAGCGGTGTCTTCGACGTTCTGGAAACACCCACAAGCACGATATCCGCTTTTAAGATTCCTGTCGTATCACGCATATCGTCGTATTTAACCGCGAATTCGACAGCTTCAACCTTGCGAAAGTAATCCTCATCCAGTACATGATTAAGACCTGGCTCCTGCCTGGACCTTCGGTTTGTTTTGGTTTCTAAGCTGCTGATCAGCGATCCAAGCAGGTCAATGGCCACTACGGATTGTTCTTCCGCAAATTTCACCAGCCGTTCACATAAATCAGGAAGTACAAGGGTGTACAAAATAATCGCCTTATGCTCTTTCGCAAGAAGGACAAACCGTTCGAGCGTCGCTATGTCATGAATAAACGGCGCCCGGCGGATATCAGCAGTAATAGGATGAAATTGGGCTACCGCAGCCCGTACGACAAGCTCGCCGGTATCACCGGCGGAATCCGAAACGACGTATATAATCACTTCAGAGGGTTCAATAGGCTGCCATAGTTATCTCCCCTTTTACAAACTGCTTAGTGAACGTTCTACCACACAAGTTTCGAGAAATCCGCTACCCTGCCAATGCTGCCGGCAATACATGCGAGCAAAGCCAATCGGTTGGACTTTATTGCTTCATCCTCTGCCATGACCATAACCCGATCGAAAAACGTATTAATCGCATTCTTCATTTCTGTAAGCTTCGCAATTGCGCTGGCACTATCGTTATTGTCCACAGCAATATTAATGCTGTTACTAACTGATTGCCATGCCGAGTATAACTCGCTTTCTGCTTCCTCGATAAATAGTTCCGGTTTCACTTCATTAGACGCTGCTTTCGAGGCAAGGTTGCACACACGATTCAAAGCATCCACGACATTTTTGAAATCTTCTTTACGATTGCCTGCGGCTGCAGCGGTTACGGCCGCAGCGCGATCAACCGTTTGAGTCAGATCCTTATAGCCCGAAGCCATTACCGCATCCACAACATCATAACGAGTACCTTGTTCAGAAAGTACATTTTTGACACGAAGCGCGAAGAACTCATATAAATCTATACGAATAGCGGAGGCTTCGCGTTTCATCGTTTTACCGCTATGAACCGATAAAGAGAGATCAAATAACACATCCAGCGGAAGTTTAAGGCCATGAGCCAGGATGATTTGCACGATACCGGCTGCTTGACGGCGCAAGGCGTAAGGATCCTGTGAACCAGTCGGTATAATTCCGATGGAGAAGCAGCCCACGATGGTATCGATTTTATCAGCTAAACTGACGACAGCTCCTACAATAGATGCAGGCGCACGGTCCCCGGCAAAACGCGGTTGATAATGCTCAT
This sequence comes from uncultured Paenibacillaceae bacterium, assembly GCA_963793665.1. GTDB lineage: Bacteria > Bacillota > Bacilli > Paenibacillales > Paenibacillaceae > Paenibacillus_Z. The sequence goes on from CAWCBD010000013.1 coordinate 536,872, forward strand.
TGATCGCTTGTGCCACTTCTTCACGTTCTCCGGCTTTACGTGCGTAATCCTCACCCATAATGCCTTGAAGCTCAGGAAACTCATAGACCATCTGAGTCACGAGGTCGAATTTGCAAATTGCTGCCGTACGATCAATATCAGCGGCAGCTTGCGATTCCAGATGCAAGTGCAGCTGCAATCTTACTTGCCGTTGCTTCTATTCTGCGAACTTTATCCGAAACCGATCCGAGCTCTTCATGGTAAACAATCGTTTCAAGCTTCTTAAGCGCTGTTCCGATCTTCAGCTTCTGATCCTCCGCATAGAAGAATTTCGCATCTGACAACCGGGCCCGCAATACTTTCTCGTTTCCTTTAGCTACCTGTTCGATTGATACAAGGTTACCGTTGCGAACCGTTACGAAGAAAGGAAGCAGCTTGCCGTCACTGCCCAGAACCGGGAAGTAGCGCTGATGCTCGCGCATGGAAGTAATAAGAACTTCCTGCGGGATGTTTAAGAAGGAGGGGTCAAAGGTACCGAACAGGACGCTCGGGAATTCGACGAGGAACAGGACCTCTTCAAGCAGATCCTCTTTAACCGCGATTTCCCAGTTCTTCTCTGCTGCCAGCCCGTTAATTTGTTTCAAAATAAGCTGCTCACGCTCTGCAACATCAGCAATAACATGCTGCTCCCTTAGCTTCTCCACATACTGAGAAGGTTCTTCAATAATCGTTTCACCGCCAAGGAAGCGGTGCCCGCGAGTTGTATGGCCGCTTTTCACATTCGTAATTTCCATCGGTACAATATCGCTGCCAAATAACGCAACCAGCCAGCGAATAGGACGAACAAACTTAAAATCATAATTGCCCCAGCGCATATTCTTCGGGAAAGACATCGATGAAATAATCGAAATGAGCCCTTCTGGCAATACTTCACTAGTTACTGTACCGATGCTGCTCTTATTGGCATAAATATATTCAACACCGGCCAGCTCTTTAAAATAAAACTGCTCCGGGTCCACACCTTGGCTGCGTGCAAAGCCAAGCGCGGCTTTACTCCATTCTCCCTGTTCATCCAGAGCGATTTTACGGGAGGGTCCTTTTACTTCTTCACTGACGTCCGCTTGCTTCTCCTCTACACCCTGGATCAGAACAGCAATTCGGCGCGGCGTTGCATAAGCGTCAACTTGGCTGTAGCCGATGCGTGCTGTATCAAGCCATTTGACTGTTTTTTCCTTCAGTTGATTCATCGCGCTGCGAACGAATCTTGCAGGTACCTCTTCAAGGCCGATCTCCAGCAGCAAATCTTTAGCCATTTGCGCTCACCCCTTTCTTAAGCAATGGGAAGCCAAGACGCTCTCGTTCCTCCAGGTACGTTGCAGCGCAAGAGCGCGCCAGATTACGTACGCGGGTAATATATCCTGTCCGCTCCGTTACACTGATTGCGCCGCGGGCATCCAAAAGGTTGAATGTATGCGAGCATTTAAGAACATAGTCATAAGCCGGGAAAACAAGCTTATGCTCCATCGTTTTCTTCGCCTCTTCTTCATACATATTAAACAGTGAGAACAGCATCGCCGAATCGGATGTTTCAAACGTATATTTGGAATGCTCGAACTCCGGCTGCAGGAACACATCACCGTAGGTAACACCGTCTACCCACTCCAGATCGAATACATTTTCTTTATCCTGAATGTAGGAGGCAAGACGCTCCATACCATACGTAATTTCCACCGCTACTGGACTCGCATCGATACCGCCAACTTGCTGGAAATACGTGAACTGTGTAACTTCCATACCATCAAGCCATACTTCCCATCCTAGCCCCCATGCGCCGAGCGTCGGTGATTCCCAGTTATCTTCAACAAAACGGATATCATGGTGCAGCGGATCAACACCAAGTCTCTTTAAGCTTTCCAGATACAATTCTTGAATGTTGTCTGGAGACGGCTTAAGAATAACTTGAAACTGATGATGCTGGTAAAGACGGTTCGGGTTCTCTCCATAACGGCCATCTGCCGGACGGCGGGAAGGCTCGACATAAGCGACATTCCACGGCTCCGGTCCAATGGTCCGCAGGAAAGTCATTGGATTCATCGTGCCTGCACCTTTCTCCGTATCATACGGATTGAACGAGAATACAATTTTGCTCCGCCCAAAACTGCTGCAACGTCAATATCATGCTTTGAAAATTCATTACACTGTCTCTCCTTTTGTTCGTAAGCAGCTGAAAAGCATATAAAAAAGCCCATCGCCCCTACGTCTGATTGGTCAGACATAGGGACGAGAGCTGTCTCCCGCGGTTCCACCCTACTTGGCTTCCAACATACAGCATCCTTCAGGATGCACGGAAACCCTCTTTTCAAACTTGCCATGAACTCAAGAGCGCCTTTCACAGGATTCGTCCGTCCGGGCTCTCACTATCCCCAGCTCGCTAATACAGTCAACTGATCCGGCTACTTTCTCCATCATCGTTCTATATTTCATAATAATTTATCATAGCTAATTTTGAATACGATGTCAATTGCTCACAAAGAGAATTTATCCAGCTGATCAAGAAAGGAACGGGATTTCAAGGTAACGTTGATATGAGTATCCATCAAAAGTCGCAGAGCTTGCTTCAGCTGCTTCTTTGTGTCATCCTTCACTTGAATCGTTCCGAGTCTTCTTAAATCCATTTTCCTAAATAACCGCAGCAGCTTAAGTGACCGGTCACTTAGAATAAGAGCTGAAGTATCTTTATACCGGCACCGTTCACATAGAACGCCGCCGGCACGCGCGCTCATTACCATACTCCCTTGTTCATTCCCGCACGAACTGCAGCTTTCGAAATTCGGCCCATATCCGGCAGTCTCAAGAATTTTTAATTCATACAGCTCAGTAATGATCTGAGGATCTTTCCCTTCTTCAATAGCGGTCAAACAGGCATGCAGCTGCTCAAACATATAACTGCTCGCATCTTCCTCTTGCAGAACCCGGTCGGTCAGCTCCGCGGCATAGGACGAATACGCAGTCATCTCTAGGTGCTCACGCAAAACATGGTGAGATTGTATAATCTCACCATGCGTCAAAGTGCCGAGTCCGCTATTCCGAAAATAAATAAATTCCCCATGTGTGAAAAGCTGCGTCATTGATCCATACCGGCTTTTTGCCTTTTTGGCGCCGCGAACGACAAGGCCTACTTTGCCGTTCGTGTTCGTATAGACGGTAATGATTTTGTTGTTTTCCCCATAGTCCATGCTCCGGATAACAATACCTTCAACCCGGTACTGCATAGCGTTTCTCCCCTAACTGCTAACAAGACGCTTTAAAGCGAGCTAGCATGATCCCCTTCAGAAACGTCTTCTGCTTCACTTTCTCCACTGATGGCCGTGTTTGCTGATACCAGTTCATCCACTTCTTTGTAAAGTAAAAAAGATTCCACATCCCCGGTCAGCGTAAAATACTTCCACGAAAAGTCTCGCAATCGTATTCATCCTTTCCGCGTTCAGAAATGTTGCTCACGAATAGGATGCGATGAACCGTGTCTTCCTATGCTAGTAAAAAAACGCCAGTTTCCTTGGAAGAAAATCCTTGTTCCTCAGATGAGACAGGGATGATCTAATCGTTTCTAAATCCAAGATCCTTCAATACACGCTCTTGATTGCGCCAATCCTTCTTCACTTTGACCCAAAGCTCTAGAAACACCCGTGATCCTAGCAGCACCTCGATATCACGGCGCGCCTGTTTCCCGACTTCCTTAAGGAGTGCTCCCTGCTTCCCGATAACAATCCCCTTCTGGGAATCTCGTTCAACGAAAATAATCGCACCGATATTCACGACGCCATTTTCCTGCACCTTCATGCTCTCAATCGCGACGGCAATGGAATGGGGCACTTCTTCTCTCGTTGCATGTAAAATTTTCTCCCGGATAAGCTCGGCACAGACAAATTGTTCCGGATGGTCTGTAACTTGATCGGCTGGATAATATTGCGGTCCTTCTGGCAAATAACCCGACAATACTTCAAGAAGGGTATTGATATTATTACCCTGAAGTGCAGAAATCGGAATGACTTCTGCCCAATCATGAAGATCTTTATATTGAACGATAAGCGGCAGCAAAGCTTCCGGATGGATCTTATCCATTTTGTTCATGATCAAGAATACAGGTGTTTTCACTTTCTTTAACGCTTCGATAATGAAGCGGTCTCCGCCGCCTAATCCTTCGGATGCATCCATAAGAAACAAAGCAGCATCCACTTCACCCAACGTACCGATCGCTGATTTCACCATGTAATCACCAAGCTTCGAAGTCGGCTTATGAATACCAGGTGTATCGAGGAAAACGATTTGGGAATTATCCGTCGTGTATACGCCATGTATTTTGTTTCGAGTCGTTTGCGGCTTGTCCGACATGATGGCAATCTTCTGTCCGATCATTTCGTTAATCAATGTTGATTTGCCAACGTTTGGCCTGCCGATAATAGCCACAAACCCCGAATGATATTTCTTCTTTGATTCTGATGTTGATTGTTTCATAATGGTGCGTTTGACCCCTTCCAGCTAAAAACAATGGTTTATCGTATGTTAATCATTATAAAGCTTCTAATCAAATGAAAATGCACCCGGAAGCAATTCTGCCACACTCGTTATTCGGAAATCCCCTTTTATATTACCCATGATAACAGGCATATCCGGCATACAAAGCTCCGCCAGCACTTGTCTGCAAACACCGCATGGCGTAATAGGACCTTCCATGTCGCCGACAACCGCAATGGCTTGAAAGCTGCCCTTCTTATGTCCGTCGGCAACAGCACGGAAGAGGGCAGTGCGTTCCGCGCAATTCGTCGGACCATAAGCTGCATTCTCAACATTGCAGCCGAGATGGATTTGGTTATCACCATCAAGCAAGGCTGCTCCAACTTGAAAGTTGGAATAAGGGACGTAAGCGTTCTTACGGGCTTCAACTGCTGCTTCCATTAGTTGTTTCCATATTGCCGATAATTCAACAGCTGTCTCCATCCTCATATAGCCTCCTACGGCTTGCATATTATATCTACAAGATGCGGGCCAAGTACAAGTAATCCAATAATAGCAGCGGCAATTGCTGCGACTAATACCCCGCCTGCAGCTGTATCTTTAGCAGCTTTAGCCAGAGGATGCCGCTCTGGGCTTACTAAATCCACTACATTCTCGATGGCTGTATTCAGCAGCTCTGCTGCAATAACGATAGCCATCGCAATAATGAGCGCTATCCATTCGAAGCGATTAAGTCCCAATATCAAAGCAGCTGTAGTTACTATGATACCACTTGTTAAATGGAATCGCATATGAGGCTCTGTTCGCAGCGCAAGAATGATGCCTGACCATGATAAGCCTATACTCTGGAGGAACTTAATCATTATCGATTCAAACCAGCAAGGCGGAGAACCGCTTCCTGCTTCTCCGTCATGACCGCCTCGCTCGCTTCGTCCTGATGATCATATCCGATTAGATGCAGGAACCCGTGGACAAAGAGGAATCCGAGCTCTCTCTCCAGAGAATGGCCATATTCCTCGCTTTGCGATTTCGCCCTTTCCGTGGAAATAATAATATCTCCAAGCACACCTTCAAACGGAAGAATTTCATCCTCATTCTCAACCTCATAAATGATATCGAGCTCTTCATCGCTTTCTTCCTGCATCGCGAAGGATAACACGTCTGTCGGCCGGTCGATATTACGATACTCTTTATTCAATTGGTGAATTTCTTCATCATTCACAAAAGACAGCATCACTTCACCGTCCGTAAGTCCTTCCGCTTCACCAGCCAGCTGCAGCAGCTGCTCCAGACGGCCAAAGAAGGATTCCGGAATTTCCACCTTATCTTGTTCATTGCTCCACTCTAAACGCAAACTCATGCCAGCCGCTCCTTTTGTTTTACATCATCCGGATATTCAATGCGTGAATGAAAAATACCGATGACCGTTTCCTTCAATGATTGCGCAATTTGTTCCAATTCCTTCAACGTCAGGTCGCATTCATTAAACTGGTCATCATCCAGCCGGCCTTTGATGATCTTCTGGATCATCGTTTCCACCTGCTCCATCGTGGGACTCCGCAAGCTTCGCACCGCCGCTTCTACACAATCGGCGATTCCGACGATTGCTGCTTCTTTCGATTGTGCTTTTGGCCCAGGGTAACGGAAATCATCCTCTGTAAAATCAGGCATCGATCCCTGCCGCCTCAGCTTGCTTCCATGCTTTATGGTAAAAGTATTTCAAAAAAGTCGTTCCATGATGCTGCTCTGCAATATCCCGAATCGGCTTTGGAAGCTTATGATTCCGAAGCATCTCCACCCCATCGCGAGCATGCGCGATAATAATGGATTTGCTTAGCTTGGGATCAATCTGGTCATGAGGATTTTCGATATTCGTTTGATTCTCTATAAAATAGCTGGGTCTCTTCGTCTTCCCGATATCATGGTAAAAGGAACCTACCCGACATAGCAAACCATTTGCCCCGATTGCTTCAGCCGCTGCTTCCGATAAATTGCCCACCATCACGCTGTGATGATAAGTGCCGGGCGTTTCCGTAAGAAGCTTGCGAAGCAAGGGATGATTCGGACTCGACAGCTCCACAAGCTTTAGCGCAGACAAAATATTGAATGTAATTTCAAAGAAAGGCATAAGCCCTATAACCAGGATTGCCGTCAACAGCCCGCCTGCAAAAGCAAATGCAATCGTCATGATCAGTTCTGACTTGCCCGGAATATCCCCAAGGAGCATCATAGCCAGTACGGCAGCTGACCCGAATAAGCTAGCCATAATACCTGCCTTCAAAATCGTAGAGCGTTGGCTGGCACGATGAATAGCGAATATAGCGGCAAAGGAAACAACTGACGTAAGAAAGCCATAGTTAAAATCAAAGATTCGATTTGAATGTAGATTGAAAATGATACTACCCGTGATAGCAAACAGGAACGAGCTGACAACCGCAAGCTGAACATCCAGCAGCAGTACGATAAGCATTGCACCCATTGCTGTCGGAGCTAGATACCCTACATAAGGCATGGCCTCCGTTTGGGTGAGATGAACAATATGCATCGCAAGAATGTTAAGCAAATAAATTAAAAACAGCATGGCGAGCTGCGAATTATTGTACCAGGAACTCGCCCCTACGCTTAAACCGGCTGCTTTCTCCAGGTAGTTATAGATAACAAGCAGAAATAAAAGCGACAGCAGCAATAAGCCAAGATGCGGCCAATAGGCTTTCTTACTCTGCAGTAAACCAAAAGAGGATACCCGGTCGTACAGCTCCTTGGAAACGATCTGCCCTTTTTTGACGACGATATCTCCCTGCTTGATAATAACCTGCGGCGTGTTTTCCTTAGCGGCAACACGAGCTTCATTCGTTGCTTCTTTATCGTAAAATTTGTTAGGCATAATCGCAAATCTAGCGAGTTCCTGCACGATTTCACGCGTTTTTCGCTCACTAAGCGAGCTGGCATTGACTAGCTCCGCAACCTTTGTCCGGGCAGTCTCCGCCTCACGAAGGGAATCGCTCATCAGCTTGCGTACGATATTGAGGCCTACCTGCCTCATATCCTCTGTTTGAACCGCTGATAGCTGCGGCAGCTTATAATACGTCTCCTCAGGAATCCGGTACGCCTGCGCTTTAACCGTCTTATCCATCTCGGCCAGCAGCGTGTCGTTGTACGTATCATTGTCTGAATTGTTGCGCACAAACTGATCTACATAATCAACATAAAGTTGAGGAATTTCACTTCGGTAAATGGAGACTTTGTTCTCTGTCGTGACTTGGTCATCCTGATTAAGCTGCTCCATTCGGGCAAAAATCTGCTCGAGCAGTATATCCCCGCGCATCGCAACGATTGAATAAATGGGTTCAACACGCTCTGCCGCTTCTTCTTGTGCTTGTAAAGTTGCTTTTTCGTCCATAATTTGGGTTGGCGCCTCGATATCGCGCTCGCTAGGCTTGCCCATTTCGATATCGTACGTTTTAGGAAGCAAATGCGGCGCCAGGCTTAAATAAAAAAGCAATACAAACAGAAGCAGCAGCACCCAGCGAACGGCTGCGCTGTGCTTCCACCTATTCAATCCGAAGGACTTCTGGCCGTCCGGGTTGACTTGCTGATTCACCATGAATTGTATCCTCCTCTGGGATTTAGGACCCCCTAAATCCCCCTTGGGGTAGGAGCATCCCCCTAAATCCCCCTTAACTAAGGGGGACCCCATGGACTCCCGTCCCTGGACCCTGGATGTACCGTGCCTGCCGCCTGGGCCGTCTTCGGGCCTTACTGTTGCGGAAGGCTCGCTTTCGTCCACTCTCGCGGACACGCTCTTCATGCGGCGTCCTTAAGCTGCTATGTGCCCTAAGGTGTAAGCCTGCTGCTTTCTCCGTGTTTAAACATACCGTGTGCTCGGATTCGCTTTGTGACTGGGTCACAAGGCTAACTTACAGTCAAGACCTAGACAAGAGCTCAAGAGCTACAATCAAGAGCTACAATCAGCAAAGCGGCTACATCAAGAGCTACATCAAGACTCAAAGGCCCACCATGGCAAGCTCATGGTTGTTAGGATTGATTCTCCGCGTCAATGTTGTAGGCTACGATGATTTTTTGGACTAAGGAGTGACGGACTACGTCTTGCTCTGTGAAGGTAATGAAGCCGATTTCTGGAATATCTCTTAGAATTCGCTGTGCTTCGATAAGACCGGATCTTTTGCCTCGAGGCAAATCGATTTGGGTGACGTCCCCGGTAATGACCATTTTGGAGCCAAAGCCTAGCCGGGTCAGAAACATTTTCATTTGCTCCGGTGTCGTGTTCTGTGCTTCGTCCAGAATAATGAACGAATCGTCAAGTGTCCTTCCCCTCATATAAGCAAGGGGTGCGATTTCAATCAATCCGCGCTCAAACGCTTTTGCCGTTTGATCCGGACCCATAACATCATGAAGCGCATCATAAAGCGGGCGCAAATAAGGATCAACCTTTTCTTGCAAATCACCTGGCAAGAAGCCGAGGTTCTCTCCCGCCTCTACTGCAGGACGGGTAAGCATAATTTTTTTAACTAAGCCTTCTTTCAAAGCGGCTACTGCGAGAACGACTGCTAAATACGTTTTACCTGTACCTGCAGGACCAATTCCAAAAACAATATCCATTTTGCGGATTGTTTTCACATAATGTCTTTGACCAATCGTTTTGACGTGTATCGGTTTACCGCGATACGTTGTCGTAAGTACAGCTTTAAATAAATCTAACAGCTGATCAGCTTGGAGCATCTTCGCTAACTCAAGTGCATACATAATGTCGCGCTCGGACGGTGAATAACCGGCCCTTACTAACTGCTGAAGCACAGTAAAAAGCTGTTCGATTGATTCAACTTCGGAGCTTGGCCCGGATATGGTGATTTCCGCTTCCCGGGACATAATATCTGCTTCAGTCTGCTGCTGGATTAGCCGCAAAAATTTATCCTGCGGTCCAAACAACGCTAGTCCTTCCGCTGCATTAGCAAGCGGGATTTTTACAACCTTCGTCTCATTCTGCAAAAACACTCAATCCCCTTGCATCTGAACTAACGGTCTCTCCATAGTGATAGACTGTTCTACCTCAAAAAGCACTTTCATATAAACTTTACCATTGTCCGCCTTTTCATGCAAAATGTTTTCCGCGAGAACCGACGCTCCTGGACCTACTTTCGATAAAATATCTGCACGCGCTTGTAGCAATCCCACGGATTTTGCCTCTACTTCGGTGAGGGTTTGATTCTCTATGCGCGTTTCCATAATCGTTTCTTTCAGCCTCCCAAACGGGAGCGTACGCGTACGCCAGCTTGCCTGCTCCATTTGCCTGTACGTTTCGTAGGTAGTAAACGGAGGATCGCCAAAGCCTGAAAGTTTAAGCGCTCTGCCTCCAATTACCGCATACCATCGAACCGCTTTTTCTCCTGTATAGGCTTTTACTTGACGCTGAAGGGGGGATGAGATGTTATATTCATGCCACACGATACCTTTAACAGAACCTTTAGCCACAACGTTACGAGTGTGACCTTCATCGCCGAGAATACCTGATATAAGGATATCGCCCTTCTTGACTCTCATATTACGGCTGACAACAGGTCGTCCAGCATCAGCCATGATTTGTGTGACCACAGCATCCGTAGAGGCAACTAAATGCCTTGGATTAAGCAGCGGCCTCACCTCAGGGATTGTTGTCTCCACGACTTGAATGGTGATCTTCGTCCCGCGCTTGTCCACACCTACCCAAGCGGCGCCAGGCAGCTTCTGGGCTAACCTCTTCGAAAGCACGTCCGTATCCGCAAGCCGGAATGACCACTGAAACGGATATAACCCTTCCTGCTTGGCCACCTGTAAAATCTGCTCCTCTGATAGACGGTCATTCCCTTTTACATCGATCGTCCAAATCAAAGAGGAGAGCAAATACATCCCTACGAAGAATAGGATGAGCCCGCCTGCAAAAAATAATCGTTTCTCCAGCCGAACCAGCCAGAAGGGCAGCCCTGTACGTGAAATGATATGCATTCGGCAGCTTGTCTCCTTTAAAAGCGGACGAAGACGAAAAAAATCGCCTACCGTCACCTCGCACATCAGCTCTCCCCCGCTTGTCCGGCGAATGGACCAAAGCTGCAGTCCGCTTGCAAGCGCGCGGTTAACGAGCCTCTCCGCCGATTCCCCTTTCACCCGTATGGTAACAAAGCCTCGTATCCATTGCATCCACGATGCGTTCATTTTAGATACCCCCTTAACGAATCCAATTATCTAAGCTATTCCAGCACTTCTATATGTTTAATTTGACCTTCCACGAAGACCTCTTCTGTCCAAATCGTTCTAATGATCAGCCCTTCCCCAGTCACTTCGAGCTCCCCTTTACTAAGGGCAAGCCGAAGACGGTCACTGGAAAAATGAAGCACACCGCGATGATTCTCAATATACAACTGGCGATCCCCGATCATCGTCAGTCTTGGCAAATCCATTGTGACGTCAGGCGGCAAATCAAGCAGATCAGCAGCCATTTTACGCAGCTTGCGGTTTATGCGGCGCATGCAGGCAGAAGCCCCCTTCCCGTACTGTACCAAACTATGCGGCGGGAGCTGGAAATATGAGAACCAGATACTCGATGATAAGCATAAAAAAAAGCATTCCGCCGTATGGCAGAATGCTTGTGCATCCATTTATTTTCTTCAAACTGATTTACTTGCGAAAAGGCTTCTTTGCCCGGGGAGGTCCCAGCACTTCGGCGAGGATTACCGCTTTGCGAAGGTCATCACCTTGCGGCATACGAAATGCTGTCTCCCGCTTGACTCGATTATCGGGAGTCGCAGGTTTTGGTACAGCCTGTTTTCGCTGAGCAGCTATCTGGTCCTCGTTCATACGCGTCAAGAAATCATCCTCCTCGTACTCAGATCGATTGCTGGCTGTAAGGATTAGCGGTTGATCCGTGAGCGGCCCAGGCCTGACTGGAAGCCTCTGGGAGGGACGTTCATGCTGTGCTGCCGGACTTTGAGGCTCCGGCTTGCCTCCGAAGCTTGGCATCCGATTACTGGAAGATCCGTTTTTTGTTTTTTTAATGATCGTCATTATGACCCCAATAATAATAATGACAACATAGATATTGCTGAATAGAAGCTTAATGAGCTCATTCATAGTGTCACCTCAATGCTCCGGTTTTGTGCTCCGGTTTTGGCATTTGTGCTCCGTGGCTCCGCACCGTGGTGCTCCGCACCAAAGTCGCCCAAACGCTCAAAACCTACGCGTGCAATTTAATTCATAGCTCCTCGTGGTGCTCCGCACCAAAGTCGCCCCACAAACGCTCAAAACCTACGCGCAAATCTAGATCAGTGCCCCCGTGGTGCTCTGCACCAAAGTCCCCATATACTCAAAACGCTCCCGTGGTGCTGCGCACCATTGTCACTCAAACGATCACCAACTGCGCGTGTTGCTGTGAATCTAATCTTTTTCCGGGTTATTTCCGTCCGGTTTGCCAATTGAATTGCGCATTTGCGTATCTGCTTCAATGTTTTTGAAATTCATGTAGTCCTGTACACTTATATTACCGTTCTTAAGCGCTTCTGCCATAGCTAGAGGCACTTGGGACTCCGATTCAACAACGAGGGCGCGCATCTCGACGACGCGTGCTTTCATTTCCTGTTCATGCGCGACAGCCATTGCACGGCGTTCTTCCGCTTTTGCTTGAGCAATCCGCTTATCTGCTTCCGCTTGCTCGGTTTGCAAGTGAGCGCCGATGTTTTTGCCTACATCAACGTCTGCAATATCAATCGATAGAATTTCGAAAGCTGTACCAGCATCAAGACCTTTGCCAAGCACGGTACGAGAAATCATATCTGGATTTTCCAAAACATCTTTATGCGAGTTAGAGGAACCTACTGTCGTTACAATTCCTTCACCAACTCGGGCGATAATGGTTTCTTCTCCAGCACCCCCTACGAGACGCTCAATATTGGCACGAACCGTAACACGCGCTTTTACTTTTACTTCAATTCCATTCTTCGCTACAGCGGCAACAATCGGTGTCTCGATAACACGCGGGTTAACGCTCATTTGGACCGCTTGAAGCACGTCACGGCCTGCAAGGTCAATGGCTGCAGCCCGTTCGAATTCAAGATCAATATTGGCACGTTGTGCTGCGATCAGTGCATTCACGACCCGATCCACGTTACCGCCGGCAAGAAAATGGCTCTCCAGCTGGTTGATAGTCAAGCCTAGGCCCGCCTTTGAGGCTTTAATGAGCGGGTTAACAATTCGACTCGGAACAACCCGGCGAAGACGCATCGCTACGAGTGTAATGATACTCACTCGAACGCCTGAGGAAACAGCCGCAATCCAAAGCATGATTGGAAAAAAGCTTAGAAAAACAGATAGTGCGATGATCGCTAGAATGGCAATGATAACAACTGAAATTACCGGATCCATATATACCCCTCCATTATTTGAAATCTTGCTTCCATTGTTGCACAACAACGCGAGTGCCTTCAACTCTTACGACGATGATATCTGAGCCAGCCGGAATAAATTCACCATTCGTTACAACATCAACACGATCATCACCAATTTGCGCCGTACCTGCCGGTCTAAGCGGCGTCAGCGTTTTCCCCTGCATATGGAGGTAACTTGATTTGTTCGCCGTTGAAACGTAGCCTTGTTCCGTTGTCAGCTGATCTCGAAGAATAAACCTGTTCCAGATTCCTCGGCTTTGGAAGCGCTTGGCAATAATAAAGACGACAACTACTGCAACTACAAGTGCGAGAGCAAGCGACAGTACAGCCTCTTTCGGATCAGCTGCAGCCATAACAACCCCGCTTATTAAGGAAACAGAACCCAGAATACCGAGTATGCCGAAGCTTGGAATGAACAGCTCCGAAACAAGCAGAAGGATGCCGAGCACAAACAATATGACATCCTCCATACCAGCAAAACCAATAATATAATGACCAAAGAAATACAGAGCGAACGCTATGATGCCTATAATGCCTGGTACACCAAAGCCAGGAACGAATAATTCAATCGCTATCCCGGCGATACCCATGATAAGCAGTAACGTCATAACAACGGGCAGTGTAAGAAACTGAGCAATACGTTCAACCAGACTAGCTTTCACCTCTACTACTTTAGGCTGGGAGTAGGCCAAGTGGTTTAATATCTCATCAATAGAGCTTGCTGTATAGTCGGCGTAACCAACTTTAACTGCATCACTGGCAGATAAAGTGAGAATGTCCCCTTTCTCTTTAGTCCGGCCAAGCTCCTTCAGATCAAGCTTGAAATCCGGGTCAACCATAGCAGCTGCAATATTAGGGTCGCGGCCATTCTGATTAGCTGCTTCTCGCATTGCTTCTGTCCAGAAGGACACCGTTTTGGGATTTGTGATCAGATTTCCCGAACCGTCTACAACAGCTGCCGCACCAATCGTGCTGCCGGGCTCCATTACGAGCTGTTTCGCATTCAAAGCAATATAAGTACCGGCTGAGACTGCTTTTTCTTGTACAAAAACTGTGGTAGGAACTTTACTCGTACGAATTATTCTGCCGATTTCCTCTGCGCTGTCTACGCGGCCGCCATAGGTGTTTAATACAAGTATAATGTGCTGTGCACGAGCTTCTTCTGCTTCCGAATACGCTCGCTTGAGATATTCCTGTAAACCGGATTCAATCGACTGCTCGGCCCGAATCACATACACGGTAGAACCGATCGACTTCTCCGCCGTGCTGCTCTCCGCCGCTGCAACTACAGCCGGCAACGCTGAGAGCACATACAGCAAGAGAAAAGCGACAGGCAGTAATCTTCGTGCCACTCTCATCACTTTTTCCATTCTCGACCCTCCTAAAAGTTTTACTGTGTAAAACTCACTTCGTAAGCATTAGCTTAGTTTTACTCCGTAAAACTCACTTCGTTAGCATTAGCTTCGTTTTCCGAAGGAAAACTTTCTTCCTAAGCATTGGCTGTAAATGAATGTATACCTAATGTTTTGTAATACGTTACAAAAGAAGGAAGGTTGCAATGGGCCTAGCTTAGTGGTGAGAGGCTTCCTTCAGCCTTACAGCCGTCCAGTCTGTACGATAAAAACGGACCATAATCGAGATTCCCATAACCATTAGGAACGAGTAGAGAGATACCCATGCCCCCATACTTCCCCAATGGAGAATAAAAATAAACAAATATGCCATAGGCACGAAAATAAACCAGCTTGTTATAAAAGAAACCCGAAGCAGGAATGTCGTATCGCCGATACCGCGGAGACCACCCGCATAGAAATTAAGCAATCCATCGAATATTTGCAAGTAAGCCGATATCGTGATCAAGTAAGCAGCCAGCTTATAAACGGCTGGATCACTGGAATATAGATGAGCGATCTGCTCTGCAAACAGCAGCTCTACTGTGCCTAACAGCACTAGAAAAATCGTTCCCAGTATAGCCGTATCTGTTCCCGCGCGGCGCCCGATGAGCGGTGTCCCTTTGCCAACGTTCTGACCGACGAGAATTGTAGCGGTCGCTCCAAACGCGAAGGCTGGCATGAACCCGAAGGACATAACGTTAAGTGCCACCTCATTCGCTGCCAAAGCATGGTCACCAAGACGGGCAACGAAAGCTGTGAAAATGTACATGGATAAGCTAAGGGAAAATTCTTGAATGCCCAGCTTTCCGCTTTCCGCTGCTATCAATTTCATCTCAGCCCATTGAAAAGCCATAGCGGCGCGATCCCGTGTATGAAACTTATTGTTCAAAATCACAAAGAATACATAAGCACAGATGAGCAGCTGAATGAATTCTCCAATTAAAATAGAAAGCGCTGTTCCAGTAAGACCAAGCTTAGGCATTCCCCATTTGCCAAAAGTCAGCGTATAAGTTAAATATACCATAAGCAGGTTCGATATGATTGAAAGGACCATCGACATCTTAGTCGCACCAATTCCTCGTAAAAACCCGTGGAAAGCAAAATTAAGAATACCGAAGGACATTGCATAAAAACGTATTTCTAAATAAATGCTTCCTTGTTGAACAAGCTTATCTGAACCTCCTGTCCAGCGTAAAATATCATCCGCTCCAATAAAGCCAACAACAGATATTAATATGGCAAACGTAATACACATATACATCGCTAAATAAGTCCGTTGTATTCCTTTGCGCATATCTCCTGCACCAAAGTTTTGGGCAACTAAATAGTTTACGGTATGGCCGATTCCAGAAAATATCGCGAAGGCATTATACATGATGATATTAGAAACGCCAACAATAGCAATGATCAAAAATCCTAGATTTCCTACCATAATTAAGCTGATCGTACCGGTAATCGTTTGAGTGGCAAATGAAATAAGAGAAGGAATAGCAAGAAGTAAAATAGTAGTCCAATTACGCAGCATTATTGAAAAGTCCTCGTTTCGATTAGTAGCTTAATTGTGACGATCATATGTAGGGGTGTCAATAGATCTCGCTAAGCGGACATGTACTGGAAAATAACGAAAAAACACTCCCCTTACAGGGAGTGTTTGGCTGACTGCCTATGTTATTGCAGAAATTGCTGCACAAATGTGTTTACTAGTTTACCTTCAGCACGCCCTTTTACCTTAGGCAATAGTGCGCTCATGACTTTCCCCATGTCGGCTTTCGAAGAAGCACCGGTTTCCTGGATGGTCTGCTGAACAATGACTTTGATCTCTTCTTCGGTCAGCTGCTGAGGAAGGTATACACTAATAATTTCAATTTCTGCGGCGACATCTTTCGCAAGATCGTCGCGGCCCGCTTTATCAAATTCTTGGAGGGAATCTTTACGTTGTTTGATTTCACGACTAAGAATATCAAGCACTTCTGAGTCTTCAACAGGCCGTTTTAAGTCAATCTCCAAATTCTTAATGGCTGCACGCACCATCCGAATTGTGGAGAGCTTAAACTTCTCTTGACTTCTCATTGCTTGCTTCATATCATCGTTCAATCGTTCGCTAAGGTTCATTGTGGAAGGATCCTCCTAAAACTTTCTCTTGCGCGCAGCCTCGGACTTCAACTTACGCTTGACACTTGGCTTCTCATAATGCTTGCGTTTCTTTACCTCGGCCAAAACGCCATCTTTTGCGATGGTACGTTTAAAGCGGCGGAGTGCAGCATCGATTGTCTCGTTTTTGCGAACTTTTGTTTCAGACACCAGTTTTCCCTCCCTCCGAATCAGACCGTCCAAGAAAAGTTAACACGGTTCATCAAATTTAATTATATGTTATAAAGAAAGGCAGTGTCAACTTGATTAGACAAGCTTTATTTTAACATCGAGAATTAATCGGCTAAAGCCTTCATTTGATGGCCGCCTAGCAAATGAATATGTAAATGGTAAACAACTTGCCCGCCTTCGGAATTACAGTTATTAACAAGCCGATAGCCGGACTCGGCAATCCCTTGTTCCTTGGCGATCTGACGTGCAACCGTGAAGAGCTCTGCAATTAAAGCATCGTCCTCTTCAGTGACCTCATTCATTGTAGCGATATGTTTTTTGGGAATAATCAGGATATGCACAGGCGCCGCTGGAACAATGTCATGGAACGCTAGAACACGATCATTCTCAAAAACTTTTTTCGAAGGGATAGAACCCTCGGTCAATTTACAAAAAAGACAGTCCATGCTGGCATCCTCCAAAAGTAGATTTATGTTTAACTCTTGCATTCATCATAACGAAAAAAAGAAGGCTCGTCCAATCATAGAAGCCGGCGCAAGTCATAACCGGCTTTGTTGCTGACCAATACAGCTGATTATCTTAATAGAAAGGTAACAGTGACAGAGCGAGCAGCGCTGTTAACGGGAAAGCCAGCCGTACGAAGCGTCGTCTAGGGAAAAAAGGATAGGGCTGAAATGGATAGAAAGGTATAAAAGCACGATCCAAATGCGGTTCGCACATAGGAACAGCGATACATACCATTTCATCATCAATATGTTCTACGAATCCGTCGACGCAATAACCATCATGTGTTTGCAGAAGAACATAACGATGCATATGGTCTTTACACATTTTTACTTTCTCATGTATCTCCATCGGTTTTGGCGCAGTAACAACCGGCGCTTGAACACCCGGTGAAGCAGCCATTGGCATAATGCCTGTTGATTTTTTACCGATTGGTGATGTAACCATTTTCTTCTCCACTTGTTAAAACCCTCCTAAAAGTTTTTGCGAGGCTTTGCCTATTGGTGCCGGTTATCGGCACGATGCAGTAAAAACTCACTTCGTAAGCATGAACCAAGTTTTTGCGAGGCTTTGCCTATTGGTGCCGGTTATCGGCACGATGCAGTAAAAACTCACTTCGTAAGCATGAACCAAGTTTTTTCAAGGCTTTGCCGGACCATGCCGATTATTATCTGCTAATTTAACTTCGTAAGCATTCTACTCTCATGATATTCGCCCGGTGGGCAATTGGCGCCTTGACATTATAAAAATAGGCGCATGCCCCCTGCCAATTGAGAACTATAATCAATGCTGATTTGATTAGACTATCAGTCTAAATTGAGATGGATCGGCCTTATTTTCAAGCGTATAATGAGGGCGAACAGGGGATCACGATGAAATTTGTTTACGCATACATGAGGGTAAAGAGAGACCGTCATAGAAACCGCTTTTCAAAAGCAAGGACGAGCTGCTCGTCGAATGAAGTGTAACTCTGTTATGAAAGCTTCTTTATAGATAAAGGAGGATTCACAAATGAAAGTTGCTATTATCGGAGGCGGGTTGGCCGGACTTACGGCAGCCGCTTATTTATCTGAGCAGCCCGGCGTTCAGGGTACCTTATTTGAAAGAAGCCCTCAGCTGGGCGGTCGGGCATTTACTTACGAGAAAGCAGGCTTCACCCTAAATTATGGCGCCCATGCGATCTATGGCTTGGACCGTCATACGTTGACTGTAATGGAGAATGAGCTCAACCTCAGCTTTAGCAGCAAGCAGGTCGACAAGCGTAAGGTCATGTACGAGAAAGGCAGCCAGCTCACGCCTGCACCTCTTGATTTTGTAAATCTGATGAAAACTGATATTCTAACCGTGATGCAAAAAATGCGTTTTGTCGGTGAGATTACGGCCATAATTGCCAATATCCATCAAATCAAGCATTTTGATACGCTTGGCGATTACTTAGCTGAATCCGGTGCGGATGAAGATGTTAAGGAGCTTTGGGAGCATTTGGTTTGCAGCAATTTCTTCATCACGCCTGAGGATGCGCGCAAAGTGCCGGGAGCAGTCATAAGCGACTATTATCATCATTTATTTTTATCACACAGACCTGTTAACTACATTTTGGGGAGCTGGGCCGTCATTACCAAACAGCTTCAGGCCAAAATCGAAAGCAATGACCGCTGGTCAATCTCCATGCAGGAAGGAGTAGACGGCATTCGCTATGAGCATGGAAAATATCTATTGAAAACGAAAGCCCGTGAAGAATCATTTGACCGTGTCGTCTTCGCTATGCCTGTTCAGCAGGTCATTAAATTACTGCGCGGAACGCCTTGGGAGCCCTTTCTAGAACCGTTCGAACAAAATACAGCAACCGAGGTTATGGTTTACGATATCGGACTGAACCATGTTGTCGCGCGTCCTTTTAGCTACATAAGCGATATGAACCATAAGATGTTCATTTCAGACGTGTCGGCGACAGACCATACACTAGTCCCGGATGGCGGACAATTGCTGCAGGGCATTGCCTATCTGAGCGATGAGCCTATTGAAGGTGATGAAGATCGCAAAGCTTATCTCAATGAGCGCACCATGCAAATGGAAGATTTGTTCGATCGTCATTACCCTGGCTGGCGAGAGGCCGTTGCCGTCAAACGGGTCTCCAAGAAAGCTATGGTTCAAAGCGTGAAAAACATTGCCGGTAACCGTCTGCTGCCAAACCGGATTGAGAGTATGCCCTTCTACTTCTGCGGCGATGGCTGCGAAGGCAAGGGAGAGCTTGCGGAACGAGCCTTTTCCAGCGGCCGTCGTGCCGCACAGCTGCTGCTTACAGAAGTTAAAAAATATCAACAGCCTGCCTCTGCTCTTACTCGAGAATAGGCTGACAGAGGGTGCGATTAGAAAATGGAAAGTAAAAAGCTAGCGGCCGAACGCGCCGTGAAACTTGTCAACAGCGGCATGGTTGTTGGATTAGGCACGGGCTCCACTGCCTATTGGGCCATCCAAGCAATAGGCGCCCGGGTCAAAACGGGATTAACGATACAAGCAGTCGCGACATCCGAGCATTCCGAGGCATTAGCCCGCGAACTAGATATTCCGATTGTTCCGTTCTCAGACATCGAGGGCATCGATATCACGATTGATGGTGCCGACGAAATCGATACGGACCTGAATGTTATAAAAGGCGGCGGCGGCGCATTGCTTCGGGAAAAAATCGTAGCGGCCGCCAGCCGTGAACTGGTCATTATCGCGGATGAAAGCAAGCTTGTTCAGAGGCTGGGAGCGTTTCCGCTGCCTGTTGAGGTCATTCCGTTCGGGATCGAACTAACGATGAAGAAATTAGCTGCACTTCTGGGTTGTCCGCTTAAGCTGCGGCAATCCGGAGAAAAGCTGTTCATGACGGATAATGAGCATTACATCGTGGATTGTCACATAGGAGCCATTGAAGATGCGGTACAGCTGCATCAATTGTTGAATTTGATCCCGGGCGTCGTAGAAAATGGCTTATTTATCCAGATGGCTGCCAAAGTCATCGTCGGATATAATGACGGCTCAGTTCGTGAATTATCCCGCAGCTGAACCACGGATAACTCGCCTTTGTGGGCAAAAGTACGCTAAAAAGTCCCCTATTCTAATGGAATAGGGGACTTTTGTTAGGCAGGCTGTGAGGCCGACCTTATGATTTGTAGCTGACTTGATCAGGTTCGTTCATGATGTCGAGCATCTTTTTGCTGGCATCTACCCATTTGGTGTCAACGAGTACAGTTAGCGCAGTAGTGCGGTTAACAGTTTTGTAGCTTAAAGGTTGAACAGCTTCCTTCAGCTTCGTATATACCTCCAAGAGCTGTTGTAAATAGTCACGCTCTGGAGCCGTCAGCTGTCCTGTATGATTGCCAATGGCTTGCAAGGAGGTCTCTACTTGTTCAAGAAAGACAGCTGCATCACGTTTGCCGGCTGCAAACGGCTTTGCATTCACAATGACCGCTTCATCGATAAGACGAATCACTTGCTGCTTCTTATGAAACGCTGCTCCGAGTGCGCTTTTCGCGGCAAGACGCTTGCCGATATCATCCGTACCGAGCAGCACCTGCACACTGGCAAGCACTTGGTCGATATGAAGCTTCGTTTGGGGCACTGCATCCATAACGGCATAACCGCGCTCCACAAGCTTGTCCTGATTCGATTGCATCGACTTGGTCAACAAGAACACATTGCCAATCAGGCTAAAGGTAAGCAATAAAAGGACAACAGGGGTGAAAATAGGTCGTTTCGGCTTCTGCTCCTCCACGATAAACCTCCAAACTATAAGCAGCATCCGACAAGGGGCTGCTTCTCTTTTAGTAAATAATCACTTTCATAGGTTATCTTGTTCCCAAGGTGAATGCAAGCGCCTAAAAGAGCCAGATGTGAAGGAATTAAGGCAAGGTGAAACGGCTGGCGCCGTCCTTTGGCGGCGCTGTGCGTTTCATTCTGGAGAAATATCAGCAAAGGATAACGAAATTTTATACTTTCTGGCTTTTCAAAAAGCAGACTAATGCTTCAGCTGTTACATCGTTTCTAATTCAACCAAGCTTCCACGTCCCGATGGCTCTGAAGCTGTCACGATCAGACGGCGCGGCAGTCTCGCACGCAGCTCCGGCACATGACTTATAACCCCAACTGCAAGCGTATCATTATGCAGCTTCTCTAAAGCTGTAATAACCGTGTCAAGAAGCTCGGGATCCAGTGTACCGAAGCCTTCATCCAGGAAGAAGAATTGGAGCGGGTATTTGCCGCGCAGCTGGATTTGGCCCGATAGCGCCAAGCGCCAGCGCAAGTGATGCTAAGAACGTTTCGCCGCCGGATAACGTCGAAACCGGGCGGCGAATGCCTCCATTCGCATCATCCCGGATGACAAAGCCTCCGCCGGAATCCACTTCCAGTGCGTAACGCCGTTTGGTCAGGAAGCCCAGCCGTTCGGATGCTGCCCTGCACACCTGCACAAGCTGCTCTTCCGCCACGTACTCAACGAAAGCATTGCCTCTAAATACGGTTTGGAGCGATTTCAAACGCCCCGTTAACTGCTCCATTCCTACACGTTTGGCCTCAAGTGCATTCCAGCGATTTTGCTTGGCCCTCAGTTCCTCTAGATCACGTTCGGCTTTCGCTCCTGTTTGCAGGGCAGCATCATTCACCGAACGAGCCAGATTCAGCGTCGTTACGCACTGCTCCCATTGTTCATCTGTTAAACTGCGACCCTTGAGCTGATCTCTTAACAGCTCCATTTGGGCAGCAAGCTGCTGCTGGGCTTCCCGATAACGCGTAATCTCTTCCAGCATGCTCTCCTGCTGGGAGAGCAGCGGCTGCAACAATGATACCTCATCGGCCGATTCGAACAGCGATTCACTAAGAGCTGAGCTCCATGCTTGCTGCGCTTCAGTGTGCCTAGTATCGGCTGTTCGCTCCGCTTCGATCGCGGCACTGCGATGTTCCGCTGCCTCATTCAATCCGGCCTGCGTCGTATCATAAGCTTGCTTGGACTGCTGCAGTCTGCTTCGCAGCAAAGCAAGCTCCTGCTCCGCTAAAGCAATTAATTCTGCTGCGCGGGTACCGCCAGTCCATTCGAACAGCTGCTTCTTCTTCTCTGCCAGCTGCTTGCGGTTACTTTCCAAATGGATGGAAAGCTCTAACGTTTCGAGCTGCGCTGCTTGAGCCAGCTTCTCATTCTCTTTGAGCTGCTCCGCCGTCTCTTCAATGAAGCTCACACTGCGATCCAGCCGCGAGCGAAGCTCGTGAGAGGTTTGATCCCGTCGTTCTAACTCAGCTAACCGTTCATGAGCATGATCAGGGTGCACAGTCATCGCCCAGCTGCTCCTGCCATAGGCTCAGCTCTTGCTTCATCGCTTCGAGCGCTTCTTGATGTTTGCTGTCGGCACTGCTCTTTATAATTGCGGTCGAGCGAAGCTCATTGGAAACAAGCTCACACTTTCGAACGGACTCAGAGAATTGTGTACGATTCATGCTCCATTCCGCTTCCTTCGCAGCAAAAAGACGATCCTGGACCGAGCAGATTTCATCCGCTTGAGCAAGGGCCGAGACGATGACATGCAGTGTTGACGTGATTCCCGAGGCGTCAAAGGTTTCATTGATCGTCTCAGAGGCTGCGGCTGCTTCACGTTGTCCGCTTATTGAAGCCGCAAGAGCAGATTGCATAGCAGCTGGTGAAGGCATCAATACAGCGAGCTCCTGCTGATGATCCGGTTGATCTTCTATGGTAGAGGCGGATAGAATAACCTCTTGAAATCGTTCATATGCAGAATCTGCCTTGGATCGCAGCGGAGCGACCCGAAGCAGAAGCTTCTGCGTCCGCTGTAAAGCATTCTCCCAGGAAGCAACAGCCTCATCATCTTCATGGGTACGAGCAGACACAGCGGAGTTTCCGTGCAGCAGCGGATGCGAGCAGGACCCGCATACGGGACAGGCATCGCCTTCCTTCAGCTCTTCTGCAAGCTGTGCCGCTAATTGCTGACGCTGCTGCTCCCGCTGTCCGTTTCGGATGCCTGCCAGCCATGCTGGAAGGTATTCATTCATCTGCTGAAGCTCCTGCTCCAGCTGACGAAGCCGGGTTAAGGAAGGCAGTAAGGCAGCAGCATGCCGGGCAAGCTCCTGCCAAGCTTCATTACGCTTGGCGGCTGCCGCTTCAAGCTTAAGCTTGACCTGCTTGTGCTGCTCAGCAAGCAGGGCAGCTTCACGCTGCGTATTCTCCAGCTGCAGCTTGAGTCCGTCATGAAGCTGCAGACGCTTCGAGAGAGTATTGCGCCGATCTCTATCTGCGGCGGTCAGCTCGATCGCCTTGAGCTCGGCTTTGAGCTCGCTTTGCTTGGCAGCGGCTCGGCCGAGCTTCTCCTGCGCGGCGGCGGCTAGCTCGCCATAGCTGCGCTGCCTGGCGGAAGCATCCGCATAGCGATGCTCGCCGTCGGCGATGCTCGCGGCAAGCGCGGCGGCTTCGCCTTCAAGCCGCTGCGCGCCAGCGAGCTGGTCGAGCCGCAGCGCTAGGCGCGGCTCGGAAGCCGCGGCTTCGGCGGCGGCCGCCGTCCATGCGGCGGCTGCGGCCGTGGCCGCCTCCAGCCGGGCGGCATGCGCCAGCCCGGCGGCCTCGCGGCGCGAAGCGGCTGCGCGAAGCGCCGCTTCGGCCGCGCCGGCTGCGGCGAGCGCGGGCATGAGCCGCTCCGCCGCAGCAAGGCGCTGCAGCTCGCGCGCCAGCGCCGCAATGCGCGGCTCATCGGCTTGCAGCTTCGCCTGCATCGCCTCTTTCGCGCGCAGCGCCTCCAGCCGCTCGCGCACATGCAGCCGCTCCGCGTGCTGCTGCTCCGCTACGGCAAGCGCTGTCCGCGCTGCCGCTGCCGCAGATGCCGCTTCGCGGTACCGCTCTGCCGCGGCATCGACGGCGCCTGCGGATGCGTCGCCTAGCCCATGCTGCTCGGCTGCCGCCTCATTCAAAGCGGCTTCCGCCGCTTTCATGCGCTGGCTAAGCTTCAGCGCCAGCCCATCGCCGAAGCGCTCCAAGCGGAATAACCGCTGGAGCATCGAGCGGCGTTCTTTACCCGTGAGCGATAGAAATTCCGCGAATTTTCCCTGCGGAAGGACGACAGCACGAGTAAAATCCTGCATATTAAGACCGATCCGTTCCTCCACAAAGCGTGTGACTTCCGCCAGCTTGTCGGCCAAGACAATATCGCCAGCCTCGGTAATCTCGACAAATCGGCTGAGCGTATTATTAACGGTAACGTCACCGCTGCGCTTGAACTGCCGTTCCACACGGTAGCGGCGTTTCTCCCCTGCGCCGGCGAGCTCGAAGGTGAAGGCAACAGCCAGCTGCTTCTCCGCTTGATTCATAATTCCTTGTGTCCCATTAGCAGCGCGCTCCACTTTACCATAGAGTGCCAGCGTCAGCGCATCCAGAATACTTGATTTGCCGCTGCCGGTAGAGCCAAAAATACCAAAAACACCCGCTTCGCACAGCCGTTCAAAATCGACCTCCTGTGCTTCACGATAGCTTTGCAGCCCGCTTAACCGCAGCCATATCGGTTTCATGCGCCTTCCCCTCCTTCCAGCTGCTCGACAGCCGCGTCCGTTTCATGCGCCGCAGCACTTTCGTCATCCTCGGCAATAAGCTCTAAAAATAACTGTACCGTATCCGCATCCGGCTCTGCCCCGCCCGTTTGACGGGAGAAGAACCTGCGGAACAGCTCTTCTGCAGGCAGCTGTTCACGTGAGCGGCTATCAATCTCTGCCGACTCGGCGGTTTCCGGGTAAACCGGACGTATATGTACAAGACCCTCATGCTGGCGGCGAAGCTGCTGAATATGCTGAAGAGTCATAGACTCGGTCATCCAAACATCCAGATCAATCCATGCCCGCGGGTCGCGCCCTTCCTCCAGCCAGCTGTATACCTCGGTCAAGCCGCCTTTTGCCACCCAGCGAACGAGAGGCTTCCCGCTGCTCAGCAGCACCTCGCGCGGCTCTATAACCTTGCCAGGCTCAGCGTCGAAGACGATAACAGACTTCGCTTGTCCAGCCTCTGAGAAGCTGTAAGCCAGCGGGGAACCGCTATAGCGCATACGTTCATCGCCGTCCACACGCTGCGGCCGGTGCAGATGGCCGAGCGCTACATACTGAGCGCCAGCGCGCAGCGCGGAAGGATCGACCGTATACGCACCTCCGATCTGAATGGGCCGTTCAGAATCCGTCTCCAGCCCGCCTAATACATAAATATGACTCATTGCGAGATTAACCGTGTCTTCACGGAAGAATTCACCAAGCCGACTCATTAAAGCGCCGACGCGCTCGGAATAAGCGCTTCGAAGCAGCGTTTCGTCTGTTGCCTCGCTCAGCAGCTCCCGCAAGCGGGATTCTGAAGGATACGGTAACCCGGCGATTATCGCCCTTTCTCCGGTACGCTCGACATCCACCATAATCGGCTCATCCGTCGGCATCCCGAGCAGATGAATACGGCTTCGCGATGCAAGAGGAGCTGATGCGGAAACCCGTTCAGGATGATCATGATTGCCTGCGATTACCGCTACTGACCGCTTGCCTCCGTCCGATAGCCGCGACAAAGCTTCATAGAACAGCTGCTCTGCGGCTGCCGGCGGATTAACGGAATCGTAGACATCACCAGCGAGCATCACCAAGTCGATCGCTTCATCCTTTACAATCGCTACCAGCTCATCAACGAAAGCCTCCTGCTCCTGCAGCCTGCTGCGTCCCTCCAGCGACCGTCCGAAATGCCAGTCCGCCGTATGCAAAATGCGCATCGCTTATTCCCCCGTCTCTTGTACAGCTAAAATAACTTGACCGACTTCGCCCCATCAAAAAAGAACACGTAGCATTCATTAACCTTGCGGCCCATAATGCGCTCAATCGCCTCCGCATACAGCTCAAGCTGGAAACGATGCCGCTCTGCCGCTTCATCCGGATTCTTCTTAGAAATGTTGTCTGTTTTATAATCAAGCAGCACTAAACCGCCCTCGTCTTCAAATAAACAGTCAATGACACCTTGTATAAGAATCGGCTCTTCAGCGAGTGAACCTTCCCCTTGAGGATATACACGGGACGCCGGCAGCGTACAGCTGAACGGTGTTTCCCGCCTTACCCAACTCGCCGCTACAAGCCGCTTCCCTACTTCTTCTTGGAAAAATGCAGCTACGCCCGTGATATCGACCGCTTGTGCCTGCATCTTCGACAGCATGCTGCGTTCCTGAAGTTGAGCAACCGTATCCCTTACAAGCTGCTCATCCACCAACGCGGTCAGCGGCATATGCTGCATGACTAAATGGCCAACCGTTCCTCGTTCGGCCGCCGTTAACGAGGCTTCCTCCATAAATTTGGGACGACGCAGTCGGAACGTATATTCACTGCTGCCTATCCCTGCAGATGCGGACAATGAATCTGTTCGCTCAGCACCGGCGCCCTGGCTTGCAAAACTGGAATTACCCTCGTCAAACAACAGCTCCAATTGATAATCATCGTCCTTATCGGGAATTACATATCCACCAATAGGAACCTGCTGGTTATATTGGTCCTGTTGGTCCTGTTGCTCCTGCTGCTCCTGTTGCTCCTGTTGATCCTGCTGCTCCTGCTGATCCTGCTGATCCTGCTGCTCCTGTTGTCCCTGGTCCTGCTGTCCCTGCTGTCCCGCTGCTCCTGTTGCTCCTGTTGCCCCTGCTGCTCCTGTTCCTGCTGTCCCCGCTGTCCCCGCTGCTCCAGTTGCTCCTGCTGCTCCTGCTGTCCCCGCTGCTCCTGCTGCTCCTGCTGCTCCTGCTGCTCCTGCTGCGACTCCGTCACTCCTGAAACCGACTCACTGAGCAGCAGGACTGCTGCATCCTCATCAATTGTCGTCTCCGCATGCAGCCGCTTCATCTCCGTAACTGAAGTCTTCGCAGCAATCGTTGTTGCCGCCATGTACGGATATTGCCAGGTCAGACGGCGTTCGATCTCGTCAGCTGCATCAGGATGACATCGGAATCGGAACGAGAGCTTGTACTGCCTGCAGCCGTTCTTCGAAAGCGGCAGCTGCCGCTTCATCAACTTCTACCGCAGCTGCCGCTTCCATCCCCAGCGCCGAAGAAGGTACAACCGCAGTTCTCCAGTCTCTGAAGGAGCCTTCCGGCTTTTCCTTCGCCGCTCTCTTAAAATCAATAGGAGGATGAACGGCCTGTTGTTCTCCTCGTTCATTGCCAGAAACGGCTTCTGCTCCCCTAATCTCGTCTATCAATTCCCGCCAGCCCGCTCGCTGTATCACTCTCGATTGTAATCGGAATACCGGCATTCATCGCTAGCGGTCCCACCCAATCAATGAACCGTTTCGCTTGTGCAAGGCGAAAATCCGGCAGATTCCCTCCTGGATCAAGAGCCGTCTGCCAGCGCTGCAGCTGCTTCGCAGCATCGGCTACCGTACCGACTAGGAACATTTTTTCCTTCGGTCTCGTTAACGCCACATACAGGATCCGCATTTCTTCGGCGAGCGTCTCCATCCGCAGCCTTTGACGAATAGCCAAATAAGGAAGCGTCGGATAACTGACTCTGAGCTGTGTGTCCACGAATTTCGGACCAAATCCCAGCTGCTTATGCATGAGAAACGGACTATTGAGGTCACGTCTATTAAATGCTTTTCCAAGCCCTGCTATGAAAACGACTGGAAACTCCAGCCCTTTGCTTTTGTGAATAGACATAATACGAACAACATCTTCCTGTTCGCCAAGCGCGCGCGCCGTACCCAAATCGCCGCCGCCCTCGCGCATCCGGTCAATAAAACGAAGAAACCGGAACAATCCGCGCAATGTCGTTGCTTCATATTGGCGGGCGCGGTCATGCAGAGCCCGCAGGTTGGCCTGCCGCTGCAGACCGCCAGGCATTCCGCCGACTAAATCGTAATAGCCAGTCTCCCTGTAGATGCGCCACAACAGCTCAGCAAGCGCTCCCCTTCTAGCTTCTTCGCGCCATATCTCCAGCAAAGCAAGAAATCCATTTAGCTTATTTCTTGTTTCCTCAGCCATAGTGGGATGATTCGCTGCCAGCAGTACCGCATCGTAATAAGCACCCTTGCCGGCTGCGATTCGAATCATAGCCAGCTCTTCGCCTGATAATCCGACTATTGGTGAGCGGAGCGCTCCCGCAAGCGGGATATCCTGGTAGGGATTATCGATGACGCGCAGCAAGGAGAGCATCGTTTCTACTTCTGTCGCTTCAAAATACCCGCTGCTCAGTTCCGCGTAGGCCGGTATTCCTTGTGCCTGCAGCTCCTCAATGATAATCGGCGCCCACTGCTTGTCCGCCCGGAGCAAAATAACGATATCCCGCCAAGCAAGCGGACGTTTGCGGCCCCGCTTCCCGTCATAAACCTCGAAGGGCTCTGCTTGGCCGACTTCCTCGGCCGATTGAAATCCTTTGAGACGAATGATTTGACTGGCGATCCAGCGCGCCTCCAGCTGAACGACCTGGAGATCCTCCGCTCCTTCTGCCGCGGACTCGCCATTTTCTCCTTCAACCGCTGTGTCACCTGTCTGCTGCGGGCCAGAGTCCGAATCCGACTCCGAATCTATTTCTGCCGATCCGCGATCGAGCAAAGCGAATTCAACCGCATATCGCTGAGGCGAACCTCCCTCACTAGAAGGCGGGTAGGAAGCACCGCATACGAGCTCAGCGCGCTCATCGTAATCCATCTCCGCTGCCTTCTCACGCATAATCGCCCGGAATACGTTGTTAACGCCGTCGACTACTTCGGATCGGCTGCGGAAGTTTCGCGCAAGATCGATGCGAATGCCGCGATCCTTAGTTGTAACCGGTTCTGCTCCCACAACTGCGGGAAGCCTTTCATCTGAATCTAACTCAAGCTGTGGAATTTCTGTTTCATCCGCTTGCCCTCTATTTAAATCGATAGTTGAATCATCATCTGCAGCAGATTGATAGGCTTTATATTTGCGCAGAAATAAATTCGGCTCTGCCAAACGGAACCGGTAAATACTCTGCTTCACATCGCCAACCATGAACCGATTGCCTTTGCCGGGACGGGCAATAAGCGATACGATAGCCTCCTGCACCATATTCGTATCCTGATATTCATCCAGCAGAATCTCGTCGAATTGGCGCTGGTACTCCAGCGCAGCCGCAGAAGGAACAGATACCTCCGGCGTTGAAGCGTTCATCTCGCAGAATGCGCAAGCAGTAATGCTCCATGTCGCCAAAATCGATTAATCCTTTCTCCTGCTTCGCCGCTTCAAACCGCCGGCCGAATTCCTTAACCAGCTCCGCGAGCGCCGTCATGAGCGGTGCAAGCTCCTTCAGCTCCGCAGCAAACTCTTCCGGCGAACGGACAAAAAGCTCATCCGTCATATCAGAGATGATCGTCTTCGCCATATCCCGCAGCTCTTTGGCCTGCTCTTGAAGCCCTTTATCAACCGAATCTCCCCGCTGACTCTTCAGCTTCCCGAAGCTGGCCGTGGAGAAAGCCTCATACCAAGCATTCCAAGATTCGTTGTCTATTCGGTGAGACAATGTCCTTATGACAGCCAGATCTTCTTCAAATGTAACCGCGTAAGCATCCGGCCCTGCCGGTTGCCTTGTAATATCCATCGCCTGTTCAAGAAGCGCCTGCGCGCCCTCCAGCCCAAGTGCCACGACATCCGTTAAGCTCTTGACCCAGTCCGTTCGGCCAAGTTCAGCCGCATCCGCCACATCGAATGCTGCAGCTGTTTCATCAAGCCATACACTGGGCCAAGAATGACTTTGAGCAAAGTTGTACAGCTTCATTACAAGCGCATACAGCGGCTCGTCTCCACGCTCTCCGCCGAAACGATCCACTAGTTCATAGAAACCGTTCGAGCCCGCCTCATCGGCATAACGCTCTTCAAACAAAGCGTCCAGCACGTCCATTCGAAGAAGCTCCGCTTCCGTCTCATTGGCGATGCGAAAGCCTGGATCAAGACCAATAAGCGAATAATAGCGGCGGATGACATCAAGACAGAAGGAATGAAGCGTCGTAATTGAGGCACGTCCCATAAGCGCAAGCTGACGTCGCAGGTGGTCCGAGCCGGGATTATTGTCCAGCTCCTTCTCCAGCGCGATCCGAATACGTTCCTTCATCTCGGCTGCCGCCGCCTTCGTAAAGGTCGCCACCAGCAGCCGGTCGACGTCGGTATCCGCCGATATTTTACGAATGATCCGCTCTACGAGCACAGCGGTCTTACCCGATCCTGCCGCTGCGGCGACAAGTATGTTCTGGCCGCTCGTTACAATGGCCCGCCATTGATCATCTGTCCAATTGCTTCCTTGCGGCTTGCTTGGAAGTGCTGCTTCCGTTATGGTCATTGATGTCCCTCCTTCTCTTCCTTATTCGCCATCTCGATCTGCCTATCCTTATGATCTGAATCATTCGAAGCATCGCCTGCAGCCAACAGCTCCCAAACCTCATCCTTACCCGGTTTGTACAGCTTCGTATAGCAATTATCCTCAATTAACGGGTCAAACTGGCATACCGGCTTATACGCACAGAACTGACATGGTGTTTTCCCGCCTAGACGATAAGGGGCTATCGAAACCTCACCGCCGGCGATCCGATCTCCGATTCGGCGCAGCGTTGCCCGGACCGATTTGCGAAGCGTCCCCCACTGCTCCTCGGATACGACCGACGAGGTGCTGTAAAATCCGCCGTCTCGCTTCAATCCAACTGGCAGCAGCTCCGAATAGCCGGTCGTCAGTGAATCATCCATCAATTTGACGGTTTCCTCATCTGCAAGCACGAGGCCCTTCAGCTTAAACCGTTTGAGCATTTCCATCTTCGCTTTGTCTGCTGATAGACTATTTGATGAAGACAGCATCGGATTATGAACGTGAAAATACAGCGCTCCGCCCGCTTTGGCAGGCTGTCCAAGCCATTCATTCGCATGCGTGAGCAGTACATCCATATAGGTCAGCATTTGCAGCGCCATTCCATAGGCTACCTCTTCAAGCCGCAGCTGTTTGGCACTGGATTTATAGTCAATAACCCGAAGCAGCAGGCCGTCATCGGTTTGCGCAGCATCCACGCGATCAATTCTCCCAGCCATCTCAAGCATTCTTCCGCCCTCCAGCGGAATTTGAACGGCGGGCAATGGTCCGTCCGGACCGAAGCCAATTTCAAGGCCCACAGGCCGGAACTGTGCTCGTCTTGCATGTTCCCCAAGAATCGCAGCTGCCTGCCCGACGATATCCTTTAATTTACGGGCTACATATTGATGACGGCTGCTGCTGAATAAAATTTGCGATTGGAGGCGAAGTGCCAGCTCATTTACGATTTCAGTAGACTCCGCCTTTATTTCCTCTACCGAAAGCGTCCCCCAGCGTTCCCCAAGCGTTTCCGTAAGTCTGCTGAGCGCCGCATGAAATAACTGACCGATATCAGGCGCAGCCAGCTTAAACAGCTCACGCTCACGAAGGCGCAAGCCATGTATAGCAAAATGCTGGAACGGACAAGACACGAACCTCTCCATCCGTGATACGCTTCCGCGCAGAAGCTTACCATAGAGCAGATCAGCCACATCTTCAGACAATGAAGGCTCTTGATTTGAATAATCCAGTGAAGCGATAAGCCTTTGCAGTTTGTTCTGCCACTGCGGACGAACCGCGTACCAGTTGAATGCTTCCCACCATATCGGAGCAAGCACCGCGCCTTGCCGCCACCCGCGAAGCTGTGTAATTAAATAGGATAACGTCCGATCCGGATGCGCCATGAACGATTGCTGATCATCTTCACTCATACTCGGAAGCGGTTCGATTGCAATCGTATGCTCAGGGATGTCTGGAAACAGCTGTTTCATATGCCGAATAACTTCCGAAGGATGAAGGCTCTTCCCTTCCTCATCCGCCATCGGCCAACTAATCCATAGATGCTCGCTGGGAGTGGATAGTGCATTATAAATGAGGAACCGCTCATCAAGAAGTCTTCTGCGAACGCCTGGGGCCATCGTTATCCCGCCATTCTCCAGCGTCTCCCGTTCCTGCTCTGTCAGCACGCCGTCCTCTTGCATCCGCTGCGGCATTACCCCGTCATTGGCCCCCAGCACATAACAAACCCGGATATGACCTGAACGGGTTCTATCCATGCTTCCAATTAACACTTGATCTAATGATGGCGGTACAGATGCCAGCTTCAAGCTCTCAAGTCCGGTCTCTGCCATTCCGGCGAACAGCTCCAGTGTCATTGGTTCTTCGCCAGTCATTTCTGTCAGCTGGTCCAGCAAGTCCATAACGCCGTCCCACAGCTGCTTATGCTCGCGGGCGCGAAGCGGATTGCCTGCCGCAATCGCCCTCCTGCTCCATCTTTCCAATCGGTCTGGGGCATCGATCGTCATAAGCAGCCTATACACCGCCTCGCACATTTGCCGCACAGTAGAAGCTTTCTTTAGCTCACGTGAGAATTTATGTAGGATCGGAACAACTGCCTCGCGAGCTGCCATTACAGCATCAAAATGCCGCAGCTCCCGCTCCCCTGCCTGAGCCGGATCACCTTCCAGCGTATCACGCGTAATAGGCTTCCACTGGCTGCGGGTAATCCAGCGGTTTCCGTTAATTCCAGCCGCTAGCGCATAGTTCTCAAGCAAATCGAAGGTTTCTCTCGTTAAGCTGCCGTCCTCCGGAATTAACAACTCGGTTTTAATGCAGCGAAATACAGCTTCAAACCGCCACCCATGCGCTGCAATTTCAAGCGCTGAACGGATGAACTCCACAAAAGGATGATGCAGCGCCGCTTTTTTCTGATCGAGAAAGAATGGTAAATTGTAATCCGAAAAGACTGCTGTTATATAGTCGTTGTAATCAGGAGCATTACGCACCATCACCGAAAGATCGCGATACCGCAGCCCTTCATCCCGTACTCTGCGCACAATATCACGCGCAACCGCTTCGACCTCGGCACGGCGATTAGAAGCCGCATGAAGGGAAACATCGCCGTCCTTCAGCTCCTCGCCTGACAGCCGCATCGGCTTGCGATTCCCGTAATGCCGCTCGACATGGGCCAGCATCCTGCTATTTTGAAAACGATTGTTGGCATTTCCTTCAAGCATAACCGGCTCCAGAATCGTAACGCCATTGTTAAGCGCCAGTTCTCGGAGCTTAATGAATGTCTCCGCAGTAGGCCGGAACAGATCCAGCTCATGCGGCTGCTCATCGAGACCGTATAACCGGTCAAGGCTGAGCGTTATCGTAACGTCCGCTGCACCTCTTATTAACACTTCCAGCGCCTCAAATTCTTTTGGCGTAAAGCCGTTAAAGCCATCTACCCATAGCTGGGTTTCCCGCATAGACGGCGCTTGTCCGAACCCTTTAACAAGCCAGCTCAAATAATCCTCTGCGTCCACATAAAGACCGGCGAGCTCCTTCTCAAGCTCGGAGGAAATCTGCTGCAAATCATTCAGTTTGCGGCCTAAAAGAGGATTTCTCGAACCGGGAAGACTGCTTTCCGCAAACTGCTGCAGCATAGCCGAATCAATGCCGTACCGCTTCCATTCCGTCATCAATTCTCCGAGCCGTTCAATGAAACCATGCTGAGATTCACTGCCTTGGAACAGCTGAAGCTGATTCTCGAGCCTATGTACGATTTTGTAAAGCAGCATATTTTTGCCGTTCTCGCTTATCGGAATGAGCGCTGTCCCGCCGGTTTCCTGCATCACACGGAAGGAGAGCCGTCTGAAGCTAAGCGCCTGTGCACGAATAGTCCCGCTCAAAGATGCAGTTCCCAGTAATGCATACTCCGTTTGGAAGGTTGCCTGCTCCGGAACGAGCATAACAATCGGAGCGCCATCCGGCTGCTCGAGAACCTTCTGACGAATCCTATCCAGACAATAGTGTGTTTTTCCCGCGCCTGAGCGGCCAATGACAAAACGAAGCGCCATGCGTCCACCCCTTCTTCTTTCGATTCTACTATTCTATCATACCGGGCCGGTACTTTTCACCCATAAACGCAAACATTTGTTCGATTCTTATAAAGGTAAATAGTGCTTTAAAATTAGAGA
The DNA here is from genome assembly GCA_963793665.1 of uncultured Paenibacillaceae bacterium. Taxonomy (GTDB): domain Bacteria; phylum Bacillota; class Bacilli; order Paenibacillales; family Paenibacillaceae; genus Paenibacillus_Z. Next base: position 571,018 of record CAWCBD010000013.1, read on the forward strand.
GATTCTGGGCTGCGCCTAAGAGATGCGGGCGCAGCCGCAAAAAAGCAGGTGAGCCTGGGGCTCACCTGCCTTCAATAACGATGTGCTGCATATAACTATGCTGCGGTTTGATTATGCGTCTTTCTGTATAGGTTCCAAAGGAACGGGAACATGACCGTATTTGGGCTGGGCTCCCCGCCCAGATCCTGCCCAATTGACCGCATTGGCGATAACACGAATGATTTCAGCATTATGATAGGTTGGATAGGTCTCATGCCCAGGGCGGAAATAAAACACTTTGCCCTGTCCCCGGTTATAGGTACAGCCGCTGCGGAATACTTCACCGCCTTCAAACCAGCTGACGAATACGAGCTCATCCGGTGTTGGAATATCGAAATGCTCCCCGTACATTTCTTCCTGCTTCAATTCGATATATTCACCAATTCCCGCTGTGATCGGATGCGAAGGATTCACTGCCCAGAGCCGTTCCTTCTCATCTGCCTCTCTCCATTTCAACGCACAAGAGGTTCCCATCAGTTTTTTGAATATTTTCGAATAATGACCGGAATGAAGGACGATCAATCCCATTCCATTCGAGAACTCTTGTATGAACACGGTTAACGATTGCGTCGTCAACCTCGTCATGAGCTATATGTCCCCACCAAATAAGGACATCTGTATGGTTCAGCACATCAACCGTAAGTCCATGTTCAGGTTCATCTAATGTTGCTGTCTGGACAGCGAGCCCATATTCATCCTGCAGCTTGCTTGCAAGTGCGGTATGAATGCCATTTGGGTAAATCTCACTGGCTGCTGGATTTGTTCGTTCATGCCGATACTCATTCCACACGGTAACCTGAATCATGCTAACTGACTCCTTCTGCTGTGCATGATTGTGCCCGAATATCAGCGGGGGCAAGCGTTCTTTTCTGGTTGGCTGCTTGAGCGATCGCCTCCAGCACTTCTTGGTTTGCGTATCCATCCGGTAATCCCGGCAGCTCATCCCGAACATTGCCGCGAAGCATATCGACGAAATCCTGCATTTGAGTGATCACATACGGAGCCGGTACTTTATGCAGCTCGGTCACGCTGAGCGTTGGATCCTCCGAGTCTGCTTGGGGACGTATCCAGGTCAGCTCATTTCCGCGCTCACAGCCTACCGATATCGTTCCAAGGTCGCCGTAGATGGTAACCTCCAATTGATTCCCTGACCCGTACGCGTTGCGGGATGTTTGAAACACGCCTGCAACATCTCCAGAGAGTGAAGCTAGAAACCCTGTAAAATCATCCACATCCACTGATGCCCTCCGAGCCCGTCGCCGGATCTGGTCTCTTAGAGATAAACGTCTTCATTTGGGCTGTGACTTCCACAAATTCACCAATCATAAACCGTGCGGCATCCACCATATGGGAGCCCAAATCTGCTAATGCCCCGGTACCGGTAATGCTGCTTTGGTAGCGCCAGTTCATTGGCGTATTAACCATCGACACTCCCCACGATTGCAGATACTGGATAAACACACTTCGAATGGCGCCTAGTTTTCCTTGCCGGATCAAATCCCGAGCGTAGCGGAAGGACGGGACATAGCGGTAGGAGAATCCAACCATCGAAGGAATCGGATCCGCTTCATAAATGTTGAATAGCTCCAACGCCTCTTCATAAGTGCGGGTAAACGGTTTCTCCGTCATAAACGGCTTCTTATGAAGTAAACAGCATTTCACAATTTCATAATGCACATTATTGGGTGTAATCGATAATACGGCGTCTACCTGATCGTCTGCGATAAGATCCGAATAGTGGACATACCGGTGTTCCTCAGCAATGTTCAATTTGATGCCAGCCTGCTGGGCCGCTTGGGGATTAGAATCGCAAAGCGCAGTAACACGCACGCCCTCAAGCTTTGCCATCTGTTCCATATGCACGTTAGCCATGCCGCCCAATCCGATAATGCCTATTTTAATCTCAATCATGCTGCCCGCTCCCTATGAACTTGTTATTCATGCGACTGCGCCCATGCATCCAGCTGTTTTTGTTTCTCGGCAATGATCTTATCCATGCCAGCTGCCTTAAGCTTCGAGATATAATCCGGGATATATTTCACTGGATCAACCGATCCCGTTACGATGACATTTTTGAATTCCTTCTCGACGTTGCTCGTTGCGGCAATTTCCGTTTTTACCGGTTCTGCGTTAAAGGCAAACCCTAGGGCACGGGATTTCTCCGCACTCTTATTGTAGTTCGCGTAAGCTTCCCACTTGTTCGGATCTTCACTGGCCCATAGGTGCACGAGCGGCAGGTTGCCGAGCATCCAGTTTCTAGTCGGCGGATAGCCGGAGCTGTTGCCGTCAATGCCAGGAGGAAAATCAATGACATTATCGGATTTCACTACGTAATGCTTCCCTTCGATACCATTGATCAGCAAATTCATAATTTCTTTGTCGGTATAGAGAAGATTGACGAACATCATTGCGCGTTCCGGATCCTTTGATGTTCTGGAGATCGCAAGAACAGCGCTGGTTGCATCCGTTGTGCTGGTGAATGGTGCTGCAAGCTGAATCTCGACCAGCTCTGTTCCTTGAGTACGGGAATTATCCAGATTCGAGCCTGGCTTGAACGAACCGGTCTGCGCGAACGCTTTGCCTGCTCCAAGAGATTTGCCAATATCCTGCAGCGTTGCAGCATCTTTATTGATATAACCAGCCAGATACCATTTGCGCATTAAAGCTGCATATTCCATATATTTAGGATCTTCGATTTTATTAATCACTTTAAGCCCAGTTCCGGAACGAGTCAGCTCACCAGGTCCTTCGCCCAACATATCGTAATATCCGTAATCGAGAATCATCGCCGATGGCGATGCGCCGCCCGTCGTTATAAATGGCGTAACTCCAGGCTCATTTTCTTTAATTGTTTTGAACAGCGGCTCCATATCCGCAAGCTCTTTCACTTTAGATAAGTCGAATTTATATTTGTCTACCAAGTCCTTACGCAGAATCAGCCCTTTATCGGCTGCAAACTCTTTATTAGCGACCATACCGTACAATTTACCGTTTACCTTCGCTGCATTTACGATTTCAGGGTCAATGGTTTTGGTGAAATCCTGGCCGAGCTTGGCGACCAGATCATCAAGCGGCAAAAACTGTCCTTTGGCAACCTGCTGTGTAAATCCGAACCAGCCTGCTGAGAACATGAGATCGAATTGTTCATCGGAAGCAAACATAAGGTTCGTTTTATCTCCCCAAGCACTCCAGTCGACGGAGCGGATTTCGAGTGTGGCGTTTATTTTCTGCTTCAATATTTTGTTGACCTCGTCCAGCACCAGCTTCTGATCCTTTGGTTCCGGTCCAGGAAACACCATCACGATGTTGTAAGGATCCAGTTTCGTTGACTCGTCTGCTGCTCCTGCAGCGGTGCTGTTATTTTTGTTTTCGTCCGCCTGGCTTGTTTGACCCTTCTCCGTATTATTATTGGCGGTACCGCAGCCTGCCGCGACTAAAGAGATGACCAGCAGCATGAGAAGAAAATAATGAATGCGATGAATACCTTTTCCCATTTGAAATAACCTCCCGGGTTGTATCTTGTTATGTTATCTATACTAAACTGGACATTTTCATTCCAGGTTCAGCCTTTCACCGCGCCTACCGTTAAGCCTTGGACAATATATTTTTGGAAGAAGGGATAAGCGAGAATAATGGGACCAATTCCGATAATGGCCATGGCCATCCGTATCGTCTCTGTCGGAGCATGCGCAAGCAGCTGAGACTGCCCTGAATTTCCCGTCTGATTGAGCAGCACTTGGATGTCAAGCAGCGTCTTGTTAAGCAGATACTGGAGGCTGAAATTTTTGGAGTTATTGATGAAGATCAAGCTGTTATACCAGTCATTCCAGTAGGCTAACGTGTTAAACAGACCAATCGTGGACATGACCGGCAGCGATAGCCGCAGTATAATTTGCGAGAAAATGCGGATCTCTCCCGCACCGTCAATGGCAGCGGATTCAATAATGGAAGGTGGGATCGTATTCATAAAGAAGGTGCGCATAATCAAGATATTGAATCCGCCGATAAGTAAATTAGGGATGATTAAAGCGAGCAGCGAGTCATCGATATGCAAATATTTTGTGTAAACCAGATACCAAGGAACAAGTCCGCCGTTAAAGAGCAGCGTTAAGAAAACATAGAAGGTTAATCCTTTCCGAAATGGAAAATCCCTCCTTGAGATCGGGTAAGCAAACAAAGCGGTCAGCAGCAGACCTATAATCGTCCCGATGATCGTGACCGATATCGTTACCCCATATGCCCGGACGATGGTGTGAGAGTCATGAAACAAATACGTGTACGCGCTAAAATCAATTTGATGAGGCCATATCGAATAGCCATGAATAAGCAGTGATTTCTCATTCGGTAATCGAAACCATAAATACGAGCAGCAGCGGGAATAGTGTTGCTATCATGTACAGAATAAACAGAAGGTGTATGATCCACTGTTTACTAGATCTGGCTGTTATCATATTCATGTTCCCCTTTGCTCCAGATGAACCGGCTTTAGAATAAAGCATGATCGCTGTTCACTTTTTTGACAATGTAATTAACACCAAATACGAGAAGGAATCCGAGCACAGACTGATATAATCCTGCTGCCGATGCCATACCGATATCCCCCATTTGCAGCAGCGCGCGGTATACATAAGTATCGATAACGTCAGTGGTTGACATGAGTGCGCCTGTGTTCATTGGCACTTGAAAGAACAGCCCGAAATCCGCATTAAAAATTTTACCGATCTGCAGCAGCACCAGAACCATGATGATAGGCATAATTAAAGGGAGCGTAATGGAACGGACCTGCTGCCACTTGTTCGCACCATCCAGAACAGCTGCCTCATAGTATTCGGAATCAATCCCGACAATAGCCGCCAGATAGACAATACTGAAATATCCGATACTTTTCCAAGCATTTACGATGACTAGAATATAGGGCCAATACTTCGGTTCACTATACCAAGCTATCCCATCCAGCCCGAGCGGCTCAAGAATTAATTTATTCACAAATCCAAACTCCACACTAAGAAAGCTAAATACAAGATAACCAATAATAACGGCAGATAGGAGATAGGGCAGCAAGATGATGCTTTGATAAAAGCGGGAAACCAGCTTCCTTCGAATAGCATTTAGCAGAATAGCAGCCGTTACCGCCAGAACAAGATTCAGCCCAATAAAAACCATATTGTACAGCACCGTATTGCGGGTGATGACGAAAGCTTCTTCGGTACGAAACAGAAATTCAAAGTTTTTGAACCCGATCCAATCACTGCCGAGAATCCCTTTCGTATAATCCAAATCCTTAAATGCGATGATAACCCCGAACATAGGCAAATAATTGTTGATGAAGAAATACAAGACCCCGGGAATGGTCATCACGATTAACACTTTATACTTCTTTATCTGCTTCCATAGGGAGTCCTTCTTGCGTACACCTGTGACACGCACAGTCTGCATTATGCATCTCTCCAAATCGGTTGTTTACTGTACTATCATCATAGATCGAACTAAAGGTATGGCCTACCTGTTAAATGACATTGTCTATTCGGATTATGACATTCATTAAGAAGAAACGGCTGGCGCCGTACTTTGGCGGAAAGCTGTGCGTTTCATTCCCGGAGAAATATCAGCAAAGAATAACGAATTTTAATTTCACAAAAAAGCACCCCGCCGAGCTCGAGATCCGGCGAGGTGCTCTTATAGACGTGCTCTACGAATCTGCAAATGGTCTTAAATCGCGGTTATCCGCTGGATTAGGCTGCCGGGTACGAGTGAGCTGATACTGTCTTCTAAACTGTTGCGGGTTCATGCCATAATATTTGCGAAACAGCTTGGAAAAATGCGAAAAGTTGGTGTAATGAAAGGCTTTGGCGATATTGCTTATCGTTTCATCGGACTGGATAAGCATATCGCTTGCCTTCTTCATTCTCTCTTGCTGCATATAATCGGTCATGCTGAATCCGACTTCTTTTTAAACAGCCTGGACAAGTACGCCGAATTGATATGTGCGAGCTCTGCTAGATCTTCCCTAGATACTTCATCAAATAAATGATCACTGATGTAGCGTTTCACCTTGTCGACAATGCTGTATTCCGTATCGAGCAGCGATAAATGCACCGTTACGGTATGAATGATCTGCTGGGTCCACTGCTGGAGCTGATGCAGCGATTTGGTTGCTGACAGTTTATCCAATTCATCTCTGCTTGCGAAGATGGTTTGAACTGAAATCCCTCGTTTGTGCAGCACATAATAGACCGTTTGAAGCAGAGCGTGGTAAAAGGTGTTCAAGGTTTCCCCCGTGACCCCTGCATCCGCGCGCAGCTGCTCAAACATTTGACCAGAGAGCTCTAGAAGCTCTTCCCGCTTGGCCTGCTCGAGCAGCTCCGACCATTCGAACAGTGCAGGAAGCCGTGTTTCCCGCCATTCTTTGGGCTGTTCTTTATAGAAAAGCACCGCCTGGGACATAGTCACATTGTTATGCTCCATTTGCAGCAGGGCGTTATACATTCGCGAAAGCTCGCTGAGGTTTACCCATTCACCGATATAACAGGTTAGGCTGCAGTATAAATATTTGGAGCAAGCCTCGATATACTGCGCGCAGCTTTTTTTTATTTGATCGAAAGCCGGTGCACGTTGATCCGATGTTTGGTCGTTAAATAAAAGCATAAAGTGTACGCCATTCCCGTCCTGCAGCACTTGCCCTGGCAGCTGTCCGAGCAGCATTTCTTCTGCAGCGTTGCGCAGAGCAAATTCCATTCTCTCTTCTTCCCTTGTGCTTAGCGGTTTGCCCCACTGCTCAATGCCAATTAAGATCGGCAGCACCCGGGTATCCGCTGAAAGCGGCATAAGGTTTGAGGATAGCGCCCTTTCAATATTATCCTTTGTAGGAATGATGCGCTGCCAGAATAAATCCTGCCAGAAGCGCTCATATAGTACATTTTTTTTCGTTTCCCATTGGCTGTAGACCTTTAAGTAGGCTTCGTTACGATGTTTAGCCTCTTGAACGCTAATGACCTTCTCTAACGCATGATGAACCGTTTCCGTTAGCTCAGCATAATCGACGGGCTTCAGCAGATAGTCAAAACTCCCCAGATGGACCGCTCGCTGCGCATATTTAAAGTCGGCATGGCAGGTCAGGAATATCGTCTCAACAGTTAGGTCCTGCTCTTTCACCCATTCCATCAGCTCGATCCCATTGCTGCCTGGCATCTCGATATCACAAACCATCACATCGACCTTTGTGTTCATTAATATATCCTTCGCTTGCTGCGCATTATGAGCTTCGAGAATTTCGGAGAATTGCAATCTAGGCCAGTCTACCGCTGATTTTAACCCTTCTATAGCGAACCATTCATCATCCACGAGCAGTATTTTGTACACGGCTGCCATCGCCTCCTTCAACTAGCTGTATAGTGCTTCTAGGAATATGCAATTTCACTAGTGTACCTTTGGGCACCCGCTGCTCAAAGGACAGCTCGGATGCAGCGCCGTACTGCAGGTTCAAACGATGCCTGACATTCCATATTCCTAAATGACCATCTTCAAAATCGGCGTTCAAATCATTCCTTTGCAGCTCCTCTAGCTGCTCAAGCCGAATACCGATCCCATTATCTGCAATCTGGACTTCATAGTAAGGAGCGTCATGCTGCTCCGGCCTCATCACCGATACTTGAATGACGAAGGGCTCCTTCCCCATCTCAATACCATGGATGACTGCATTTTCTACAAAGGGCTGAATAATAAGCGGAGGAATCGCTTCATTCGCAAGCGCTGGATCCAGTGTAATTTCATATCTCAAATAGTTCGGGAACCGCAGATGCTGAATTTCCAAATAGCTTTCGATATGCTCCAGCTCCTTAGAAACGCTTACAACATTCAAATTGGTACGTGTGACGAAACGAAAGTATTTGGTAATATGGGTCGACATTTTCTTAATAAGATCCGTTTTATTCAGCTCCGCCAGATTATAAATGATATTGATCGCATTCAATAGAAAATGCGGGTTAATCTGAGCTTGCAAATGCTTTAGCTCCGCCCTCTGCGTCCGGATATGCTCCTCATAGACATCAATTTTTAAGTCATGAATTTGAGATACCATGTTGTTAAAGGTGTCGTTAATCATCATAAATTCCTTTGAGTTGCCGCCTGCAAGCCGTGTTTCCAGCTCACCTCGTTTAATTCGCCTCATCCCTTTAATCAAGTAATACATCGGTTTTAACAGCGTCCTTTGGAGAAGCAGCAAATAAATGAGGAGTACGACTAGACCGATAAGCGGGATAACAAATATTAGGCGTTGAAAGTAAGGCAGCTGTTGGAGCAGCGCGCTCTCTGGAATTAACACCGCAAGATGTATGCTGGCTTTTTGGGAAGCCGTCGCCACGATGAGGTATTTCTTTTGCTGCTCGGTGCGAAACACGCTGTATAATTCTGCTGCAGCCGGAAGTGATATGCTGTAGCCTGGCGTATTGAGTTCCTGGATGGTTGTCTTCGTTAAAGGTGTGCCTTCATTCGATATGAATAAAGCCTGACCCTGATCGCCTAAATTCAAATAATTGAGCGGAACCATAAGCTTATCCACATCAATCCATACGCCTGCAACTTGATCATTATCGGTCTTGACGAGCCGAACCATGGCCAGTTCTCCGCCTCTTTGCAAGACCTTCCACCTTTTCTCCGATAACGTGGAGTTATTTTGATCCCCTATAAAATTAACGAGCGCCTTTGAAACAGACTCCATCTTAGCGAAGTCTCCTCCGCGGAACGTTGTGCTTAGCACTTCTTGATTCGACCGGGAGTAAACGAAGAACATATTTACATTTGGATAACGAATAATATCGGACATCATCTTATTCTGAACACGCACTTTGGAGAAAAAATAGTCGGCGCTGCCCTCTTGCGTCTTTCCATACACCGTTAAATCCGAATTTTGCACAACAAAGTTGTAGATATAGCTATCTGCTTCCTCTAGAGTTCGGTCTATTTCATTCATATACATGGAAAGCAGGTTTTTGTTCGACTGCCCAACCTGAGTCCGGACAACATCCATGGCATAAAAGTTGTTGTACATCAGTAAGACAAACAGAGGAACGGTAACTGCCAGGAAGCCAATAATGAGTTTGGATCGAAGAGAAGCCCGTATGTTCATCGCTCACTCTGCCTTTCATCGGCTGATATGGAACTCATTTTACAGGAGTCTGATGAAAGCGCCAACAAGTATTAGCTGGACCCTGGGAATCAGATTCGCCTTTGGTGAGCCCTTCACTTGATTCTTTCCAAAGAAAAATGCTTCCCTCCTCTTTGATTAAGAGTCGGAAAGCATTATATATGCCGGAATAGGTTTTGACTTAGGCAGGGAAGTTAACGGCTGCGAACCTCGAAGATGCCGAATTTCAAGTAATGACCCTCGTTAACTCCGACGATTTGCGGATGATCCTTGCCCGCAGCACGCCACTCAATGAGCCGCAGAATCTTGCCCGCATCGACTGCGGCCGCTTGTATCGTCTCCATGAACAATTCGGGACTCATATGATACGAGCAGCTCGCCGTAACGAGATAGCCGCCTTCATTGACCAGTTTCAACCCATGCAGGTTAATGTCTTTATAACCGCGAACCGCGCCTTCGATTGCGCTTTTCGACTTAGCAAAGGCAGGCGGATCAAGAATAACGACATCCCACTTCCGGCCAGCATCGCTAGTCATCGGTTTGGATGTATCCGGCTTCGCCTTACCTGCTGTTTTGCCGCTGGATAGCTTGCCTCGCTCCATCCGCTCCTCGATGCCTTTCACTTGTCCGCGCAAATATTCAAACGCATCCGCAACGACAAATTCAACGCGGTCCGTGAAGCCATTACGGGCCACATTACGCTCCGCAGTCTCAATCGCATGAGCGGATACGTCGAGGCAAGTCACTTTTTTTGCCCCGTATTGGCAGGCATGCAGCGTGAAGCTCCCTGTATGCGCGAAGCATTCCAGAACAGTTGCCCCGTCCCAATAGGGAAAAGTAACGACTTTACCGTTGGCATTCACCGGAACTCTTTCACCGCCGGGAATTTCATCTAGTGAGCGCTCCTCTAGTTTAATGCCGCTGCGTATACCCCAGCCAGTCATGAGCGATGCAATGGAAGCCCGATTCTCGCGTTGATCGAAGAAATAACCCGTCTTTTGGCCTTCAACAATATCCACCTCAAGGTGTAATCCATTCTCAACAATATCGACGATACGCGGACATTCACCATAAAGCAGGCCTTTACGCTCTTCAAGTCCTTCAAGCAGCCTGACAGACACGTCACTTCGCTCATAAATACCCTGCGGCGAGAACACTTCAATAAGCGCGGCTATTATAGCCTCACGATGGATATCCATTCCAAGCGTCAGCACCTGAACAACAAGCACCTCTCCAAACCGATCCACGATTAGACCTGGCAGAAAATCTGCTTCACCGTAAACGAGCCGGCAATCATGTCCTTTCACAAAACGGTTCCGGTGCTGGGCACACTGCTCAAAGCGCTCCCGGAAGAACGCTTGATCCATCGCTTCTAACGGTTTATAAGAAACAGTACGAATCGTTATTTGTGATTTCGGGTTCCAATAGCCTGTCGCCAAATATTTTCCTTGATACGTATGTACATCCACCAGCTCGCCTGGCGCTGCCTCTCCGTCTATCCGATTAATTTCCCCGGCAAATACCCAAGGATGCCCAAGCTCCAGTCTCTTTTTACGATCTCGTTGTAATATCGCTTTTGCGCGTTCCATCATGATTTACCTCCCTTTCTGAAATCCCTCTTTATTCGAGCTTGTCATGCATGTCCTCCAGCTGACATATATTGATTTACAAATGGCTGCTGTTGAAAGGAAAAATGTATATGATGCATACAATCGTCATTCCTATGCTCATCGGATTCTCCGTCTTTCTACTCGGTATGAAGACAATGGAGCTCGCCCTGCACCGATCAGTAGGGCATCATCTTCATTCGATTTTGCATAAGTCGACGTCCACACCTGTTCATGGCTTGGTTGTCGGCACTGCAGCAACGGCTGTACTGCAGAGCAGTACAGCCGTTACAGTCATGTCAATTGGCCTTGTGAATGCTGGCTTACTCACGTTTCCACGTACGCTTGGCATTATATTAGGTACGAATATCGGAACTTGCCTCACCACTGAGCTGATTGGTTTAAATCTGAACCGGGCCGCTTGGCCGCTTCTTCAAGCTTCACTCGCGCTGTGGCTGTTAACCTTACTCATTGGTGAAGTGGGAATTCTGCGCCTAACTAGCTCAGAGAAAATCGCTAAGCTGTGGGTTCAGCCGCTTAGGAACGGTATCCGTTATTATGGGCGGCTTCGCTTTATTGCTTATCGGTATCGGGCTCATGCAATCCATTTCTCCAGCTATTCATAACAGTGAATTGTTCAAAATATTTCTTAGCCGGGCAGATGATAGTGTTCTATGGGGAATAGCCGCAGGCATCGTGCTGTCCGCAGCTATGCACAGCAGCGCTGCGGTAATCAGCATTATTATGGGACTCGCCGCTGCTGGTGTGATGCCGGTGGAGATTGGCATTGCCGTTGTCCTCGGAGCTAATGTAGGAACCTGTGTCACTACCGTTCTTGCTGCAATCGGAGGCACGAGATCCGGCCGGTACGTCGCCTGGTCGCATGTGGCATTGAATGTTGGCGGTGCCATTCTATTCGCTCCCTTTGCTGTAGAGCTCCAGACCGTATCCGCATGGATAACAGCGTCTCCCTCCGGGCAAATCGCACATGCGCAAACGCTTTTTAACGTCATAAGCTCACTCATTGCCCTTCCGGTTTGTTATTATCCGAAACTGAGAAATTTGCGCCTGGATTGAAGAATTGGACATCCGATATATACAGCTATTAACCGCCTAGAACGTCAAGTCCAAGTAATTTTAGAGCCCCGCTCAAAATCCGGTCATTATTATTGTAACCGGACTGTCGTTGACGTCTCCAGGCATCGGCGGGTTCAAACCACTCCACTCCGCGAATTTCTTCCACTTGAGCCTGCAGCTTGCCTCCAATAGCTTCAACTAAATAATAATGAACTTCTTTGTCGATTATCCCTTTTGTTTCGTGATTATATTTGTATTTAATTTGATCGATAGGCGCAATAATGAGGCCTTCCATTCCGGTCTCTTCGACAATTTCACGCAACGCGGTTTGCTCAATGGTTTCACCAGGCTCCATCTTCCCCTTTGGCAGCGAGATTTTGCCGTAACGGTCCTGAATCAGTTGAATTTGTATAGCACCGTCCACTTTACGGAACACGACGCCCCCTGCTGAAATTTCCTTCATCTTGCATTCCCCCTCCGGCGATCCATTGACATCAACCATGCATGAACCAGCAAGCAGCGGTTCCGCATGTTAGGTTCTGCCTATGTAGAGCAAGGACTCTCTTCGCAACCCCTATGAGTCGGATAAGAATCCTTGTCTTTGTTTTTGTTATTAGCACAACCGTTAGTGAGATTAAAGGCTATTCACACCGAGGTTTAGTGCGGGCACCTTGCCTAAGCTTGAAGTGCTTGCGGCCCTGCCGATATCTTAATCTCTCCGCCGCGAGCTGAAGCTGCTTCTCTATCAAGTACACGAACCAGCTGTCCAAAGCATTCATTAACGCCGGCTTCCGTAATTTTCACTCGGCATAGCTGTCCAACCAGAGACTCGGATCCTTCGAAGACAACCTGCAAGTAATTATCGGAATAGCCCATGACGCGTCCAGTATCCGGTGCACCTTTGTAATCCCGTTCTGGAATAACATCCACTACTTCACCGACAAACTTCCTGCCATACTCAAGCTGCATCCGTTCGGATAGGTCGATCAATTTATGAACGCGTTCATTTTTGATTTCATCATCAACCTGTTCTTCCATACGGGCTGCTGGTGTACCTGTCCGTTTGGAGTAAGGGAATACATGCATTTCGGCAAAAGCCAGCTCTTCCATTACCCGGTAGCCGTTCTCGAACATCTCTTCCGTTTCACCCGGGAATCCGACGATAACATCTGTCGTAATCGCTACACCTGGCATAGCCCGGTGGATCAGCTTGATTTTCTCAGCAAACTGCTCCACGGTGTATTTACGCCGCATGCGCGCTAGAACGTTATTATCCCCAGCTTGCAGCGGAATGTGCAGATGACGGCACATTTTACTCGAACGATTCAGCACGTCAATCATGGCATCATCAATCTGACTCGCTTCGATAGAACTGATTCGGATACGCTCTAAGCCCTTCTACTTTATCCAGATCCCAGAGAAGGTCTGTTAAACGGTAATTTTCCATATCGTCGCCGTAACCGCCTGTATGAATACCCGTTAAGACAATTTCCTTATAACCGGCATCAACGAGCTGGCGTGCCTGGTTAAGGACACTTTGCGCCTCGCGGCTGCGTGAGAGACCACGTGACCAAGGAATAATGCAAAAGGTGCAAAAGTTGTTGCAGCCTTCTTGGATTTTCAGAAAAGCACGTGTCCGATCGGCAAAATCCGGAACATCCAATTCTTCGAATTCCCGCGTTTTCATAATATTGCGAACCGCGTTTACCGGCTTGCGGTCAGCCTGAATTTCACGGATATAATCCATCAGCTTGTCCCGGTCCTGTGTTCCGATAACGAGATCGACACCTTCAATAGCCATGATTTCAGCTGGCGTTGTTTGGGCATAGCAGCCCGTAACTGCAATGATTGCATCCGGGTTACGCCTGATGGCACGGCGAATAATTTGACGGCTCTTCTTATCGCCCGTATTCGTTACTGTACATGTATTGATCAGATAGACGTCGGCGGTTGTCGTATCAAAATCAACCTGCTCGTATCCCTCTTTCTTAAATAGCTGCCACACTGCTTCTGTATCATAAAAATTAACCTTGCAACCTAGTGTATAAAACGCTACCGACGGCATAGTCGTTAAACGCCTCCCATTTCTCCGGATTCGTACATGAGGCAGGCGAGTCCGACCATCGCTGCCGTCTCAGTGCGCAAAATTCGCTTTCCAAGACCGACGATGACAGCTCCAGCTGCTTCTGCTTCGGACGCTTCACGCTCAGTGAAGCCGCCCTCTGGTCCGACAATAAGCAGAATATCCAATCTCTCTGCCTGGCTCTTGCCCTGATGTTCCAGGTAATGACGGATCGCATCGCGCAACCCCGCTCCGCCGCTTCCGCCTTCTTTCTCGTAGCAAAATAATGCTAAATCATACTTAGCTATGCCATCGATCAGCTTTCGCCATGACAATACGGACTCTACTGCCGGAATTCGGCTGCGATGCGCTTGCTCTGCAGCTTCCTTGGCGATTTTGCTCCAGCGCTCTAGACGCTTCGCTTCTTTCTTGTCATCGTATTGCACAATCATCCGCTCAGATTGGAAAGGGAGGAACGCAGACGCACCGATTTCCGTACCTTTTTGGATGACAAGCTCCATTTTATCGCCTTTCGGCAAGCTTTGCGCCACGGTAACCGACCAAACTGGCTCACTATCCATCGGCAGCAAAACAGAAATATCGGCTTCCACTCTACCTGCGGTGACGCTGCTAATGACCGCTTGCGCCACAACTTCCCGTCCATCGCTAACGATTATCGTATCGCCAGCTTCCATCCGCATCACACGCCCAATATGATGGGCATCATCACCAGTTAAGACAACCATACTTCCGCTAAGCTGCTCCGGTGTTACAAAATATCGCTGCATGGCAGTAAACCCTTCATTTCATCGTCAATTAGTAACGTTAATAAAAAAACTCTAAATTTCATCATACACGTTTTAGAACTGCTTCGCCACATCAATAAACAATTACCAGCAAGCTAGAGCTCTATTCATTATTAAAAATACCTATCCAAATCTTAACCAATCTACATGAGAAAAGATAAGTTCAAATTTGTGGACCATAAAACAAAGAATGCTGCTCGAATATCCCAAGAAGCGGATCAAGCGTATGCGCTCTAAGCTGACGGAATAAACACAATCAGCAAGAAAAATAAACATTCCCCATTGAGCATTTTCATCCATTTTTATCCGAACGTTCACTGGGACAAGATCTTGAATAATCCGATAACCATCCAAAGGAGGAATGGAATTAGATTAAAAAGGAAAAGAAGCAGATTAATCGTGATCAGATAATAAGAAAAGTGACCAATAGCTTGCTGCACCCCATATGATGCTGACTCTAGATAACCGGTTTCATTAACGATATACACAGCTAGAATACCTAGAATTGCAATAAGCAAATTACTTATCGGACCAACTGCTGACACGATGATCCCCATCAGTCTCGGATATTTGAACCGACCTCGATTTACTGGTACTGGTCTTGCCCAGCCAAAGCCGGCAACAAGAATAAGGATCGTTCCTAATATATCCAGATGAACTCTTGGATTAAGTGTCACACGCCCGGCATCATAAGCCGTTCGATCACCAAATTTATATGCACTATAAGGCATGCGCAAATTCATGAACCGTAAAAGCAATGACAAGCACTAAAAAAACAAAAGGTAAATCCCGGATTGGATACCAAAGAAAATCAGCCACTTACTAACCTCCCAGATGCTCCGGTTTTGGCATTTGTGCTCCCGTGGTACTTCGTACCAAAGTCGCTCAAACGCTCAAAACCTACGCTGAAAAAATGAAAACCCCATTTTTTTTAGTGCTCTTGGTGCTTCGCACCAAAGTCGCAGAAGTTCAAGATCTTATGTAAGCCCAGTTATTCGGGCTTCTTAGCCACGAAAGCGATCCAATCCTGATCACGCTGACGGTCAACGATTACAAATCCAGATGCTTCTAGACCAGAAGCGACATCTTCTTCCTTATTCTTGTAGATCCCTGAAGCGATATATATACCGCCTGGTTTAACTGCCGCATAAACATCATCCACGAACAGCAAAATAATTTCAGCTAAAATATTAGCTACGACAACGTCTACAGGGACGGATACGTTTATCGCCTGTGAAGTCGAATTGTCTGAGCTGCTTGCTTGGAGAACACCGAGCAGATCGCTTAACTGAACTTGAATATCCCCCTCTAGTCCGTTTAATCTTGAATTCTCGCCTGCAGCCGTCACTGCGATTGGGTCCAAATCAACAGCGAGCACTTTCTTCGCACCTAAACGCATCGCACCGATTGCAAGAATACCGGAGCCAGTTCCGACATCAATCACTTCCTCGCCGCCGCGAATAACCGATTCCAATGTCCTGAGACATAGGGCAGTTGTCGGATGTGTTCCCGTTCCAAATGCCATCCCTGGATCGAGCTCGATAATTTGCTCCCCCTCAGTAGGTGTATAATCCTCCCAGGTAGGCTTTATCGTTAACCGATCCGATACCCGAATTGGTTTGAAATATTGTTTCCATGCATTCGCCCAATCTTCATCATCAACGACGATGTAAGATATTATGTAATCACCTGGATTTATGTCATATTCACGAAGCTCATCAATTCGCGGACGAACGTCCGTTATGACCGATTCGATGTCTATTTCTTCAGGAAAATAGCCTTTTATAACAGCCTGCCCTTCAGGAATATCATTAAGCGGCAGTTCATACCACTGCCCAAGCGATGTATCGCGCTCTTTGTTCAGCGTACCTGATTCTTCAATGGATACGCCGCCGGCTCCCATTTCATGCAGAAAATTCGAAACCATTTCAATCGATTCTTCCGTTGTTGCTATTGTAAGTTCATTCCATTTCACAGCTAAAATCCCCCTAAGCAGTACTTGCCTGTTATCTAGGCAAACCATATGACATCTATTTTACACCAAGTGAAGCTTACGCACAAAAAACGAGCCCAAATCGGTTTTCAAGCATACAAAAAGACTGAACGCCAGCAGTCCGATAATCGACTTCGGCATTCAGTCTACTAGGTCCGGGATTGAAACGAAGCCGCAAGCTTAAGCTTACGTTTCCGTTGTTCCTCCGGTCTGTCTAATCATATGGAGCGCAAGATCAACAAACTCATCGCCGATCGTCGCAGTAAGCGAGGAGGAATCATCTGACCCGTTATCCACAAGTTCAGCACGGAGAGCCTTCAGCTTAAGCGCCGCCTCACGAACACCTGTGCCATCTGGAAATACAGCATGAATCGTAGAATTCATCGTCTCACAGCCTCCTAAGATTGCTCCGCGCGCTTGTCTGCTTCAGCTGCACGCTGCTGCGCCTTTTTATCAGCCTCGTCTGCCAATTCCTCCGAGAACTCAACATCCTCGCTCTTTGTGATCGGCAGCTCGCCAAAGTTGATTCGCTTCATATCATTGTCGCTCATCGCTGATCCTCCTTTACCTGATTCACTTCGATGTATCATGGACCACGATTAGGATAGACGATTAAGCGATATTCTATGCTCCTGATTAAAAGCAGTACTTATTCACCACGGAATGCCTTCTTCATTTTATCGAAAATGGATTCATGATGTTCTTGATTTGCTGACTCGTTATCAGCATTCATGCTGCCGCCGGCAAACTGACGAAGCAAATCCTTTTGTTCATCCGTTAGATTAGTTGGCGTCACAATCGTTACTTTAACATGCTGATCGCCTTGACCGTAACCGCGAAGACGCGGCACACCTTTTCCTTTAAGCCGGAAGAACGTACCGGTTTGCGTTCCAGAAGGAATTTTCAGCTTCACTTTCTCCGTCAGCGTCGGAATTTCGATTTCGTCTCCAAGCGCTGCTTGAGCAAAGGTAAGCGGAACTTCACAATAAATATCGTCATTCTCACGCTCAAAGAACTCATGCGCCTTGACGCGGATAACGATGTACAAATCTCCTGAAGGGCCGCCGCGCAAGCCGCCTTCCCCTTCGCCAGTTAAGCGGATTTGCGCTCCATCATCAACACCCGCTGGAATGCGAACATTGATTTTGCGTTGACGTTTAACTTTACCTGCGCCATGGCAAGTCGTACATTTCTCTTTAATAACGCGGCCAGTACCGCTGCAGTTCGTACATGCGCGGCGGTTGACCATGCGGCCAAACGGCGTATTTTGTACAACCTCCTGCTGCCCTGATCCTTTACAAACGGAACAAGCTTCCGGCTTCGTTCCCGGCTTTGCTCCAGATCCGGTGCAAGTATCACAGGTTTCCGTACGAGGAATGGTAATCTCTGTTTCTTTGCCAAATACAGCTTCCTTAAACTCGATTGTCATCGTATATTGCAGATCGTTGCCGCGTTGAGGTGCATTCGGATCTCTCCGGCCGCCGCCTCCGCCGAAAAACATATCGAAAATATCGCCAAACCCGCCGCCTGCATCGCCGAAGCCGCCTCCGCCAAAGCCTTGGTTAGGGTCGACATGCCCGTGCCGGTCATAGGTCGCTCTTTTGTTGTCATCACTCAGGACATCATAAGCTTCCTTCATTTCTTTGAACTTATCTTCCGCATCCGGCGCCTTGTTCACGTCCGGATGATATTGGCGAGCCATCTTTCGGTAAGCTTTTTTAATTTCGTCCTCAGATGCGTCTTTCCCAACGCCGAGGACCTCGTAATAATCCCGCTTGTCTGCCAAGTCCGTCACCCCGTCTCCACTTTGCTCTTTGACTCTCTAGCCATAGACACACGAAAAACGGCTGCGCCGTCCAGATTTTTGGACGGTGCACCGTTTGCGTGTGACCAACTTATTTCTTGTCGTCAACAACTTCATAGTCAGCATCGACAACATTGTCTTTGCTTCTTGTGCTGCTGCCATCATCGCCAGGGCCTTCTGTTCCTTGCCCAGCTTGAGCAGCTTGCTCATACAATTTAACAGACAGCTGTTGAACAATTTCAGTCAACGCTTCAGCTGCTGCTGTAATTTCTTCGATGTTGTCGCTCTCGAGTGCTGTTTTCACTTTCTCTTTAGCCTCGTTTGCTTTCTCAATCTCGCCTGCGTCAACTTTATCGCCAAGATCTTTAATCGTTTTGTCTACGGAATAGACCAGTTGGTCAGCATTGTTCTTCGCTTCAACCAGCTCGCGACGTTTACGATCTTCCTCAGCGTTAAGCTCAGCATCCTTCATCATACGCTCGATTTCTTCTTCCGACAAGCCGCTCGATGAAGTAATCGTGATTTTTTGGCTCTTGCCAGTACCTTTATCTAGAGCAGAAACGTTAACGATACCGTTCGCATCGATGTCAAAAGTAACTTCGATTTGCGGTACGCCGCGTGGAGCCAAAGGAATGTCACCCAGCGTGAAACGTCCAAGCGTTTTGTTGCCTGCTGCCATTTGACGCTCACCTTGCAGAACGTGAATTTCTACGCTCGGCTGGTTATCTGCGTAAGTGGAGTACACTTGTGATTTACTTGTAGGAATCGTAGTGTTGCGGTCGATCATTTTAGTGAATACGCCGCCTGCAGTTTCGATACCAAGGGACAATGGAGTTACGTCAAGCAATACAACGTCTTTCACATCACCAGTCAGAACGCCTGCTTGAACGGCTGCGCCAAGCGCAACAACTTCATCCGGGTTAACACCTTTATGAGGATCTTTGCCAGTCAATTTCTTAACTGCATCTTGTACGGCTGGAATACGGGTCGATCCGCCAACAAGAACAACTTTATCGATGTCGCTTGCAGTCATGCCTGCATCGCTAAGCGCTTGGCGAGTAGGGCCGAGAGTACGCTCTACAAGGGCAGCAGTCAGCTCATCGAATTTAGCGCGGGTCAAGCTCAGCTCCAAATGCTGCGGCACGCCGTCAGCCATTGTAATAAACGGAAGCGAGATTGTCGAAGTCAAGACACCGGAGAGCTCTTTCTTCGCTTTCTCAGCCGCATCCTTCAAACGCTGCACAGCTGCTTTATCTTTGGAAAGGTCAACGCCTTGTTCTTTCTTGAATTCAGATACGAGGTAATCGATAATGACTTGGTCAAAATCGTCACCGCCAAGACGGTTATCCCCGCTTGTAGCTTTAACTTCGAAGAATCCATCGCCAAGCTCAAGGATCGATACGTCGAATGTACCGCCGCCAAGGTCATAAACGAGAATCGTGTGATCTTCTGTTTTTTCCATACCGTAAGCCAGTGCTGCAGCTGTCGGCTCATTGACGATACGAAGAACTTCAAGACCTGCGATTTTACCAGCATCTTTAGTTGCTTGACGTTGGCTGTCGTTGAAGTATGCAGGAACAGTAATAACGGCTTGCGTTACCGTCTGACCCAGATAAGCTTCTGCGTCCGATTTAAGTTTTTGCAAGATGATTGCAGAAATTTCTTGTGAAGAATAATCTTTTCCATCAATAACTTCTTTATGGTTTGTACCCATATGGCGTTTGATGGAGCTGATTGTACGATCTGGGTTTGTTATTGCTTGGCGTTTGGCAGCCTCGCCGACAATACGCTCTCCGTCTTTCTTGAAGCCGACAACGGATGGAGTCGTACGATTACCTTCTGGATTTGGAATAACAACAGCCTCGCCGCCTTCCATTACTGCGACGCAAGAATTTGTGGTTCCTAAGTCAATACCAATTACTTTACTCATAATTTGAAATCCTCCTCAAAGTTTTGTGTGCATGAAGCGAAAACGCGTATCGTAAGGTAAGCTAACAATCTTTTATAGATAGCTGACGGTCTAACCGCTAACTTTAACCATTGCGGGACGCAGCACTTTATCCTTCAGCATATATCCTTTTTGAATTTCTTCTACGACGATACCTTCTTCGTGTTCATCAGATTCCACCTGCATAATCGCTTGATGAACCTCTGGATTAAACGGTTGGCCGACGGTGTCCATCGCCTTCAGGCCTTCTTGTTCAAGGAGCTGCTCCAGCTGACGGAAGATCATGTCAACGCCTTTGGCAAAAGACTCCACATCTCCACCGCTCTTAGCCGCTTCAATAGCTCGGCCGAAGTTGTCAACCACAGGCAGCAGCTGCCCAATTAACTTCATGGATGCGTATTGCCCAAGCTCTTCCTTTTCCTTCAACGTACGTCTGCGGAAATTGTCGAAATCTGCTTGCACGCGCAAGAAGCGTTGGTGGTTCTCATCCGCTTGCTTCGTTAGCTCGTCAATTCGTGAATCTACGGAGCCTTCATTAATATCTGCGGCAAAATCTGCGTTCTCTTCGGTTTGAACCTCTTGCTCATGAGAAGCGCCGTTGTCATCATGTTTATGCTCTTCTTCTGTATGCTGTTCATTCACACTCACGGATCACTTCACCTCCTTCATTTATTCCAGCGGCCGAGCAATGCTGCCATATCCTTAGACAACACATCGAGCAGGCTGATTACTTTACCATAATCCATTCGGGTTGGACCCAGAATGCCAATCGTCCCAAGCGACTGTCCGTCAACCGAATAGGTTGCGGTGATTAAACTGCAGTTGTTTATAGCCTCATGCGAGTTCTCCGTGCCGATTCGAACCTGTATGCCGCTTGGCAGCGCCGTAAACATACGCATGAGCGTCGGCGTTTCATCAAGCAGATCAAGCAGCGTTTTCACCTTGTCCACATCTTGAAACTCCGGCTGTGTGAGCATATTGGTTGTTCCGCTTAAGAATACACGGTTATCATCCTCACTGTTCAGTGCTTCATCAAGAACACCGAGCAGCTGTTCACATCCATCCACATATCGGCCAAGCTCTTGCCCAACCTCGGAATAAAGCTTCGACTTCAACCGAATAAGCGGTACCCCAACGAGTTTCTTGTTCAAAATATGGACGGCCTGTTCCATCTCGGCCATACTCATATCCTGCGGAATTGCAACCGTCCTATTCTCGACATGTCCAGTGTTTGTAACAACAATGGCCACAGCCGTATCCGAACTAATCGGCACAAGCTGAAAATGCTTGAGCGATGTCGTGAACGTCTCCGGCCCGAGAACGATTGACGTGTAATTAGTCAGGTTGGACAGAATCATCGCAGCATGCTGGATAATTTGCTCCGTTTGAATCATTTTCTCAGCAAAAAAGGATCGTACCGTGTTTAGGTCCTGTTCATTAACTTCTCCAAGTCTCACAAGATGATCAACATAATATCGGTACCCTTTAATGGATGGGATGCGACCTGCGGACGTATGTGGCTGCTCTAAATACCCGAGTTCTTCAAGGTCGGCCATTTCGTTACGAATCGTCGCCGGACTGAAGCCGACGTCACCGCGTTTGGAAATGCTGCGCGAACCAATAGGCTCAGCTGAGCGGATGTAATCATCTATGATGGCGTTAAGTATCATTCGCTGCCGGTCTGTTAACATCGCAATCCCTCCTTAGCATCCAATAAACAGTACTGAAAAAATGTAATCATCCGAGAATCGTTAGCACTCATGATGGTCGAGTGCTAATCATTAATACAAAAATACCAAACCAACTTGGCAATTGTCAAGTCAGTTCAGCATTTTAAGTACAGCTATTTCATCGCAGCATTGCTGTTTAGGGCAATTTACGCAATCTTTCCATACTTTCTCCGGGAAAATCTCTTTATCCACAACGACGAAGCCATTTTTCTTAAAAAAGGTTACCTCATAAGTAAGCGCCATAACTTTTGGTATGTGTTGTGCTTTCGCTTCAAAGATAAGCTGATCCACCAGTTTGCTGCCTATTCCGAGTCCCTTATATCCTTCAGATATACCGAGTGAGCGAATCTCAACCAAATCGGCGCCAAGCTGACATAACGAGCCGCATCCAACGACTTCGCCCTGTACTTCAGCTACGACAAAGGTTTCTATCTGCCGTTTAAGCGTCTCGCGTGACCGCGGCAGCATGATCCCTTTCTCGGCATAACCAGCTATTAAGTCTACTAATGTCTCTACATCTTCGTCGGTCGCCTTTCTGCATACCGCTTCCATTGCAATCTCCTCCGCCCAAACTTCCTAGTTCATAAAAAGGTGCTTGTATAAATATACAACAGAGTGCATGTTTTCACAAGTATAATTTATCAGGGTGATAACGTACTCCTCTCATACACCCCGCTTCTAATAAGATATAATAAAACCACTACTACGTTAGGTTGAAGGAGTGTGTGTCTTATTGCTGGCTGAGCATCTATTATCGGTATCCATTCATGATTTTGTAAGCATGAAATCTCTTGGTCAGAGAGCCATTATGCAGCTTCCCGATGAAGGGCTCCATTGGTCGCCTGAAGCGGAGTCTAACAGCATCGCGGTTATTATCAATCACCTTTCCGGCAACATGATCTCACGGTGGACAGACTTTCTGACTACAGACGGTGAAAAAGAAACACGAAATCGCGACACCGAATTTGAACCTGGCCATGCAAGTCAGCAAGTACTGCTCGAACGCTGGGAGGCCGGATGGGCGGTTCTGCTGGGCACTCTCCGAAGCTTAAAGCCTGAGGACCTCATGGCCACCATTCACATTCGGGGTGAAGCTCACACCGCCCTACAGGCCATTCACCGGCAAATTTCCCACTATGGGTACCATGTCGGCCAGATCGTCTATATTGCTAAAGCTTATCAGTCCGGTCAGTGGCAGCCCCTTAGTATTCCAAAAGGCGGGTCGTCGGTATTTAATGCAGAGAAACGAAAGGCTGTTACTGATATCGGCGAATAAAGCGAGCATAAAATAAGAGGACTTGGCTGCTGTTGACAGTCAAGTCCTCTTATTATGTGAGCAAACGATTAGCTGCTAATAAATGCTCCGAACACTTCGTTCCCAAGCGGAATGCCTTTCTCCGATAGACGGTAACCCGTCACTTCGCTTGCATGCTCAACACATTCCATAAGGCCGCTCTCCAGCATCTGGTTCAACTGGGGACCAAATACTTCTTCTATCGTATGCCCGTCAAACTGCTCCGTGAAGCTTGCGGTACTTACACCATCCAGCATGCGAAGTCCAACCATCATAAAGTCTTCCATCGCTTCTGCTTCCGGCACAGCATTTGTTTCCAGACGCGGCAGACGATTCAAGGTTGCATCGATAAAAGGCTGAACACCCTTGATATTGACATGACGCTGTCCCATTGCATAACCATGCGCACCCGCACCAAGACCATAATAGGGCTCATTGCGCCAGTAGGTCGTATTATGCTTACTCTCAAAGCCAGGCTTCGCAAAATTACTAATCTCATAATGCTCATAGCCCGCTGCCTTCAGCTTATCAATAAGGAGCATATACATGGATAGCTCATCTTCTTCTGGCGGAAGCGGCAGCTCATTGCGCTCATATAACGCATGGAACAGCGTATTCTCTTCAACCTTCAGGCCATAAAGCGAGTAATGCGGCAGGTTAAGCTCTAACGCCCGGTTCACGCTGTCCGCCAGCAATTCAACTGTTTGCCCAGGCAATCCGAACATCAGGTCGATGGAAAGGTTATTGAAGCCCGCTAAACGAGCATTTTCTATGCTCTTATAAACATCTTCTACATTATGAATACGGCCGATCCGCTCCAGGAGAACATTATCAAATGATTGCACCCCAAAGCTGATTCGGTTTACACCGCCGGCCTTCATCGCTTTCAATTTATCTAAATCCGTCGTGCCTGGATTAGCTTCCATCGTAAATTCGGCATCCGGGTGTATTGGGAAATACTTGTTCACCGAGCTTAGAAACCGTTCCATCTGCGGTGGAGTCAGCACTGTAGGAGTTCCTCCGCCAACAAAGACCGTATGAATGATTTCAGGTGCTAGCTGTTCAACTGTCATGGCCATTTCACGTTCAAGAGCATCCAGGTATTCATCGACAGGCTGACCTTTGAGCACATAGGAGGTGAAGTCGCAATAATGGCATTTGTTCGTACAAAAAGGAATATGGATGTAAAGCGCTCGCGGCGCATGCATGAGCATTAAAGAATCCCTCCCAGCGATTACTCTATAAGCAAATCGCAGCTTTCATTCTATTGTAACAAGGTGAACCGGCTAGCGCTGTCCTTTGGCGGCGGAGCGCGGTTCATTCCGGAGAAATATAAGCAAAGTATAGTAAAATTTTATACTTTCTTATAATTTCAAAGAAAGGGAGCACTCGGCTCCCTTTCGCTTCCATGCTTTTCTTATATTTCTAGATGAAGAAACTTGGCTTCCTAGTCTAAGGACGGCGTATGCCGTTTCTTCTTGGTCGTTTTGCGCTGAGCTACTCGTCTATTCTCAGAACAGCCATGAATGCCTCTTGCGGCACTTCAACACTGCCGACCTGCTTCATCCTCTTCTTACCTTCCTTCTGCTTATCAAGCAGCTTCCGCTTACGGCTGATATCACCGCCATAGCATTTGGCAAGTACGTTTTTACGCATCGCTTTAACCGTTTCCCTGGAAATAACCTTGTTGCCGATTGAAGCTTGAATCGGAACCTCGAACATCTGTCTTGGGATGAGCTCTTTCAGCTTCTCACATATAATACGTCCACGATTATAAGCACGCTCTCTGTGAACAATTACCGACAGCGCATCGACCTGTTCGTTGTTCAGCATAATATCCATTTTCACAAGGCTCGACTTCCGGTAGCCGGATACTTCGTAGTCAAAGGAAGCATAGCCCTTCGTACCGGATTTCAATTGGTCAAAGAAATCATAAACGATTTCAGATAGCGGCATATCATAAGTAATGGTTACACGATTCGTGTCCAGATACTCCATATTAACAAATTCGCCGCGTTTATTTTGGCAAAGCTCCATAATTGTTCCAACATAGTCATTAGGAACAATGATACCCGCTTTAACGAAAGGTTCTTCTACAAATTCAATTTTGCCGACATCCGGATAGTTGGACGGGTTATCGATGGTAAGAACTTCTCCGTTTGTCAGCGTGACATGATACACTACGCTCGGCGCTGTCGTAATTAGCGGGATGTTAAATTCCCGTTCAATACGTTCCTGAATAATTTCCATATGC
The DNA here is from genome assembly GCA_963793665.1 of uncultured Paenibacillaceae bacterium. GTDB lineage: Bacteria > Bacillota > Bacilli > Paenibacillales > Paenibacillaceae > Paenibacillus_Z. Next base: position 596,774 of record CAWCBD010000013.1, read on the forward strand.
AGCAAACCGAGGAATCCGCATCTGTAACCAAAGCCGAGGGCCGTTGAAGATTCCGCTTCATAACGGAGGGAAGCATCGTTTAGCTCCAGCTTCTCAAGGGCATCACGCAAATCATTGTAGTCCTGTGTTTCAATCGGATATAGACCGCAGAACACCATAGGATTAATTCTGCGATAGCCAGGCAGAGCTTCAGCCGCAGGCTTCTTGGCATCTGTAATCGTATCGCCGACGCGGGTATCTTTAACATTCTTGATACCTGCTACGACGAAGCCTACATCCCCAACCGAAAGCTCGCTGACAATACCCATTCTAGGCATGAATGCGCCTACCTCGATAACATCGAATTCAGCTTCAGTCGCCATAAAACGAATCTTCTTGCCTGCTTTTATGCTGCCGTCAATAACACGGACATAAACGATTACGCCTTTGTACGGATCATAATGAGAGTCGAAAATAAGAGCTTTAAGCGGGCTGTCCGGATCGCCTGTCGGCGCAGGAACTTTGGCAACAACTTGTTCCAAAATTTCCTTAATGCCAATACCAGCCTTCGCTGATGCGAGCACCGCATCACTGGCATCAAGTCCGATGACATCTTCAATCTCTTGTTTGACCCGCTCCGGCTCCGCACTTGGCAGATCGATCTTATTAATAACGGGGATGATCTCCAAATTATTATCGAGTGCCAAATACACATTGGCTAAGGTTTGTGCTTCAATACCCTGTGCAGCGTCAACTACGAGCAGTGCGCCTTCGCATGCTGCGAGACTGCGTGAAACCTCGTAAGTAAAATCGACGTGTCCCGGTGTATCAATTAAATTCAAAATGTACTCTTCGCCATCATCGGCTTTGTATCCAAGACGAACGGCCTGCAGCTTTATCGTAATGCCGCGTTCACGTTCCAAATCCATTTGGTCAAGTACCTGCTCCTGCATCTCACGCGAGGATAGCGCTCCGGTAAATTCCAAGATCCGGTCTGCTAATGTTGATTTGCCATGATCGATATGAGCAATGATTGAGAAATTTCTTATTTTCTTTTGTCGGTCACGTACGTCCGCCATGCCTAACCCCCAGAATTGCCTTATTGCTAACCATTCTTTTTATTATACCAGTTCGGGGGGAGCCATCAATCCGTTACCGACTCAAAAAAAGAAACGACAAATCGGATGCCCTTGCTTGAGATAGATTGAAGTACGCCAGCGGTACCGTCAGCCAGCTGATTCACCGATGAATCGGTCCGTAAATCCGGAATGCCGGACAGGCGCTCATAGGTATCCACCTGTGCAGCATATTGCTCGGCTTGCCGCTGCCGCAGTTCTGCCGTGCTTCTCCCGTGCTGGGCATCAACGACGCGCTGCCTTGGGAGCTCGCTAACCTTTTCATTGTTAGGCAGCTGCTGATTTGCCCCGGTTTCATCCTCTAGTCTAGGCGTTTGTGTATATTCATCCAGTCCAGCCGATTGCTTCTCATAAGTACTCGGATTAACGGGCAGTGCGCCCGTTTGGTCAATTGGGCCATTAATTGTTTCGATACCGCTTGTAGCCATATCAATACCAAACAGGACTACGAGCGCAATGGCTCCTCCAACAAAAGCCATTTTTAATGATTGACGACGCATAGCAGCTTCCCCCTTCGGATCATTTCATCCTAACTAAGCTCGATTAATTGGATTGCACTGCATTCACTTTCTCATCCTTCCAGTACAGGTCGGATATCACATCTGCGAGCGCATCTACCGTACGATACGACTCCTCAAGCGTATTATCCACCCCGCCTACCTCGATCAGGACACTATCTGCAGCAATCGATTGATTGTATTCGCCATTGCCATTCGCCGTCGTTTTGCCGTAAATCCCTTTCGCGATGCCGGGGTATTTCTTGTCGAGTGCTTCTTGAAGCTGATTGGCAAAGGCTTCGTTCTTCTTCCAATTCTTATTCGCATGACCGATGATGAAGAAAACCTGAGCGTATGACTTGCCTTTGATCGTCGTAGTCGTATCCTTGCGGTGCAGTGAATCGCGATGTATATCAAAGAAAAATTTCAAATCACGGTTATTAGCCATCGCTTCGGTTACTGTTTTCTTCGAATACTTATAGGATAGGACCCAATTGTAATTTTTAATCGCTGTTACGTAATCTGTTGAAGAATGAAGGGCTCCGATCCCCTCTGATTCGAGCTTCTCCTCCAGCCGCTTCCCCACAAGCGTAATATTTTTCGTTGGGGACTCTGGATACTTCGTACTCTTAAGCTCAGGAAACCAAGATTCCCGACTGTGCGAATGATAGATAAACACGACCTTCCGCCCTGCGGTTGTAGACTTCGCTCCCTGATTCGAAGCTGAATTCGAGTCAGAATCAACGTCTGTTGCAGGATCCGCTGCCGGGTCCGAGCCTGAATCTGTATCAACTGCAGCATTATCGTCAGTTGGTGAACCTGTATCCTCGTCTGTTCCATGGTCAGGCCGGCCTGAACCATCGACATTTACATTGCCGCCATTATTCGAAGCTCCATCCGCTGCTTCATCACTTGGCACTGGCTCATGATCCTCAGGCTCCACAGTCGCATCGGCAGTAGAACTTGCCCGCAGCAGGAAGGCTTCATCTCCGCCAAGCCCGGGATATTCTCTTGCAAGCAGGCTCTTCGGATCCGAAGGGTTGATGTCTGTCAGCAATCTAACAAGGAAGGAGCTAACCTGCCGGCCAGAAATGGAGGTCTCTATATTCCCCTGCTTCGCTCCGGGCATTTCCATCGATAACATGTCCGAGAATAACCCGCTGGATACAGCAGCCGCGAACCCCTTCATCGATGAAACCGGGGAAGAAGTGGATTTCTGCTGAATAATCGCACCAAGTCCAATAACAATGACCAGAATCATAGATCCTATAGATAAATAGGCAAACATGCGGCCGGTTACGAGTAATTGACGGATTTTCCTACTGCTTCTCCCTATGTTCCACGTCATCACAACTCGTTTCATCTCTTTCGTTCCTCCTAAAGGTTGCTGCATTAGGCTACTATCACTATATGAACATAGGAAAGTTAATAGAACCGTAAATGTAATAGAGTGCTGATAGAATCGGTCAGGATTTAATAGTTTAATAGAACAAATTTTCTAAGGGAAACCGTCAGAGCAGATTGAAGATCCTTTTACGTGTAAACCCATACTGTTGTGCATGGCGAGGGAAGGATGTGGGGTTCCAGCCGCTGTTGAAGTCGTGTTCATTGAATTTATTATGCGGTATTAACACGACTTCAAAGGCGGCCCGTAAACTTTCCACCCTCACATCCATCCCTCTTCTGTTCTACTTGGAGCTGCCTTCCACGTCAAAATCTCTTACAACATTAAGCGTTATGTTTTCGCTTTCCGAACAGGTCAAACCTATATAACCAAAAAACTCATCATGCACGGAGGCATGATGAGCTCAATTTGTGAAGTTCAATTAATGTGTATACGCCGCTACGTTTGTTTTATCTACTGCTTCATGAAGGGCCGCATTGAGGCCGCTCGCTACGATGTTCGCGATGTCTTCGATAAACTGGTCAATCTCCTTGGGCGTTACCAGCAGATCATGTCCGAGCGGTCCTAGCGCTTCACGGACCAGCTGCAAGCGGTCATTCTCATCCATCTGGTTAATAAGCCCGAAGATTTGGTCCGTATTGCCATTCTGCGCCTTTATATGATTGCGCATGAGATCAATCGTGTTATTCACGATTGTCGATGCATAGACAACAGTCGGCACGCCGATTGCAATAACGGGAACTCCTAAAATTTCTTTCGTCAGCCCGCGTCTCTTATTGCCGATTCCCGATCCCGGGTGTATGCCCGTATCGGCAATCTGTATCGTCGTGTTAACCCTTTCCAACGCTTTAGACGCTAATGCATCAATAGCGATGACCACATCAGGCTTGGCACGGTCTACGATACCTTGAACGACATCGCTGGATTCAATTCCTGTAATGCCCAGCACGCCCGGGGCTATCGCACTAACGTTCCGATAGCCAGGTGCAACCTGATCCGGCATCAGCTCAAAAAAATGACGGGTTACGAGGGCGTTCTCGACAACGATCGGACCCAGCGCATCCGGTGTTACATTCCAGTTGCCCAATCCGACAATGAGGACGTTCGCATCCTTTCCGATACCAATCCGATCAAGAAACGCCGCAAACTCCTGTGCGAGCCTCGTCGCTACCCGATCCTGCAGCCCGGTATCCTGCTTGCGCAGCTCCGGCACTTCAAAGGTTACATAATGACCAATCATCTTCCCCATCAGCCGTGAGCCCTGCTCGTCAACGATATCCAGCCTCGTTATCGTAATTCCTTCATCTTCAGTAACTTCAGAAAGCACACCGGGGATCGGACCATTATTTCCGGATTCCACCATTTCTTTTGCTTCAAGTGCCAAATCTATGCCAACCGTGAAACGTCGCAGATCAATATCATGCTCGTCATTATTCATCTTAATAAGGGCGCCCCTTCCAAGTCGTTTACGTTAGTTTGCGATGACTGGGAGAGATTTATGCGAAAAAGGTTATAGGGTGCCGCAACGACACCCTCGTAAGCTATTGCATTTTGCCCATGTGCATGGTAGAATGTTTCAAGTTGTGTTTGTTACAAAGGGGTTTCCCTTTTTACAGGAGGTGAATGTAATGCCAAACATTAAATCCGCAGTTAAACGTGTTAAAACGATTGAAAAACGTCGTGCTCTTAACGCTTCGCAAAAATCGGCGCTTCGTACAGCTGTTAAAGCCGCTGACCTTGCTGTTGTTGCTACTGATGTAGAAGTTGCTAAAGCAGCTTTGATTCTTGCAACTAAAAAACTGGATAAAGCCGTTACTAAAGGTCTAATCCACAAAAATGCAGCTTCCCGCAAAAAGTCTCGCCTGGCGAAAAAGCTTAACGCTCTTTCGGCACAAGCATAATAAAAACTCAAGTCCTGCTCATCGCATTTGCGGTAAGCAGGACTTTTTTATTACCGTTTATTGGGATGCAATCACGGAATTAAGCTGCAATGGATAAGAGAAACAGCTCCAGACCTAGTGTTTTATCCACTTGACCGGTTTTCATTTTATAATCAAGCTCAGCCAACCGGTTGAGATGTCCGCCTAATAACGTGACTGAAAACCTCTTCGCCTTCTCTGCTGCCAGCTTAACCGCATACGGATGAAGGCCTAACTGGCCGGCCATCTGCTGGGGTGAATAATGGTGCTGCTCGAGTTCCTTAATCTGCAGCATAATGCGAAGCTGCCGTGCGAGCAGAGCAGCTATTTTAATAGGCTCCTCTCGCCTGAGCAGGAGCTCCCGATACAGCTTCAGCGCTTTGTCCACCTGCAGAGAAGCCATAGCATCAATAAGTGCGAATACATCCTCTTCTACCGTTGAAGCGATCAGCTTATCCACATCATCAGCTTGGATCGTACCGCCTACTCCTGCATGCAAGCAGAGCTTGTCCACTTCATGCGCAAGCTGCTGCATATTCGTCCCCGTCCTTGCCAGCAGCAGTTCCGCTGCCTCGCGGTTTATGACCCTTCCCTGCTCCTCAGCCCGCTTCATCGTCCACTCGCGCAGTTCATTCTCCTGCAGCTCCTGGAATGGAATCAGGGCATCCTGCTCCTTCAGAAGCTTAACGACTTTACGGCGCTCATCCAGCTTGTCCGCCATCACTTGGAAGACGACAACACTGCTCTCGCAGGGCTGCTGCAAATAAGCGACTAACTGGTCTGTTTGATGATTAATCTTGGATTCTTTTCCTTGAGCGGCTGCTAATACGGATTGATCGCGAATGGTTACCAGTTTACGCGAAGCAAAGAATGGAAGCGTATCTGCCTCTGCCATAGCTTCTTCAATTGCGGTCTCGGACGTATCAAATTTCACAGTACCGAGCTCGCGTTCGTCCTCAGGCAGCAGCATGCTTGTTAATGTCTCCAAGAACTGACGCATCCGGTAACGGTCCTTTCCGTATAAGACATAGACCGGGCGAAACTTACCTGACTTCCATTCTTTTATCGCATCTTTCATTTCCATAACTGATCGACTCCTTTATCCGCATGGCATCCATGCAATCGCAACAAAGGGATGAAGTCAGTTCGACCTCATCCCTTTGTCCCCGAACATCTATATAAACATACGCAGGAAGTCGGTCCATGGTTCCGTCCTGCGAATGGTCATACGACGTTAAGGTACCGTCCTATGACGTCTTCGTTTCATCCATTATACGCGAACATCACGTCATGTGTGCGGATCGTGCAAATAATATTAGTGAGCCTGCAGATGCTCAGACGCACTGGCTGATATCCACCGTGTAACGCAATTTACTTTTACCATCGGCTGCCGGCGTTTCATAAGTAATGGTCTTGCTGTCTGGTGACCAAACAAGTGAAGTGATGCCCGCTGGTCGAGCCGTGCTTCGGAATTGCAGCACGTTGTCATCTGCCGAGTAGACCTCCAGCGTTTGATCAACAACGAAGGCTTTGTATTTACCGTCCTGGGAAGTAGCTTGAAGCTCACTGGTCGTAAAATGTGTAACTGCTGAATCCGTCATCATCGTCTTAATAGCTATTGCTATTGGTACTTGTAATGCCCTGATTGTTATTCTCCTGATTCATATGATTATCCGCATTAGCAGAGCTGTTGGCGTCAGAATAAGAATTATCCGTAACACCTGTTTCGGTTTTTTCGTAATTCGGCGAAGCCACCTTATCGGCAGGTAAATCTGTACTAGCCTTATACTCTTGCTTCATCAACGGCGCCCCATTGGGATCTATGGCTGATTTCGTTGTAACCGAGCCATACTTCTCATCTACAGATTTCTTATTCAGCACTTTATAAGAGCTCGTGGGCTCCGCAACCTCAGCCCGCACTTCATTATCGGCTTTTGGCGTATTGGCTGCAGATTGAGAGGATGTGCTCGAGCCGTTTGCCGCCGAATCCGACAGTATCCGCGGTCATCGTCGAGTCCTTGCTTGAGTTATTATTTGAATGCAGCAGATTATTCGGATGGTAATTCACCATAAATAAACCAACGATAACGCCTGCTGCTATGACGCCTCCAAGAGCACGAAGCGAGAAGCGATCCTTCCACCAACCGGCTGTTCGATTTCTTGGCTGCCGTCTATTGATTGCCGAGGCTTGTTCTTCTTCACCTGCGGACAGAACGCTCTCAGGGGCAATAGCAGCCGTCTGGAGTTCCTGAAGCCGAGGCATTATGGCATCAACCAAGCTATAGCCCGGCGTCACTTTAGGCAGATTTTCAAGTCCGGAGGAGAGCATCTGCAATCGGCTAAACATGGCTGCGCAGTTAGGACAATGCCGTGTATGAGTCATCAAGATTTCGGTTTCCTGCTCATCAAGGTCACTATCTAGCTGCCGCTGCATAAACTCCATCACCTCTTGACAATTCATCCTCGGACACCACCTTTCTGATAATCGTGAAGGTACGTTTGCAGCTGCTGTCTTGCCCGGAAAAGATAAGATTTGACCGTATTCAAAGGCAAGTCGAGAGAGTCAGCGATTTCATTATAGGAGAAATCCTGCAAGTATCTCAGCACCACTACCGCACGGTGATGCTCTGGAAGCTTGTCGATTGCAAGACGGATATCCTTCACTGCATAAGCGGAGAGCACCTCTTCCTCAACTGAATGCGAGTCGTGGAACACCATATCATGTTCATCGATCGAAACAGTAGGCTTCGTGCGCCTAAACTTATCAATGCATATATTCGTTACGATTCGCTGCACCCAGGTTTTGAACTGCGCCTTCTCTTCGTAGGTTCCAATCTTCGTATATATCCGGATAAGCGCTTCTTGCGCAGCATCCATCGCATCTTGCTCATTATTTACTATATAATAGGCTGTCCGGTAAACATGATTTTCAATCTCTCGCAATAGAGAAATCAGAGCATCGCCATCGCCAGCTTGTGCGGCTTTAATTAGGCCGGGCTCTACCACACGAGGATCCCCCTCTCTTGCAACCTTTCAGACGGAAAGGTTCATTAGAATGTTGCACTTCTAGTTCAAAAGTCTTTAAAAAAAATTTAGGTTGGTTAAAACGATGAAAATCTGCTAGAAACAGTTGGCGCACTAACCTAAACAATAGCAGAAAAGTTAGAAACCGTACACCCTCACTGGTATGGGATAGACCCACTAGTTACACTATTTAGCCAAACGCGGATCAACTCCTCAACAAAAATAATGCAGCCCCTCCCTGTAAGCCGGGCTAAAGTCCCGGTTAACCAGCAAGGTGCTGCATCACATGTCACCATTATGATTCCTTAATATTGATTTTCGAAATCAACGATATTCACAGCAGGCTTTCCGTTCTGTATGTACGCCTTTAAATTTTCCACAAAAATATCAACAGCACGGTCATCGTACTCCGTCGTATTCCCTGCTGTATGCGGCGTCAAAATAACATTGTCCATCCCCCATAGAGGATGCTCGGCTGGCAGCGGCTCCTGCTCAAACACATCCAGACCTGCACCAGCGATACGATGCTGTACCAAGGCCTCGACTAAAGCGGCTGTGTCTGTCGTTTTGCCACGGCCAATATTGATGTAGAAAGCGGTTGGCTTCATGGCGGCAAACTGTTCCCTGCCTATAATATGCTCCGTTTCTTTCGTAGCGGGCAGGCAGTTTACAATGTAATCGCTTCGTTCAAGCACCTCTTGGAGTCTATCAACCATATACATCTCATCGATCCATTCAGCAGCCTTTCCTGACCGGCGGACGCCAAGCACTGTCATATTGAAAGCCTTTGCCACCCTCGCTGTTTCCAGTCCAATCGCGCCGACACCTAATATCCCGATTGTCCGGTTATGGGCTTCGCCCATTTGATCCTTATGCGCCCAATCCTGTGTAGTCAATTGATTTCTTATCGATAGATGCAGATGACGCGTAAACGAAAGCAGCATCGCGAATATCGTTTCCGATATCGGATAGGGATGAACACCCGATGCATTCGTTAATGTAATTCCATGTGCTTGAAGATGTGCAAGTGGAACATGGTCAACGCCCGCTCCCATATTCTGAATCCACTTTACATGCGAAGGATTAGATAAGACCAGCTCTTTCACTGCTTTATTCCAGCCTATAATAATCTCAGCCTCTGCAAGATGCTCCTTCTGGGTTAGCGGATCATTACCCTCGACAATCGTCCACCCGGGAGCGGCTTCCTGGATGTTCAATAGATGCTGGGGCTCAAGCGAATGTACAGCAACAATCTTTCTCAACCTCGTTCCCACTTGCACAAAAATAATTGAAATCTTATCATTTACGAGTATAACACTAGGCATTTAAGCGGGGCAAAGAAAGGAGATCAAGGGAGCTTTTGTCTAATTTCCAGCTGATTACTCGGAGTAATACGAAACTGTACTTCTCCATTTAAATCTGTTCGTTTTACCCTTGCACCGATTGCTTCGATTCGCTGCAATGCATTCCGATTCGGATGACCGTACAGATTATTTCGTCCAACTGAGATAACGGCCAGATTAGGCTGCCAATAGCTAAGCCATTCTGCCGATGAAGACGTCTTGCTCCCGTGATGCGAAACTTTAAGAACGTCGATTGCTTGCTTTTACGAGGATGATTTTGCGATTGGTATTGGGATAGCAATGCCTGCTCTTCTACTTCATCGGCATCTCCTGTTAGAAGAAAGGATCGCTCATAGAGATGCAGAAGCAGGGCAACACTCTGTCCGTTCTGTTCTTTAACGGTCGGTATAGACGCTGCCCTGCCGGCTGTAATTCCTGACGCGTTTCCGATAACCTCAATGACGGTATGATCATCCATTCGCCAGCTTAATCCAGCAGCGGCTGTATACAGCGGAATGTGCTGATCGATGCCTGCTTGAAGCACCGAGATGGCATCCGCCGAGGGCTTGAAGGTTCCGTTCCAAAGTATTCTTTTCACCGGAATTTGCCCCAGAACTGCTATTAATCCCTTAATATGGTCGCTGTCCAGATGCGAGAGCACGAGCAGATCGATATTATGAACCCCTCGCTGCTGCAGCAGCGGCACAACGACCTTCTGTCCAACCTCGAATGGATCATTTCTTTCCCTCCATTCGTCACCCGGCTTACGAAAAACGACCGTTCCCCCTCCGTCTATCAAAATATGCTTGCCGCTTGCCGTGCGAACGAGAATGGAATCTCCTTGCCCGACATCGATGAAGCTGACATAAGCATCATGATCATTCCAGTCCGGGCAATACGCCCAAACCAGCGGCAAGACTAAAGCAAACAGCGCAAAGAAGGGGACCCATTTGCGCCTGATTGAGGTGTGTCGCGGATCATTCCCGAGCAGATAGGATGGGTCTAGAGGTTGGTCAGAAATAGCGTTAAGCGGCTGTGTAGGCATATCTTCGTTGGCCTGCAGCGAGGTTCTTGAATGCTGGCGAGCCTCAAAGGAAGCCTCTCTGTTTGCTTGAGCACGCTTAAGCATTCCTAAGCATAAGGCGAGCGCAGCATACATATAGAGCACCCATTGCAGCGGCGGAGTCGCCCAGATCATGCGGAAGCTCTGCAATCGGCTTAGCTTCTGCACAAAGCCGAACGTTAGGTTATTGGCCAGCTCTGCCGCCATAGCCACAAGCGAGCCTGCCGGATGCCAAATCGCATCGAGAATTAGTGATGCTCCTCCCAGCGGCATGACAATAAAGCTAATAAACGGTACAAGTACGAAGTTCGCCATTAACGATAACAAGTGAAATTGATTGAAATAATAAACGGTTAACGGAAAGGAAACCGCCTGTGCGACCATCGTGACCGCAATGAGATCGAACAATGCTTTGGTCCGGGAACCGTTTGGCAGCCACGCCCGCACAGGCGGTACGCCAAGAATAAGACCAGCGGTAACCAGAAATGAAAGCTGAAACCCTACATTGCTCAGCATGTAGGGATCCCATGCCAGCATTAATATAGCAGCGGCACTGAGTAAATGCAGGCCGTCCTTCAGCTTGTGCATGCGCGCCGCCGCGAGGCCAAGCATAGCCATAATTCCGGCGCGGATGACCGACGGTGAGCCGCCGGCGAGCAGCACATAGAAAGGTACTGCGACGATCATGAGGAGCAGCATACGCTCGCGCGTCATGCGAAGCAAACGCAGCAGACCTCCGAGCACGTAGAGGAATACCGCTACGTGCAGACCGGAGATCGCCAGTATATGCGTCAGCCCCAGCTGCGCGAACTGGCGGAACCGCTCGGGGTCGAGGTCCTCGCTTATGCCGAGGACAAGCCCTTTCATATACCCGGATTGTTCACCCGGGTACAAGGCATCCATGCGGCTGCCCAGCGCTGCGCGCATGGTGTCGATGCGGCTGAGCAGCGACGCCGTACTCCAGCGCGGGCCAGCGCTCGTGTGTACGGCGGCGGCACCGCTCGCTTTGAAGAGCCAATGTATCCGCTGGCTCTTCAGGTAGCGGCGGTAATCGAAGCCGCCGAAGTTGGTCGCCTCGGCCGGCAGCGCGAATTCGCCGGCCAGGCGGATGCGCTCGCCGCGCCGCCATTTGGCCGCGACCGCAAGCTCTGGCTGCGCAGCCAGCCGCACCTGCACGAGCAGGCGCTCGCTGAGCGCAAGCGGTGCCTGCTCGCCGGTGACGCGGACGGAACTCGCCGTCACGCGGAACTGCGCGCGGTCGCCGTCGATCTCGACCGCGGAGATGATTGTCCCTGTCACTTCCGCTTCGAGATCTGCGGCGAAATCGCCAGGGACAGCCGCACCTGCTGCAGCAAACAGCGCGGGAAGTGAAGACGCATTGTGGGCATCCACCCACATGCGCTCCCCCGCCGCGACGCCGAAAGCGACTAAGCAGGCTGCCGCAAGCGGCCAGCTTACTCTTCGCCGTATCCATAAAGCCAGCATAGCGGCAGCAAGCGCTCCGCCTGCAAGCATAATACCGCGGCTGGCAAGGCCTGCTGCAGCGCAGCTGCCAAGCACCCAGCAAATTGCAAACACAACTAGCGGCCGTCGCATCATCCTAAATAACTGCCTCCTTTCCTCGCCAAGATAAAAAACCTCTGACTAGCGCCCCCGGGAAAATGAAGCCAGCTTCCATCGGGCTTCGATGGAATAGACTAGATCACTCCGAATAAGCGCAGCCAGAGGTTCTTCCTCACGGACCGCATATAAGTATGATAGTTAACTTATGAAATCACATTCATTCCGGCTTGAGCCGGCGGCTCGTAGGCAGGTAGATTACGGAATATGATCCCCTTCTGATGCATCAGTTCATTTACTTTGTCACTGTCCTTCGGATAGCTCCGATGGTAGACGATTTCCTTGACGCCGCTGTTCGCAAGCATATTGGCGCATGTCCAGCACGGCTGATCGGACACATAAACGGTAGACCCTTCGCGGTCAATCCGATCCGTGAACAAGAGCAGGTTTTGCTCGGCATGAATGGTCCGGATGCAGCGCTGCTTCTTCACCATCTGCTCCTGCCCTTCATGCAGCTTTACTTCCAGCTCCTCTACAATCATACATCCCGCCTCCGAGCAATCCGAAACGCCCATTGGCGCACCGTTATAGGCCGTCCCGAGCAGCTTCTTTCCTTGGACAAGCAGTGCCCCCACATGCCTGCGCGAACAGCGGGAACGCGTCGAGACCATATAAGCGATATCCATGAAGTAAGTGTCCCAATCTTTACGCGAGCTGTCGTGTAATTCCGTCATCATCGATCCTCTTCTTCCTTTCTTTCTGCCTGACTATTGCTGGCTGACGGCCAGCGCCTGATTCAAATCATAGATAATATCTTCAATGCCTTCTGTCCCAACGGATAGGCGTATCATTCCCGGCGCTACGCCCGCTGATTCTTGCCCAGCCTCATCAAGCTGCTGATGTGTCGTGCTGGCCGGGTGGATAATGAGTGACTTCGAATCGCCAACATTAGCCAAATGCGAGAATAACTGAACCGCGTTAATGACCTTCTTCCCTGCCTCGATTCCACCCTTAATGCCAAAGGTCAAAATCGCGCCTTGTCCCTTCGGCAAATACTTTTGTGCCAGGTCAAAAGACGGGTGGCTTGGCAGCCCTGGGTAATTGACCCACTCTACCGCCTCATGCCCCTCTAGAAACTGAGCTGCAGCAAGCGCATTAGAGCTGTGACGCTCCATACGCAAATGAAGGGTTTCCAAGCCTTGAAGCAGCAGGAAGCTGTTAAATGGAGCGATAGCGGCACCCATATCGCGCAGCAGCTGTACACGCATTTTTATAATATATGCAACAGGGCCAACAGCGTCTGTATATACGACACCATGATAGCTCGGATCCGGACTGGTTAAGCCCGGGAATTTACCGCTGGCTTTCCAATCGAACTTGCCCCCGTCAACGATAACGCCGCCGATGGATGTACCATGGCCGCCAATGAATTTGGTTGCTGAGTGGACGACGATATCGGCCCCATGTTCGATTGGACGACACAGATACGGGCTTGGGAATGTATTATCCACGATAAGCGGAATACCATATTTATGGGCAATCGAAGCAATCGCTTCGATATCGATAACATCCCCTTTCGGATTACCGATTGTCTCTGCGTAGAGTGCCTTCGTATGTTCAGTGATCGCTGCTTCGAAATGGCTTGGATTGGAAGGGTCCACGAATTTCACAGCTATCCCAAGCTTCGGTAACGTATTTGCAAATAAATTGTACGTACCGCCGTACAGGCTGGTTGCCGAGACGATCTCGTCACCCGTACCCGCGATGTTCAAAATCGAATAGGTAATGGCTGCTTGTCCAGATGCGACAGCAAGCGCTGCTGGTGCGCCTTCGAGTGCGGCAATCCGTTTCTCGAACACATCGCTTGTCGGGTTCATGATACGGGTATAAATGTTGCCGAACTCCTTCAGTGCGAATAAATTAGCCGCATGCTCGGTGTCACGAAAACCATATGAGGTTGTTTGATAGATAGGCACTGCGCGTGATAATGTCGTGGGGTCAATTTCCTGGCCTGCATGAACAGATAGCGTTTCAAGAGATAGCTTTCGTTGTTCAGACATTTTCAATATTCCTCCTCACGAGAATAGGATACTCAGCCTTTGCTGACTATCCCATATATTGTCTCATACTCAGGGCTGGGCGACAATGGAAGCCTTCATTTTCGAGAGCAGCTTAGGTCCGATGCCCTTTACTCGAAGCAAGTCGTCCACGGAGTGAAACAGCCCATTTTTCTCCCGGTCTGAAACAATCGTTTGCGCCTTCACCGCTCCTATACCCGGTAAAGCATCCAGCTGCTCAGCCGTCGCTTGGTTGATATCCAATTTATTACTGGCGGCATCAAGGGGCAGTTTCCCGGCGGCAGAAGACTCCTTGAGCTGTTTCCCTTCCGTCTTTACTGTTCCCTCTACTGATTGCTCGCTGTTTGTCACTTTAATCGTTTCATTAGCAGCGCTCGCCTCATTCGTCTTTCCGACGGCTGCAGCAAGCGACTCCTTTGCCTTCTCTTGTCCCGTAAGCACCTGCTCTACTTGGTTGTTCACCGCCACCCACCCGGGAGGTTCACTTGAAGCTGGCTGCCAAAGGGCTGAAGCCAATAAGATGATGCCTAAAAGAGTTACGCCAAAAAAAAGCAGCTGATGACGGCTGTTGGCGGTTCTACTCGGTTTATTCATGATCATATACCTTCTTTCCAAATAGAGTTATGGCATGACGGTCTAGTTTGATCCCTGCATGGTTAATCTTTTGCTGTGCTTTTTGGCATTTCCCGGTCATCATGGCCGTGCCTTAGTGCATACGGTAGTAAGAGCAGCGCTTCGCTTAGCTCAACCACTAGGTCTGCACTGCTGAGTTTGAAATAGGTTTATCTTTATTCAAACAGATTTCCAAGCTGCGCTTAAGGCAAGTAAAGCGCTTAGGAGGGATTGCGATGAATGTCGGGTTTATCGGGATTGGAAGCATGGGTAGTTTACTGATTGATGCTTTCGTTAGCTCGGGAGCGCTCGATCCGTATCAAATTACAGCCAGCAACCGCACCTTTGCAAAAGCAGAAAGCCTTGCGCTGCGGCATCCCGGCTTACTGGCTGTCCGGTCTAACCGTGAAGCAGCTCTAAACCGAGACATTGTTTTCCTCTGCGTAAAACCGCATGAATACAAAACGGTAATCAATGAGCTTCAACCCATAATGGAAAAGAATCAAGTCATCGTTTCAATTACAAGCCCGGTCATGCTGAATCAGCTTGAGGAATGCTTGCCTTGCAAGGCAGCCAAGGTTATTCCGAGCATCACCAACTATATGCTTAGCGGTGCTTCGCTCTGTATGTACGGCAGCCGGATAACAGATGAGGATATAACTCGAATCCATACGCTGTTTTCCTACATCAGCACTCCGCTTACGATCAATGAACAGCACACGCGTATCGTTTCTGATTTATCCAGCTGCGGTCCGGCCTTTATGGCTTACATTTTGCAGCGCTTCGTCGATGCTGCTGTTGAAGAAACCGGCATCCCGCGCGAAGAAGCCCTTCGCATTGCCAGCGAGATGTTCTACGGAACCGGGCAGCTGCTGACAAAAGGCGGTATGACGCCGGAAGCGCTGCAAACACGGGTTGCCGTTCCTGGAGGCATAACGGCCAAAGCATTAGCCTTGCTGAGCAACGAGCTCGATGGCGTATTTAATGCTGTTATACGTGCTACTCATGCCAAATATCAGGAGGATTTGGAGCGTGTAAACGAATCGTTATACGGCAAAGAGGTGAATGGCCCTTAACGCATGCTTTGCGTTAATAAGTCATTCACCTCTTCATTTGGCATGCCGCATCAAGCCCGTTCGTCAGCCGTTCACTAAAGAACGATTAACCCGCTACGATGTTAACAAGCTTGCCTTTTACGACAATTACTTTGCGGATCGTTTTGCCTGCAATAGCTTCCGCAGTTTTATCGGATTCTTTGGCAATCGTCTCCATCTGAGCTTCATCTGTATCAGCAGCAATCGAAATGCGGTCAATAATTTTGCCATTCACTTGAACGACGATTTCAACTTCTTGATCGACCGTCCAAGCTTCATCAAATGTTGGCCAAGGGGCATACGATACCGATTCTGAATGTCCCAGCTTCGACCACAGCTCTTCAGCGATATGCGGCGCAAGCGGTGACAGCATTTGCACGAAATCGGCCATCGCTTGACGCGGCAGCGATTCTGTTTTGTAAGCATCATTGACGAAAATCATCAGCTGACTGATCGACGTATTGAAGCGCAGGTTCTCGTAATCATCGGTAATCTTCTTAATTGTCCGGTGCCAAGTCCGTTTGAAGGCTTCGGATGTGTCGCCGTCGCCGATTTTCGCGTTCAGCTGACCATTCTCGGTGATCAATAGACGCCATACACGGCTTAGGAAGCGGTACATGCCCTCTACGCCGTTCGTGTTCCAAGGCTTCGTCGCTTCAAGCGGCCCCATGAACATTTCGTACATACGCAGCGTATCCGCACCGTAAACACTAACGATATCATCCGGATTGATGACATTGCCGCGTGATTTGCTCATTTTCTCATTATTTGTGCCAAGAATCATCCCTTGGTTGACAAGCTTATGGAACGGCTCTTTCGTATGCAACGACGCCGAGATCATAAAGCACTTTATGCCAGAAGCGAGCATATAGCAAATGCAATACCGCATGCTCAGCTCCGCCAATATACAGATCAACCGGCAGCCACTTCTGTCTGCTTCTCCTTGGAACAAATCTCTTGATCATTATGCGGATCGATGAAACGCAAATAGTACCAGCAGCTGCCTGCCCATTGCGGCATCGTATTCGTCTCGCGGCGCGCCTTCATGCCTGTTTCCGGATCGATCGTCTCGACCCATTCCGTCACATTGGCAAGCGGTGATTCCCCTGTGCCGGACGGAGTGATTTCATCTACATCAGGCAGCAATAACGGCAGCTGCTCTTCACGGAACGGGCTTCATCGTGCCGTCTTCCAGATGCAGAATCGGAATCGGCTCTCCCCAATAACGTTGACGGCTGAACAGCCAGTCACGCAGACGATACGTAATTTTGCCTTGTCCTTTGCCGCTTTCATTCAGCCATTCAATCATTTTTGCGATCGCAGCTTCATTGTTCAGACCATTAAGAAACTCCGAATTGACATGCGCGCCGTCGCCGGCATATGCTTCCGTCAGTCACATCTCCGCCTTGCACAACTTCAATGATCGGCAGATCGAACTGCTTGGCAAACTCCCAGTCACGCTGATCATGGCCAGGAACAGCCATAATCGCGCCTGTACCATATCCGGCAAGCACATAATCCGCAATCCAGATCGGCACTTTCGCGCCGTTTACCGGATTAATCGCATAGGCTCCTGTGAATACGCCGCTTTTATCCTTTGCAAGGTCCGTACGCTCCAGGTCGCTCTTGCGCGCAGCCGTTTCTTGATAGGCTTCAACAGCGGCTTTCTGCTCCGGCAGTCGTAATGCGTGCAACCAGCTCATGCTCTGGCGCCAATACGCAGTAAGTGGCGCCAAACAACGTATCCGGTCGAGTCGTGAATACGGTCAACGAGCATCGTCATGACCATCAATAGCAAAAGTCACTTCCGCGCCCTTCGATTTGCCGATCCAGTTGCGCTGCATATCCTTAATGCTTTCGGTCCAATCCAGCTCTTCAAGATCTTCCAGCAAACGCTCGGCATACTCCGTAATTCTCAGAACCCATTGGCGCATCGGTTTGCGAACAACCGGGTGATTGCCGCGTTCGCTCAGGCCGTCAATGACTTCTTCATTGGCAAGCACCGTTCCAAGCGCAGGGCACCAGTTAACCGGCACTTCAGCAACATAGGCAAGCCCTTTATTGTACAGTTGGATGAAAATCCACTGCGTCCATTTGTAATAATCCGGATCCGTCGTGCTGAACTCGCGGTCCCAATCATAGGAGAAACCAAGCGATTTAATTTGCCGGCGGAAGTTATCGATGTTCTTAAACGTAATATCGCGCGGATGCTCGCCTGTATTCAGCGCATGCTGCTCCGCCGGCAAGTCCGAAAGCATCCCAGCCCATCGGGTGAAGCACATTATATCCGCGCATTCTCTTATAACGAGACACGATATCCGTTGCCGTATATCCCTCTGGATGACCTACATGCAGGCCAGCTCCAGACGGATAAGGAAACATATCAAGCGCATAAAACTTCGGCTTGCCTGGGTCCTCCGTCGTTTTGAACGTTTTATTCTCATCCCAATAGCCCTGCCATTTGGGTTCAATGGCTAATGGGTTATAGCCCTGCTGTTCTTGTTTTTCTACTGACATTTTTGGGTCCTCCTAAGAGTTTTGTGATACTTACATCGTTACTTCCCTGCGAGCAAAACTCACTTCGGAAGCATAAGCTAAAAGTTTTTGCGATTCTTACTTCGTTACTTCTCTGCGAGCAAAAACTCACTTCGGAAGCATAAGCTAAGAGTTTTGTGATACTTACATCGTTACTTCCCTGCGAGCAAAACTCACTTCGGAAGCATAAGCTAAAAGTTTTTGCGATTCTTACTTCGTTACTTCCCTGACGAGCAAAAACTCACTTCGGAAACCCCTCAAAACTCGCGGGAGTCATCTTCTGCGCGCATAAAAAAACTCCCGCCCCCAGCGTAAACGCTAGGGACGAGAGTATTATTCTCCCGTGGTACCACCCTAGTTAGCAGCGGCATACTTTGCCGTTACTCACTCAAGACCCTTAACGCGGGCGAGACGGCACGCTTATTCCTAAGGAGATGCATTCATCATCCACTAGGTTCACGTACGGCTCCAAGGCGAGTTCACTTCAATGCTTGACCGGCTTGCACCAACCGCCGGCTCTCTGCTTCAAGCTATTCGAAACTACTGCTCCTCTTCAACGCCACAAAAATGAAATAATTAGTTCGATTATAATGAAGCCGCCTGCTGCATGTCAAGCGGTTTACAAGCCTGTTCTCTTGCCGGCTCACTTTACGGCTGCGAAGAAGAGTCTCTCTGAATTCAAGTTCGGCAATTCCAGCTTGAAATCGGCAAAGGAATCGATCCGGCTAAAGCCCGCTCTTCCAAGCGCCTCCCGTATCCATGAGGCATCGTAAGCCCGCTGTATATGTACTTCCTCAATTCGGGCAAACCGTTCTTCCTGCCGGTCTCCTTCTTTTGCAAAGATCGTCAGCCGGTGCTCAATCTCGGTACGCTCTTCATCAAGCTCGCACGTCCAAATGTACGCAACATCCCGCTCATCCAACACAAAAGGCTGTTCCTTAGCATATCGTTCAAGTGTTTTACGAGGGTGAACATCAAACAAGAAGACGCCGCCGGGCTTTAGCCCGTTATAGGTCGCTCGAAAAGCAGCCTCCACATCCGGTTCCTCCGTCAAATAATTCACGCAATCGCAGAAGGAAATGACAGTATCGACAGGCTCTGGCAGCTCCCATGAGCGCATATCCTGCTGCAGCCAACGAATCGACCCGGCAATTCGAACGTATAGCCTGCTGAGGTGACCCCTCCCATTTGCTTCGGCCGATTGTAAGCATATCGGCAGATAAATCGATGGCGAACACTTCGAATCCAGAACGGGCCAGCGGTATAGCCAGACTGCCTGTCCCGCATCCGAGATCAACGACCGTCTTGGGAATGCCGTAACGCTCCCAGCTCTCCCGGGCAAACCGCAGCCAGTCTGAATATGGCATATCCTCCATCAGCCGGTCATATACAGAGGCAAACTGCCGATAAGCACGCATTTCTTCTTCCCCTCATTTCAAAGCTTTCCATAAGCAAAACGATTTCGTAAGCATCAGCGAGCGTAATAAAGAAAGTCAGTCTATTCCTGCACGCCTGCTTGCCCATTGCTTGCTTCAACGCCAGCTTTGGCAGTTTCAGCCGCTTCCTGATGTTCAGGATTAAGCTTCGTCCAGCTTCCCTCTTGCGTTACAACGCCTTCGCGCATCAATTTACCCACTGCGCGTTTGAAGGCGCCTTTGCTGATACCGAATTTTTGTTTGATTATATCTGCCTGCGTTTCATCCGAGTATGGCATCGCTCCGCCCGGACGCTCCCGCAAGTATTCTAAGATCCGGTCGGAGTCCTCCAGTCGGCCGACTTGTTTAAGCTGGTTCATGGACAGGTTTGCGCGGCCATCCTCGCGAACAAACGTAACACGCGCACGAACCCGCTCGCCAAGTCGGAGCAGCCGTGTACGCTCATCCGCCGGAATGAAGCCATAGGCGCCAAAACCCAGCACACCGCCATCGATCATGACGAAGGAGCCGATCTTCAGCGTCTTCGTTACCCAGCCTTCAACCCACGTATTATGCCAGGATTCCGGAGCACGAAAAACAACCTCTGCCAGCTCTTCCTCAAAAGCTACCTTTGCTACGAGACGGCCAACTTTATCCTGAGCCAATATGACATGCACTTCGTCACCGCGCTGCGGTCTCAGCTCCTTAAGCTCAGGCTGCTCAGACAGCGGAAGCAGCAGCTGACGTCCCAGCCCCATCTCCAGAAAAGCACCGATACGCGGATGAATGTCTGCTACAGCAAGGCGAGCAACCTCTCCAAGCATGATAAGCGGACGCTTCATCGTCGCTGCGATACGATCTTCGGAATCGAAGAATATAAATACATCATATTCCTCGCCCACCTTCGGACGATGACCCACAATTTCCGTATAGTGCAAGAGAACTTCAGATTCTCCGTCCGTCAAAAAATAACCATAAGGCGACACTTCACGTGCCAGCTTCAGTTTTTGAATCGTGCCCGGAATCAAGCTCATGCGAATTCCACAACCTTCGCGTCGGACCACAGACGTTCAATGTTGTAATATTCGCGTTCTTCACGATGGAACACGTGTACGATGACGTCGCCGATATCAACCAGCACCCATCTTCCAGAGTCCATGCCTTCAATGCCGCGCACCTTTACCCCATTGGATTCAGCCTGTTTACGAATTTCCGTTGTAATGGCCTGCACTTGCGTATCTGAGTTACCGTGACAAATAACAAAATAATCCGCAACAAGCGAAATCCCTGTCAAGTTTAGTGCGATAATATCATGTGCTTTCTTGTCATCTGCTGCATTAACTACGGTACGCATTAATTGTTCTGCGCTTACTGTCATTGCTCAGCCTCCCGAATAAATAATAGTAAATCATTACGTGCCGCTACTGTCAGCGGATAGATCCGTTTACCCTGCTCCAGCAGGTAAGAAATCGTAGAGTCGAAACCGGCAATTAATGCTTTCTCCACACTATGCTGGGCTAATTCCCGAATTTTATGCACCCCGGGAAAATCACGGCCAGGCTCCATATAATCAGCAAGACAGACGATTTTGTCCATCAAGGTCATGCCTACACGGCCCGAGGTGTGATATCGAATCGCATCCAGCACTTCAAGGTCATTTACTCCGAACAGCTTCTCCGCGGTTAAAGCGCCAACCGGCGCATGCCAGAGCTCCTTATCGAACTCAAGCAGATCCGCTGGCAAGCCTTCCTGACGGATAACCGACTCCATACGAGAGGTTTTCCAATACTTGGCTACATCATGCAAAATGGCCGCTTTTTCTGCTTTTACAGGATCTGCGCCAAAACGTTCAGCCAAAATAACGGCAGTCTCCATTACACCTAGTGTATGCGTCCACCTGCGCTCAGGCATCTCGGACTTGACGGCTTCGATCATCGCCTCACGATTCATAGAGATGGTTCCTTTTTATAAACGAATATACTTTCTCCGGAACTAGAAACCGGATCGATTGTCCTGCACTTACGCGGCGCCGAATCTCAGTGGATGAGATTTCGATCAGCGGCATCTTAACGATATCGATCCGATTCTGAATGAATTCAGGAAGCAGCGGCAATTCGATCGGTTCACCCGGTCGCTCAACACCGATAAAGCGGACAAGCTCAGCAAGCTCTTCGATTAGATGCCATTTGGGCAGATCCATTACGCGGTCGGATCCGATGATGATACTGAACTCGCGATCTGGATATACGGCCTGGAGGGATTTGACCGAATCGATCGTGAAGCTTGTGCCGCCACGCTCCAGTTCTACATCCATAGCGCGAAAATGCGGTTGAAAATCAATCGCTCTATATACCATTTCAAGCCGCTGCGATCCGTCTGCACCGGGTTCGTTATCCTTGAGAGGGGGATGAAACGAAGGGATGAACCACACCTCATCCAAGCCGCATGCCTCGCGTGCCGTCTCGGCAGCAAGTAAATGGCCATAATGAATCGGGTCAAATGTCCCGCCCATGAAACCAACTTTAATCACCTTCACCCACTCCTACTCTGCTAACATCTGTTGATTACCGACTTCCGCCTGCAACACTCAATTAAGCCCTAGGAAGCTCGATCGTTTTGTGGTCTTTGGATTCCTTATACAGCACGATGGTTTTACCGATGACCTGAACAAGCTCAGAGCCCGACTCCTCCGCTACCCATGCGCCAACTTCCTTCGGATCATCCAAGCAGTTGTTAAGGACCGATACTTTAATTAATTCACGGATCTCGATTGCTTCCACAATATGCTTCACGAGATTATCATTCGTCCCGCCCTTGCCTACTTGGAAAATCGGGTTCAAATGATGCGCCAGCGAGCGCAAATGTCTTTTTTGTTTACCTGTCAGCATGTACTTGTTTCCTTCTTTCATCTGGTCAAATTAACGTCCATAGCCAAGCGCTTCCAGTACGGTTTCGCGCATCGCTTCTACAGGTGCTTCAGCACCTGTCCAATATTCAAAGGCATAGGCGCCTTGATAGATAAACATCCCCAGTCCGCCGTGTATTCGGCAGCCTCTCTGCTCGGCCTCTTCCAGAAAACGCGTAGTCATCGGATTGTAGATCAGATCACTGGCAATTGTTCCTGGGGTAAGCCAGGATGCGTCGAGCGGAGAAACTTCCACATTCGGATACATGCCAAGCGATGTGGTATTGATCACGATATCCGCTTCCGCGCATGCTGCTTGCAATCCATCGTTGCCAATAGCCGTAATGTCAGCCACGTAAGGACGAAAATCCACCGCTAACTCCTGTGCACGCTCCACCGTCCGGTTGGAAATGGTTACACGGGCAACACCTTCCCGTGCCAGCGCATACAAAATGCCGCGCGTTGCGCCGCCAGCCCCTACGATCAAAATTTTGGAGTCCGCAAGCTTCGGTGCCGTTTCTTCCTTCAGCGATCTCACATAACCAATGCCATCGGTATTGTAACCAATTAGGCGACCATCGTTATTCACGATTGTATTCACAGCGCCAATCGCCTGGGCACTTTCATCAATCTCATCGAGCAGCGGCATAATATCAACCTTATGAGGAATCGTGACGTTAACTCCGCGAATGCCCATTGCGCGCACGCCAGCCACAAAGTCCCCAAGCTTCCCGGGCATAACATGAAATGCTGTATAAATTCCATTAATTCCGCGTTCCCGGAAAGCACGGTTCATCATGATCGGTGACTTCGAATGGCGAATAGGGTCGCCGATTACGCTGTAAAGAACGGTATGACTATCTACTGAATTGCCTGCTTGATGATGTATGCATGACGTCCTGCTCGTTTATCCCCACTGTCCGTTCACTCTCCTAAAGAGAAAAAGCTGCCGCTGCTGCTTGCAGCGACTGCTCTTCATTTAAATAAGCGCATCCCTTAACAGGACTCGGATGCCTTTTGGCACATAGACATCGACTAACGCCCCTGAGCCGCCATTCACATGAATCCACCCTAGTCCGGATATAAACACATCGGTATCGGAACCTTGTTTAATCGTCAAGCGATGTCTTGTCCATGGCGGCATCTCTTCAAGCTGCTCCTTTGTCGGAGGTGCCAGCATAACACCTTTATGCTCGGCGAACAGCTCGTCTGCCCGCTCCAGCTTCGTACGGTGAATCTTCAATCCATTGGACATATACAGAGAGAACGACTGACGATCTCCTTCGACAAAATCAAACCGCGCAAGCGCACCGATGAACAGCGTCTGTTGGTCGTTGAGCTGGTACACGAGCTGCTTGATCGGTTTATCCGGAAGCAGTGACTGAAGAACGCCGCGCGGTACGATCTCCGTCATCCGGTGATTATAAACGATACCTGGCGTATCGATAATTTCATTGCCGTCATCAAGGGGAATATGTACCGCATCAAGCGTTGTTCCCGGATAACGGGAGGTTGTAAGCTCCCGTTCCAAGTCACTGTAATCGCGAATTAACCGGTTGATAAGCGTCGATTTACCGACGTTAGTCGCTCCAACCACATATACATCACGGCTGCCGCGATGCTCACTGATCGCTTCGATAACTCGTTCAAAGCCCATGTTCCTCTTCGCGCTGCACAGCACGATATCAACGGTACGAAGTCCTTGGGCCTTCGTTTGTTTTTGCACCCAATTGAGAAGCCGGTTCAAATTAATTCCTTTTGGAAGCAAATCAATTTTGTTCACGACGAGCAGCACCGGGTTATTGCCAACAAAGCGCTGAAGCCCTGAGATCAGACTTCCTTCAAAATCGAATAAGTCGACGATATGAACGACAAGGCTCTTTGTAGCGGCAATCCCGCCCAGCAGCTTGAGAAATTCATCTTGGTCAATCGCCACGGAAGCCGCTTCATTATAGTTCTTAATCCGGAAACAGCGCTGACAGATAACAGGATCCCGACCCAAGGCTGAATCCGGGATAAAGCCCAGCTTATCATTTGATTCCGTTTGCAGCTTGACGCCGCATCCTGCGCATGCGCCCTGCTCTAATTGCTGATTCATCACTTCTTGTGTTCCTCCTCAGGCCAAAGCCCTTTTTTACGCAGACGAGACAAGGCGACTCTCTCGACCATCCGATTAAACCGAGTCATAATGCCTTCTTCGTTAGGCGCAACGGGGCTGACAAGGATTGTAAAGAGCCCCATTCTCCGTCCTCCGAGCACGTCAGTCATCATTTGATCGCCGATAACAGCCGTTTGCTCCACAGGCAAATTAAGTATAGCCAGCGCTTTATTGAAGGCCCGGTGAGCTGGCTTACGCGCAGCATGAACGAACGGAATATGCAGCGGCAGTGCGAACTTAGACACCCGGGTCTTGTTATTATTCGAAACAATGACTACCTTAAAACCAAGCTCGCTCACATCATCGAGCCACTTGACCAGCTCAGGCGTGGCGAGCGCTACTTTGGCACCGACAAGTGTATTGTCCAAGTCCGTAATGATTCCTCTTATTCCCTGCTGTTTCAGGGATTGCAAATCAATACTGTATATGGTATTGACGCGCATGTGCGGCAACAGCCGTTCAAACATATGGCCCTAACTCCCTTGCTATCGCTATCACGGAAACTATACCATACAAAGGGAATTTGTTGCAAAGTCTCCCCCTATATAAAACGGCCGATAAGAGCGCTGTTCCGCTCTTATCGGCCGATTGCTACCCTAACCGTTCTCTTATTATCTTCATGTTAGCGGCTGCTTGGTCTGCTTCCTCCTGCGTCATCGTTTGGCTGCTGTACATCGCTTTCTCGAAAGCAGCTTGAACCGCGTAAAATTCTTTTTGCAGGAAAGTCAGCCGCACCGACCAACGGGACATCGTTTCGCGGACGGTCTCATATTCGTGATGATCCAGACCTTTTTTGCGCCCATAGCGGATCAGTCGATTCGTATCTTTGACGATCCTCTCGTTGACACTGCCTGCGCCTTTCATATAACGTTGCCAGGCTGCCATGATTTGACGGTAACGAAGGGCAGCTGCGCAAAGAACGAGAGCACTTGCTGCGGCAAGGAATGACCATAGTGGAAATTGGAATCCCGCATCAACAGGCTCTGCTGAATCGTCCGCAGCTGAACTTGCAAACTCTGGAGCAGGAGCCGCTTCTTTCTCCGGCATGGCATACGGATACGCAAACCCGGCAGTCGCTTCGAATGGCAGCCAGCCGTACCCCTCAAAGTAAACCTCTACCCAGGAATGAGCATCCGCGTTACGAACCGTATAGGTACCCGCACCCTCCGGATTGATATCGATACCCGATTCGCCCTGCATGCGCATCATATCCGGATCAACCGGCAAGGAACCGGGCGAGTAGCCCTTCACCCATCTGGATGGAATGCCATTCGCGCGCGTCAATACCGCTAAAGCGGTAGAGAAGTAATCACAGTAGCCCTCCTTCATCTCGAACAAGAAAGCATCGACAAAATCATCGCTTTTCCGCTTGGACAAATCCGGCTCGTTCGTATACGTATAATTCAGCTGCAAATAGGAGACGAGCTTATTCACCTTGTCATAAGGCGAAGCAGCATCCTTCGTAAGCTCTGCTGCCAGGTCTCTCACCCGCTGAGGCAGCTCATCCGGCAGCTGTAAATAAAAGGAGGGCAAATCTTTAACTGGCTCGGCCGCTGTCCCGCTGCGCAGTGCAGCTTCATCAAGAACCGCTGCTTCCGATACAATCGAATACGTCTTCGGATAAGGGGTCGTTTTGCCTGGCAATCTCAGCTCCCACGAGGACGGCAGCCAATTAAGCCGCGGCAGCGCCTCCTGTTCTCCGTCGACTGCAACAACAGATTCTATCGGGCCTGCGCCGAATAAAACGGGATATTTATCCTTGCGAATCATCGTGAAGGTCTGTTGTATCTTCTTCACTTTAGCCGTTTCAGGCCGTCCGTTAGGTATAAGCTTCTGATTCCTCGCGATGGATGGGACGGATTCTTCTCGCTTTTCCTCGGGTGCTTCCTCCCAGCCTCCTCCATTGTATAGAGCCTTGGTTTCTCCGCGCCAATAGCTGCGTTTGGTCGTTGTGACCGTCATAACCGGCGAATAATCAAACTTGAAGCCATTGCCGAGCTGTTCATCGTTACGGCTATAGCCTGAACGGCTGTCTCCGGTGTTTTTCGTTATTCCTGAGCCTATACCCTTATCGCCTACAAACGAACCGACCTCTTCCCCGCGGGCTTCTTTCCAAGCCGTATAAGGATCCGTCAATATTGGTTTAATAGCAGGGACGAACAAGCCAGCTGCCATAACGAGTGTAAGGATGAGCAGGATCGGCAGGAACAAGCTGAGCGGATACTCCAGCAGATGCTCCCAGTTGTCAGGGTGCTGCTTTTTGAAGGAAGAGAAATGACTAGCTACGAGCCAGCCCAGGCCGATAAAGACGATCCAGGCGATTTCATCCCATAGATAGATCGGAGTAAGCAAGGAATCCGCAAACGTTAACGAAAGCAAGGCCAGTCCGACAATCGCAATGATGAAGAGCCGGCTGTTACTCATCCATACGATCACATTATAGATGAGCCAGATTGAAAGGCTGATCCATATGATGGGAGAAAGCTGCTTGATTTGGGCAGCCAGAAAGCTGATCCAATCAGCCGCATGCTGCTTATCTCCTTCAAATGGTACCCAGACGTAGCCCGAGTAGGCCGCATTGATGACAAGCAGCAGCAGCAGCTGAATGAAACTCGAATATAGTTTAGAAGGAATAAGAATGATAGCAATAGCAGAAACGAACAGGACACCGTTAACGACAGAGAACGTTTCGTCCCACCAATAGTTTCCGAGACAACGAATCCATTGATAAATAAGCAAAGCTCCGAGCACGGCAGAGAGCTTATGATAAACATCGCCAGTCAGCCATTTGAAGGTCGCCCGATAAACGGTACTCATGCACTCCCTCCTTCCAGAACATGCGGAAGCTCCTGCAGCGCCGACAGCTGATGAACGGCAAACCCGCTTCTTTGCAGCAATCGAAGCCATTCCCCTGCACGCGCATCGCTGCCTGCTTTAAACCCGGGAGCATTTCCTTTCAAATGAACGAGGACCGGCGTTACGCCTCTGCGGCTTAGCCATTCCATCGCGCGCACCGTTTCCTCGCCTACCTGCGGGCTGACAATAACGACAAGCGAACCGGCAGAGATAAGCGCTGTCGATTGCCGAAGCGCGCGATAAAGCGGCGTTTCACCATCCGCTTGAACGCGGACGAGATGATTAAGCATAAGCTCGCGTTGATCAGATTTCGTTTGTGCCGTAAAGCCCTCCGTTTTCTTGCCGACGGAAACAAGTCCCATGGCAGTCGATCTGCGAAAGCCGAATTCCAGCATAGAGGCCGTAACGGAAACAGCCAGCTCGAATTGGTCCTGCCGTTCGTAAGCACCCGCATAACGATCAAGTATGAACACGGTACGGGGAAGGGACTCGCGCTCGAATTCCTTTGACTTCCAATTCCCCGTCTTCGCCGTTGCATTCCAATGAATACGGGAGAGCCTGTCTCCGTATATATATTCCCTTACTCCATTGATCTGCGTCGTTTCCTTGGACGAAAGCCTGGAAGCGGATGTGGAGTATGGTCCCTTCGAGCCGCGCTTAAACAACTGCCAATTACGAATCGGCACTACCCGCGGGTAAATGCTGAACGTCTGCGCTGTCGCGAAGTTTCCGGTATGCTCAAACAATCCGAATATATCGCGTGTCGAGCATTCTGTAGGGGCAAATTGATAAATGCCGCGTTCCAGCGGCGGTGTCGTGAAGCCTACTAAACCGGTTCTTCGGTAGTTCGGAACGAAGGAGGCTTCGAACGGTAACACGGTGCCGTTCTGAGACGTTAAGCGGTCTCTTACCAGCACATAAGGAATCGGCCAAATGCCGGGGATCTGCACCGCTAAGCTAACCTCAAGACGGGTGCCGGCAGACAGTGTCTGCTCACCGGTTATCGTCGTCCCGTTTATTAAACGGCGGGTTCCTGTTACATTGCCGATGCCGCTCCATCGGCCAAATACTAAATAAATGACAAGCACGTTGAAGATACAAAATAACATGAATGATGTCTTTCCGCCCTGAAAAAGCAAAAATAATAGGGATATGACATAAAGAATACCGATGACCCGCCATCTCATCGCTGTCGTTCTTAGAGTGAGCATAAGCTTTATCGCTCCATCCGTACGGGCACGTTCGTCTCCCTGATAACCAGCTCAATCACATCCTCAGTCGTCAAACCATTCAATCTGGATTCCGTGTGCAGCATCATCCGGTGCGCCAGTACTGATGAGGCCAGTGATTTTATATCGTCAGGTATAATATAATCCCGTTCATTCAAAAATGCGTTCGCCTTTGCGGCAGCAGTAAGTGATATCGCGGCGCGCGGGCTTGCCCCTAGCTGAACGCCGCTATGTTCCCTTGTTCCACGAACGATCCGCACCAAATAATCAGCTACAGCTTCATCGATATGAACCTTTCTGACCGTTTCCATCATACTTCGAATCTGATCAATATCCGCGACGGGGGCTAACAGATCCGCTGGAGACGATGAGTTCGGCGAAAGTATCATTTGCCGTTCTGTTGCCGCATCCGGATAGCCAAGCGATATTTTCATCATGAACCGGTCAAGCTGCGCTTCAGGCAGCGTATAGGTGCCGTCAAACTCAATTGGATTCTGCGTTGCCACTAACGTGAAGGGAACCGGTAATTCATAGGAATCGCCATCAACGGTCACATGGCGCTCTTCCATCGCTTCAAGCAGTGCCGATTGCGTTTTGGTCGTCGCCCGGTTAATCTCGTCTACGAGCAATAGATTCGCCATTACCGGACCTGGCCTGAAAATAAAAGTTTCATTCTTAGGGTGATAGATAGCAACTCCTGTAATATCAGTAGGCAGCAAATCCGGATTACATTGAATCCGTCTGAATTGTCCGCCGATCGTTTTTGCGAGCGCTTTCACAAGCTGCGTCTTTCCAGTTCCCGGAACATCTTCAATAAGGACATGTCCTCCAGCAAGCAGAGCCGTCAGAAGACGCTCAATTTCGTTTTTTTTCCCCAGGATACAGCTCTCTAAATTACGTCGAATGACATTTGCCAACAAGTAGTCTGCGTTGCGGTTGTCCATCTAAAACCCTCCTGGATGAATGATAAGTGCTGATGTTATTATTTTACAAAAAATACAACTGACCGTATAGCCTCATATCCAACAAAAAAAATTGGAGAATCCCACAGGGACCCTCCAATTTGCTGGTTATCCTTTCGGCTTGACGACTAACGCAGCCAAGAAGGAGAAAACGATTGCGGCTGAAATCCCTGCGCTTGTGACCGTAAATATTCCCGTGATAACCCCGATCCATCCATCTTTGTGAAGCTCTGTGATCGCTCCGTGCACGAGTGCATTTCCAAAGCTCGTGATCGGTACTGTTGCGCCTGCGCCGGCAAATTTGATGAGCGGATCATACCACCCCAAACCATCAACAATCGCTCCCGCGACGACAAGTGTCGACATCGTATGTGCCGGGGTTAGCTTGGCAACATCAAACATCAGCTGCCCGATTACGCATATTGCACCCCCAACAAGAAAAGCCCATAAGAATATCATAGTTGATCTGCTCCTTTCACTTAGTGTTGACTTTCTATCGCAACCGCATGCGCGATACAAGGAATGCTCTCGCCTTGCTGATAAGATAACGGGGACAGCAGTGCACCTGTTGCGACAACAAGAATTCGCTTCAGCTCCCCCTGCTTCACCCGCTTAAGCAAATGACCATAAGTGACGACTGCCGAACAACCGCAGCCGCTTCCCCCTGCCTGGACCTTCTGATTCTGGACGTCGTAGATCATCAAGCCGCAATCTCCAAATTCCGTCTGTTCCATCGGTACGCCGTCTCGAGCCAGCAAATCCTTTGCAATTGTATGTCCGACGGCAGCCAGGTCACCAGTAACGATCAAATCATAATCGCCCGGCTGACGACCCGTATCATTAAAATGCGACTGAATCGTATCCACTGCGGCCGGTGCCATCGCTGCCCCCATATTGAAGGGATCCGTGATGCCAAGATCGACGATTTTACCGATGGTGGCACACTGGATCACTGGACCATCACCATCCGCCGCAACGACAGCGGCACCCGCACCTGTTACCGTAAACTGCGCCGTTGGCGGCTTCTGCGAGCCATATTCGGTCGGGTAGCGGAATTGTTTCTCCGCTGTGCAGTTATGACTGCAGGTACCTGCCAGCACATATTGGGCTGATCCGGAATTAACGATCAGAGAAGCGATGGCGAGTGATTCCATAGAAGTCGAGCAAGCACCGAATACACCCAGATAGGGAGCGCCGATCGTACGTGCAGCAAAGCTGTTGCTGGTGATTTGATTCATCAAATCGCCGCCGATATAAAACTGAAGCTCCTGTTTGCTGACGTTGGAATTCTTGAGTGCAATATCTAAAGCCTGTTCCAGCAGCAGCCGCTCCGCCTTCTCCCAGCTCTTCTGCTGCATCGTCAGCTCGGGATGAACGAGGTCGAAGTCTGAAGCTAGAGGTCCTTCCCCTTCATCAGGACCAACGACCGTGCCCGTTCCTATAATGACCGGCCTTTGATCAAACCACCAGGTTTGTTTCCCACGAAGCATTGTTAATGCCCCCTTATGCCGAATACCCAGTAGATGATCCCGACGAAGAAGGCGGCTACTGTACCGAACACGATAACGGATCCGGCAAGCTTGAACATGCTGGCGCCTACGCCAAGGACAAGTCCTTCACTTCGATGCTCTATAGCTGCCGAACACATCGAGTTCGCAAATCCAGTAACCGGAACAGCCGTGCCCGCCCCTGCCCACTGCGCGATTTTGTCATAAACCCCAAGGCTCGTCAGAATAACGGAAATCAGAATCATGACAGCAACCGTCGGATTGCTTGCCTCGACCCGAGTCATTTTGAATGCTGCTACGAAAAACTCCTGAACGGCCTGTCCGATAATGCAGATGAACCCGCCAACAAGAAATGCGCGAACACAGTTGGCTAATACCGACCTGGACGGTTCGCGTGACTTAGCAAATGCTTTATATTCTTGGGGTGACATCGTCATTTTCTTATATTTACCTTGTCCGCTTTTGGTTGCCAATTTTTAGCTATACCCCCTATAAAAATAAGCTGCACTGCTGTCATAGATCAGTATTTGTAGGAAGTCTGCTTGTTATGCCAGAGTTAACCGTGATGTAGATAAGAGCAAACGCAGCAATCCTCCCGCCTAATCGGCAGGAGGCTATTGTTATAGACTATGGCTAGCCATACTGCTCATTTAAAACATGGCGACGAGAAGCAGGACAACAAGAAGAACATAAAGCACTAGGGCAAGTAACAGGACTGATCTCGTAAGGCGCATTTAGGCAGCAGCTCCTCTCAGCTTGTTGTAGGCTTTTGTTCATCATATGCGGGCTCTTGCGGATGCGGAGATTGTCCGGCTGTATTTTGTTGACGTTATCCAGATGACCTAATAAGGAGCCGTGCTGATAACGTGATCTTCTGTGCTGGGCCTCTGGGCGGATACGTTTACGCATGAATGACTCTACCGCTCTCATTCCCAACCATTCTTTAGCCAGATCGACCGTCGTTAGCGGAACCGATGCTTCCAGACTTGCTGCGGTATTGTCAATCCCGACAACTCTGCAGCGGGCGGGTACTTCGATGTCTCTACTCTGCAGCAGCTGCATAAGGGCTAGAGCAATTTCGTCATTAGCGCATACGAATCCATCGGGCAGAGATGCTCCATTCCGGGCTATTGACTCTACCTGATCGCTATTCGGATCAGATGCCGTAATAATTCGGCGATCAAGTGATTGCCTCCATGAGGCGCTTCCGTATGGGACCGTCCATTTCTTCAATTGCAGTCCGGCTATGAGGACTCCTGACCTGCGGCTTTAACAGTCTGAGATTCTTCAAGTGCCAGCCTGCAACCCCAGAAGCGTTCCCGAAAACTTACCGCAAAGCTGTCACGACCGACAAACACGATGGATCTGCAGCCTTGAGAGATCAGATGATGGCAAGCCATTCGTCCTGCTTCTATATTCGCATTCAAGACTGCGTCCGCGAGAATAACCGGTTCTTCATGATCCACCAGAACAATCGGCAAGCCTTTACGGTTAATAAGCAGTAATGTCTCTGTAGGGCATTTTCCTACCATAATAAAACCGGATACATTCTGAAAATCCGCCTCGCCTAAAAGCAACTTTACGGATGAAGTGGAAGAGCGGTCGCGTTGGAAAGTAAAAAAGTAAGGTTGAAGCTTATATTCGTTGCATCCTGCTTCGATCCCCTGCTTCACCCTCTGCCAGAACGTCGGCTCATGGGCCTGGCGTTCATCAAGTCCAATCCAAACTAGAGGGAGATGACCTTCCTCATCTTGGCTGCTCTGTAAATCCCGGTTTATCAGCTCGTCGATGCCCGTCCCTTTGCGTATCCGGTAACCGAGCGCTCTGGCCATGGCCGTTACTTCACTACGCGTCGCTTCACTTACCCCTTCTTTACCCGATAAAGCTTGAGAAACGGTATATTTGGAAACACCAAGACGGTCGGCGATTTGCTGCATGGAAACGTTTTGCGCCATATTGGAATGCCTCCTAGTTTAATTTAAATTGACTTTTGATTGATTTCGATCTATTGTAAGCGCCGAGATAAATGCATTATACCCTAACAAACCTAACAAAGAATAGCAATCACAAATCAGCATAATGGAAGGTGTGGCACAATTGAAAAATCCAGTATTATTTTACGATAAAACATTTTCCTTTCGCAGGAGAACGTCCAGGCGACCAAGCATTATCTAAACTAAAGGAACAATTCAACGTTGTAGGTGCAGAGGAATTAGCCGGCCAGCTTGCTGGCGCCGATGTATACATTCATCTTCATGGTCGATTTTTCCCAAAAGAAGCATGGAATGCCATTCTAGCTCACGTAAGTCAAGGTAAAGGACTTGTGTTCGCAGGGGGTGTCCCCTTCAAAACTACCTGTCTATCAAGAGAATGGCAAATGGATGGAAGAACAAGAGCAGACGGCTTACCACCAACAGCTTCATATAAACGAGGCGCTGGCCGTTTCGACGACTGGAATTAAAGAACTAAGAGCAAACGCTGATCTTCCTTTGTTCACTGAATATGAGTCCTTGTTTGCCATTGAACCGACTTACGGCCTCGTGCTTCACGTAACACGTACCGATGACCTTCCAGGCGAGATGGGCTCAGGAGGCCCGATGGATGCACATATCTATCCGCTTCTTAGAGGAATTAGCGGTGATGGCTTGCAGCGGGAGCTATCGGCTCCTGCCGTATTGCTCGAGCATACGAAGGGTAAGTTCAGCGGTGGCCGTTGGCTCTTCATCAACCAATCGCTTCAAAGCAGCTTCTGGCAGGGTGACGGTGTGAATGCACTCTCCGACTGGGCGGCATTCGCAGCTGCATGGTGTAACGGAGTTGTGGCTAAAACCAAACTATGGCTCTTATGAGCTGGGCGAACGTTGTGTGCTGATGCTCCAAGGACAGCGTCTGCTCCCGGCTCGTGAGCAGCTGGCAGTTGCGTCATCGGTGAAGCGTAATACGCCGATCCAAGATAACAAGATAAGCTGGACTTTCAACATTAGCGTGTTTAAAGCAAAGAATAGCCAAGAAGCGGTATCCAATCCTGTCTTCATCTATGAGCAAAACCGTTTTGAAACCGTTTGGCAGGGACAATCGGAAATCGGTATTGGCCGCGAGCTGGCGGTTACACGGATTATGCTTCCTTTTGAAGTTGAAGCTGGTTACTATGCGATAGAATGTGAGGCGGTATCCAGCAGCGGCGAACGCAGAATTGTTCGTCAAGGCTTCTGGGGCTTCGATCAGGATTTGCTTGCAGCTGGTGAATGGATTACATGCGATCGCGACTATTTCTGGAAGAACGGCAGCCCTCTTCCAATCGTCGGTATGACCTATATGACAAGTGATGTAGCACGTAAATATCTGTTCCTTCCTAATGCCGCAGTATGGGATCGCGATATGGCTCAAATGAAGCGTGCCGGTATTAACGCGATCCGGACCGGCATCTGGACGGCTTGGCGCAATATCATGTTTATTGACGGTCATCCTTACGAGGAAGTGCTGCGTGCGATTGATGCCTTCTTCCTTACGGCAAAACGTCATGATCTTGAAGTAACCTTCAACTTTTTCTCCTTTGCGCCTGAGTGCTGGGAAGGGGTTAACCCTTATTTGGATCCGCGCAGCCTAGAGGCGCAGAAACGTCTGATCTCTGCTATCGTAACGCGTCACGCACAATCGTCTCATGTGCACTGGGATCTCATCAATGAGCCTTCCATGTTTGATCCCAAACGGATCTTCAGTGCTGGGCCCCGCTCCAGCCATGATGAATTCGAACGCGCTCATTTCAAGCAATGGCTAATCGAACGTCATGGAACGGTACGTCAATTGCAAGAGAGCTGGAATATGACTCCGGATGAGCTGCCTTCCTTCGAAGCAGTGCAAATTCCCGAGCCGACAGATATCAACTTTAATACGACCGAGCAGCTAACTAAAAAAGGGGGCCAATGGCTCGACTACACGTTGTTTTCCATGGACATGCATAACCGATGGGCAGCAGATCTAATTGACACGATTCGTTCCATTCAACCGAAGCAGCTCGTTACCGTCGGACAGGATGAAGGGCTTGGCGCACAACGTCCTTCACCGTTCTTCTATGCCGAAGCGGTTGACTACACGACCGTTCACTCCTGGTGGAAAATGGATGATCTCGTTTGGGATGGTATCTTCTCCAAAGCGATCGATAAGCCAAATGTCATTCAAGAGACCGGTATTATGTATGTAGAGACACCAGATGGCCGGGCTAAACGGAGCGAGGAAGAGCTTCGGAATATTCTGGAGCGCAAATATGCTTACGCCTTCTCAACGGGCGGAGCTGGTGCTGTTCAATGGATCTGGAACATTAACTTCTATATGAACAATGTCAATGAGTCTCATATCGGAGCACTCCGTGCAGATGGAACAGAGAAGCCAGAAGCATCCGTTTCCTATGACTTCGGTTCCTTTATGGGTCAAATTGGGGGTCTGTTCGTCGGGCGTGAGCTGGAAGAAGTCGCAGTAGTCTTCCCTTACTCCAATGATTTCTCTAACCGGCCTCTTGCTTATAAAGCAACGACTAAGCTAATTCGGACCTTGTCTTACTCTATGAATGTCCATGTTCGCGGGCTAAGCGAATACCATCTGGAGTCGCTTGACGTTTCACAGCCTAAGCTGATTATCGTTCCGAGTGCGCATAACTTTAGCGGTGAAGCGCTAGAGAAGCTGATTAATCATGTACGCGTGAAGCGGCGGTAAATTACTCATTACGGGACCTGTCGGTCTTGATGAATACTGGCGTCCAGTCAACCGACTGACTTCGGAGCTAGGACTGGAAGACTCCAAAGTGAGCAATCTGCTCCGGGAAGAACTGCTAGAGATAGGCGGAAGCATTATGCCGGTATCGTTCGGCGGTGCTCATATTGCCGATAGCAACAAGCAGATCGCTTCAAATGTTACAGGCGCTGCTAAGCTTATTGATGCCCAGCTGGGAGTAGGCCGTCTGATCTGGTGCCCGCTTCCAATTGAGCTTAATGAACGAAACGAGCCGCTGGAAGCTGTATACACAGAAGCCCTTAACAAGGCTGGCGTTGCTCCGGAATTGGAATGGCTGCATGGGGGTGACCTGCCGGGTGTGTACGGTCGTAAGCTCAGCTTTGCTAAAGGCGCCTTGTATATCTTCGTATCCGAGCTTGGAAGCGACCAATTGACGTTCGCGACGTCAAATCAGGCAAACGTTTCTCTTTCACGCTTGCATTTATTCATCGGTCGGGCCGCGCCTCTGCTATACTAAGCCTAGGTTTTATTTCCATATTTTATAGAAAAAAAGGAGCAGGATGATGGAGAAAAATTCAACGCTTAAGGCAGAAGCGGCACCTGCAGAGTTTCGCCTATCGAGCATTATGGTACCCTTATTCGCCATAATAGCCGGAGTGTTCATGGTCATTCTGGATTCCACCGCCATGAACGTTGCTTTAACCAGTCTGGTGAAAGATTTTAATTCGCAGTTACCGACGCTGCAGTGGACGGTAACCGGATATCTGCTCGCTCAAGCCGCCGTTATTCCGCTTGCCGGCTGGCTGTCAGACCGATTCGGCGCTAAAAACATTTTCCTCATGTCGGTCATCCTGTTTACAATCGGTTCAGCCTTGTGTGCAACTCCAAACACGGCCGAATGGTTAATTGTTTTCCGCGTGCTGCAAGGACTCGGAGGCGGGTTTGTCCTTCCTGTAGCAATGGCCTATATCTTTCGCTTAAGTCCGCCTCACAAGGTTGGTGCGGTCATGGGCATGATGGGTGTACCTATATTGTTTGCACCAGCAATCGGCCCCACACTCTCAGGATGGCTCGTCGAATACCACTCCTGGCGCTGGATCTTCCTCCTTAACCTGCCTATCGGAATTATCTGCGTGCTTGTGGGCTTGAAGTTCCTGCCTAAAGTTGACCGTAATTCCGTCGCAGGAATGGATTGGCTGGGCATGATTCTGGGCCCGATCGCCTTCTCCGCTTTATCCTACGGAGTCAGCGAAGGGGCTCATAGCTGGTCATCTGGCAAAACAATTGGCGGGCTAATTATCGGCGGTGCTGCCCTTCTTTTATTTATTGTTACTGAGCTAAAGGCGCGTACTCCGCTGCTTGAGCTTCGAGTATTTAAATCTATCGACTTCTCCATCGGCATATTTGTCCAATGGGTCGCGCAATTTGCTTTATATGGCGCGATCTTCCTTATGCCGCAATTTTTACAGCAAGTGAGAGGCTACGGCGCCTTCGATACGGGGCTGATCCTTATTCCTCAGGCGTTAGCTTCCGGTCTTATGATGCCGGTTTCGGGCCTCCTGTATGACCGGATCGGGGTCCGCTGGCTAGTAGTTGCTGGTCTGGGTCTCGTCTCAGGTGCGATTCTTCAATACTCCTATATGGACGGAACAACGATTGGAAGCGACTTGACCCTTCCGCTCATTATGGCAGGTATGGGGATGGGGCTGATGATGATGCCGCTTAACACCCATCTAATGAGCAAAGCTCCGCGCAGCTTGGTCAGCCGCGTTACATCGATTACGAACGGCTTACAAATGGTTATCAATTCACTGGCTGTGGCAACTCTTGTAACCATTCTGACCTCACGTGTGAAGACTCACGTTGGGGAGCTTCAGCAGGCAGCAGGAGATGCTTCGAAGATGAGTGATGCGGATACGAAGCAAATGCTCGTAACGGCTGGAATTCATGGCTTCGACGATACTTTCTACATTATGATTTTTATCGCCTTGCTCGGCGCCCTGCTTGGTCTGCTCCTTCGCCGTAATAAGAAACTGGCTTCAGCAGTTACTGAGGAAATAGATGATTCACATGCCGGACTAATGCACGGCTAAGGCTGCTCCACTTCACCTTTACTTATTACAAAACAGGCCCTAACTAAGATCATGTTTCAACGATCTTGGTTAGGGCCTTTTATTTAATATAAAATGCAAAATACACAGCTATTCAAACCAGGTTGTTTTGTCTGCTGCGCTCTGACGACGGCCTGCCGGTGCTGGCATATCGGGAACGCCCAAATAGATGAACCCTAGCATTTTATCCTGCGGACGCAAGCTGAAGCTCTCGTTCATGATGGAATGATAACAAGGCTCACCAGAACGCCATACCGCACCTAAACCGAGTGCATGAATCGCGAGCAGCATGTTCTGGATCGCCGCGTTAACCGCGCCGTACTCCTCCAGCTCAATCACATCTTTGCGATCGCTCGGCGTAACGGCTGCAGCAATAATGACAGGTGCACGCAGCGCTTTATTCTGAGCTGCCTCAGCCTTAATCACACTCTCGGGCGAGTTTGGATCCGCAGCA
Organism: uncultured Paenibacillaceae bacterium; assembly: GCA_963793665.1. Classification (GTDB taxonomy): domain Bacteria; phylum Bacillota; class Bacilli; order Paenibacillales; family Paenibacillaceae; genus Paenibacillus_Z. The sequence goes on from CAWCBD010000013.1 coordinate 635,345, forward strand.
TCAGCTAATGCGATGCGAGCCAGTGCATCACCTAAACGTCCTCTGCCCTCACCTGTCAGCACAAAAAACTTCCATGGCTCCGTCAGCCTATGATTAGGCGCCCATACAGCAGCCTCCAAAATCGATTCAATCGTTTCTTTTGCAATTGGATCCTGCTTCACTTTCCCGATACTTCTTCGCGTACGTATCGCATTCATAACGTCCAAGCTCTGTTCCCTCCTAAACGATCGCTGTTATCCTTTATTTTAGCATAGTTAGCCGATCTGCATCACGGGGTGTCTGACCCTGCCCGAGTGCCATAGTCAGCTCCAGCCAAGGTGAAACGGCTGGCGCCGTCCTATGACGGCGCTGTGCGTTTCATTCCGGAGAAATATCAGCAAAGGATAACGAAATTTTATACGTTCTGAATTTCAAAAAGGAGTCACCCCTATGAAAGGGATGACTCCTTAGCAAATCATGTCGATTAACCTTCTATCCCATCGGTGAAATGGAAATGGCTGATGCGGATATCTCCGCTGATGGTCAAATAGACATCCTGATTCTGGTTCGATGGTGCCGAATGAATGGCACAAGCAGCCGTCTGCCAGTTTTGGCCCTGCTCACGGTGTGGCGGAATGTTAAGAACCCCGATCGGCTCCGCAGCCGGACTCCCTAAACGGACACTCAATTGACCGCCTTGCTGTCCAGTCATTATCTGGGCTTCAAAGGTACGGTATTCTTGGTCCCATTGTACATCGTTGAACGCAATCCAAGCATCTGCAGCCGAAGCAACAACACAGGTTCCTCCTGCTTGGCATTCATCCAGATAAACATCAGAATAATCGTCGTAATTAGCCGCCCGGGTTATCGCTGCAAGGTTTCTAGGCGGGATCACTTCACCTTCTGCCTGTATCGTTCCGGATACTGCAATACGCTCGGATGAATAACCGATCATGACCGAGTAAGCACCGGACTCGACACAGAAACGATCACGCGTCACATCCCAGAAAGCCAGTTCTTCTAGCGTTAGTGTGAATTCTATCTCCCGCTGTTCGCCGGCTTCCAAATGCACCCGCTTGAACCCTTTAAGCTGCTTAATGGGTCTGGTTACTCTTGAAGCTTCTGCACGGACATACAGCTGTACAACTTCATCTGTGGCTAAGACGCCCGTATTCCTGATATTTACACGAATAACAGCCTGGCCATTGTTATCAAAAGAAGCCGGAAGCTCCAACTTGTCGTAGGTAATTGGAGAATAAGTCAGGCCATGTCCGAACGGATAAAGCGGCTCGCCGTCGAAATATTGGTAGGTCCGTTTCGTTTTGATAATATCGTAATCCATAATATCCGTTAGCTGTTCGACCGATTTGTACCACGTCATATTCAAACGTCCAGCCGGGCTGTAATCGCCAAAGAGAACATCCGCTATCGCTTGCCCGATCTCTTGTCCCGCATGGGACATGTAGATAACCGCAGGTATGCGTTCATTGACTTCGTTTAAGGCAAAAGGGTAGCTGCCTATAACGACGACTACCGTATTCGGATTAACTGCATATACCTCACGGATCAACTGCTCTTGCGCTTCCGCCAACTGGATATCGGGCCGGTCAATTTCTTCTTTTCCGTTAATGAGCGGATTGTTGCCCACGAATACGATTGCCGTATCTGCGGAGCGGGCTGCCTGTACTGCATCCTTGACCCCATGCTGAACAATGTCTCGGTGAAACCCTTCGGCTTCTCCCGCTTTATCTCCTCCAATACTCAGCAATCCGCTCTGAGGATCTGACAGTTGTACTGGCATCCCATTCCAGGACTTGATCGCAACCTCATCACCCGCTGCCCCGGGAACAAACGTAACAACTTCCTTAACATTCCAACCGAAAGCTTCATCCGCCGCTGCCGCAAGATGCGCACGGTCCTCACTCGTAACCATTTTACCGGTTGAAACGGCTGTCAAAGTATGGCTTCCCCAGCCCCAATCAATATGATCGAATGTTTCGGCCATTTCCCTTTGATCCGCATCAGCGGTTAATTGGCTAGCTTCATCCGATATTCGGACATACTTGCCTGTTGCAGCAGACCTCAACTGTATCCGGTCATTACCGCTGCTGAACGTAACTTCTGCTTCCACTTCTGCTTCCGCCAGCTTCGCCCGAATGGCCTCAAGCGGCGTAATGCGGTATGGCAATGTCCCGGAGTACCAGTCACGATTAACGACATCAGCAAATGGTCCGATGACAGCAATTTTCTTCACCTTGTCCTTCTGGAGAGGAAGTGTATCTTTATCATTTTTCAGAAGCACAACGGATTCCCTTGCGGCCTCAAGAGAGAGCTTGGCATGCTCAGGGCTGCACAGTACACTCTCCGGCGTATCCGAATAGGGATTGAGCTCAGCTGCATCAAACTCACCCAGACGAAAACGAACCCGAAAAGTATTTTGCAAGGCACGATCTAAGTCAGCCTCAAGAAGAAGCCCTTCCTCTAATGCTTCGCGGATTCCTTGCGTCGAGATGGCCTGGTCATCTGTAATGCTATCGATACCGGCCTTAATCGAATACGCGACAGCTTCTTTATAGTTGTCATAATACTTATGATCCGTCACGAGCCCTACCAGATCACCTGCATCACTCACGACGAAGCCATCCATGCCCCATTCCTGCTTAACCACTTTGTTCACATCTTCATGTAAAATAGCAGGCGTGCCATTGATCGAATTGTACGAAGTCATCATGGACTTCGCCCCGCCCTTAACAAATGCCGGTTTAAAAGCTGCTTGGTAATATTCCTTCATATTCCGTGGATCAATGCTGGCCGAGCATTCTCCGCGGTTGATTTCGTTATTATTCGCGAGGAAATGCTTCAAAGTCGAGACCGCTTTGAAATAAAAAGGATGATCGCCTTGGACACCCTGCACAAGCGATGCGGTAAGCTCGCCTGTCAAATAAGGATCTTCCCCGTAGGCTTCCTCTGTTCTTCCCCAGCGCGGATCCCGCTCCATATCTACGGTAGGCGCCCATAACGTCAGTCCGTTGACGGCCGGGTTTCGCTGATAAAATACCCGGGCTTCATCACCGATGGCCGAGCCGATCTGTTTCATCAACTCTGTATTCCACGTGCAGCCAAGCCCGATTGGCTGCGGGAACGAGGTTGCCTCGCCAAGCCAAGCCATTCCGTGTGCGGCCTCCGTCCCATGCTTATACGGTTTTACACCAAGCCGGTCGACCGCAGGCTGATACTGCATCATCAGCTCGATTTTCTCATCCTGCGTAAAACGGGATACCAAATCATTCACGCGCTGCTCCAAGGGGAGATTACTATTTTCAAAAGGATAACTCATCGTTACATACGCCTTCTTTCTATATGTCCTACTGCTCAGGCTGTCGTTTGATTATTCCACCGCTAAGAGGGACTAAAACGCTTACGCATTAGTTTACCACCCGGACAGCAGACGCAGAAACCGACATAATTAGTGCTTATACCCCCTCATATTTATAGATTTTGCTGTCACCACAGAAAAAGCCGCTCCTAATCTCGTCGATACGAGATCAGGAACGGCTCCTTTGGCAGGCTTGTCATTTTAACCCTAAACTATTTAAGTGCAGTATTCCAATCCGCAGCGAATTTCTCAAGACCTTGATTCGTTAGCGGATGCTTAGCAAGCTGTTCAATAACGCTGAACGGGATAGTTGCAATATGAGCGCCTGCAAGCGCTACGCGAGTAACATGATCCGGATGGCGAACAGATGCTGCAATAATTTGCGTATCTAATTGATGAACGCGGAACAGCTCGGCAATTTTGGCGACTAGCAGCACGCCGTCTTCGGAGATATCATCTAATCTTCCTAAGAAAGGGGATACATAGGTTGCACCTGCCCGGGCAGCCAACAAAGCTTGATTGACCGTGAAAATGAGCGTTACGTTTGTTTTGACCCCTTTTTTAGTCAAATAACGGCAAGCCTCTAGGCCCGCTAAAGTCATCGGAAGCTTGATCGTGATGTTCTTATCTCTGTTGTTGATTTTGATCAGCTCTTCTGCTTGCGCGATCATATCATCGGCTGTTTCCGCATCGGGAGTTACTTCGGCAGAAACCGATTCCACCTCTGGAACTAACTTCAGGATTTCGGCAATGCGATCTTCGAATTTGACCCCTTCTTTGGCAACTAGGGAAGGATTGGTCGTTACGCCGGATAAAACACCGACTTTATAGGCCTTTTTAATATCCTCGATATTAGCAGTATCAATAAAAAATTTCATGATTAAAGTCCTCCATATCGTTTTAAAATTCAGCTGCTTACCCCTACACATTCGTCACGATATGCCAATTATCCTTTTTTTCTTTCTTGAATCGGTTAAATCAAAATATGCTTTCGAAGAAAAAAGAAAGGCTGCCACCCGGCAGCCTCGCTTTCTATGCTTTAGATTCTTTTCTAACCAAAGAGTCAACCGACAGTAATGAGCTTCCATTCAGCAATAAATAAACAGCTATACCGAGCATTGACAGATCAAGCTCATATCCTGCCATTTGACCGTTTCCTAAGAAACCGACATCTAACTTAACTTTGAGCGTTGCTACGAGCAAGACGATGGCAAGAAGTGCGGATACGATTCTTGTGCCTATACCAAATATCAATGCAAGACCACCGATAAGTTCAATTAGTGCCACTACGTAAGCCATATAATCAGGAATCCCGATACTGTTGAACCAAGCTGATACATTACCTATCCCATCCCGGAATTTAACAACTCCATGAACAAAGAAAGTGACTCCTAAAATAAGTCTTAAAATTAAAACGCCAATCTGATGAGAACTTCTCACTCCAATACCCTCTCCTAACAAACTTTTATATAGTTAATTACTTTGTGTTTGTATAATACTATTTGACACTTACTTTTGTCAAGTTACAAAGTTAAAGAAGAAGAAACGGCTCACACCGTCTTTTGGCTGGGAAGCCAAGCTTCCTCCCTTGAACGACCAGAAAAGGTTGGAAACGAAACTTACACTTTCTGATATTATAAAAAAACAACGACCGGTTAAGTTACGTTACCAGTCGTTGTTTTCTCTGATTCGTCAGGCCTTCTCTGGATACCACGGGTTCAAATGAATCAGCACTTCATCCACATCATGATGCCGGTCCATAATCCCCCGTTTAATTGCTCGGGAAATATCATGCCCTTCTTGAATGGTGAGCTGTCCAGGGATACTGACTCGAATATCAACGAGAACATAATGACCATGCTCTCTAGCACGCAGGCGATCAATTCGTTTAACTTGCGGTACGGCGTTAATTTGAGCTGCAAATTCATTTAGCCGTTCAAGGCTTACCGTTTTCTCCATTAGAATATCCATCGTTTCCTGGGACATCTCTATGGCAAGCTTCAAAACAAGCAGAGAGACGATAATTCCAGCTGCCGGATCTCCATAAGCCAAATAATGGATATTATAGGCATCTCCAAACAGGGCTAGCGTAATACCGACAACAGCAGCCAGCGAAGCATAAACGTCGGCGAGATGATCATAAGCAGTCGCAATTAAGCCTTTACTGTTGGTCTTCCTGCCGATCCGAATCGTATAGATATATAAAATTTGCTTCCATATCAGTGAGATAATAGCCGCAATCAGCGCAATCACGCTCGCTTTTGAAGGCTCATGAAATAAGGAGGTGATTGCGTGAAAACCAATGTATAAGGCAGCTAAGCCTAGAATGATGGCAACGATCCCGGAGCCGAGTACCTCTGCCTTACCATGTCCGTAAGGATGATCTTCATCGGCAGGCAGCTTAGAGATTCGCATAGAGCTTAAAGCTGCGATCGTCGCAATGACATCCCCCGCGTTATGCACCCCGTCCGCAAGCAGCACGGGACTGCTAAACACCAGACCGACGATGATTTTCAGAGCCGTTAAGAACAGGTTACTTATTAAACTAATCCACACGGCGATCATGGAAGCATTGTTCCCCTTACTCATCTTTGATGCCCTCCACCAGAAGTTTTTCCCCAAGGAAACAAAAACCCTTGACCTGGGATGGTCAAGGGTTTCGAAATTTTTCGTTGTATGTAATCCAGATTGGCTCGTTGTTTCATTATATGCACCACATTGAAATCAGACATTCAGATATTATATCATGGGCAGTCCATTAAGAAAAGCATTCCAAATCAAAAGGACTGCCCTCCGGTCAACAAGCAACCTTTGGACAATCCCTGTTATAGCTTATAGACCAGCAGCCGCATACACCTTATCGAAGCCTGCTTTGGACCGCTGAACCAAGCTCTCCGGTGATTCGGTCGGAGCCTCAGCCGACAGGATTTCCTGTGTAACCGCTCCTTTATAACCGATTGCATCAAGCGCCCGCAAGAAGCCGGCCAAATCGATAACCCCTTCTCCCGGATAAACGCGTCCATTGTCCAAGGCCTCTTGTACGGGTACATCCCGTGCATCGTTAATATGTACATGAATGATTTGCTCGGCACGCAGCGCTTCAATATCTGCTGTCGTCAGCTCGTTCGTGTACCAATGATACGCGTCAAACAGCAAACCGACATTCGGCTCGCCAATCGCATCGATCCAATCAAGCGTCTCCTGCAATGTCCAGATGAATGGATTCTTCCATGCGGTACGAAGATGATGAGGCCCAACAAATTCAAGTCCAAGGCGAATGCCATATGCGCCTAGAATTTGAGCACACATACGCAGGCGGCGAGTTGCAAGTGCCATGAAATGTGCAGCCTTCAGATCTGTTGACGGCAGGATATACGTGCAGCAGCTTGTACAGCCGAGTGCAGCAGCAGCTTCTGCCGCTTCAGCCAGCTTCACTATGCCTTCACGAAAAGCGTCCTCCGTCGAACGCCATTCGACGGGAAGACCAATCGAGCCAATGACGACATGATTCTTCTTGAGCAGCTCGCGCGCCCCATCTACACCATGTCGCTTCACTAATCCATTGGCATCCAAATCGACCGCTTGAAAGCCGTATTTACCAGCAAGCTCGATCAAACTATCGTCACTTTCTACCTTCCCAAGACCAGCTCTGGATAATCCTCTAAGCATGGAGATATCCCTCCTAAACGTTTCTGTAGCTCGAAAGCATAAACTAAAGCTGTGTTCTTCAGACTATTCCAAGTTCCAATCAAGCTTCACTTCATTGCCCGTACGTGACGATTCATAGATCGCATCAAGCACGAGATTGTTCGTAAATCCGGTCAGTGCCGAAGTAATCGGCTGCTTGCCTTCGCGGATGCAGGCGAGGAAATGACGGCTAAGCCGGTTGCGCTCACCCTCGTCATTCTCTGGTTTGCTCAGTTCAGTTTCCTCTGCACGGTCGAACTTCTCAGTGAGCAGCTTGCCATTCGCGCCGCGGTAGCTCGCTCCGCCTTCTGTTCCCATCAAATGAACGAACGGCGTATTATCTGTATCCATATGAACGGCCCAGCTCACTTCAAGCGAAAGCGTGCTGCCATCTTCCATTTTAATTAATGCAGTAGCCAAATCCTCTACGTCGTAAGTGCCTTCCCAGTTCGGCTTGCCCCAAGTTCCGATTCCCATTTTCCGTGGTCCGAATTCCGCATAGGTTGCTCCATATACAGATACAGGCTTCGGATTGCCCATAAGATACAAGGAAAGATCCAGCATATGTACCCCGATATCGATCAAAGGGCCTCCACCGGATTGATCCATGCGAGTGAACCAGGTTCCCCAGCCAGGAATTCCTTTGCGGCGCATCCAGCCGGCTTTGGCCGTATAAATTCGTCCGAGCTCACCGCGTTCAACCTGCTCTTTAATTTGCATTGGAATCGATTCCCAGCGCATTTGGTGGCCAATCATGACCACTTTATCCGAGGCACGGCTAGCTTTCAAAATTTGTTTGGCCGCATCCGAGTTGATTCCCATCGGCTTCTCCAGCAGCACATGCTTACCGGCTTCGATTGCGCGTATAGCAAGCGGGGCATGGAACTGGTTCGGCACACCAATAATGACGGCGTCTACATCTGGACTGGTCGATAAGCTCTTCCGGATTCGCTAGAACCTTTGCAATACCGAATTCCTTTGCTTTTGCTTCCGCCAGCGGAATATAGGCATCCGTAATCGCTGTAATCTCACACTCATCGGCAAGCTTCGAAAATTCTGTCGCGTGAACACTGCCAATATTACCTGCGCCAATAATACCGATTCTAATTTTATTATCGTTTCCCACTTTATGTTTCCTCCCTGAATGTTAACCTGACGTACCCACATCTATGATAAAATAAACAGAGAAAGAAAGCTTGCCTTATTTTTCGATAAACGTCCCATTTTTTCGGAGGAATTAATCCCAACATGACTTCTTTTCCCGATTATTTGAAAACGTATCCAAATATGCATACCTCCTATCCGTTAAGCCTGAAGCTGAATCAGCTGCAGAATGGGTTTCGGGCGCATCGACATGACTTTCTCGAATTCTCTTATGTCGTTAGCGGCAGCGGCTGGGAAACGATCAATGCGTCCAAGCATCCTATGGTGCCAGGCACATTCACGTTCGTGCTTCCTTACCAGGTCCATGAGCTCTTTACCGACCCCGGGAGCAATTTAGTCCTATATAACTGCATGTTCAGCATGGATTTATTAATGGAGTCCGGTCAAAATGACGGATTGGCTGGGCTGATTGAGATGAGCCCCTTACCTGCCTTTGCCCAATTCGAAGGCAAGCACAGAGAACGGGTTCAATATTTAATCGAGGATATGCAGCAGGAATATAACGGGGATGACCCGTGGCGTAAAACTATTTTGCAGCTTAGGCTGAAAGAAATTCTAGTCTGCTTCGACCGTTATCGGCGAGCAGAGACAAGCAGTGATTATGCTCCATCGCCCTCTTCTACCCGAGCAAGCGCTGCCGTGTGGCCCATTATTCACCACATCCACCGGAACTATCAGGAAGACTTGAATTTATCGGATTTAGCCGCCAAATTCACGATGAGCGTCTCCCGGATCAGCGAAGTCATCAAGCAAACAACTGGCCAAACCTTCGTTCATTTTTTGCATGATTTACGCCTTCGCCATGCCTGCAGTCTGCTCGTCTCAACGGACTTGAGTATGCTTGAAATTGCTCTTGAGGTTGGTTACGGATCGTACAAAACATTCTCTCGCATCTTTCGGGAGACTAAGGGAATTGTTCCGAAGGATTACCGGAAATTGAGATCACCTGCCCTCGAAACCGATATGACTCTGCAGTAGTTAGCACATGCTGAAATCTATTACGCGCCCGCACAAAAAACTCCCACCCGCTTTCCAAATAGGATGCGGATGGGAGCTGTTTTTTCTTAAGATGAGGTCTCTGCCCGCTAGGAGAATATCTGCCAGCCTCTTCGCATTTAGACTACAACAAGCTCCACGTCAATATTTCCTCTTGTTGCTTTCGAGTATGGGCATACGCCATGCGCAGCTTGTACGAGCTCTTCGGCAACGGAGCGTTCAACGCCTCCAATGGACACTTCCATTCTGACTTCAAGCCCGTATCCACCTTCAGCATCCTTACCAAGAGTAACATGTGCTGTTACCTCGGTTCCTTCTACTTTGATCTTCTTCATTCTAGTGACCAGACCCAATGCACTTTCGAAGCACGCCGCATAACCTGCCGCAAACAATTGCTCTGGATTCGTAGCCGCGCCGCCTTGGCCTCCCAATTCTTTCGGTGTTCTTACATCCAACTGCAGAACATTATCACTCGAAACGACCCTGCCGTCTCGTCCACCTGAAGATTTCACTGTAGCTGTATAAAGTTTTTGCATAATAACCACTCCTCAACGTTTTTGTGGGCTCTGCCCGAATGAAGCCATATTGATGGCTAGTTCTAACGAAAACGACTTCGAAAGCATAATCTACGTTTTTGTGGGGCTCTGCCCGAATGAAGCCATATTAATGGCTAGTTCTAACGAAAACGACTTCGAAAGCATAATCTACGTTTTTGTGGGCTCTGCCCGGACGCATATTGATTGTATACAATTAAATTTTATAAAACTAAATATACACTTCATTTTAACGGGTGTCAATACAAAGATCACCTGACTGCTATTGTCAGCTAGCAATTTAAGGTTTAAATCCTGGTACTCCATAAGAAACTTATCGCTCCATCAGAAGCGTTAGCGGATAGGGAAGGCAAATGGATTGTTACTTCATCGTCTAGTTTCACGAATATCCGTTACGTCTGCCAAAATGTAGATCATGCTTAACTTCCTATGCGAAGGAATGGGTTGGGTCTTAACTTTGTAAGCGGTGAGCAAGCCGATATCTGCTTTCGAAGAGCGGAATCCGTTTATGGCATTCCCGAACCATGTCTAATTGCGATTCAGGGAAATCAATGCAAACAGCACTGTTGGCAATATGGAACATTATCCATTTCTTGCCATATGACGTTATCAAGTCTTTATAAGCAATAATACAGCCCATTGTTTCTTTGTAAATTCACGGAGTTTCAGCGACTCTAAACTACAACAAAAAACGTTCAGATAATAAATCTGAACGTCAACTTGATTCTATTTCACAGTGGATTATGGTTTCTTATATATGCTACTTGTTCCTAGTTCCTGGATGCTGATTGTGTGCTAATTTTGCACTCGGGTCATTTGCACCATTGCGCTTCTTATTCTGCTCGGCTTTCTTCTGTGTATCATGTAATTTCTCCACAAAATCATGCGTGTCAGTCATTTTAAAATACCCCCTAGATAATAAAACCTTGTTGGTATTTTAACCATTTCCCCTTAAATAAATGATGCGTATTTGCTGGAAAAACTAATTGGAGATCCATCAGTAGTTATAACAATAGCTTCTAGACTAGAAAATCAGCCTTTAATATCAGTCATCGCGATTCCTTGCACAAAAATAGCGCTGGCCGATCGCGAATTTTCCGCAGTATCTACTAATAATGTTATATATTAATCAGCACCTCATTGCCCGAAGGGCAAATTAAACGCAGCTGATCCGCTTCAACAGTAACGTTAAACCATTTCTGCCAATCCTGCAGTGCGAAGTTATCGTCGTCTGCTCCAGGATTTCCATAAACGGCGGATACAAGCACATGTACGCCAGGCTTCAGCTGCGCCTTCAGCGTCGGAATGGCCGTTCTCGGGTGCAGCAGGTTCGTATTAGACTGAACGCGAAGCAGCTCTGCCTGTCCGTAACCCATAATGCCGACAATACCACATCTGCCGAAAGCGCTTCGGGCAGCGATTGCCCCCTCCTGCTCAAGCGGGGGATGCGAAAGATCCAGCGGCAGCGCGAATCCCCCTTCCGCCGCATCCAGCTCCCTGGCAGTCTCTACGCGATGAACACGAAGATGCCAAGGCAATCCGGCTGCGATATACGTTGTAATCTCCACATCCCGCCAAGGCTTCCATCTCGCTATAATCAAATCACCGCTAATGGAGGTTTCCTCGTTTCGTCTACGAACCCGATAGAGATTGTCGCCTTCGCTAAGGGAGAGCATCGAGTCGAAAGCCCCCTGCGAAAGTCCCCACTCTGCCCGCGGCACGCTAAATCCAAACGAGGCGGAATACACGAACTTTTCATATTTGGCGGATGTATGCGTATGCTCATTCGTTGTCAGATGCCCCGAGTTAAAGGCAGCGATATGTCCCGACTCCGGCTGCCGGCATATAACCAGATGGGGCGCCTGCTGTACCGATAAGCTTGGCAGCTCAGGCAGCGGCAGTTCCTCCGCCTGCCAGAAAGGATGGTCTTCCGGCAGTGCAAGCGGAAGAAACGCCTTCATCGCCCAGTATACGGAGCCCGGTGCATTGTAGTTCTCCGCCATGATCAGATTCGGATACCCGTAGCCGATCGTCATAACGCCGTCGGTTGTGAATATCGGCTGCTTAAACCACCAGCGAAGATGGCGCATAAACAACCCTTTGAGTACGCCGGGGGAGAATGTATCCACGTCTGCAAATGCTAGTGCTCCCCAAAATGCACCCTGCGAGAAACGGTACGACAAGCTGCGGCCATAGGGAATAGCGCGGCCGTCTTCAGCAAACCAGCTAATGAACTGCTTGGAGAATTCACCGGCACGGTTTTTGAATCTTGCTGCCCGCTCCGGGTCCTCTGCGCTCATCAGCTTAGCATACAGCAGACCATAGTAGTGAATGGCGAATGGCACGTAGTAATCGCTGTGTCCGCCGATTCCGTCTGCGTACCAGCCATCATCCAGGTAGAACTCTTCGATTCGCTGCAAATTCGCTTCCATCTGCGCTTTGGCATAAGGCAAGCCGAGTTTATAAAACCCGATGTTAACCAGTACATGAAAGAACAGCCAATTGCAGTCATACACGGGATGCTCGTTTATTTGGTTCAACCAGTCGTAAAATTGCTGCTGAGCTTGAGGGCTTAGCGGCTCCCAAATCCGCTCCGGGACAATAGCCAGGGCAAATCCGAGTGCTGCCATTTCCACGAGACGTTGATCGTAATCGGATACTTTTCCCCAGTATTCTTCGTGCGCAGGGTCGGTACCACTCGCAATCCCTTTCAGACAGATTGGCAGCAGCTCTTCGTCAATGCTTCCGCCTGCCAAGAGCGGAACCAACCCCCACATCACACGCGAGAATCCCTCCATCTGCGCAATCTCAGGCGCATAGGCCGCCCCGGTTACGCCAAGCTCTAAACGTGCCCCGCCTTCTGAGTAATAGGGTATCAGGGGTTTCACTAGTTGATGAAAGGCCAGCTCCAGGTCCGTTTTGCTTCGCAGCGGATTCGATGCGATTGCATGTTTCATCATTCCCATGGGATTGTGATTCCTCCTCTGAGCCTCGCTAGGCCTTCGACGAAAAAGTAATCACCATAAATAAGCGGCACATCGAGATTCTTCCGCTCCGGATAATGGCTCGTGCCATGCAAAATCAAACCTTCTTCCTCCTCACTACCCAGCGTGCTATACTCACGAAAAAGCGACTCTAGAATTCGTTCGCCTGCGCTCCTGTAGCTGTGGGCTTCCGAGTCTGGCACAAGCCTAGCCAGAAGCAGCAGGCCGCAGGCCGCACAGGCTCCGGCGGAAGAATCCCGCAAAACCTTCGTCTCCTCAGGCGCGCGGAAATCCCATACCGGCACGAGATCCGCAGGCAGCTGCGACAGGAAGAAATGCGCCGCCTGTTTGGCGCCATCCAAATAATCTTGACGGCCGGTATGGCTGCTTGCCAGCGCAAGACCATATATCGCCCAGGCCGTACCGCGGGACCACGCTGAATCGGGGGCATATCCCTGGCCGCCGAGGTATTCCGCTGCCTCCCCAGAAAGCGGATCAAAACGAACAACGTGCCGGACCGAACCATCGGAACGAATAAAATGCGCAAGTACGGTTCCCATATGTGCTTCAGCTATATGGAAATACCGGGGATCTCCGCTTTCGCGCGAGGCCCAATACAGCAGCGGAACGTTCATCGCGCAGTCGATGATTGCAAGTCCCGCATTTTCTTCGCCCTCCCGCCATGGGTTCCAAGCGCGGATATAGTTCCCCTTTAAATTAAAGCGTCCCATCAAGTAGTTCGCTGCCTTAAGGGCGCGCCTCCGCGATGCTTCCCCGCCATTGATCTTATAATTTGCCACACTGGTAAGCGTCCACATAAAACCAAGATCATGATCAAGCTTGTCAAAGCCGTCAAGCACAGCATCAAGCCGCTGCTCGCATTGCTCCGCGATATCTCGAAATTTCGCCTCTGAGCTGCCTTCATGCAGCAGCCACAGCATTCCCGGCCAAAAGCCAGCCGTCCACCAATAGGGCTCCTCCAGTATATAGATGCCTTCATGGCTGGCATGAGGGAAATTCGCTCCGATTCGAGTGCTCGTCCGTTTTACTTTTGCAACCGTCTGTTCCCACGCTTCGTTCACCCATTGCATGGTTTCAATCTTACTAGTCGAATTTGCAGTCATATCCTTAATCCCGCCAATCATTGAAATTTTATTTGGAACGCGAGCTGAACCTCGCGGGTTTCTTCTTTCCCGGCAGCAAGATGAATCCGGTAATAGCTCTCTTTCTGGCCAAAATGATTCATGAAGGACCGCGGCTCAATCGAGATCTCGAACCGGTTCGGTTCAAATTCAAGCAAGGCAGTATGTTGATTGCCCCTCAGGAGGATGCACCCATCCGTAATTAATTCCGGTACACACCGCGTGACAAAGGCCTCTGTAATCTGTTGGGTCTCGTCTGCAAACCGAAAACTATCCGTTAATTCAAGGATCGGCCGATCGGTTTTATGCCAAATGAATCGCCGCTTATACGATGCAAGTCCGCTTTCGGGGTAGCAAGCGGCCATCTCAAGCATAAGCCGGTCCTCATCCTCTCCTGTATATGTTTCAAGTACGACAGCAGCGCTTTCTGCTCCCGGCTTTTGACAACGCCCCCCAATGAGAGGAATCGAATGGCCCTGGCCCCCCGTGCAATCATAATCGTAGCGCCCTTCGCCAAAATATTGAGCTGTATATTCACCGCTCCCAAGATCCGCGGCAAAAGCCGGATCATCATCGGCCAGTAGGATGAAATGGCCGACATCGATATGGTTATGCGGTTCGTTATTCGAGCCGCCTTTGGCCGCGAATCCAAACCTTCCTGCAGGGGTGCTTGTGCGCGAAATGAGCCACCCCGCGTCGGGAAAGTACCAGCTTCCAGGCTGCCATCCGGCTGCCCTCGCAGCATTCGGCGCAAACCAGAGGAAGTTCCGAAGCGCAGGCGCGAACCGGCTGCAGTGATCGTCCGTATAACCTGCCCGGACGGCTATAGGCGGGTTCTCTACTTCTTCATAATGGGCCGCCAGATAGTCCGAAAGTCCAAGATTAGCGCTTACATCAGGCAGCGCATCAGAGAAATTGGCAGGCCGGCTGCCAACCAAGTAGCAGCGCTGCTGGAACAACGCGATTGTTTTCACCTTGTCATCGTGAAGCAGGCTCGCTCTCCCCCCGGTTGCATGAAGCAGCAGGTCTGCAAAATACACGAAATAACCAAAGCCGTAATTCCAATAGCCGGGACCCTCGAGACAAGCACCGTCCGCACCGAAGCCGGACAAGTAATGGCTCATCGTACCGATCGCCTTTGACACGATCTCCGTCTTTCTGGCTGCATCCTTCTCCACGAGCAGAGCGGCTGAGCCGATAGAGCCGGCGCATACCGCCGCCCAGTTATGATCCGCCGTTTCCCAATGGTAAGGTCCGTGCAGCAGATACGGCACGAACAAGCGTATGTTCACCTGATCAAGAATCGCAGCCCGAAGATGCTGCGGCAGACCTTCTCCCGACAGCGTCAAAATTTCGCTCAGCGCAAATCCAGTCTCGGCTGCGAACAGATCAATATGGCGATCGATGTCCTGCCCTTTCATATGCGCCGGCAGACACCAGGTTGGCTCCTTCAAGATGGATTCTATGATTTCGGCAAGCGCATCCCGATACGATGCTAATCCGGGAAACAGAAAATGAAGAAGGGCGAAGGTAGTCAGCCGCCGCCTGCGCTGGAAGTAGACCGCTTCGTATTCCAGCCGATTTCCGGTCGTCTCGAACAACGCATACAGCTGCGGCGTAAGCGCCGGTACCGGGTCTTGCTGCAGCCGCCGCCCTTCTTCCTCGACCTCCCTGACCATTTCTGCATATAACGGAGAGCTCGCGATCTCCAGCCAATCGATCTCGCTTCCCGCTGGCATATAGATCCGCCTGTCAACCGGGGGCTGCTCTTCCAACCATTCTTGAAGCGTTTCTTTCTTCCAAGTCATCTCCTGCACCGATGCTCTGGCCTCCTTGTCGTATCTTGCAGCTCTACCTTTACTCCTGCTAACCGCGGTATTCGCTCGGCGTAACCCCCGATAGCGTTCTGAATGTCTTAATAAAGTAGCTTTGATTATCATAACCCAGCATCTCGCAAATTTCATTAACAGAATGACTCGTTTGATCCAACAGCTCCTTAGCGCGTTCGATCTTCTGGCAAGTGACGTATTCGATGAACGTCTGGCCGGTTTCCTTCTTGAAGAAACGGCTGAAATAGCTGGGGTTCATATGGAGATGCGCGGCCACCCCCTCCAGCGTAATCCGCCGTCCGAGATTTAAAGATACGTATTTGTAGGCTTCCGTCACCTCGCGGCGCTTGCTCAGCGGCGTGCCTTCTTCCCTCACGGCGATATAAGACCGCATATGTGATTTAAGCCACTGAAGCAGTCCCCAAAGCGAATCGAAATGGGCGATTTCTTTATGAAGCGTCTCCGAAGAGGCCGCTGATGACATATATAACAATGAATGCAGCTTGAGCCTCAAATCGATCAGCAGCTTGAGCAGCCAGTCCCTCACTTCTTCCGAAGGATACCGGGAGTGCCGCAGGAGCGCTTCCCATTTGTCAGCGATGGCCATGATCTTCGCCTCATCCTTGGCGATCAGCGCTTCCCTGATTTCGGTGCCTGCTGGCTCGTAAAGCTCGAAAAGCCCCGTAGACAGCGATAAATCCGGCTGCCACTTGGCGATTTCGCCTTCGGCTAAATAAAAGCGCTGTTCATCCGCGGAGGTCAATCCGGTCAGCATTTGCTTGAGCCCCTCCGGACTGTCGCAGCCTCGGCCGGTCAGGAAGGCCATCCGGATCTTCAGCACCTGGGCCAGCGTATTCTGAATGCTGCGCAAGCTCTCCTGCACCTGGTCATGGACATTCTTCTTGATGCCTGGCTTGTATGCGAACAGCAGCAGGGATTGGCGATTGCTATACCCGATATGCACAGCATGAAGCGGAAGCGTGCCGCTGATCTCCTCCATGACGTTGCTGAGTGCAAAATGCAGCGTTTGGTCAGAGTCGAAACGGTTCTTGATGACTCCGTAGTTCTCGATGTAGCCAATTACGGGAAGACAATGCTCGCCATTGCTGAGGAGACCGTATGCGGCAAATTCACGCTGCCATTGCGGCGCAGAAATAATGGGCTGCTGAATGAAATTGCGGAACGTTTTTTCCTTGCGCAGCTCACGTGTTTCATTAACCATATGCTTCATCTGAATGTGCTCCTGATGCATTTGCTGCTCCCCGTCAAGGCCGGCCTTGAATTTATCGAGCAGCTTGATCAAGTCATCCGGGTCGAGCTGATCCTTGAGCAAATAATCCTGTATGTTGAGCCGAATGGCCTGCTGGGCATATTGAAACTCACTGTGGCACGACAATATCGCGATCCGAACCGAAGGGTTCAGCAGCTTCATTCTGGAGGCAAGCTCCAGCCCGTCCATCTTAGGCATCCCGATATCGGTAACAAGAATATCCGGCGGCTCCTCCTGTGCATGCTCCCATGCAGCCATCCCGTTCTCATACTTGCCGCACAGCACAAGGCCGCGGGCTCCCCAATCGACCACCTCGGACAGCAGCTCCAGTACCGGATAGTCATCGTCTACAAGCATTACTTTATACATGGGGCCAGCTCTCCTCTCGAATAGGGATTTGCATGATAATCCGGGTTCCCTTACCGGGTTCGCTGTTGATAATCATGCTGAAGGCATCTCCGAACATGATCCGCATGCGCTCGGCGACATTCGCCACACCGATGCCAGATATACCGGTCGCCGCCGGTTCCATCTCCTGCTCGGTAACGAACGAATCCGAAGACAGGCGCTCTCTCAGCCGTGCAAGCGCATCCGCCTCCATTCCGCTGCCGTCATCCTCGACCGACAAATTTAAGAACCTTTCATCATCCTTGATCTCGGTTTCAATCCGGATCGTTCCAGCACTCCGGCTTAAGCCGTGAATCAACGCGTTCTCCACGAGCGGCTGAAGAATGAAGCGCGGAACTTTTACATGAAAACCAGCTGCTGCCACGTCCACGTTCAGCTGCACTTTTTCCTTCTGCCTGAGGTTCATTAACTCCACATAATGGGTAAGCAGCTCGATTTCCTCATGAAGCGTAATTGCGTCTTCATCGCGGCTGATCGTCATTCGCAGCAGCTTCGACAAAGAAGCAATCATCTTCGCGCTCTCCTGATCACCGCCGCGCATGACCTTCATTCGGATCGAATTCAAAACGTTAAACAAAAAATGCGGGTTGATCTGGGCTTGAAGCATGGCGAGCTCCGCCTTGCGTTTGCGTGCCTGCGTCCGGGAGACCTCGGCGAGCATATCCTTGATTCGGTCCAGCATCTGGTCAAACAGGAAGCCCAGCCGCCCGATTTCATCCGCTCCCCGAACGCCGGAGCGCACCTCCAGATTCCCCCGCTGAACGCTCGCCGCGACCTTCCCCAAACGAATGAGCGGTTTGGTGAACGTTCTCATTAGCATTAGCAGCAGCAGGAGAAAGACGAAGAAGGAAATCAGCTGAAACAGAAAGACTCGATTAAAGATCGTACTGATGTTTACGATGGCATCCTGATAGGGCTGCGTAGCAACCAGACGCCAATTATTGAAAGAGAAGCTGGCCGTCGTAAGCAATATCTTCCGGTCGCCGTCCTTTAAGATCACGGATTTTGGGTTTGGCCCATTGTTAAACACCTGTCGACTAAAACGGAAAGGCTGATTGATCTGATCCCGGTTAGGAGATGATATAATGCGGCCGGTTCCATCAAGGAGCTCAACGTCCTGATTTCCGGTCAGACTGTCGAATATCCGGCTTACCTTATTTTCCATCATCGTGATAATCACGTATCCGTAAATTTTTGAACTGTTGTTGACCCGAAGCGTACGTGCCACAGAAATTTGGTAGGGACTATCGACCCTGTCATAGGGAAATACGGTAGGGGTCGTTCCTGTCCAATACGACTGCAGGCCAGCCAATTTCTGAAGATTCTTAAACCAGGGCTCCTTCAAAAACAGCAGCGGATTGAATTCGTCTTTAGAATAATTGGTAAACGTAGTGCCGTTGGTGAGAATAATGCTGATGTAGCTCTTCTCTCCGATATAAGTCAGACTCTCGAGCTGCTGCATGATGCGGCTTGTGGCTGTAAATCTGCTGTAAGAGTCGACCGGTCCTTCCGGCTCTGTCACGATTTGCTTGAAAAAGGCGTTCATATCCGAATTCACTTGAATATAATTCGATAGGTTAAGCATACCCTGAAACAAATTATTGACGGAACCGTTCACAAGTTTTATAGCATCGGTCGCATTAGTGCCTGCTTGCTGCTCGACAGCTTCCCGGGTCAAGGAATTATAGATCAGCATGGTTAGAACGGCCGGCACCAGGATACAAATAATCGTTGCTATGGATAGCTTTGCGCGTACCGAGCGAAAATAGGATAAGTGAAGCAAACGATACATTCCCTGTCCCCCTAAGATTGAAAAAAGGGGGACGTATTAGCGTCCCCTCTGGGTTAATATTATACCGTATTATTTTTTGTTGGCAGCAATTATTTCATCCACGCGCTTCTTGGAATTTGCTACGGTTGTATCGATATCTTGATTGCCGAGGATGAGCTTCTCGTATTCCTCGTTAATCGCTTTATATACTTCCGCTTGATACGAAGCCGGCGCGATAATTTGGGAGGCTTTGGAATGAATCAACGTATTGACGAGTGACGTTTTATCTACAAGCTCCGGATTTTTGGTGCCGCCTAGAATCGTGTCAATGATGCTCGTTACCTGTTCACTTTTCACACCGTTCCAAGCCGGAACGTTCTTGCCTTGCACGACTTGACCTTCTGTCGTATACCAGCGTACGAATTTATACGCTTCCTCTTTATGCTCAGAGCTCTCCGATACGGCCACATAGTCGGTCGTGACTGGCGTCAAGCCCGCTTCGTCACCCGGGTTGTTTTTCGGGAAAGGCGCAACAGCGACATGGAACGTAAGCGGTACCTTATCCGTTCCGCCAATTTCTGTGTTCATCCAAGAACCGATTGTCAGCATGCTGACGGATTGATTGAAGAACTGATTGCGATAGGCCAGCTTTTGCGAAATCATGTCTGAGTAAGGCACGGAGGATTTATCCACTTTCTCCATTCGCACGCGAAGCTCGAGCGTCGCTTTGAAGTTTGGATCGTCCAGGTTAGACGAGCCGTCAGGCTTCAGGAATTCGGTGTTTTGGGGTTGGTTCTCCATCTTCAGCTTCAGGAATTCCATCCAGCCGCCGTTTTGCGGGCCGTGGAAGTAGGTGCCGTAACGTTTTGTCGCCCCTTCTCCCTTCGTCAGCTTTTTCGCGTA
This sequence comes from uncultured Paenibacillaceae bacterium, assembly GCA_963793665.1. Taxonomy (GTDB): domain Bacteria; phylum Bacillota; class Bacilli; order Paenibacillales; family Paenibacillaceae; genus Paenibacillus_Z. The sequence goes on from CAWCBD010000013.1 coordinate 655,408, forward strand.
GTCTGCGAACTCGTCCCACGTCCAGTCAGTCGGAACCTTAAGCCCCGCCTCGTCCAGATGATCTTTATTCAGAAGCACGTACCATGGATTGAATTTACCCGGCAGTGCATAAACCTTGCCGTTCAAATGAGTATCGACTTTATAATCTTCTTCGACCTTGTAGCCGTCCTTGGCGATGTAGTCGTCAAGAGGGGCCGCCATTCCAAGGGCCACGCGCTGCGAGTAGCTTGCGGGGTCACTAAACATCATCATGTCGATTTGCTCCCCAGATGCGGCAGCCAGATCCAGCTTCTTGGTCGCTTCCTGTGTGTCGCCCTTCTCGCTGAGCTGCACGAGCTCAACCGTTACGTTCGGATTGGCTTTATGGTAGGCATCAAGCGTCGCTTTCCAGTTGTACGCTTCTTCTGTGCCGTACGTATAGAGCCGAAGGTTAACCGCCTCTGCGCCTTTGTTCGCGGCCCCGCCATTGTTCGTGCTTGCACTCTCGTCCGTACCGTTCGAGTTCGAGCTGCCACAGCCTGCCAGCATCCCCGTCAGCAGGACTAAGCCCGCTGTTCCTGTTACCCATTTCTTAATCATTCTGTTGACCCTCCTCGTAGTTTTCCTCTTCGCATCATTTACGTCTTAACAATTAAAATTATAGAGGGAGTTGGATTCCGAAGGATGAAACAATCTTTACTTTTTTGAAACGAATTCGACTTCTTTGCCAGCGCTTTCATTATCCTTTGACGCCGCCAAGAGCAATGCCATCGATGACGCTCTTCTGTCCGATGATGAACACGATCAGGAGCGGCAGTATCGCCGAGACGGCGGCCGCCATGATCAGCGAGTAGAATTCGCCGCTCATCGAGGTGAATTTCTGCATCGCGAGCGGAATGGTGAACAGCCTGTCGCTGCGCAGAAAGATCAGCGGACCTTGATAATCGTTCCAGGTCCAGATGAAGCGAAGAATCGCATACGTTGCGACAGCCGGCTTGACGAGCGGCAGGGCGATGTTCCAGAATATCCGGAAATGGTTCGCACCGTCCATTTTGGCCGATTCGATAAATTCCTGATGTACGCCCATGAAGAATTGCCGAAGCATGAATGTGCCGAGTACACTGAAGCTGCCTAGCAATATCAGACCCAACAGGCTGTCGAACAAACCGATTTGGCGGTACAAAATAAATTGCGGAATGAGGATCGCCTGGCTCGGTACCATATAGGTGGCAAGAACGATGAGGAACACATAATTGCTGCCTTTGAACTTAATTTTCGAGAAGCCGTAAGCTGCAAGGGCCGATATTATAGCCGATATGACCGTGGTGGTCAGCCCGACCTTGACGGAATTAAGATAGTATTTCCAAAACGGGTAGTCGCCCACCCATACATCCTTATAGTTTTGAACCGCATTCCAATGTCTCGGAATCCATTCGATCGGATAGACAAATACATCTTTCTCCACCTTAAAGGAGGTGACCAGCATCCAGATGAACGGAAGCAGGAAGAGTATGCTGACCCCCAGCATGATCACCGTTAAAATACCTTTTCGCCAGCTGAAGCCTTCGTTTGTTGTCGACATGAGATCCATCTCCTTTCTTGTTAATAGTTAACCCAGCGCTTCTGTGCAAGCCATTGTCCGAACGTAATGAGCAGGACGAACAGGAAGAGCACGGTCGCAATGGATGAAGCATAGCCGACTTTAAGATTGACGAATGCGGTATCGTACAAATACCAGACCATAAGCGAGGTGGAACCGATCGGTCCGCCCTGCGTCATGACCGCAATGACGTCGAATACTTTGAATGTCGAGATAATGCCGGTAACAAGCAGGAAGAAGGACGTCGGCGAGAGCAGCGGGAAGGTGATGCGCGAAAATTTGGTCCAGCCGTTCGCCCCATCAATATCAGCCGCTTCGTACAGGTCCTTCGGAATCGATTGAAGACCGGCAATATAAATGATCATATTGAAGCCGATTGATATCCAGACGACGATCATCATAATTGAAATCAGTGCATATTTCGGATCGGCGATCCACATCGGCGGATTATCGATGCCGAATGTTTTCAGGATCTGGTTGATTGGCCCGTAGGAGGGCTGGAACAGCACCTGCCATACGACGGCAACAGCTACAATGTTCGAGATATATGGCATAAAATACGCTACTTTGAAGTACCCTTTCAGATACACGTGACGGTCAATAATGACGGCCAGCGCCATAGAGATAATCATATAAATCGGAACGGAGAACAGGAACAGAAAATTGTTGCGCACCGACCGCAAAAATTGCGTATCATGCAGCAGCTTCTTAAAATTCCCAAATCCGACCCAGTTGATACCGTTCCAGCCCTGCACAAAATTCCAATCCGCAAAGCTGAGCACGATCGTAGCCAGAATCGGGAGCAGCACCAGAATAAATACGCCAATGAGCATCGGGCTAACGAATAGCCAGCCGGAGAGTGTCTCCCCGCTTTGCAGAGAACGCACTTTTTTCGGCTTAAGCAGGCTTTGGTCTACAGCCGCCCGTGATGAAGTCTCCATGATAAGCACCTCGAATTCCTTAGAGTTGAGAGTAAATGGTGAAGTTGTCCTTATTATAGAGAAAACCGGGGTGTTCACGATGACGGTATTTTGATCTTTTTCACGAAATAATTGACTTCTTTTTTGAGTTTTACAATTAAATAGGGGCACTCGCAGGTCCAACTCATTGCAAGCACCAAAGTGAAAACAGCAGAGGCCCTCTGCTGTTTTCCGGCAGAGGGCCTCTTCATTATTGCGCTTGCTTTCCAATTGTTCCGCTGTCCTTCGCCATATGCGATATAGCATGTTATAAGCTTTTACCGCAAATCGACCAGTAAATCGTTGACCTTCCGAATTGGGTTCTGAGGTCCTGAAAGCTCCAGCGATAATCGATCCCCGTTCAAATTATTGTACTCCACACGAATAGGACCGCCGCTGTTCACTGTCCACAAAGGCTTTTTGAGCTTCATCACCGCCGTGAATTCTTCCAAACTCCGCAGCAGCTTGTTTTCGGCTTCCTCTGCGCTTATCGCCTCCACGACGACGCCCCCAGGGTTGCCCTGGCTCGATATGCTGATTCGATCCTGCTCTTCCTGAACCGTAAAATCGCAATTCATATATAAAGCAATATACACATCATCGACAAGACCATAGAGCGCATTCTGCCCGCGAACCCACTCGCCTTTGGGAAGTACCCCTGCCAACTTAGCGCCCGCTTCCTCCGAGAATGGATAGAGTGCCATTACCGTATTCCGGTGAAACAGCACCTCTCCTGTTTCGCCGGCATGGCGCGGATCCCCCTCCGAATATCCTTCTCCCGGCGGCAGTAAATACAGACGGTTCACTCCGCCATCCTTACGCAGCGGAAAATCAATTCCCCAGCGGTGCTGCTCATTGTCGAACTCTAGGGCGCGTTCCCAAATTCCGCCGGCTGCAAAGCCTTTATCCACAAATAAATAACTGTGCAGAGATGGCTTATTCTGGCCTTCAGCCGGTGTGATGGTGCGTCTTATCTCCATTGGCACCTGCCTGTTTAATGCAGCCTGCATGGCACTCTCCGGCGCTTGATGGAACAACAGTCCAGCATATTCCACTCGCGGCAAAACCGCCGGCAGACTGAAATCGCCGAATTGGACATAGTCGAACGCGACATTGCCGTCCCGAGGCAAATCGTGGGACAAGCTGCGCATGCGTCCGCCAATCCATGCTCCCTGTAAATAATGCATGGCACGGTAGTTCCATAACTCATCCAACAGTGCTTCCAAGTTCTTCTGAATATCGTCAACAGGAACACACGCATATGCACAAGTGTAAGCTTGAATCCAGTGCCAGAACCACGGAAGTGCCCCATATTCCGGAATTCCCAGCTCCTTGACCCGATTTAATGTCTGCTGTAGATGAAGCCGTCCGGTTTCAATCAGCTTATCATCCTTGAAACGATGCCCGAAAATCAGTTTGGATGCCGTGTATTTCGCTTCATGATGTCCGAACGTTGTCAGGGGTACCTGGTAATATGGGCTCCGGTACATCATTTCGATCGCCTTATCAAACGATTGATTTAATTCCTCCGGCAGCACAGATGAGAAACGTTGTTGAAAATACGCCATCAGGTTTCCCATCAGTTCGGCCGGAAGCAGATTCGGCTTGGCCTCTTGCGGCAGCGATCCCAGGCCAAGCGGCCAGTGGCCGAATGTTTCACTTGCCGGATCCTGGTCTTGGAGCAAGAGGATTCTGGTAAGAACTTCACATGCTTTGGCCTGCGCTTCATCCTGGTTTAGGGCAAGCTCCTCTATCATGTCGGGATCGTTTGCTGCTGCCATGAGATAAGAAGCGTAATAGAAGTTGTTCCGGATATCGTCATGCATCCAAAATCCGCTCCCCTGCAGCGGCTGCCGCCATGCGGCCTGCGCGATTTGGCGCATTACTTCCCGTTGTCTATTCTTCCAGTTTTCCATTATTCATTTCTCCTTACTTGATGCAGCTGTTTATCTACTAGAAAGCTTATCGTTCATTTTGGTTTATAAAAGTTTATATATGTTCATTTTAAAGTTTGTATCGGTTTATATCAATATCAATTTTCGTAAAGCAGGCGTACAACAAAGAAGGTTAGACAGAAATTTTCTGCCTAACCCTCACTTCTAAATCCTATTATCCTTAAGCTAAACCATTCCAAATCTGTATTAATCGGTTCGCATCAGCTTTCAAAGTTATTTTCACATTTTCGTTCACATTATTGTTTTCCAAATGTTTTACAAAATCCGCCATATGCTTGGCTGCTTGATCAGGTCTGCCATTGTCCAGCTGGAGCTGGGCCTGATTCAGGTTATTCGTCAGCTGAGCAACTGCTGGCGTGTTCAATTGCCCAAGTTTAACATAGCGGTCGATTAAAGCCCCCATGGAATCCAGGCTTGTAATCACTTCAAAGGAGAAGTTGCTTTCAAGTCTGTTCCCTGCCATATCCTCAGCAGCAATAGACACGGTATACCTTCCGGGCTTGCCTGCCATATCCACATTAATGCCTGCTTGGTTTGCCGTATCTGCGGCATAGTCTGTACCATTAATCGTTACTATGGCAGCAGCCAGACCGGATAAATCATCCCATGCTTTGAATGTAAGCGGCAGGTAGTCAGCAAAGGTTTCCCCATCTTTAAGCGCCTTTCCGTTAACTGTAAGCTCAAAATCAGGCTTTGTTTTATCGATTATGATATCCTGCTGGTGAAGCTCCTCTATATTGCCTGCTTTATCGATCGAGCGGTACTGCAGCTTTGTTGTTCCTTGCTGGTCCACAACAAATGGAGCTGTATACACGATCCAGTCACCGCTGCCTAGCTGGTATTCCATTTTATCGATTCCGGATCGGTTATCCGTCCCCTCAAGCGTTACCGTAACATCTGTATTGTACCAACCATTCCTCTCTGTTCCGTCAACATGAACAGTCGTAACTGGCGGTAAATAATCCACAGCTATTTCCACACTATTTTGGGCTGTAATATCGTTCAGCATTACAGTCGCTGTGATTGTAGCTGTGCCTTCCCCTACTCCATGTACAACTCCATTGTGATCTACCGCTGCAATTTGCTTATTATCGCTAGTGTATGTGATTTGCGCCTTGCTCAAATCTGCCTGTGTTCCATCTGTCATAACGCCTTCAATAGACAATTGTGCTGTGGCGCCTGCTTTTAAAAAGCTTTTATCAGACATCACCATTACTTTTTCCAATATCGGCAGAACTTGTACCGCGATGGTATTTGATTTGATTACCCTGCCAGTTTGCGTTGTCACATATATCGTAATTTCTGCACTCCCGATCCCATTCGCTGTAATGACTCCATCCTGAACAGATACGATTTGCGGATTACTGCTGAAATACTCGATTGTAGCATCTCTGAGCCCTATGGTTACGCCGAACTGGTCTTTTGCCGTTAAGCTTAGGTTTACCGTTTTCGTTTTAGCAATCGCAGTGTGATCCACTGTGATAGTCACTATGCTAATCTCTCTAAAATTTTCTATGGCAGTGTTCAGCGCTGATTACTGCTGCATCTATATCCATCTGGGATGTTATGGCGGCACTTCGTTAATACGGTTTCTGCTGCTGTTATTGCCGCTTGCAATGAAGCCTTATCTCCTTCTGGATGTTATCGAGCTCATTTGAAGCTGATAACAAGAGCATTGGCAAGTCCTGATTTATCCACTACAAAGTTTAAGCTTTCCTTATTGTATAAGGAATCTACCTCGTCTTCCGTTAATGCGCGATTAAAAATACCGACATTGTCAAATTTCGCAGATGCGATGTCTGCATCACCCCAAATATTGCCGCTTCCAACTCTTACATCGTTAGCAGCGGAAAGCGAATTATCGGAAAAGCTTTGCGTTAAATCCGTATGTGCAGTTCCAACTTTGATACCTTCTAAATATACGGCAATACCTTGTGAATTTACGGTATACGTTACATATTGCCATGTGTTCGCTTTTAATGATTTGGAAATTGCTGGTCGCATCCGCCCATACGCCATTGGAATTAATTCTGCCGAATAAGTTTGCACTTATTCTTGTTACAGGATAAGCATTTTGCCCACCTGCATTGGCTTCAAATAAAGCGCTGTGCTCCCAGTAGCTAGCATTTGCAGTATCACATTTACCCACATGCGCTACAGTGAATCCTTCTTTTGTAATCCCGTTAAAGGTATCTGTTGGCAAAGAGAGATAATTGACTTTAACGGCTTTATCTGCATTTTTTATTTGCAGTACATTGCCTCTCTGACCGTCTTTGACAATCGAAGCTGTACCAGACTAAGTTGGCATTTCCCGTCTTACTTCCGTTATTATGACTTCAGTCGAATTGTTGACGGCGTTAAAATCATATTGGTAAATGGGTCTTCTCATTAAATTGCGTAGATTTTCGCTTTACAGTCACTGTAAATGATTGTTCAGCCGATGCTGCACCTTTTGTGACTCGTGCTTTTAAAGTAACCGGCGCATCCTGATCCAGACGATTGACCGCACCTGTTGGATCAATAGATACTTATTGCTGGATGACCATGTAATTGTAGTATCTTAGTCACCTATGTAGATAAGACTATATCACCTCTTACATGCCCGGAATTTTATCCTGCAAATTATTAGCTGCAAATTGGACTGCTTTACTGTCATCTACATATCTTACTTCCCCAAATCAATTGGTTGTTGCTGCCAACAGCGCTAAAGTCATCACTTTGGAGTCAAATCTCGATTCATCCTCTTGTTTAAAAATACACCTTTATAGGTTATTCCATTAATAAACAATATTCATATAATAGGAACCATTCGTCATGCTCCAAGTACCTGTTATATCGCCTGTTATCGTATAATCATTTATTCAAATTTACTTTTAAAGTGCTGAGCATTGAAGTACCGCTATTGGAAGTGCCATGATTAATAAATTCATACGTACCCGCAATCTCATCCATCCAGTAACCCGTTGGAGAAATCGTATCGCCATTATATTCATAAGGTGCGACGACTGGCCACCCGTCTTATTAATGAACATTTGATGGACTCTTACTTCATGATATTCCGTACCATTATCAAACCTTGTGTGATAACGAAGATACATCTGACCGTCAGAATCGATAAACGAAGAATTATGTCCAGGAGATCGATATCCTGAACTTATGCTGCTGAATTTGTAGTTGCCCATAAGTTTAATACCATAAGGGGAATTATCTGTGCTCGAAGGTAAAACAGCATTTTTCCCGCTGGCATCTACATAAGGGCCGTCTGGTTTAATCGACCTGAACATTCTCATATTATAACCGCCGGTTGCATTAAGCCCTCCATAAGTTACATACAGGTAATAGTAGCCGGTATCCTTATCATAGACGATAAAAGGACCTTCACCTGATTTGCCATATCCGCCTGCTATTTTGGTTCCAAAATATCGATCGGTAAAATGACTGCCAGTGGAAGTTCCTTCTTTCCCCGGATAGATGGCTTTACCTGTAGTTTTATCGATTTGCAGCACAAAAATGCCACCGGACCAAGAGCCGTACGCCATCCATAGCTTCCCATCCTTATCATAGAACAAAGCCAGGATCGATAGCATTTGGAAACGAACTTGTGTTATAGGACCGTCATTGTTAAACCAACTCGACCTTGCGCCTGCTAATGTCCCATTACAATAAGCTTTTGAATATTTGTATTCGAATATTTGGTATTAATTTTACTATAGCTCGTAGGAGCGCTATTAAGAGTAATGGCGCCGGTGCTTGACTTGCCGTCATAATTATTCACGCTTGTAAAGCCGGAATAGACAATGGTATCCACATAAGTATAGGGTCCTTCTATATTTTTGGAAACCGCATAACCAATCGCGGAACGCTTATAGGTTGAAGATGTGCAATAATAGATCATATAAGCGCCTTTTGTTCCGTCCGAGTTGATATAGTCCGGATTCCAGAAAGCATCGGGAGCCCATACGGCAAAACCGCCTAAGCTATCGCCATCGTTTTCGCCTGCCCATACAAAAGAGCCTGCTAGATTTTTCGATAAATCTCCAAAAATCACATTGCCAGGCGTCGTATAGCCATTCGTGAATCGGGTCCAATTTTTTAAATCGGTTGACTTGGCCGCCTCAATATGAGAACCGAACACGTAATACGTGTTACCGTCTTTAACGACGAAGGGTCGTGAACAGATACTCTGGCTTTAGCTTCCTTTAATTGCAGGGTCTCGTCACTAGTGCTTGCTTGTACCGATCCGGTTGCCTCTGCTGCTGAGCCGGTACTTGACGGGATTAATACAGCCGTAATTAACAGGGCTGCAAGTATACAAGATGTCAGCTTTTTAAGTTTACTAAACATACAATCACTCCTCTAATTTTTATTGGTTTGTACTGTTTATCTTGATGTCTTAACTAAAGAGCATCGCATATCCTAAAGCGCTTACATAACACTCATTAAAACGCTTACATTTTCTGTTAAATGATAAGCTGGTTAACGTCCTCCCCTCTTATTCAATAACCGGATATGATGATTAACATGATTAATATAGTTATTCATTATTTATATTTACATTAACAATAATAACGATATCTTAGTTTCCAGTCAATATGGGGAACGATACTCTATTGAATTCGTTTTACATCCACTCTATTGATTAATGAAAATATTAATTAAAGCCCTAACATCGACTACAAAATTTATGTACATTAGCTCATTGCCGGATATAAGCAAAAACTCCGACCTGTGAAAGCATCGGAGTGCTCATTACGTTTTGTTTTGAAAATCCAAAACATATATCAGCAGAATTTTCGGATGACAGCATGTTCGCTGCACGTAATATTGCTTTCTTTTATACGGCTTACTGTCTAATTACCAATACGTCTCTTGGAGGAACTCCGGTACTACGGATCTGTTCAATTTGAGCGTTCGTAAGCCTGCGGCCTACAAGGATAAAAGAGGAGGTTACGTTGTTAAAATTAAGTGTGCCTAGATTAGCCACGCTTTGAGTTCCCCGAAATACGCGGAAGAACCCCCGGAAGTTAGTGAGAGAAAATAAAACGAGTGTTACTTCATCCTGGTCGACGACGTTCCGGAGCCGGAAACTGGAAAGTTCATTATCAAAACGAAACGCTCCTAAATCCCGAACTGCGACGCCTCCACGTCTTAATTGGATACGACGCCCTGTAAAGTTGATACCAGACCAAAGAGAAAGTCTAACATCTACATTTGCCAAAATATATCACTCCTTTATCTAGTATATTAGTAATATATGAATGGCTCTCTGAAACGCTTAGACTTTGCTGCTGGTAGATACAACTAATTTGCCGTTTTCATGGGAGCTTTACAAAAACAATCACGCTGTGACCCTTCCACATACAATGCATGCTGGGCATACACAGAAAGCCCCATTACCATTGGTAATGGGGCTAGGTTAGACGAAGGCGTATCCCTATCGGAGACCGACAGCAGAATCAAATACGCTGTCTTGCGGAACTATTGAACGTTAGCGCTGTAGCTGTTGATGTGCATTTGACCAGTTCCTGTAAAAATCTCTGAACCGAACTGTACGCTGCTTAAGTATTTGGAATTACTCATCCAGCTTTTCGAATATACGACGTGATTAATAAAGTCCCGCAGGTTCAGACTGGTGCTGCTTGTATTGGATGACCGTACGTAGGAATAAACGTTCCAGCCCGTGGTGGCGCTGTCGTTTATGAAGCCTTTATAAACTTTCCAGGAGGTTCCTCCGATGGTTACGTTTTCGATAAAAGAGCCAGCCGGACCAGCATTCGTGTTGTTCAGCCAGATCATCAGCTCGTCGGTCGGCCTGCTATTGTTCAATGCATTGTTCGTGTTATGAAACCAAAGATCATAGGCTGCATTGTAGGTGCCGGTTGCGCTTATGGAATAGTTTACGGAAGTGTTGACGTTCTTGTTATCCCAGATTCGTGCAGGTAAGCCGCTTCCCGTTGTATACCCGTTCGTCCAATGCCAGCCCGAGACGATGGATGGATATGCTTTGACATTGTAAGGATTGGCCGTTTTCCAATCCCAAGTCCATCCCATATCCGTATCATTATTGTAATAAATGCTTTCCCACCAACCGCTCCCGGCGCTCGAGCTGCCCCAGCTATTATTAAAAATATAGTACTTGTTATTCCCCCAATAAAGCTTTGCAAAAGCGGTGGAGGAAGACGCTGCATACGCGGCGGAAGCAAGCAGCAGCAAGGCTGAAATTGTGACCATTATGGAGATCTTGATTTTATTGCCAATAAAAGCTTTTAGCATAAACAACACTCCTTTAAATTTTTTGTTTCAACCTATGGTCAGATAAGCAAGCCTATTATAATTGGACACCCCCTTTGTTTCTAAAAATGGAAATGAAAGCGATTTACTAAGATGTCTGATTGTTATCATACAGCGCCCTATCTTTAAAGAATACCCCATTAAATCAACTTGTTTTCATATCAAATGTATTGTATTTCCAGAAAAGGCTGGAAGCGAAACTTCATAGGAGAAAAAGACACCGACGGAAGGATCCGTTCGGTGCCTCTGATTTTATGATGTCCCCACAGAAACTATAGGTTCCGGTATTGAAAATTTCTGAATGTAACTCGGCCCTCTCCGGCAGCGTCCAATCCGATTCTAAGAGCAAGAAATCCACCAAGTGCATTATGATGTAACCCGGATGTTTCAAAGGAATGTTGAAGCTTCGTCCAATTTACTCCATCTGAACTAAAGTAGAAGACTGCCTCATGATGCAAATTGCGAATGCGCATGTAGACCGACTTGCCCTCGTAGCGTACAGCAGGAGCTTGCCAACCACGGAGAATGCCGTATATTCCCTCTGAGGAAATTCCCATTCCGCTAAAAAAAGCTTGGTTGTAAAAGATTAGCAGCCTCCCCTGACTCCCTTCTTCAATCGTCATCTCCACCGCAGCTTCGTAGTTATGGCCGTTTGGCATGCACACTAACGGAGCTACTCGATTGGAGGCCTGAAGTTCAAGAGCGTCGCCAGTCAAGCTGTATCTCTCGTGATCATGTTGTTGATAGAAGCTCCATTGAAGCCCCAGCTTACTGGAAGAGAAATCGTCGGACAGTACCAGGCCATGCGGGACCGTCTTACCAATTGGCTTTGTAATGGGCCTGTCAGCAGCAACGCCGGAGGGAACACGGAACCAACCGTCCTCCGTCCATTCAATCGGCTCCAATAGTGTCTGTCGTCCTAATGTATAGTTGCCCTTCTCATACGCATGATACAATATCCACCAATCGCCATCCGGCGTATCTACCAAAGTTCCATGTCCCTTTGAATACCAAAGCTCTTCACGGCTTTGCGTACGGATAATCGGGTTGTATGGCGAATTCTCGAAAGGTCCCCATGGAGTTAAAGAACGTGCGGAAACTACCATATGACTCGTTGGAGGTCCCGACGACCCGCCTTGCGCTGACGTCAAATAGTAATAACCGTTTCGGTAGAATAACTTGGGAGACTCAAGAAAATTCCCTTCTACAATCCATTCTTCAGGGAATTTCCAGCCTTCATATACCTTGACAGTCTCACCTGCAATCGACAACCCGTCATCTGAAAGTTTCGTCATATACCCGCCGCCGGTATGCAAATACCTGTTTCCGTCCTTATCGACTACATGCCCCGGATCAATCGCTTGGAGGTCTAAATCGACAGGTTTGCTCCAAGGACCTTCCGGAGAAGGCGCTGTAATCGCCATTATTTTTCCGTCAATAGGTAAATAGATGTAGAAGTAACCGTTATGTTCTATGAAATCAGGCGCCCAAACATCTCCGATATAAGCATCCAGTGCTTTACAGATCGGTCTCCAATTGACGAGATCTTTCGAATGCCAAATTAACATTCCTGGAGCGAATGTGAAACTGGAGTGTGTCAAGTAATAGTCTTCTCCTACACGTAAAACAGAAGGATCTGCATAGTCTCCTGAAAGGACAGGATTCATGTAGGTTCCATCTCCCAAATCTCCTGTTCGCGTATGTTCGGTCAAGTAAATCTCTCCTTTTTTATCGTCAATTGCATTGTTCATCGTATAAGAGTAAGAGATCATCCTAAATTTGAATCCGTTTACAGCATGATCCATGTTCTACATTATACTGATTCAACCATCCTTTTCCATACACTAATCAGTGGATTTCTAACCAACAATTCAGGACTGGAAGACGGATATGCGCTGCTCATCAATCTTTTGCGAACATCCCCTTCGTGCACGTTTCCTGGGCATCAGGTGCCTGGCAAACACAAAAAGAAGATTGCACTCGGTCATCTAGAGATGCCGGTACAATCTCCTTGCGAGTCTAATTCATTCCTTGGATTTCCACCACCTTTATGATATTATTTGGCCGCTGATATAATCTGCCGTGCGAATCGCCAAAGCGACTGTAGTTAAAGTAGGATTGGCTGGTCCGGACAGACGAACGACACTGTTGTCGGCCACGAAGAGACCGGAAATCGCATGGATCTGACCGAAGATATCCGTTGCCGATGTATCGGGATCCAGTCCCATCCGGCATGTGCCGCATTCATGATTGTCTTCACCCGGGACAAGAAGACGGGGAGCATTATCGAACTCGAGTCCCATAAACGCCGTGGCTTTGCCCAGGAATTTGAACTGCTCGTCAATCATCACACGGTCCTGATTACTGTATGAGAACTTCACCTGCAGCCGGGGAACGCCGTACTCATCTTCTGTACCCGGTACAAGAAATACGTGATTGTCAAACTGCGGCTCCATTGTCCCCTGACAGAAAAATCGGAATTTCAATTCGTTCAAATACGGTTTGTCTTTGTACGCATACCAATAATATTGTTCCGGATCTGGAGCGATTCCGGTAATTAAAATTGTGCTGTTATCCGGATTCGGGATCATGAGGCTTGCCACCCCCGATACTTCTCCGAATTGATCCCGGTTTCCCACAGCGGTTGTGATCAGCTTCGGATGATTGGTTAAATAATGTCCGATTGCTTTCCCCGGAATGCAGGAGTGAAGAAGCAAGCGGGGTGTCTCCCATGTTCCGGCGGAAATAATAACCGTTTTAGCGGCGATCGTGTAGCTTTTTTTGTCGGGCGTTATTACCTTCACGCCAGTTGCTCTTCCGTTATCAGTGAGCACTTGATTCGCCCTGGCATTGACGGCAAGATCGAAGGGCTTGGTATTGAGGGCCCTGGCTAAAAAGTTGATCGAGCTGGTAAACACGTCCGAATGAATAATGCCGAACTGCGAGGTCTGCAGATCCGCAGCTATGGGCAGAGCCTGGGCTTCAGCAAGCCCGCGCGTTTGAAGCCGTTTCAGAAGTGTCTGCTGTATCGATGATCCCTTCGCATAATCGGTCGTTACATCCATCATTTCTTCGGCAATCAGATAGTATGGAACAATTGCCCTATACGAAATCGGCCACGAATCAAACTGCAAGTCGGTTAAACGAGGCGACATCAAATTCCACTTCAGCGTTCTGCCCCCCAGAGCTCTTATGATCCTTGCTCCCGGGTATTCCGGCCAATGTTTTCCGATATATTCCGTATGCAGGGGATTCTCAAAAAATGAAACGAACCGCTCCTGGTCCAGGGTCGGAAGATTTCGCCCGTGAGTCGGCAAGAGCAGCGGGCCCGATTCGATCATTCCGATTTTTCTTCCGGATTTTGCCCACTTTTCACACAGTCTCCATAAAGCAGCACCTCCCCCGGCTCCACTGCCGACGATCAGTGCATCGTATTCGGTCTGCGCCATTTTCTCTAAAGGGGTTAGTGGCATCCATTCCTTTTGCAAAGTGCCGGGGGGAATCATTTGTTTGTGAGTTGTTGAGAGAATAAACGGGTTAGGAGGTTCCAGGTCGGCATGACCCGGGCGAGCGACCGAGGCAGAGCTCGGGTGTTTTGTGGAAGACTCGGCCATTTGCGGGCTTGTTCGAAAGGAATGCAGGGAATTGTTAGGCTGGGACGACATGTTCTAACCTCTCCTCTTTCAACTTGACGTTTCAATGATATGGTCGGCCGTGCGAATGGCGAGCGCAATTGTCGTTAAGGTGGGATTTGCCCCTGCGGTGAGCGGCAGTACACTGTTATCCGCCACATATAGACCCGAAACACCATGTATTTGTCCGAAACGGTTGCAAGCCGAAGTAGCAGGATTATTACCCATTCGGCATGTTCCTGTCTCATGTTTGATGCTTCCCGGCGGCCATAACTCGGGAGGCTTCTGAGACGACATTTTCATGATATCAACCCATTTGCCCGTTGAAACGAGCATCTGTTCAATTAACGCCATATCTCGGCTGCTCCACGAAAAATCGATGTCGATCCTGGGAACACCATATGCATCAAGCTCCGTTGGGCTCAGAAATACCCGGTTCTCAAGCCTTGGCTCGACCGGTCCATAGGTGTAAAACAAGAACTTGATCGAATCGGCCACAGGCGGTTCCACAAATCTCTGGTGATAATTCGGTCCTAGCAGCAGCATATGAAATCTTCGTTCTTCGGAATCCGGCACATAAATCTTCGATGTTCCCAGTACCTCGGGGAACCCCCTTCGCTGGGCTGTTGCCTCGGCGCTTACGAAAATATGGTCCAGCAAATTTCTGCCGATAGCTTCTCCTGGTATGCCGGAATGGAGCAGAATGCGCGGAGTTTCTAACGTGCTTGCCGACAGAATAACTGTTCTCGCGGAAATGTCATACGTTTTTCTGTCCCAGGTCATTACCTTGATACCGGCCGCTTTTCCTTTCTCGGTGTACACCTGCAGAGCGCGCGTCCTTACACTCAGATCAAATGGCCTGACATTCAACGCATTCGCCATAAAATTAATCGAACTGAAAGCGGGATTAGAGTGGACTTGCCCAAACTGAGTGACTTGGGGGTCTAATGCGAGCGGTACGGTCGTTGCTTCCGGAAAGCCGCACGAACGCGAGCGGTCAAGAAGGATGT
Organism: uncultured Paenibacillaceae bacterium; assembly: GCA_963793665.1. Classification (GTDB taxonomy): domain Bacteria; phylum Bacillota; class Bacilli; order Paenibacillales; family Paenibacillaceae; genus Paenibacillus_Z. The sequence continues at coordinate 670,834 of CAWCBD010000013.1, forward strand.
CCTGTACCGTCGAGCCAAGAGCATAGCTTGTGTTAACCTTCATAATCCGTTCTGCAATATTGTAGTAGGGAACGAGGTCCCGATAAGCGATCGGCCAAGTTTCGAATGTGAACGGGGGGAAGCGCGGGCTTTCCATGGCCCAAAACAGGGTCCTCCCTCCAAGAGCCCTTATGACGATCACATTCGGAAAATCAGGCAACAGGTTCCCCACGAAATCCGAATTAGCAGCCTGAAACAGCTCTAAGCGGGTACCATTAAAAGCGGCTATGTTTGCGGAATGTGTCGGAAGCAAAAGGTCCCCAGCCTCGACAAGACCGATTCGTTTGCCGTTTCGTCCCCATTTCTCGCACAGCCGCCAAAGTGCCGCTCCCCCTCCTGCACCGCTGCCGACGATGATGACGTCATAATCGGTCTGTGCCATTTCCGCGATCGGAGTGAGTGGAATCCATTCATTCATGTCCTCTTTCGAAGGATTCAGCGTCACAGATGTTCACACCCTTACTTTGTAATACTTTATGCTTATGTTGCGGACAACCAATTTCATGCACCAGCTGAACGCTTTAAGTTTCCCTCGAATATTTGACCCGAAAATTGGGAAACATCTACAGCAGAATCAGTAAAAGGAGGTAAAAGATGAAGAGAGACACAGTCATTTCGATTAAACGACTCTTTTTGCTGCTCGGGGTCTTCCTTATGGTTGTCACGATTGTCTTACCCGCTCATGCCGGATTCGCCAGTAAAAAACCGTCCTTCAAGTTGTTCGTCTTTACAAAAACCTTGGGCCACCATCACGACTCTATTCCGACAGCAAAAGAAGCAGTGCGCAAGCTGGCTGCCGAGAACCATTTCACCGCGGATTTTACCGATGATGCTGCTGCATTCAATGACGCCAATCTGGCGAAATATGACGCGGTCCTCTTTCTTCTGACAACCGGGGATGTTCTGAATCCAGGCCAACAGGCCGCATTCGAACGTTACATTCGAGCCGGACACGGCTATGCCGGCGTACATTCGGCAAGCGACACCGAGTACGACTGGCCTTTCTACGGGGAACTCTTAGGCGCGTACTTCAAAGACCATCCGATGTACCCTAATCTCGAGGTGCAAACAGGGGTTGTCCGTGTGGAGGACCCCACTCATCCATCGACTTATTTTCTGCCGAAAGTATGGGGGCGAACAGACGAGTGGTACAATTACCGGACCAACCCTCGTGATAAAGCACATATCCTGCTCAATTTGGACGAAAGCACATATAAAGGCGGAACAATGGGCCCGGATCATCCTATCGCATGGTGCCGGAATTATTCCGGCGGACGATCCTGGTACACCGGGCTCGGACATACAATAGCAAGCTATACAGAGCCCTTATTTTTGCGGCATCTTCTCGGGGGGATACAATGGGCGGCAGGTGTGAAGCCCGGGGGGTGCGAAGCGGCTCCTCAGAAGTAAGACTTTTCCGGACGATACGAAGAGCAGCCTCGGCCAGATGCACGACTGACCTATTGTTCAAGCATAAAGGACTGCTCCCAATCAGGCCGGGAACAGTCCTTTTCTGCTTTTTCCGTTACCGGCAAAGGAACTGCTGAGTGATCCCTGCCAAAAAATCACAAACCGGCAGGGGAACAGCCTTCTAATCGTTCACCGCCATAACCGCTAACGGTCCGGTCGGGTTGATGATATCGGCAATGTCGTACACCGATATCGGAAAATAAGGAAAACCGAACGCATACGGCGTGAGCTCGAACAAGGGGAAATAGAGCACAAGCGTGCGATCGGCGATATAAAACGGTTGATTGGGCAGTATCGTCCGGAACGGCTCCAGCGTTGCGATTTGGCGCGATTCGATCTGTGCTCGGATCAAATCCGATAAACGCTTGACGTACGCGCTGCCGGGCTTAAACAAGTCCGCCAGCGAATAAGATTTGCCGCTTGCAATGTCGAATGTATACGAGTGCTGGAGGGTAACCCCATGAGCCCCGCCGGTGTAGGCGTAATTAAAAAGCGAAAGGCTGAGCACGCCTTTTTCGTTCGTTTTCAATTCGAACCAGCCCTTCATTTCCGCGCGCGGATTCTCAAGAGATCCATGATCGCCGACCAATTCGCTGACTGCAATTTGAAGCGATTTGTTTATTGCTAACTGTGCAGCCTGATTGTAAACACCGCTGACGACGGGAACCCACAGTTCTGCCTTCGTAAACGTAACACGGGAAGCGTGAATGACTGCCGGAAAATGAAATGCCATACTCGGGACACCTGCCTATAGGGTTGATATTCCATTGTATGCTGTCAAACTGCTTTTTTTGCCACTAGCGCATACAGGAACAGGGTTTTACCGTACGGATAGCTTGAACCTTCCAAACTGCTGGGCTTCGAAACTGCAAAAAGCCCGCCCGGATACAGGTCCGGTGCGGGCTGGAAATGCTGCAATCAGCCGTATTTATAGGTGATGCCGTACCCCCCTTTTGGGTAAACCCAATCGATGTTGTCGTAGGGGCATGCGATCCGGCACGTGCCGCATTCGATGCAGTTTTCATACGCGACGGTCGTTATCTTTTGCTTTTTGTCCCAATCGTACACATCGGACGGGCAAAAATAATTGCAGTCCTTCTTGGAGCATTTCAGACAGTTGTCCCGTTCCTTAATGATTAGATGGGATACGTCGTCGCACTTGTAGCGGATCGTAAACAGCTTGTCGGAAATTGAATCACTCATCCGTTCATCGCCCTCCAGCCTTTGTAGCCCAATTTCAGTAAACTCATCGTCCCGCCGGCAGCGTCCTTAATTAATTTTACGGCCATTTTTTGTTTTTGTGCCTTGGAGACCCCGTCAACCAGGAACATTTGATAAGCGGCTTCATTGATCGCCGACGGCAGCTTATCGAACAGCAGCTCCGGATCTTGTTCCTTCAGCAGCTCGTGCATCCCTTTATATTTTTTCAAATCCTTCTCGATAAACGAGCTTCGGATCTTCCGGTCGTACAGCTGCAGCGTTTCCCGTGAAAAATCGTTCTTCAGTTTGGCCTCCACGATGGCCTCGCCTGCCAGCCTCCCCGACGTCATGGCAAGGTTCGTGCCCTCCCGGTGAACGAGATTGACCATCTGCGCCGCATCTCCTGCGATTACCCAGCCGTCTCCGGACAGCGAAGGCATCGAATGATAGCCGCCTTCGGGAATGAGATGCCCCGAATATTCCAGTACCTCTCCGCCCTGAATCAATTTGCGGATCATCGGATGCTGTTTTGCCGCCTCCAGCACGGCGTACGGCTTGATCCGCTTCTCCCTCAGCTGATCGACCATGACGCCGACGCCCAGCGAGATCGTTTCTTTGTTCGTATACAAAAACCCCATCCCCGCCATCCCTAAAGAGGTGTCGCCGATAAACTCGATCGTGACGCCCTCGTCGCCTTCCAGATTGAACCGGTCCTGAATTTTCTCCCTCGGAAGGGCGATCACCTCCTTCACCGCGAGCGATACCTCGTCGGGCCGCCATTCCCTATGCACGCCGAGCGATTTGCCGAGCAAGGAATTGACGCCGTCCGCAATGACGACGACGTCGGCGTACAGATCGCCGTCGTCCCGATCCGTCTTCACGCCGACGACGCGGTCATCTTTTCTAAGCAAATCTACCGCGACCGTTTGATAGACCGGGATAGCCCCGGCCTGAACAGCTTTGTCGGCAAACCACTGGTCGAACTTCACCCTCAGACCGGTGAAGCAGTTATAAGGCGCCTTGTAGGCTTCGTTCCGGTGGCCGAACGTGGTCACGGATTCCTTGCCCATCATCCATACCCGCTGCTCGACGATATAACGCTCCATCGGGAACCCTTTTTCCGTCCAAAATTCGGGGATCATCTCCTCCAGCTGCTTCCGGTACAGCACCCCGCCGAAAATATTTTTCGCGCCGGGAAATTCGCCTCGCTCCAGCAGCACGACGCGCAGCCCTGCCCGGGCCATCGTCAGCGCGGCGGCTGCGCCGGCCGGTCCGGCGCCGACGACGACAGCATCGAACTTTTCGTTCATAATCCTTCACCTCTTCCCGCGAAAGCGAACGTTTCTTCTTCACTTCGGCCGTGATGGCAGGGACGATTTTGAACAAATCCCCGACTATTCGATAATGTGCGGTATTGAAAATAGGTGCTTCCGGATCTTTATTAATCGCCACGATCACGTCCGAATTGGACATTCCGACAATGTGCTGAACCGCTCCGGATATGCCGATGGCGAAATAAAGCTTCGGTCTTACGGTGCATCCGGTTTGCCCGACCTGATGCTCATGCTTGATCCAGCCCGCATCGACGGCTGCCCGGGAAGCGCCGACGATTCCCCCGAGAGCGTCGGCCAGCTCCTTCAGCATGGCGAAAGGCTCCGGTCCTCCCAGCCCCCGGCCGCCGGCGACGATGATTTCCGCTTCCTCCAGATTGATTTTGTCGCGTTCCTGGATGAAATCCAGCACCCGCGTCGCAATTTGCTCCTCGGTCATCGCGTTCGCGATGCGGATGACATCGCCTTCGCGGGTGGCATCGCGCGGCAGCGCCTGGAACACGCCCGCGCGGGCTGTAGCCATCTGAGGCCGATACTGCTTGCACAAGATCGTAGCCATCATTTTCTCCGAAAAGGCGGGGCGGCTAGCGAGCAGCAGCCGCGACGGCGGCGGCTCGACATCCAATTCGGTCGTATCCGCAGTCAGTCCGGTCGGCAGATGGGTGGCGATCGCGCCAGCTAAATCCCTGCCGGTGCCCGTCGCCCCGAACAGACAAATTTCAGGCTTCGCCTCCCCGATGACCTTCATCGCAACTCGGCTATAAGGCCTCGTCCGGTACGCTTTCAGCTCGGGCGCCTCGCACAAAAATACTTTGTCCGCACCGTAATAAATCGCTTCCTGCGCCAAATGCTCTATCTCGTGCCCGATGACGAGCGCCATCAGTTGAACCTCCAGCTTCTCCGCGAGCCTTTTTCCCTCCCCCAGCAGCTGCCAGGAAACCTTCTTGGCTTCCCCGTCCCGCTGCTCCACGACAACGAGCACGCCCCGGTAATCGGGCCAATCGGACGTTTGTTCCGCATCTCTTGCAGCAGTCACCAGCATCCCCTCCTAAAGGTTACGTCCACCCGAATCTTTCCGGCAGATCACTCTCCCACAGCTTACCTACCAGCTCCCCGGCCACTTGCTCGGGAGAATCGCCGCTTACGATTTGGCCGTTTATTTTTCTGACTTCGGGCACCCAGGTTTTGCTGACGATCGTCGGTGATCCTTTCAAGCCGATCTTGGCGTTGTCCAGATCGGGGAAATCGGCGGTCGTCCATATGTACGGCTTGTAACCGGCAGCCCGGATCATGCCCGGCAGCGAAGCTCTGCGGACTTTGTTCAGCTCCTTAAGCGCGGTAATAAGCAGTGGCATGGAAGACTCGACGACCTCAAGCCCGTCCTCCAAATACCGGTGAACGGTTACTTTCCGACTGACGGGGTTCACATCGACGACCTTTCCTACATACGTCAGCTGTTCCAGATCCAATCGGCACGCTATGCCGGGTCCGACCTGCCCGGTATCCCCGTCCAACGTTTGCTTGCCGCAAAACACGATGTCCGCCTTTCCCCACAGCTCCTCGACTTTGCGGATCGTCCGCGCCACCACATAAGAAGTCGCAAGCGTATCCGCGCCGGCAAACTTCCGGTCGGTGACTAGAACAGCCTCATCCGCGCCGAGCGAAATACATTCTTTCAGCGACTTCTCGGCAGGAGGCGGCCCCATGGTAACGATCGTGACTCTGGCGTCATGTTCATCCTTGATGCGCAGCGCCTCTTCCAAGCCGTGCAGGTCGTAGAAATTGACGATGCTCGGCACACCCTGGCGGATTAACGTATTGTTGACGGGATCGATCCGGATCTCCCGGCTGTCGGGAACCTGCTTGATGCAAACGATAATATGCAGCACTCGTCGCACACCTCCTATAAGTTTTTACGGCTGCACTGAATCGACTTCCATAAACGAGCAAAAACTCGCTTCGGAAGCATAAGTCAAATCTTCGCCCAGTCGTCCCAGTACGGATGAACGTACTTCACGGTCAGCTCATCATTACGGGAGCTTGCTTTGATCGCTTCCGAAAGTCTCCATGCTTTGTCAAAGGTTGAGGGGACCGTCGTATAGAAGAGCGGAGGAACGAGCCAAAAGACCCTCCCTTTCGCCACCGGGTAAACGATCGTTTTCCAGCCGGCGTTGAATTCATCCTCTTCCCACATCAAGGCGATAAGCCAGTTCGCGAATGCGTGGCGCTTCCCATCATTGCGGATGTAGATCTCGCCCAACTGTTCCTTGTCGCGCTGCCCGATCGGAATATGCGGTCTTTGGAAAAAGCTCTCCAGATTCAGGAACTGGCCCACGCTTACAGCCCCCCTCGCCATTTTTATTACGAGCTTAACGATTAGGTAATTAAACGCTTTCAAATTTACCATGGCGTGGTAAAGGTTACGGTTCATTATATGCGGGACCAGGGAAATCTTTCTTCCGTTCTTCCATAACGCAAAAAAGACACCCGCAAAGGTGTCTTCCTGATGGCGCGGTATCTGAATGATTGCTTCCGTGCCGAACAACTTGCTTCAGCACTTCCGGCGGCATGCCTTTCCCCGTATCATTCACCTTGATGGTTATTTTATCCTCTATCCTTTCGGAGATAATCGAGAGCCGGCCTGCCCGGATCCATGGACATTAGAGCTTTGAAGGATCCACGATCGCCCAGAATGCAGGCTTCGCATGCAGCTGCTTGTCAAACAGAAGCGGTGCTTCCGTCCGGGTGACCGGAAAATTGCTTAACCAGGTATGATCATCTGCTATCCCCCAGAATACAACGGCACTGACCAGTCCTGCGTTGGACTTCAATGCTTCAAATAGCTCCCGGTATCGCTGTGCCTGCTTCTGAAGAATCTCATCCGGCACGGCAGCTCCATAGTCGGTCCGGTCGTTCCAGTTATAGACGCTCATATCAAGCTCGGTAATCTGGTTATCGAGCCCCAGCTCCTTGAATTTTTTCATAGAATCAACAATATTCAGAACTGACGGGTTAAAAATGCTGATATGTGTCTGATGGCCGACACCGTCAATCGGAACGCCTTTACCCAGCATCTCTTTCACCAGATCATACAGACGGTCCCGCTTCTTCGGATCATCCGTTCCATAATCGTTAATATACAGCTTAATCCGGGCCCGCCCGCCTCCCTCGCAGCACGAAAGGCTATCGCAATATAATCGGTTCCCGTAATTTTATACCAGCTGCTGATCCCATTGGAAATGCCCCTCTACCGGTTGGATAGAAGCCGGCTTCATCGCATTCTCGGCGACTAGCATATTCACTTGCTTCTTCATCATATCTGCCTGATAATCCGCTCGTCTGGTTCGGCTCCAGGGCAGCTCCAATGGCAAAATCATTCTTGAAGGTTTCCGCCAGCGACGGTATATCCATCTGTACGGAAGGCACTACGGCTTCAGCCGGCTGCTTCGATGAGCTCCAGCCACTGAGAGAATAATAGTGAAAAAAACTTTGTTGCGCTCTTGCAGCATAAGAAACCCGCCTTCTTGTGAAAATAAGAAACACCTTTTGAGAATGCTGCGGCCAGCAAGTTCTCAAAAGGTGAATCGCCAACCCTCTTACCCAACAAGTCCTGTCCGCTCGATACTTTCGACGAAGTAGCGCTGCACGAACAGATACATAATGATAAGAGGCAGAATAGCAAGCAGAATCCCTGTATCCTGCACCATACTCAAGTAGAACGGATCCTTCGCAGATGGGTCATTCCCCAGTAATATGGTCAAATTGTAAGGCAGGGACGTCAGCTGCGTTGACATCACATGGCTCGATGTCAGATAGGTTGTTGTAAAGAAGCTGTCATTCCACTGCCAAACAAAGGAGAAGAGCAGTACCGTAATAATGGAAGGAATCGCGTTAGGCAGCATGATCCGCAGGAACGTCTGACCAACACCTGCTCCGTCCATATAGGCGGCTTCTTCAATCTCCCTCGGAATTCCCCGGAAGAACTGCCGGAATATGAAGATATATAATCCGGCTTTCAGGGAATTTGCTGTCACCGATGTTAAGATAAACGGCCAGTAGGAATTCAACAGATTCACAGATTTCCCCGTAATAAGCGGGATCAAGCCCATCAGACTGAAGTCTTTCAGATTCAGATACATCGGAATAAGTATCGTCGTTGGCGGTACCATAATGGTCAGAATAACACCTCCAAACAGCAGGTTACTGCCCTTGAACTTCAATCTTGCGAACGCGTAGCCTGCCAGTGCGCATGATATCGCGGTCAGAATCGTGGTTGTTGCCGACAACGTGAATGTATTGAGAAGCGTCTCCCAGTAATCCATGATGAATATGGCTTTCTTGACGTTTTCGAACGAATAATGCTCGGGTATCCAAACGACAATGGGTGAATATAGATCCGTTTTTGCTTTTATCGCAGTAGATATTTTTTGAATAATTGGATACAGGACAACAAATGAAAGGCCGGCAATCAGTACTAGTCGAATGAACGACCAAAGCCAGCGCTTCCAGCTTTCAATCGACAACAATCGGGCCATGATCAACGAAATCACCTTCTTTCTATTCCTGGTAGAAGACCTTCCTCGAAACGATATAGGAACTGATGAGCAGAATCAGCATAATCGAGACGAAATAAAGCCAAGCCATTGCCGAGCTGAGTCCAAAGTCAAAGTTGGCAAACCCCGTCTCTTTAATCAGATCTGTCATCTCATTCCTGGAGAAGGAATCAATAATGGTATAGATCATATTAACAAGAATAAGAGGGCTGACCATCGGGAAGGTAATCTTCCAGAACGCCTCGTAGCCTGTTGCCCCTTCCATCTTGGAAGCTTCATACAGCTGCGGGGCGATAGTTTGAATGCCTGCCAGGAAAATCAAAATTTGTACCCCGGATTGACTGACGATCTGGTAGATTCTCTCTACCGCACTGGTCAAATAATTAACGATACTCTCACTCACGCCTGCATCCAGCATTAGTCCCGCCAGCTCATAAGCGCCTAAAGCATGAATAGCACCGCCAGAGCCTTGGTTCTGATCATTAACCGCTTGAACCAGGCTCGATGTCTCCAGCGTCATAATGACACCGGAAGCCAGGATAACAGGGAGGAAAAAGATGGAGCGCGCAATGGAGCGGCCAATAAACTTCTGATTAAGCAGAACGGCCAGGAACAAGCTGAATATAACGATTAACGGGACATTAACAACCATGTTAATGATGGACTCCGTCAGCGTTCGGTTAAAGCTTGTGTTGACGGTCAGAGCATTGATATAGTTCTTAAAGCCGATGAAACTTATTTTCATACCGGAGGAGCTCGCTTCAATCTTGCTGAGACTATATCGGAAAGAGTTGACCAGCGGAATAATAAAGAAAAAGATAAACCCAAGCAGCCAGGGCAGCACAAACAGAAATCCCAACAGCGCCTTCTGCTCTGCATAGGTTCGATGCTTCATGCCGAGCTTTGATATGAGTTTCAAGATTGGTCACCACCCGTCATGTAGCTCTCGGCTTCGATGGTCTTGCCACCTATCGTCACTTGTGAACGGTTATAGTTAACAATGACAAACATGCCATTTCCATATACCGTCTTATACACGCCTTGCTGCAGCTTCTCATGCCCGATAATCGGCTCATTCCGGACATTCTTCAGTACCTTGTTCACTTCCTGATACAAGCCGGCAGCCTTGTCAATCCACAGCTTGTAGTTCACCGCATACAATTCGTTATGATCGGTATCCTTCACCGTATAATTTGGTTCGTAAATCCATTCGAAGTAAACATTAGAGCCGAATTCCAGACACTGCAAAATATACTGCTTCTCATTCGTATAATTCGATAGATTATAAGGAGCTCCCGTATACTCGACATACCCGCGGACAACCATCTGATAGAACGGAATTTGCTCATCTTCCAGCTTGAAGCCGCTATTTCCCATAGGTGCATTTGTAATGTCGGACAAGTAGGAAAGCGCATAAGCATTACCGCCGTTACCCATCACCTGCAAATTTCCGCCCTGCAGCTTCGCCAGCGCCGCCCGGGATATCTCCTCGGACTGCGTCCTGTCGATCTGGTTGTGCTTCCGGTAATCACTGTTCAGCTGATCGGCAAGATCCCTGACCGAAATACCTTCCGTATTAAATTTACGGATGCCTTTCAAGGTTGCATCAACATAGCTCCCAACTAGCCGAGGCGAAACGATATAAGATGGCGGCTTGTTCCTATCTCGCCGATTCAATGCCAAATCAACCGGATATATCGCTGCCGGATCCCCTCTTAACGTTCTCGACGCTGATTTGGATTCATCAAAATCCGCACCGGTATTCGCGGTTAGCACCGCTACGTCCGGATAAAGCGCAACGCCGTTGCCTGCTGCAAATGATTGTAAATCCTTCAGCCCCTTGCTTCCGCCAATCTCTCCGTCTACCGAGATGGATTTGGGCACTTTATGATCAAGTCCCCCGTTAAACCATCCGGCATACTTCAGCTTAATATTATGAATATCCAGCTGATTCATCTGATTGATAATCGTCTTGGCTTCACTGAAGGTTGTCAGTGTCTCAAGCGCCCGGTACGGAATGCCCATAAAATGCTTTTTATCCGAAATACTTCCGTCCAGCTGGAGGTAGAACGGGATATTATCCTCTTCCGCAGCTTTCTCCTGAACAGGAAGCGCCTTGTTATGAACCAGGTACTCCTTGTAGTAGCTGGCCATCCCCTGATAGGTGGCATCCTCCCCGTTCAGGAAGGCATACCGGACAACAAAATCAGACTTCATCGGATTTTCCTGGAACTTCGGGAGCGAGCGCTGCTGGCCGTTGGCATCCAGCGTTACCTGGCCTTTATTGACAACATTAAAGCTCGGGTAAACATAGTTATAGCTGTTCAGCCTGCCGCTAATATCCGCATTAATCGTTGCAACAGACTCGCCTTGCTCAATAATGCCAAGGAAAGCGCTGTTCTCGCGGATGATGCCGAATACTGGAAGTCTGACTGCTTCTTCTCTTGCAGAATCTTCCGTTCTTGCCATCGTGTTATCCTGACCATAGACAAGCTGCTGATAGGAAGGGTATCTGGTTTTCCCGCTGTTAAAGTTAATAAGTGCGCCCGAACCGTCCGGAACAAGCATCGTCCCTTTCTCGTCTGTCCCGCCGGCTCCAAAGAAATTAAGGAAAGAAACACTGTTTACCGGATACTCTTCAGGGTAGTGAATATCTTCAACCGGGACGGCGGCAACCAGATTGTTGCCATCCAGGGTGTACTCGATTGTAGCTTCGAATATTCTCGGGGCTGTTTTCTCCTGAGAGAACTGGAGCTCCTCCATATCCTTCTTCAGATCTTCCTCCGAATAACCGGCAGCTTCGATCGCTTTCAGTGCTCGGTCAAGCTGAAGCCCGTTTAACGCGCTGTCATTTCGTTCATACGCCGTCTGTTCCTTATTTTCCTTATAGGCGATTTTTAACGCACGTTGTCCCTTTTTGTCCAGCTTCTTGTTTAAGGCCTCAAACCGCTGGACACTTATCATCTTGGGCATATCTTCAAGCGTCTTCTCCGCCTTGCCGAATTGATAAGTAACGCTGAGACCATTCGGAAGCTTCTCCATTTTGATCTGTTTGTTAACAGCGCTGTCCGAATAGGAATTAATCGAGTTAAGCTGTCCGAAATTATTGTAGAAGTCCAGCTTGATCTGGGATGATAATAAGTCCTTATTCACGCCGGCAGCAAGGGTATCCCCGCTGCTGCCAGGCGGGTTGCTGCGCCAAACATCTCCGCTTTGCTTATTAAGAACTGCGATAGCGCCGGTCTGATCATCTGCGAATAAGCGAAGTTGATTATTCTCGGCCACCCCTTTCATGTCGGCAAAGCGGGGATCAGTGAAGGACGCGCTCAAAGCCTTTCCCTGCGTGAATGTCATTGCGGCTTGACCCTCTTCTCCCGCCTGTTTACCCGATGTGGGATCCGAGCATCCGGCGAGCATGATCCCAACCAGACAGCATGCGGTCAGCAGGGCCATTCTGGCCTTATTCATTCTACTTGCCTCCTCCCTAACTCCTGAGCACGATTTCTTGGTGAATAACTTGTACGAAAGCAATCATCTGCTGAATCAAACTAAAGAATAACAAGCATAAGAAAGCCATAAATGCCATAGCCACGATGGTGAGAATAATGGTTCCGATTGTCTTCGATGGTGAATATTGCTGCACCGTCATATTGCCTACAAACAGGAGATAGGCACACCAGAGCACGGACAAACTATTGAAAAAATGATAGAAAGACGCTTCTTCCAGCGAAATGAGGTTACTCAGCCCGATCCAAGGCAGTTGAATGACCAGGAGAGGTACCAAGGCAAAGCAAGTCGAGGTAAATATGTCGGCAAATTTCCCTTCCCCGTCCATTAAGGTTGTCAGCGACCAATTCGCTACACACCAGAACAGGACAGGCACCACGACATATAACGTCTCCAACAGACTGTTTATACGGTCTGGATATACAATGTTGACAACAAATCCGCTGTACTGTGTCTGCATAATCTTCATGACAATCAGCAGGAACAAGATGACGAAGGAGATGATCAGATTCAGCTTCCGACTGCGTTCATATTTCAATTCCCAGAAGCCGTTAAAGGGATGCAGAATCAAATATAATGGATATTTGTACAGCTCACTGTTCCATGAAGGCAACCTTCTCCCCCCCTTTCCGTTTCCGGTACTTGCTGACCCCAAACCAACTAACAATCAATAGAAGAACGCCAGTCATGATCCATTGGAAATACTCGCGAAGCACTTCTTTACGGTAAAGCAGGAAGGCCTTGGAATATTCCTTCTGATCCATACTTTCCTTGAAATATTTCATGGCTTCGTGATAATCGCCTTGGCGGAGCAGCGATTTACCAATGCCCGCATACGCGAATTCCAGATTGGCGTTCATGCTGATCGTCTGCTGATATAAGCTATAGGCTTTAGCTTCATCACCGTTATAGTAGCTTGTGACAGCCTCATTCAGCGTGCGGCCGTATTCGGTTGTCTGGAATACGGTAATCTCGCCAAGCGCCTTATCAAGTACGAGGATTTCATCGCCAAGCCGCTCAATGGCAACCGGCGTTTTGAATTGCCCCATTTGATTGCCCATCCCGCCGAACACATACAGCAAATGGCCATCTCCGTCGTAAGTGAAAACTCTGCCGCGCTTGCCATCCAGAATGGAGTAAATCTCGCTGTCGCCGACGTCGATATCAATTAATCGGGATGGTCCGTCAGCATTCGTATAGCGGATGTCACCCTCCGGAGCAAAGTAACCGTCTCTGCGCAATATATCATTGCTCTGGGCATTCAGTTTTTTGACGTTCTCGCTGTCCTGGCCATTTGTTGCATAAATAAAGCCTTCCTGATCAATATCCAGATTGGTAAATTCGGTTGGCGTAAACATGACCATCTGGCTTCTCTGCGCTTTGGTCGACAGCATCTTCCATAAATAATCCGTCGGATTAAAGGAAACCCGGTTCGCACCAACAAAAGAGGTAAACGTACCGTCTGGACTAAATTCCATAAATCCGTCGTACACGCCGGTTGACATGACATAAATCCGCTGCGCCTTATCAACAACAACCCGGACCGGCTTAAAATCAAATTTCCCGGACAGCATATCGGATTTTGGAGCTTCGATAATCTTCACCAGATGGTTGCTTTGATCAAGCTGAACAATCCGTTTATTGCCTGTGTCCGCTATTACAAGCTGTTTATTGTCGGTTACGAACAACCCTTGAGGGTTATTGAAGGTCTCTTCTTTGCCGTTACGGACAAACGAGCTGATCGTCTGTACGCGCTGAAACTTATCATCCAGCACGACAACCCGGTTATTGCCTGAATCGAGCACATAGATTTGATGATCCTCTGTCACATGGAAATCGCTCGGCTCTTTAAAAGCTCCTGCCCCTACGCTTTCACCATTCCACAAAACATTAGCCTGGTATGCTGCCGGAGCTGCAGTTGTTAACCCCCAATAAGAATAGTTATAGGATTCTGCGCCATCTGCTGCCTGAACCATTGTTCCTCCTGCGCTTATGGCAACTAAGCAGCACAGGGCAATGAGGAGATATATTTTTTTCTGTACCCACATCATGCTTCGGCTCCCTTCTACTCTTTCATCCCGGACGTTGCCATCGTCTGGATGACACTGCTCTGGGATATGATGAAGAGCGTGATTGGAACGACCATCAGGATGAGCGCAACGGCAGCCCCAACGCCAGCCCTGGCAATTCCCCCAAGCGATATTTGCCCCAATGCGTAATGAAGCGTCTTCAGATTTTCACTGTAGATAAAGCTGCCCCCGTCAGAGCCCCACAGCATAGGGAATTGCAGAATCATAAGGGTCAGCCAGGCAGGCTTTACATTGGGCATCACAATCTGCCAATAAATCCGATACTCGCTTGCTCCATCAATCTTGGCAGCTTCCACTAGCGCATCCGGGATCTGTTCCATGAACTGCTTCATTAGGAATAGACCCAGCGGGAAAGCAAGCGATGGAATAATAATCGATAAATGCGTGTTAATCCATCCCAGCCAAGACATCATCATATAGTTCGGGATGGCAGTAACCGTGCCGGAGAACATTAGTGACAGGACTACGGTGGAGAAAATGATTTGAGAGCCCGGAAACTTATGCTTGGCAAGCGGATAGGCAGCCGCTGACGCAAGAAGAATATGCCCAAACGTTCCCACAAGTGTAATAACAAGCGTATTCGCAATATAGCGGGACAGCGGAACCCAGGAATTGCCCATTAAAGCAAATAAGTCAAAGAAATTATCCAGCGTCGGATTATTTACCATGATCCTAGGCGGGAAAATAAACAGCTCATCAAGCGGTTTGAAGGCATTGTTCACAGCGTACACAAGCGGAATGGCCATAAAAAGGCCGAACACGGCAAGGAGCAGGAAGAGTAAAAAACTGACGGTAAAGGAGCGGTTAAGTTTTTTCTGAATACGGAAAACCGCCGTCCAACTGTTCAAGATCACTCACCGACCTTTCTAAGCAGTTTCTGGGTCAGCTTGTTGGCACCAACCATAATCAGGAATAGAACGGTTGCAATGGCAGAGGCATATCCCATCTCAAAGCGGATCGTGCCATAATCAATCAGATGCGTGACAATCGTGTGCGCCGCGTAGTTAACACTTGGGAAGCCCGCCAAGGCAATTGAAACATCCGCAACGGCGAACGAAGCCGTAATTTGCAGAACAGCGCCGAATAACAGCTGCGGCCTCATCGATGGAAGCGTAATGAACCACAGCTCCTGCCAACGGTTCTGGATTCCGTCAACTGCGCCTGCTTCTACAAGCGTTTTATCAATCGTCTGAAGCCCTGCGATAAAAGCAAGGAAGCTGGTACCGAGGCTCAGCCACAATTGAACGATAATGACGATAGTCAGAATATACTTCTCGTTCGAAAGCCATTGGATCGGCTCCAGAATAATGCCGATTTTGGTCAGGAAACCATTCAAGTAACCGTAACGGTCTCCAGAAAATACGATCAGCCATATAAAATACACATTTCCTGAAATCGATGGCGCATAAAAAATCAAAGTCATAATCGCCCGGATCTTCGGAGACAGCTCATTAATAATCCAGGCAAACAGGAAGCAGGCGAGATAGCTGATTGGTCCTGTAATGACTGCGAACATGAACGTATTGCGCAAGGCAATCATAAAGACATCATCATTCAGAAACAGCCTGGAATAATTGTCCCATCCTACGAACCTTGGGAATTCGAGCATATTGAAATAGAAAAAGCTGAGACAGATCGAGAATACAACCGGAATAATGGTAAACAGGATGAAAATAATCATGTACGGGCTCATCAGGATATAATAGTGCTTGTTTCTCTTGATCTCTTGGAACGTTTGCGCCAATCTTGATACCTTGACTGGCTGCCTAATGAGATCAGGCACGGTTACGGTTTGACTCGTTTCAGGCATCGGATTTCACCCCCAAGCTAGTTCGATAATTTAAATTCTTTTCGCTTAATTGCGATTTCATCATTGATATACAAGAGATAATCTGATAAGGCTTCGCGAGGATTCTCATTGCCGTTGACTACTTTTCGGAAGGCATTGTCCAGATGGCGCCCTGTGAAATACCCGCCCGGAACCTGAGGAATTCCTTCCACCCATTGCCACTGGCTTTGGAGATTTTGATAATCCTTCACCGGCCATGGTAACTCTTCAAGCGCTTCAATATTAGCAGTCGGATAACGAGCGGCTTCTCCGAGCAGCCCTTCCATCTCGCGGCCATAAGCAATTTGTGTCTCCTTGCTGGTCCACCATTTCATGAACTCCCATGCTGCAGCTTTATCCTTGGCATTCTGGAGCATCATCACCGAGGTTGTATGGCTGGCTACTTCATGATTGACAGTACCGTCTGGCATTACTGTTCCTGGCACCATCGTAAAGTCCCATAGCCCTTTAATCTCTGGTGCCATCACCGTTAAATTGTTGTAAGTCGTATAATCTGCGATCCCGATTGGCATCTCGCCGGTACGGAACCTGTTCGGGAAATCCGCCTTCAGCGGGAATTTATAGCTGGTATAGAACTGCGTCCATTTCTTAAAAACTTCCATGGAGATATCCGAATCTAATGCGCTCTTCTTGTCGTCATCCGAATAAAACTTTCCACTGTTCTGATAAAGCAGCATAGAAAAGGTTGCATTCGGGATAAGACTTGCGTTGTTTGTTACATCGTCGCTTGGCAGGAAGAACTCCATATTATGCTTCTGGAGTACCGAGATCATGTTGTACACGTCCTGCCAGGTTTGTGGCGGTGTTAATCCGATTTCGGATAGAACGTCTTTCCGGTAGAAAAGCATCGGGAAGGTCTGCTGCTCAGGCAAGGCGTATATTCCATTGCTGTATTCATAAGGAACTAATGCGCTTTCGTTAAATCTGGAGGCAATTTCCTTAAAGTCAGGGAATACAGACAAATCCGCCGCGGCTTTCCTCATCGCATAGTTGACAGGTACATCTTCACCAATCTGCATGGCAACATCAGGTCCCTCATCAGCAAGCGTTGCAGGAAGTAGAATATTCCCTGGTACAAGTCTCAGCTTCACGGAAATATTCGACTCCGGTGTAAAACTCTCATCGATTAAGCTCTTTAATACTTGTGCCTGATCCCGGCCGGTCGTAATCCATACGGTAATGGACTTATCGCTTTGCTTCGTATTGCCGATGCTGTCATAGTCCTCCGTATATGAAGCAGCTAGTCCTCCCAGCTCATGCTTAACCTTTTGGAAAAAAGTCGCCCCTGCCCGCGGAAGCTTCGCACCGGGTGAAGATACAATTAAATAGTCCAGCGTCAGCGGCTGTACGCGTACGTCCAGAATCCATGTACCAAGTCCGCCTACATTGGTCTTGAAGGAGGTCAACCGTTTCGCAACCGTCTCAGGATTGGCAGCCATCTCTTCAAGCTGATTCACCAACGTATGGAGAACCGCTACTTTATCACTTTGCTCACCTGTCGTTTGTTTAAGATAATCGGCAACACCTTTTATCGTAGCTGCCTGTGTTTTGAACACTTCCGTCATCTCCGGAACCCGCTTCTCTAACTGGTAATCACGGTACGGATCAGGCGAATTGGAGGTAATGATCAGAATCTTTCTGTATATCTCATTAAGCTGCAGGACGCTTGATTCAATCGTCTGTAGCAGCGGAGCGATCTCGCCCAGGGATACGGACAAACGAAGCACATGCTTGCCTTTGGTCAAATGGAACAAATAAGGCTCATCGCCGCCCATGACGTCCATCTTCCAGTCCATATCGAAATTAAACGGAATCTGCTTCATTTCTTTAAACGGATATTCGCCGTCAATCATCAGACTGCGTGTGCTGTATACACCGCGAAGCTGATCCTGTTTTCTTTTTAATGCGATCTGGTATAATCCATCCTGTTGTACATCCACTTCCCACTCAAGCCACTGCCCCGGCAGCTTCCAGTTCACGCCGCCAATTGCGTTAATCCTGATCTTGGACACATCATATGGAATTACGGCAGGGCTTGACTTGTCAGTCAATGGATATAGTGTAGGAGATGACTTAAGCATCGCGTCCTCCGCCTGAATCATCATATATTGATCCTTGGCAGGCTTTAATCCTTCCGCTTCATACTCCTTCTTCAAGTCCTCATAGGATTTGACTGTCTGATCCTGATACAGCTCGATATAGTCGATGGCCATCGGCTCTCGGGAAGCCGTCAGCGTAAGCTTCTGTATACCCTTGTCGAAATGGAACAAATAAGGTTCTTCATAATACCCTTCACTATCCAAGAATGGCTCGAGCTGCCAAGCCGGCTTCTCAATCTGTCTTGGACGAAGATCATTTCCCCGGTCATCTCTTTGGATCTGGGCATCACGGTTGCCCCATAACCGGTCAAACAACAGATGTTCAGCTCCTGTAAACGGCTGCTCATCATTAATAGTGAGCGTACGTTCAATGGCTGAGCTTTTCCCCTCAATCGGGTAGTAATGAATCCGAAGATTATAGAGTCCGGCTTGCCCAACAGGGACGTTCCAGCTGATCGAGCCGGCATCCGGCGTAATGACTGCTTTTCCGTCTAGTCCTTCCGGATGATCGGCCACCTCAAATCCTTCTCCATCGCTATCGGCGAAGCTTTCGCCTTCTATACGAATGACTTGAGAGGGTCTGACCTCAGCTGAATAACTTTTCAAATACTCGTTATAGCCGCCTTTATCATCGGAATCTGTAATCGCCTGAAATCCGCCCATCGCCTGAGCGTGTCCGTTATGCAGCTGACCCGAAGGGTAGAAAGTCCAAATGGACAAAAAAAATACGAGCAGAACCAGTATGGCAATTCCGTAGCGCTTTCTTCTTTTGTTGCTCAACTCTTCTCCCCTCCTGCGGCAAGAGATTTCACTTCAGCGGGCAGTCCCTATTGCAATATTCCAAATGGGGACTGCCCGGCATCAACTTCAATTGTTACTTTTTGTAAACTTCGTCAATAGCAGCTTGAGCCTTCGCTTTATAGGTATCGACCACCGTAGATACCGACTTGCCTGAGAACAGATCGCCGATTATTTCGTAGTAAGGGAATTTCGGGAAAGTACCGCTGTCAAGCACCAGCATGCCTGCGCCGGCATCACGGGCGTTTTGGATATCGTTCTCATCCGTGAAGTTGCTCTCAAGCGATGCTTGATCCGCATAGTCGTAGATCGAATCGATATCATTGATTTTTTCCCAGATGTATAACAGTTGATCAGGATTCTCGACACTCTTCGGAATGGTCAGAGCCTGGAATGCCCCTTCACCGGAATGGTAAGCCGTTGCACTTGGACCTTTCGGGAATGGCACAAAGCCGATATCGTAGTCCTTCATATCCGTTTTCAAACCGCCAATTTCCCACATGGCACCCGGGTACATAAGCGTATTGCCTTGACGGAAGAATTGTCCTGATTCTGTCCAGTCTCCGCCTTCTGTTGGGCGGGCGACTTTCTCTGTTGCCAGTTTGGAGAGGAAATTAAATACCTCAACGGTTTTCGGATCGTCCAGATTTTGCTTATCTCCAATGGTCAGGCTCGTTTCATTGGAGACAAGTGCATTATCCATAAATCCGGCTGATGTTAGTCCCCATGTATCCAGCTTTCCGTCATTATTCGTATCTTTGTTCGCGTCTTTAGCAACTTGAGTGAATGTATCCCAGTTCCAGTTGTTCTCCTTCACATAGTCTTGAGGAGACTTAATACCAAGCTTGTTAAGAAGAGTACGGTTATAGAAAAAACCGGTAATCAAGTTACTTTGACCCTCAGTAAAGGCGTAACCGCGGCCCTTATATGACATGAATTCGGCAACCTTGGGATTAAATACTTTCGTGTTTTTCGTGTATTCATCAACCGGCCATAACAGGTCTTGCTGCACGAGGGTAGGAATGGTGTAGTTTTTGCCCAATCTCACAATATCGCCAAGCGGTTCGCCTGCAAGCAGGGATGCGACAACTTTCTGCTGGTATTCGCCGAAGTTTACCGCTACGAATTCCATCTTGAAGTTATGCTTCTTCTCAAGCGCCTCCAGGTTCTTCTTGCGCTGGATATTGTCAGGATTGTCTTCTCCAATTGTCATATCCCACCAGGATACAACCTTGATCGTTCTGCCGCCCATGTCGAAGTCCATTTCTGGCGAAGAGGTATCCTCTTCGGTAGTGCCGGCATTATTCGGCGCCGCGGCGTTTGTGGAGGCTTCTGCTTTATTGCTTGCAGTCGCATCCGGATTGCTGCCATTGACGTTCCCTTTCCCATTGCCGTTGTTGCCGCCGCTGCCACATGCTGTTAATGAAGCAGCTAACATCAAAGTCGAAAGCATCATAACCGTCTTTCTTACTCTCACATTGGTCCCCCCTAAATTGGTTTACAGGAAAATTGTAGCGCTTACATTTCTGACCAGCAACCTGCCTGTAAATAGGTCAATGACCTGTCAATTTATAGGTTTCGCGGAATAACGCGGATTGTCAGGCAGCTATTAAGCCAAGAGGTAAACAAATGGATGGTGGATAAAGAAATGCACATTGTAACCTGTCCACAGAATGAACAATAATTAAAACCATAACCCATCAGTGAGACGATTCCTATCGAAAGGGAGGTTCATCCTATGTACAAGGCGTTGCTAGTTCAACCTGACCATTATTCCGCAGCAGAAACCACACTTATGTTTCATTGGGAGCAGCATGGCTTCATGCTTCAAGCCGATGCGGATTCTCTCGTTGACGCTCAAGCCATTATCCGTACACAGCCAGTCGACCTTATTCTTATCGATCTTAAACATTCGCAGGCCAGCGGGATGCTGCTCTGTGAACGGATCCGCGAGCATAGCCGGGTTCCTATTATTCTTCTTGGAGGCAGTCATGATTTCCAACTGCTGCGGGAAGCGATTGCCTTTCAGGTAAGCGATTACATTGCGGATCCGGTACAGCCGGAGGATCTGGCTGCCAGCCTGCGCAAGGTCAAGAAAGATCTCGATGCTCAACCTGTTCACTCCCACCCTTTAACCCTAAATTATGAGAAGAAAAAAAACCAGAATCCATCCATCATTGACCTTGTCAAGCAATATGTACAGGAGCAATTGAATCAGAATATTACCTTAAAAAAAATCTCAAGCCTGCTGCATTTCAACTGTGCCTATCTTGGCCAGAAATTCAAAGACCAAGAGAATATGTCGTTTAACGAATATCTTCTTCAGCAGCGAATGGAGAAGGCCAAAATTTTGCTCGAAAGAACAGATATGCGGATCTATGAGATTGCAAATGAGGTAGGATATACGGAAATTGACTGGTTCTATAAGAAGTTCAAGGAATACACCGGCGCGAGCGCTAATGAGTACCGCAAGCAAAGCACGGTTATTGCGCAATACGAAATGTCATTTTAGAAAGCGCTTGCAGTGGCAAAAAAATAAACCGGCTAAAGCTTTGGACTTATTCATAAGTCCCGAACTTTAGCCGGTTTCCTTCGCTTGCGCGTATGTCAAAGCGTTAATATGGCTTCCTTATTTGACCATACTGTGAGCATCTCAACCGTCTGCCAACAGAGATACGATTACTCTTCCGTTACCCGACCCTGCCGCATTATTATGCGAACTCTATCTCCCAGCCAGCTTGAGAAGTCCAAAGCCCGCAGTGTTCGTGTAGGACAGACCGGAACGGTCATTCCATACCGCCACACGACGGCCCATAACGTCATAGCCGTATGCGGTCACGCGGACGGATCCGGTTGTGCGGTCGGTCTCCTGACATTGCTGAAGCCGGCCATCGGATCTTGTGATGGTCAAGCTGCAGCAGTAAAAGAGCTTAAGAAAGATACCTGGTTAAAAATTACCGGAATACTTGAAAAGACGAACTATAACGGAAATGAAATCATGAAAATCCATGCTAGCAAAATTGAGAAAATTCCAGCACCTAACTCTCCCTATACTTATCCGGACTTTGACTATTTCGAAAAAAGTTCCTGAAAATAAAAAAAATTGCTCGGCGAAAATGGAAAAGCCCGCTAAAATAGCGGGCTTTTATTTTCAACCAAAATACATACTATCATTTCGTAGTGTCAGCACTATTCCACTGTTGAATCAACTGCTGGGCATCTGCATTCAGAACCGTTTTCACTTGATTAGCCGAATCATTACCAAGGGCCTCGTTGTTCAAGTGCTTCACGAAATCCTCCATATGCTTGGCGGCCTGATCCGGCTTCCCGATATCCAGCTGATGCTGTGCCTGATCCAGATTATTGGACAATTGCGAGGTCAGGGAGCCCTTCAGCAGCCCTTCCTTCACGTAACGGTCCATAAGCTGCTTCATGGATTCGATGCCGGTTGTCACCTCGAAAGCGATGTGATTCTCCACTTTGTTCCCTGCCAAATCCTCTATGACAACGGTCAGGCTGTGGCTGCCCAGATTGCCTGCCATAGGAATCTGAACCCCGGAGCCTACCGCCGGGGCGGCCGGATATTCCTTGCCGTCCACCGTGACCTTAGCAGAAGCCAGGCCAGACAAGCTGTCCCAAGCATGGAAGTCGATGCCGAGATGATCTTCGAAAGTACCGCCGTCCTTAAGAACGGTACCGTTAACGGTGAGCTCGTATTCCGGCTTCGTTGCATCCACGGCGAGATCGATAGAGCCTTCCCTGGTAATGCCGTTTAAGGTTACGGCAGCCTTAATGGCCACAGAGCCGTCGCTAACCGGATGAACGATGCCTGCGGGATCAACGAAAGCAATCTGCACGTCATTGCTTGAGTATACAATGTTAGCCTTGGACAGATCGGCCTGTTCATCGCCGGTCATGGTGCCTTTTACCGTTAATTGAGCCGTAAAGCCGGTGCCCAACAAGCTCTTGGAGGTGCTGACGCTTACAGACTCTAAGATGGGCAGAACTTCAACGGTAACGGGATTGGACTCCACAACCCTACCGTCTGTGGTCGTAACCGCTGCCGTAATTTTTGCTATGCCCGCCTCGATGCCCGTTACAATGCCGTTATAAACAGCGGCAACTTCCGGATTGCCGCTGGTGTAAGCAACTGTCGCATCCCCCAACTCCATGGCAGCTCCCAATTGATCTTTGACCGTCAGGGTCAGCGCAGCGGATTTTGTCTTGGCCAGGGACGTAGGATCCATCACCAACTGGACGGAAGTAATCGCTGTTGCCTTTGCCTTTATAAATTGCCAGTAATCCACATTAAATAAGTTTGTACCGGCTCCAACAAACTTAAAGAAAATACTGTGAACTCCTTTAACATCGGTTACATCGGTTTCAACTGTCTGCCATGTTTGTGCTCCACCTGTAGGACTGACATTAAGAGTACCGATAAGTTGACCTTCTGGACTGTCAAGATGTATTTCTATTTTACCTCCCACAGTTGATGCAACATTTGCTTTAAATGATTTAGCACCGTTGTCACCGAAGTCAGCGTTTGATACGGCAAGCCAGTCTCCATTATCTATACCAGTAACATTCAAATTGCTTACCGGTCCGTCTGCTGCACTACTTACTTCAGTTGTGATACCTTTATTCCATGCAATTGTTTCAGCCTCAGTCCTCTGATATGGATCAACATTTGCAATCTGCACTGCACCTTCTAAATTTCCCTGAACCTCTTTAATTTGTCCATTATCATAATACTCAAGCTTATTGATATTTGACGAACGGTATCCTTTGTCAACACCTAAAATTGCTTTGTTTAAATTTTGGGAATGGTATATGACATACCACTGGTTATTGAATTGGAAAACGGAATGATGGTTATTACCAACTATTCCAAAAAAATCACCTGGATTTTTAAGGAAATGTCCTGCATAAGTAAATGGTCCCATAGGACTATCACTCATCATGTATCCAATGTTAGCGATCGGATAGTCTTGCGGATGTGTTAAAGACCAATTAATACAATAGGAGTAATAATACTTTCCATTGTATTTATGTATCCCCGAGTCTTCAAACATGTAAGGAGCATCAATTGTTTGTGCATTTCCAACGATGCTGATCATATCATCACCCAATTTTAAAACTCTGGTTGTTTTAGGATTTGCAACTGACGCTGGATCCTGTTCATTTGGGACACCTCCGCCAACATATAGATATCCTGTTCCATCATCATCCACCAATACTGCCGGATCAAAAAGCCATGTAACTCCGGCTACTCCCGGGGTTTCTTGGGTAACCATGGTATGTCCCAATGGATCTGACCATGGTCCTATAGGGCTATCTGCCGTGAGTACGCCAATACCATCTCCTGGATTTGCAAAATAAAGGAAGAATTTTTCTTTACCATTTATTGTTTTATGTGCTGCCGCCGGCGCCCAGGAGAGTCCTGCCCACTTTGCAACACCATTTGGCCCTGCGACCGGAATTTCACCATGGTCTGTCCAGTTGACCATATCCGCTGAAGATATAACGGTTATTGTATTTATTTTAGAATATGAATTTTGTTTAATGGTTCCATCCGTATTATATTCATATGCATCACTAGTCATATAAACATATACTCTTCCGTTATAAACCATGGCATATGGGTCTGCACCATATTTATGGGTAATAAGTGGATTGGCATACCCGGGGACTTTTTCAATGGCACCTGTATTAAGTGCTTTTAATTCAATGTTTGCTACAGCATTGTTAACGTTATAAACAACATCTCCACCTTCGACATTTATATAATCTATAGTAATCTGTTGAGTTGTATCAATTGGAACAAACAAGGCAACCTTAAGCTTAATAGTTGCAAACAAATTGTCTGAATTATTGTTTGCAAAATTTACATTGCTTCCTGATACATTCAGCATCAGCTGATTATTTGAATAAGTATATGAGGTAGTTCCAGTAATATTAGTAGAATTGAAATCTACACCTGTTACAGTAAGATACTTTGGTATGTTTAAGGGAACTGCAATAGAGGAATATGTTCCTGCAGGCAGCGCATCCATTTTTACCGGGACTGTAAACTCAACATTTTGGGCACCGGTAACGTTAGGAACATCTGCCAGGCTTGCATTTAGAGCTGTCGTAGCTGTAGTTCCCGTCATCTTGTTATTAACTCTGAAATAATCAAAATCAACATAGCCTCCTATTGTTTTTGTTGCATAATTAAATAGTCCAAAACGATATCCCATAAAATGAGACGAATAATAATTCATATGAAGTGGTTCTCCTATAGATGTCCAGGTATTGCCGTCAAGACTGTAATAAAAATATGCATTATCTGCCATATTTTTAAAGTCACATTCAACTTTAAAATATACTCTGTTTTGTTCAATAGGGATACTTGCTACTTCCACAGGGGTACTTTTCACATTGCTATCATTGGAGCTGCCACGCACCATAACAATAGATTTTGTAGTTCCGGACATTTTAACGCCGACATATCCATAGTAGTATTGGAATGCTGCAAGCCCGGCGTAATCCCCATCCTTCATATTACTTACATCTATCGCAATACTTCCTGAGCTTTCCGGTCCAAAGGTTCTTTGGGTAAGGGTATTCTTAGCATTATGAATGTCATTGCTTATTCTTCCAGTGGTAATCCTTAAGTATCCAGGACGGTCAGTGAGAGACCATTTGGTATTGTCAGGGTTATGATTCCACTGCCAGACCAAATCAAGATTTGAACCATTACTCTCATTTTCCAGTGTTTGCTCTGTATCCGCAGGAGTGACGTCTATCATTGAAACATCATCTATATAGAAATCCATTAAATCATTATGCGGATCTGGGTTAGGTACCCAATCTGTTTCAAAAAAGATACTTGGGGCGACTAGAGTCTGATCTGATGGAATAGTATAGTTTCCTTCAATTGTACCCCATTCCCCTTTTTTTATGGTATTTGATCCCATAACCTTTATAGTTGTCCAGTCGTCTCCATCCTGGAAATCCATATTAAATTTCTTTTCAGTTGGAGCTAATGGATCATCATATCTTACCTTCGCAGAGAAATGATATTTATGTCCGGCGGTCAATTTACCTGTAAGAATTTGTTGCGGAGAACCAGCTGTTGCTTTTCTCTCAGATGCTAATATACTATTTGTACCACTGTTATACATCTGATTGGTTATTGAAAGGGTTACATTGTTGTCATGAGCTGTCCAAGGATTTTGTCCGTTTTCAAATCCACCGTTTACAATAATATTTGGGTCTGGTGTAATATCTACAAATGAAATGTCATCTACACAAAAATCCATCAAATCGTTATTTTTATCCGGGGTTGCTGCCCATGGTGTCTCAATAAAAATAAATGGAGTATCCACACTTGCAGTTGCTGGAATTGTAAATGTTCCGGTAATTGTACCCCAAGCACCCTTAGTCATGGTTGTAGATTTGTTTAGTACAGATTCCCAAGGTCTTTCTTGTTTGCTGTTGACTTCAATACTAAAAAGGAAGTCCTTGGTTGCAGGAGTTGCATCACCGTCAGAGCCATATTTAACTTTTGTAGAAAAGTAATACGTATGACCGGCTTGTATTCCATTTAAAAAATGCCTTGGGCCAGCTGTTGTATTTCTGTCTGTAACAGATAAATATGACGAGTCTCCGCCAACAGCTGACAACTGTGCACTTCCATATTTTATCCATGAATCCGTATTGCCATTTTCAAAATCACTGTTTGCAATAATATTGGTATTTGTAGGATCACTGGTATCTACAAGTGAAACATCATCTACATAGAAATTCATCAAATCGTTATTTGCATCCGGGGTTGCTGTCCATGGTGTCTCAATAAAAATGAAAGGATTGCTTATACTTTTATCTGCTGGAATTGTAATGGTTCCGGAAATAGTGCCCCATTCACCTTTGTTTATAGTTCCAGAGCCTACTATTATAGACTCCCAGGGAGCCGCCTGGGTGCTGTTAGCTTCAAGATCAAAATTAAAGACCTTGGTTGCAGGAGTTGCGTCACCTTCACTGCCATATTTAATTTTTGCAGAAAAGTTATATGTTCTGCCTGCATATACACTTCCCGTTACATCTTGTTTTGGACCATCGCCTGTTGCAGTTCTGCCGGTTACAAACAGTGCTTTTGGTCCGTTGTTTTCAGTGACCGTTGACAAGCTTTCAGATCCAAAATTAGTCCATGAGCCCGTACCACTTTCAAAGTCACCATCTGTTATAAGTTTTTTACCTTTGCTTGGATCAAGCAGTGTGCCTGATGTTGTTGTAGTCTGTGGGTTATTTACTACTGTATGGTAAGCTCCAACTTTATCTGCACGTTGATTAAATTCATCGGACTTTACGATATTGAAATTCATATTGCCAGTTGAAATGCCTGTATCTTGTGTATCCCCGAATACAGGCCATCCATCCTGCCATGTAGCTGGAATAATGTAGGGTATACGTCCCACAGCTCCATTATCTTTAAACAACACACCATACCATTTTCCATCTGGCGTATCAATAATTCCGCCCTGTGCTATGCCATTGTTTTTTAGAACGGTCTTCCCTTCATATGTACCATCTATACTGTCTGCACGGTGAACTAATTGAGTACGCATGCTTCCCTCTGGCCATGCTATGTTGAATACGTAATACTTACCGTTAATTTTTTGTATATGTGAGCCTTCAGCATTTAGTCCTTTTCCTGTCCAGCCTGTTGCAGCAGCACTTGCATTAGGAATAATTACTTTATTAAGCCCACCTGATTTAATCGCTGTAGCATCAGGAGTAAGCTCAGTTGCCCAAATATCTCCACCCCCATAAATCAAATACACACGTCCGTCATCATCAAACAACAATGAGGGGTCATGATAATATTGATTAAGGGTTGTACTTGTCCATGGGCCCTTTTCTATATTCTCAGTTTGAAAAATATATGATTTGCCTGTAGCTAATGAACCAACCACAATATAAAATTTACCTTTATTATATCTTAAGGCGCTTGCCCAGGAGCCTTGCCCATATTCGTTTTCTCCATTTAATAGAGCTTGTTTGTCATTAGCAGCAAGTATATCATATGCATAATTAACAATTTCCCAATTTACGAGATCCGTAGATTTCATAATCGGAACTCCCGGATTCATATGCATTGTTGTACTAGTCATATAGTAGGCATCACCTACCCTGATGATATCTACGTCCGGTACATCTGCCCATATGACCGGATTCTGAACAGTTGTACCAGCAGCAAACACAGATATACCTGGTACAAGGCTCGGTAATAATGTAAATGTTAATAAAAATGCCATAAACCTCTTATACATTAACAATTCCTCCTCACAAATAATTTTACTTCCATTTACTCACGTTTTTCAGACCTAGTTTCGATAATTTCTAATTTCCGTCATAATTCCGCCCCTCCTCCTAATTTCTTCATTAAATACACCTCACCTTTCCCTTCTTGTATATTCCATAAACGCCCCTTGCGGGGCGGATCATGGCGCCATTTCCTGCGGATAGAGGATAATACGGCCTTCCTCCATTCCCACACGCACCTTATTGCTATCCTTAAACCCTTCTGCGTCCAGATAGCATGCCGGAATCTGAAGCCGTCCGGCTTTGTCCAGGACGGAATATTCAATATGGCTCTCCTCCTGAAACGACTTCTCATCCGCGGCATCAAGCCTTGCCAGTTCGTCAGCATAGGATTCCTTGCGGATCATTTCGGCGGAGGTTTTACCATCCCTGATCTGGACAACCCGGTCCACCTTGCGGGCCAGCAGCGGATCATGCGTAACGATCACAATCGTTATCCCCATCGTCTGATTCAGGGTCCGGAACAGATCCAGCACCTGATCGGAGGTCTTCGTATCCAGCGAGCCCGTAGGTTCGTCCGCAAGAAGGAGCTTAGGCTCATTCGTCAAAGCGATGGCGATAGCGACCCGCTGCTGCTCGCCGCCAGACAGCTCGCTGAGCTTATTCTTAATACGGTGGCCTAGTCCTACTGCTTCAAGCAGCTCGATGGCGCGCGCCCTGCGTCTTCTGCCCTTCAGGAGCACGGGCAGCTCCACATTCTCTAGCGCTGTCAGATAAGGAATCAGATTCCGGGCATTATTCTGCCATACGAAGCCGACCGTTTCACGCTTATATTTCACAAGCTCCTTCTCACCGAACGCAAGCAAATCCTTACCATCTACAAACAGCTTGCCTGCAGACGGCTTATCCAGTCCGCCCAGCATATTCAGCAGTGTAGATTTCCCGCTGCCTGAATTGCCGATAATCGCCATCAGCTCGCCATCCTCCACCTGCATATCCAGCCCTTGAAGAGCAACGACCTCGAGATCGGCCGTTTTGTAGATTTTGACAAGTTCTTCGCATCTGATCATGTTTTACTCCTCCCCCAGCTTTAACGCCTGATCAATCCGGGTCCGTGACAGCCGGTAGCCGAGAATAAGCAGACCGATTGTAAGCGTCAGGCCAACGATGGTGTACAGCTGCACATAATCGCTTAGCTTATAAACAATCTCGAATGGCGGAACCTGCTCCGCCGTCGCAAATGACATTTCAAACAAGGGCACGAACAGCTCGCTGGTCATGTTGCCGATGAGTACACCGATGATAACCGCTGCGCCGGAGGTAAGCAGCTGCTCACTGAGCAGCATCCCGATAATTTGCGGGAACGGAATCCCCATCGCCCGAAGGACGCCATACTGCAGCGTTCTGCCTGACAAAGCCAGCACCCAAAACAGAAGGAATCCGAAGAAGCTGATCAGCATGGAAATCACAAAGCCCAGCGTCATGACTCCATTGATCGCCATGCGGAACGGATCGTTCCTCGACGTAATCAGCTCCTGTATCGAATCTTGAAGTCCGGTCACATTGATTTTGGCAGCGGTTAGCTGATCGTAGATGGACTGGCTGGGAACGCCGTCCTTCAGTTTAAGCCATACTTCATAAGGCTCAACGGCCAGCCTGTTCTGAATGGTGTTCAAATTGCCGACGATCAGATTGGGCTTGGAGACCTTCTCCCCGCCATCCGATGCAGCCGGCAGCGGATTCCAGCCCGGCCAATAATCGATAATGCCGTAAACCGTAAACATGGCTTCATCCAGTCCATCCCAGTAGATACGGATCGGATCCCCTGGCTTCACCTTGGCTGTATTAGCAAGTGATCGCGAGATCAATACCGCCTTCGGATTAGTTGCCATGAGATTCAAATAACTGTTGATCGGATGATCCAGCAAACCGTCTTTCATCCAGGCAGTTTGACCAAACGCCATTGTGTTTATGCCTACCAGAGTAGCTGCTCCGGATGTATTTTTACTGCCTGCACTAAATCTTGCCCCATCCTTCCGGAATACTTTAGCCGTTGCTTCAACACCTTCCAGCTTCTGGAACGGCTGAAACGGCGGTTCAGAATATTGCACCCGCTTGTCGCCTGTGCCTTGCGCCGTCTGTGTCTGAGGCTGGGCCCCTTGCATGCTTGGCGGAGGTGCATCACTCTCCCAACGAGTGGTCAAGGTTATATCTGCACCAATGTTATATTGGATTTTGCTTTCCATATTATCGTTGATTGTCCGAGCTGCATTGGCACTGAACAAGCCGGTCGACACCGTCAGCACCAGAAACACTTTGATCGTCAGATACTGCCTTGATGAACGGCTGATTTGTATAAGGGTGTTGTACAGAGCAGGCGGCCACCACTTGCGCCCCGCCCAATAAACAAGCCGGATAAACCATGGATAGATCCGCAGTACCAATAGTCCGGCCCCTAGCGCGAATAACGCAGGCATCAGGAACAGCAGCGGATCCACCTGCAGGGCATCCGAATCCAGCGCCAGACGCTTTAAATCCTCCTGCCGGTTATTGAAATTATAGAGCAGATATAATGCCAGACCGACAAGCACAATATCGATTCCCGTCTTATGCCAGAAGGACATCCTGGTGAGCCTTGCCATCTGCTGCTTGTGACTCACTATCGATACCCTGGTCGCCAAAAAAGCCGGGATCAAGATGAGTACAATGGCTCCCGCCACCGCTGCAACCGCGACCTTGTATGCACTGCTGGTAAGGCTGACCTCCAGTGCCGAGCGCTGCACAAATTCAAGGAAACCGTTGGATGCTCCGAGTACTTTTGTAAAGGTAACCCCAATAAAAGGCCCTGCCGCAAGCGCGCTTGCACCAAGCAGCAAGCTTTCCAGTGTATACGCTATCATGATCTGCAGCTTGCTGGCTCCGCGGCTTCGCAGCACGGATATTTCCGTTTTCTGCCTCTCAATGACGAGATTTGCCGCCATAAACAAATAGAAAGCCAGCATGAGCATAACCGGTGAATACAGCGACAGCATCATGACATCAAGCTTCTCTTTCTTGCCCTGATAGGAGGCAATAGTTTCATTCGCAGGAATATTAACCTCTGCTGATCCAAGCCGTCCGCGGAAATAGCTTCGGATCGCCCGATTGGCCTCGGTAAAGACTGCTATCTTATTAATGCTCATCTGTTTGTAATCCATTGCATAACGCCATTCCAAATCAGATACCCTTACCTTGCCGTCCTTCGTAATGAACTCACGTTCGAATTGCTGGAAGGGGATAATAAAACCGTCTGGTTCATCTGTCACCAGAAATGGCAGGTAAGCATCTGCTGTCGGATCGGTGTCGATAATCCCAACCGGGATGACCCGGAACAATTGCTTATCCGCCGATTCTGCCAGAAGCTCCTCTCCCAGATCGCGCTTGGCAGAATGAAGAAAATTCTGTGTCACCAGCGCTTCGAACAGGCCATCCGTACGGTCAACCGGCATCCGGCCGTCAATGAGACGCACCCGCTTTTCCATATCAGACAGCGATTTAAAACCGCCTGTCGTTTTCTGCGTTTTAATCTCCTGCTCCGATGCGTCCGCTCCGTATACCTTCATTTTCTGGGTGAAGCGCTGCTGATAAAAGGACAGAGCCTTCAGCCCCAAACGCCTGGAACCGATTGAATGAACCGGTCCGCACGTCCAATCGCATCTACTGTTTTCTGATCCATCTTGGAGGATGAGACCGATGTGCTAACCCGTATATAGCCCGGATACACGGAGTTCTTGCTTTGGACCAGCTGAAGCTCCTTCTGTAAAGTCCTCTGCAGGATGGCATCCGAATAAAGCGGCATTGAGCTGAACAGAGCTACACATACGGTGAGACCAAACCATAAATTCAACTGCAGCCATTTGTTATTTGCCATCTTGCGGAGAATCATTGTCCATAATGCCATGCGTACACCTCATTCTTGCGCCCTGTCGCCAGGGCTTTCATAGTACCGTCAGTTGTTCAGAATAACCTGCTGTCCTTTCTCCAGGCCTTTCACAATCTCCACTTCAGTTGGCGTTGTCAGGCCAACTTCAACATCGACTTCTTTTTTGCGTTCACCGTCTGCAATTTGTACATAATTGCGCCCCATATAAGAGCGGATCGCTTTTCGCGGCAGCACAATGACATTTTCCCGCTTTTGAAGATCAATCATCATATCGGCGCTATGTCCGATTTGAATCCCTTCAGGCGGATTGTCAATCCCCATTACAATCGTTACAGCGTTGCTGTCTGCCTTAGCCTTATCCGTGCTGACAGGTGCACTTGATGGAGATTGCAGTACTTTTCCGGTATAGTCCTTCCCCTTGTACTTCAGGCTTACGGGCATGCCGGCTTCTACACCAAGAACACCCTTGGCATCCGATGCCGCATAAGTCAGCTGCATGCTGGAAGGGTCAGCTACCGTTACAATGGTTTGATAGGCATTTACACGGTCACCGGTTTTAATCGAATCGACATAAATAACCGTTCCCGAGATCGGGGAAAACAGCTGCGACTTGTTAAGCTTGCTTTCCATCGCCTGCAGCGACATTTGTTCCTTTTCAAGGTCGATTTCCTTCAGCCGTTTCTCAGTCCCGGACACTCCGTCCTGCACGGCTTCACTATACAGACAGCTGAACCCGCTCAACGCTCAGCTTTTGCTGTCGAACCTGCAGCGCCAGATCTTCTAGCTCCAGCTCAGCCAGCAGGTCGCCTGCCTTCACTTCTTGACCAAGCTTAACGTTAACGGATTTCAGCTGTCCGCCTGATTCGGTGAATGACAGCGTCTTCACGTTCGAGGAGACAAAGATTGCCGTACCCTTCAGCGAGGTTTGAATATTGCCGCGGGTTACATCCACCAGATCCAGCTTTTCCTGAACCGGCTGGATTAGAGGGGGCTGCAGCGCTATTTCTTCACGGGGAAGAAGCGAGCAGCCGGATAAGGCAATCGCTGTGAACGCTGTAAATGTCACGAGCGCAGCCTGCTTTGCGCACGACTTCCAACTAGAATCGATTCGTTGTTTTTGAAACAATTTTCCCATCCTCCAATGCAATAACATAATCGACGAGCTCCATAATTCCCGGGTCATGGGTGGTAAGAAGAACTGTCATACCGGAGTGTCTTACCAGATCCCGGAATACCCGCATCACCTGCAAGCCCATTCGGCTGTCTAACTCCGCGGTTGGCTCGTCAGCAATTAATAGCGCCGGTTCATGTGCAATCGCACGGGCTATGGCCACGCGCTGCTGCTCACCGCCCGACAGCTCCATCGGACGATGCTTCATCCGTTCACGCATCCCTACCCGTTCAAGCGCCCGTTCGGCAGCTTCACGGCTGCCCTTGACCGGTGTCCCGGCAATTCGAAGCCCGAACTCAACATTCTCGTAAGCAGACATCAGCGGGATCAAACCAAAGGACTGGAACACCAGCCCGATCTCTTTACGCCGCAATGCGTTCCGCGCCTGGCCGGATAATCCGGTAATTTCCTTGCCCCGGAAAAAAACCTGACCTTCTGTCGGCTCATCCAGCGCACTTAAAATATTGAGAAGCGTTGTCTTGCCCGAGCCCGACCGCCCTTTCAGGGCAACCATCGAGCCTTCGGGTACATCAAGCTCGATATCAGACAGAGCGGTAACGGCGGTATTGCCCTTACCGAATATCCGCTTAATTCCCGTTGCCGTAAGCAGCGCCTGACCGCCTGCTTCTATTTGTTCTTCCTCCTGTGCCAGCACAGCTCATTTCCCTTGTCCTCTATGCTCTGTTTCCTAATTGCCAACACCCCCGCAATTGCTTTCTTAAAAAGTGTAGCGCTTACAGAAAGAGGCAACAACCTGTCGCTCTTTGGTAGAACACCCGCCAAGATATAGAATTAGCCGGATGACATGGCTGCATCACACAAGAAAAACGGCTAACGCCGTCTGTGGGGGCGAAGTTAGTTTCTTTCCTCAGAACTATAGAGAAAGTAAAGCAGAAATTTATACTTTCCTATAGTTAAAAAACGCGCTCCCGCAGGGAACGCGCTTCTCTTCATTTGTTATTTGCCCGATGATGGTCTTGACTGCTTCCTTCGGGCGCTGCCCGGTATCGAATGACTGCGGCCAGTCTTTTCCATCGCCTCGTAATCAAACCAGTCAAAATAAGCCGGTGTTCCACTTTGCACCCCGTTACCCGTTGCATACATGGCCAATAATACACCGGTGAAGCCGCCCGCAACCTCCGTCGCTAGCATCGCACATTCACCGGCTCCGAACCATACCGGCTCCGCTTTCTCATCTCCTGAGAATCCAAAGCTGTATTGCCATTTGTCCGCTTTTATCGTCAATACGACCGTATCCGAGGACCATGGCAGCTCATTCTCCACTTTCCATAAGCTGCCGAGCCTCCGTCGGAAAATCAGCTTACGCTTGCCCATGATCCTCATTACTGCGATCTCATAATGAAAACGGTCATTCATATATACAGCAAGACCTGCTTCTTCCCCATCCTTCTGCGGTGCAAATGTTAAATGAACAGCAGCCCGGCATTCGAAATGCTGCTGCCGCCTGCCCACAAAAGCCGGTGCATCTAGATCATTCAACGTATAAGCATTGCCGCGCAGGGTTAGAGCTCCGGTCTGCTCTGTAAGCGACCAGCTTTCCGGATACGGCACCCTTAGAAAGTTCCAATGCGGTGCAAAATTGTTCGATTCGAATTCCTCCCGGACGGGCTGTTCTCCAACAGGTTGCAGCTCTAGGCTGCCTGCTGGCATCGTTTCGCTAACCATCCCGTTGACTCCGATCACCGGCCAGCCCTCTTCGGACCAGCTTACCGGCGCAAGGAAAGTCTCGCGCCCGAGATGATGACAGTTCGGATAGCCTACGGGACGAATACCAAGAAATACGGACCACCAGCTTCCATCCGGCGTTTGGACCAGATCTGCATGACCGGTGGCTTGAATCGGATTGAGCATACTGCGGTGAGTCAGTATCGGGTTTGACGGGCAGCTCTCGAACGGTCCTTGTGGACTGCTGCTTCTTGCGATGGTTTCCATATGGCCGTATTCTGTGCCGCCTTCCGCCATCATCAGATAATACCAACCGCCTATACAGTAAATATGCGGAGCCTCCGGGTATTGTCCCCCGGTTCCGCTCCACAGGAACTTAACCTCCGATAACCGCTTGCCAGTCGCTAGATCAAGGCGGCTCTGATAGATGCCGGGTCCATTCTCATTGCCGCCCCAGGCGGAGGAGACATAGACGGCTCCATCCTCATCGACAAACAGATCGGGATCAATTCCCGGCTGATCGATAAAAATCGGATCAGACCATTCTCCTCTCGGATCGCGGGTATGGACGTAAAAGTTGCCTCCGCCAGATACATTGGTCGTAATCATGTAGAAAGTGCCGTTATGCACCCGGATTGTTGGGGCGAAGATTCCTGCCGAGCTCCGCGCTTCATCCAGATGCAGCTGTTCCTTCCTCGTCAAGCAGTGCCCGATCTGCTCCCAATGAACCAGATCCTTGCTGTGGAATAACGGAACCCCCGGGAAATATTCGAATGAGCTTGTCACCAGATAGTAATCCTCGCCGTCTCTGCAGACGCTCGGATCGGGGTGAAAGCCGCTAATAACGGGATTGCGATAAGTAACTGTCATCGATGATGAACCTCTTTTCGTCAGGTTATTTGCTGTAACGGAAGTAATCGAAGTCGACATAGCCGCCGGATTGCTTTGTTGCATAGTTAAACAGACCGATCCGGTAGCCCATGAAATGATCCAGTGTGTACCTCATCTGCAGAGGGCGGCCGATCGGCGTCCACTCCACTCCGTCAGTCGAATAATAGAAATAGGCAAGGTCAATGCTGTTACGAAAATCAAAATCTATCTTCACATGAATCTGGCTGCCTTCATACCGGTGCTTTTCCACAGTTTCCATACCGCCGTCGCCGCGGTTCATCCCCATCACGACATAACGCTCGCCGTTATCCTCCGCCTGAACGCCAACCGTACCATATCCGCTTTGCAGTGCGACAAGACCGGCATGATCGCCAGCTTTCATATTGGACAGATCCAGTACCGTACTTCCGCTGCATGCCGGACCTTCCGTCCGCTGGGTAAGGGTATTGCGGGCAAGAACGAGACGATCAGTGATTTGACCAGTCTCCAGACGCAGATAACCCGGCCGGGCTGTAACTGACCACCGCGTGTTGTCCGGATTATGGTTCCATTGCCAGTTCAAAGCCAGCTTGTTCTCTTCATAGTCGAATTCATCACTGATGACAATCGGCTTGGAAGCGGACTCCGGCAGATTCGCCTCGAAGGAGACCGGTGCTTTGCCGCCATTGCCGATAACCGGCCAGCCGTCCTGCCAGGACATCGGCAGCACGCATGGAATCCGGCCAACAGCATCATGATCCTGGAATAAGAAGGTGTACCATTCACCGGAAGGCGTGTCGATAATACCGCCTTGCGCAACCCCCTTGTTGTGATAGCCGAGATCATCATCGAGAATTACTTTATATTCATAGGGTCCTAGAAGCTCTGTCGAACGGTAACACAACTCCCTGCGGCGTCCATGCCCGGTTCGCGGCCAATCAATGAAAAACAAATAATAATAGCCATCCAGCTTATAAGCATGGCAGCCCTCTATGCGCAGCCCCATGCCTTCCCGCTCCCCTTCCAGCAGAAGCTGACGGATTCCGTCAGGCTTGATCCGGGCAGCGTCAGCTGTTAATTCAGTTATATAGATGTCCCCGCCGCCGCTGAATATAAAGACGCGATCTTCATCAAACAGCAGCCCCGGATCATGCTGAAGCCCGTTAATGACCGAACGCTCCCATGTGCCGTTCTCGATATCCCGTGTCCGGTAAATATAGAACTGCTGACTATCATTACAGGAGAAGCAAACATAAAAGGTTCCGTTATGAAAACGCAGGCTGGAAGCCCATGAGCCTTGCCCGTAAATGCCTTTACCGTCTGAAAGATTGTGGGCATCATTGTCTTCGATCGTATCAAATACATAATTCACGATCTCCCAATCCTTCAGATTAACAGATTTCATAATCGGACAGCCTGGCATCGAATGCATACTGGTGCTGACCATATAAAAGGTATCTTCTACGCGGATCATATCAATATCAGGTACATCCGCCCAAATAATAGGGTTTGTTATAACGGTGCTGCTCATATTCTGTTCCCCTCTCCATTTAGCGCAACAAGGAAAGTTTAGCTCTCGCAGTCGGCTCCAACAACCCGCCGGATTGCGGCTTTATTACCCGTCAAGCTATAGATTACTAGCTGTTATTTTACAGAGCTGCTGCAGAAACAACAACATTCCATACATAAGCAACGTCAGGCTATAGGCAACGAACATAATCGATAAAGTGCGATTCTCTCGGATAAAACTCCACATAATAGGAGAGCAGCATACGTAATTGCGCCTCTGTTCTCATTTTCTCAAAAGGCCTCGCATCAGCACCTGGCACCACAGGGAAATAAGGCTTCAAATCAGCCGGACATGCGGCGACTGCAGGTTTATCCGGCTCAAGCTCCGTCATCGCCACCAGACGCTCCGCTTCATCCCCTTTAAACTCGATCCATACATACTCCCAGGGATCCTCAGGATCCGGATAGTAGTAAATCTCCGTTTGCGGAAAGATCATGAAGCTATCGCCTGCAGTTAACGGATACCGCTGATTACGCGTCTCCAGCGTTCCCTTCCCGCTTACAATGAAGTGCAATGCATAAATATCACGCACACCCGGCCCCCACGTATGCATGTTGGCAGGTTTATAGCCGCTGTAGGTGCAGATAAACTGACTGCTGTTAAAGGTATCAAAGACTCGAATCGGCTTCATAGACAACATTCGTATCCCTTCCGGCTCAAGAAGTAACGGCTAACGCAAGTCTTTGGCGGTGAAGTTAGTTTCTTCACGAAACACGCTTATTGGTTGAACCGCCAGCTATGCAGCTTGAACAGCTTACTGTCAGGCTTGCCCTTGAACACCAGGTACAGGTCATGAACGCCGCCGACACCAGTAACCTTGGTTTGATATTCCGCTGCCCCCGTCTCCTCAGCAGCAGGAATCTGCAAGGACCCAATCAATTGGCCGTCTGCCGCATCCAACCGCAGCTCAATGACAGCAGCCGAGCCTGTCTCCGATACAGATGCCGTAAACCCGGAAGCGCCGCTGCCAAAATCAACCTTGGACAATGCGAGCCAATCGCCGCTGTCTATATCGGTGACGGCCACGCTGCGCTCAGCAGAAGCTTCAGCTGCAATTCCCGCATTCCATCCGATCGTTGCCGCTTCTACACGTTCATAGGGATTGAAAGATTGAATTTGCGGTACACCTTCGTAATTTGCCGTAATTTCTTGAATGGACTGATCGGCATCCTGGAATTTAAGCTCATTCAGGTGAGTAGAACGATAACCCTTCGGAACCCCCATCGCTTTCGATAAAGTCTGGGCATGGTAAGCAATATACCAAGCATCCTTAAACTCGAAGATAACGTGATGGTTGTTGCCGCCTACCCCGAAGAAATGTCCCGGATTTTTCAGAATCGTCCCCCGGTATGTCCATGGTCCCATCGGACTGCTGCTTGTCATATAGGCGATCTCTCCTGCTGGAGGGCTTCCCTCCGGACGGACGCCGTTATAGAAGTTCGAGCAATACGTATAGTAATAAGTACCGTTATATTTGTTAATGCCTGCATCCTCGAACATAAACGGAGCCGGGATAACCTGTGCTTCGCCCATTACGCTGGTCATATCATCCCCAAGCTGCATGACCCGTGCTGTATCCGGTCTTTCATCCTTGCCTTCCGGCACCCCGCCGCCGAAGTAGATATAAGCCTTGCCGTCATCGTCCACGAGCACAGCTGGATCGAATAGCCAGGTAACCTTCTCAACACCGGGAGTTGATCTTAAGATCAGCGCTTTTCCAATTGGATCCTTCCAAGGACCAGTCGGGCTGTCGCCCTCGAGTACACCAATTCCACTCGCATTATTCGCAAAATAAAGGAAGAACTTGTCTTGTCCGTTAATGACCTTATGAGCGATAGCCGGCGCCCATGATTGTGTTGCCCATTTAGCCGCTCCTTCAGGACCTGCAGCATTTATAACGCCATGATCCGTCCAGTTCACCAGATCCGCAGAGGAAATAATGCCAATCTTGTTAATATTGCCGTATGTATTATCCTTCACGCTTCCATCCTCGCTGTATTCCAGCACGTCATTCGTCGTATACAGATAGACGCGGCCATCATATACAAGAGCGTATGGATCTGCTCCAAACTTGTGCGAGACAAGCGGATTGCCTTGTGGCGGTATTTTACTTACTGCGCTAGCCAACTGAACCTGTAAATCTTCCATTGTTTTCCTCCTGATTCGTTATCGAATGATGGGATGTGATAAATAGAGTTAGAACGGCTGCAAGGCAGCCTAGCAGTACGGCAATCTTCAGATTAATCCGTTTCATGAATCAGCCCCCTCAAGTCTGGTTGAGGGCGTCCCGATATTCCTGCGGCGTCATGCCGGTAGCCTTCTTGAAAAACCTTGTAAAGGAGTGGGCAGCCTCATAACCCACCAGGGCGGCAACCTCCCGAACCTTCAGGTCATCCTCTTTCAGCAGTTCCTTTGCTTTTCTCACACGACAATTGTCTATGTATTCAGACAAATTAATGCCGCATTCCTGTTTGAAAAACCGGGATAAATAGGACGGATTGAAATAATTGATCTCGGCCAGCCGGACAAGAGACAGATCTTCGCTTAAATGTTCATTGATATACTTACAAATGTTACCAATGACGCTGGATGCATTTTCCTTGCTCTCCGAGCTTTTGACCTGAAACAGCTGATCACTGACCTGCTTCAAGTAGTGAACCGCCTCTTTCATCGAAGAGTGCTCATCCAGGCGCATCAGCTTGCTGTAATCTTGAATCTCACGGCATAGCCCCGAACGGTTGATATAAGAGAACAGAACCAGCGCAATAGAATAGTACACTTCAATAGTTCGTTTGACAGGACTGTTAGCCTGCAGCATGCCCATGCTCAGCTCTTCGAATATTTCCCCGAATTTGCCCGATTTGCCTGCTTCCAGAAATGCAGCAAGCATCTCTGCTTTCGAGGAGATTTGCCCTTCCTCTTTCCTTTGAAGCTGCTCTATGGAGTCCTCTAGCTGCTCGCCGCGGTCTGTCAAAATAATGGTTACTCCATCTCCGTCAATCTTCATCAGCTGCAGCTGACGGAGCCGCTCGTACTGCCGGTTCATCGCATCCCAGGCGCAGGGAGTGCCGCTTATAGTAAAGGCGACCGGCAGCCCAAGAGATTGCAGGCAAGTCTCTTGAATCAATTCCAACGTGCCTTCCAAATAACGGACCAGATGATTGTAGAACTTCTCATCGGCAGACCCGGAGGGCTGCAACAGCCACAAGAGATCCCCCTGCTTATCTACGATACCGATATGCCTGGTTTTCTCCGACAAATACGAATTCCAGATCATTCTTGCGTTCGTAAGCAAGCTGCTTCTCTCAATAAAAGTAGTACCCTCCGGATAACATAAATGTCCGATGACCAGAAGCACAGGCATTTCCGGATCAAGACCGATGTTCATTTTACGGAATTCATCCGTCAGCCTGTTCTCTTCTAGATTAAAGCTTTCCTGAAGCAGGTGGCGTATGTAATCCCCTTGTGCCATCTGCTCCAGGGCATAGAGCTGCTCCCGTGACTGCTCCAGCATTTTGCTTATCTGATTCTCATGCTCGATCTCCTGAATCACTTCTTGCACCGTTGCCGTAACCTTATCGTAGCCCTCTGTCTTCAGTAAATACCGGACGTCCGTCATTTGAATCGCTTTATAAGCATAGTCGAACTCACTGAATCCCGTCAGGAAGATGACCTTGCATCTTGGCCAGAAGGCTTGAATTTCATCGGACAGCTCGAGACCGTTCATGCCTGGCATGCTAATATCGGTCAATACGATATCTATCCTTGTCCGTGACATCCACTGCAAAGCTTCCTTGGCCGAATAGGCTTTGCAGACATCCAGCTTCTCCGGCATCAGCCGGTGAAAGACCTCGTACAGCGAGTCCGTAATAATATCTTCATCATCAACGATCAGCAATCTATACAATGTCACCGGCCCCTTTCAGCCTGATTCTAATCTCGACTTTCAGGCCATTTAACTCGCTTCTGGACAGAAACAGACCGCTGTCTTCCCCATAGGTTAAAATAATGCGCCGATGGATGTTGATCATGCCGGTCATTTCACCGGATTCTCCTCTGCTGTTTAATCTTGCTTGAAGGGCTTCAATCTGAGCGTCGCTGATTGGATTATCGCCGTTATTCTCTACAACAATTCTTGCTTCCTCTTGACCCCTATCGAAGGAAACACGGAGCAAGCCCTCATCTGTCATTTTCTCAAGACTATGCTCATAAGCGTTTTCGATTATCGGCTGTATAATCAGCCTCGGCACCCGTATCCGCTCCATGTCCTTAGACAGCTCGTCGAACTCTACCTTGATTCTTCTGGAGAAACGGAGCTTCTGAATTTCAGTATACATTCTGGAATGCCGGGTCTCTTCCGATAAGAGAACGTTATCCTCTCCGTTGCGGGTAATGAACCGGTAATACTCGCCAAGCATATTCGTGAAGAGCTCAACACGTTCCAAATCCCCGGTTTTCGCCAATGAGTTCAGAATAAAAAAGCTGTTGTACAAAAAATGCGGTTTAATTTGGGATTGAAGCTGCTTGAGCTCTGCCTTCTGCATCATCATCGTTTGCTTGAAATCCTGGTCAATCAGCGTCTGCAGATTCTTAATCATCTGGTTGAACCGGTTATACAAATAGCCGAATTCATCCTTCTGCTCATGGTCAATTTGAATGTCCAATGCACCTCCTTCCATCTTTCTGAAGCTCTGTACAAGCAGCAGCAGCGGCTTATGAACAAACTTATAGGTAGATAACGCATAAATAACGATTGCGCAGCAAGAGGTCAGCGCGAACACCCAAGCCCAGTTATTAAATCCGTTCAGCGGCTTCTTCACAACCGATTCTGGCAGATAGGTAATGACGGACAATCCAAGCGACTCGGAATACGCTTTATCCAGATGATAATTACGATTATTAATCCGTTTGATCATTGTATTATCTTTGGAACGAACCGCAGCAAATACATAGCTCTGCAAGGCGTCTGAAGTGCCAGCGCTGCTGGCTAGTGTAAAGCCGGTTTTATTCGAGATCAGAAAAGAGCCGCTTTCGGGATAGACACTGATCTGCTGCAGTGATTCCTTAAGCTTGTCCATATCCAGCTCAATCTGAACAATAAATAAAGGAGCTCCTTCCTTGCCGCCATATTTGGCAGCGCTTAAATGAAGCGAATCATCCCAGCGGATCAGGCGTACCTGCTTCTTTTCAACTTCTGCACGGAAATAGTTAAAGCTGAGCTGATTAAAATCGTCAACTCCATTGCTCGATGAGATGGTCTTCTGAATGGTACGTACATGCACATAAATATCTTTTATATAAGAGCTGCTGTTTTTAATTGAAGTAAAGCGGTGGAGCAAATAATCAATGCTTTCCTTCCTGTCGGCATTGTCCATTAAATCCCAGGTAACCGCTAGTTTATTCAAGTCCTTGTCCTGCAAAATATCAAATTGCTGAATTTCCAGCCATTCTATCTCATGATTCAAGTCTTCCAGATAATAGGAAAGCTGTGCAGCTGTATTTTTCGATATTTCATTGCTGGCATTTGAATAACTCCAATTATACAAATAGACCCCTAGTAAAATAATCGGCAGGATCACAATCAGATTCATTATAATCAACCGGACAAACAGTGCATTGCGCCATGAATGAGCTGGCAGTCTAAACAAGAGAATACCTCCGTTGTTCTATTTTACGAATATATAGGGCACTCGTTGACCGGCATTCACTGTTTCCCGCTTTCGCGCTTCGCATACCACTGATTAACCTCATCTGTAATTTTGTCTCCACCCAGCTTGTACCAGTTGTTTACAAATTGGGCGAATTCATTGATAGGTCTGCCCAAAATAATATTAAGGTAGGTCTCATTCTGCAAATCACTTAGAATCAGCTGCTTATCAATCATTGTATCTGTAGGAGCGCCAACAAAACTCTCGTACAGCAGCTGATCTTTTTTTTCATATTGATCGATAATAGAGAAAGCTCCCGTAGGACCGTAAATTTTCAGCCAGCCCCAGCCACCATAATCATTACCGGACAAATATGTATCCATTCTCTTCTTGATATACTTGGCTTCATCCTTCATCAAATCATTATTTCCGATCCTGCTCGCAGCCTTAATCTGACGGAACGCCTCCAGATTTTTGCGGGTTGGGGAAGGCATAACCGGTGATAGCAGCCATACTGCAGAGGTCGTCGTATTGTAATACTTCTCATACTCCGCTGTTTGTCCCCAGTTTTTCTCCAGATGCAGATTAAACAGCTTGATAATGGCCTCCGGATGCTCATAACCTTTCTTGACCGCGAAGTAGGTGTTAGTATTGAATTCAAGCGGAACTTTGGCCGCATCTCCAGTAGCAGACACGATCGGATAAGCCTGCCAGTCAGCGTTCGGATCATTATCGCGGCTTGTACTCAACAGAAAGGAAACCCATTGCTCACCGTAGATCATGCCGATCTTCCCGGATGTTATCAGCTTGTTAGCCTTCTCTCCGTCCTTCAGAGCAAACTCGGGATCAATCT
The DNA here is from genome assembly GCA_963793665.1 of uncultured Paenibacillaceae bacterium. Classification (GTDB taxonomy): domain Bacteria; phylum Bacillota; class Bacilli; order Paenibacillales; family Paenibacillaceae; genus Paenibacillus_Z. Next base: position 714,796 of record CAWCBD010000013.1, read on the forward strand.
GCCCTTGCCGATACATATCCTGAATGACCTTCAAGGCTGTTTTGACCTCAGGCTGGATCCCTCCGTACACGAGCTTGCCCTGCTGATTCTTAATCCATATATTTGGAAATGCATCATACCCGGCCATAAGATCCACAAGCCCCATAACAGGGTCGCCCAAATTTTTGGTTGCCCCAATCCCGAAGGTATCGTCTTTGCCGTTGTGATCAGGGTCATCCTCTGTAAACGCTTTCGAAATGGTCAATAATTCCTGCATCGTTGTTGGCGGTTTCAGCCCCAGCCTATTCAGCCAGTCCGTTCTGATCCATAACAAGTCGGCATCTTCAATGGAGGAACTTGTCTGCGGAATGCCCATCAGCTTGCCGTCAATCGTTGCCGTCTCAAATGGACCGTCACCTTCCTCACTGAGTACTCTCTTCGTAAGAGTGGAAGCATATTGTTCATAGACATCCGTCAAATCCTCGATCAGTCCTGCATTGCTGAGCTCCCGGAGCTGCTGGGCATTCACTGTTACTACATCCGGAATATTTCCTGAAGCAATGGAGGCGCCAAGCTTCTGACGGTATAAATCCCCTTTAGCTGTCCAGTCGTACTTGATCTTGATTCCGAGAACCTCTTCATCCAGCCTGGTCCAGCGGTTATCCTCCAGGGTTTCCCCGGGCAGGCCGTTGATCAGGCTCTCCAGTCCTTCATCGGTTTCTCTTACAAAGGATAGTTCAATCGGAGGCTCGAATCGGCTGAAGGACGGGTCACCGTTCGTTACTGGCGGATTGTTGACCTGCTCCTTCGGCGGATTGGTAGCGTTTTCTTTGTCGCATGCAGATAAGGTTGATAGAAACATAAATGCTGTAAGCATAAGCTTAGCTTTGTTTGACCATGGCCTTGGTATCCGCAACAGGATTACCCCTTTTCTCTCGGGCGCAGCTGCGACGAGCTGTATGATATTCATTATCTTGGTTGATACCTGATAATACAATACACATCTCTTTATGTCGTTACCCGTTGTTTACTATTAATATAATGAAATGTACATGAGCCGGGCAGAAGTTTCAAGTCATAAAAAAAGAAACCAGCACTTTTGCGTGCTGATTTCATTCTTGGAACTATCGATGAACGGGTGCTACTCCTTCACGCTGCCAAGCTGCATGCCATGAACAAAATATTTCTGCAGGAATGGATAGGTAACCAGAATCGGTAAGGCCGGTACGATGGTGATCGCAGCCCGGATCAAAACGGGAGTAACCATATTCTGAACAGCATTCGTCGCTTCGCTGCTCGAGACCGCTGCATTACTGTTCGAGAACATGGAAGAAGACAGCAGCTTCATCAGCTCGTACTGCAAAGTTCTAAGATCCTGCTTCGGGGATGCTTACAGTTCGAACAACCACATCCGAATGCTGTCGTCGTGGAATACAAAGCGTTATCCCTGCAATTTCGGGATAACAGGAAGCCGGCATGGGTACCCATATTATTAAGCAGGCTAACCCCCATAATTAGACAGGTGTTCACCACCCATTCCTCAGTAATAAACTCATTCTTGCAAGCGCATTCAATTATAAACCCCCACTTGAATCACCCCTTCTTATCCCTTATTTTTTCACACCAACCGCTTTCCACATTGCGGGTTTTCCCTGTTAAAAGCAACAATTCGTGTTAACACAAAAACAAATTTCATTCCCTCGTCACATTTATTGTGAAAAAAATCACATACATTGCTGAGAATCGTTTATAATAACCCTATAAGCTTTAATAACTACCAATACTTACATCATCACCCTGGAGGGATGGGATTTGTATGGCTCCAAATGAAGATCATAAACGCATTGCCAAACAGGAAAAAAGGCTTATTATTCTATGCATCGTCGTAGCAGGGATCATGCTGCTTTCTCTATCCAAGTATCTCTTTAAATAAGCTTCTTTCATACTTCCACGCCTTGCAACAAATACTATGCTTCTAGGAAGGGGAATCTTCATGTTATTAAGCGGTTACGATCCGGTCATGTATAGCCGAATGTTAACAGGACTTACGCTTGCTTTTCATATTATTTTTGCCACGATCGGGGTTGGAGTTCCACTTATGATTGCGCTTGCCGAGTGGATCGGAATTAGGCGTAACGATGAGCATTACTTGCTTATGGCACGCAGATGGGCTCGCGGCTTCGTCATTACAGTAGCTGTCGGCGTTGTGACGGGAACTGCCATTGGGCTTCAGCTCAGCCTGCTATGGCCGAGCTTCATGAAAGTAGCCGGACAGTCTATCGCTATCCCGCTCTTCCTGGAGACGTTCGCTTTCTTCTTTGAAGCCATTTTCCTGGGCATCTACTTATACACCTGGGAACGCTTCAAGAACAAGATGACCCACTTCTGGCTGCTGATTCCTGTCGTTATCGGGTCTTCTGCTTCAGCTTTCTTCATTACAGTCGTTAACGCATTCATGAACGCTCCAGCCGGCATAACGGTCAAAGACGGTAAAATTACGGATATTTCTCCTTTCGGCGCGATGCTTAGTCCCGCAATGCCAACAAAGGTTTCTCACGTTCTCGTTACAGCCTACTTGACCTGTGCACTCGTACTTGCAGCGATCTCAGCCTGGTCCCTGCTCAAGGGCAGAAACCATGTTTATTATAAAAAAGCACTTAAGCTCACCATGGTCGCAGCCAGCGTCTTTCTCCTCTCAAGCGCCATTATCGGTGACTTATCGGGAAAATATTTGGCCAAGTATCAGCCTGAGAAGCTGGCTGCTATGGAGTGGCACTTTGAGACAACGACACAAGCACCGCTCGTACTCGGTGGTATTCTAACCAAGGATAACGAGATTAAATACGGCATCAAAATCCCCTTTGCGCTTAGTATTCTCGCTCATGGACTGCCGAATGCGGAGGTAACGGGACTTAATGATATTCCGGCAGATGAGACACCGCCGCTATGGATTCACTATCTTTTCGATCTTAAAATGAGTTTCGTCGCGCTAATGAGTCTGGTCACAGTGGCGTTCCTGGTTATCATGCGGTTCAAACGATCGCTTGCTTATTCGAATAAATGGCTGCTTCGCGGTATTATCCTTGCGGCACCGCTTGCCATGCTAACGATAGAACACGGTTGGATTTTCTCGGAGGTTGGACGCCAGCCTTGGATTCTGCACGGCATTATGAGAACCTCAGAAGGTGCAACCGTATCCGATCATGTCGATACGATGCTTATCGTATTCGCTCTGCTATATGTCGTGTTAGGCCTGACCGCTATCCGTGTTCTTACCCGAATGTTCCGTAACAATAAAGCGGAGGACGAGATTGCGGCAAGAGGCATTGAAGGAGGCGACCAGCGATGAGCTACGAGATTCTTGGCATTACCGTGCTGTGGGTTTTCCTATACGGCTACTTGATTGTAGCGTCCATTGATTTTGGCGCAGGCTTCTTCAGCTATTACAGCACCATTACCGGCAAACGCCATGTCATCAACAACATCATCGAGCGTTACCTCTCTCCCGTATGGGAAGTAACGAATGTGTTCCTTGTTTTCTTCTTCGTCGGCTTTGTGGGATTCTTCCCGGACACGGCTTATTATTATGGCACTGCCCTGCTGCTTCCAGGCAGCGTGGCTATCATTTTGCTCGCGATCAGGGGCTCCTATTATGCTTTCAGCAATTACGGAATCAAGAAGGACAGCCGCTTCTATTTGTTCCTATATGGAGCGAGCGGCCTGCTTATTCCGGCTGCGCTCTCGACGGTCATGACGATCTCAGAGGGCGGCTACATCGATGTGGACGATAAAGGGAAGGTAACCTTCCTCTTCAGCAAGCTGTTTACAAGCACGTATTCGTGGACGGTTGTCCTGCTCGCTTTAGTGAGCGTTCTCTATATCTCCGCGATGTTCTTAAGCTACTACGCAAACCGTGCAAATGATCGCGCTGCCTTCGAGGTGGTGCGCAAATACGCGATCGCCTGGAGCGGACCGACCATACTGAGCAGCCTGCTCGTCTTCTTCGCCATCCGGGGACATAATGCGGATCACTTTCAACGGATGGAAGCCTATGCCTGGATGTTCGTTGTTTCATTCGCTTGCTTCATCATTGCCATCTACCTGGTTTGGACACGTAAACGACTCGGCCTGGCTTTCATCTTCGTCATGCTTCAGTTCGGATTCGCTTTCTTCGGTTATGGAGCCGGGCATTTACCCTTTATTCTGTACCCTTATCTAACGATCCATGATAATTTCACGAGTGAACCGATGGCGATTGCACTGATTACTGTTTTCGTGCTTGGTTTGCTGCTGCTCATCCCGTCTTTGTACCTGCTCATGCGCTTATTCCTGTTCGATGCCAAATACGTGCAGGGTAAACGCAGTAAATAATTCAACCAACTAAGGAAGAAGGGGTTCATCTATGGAACAATTTCTAATATTCGTGGCGCCTTTTCTCGTCGTTATCTGCGCAATCGGTTTCCTATTCTGGTTAGGCGGACGAAAGAAAAGCGGCTCAGAGGATTTGAACCCTAAGCAAGAATAGCCGATAAATTCTGCATGATCTGGCCTGTATTAGCTCAGGATAAGAAAGGCGAACAATTACTCGCCAATCGAAGGTTCAACTTACAAGTATGATGGAAAAGGAGTGTCCTTTCTATGACTTCGTCTAAGAACCGCCGTGAGAGCGCATGGAAGAGCCGCAAGGAAAATCAACAGCCCCATGGAGAAGTGAAATCTCTTGCCGAGCTCTCCGATGAAGGAAGCTCCGGCGTGGCAGGCTACCAGCATCAGCAGTTGAAGAATAAAGACTGACCTTATCCGCAGCACCTAGAACGCAAGAAAGCCGAGGATGAACGATCATCCTCGGCTTTCTCCCTATAAAACCTATTCGAAGTAGACCGCTTTACCTGTGCGAGCCGACTCATAGATCGCTTCAAGAATTTCGGAAACGACCAGTGCTTGCTCTGGTTTAACCAATGGTTCTTTATCATTAAGAACCGCATCGATCCACATGGATGCTTCAAGCACCTCTGCGTTCTCGCTAGCGCCTTCGTAGAAGGCAACGCCGCCGCTGTTCAATTCAATATGGTTTACATACAGACGGCTGTTTTTCTCACCGTTGATGCGAAGGCCATCTTTCATGTCAGCGCCAGCTTTCGTACCGCTTAAGGAAACTTTAGCCTCGTCGATATCCAGAGTATTCAGTGCCCAGCTGGATTCAAGCATAATCGTTGCACCATTCTCCATTGTAATCATCGCGAAAGCGGAATCTTCAACTGTGAATTTCGCTGGATCCCAAGGGCCCCAAGCGTTTGCTGCATTCTCAGTTTGGGACAGCTTGTGATACGTACGGCCAAGAACGACCTTTGGCTTATAGTTGTCCATTGTCCAAAGCACAAGGTCAAGAGCATGAGTACCGATATCGATCAACGGTCCGCCGCCTTGTTTCTCCTCGTCCAGGAACACGCCCCAAGTTGGAACGGCACGACGACGAATCGCATGCGCTTTGGCAAAATAGATCTCACCGAGCTCGCCAGCTGCAGCAAGGTCCTTCAGGTAACGGCTATCCGCACGGTAACGGTTGTTGTAGCCAATACTTAGTTTCTTACCTGTACGTTTGGAAGCTTCAAGCATAAGGCGGGCATCTGCTACTGTCTTCGCCATTGGTTTCTCGCAAAGCACATGTTTGCCTGCTTCAAGAGCGGCTATAGAGATTTCCGCGTGGGAATCATTCGGCGTACATACGTGAATGACATCGATGGATGCATCAGCAAGCAATTCTTTATAGCTTGTATATACTTTGGAATCTTCAGTTCCGTATTTTTGTTTTGCTTCTTCTGCCTTCTCAAGAATGAGGTCACAGAAAGCAACGATTTCTGCTTGGCTTACTTTGGAAAGGCTTGGAAGATGTTTACCATTTGCAATACCGCCGCAGCCAATGATACCGATACGTGCTTTAGTCATTAATTTCTACCTCCATAAGTAGGAATTGATATATTATTTTTAGCTCTGTGCTTGTTTCATCTCACAACAAACACTAGAATAAGTATATTCGATTGTTATTCCAAAAATATACGTTCGAAATAGTGATGCTTTTATGCGATTTTGTCGTTGAAGGGATGGTATCGTGGAAGTTTACAACGAGAAAGTGGTTTATGAAAACCCTCTTTTGTCTCTCAAGATATTCCAATCTCAACGTAATCATGATTTTTTTATTAATTGGCACTACCATCGAGAGCTGGAATTATTACTGGTGAATCAAGGCACTATGGACGTTTACATTGATGAGGAGTACTTTCGGCTAAATGCCGGAGATGTTGCCATTATCGGTGCCAAGCAGCTGCATCGTGACCGAAGCATCGGCGTTCCGCTCGATTATGTCGTGCTTCAGTTTGATTTGGAGGAGTTCTTTGACCACAGCACGATGCCCTATATGCGTTATTTCTCCGAGACGAAGAATCCGCTTAGCCGGGCTAATTATATTTTCCAGGATAATAAAGCGGCTAACAAGGAAGCGGCCGACTGCATTCTCGCCATTCTCCAAGAAGTCAGCTTCAAGCAAAACGGTTACGAAATCGCCGTCAGCATGATTATCAAGAAGCTGCTCCTGCTGCTTATTCGAAGCGATTCGAAGAAGCTGCTGGCGGATCATGACGACTTCGATCGTGTAAGACTGCGCGGCGTACTGGACTTTGTAGAAGAACATCTTACCGATCGTATTGCCGTCGAGGATGTATCCAAGCTGGCCAATATGAGCTACTACTACTTCGTTAAGTTTTTCAAAAAAGCGATTGGCTTATCCTTCACTGAATATGTGAATTACCGAAAAATCAAATGGGCGGAACGCATTCTGCTGACGAAGGATCTGAGCGTTTCCGAGGTCGGCGACCGCATTGGAATGCCGAATATGGCTCATTTCTATAAGATGTTCAAGAAATACAATGACTGCTCGCCCAAGCAATTCCAGAAGAGAATGCTGGATTGGAACCGCCAATAGCCCCATTCGGCGCAACACCGAATGAGGCTATTTTATCGTCCTAGTTCAAAATTCGATCAATCTTCTTCAGCTCTTCGTCTGTGAATGTCGGCACGGCCAGTGCGCCTATTGCATCTTCGATCTGGCTCACCTTACTAGCTCCGATCAAAGCAGATGTCACCCGACCTCCGCGCAGAACCCAAGCAAGCGCCATCTGAGAAAGCTTCTGACCGCGCTCCTTCGCCATCTCGTCCAGCTGCTTCACCTTCGCAATCAGCTCTTCATTAATAGCGTCGCGATTCATGAACACACTCGGTCCTGCAGCTCGCGAATCGGCTGCAATGCCATTCAGATAGCGATCCGTAAGCCTGCCTCCTGCAAGCGGAGAGAAAACAATAGAGCCGATTCCCTCTTCATCCAGCACATCCTGAAGACCATCCTCAATCCAGCGTGACATCATGGAGTAATTCGGCTGATGGATGAGACACGGCGTTCCAAGCTTCTTCAATATTTGTGAAGCCTGTCGCGTTTCCTCCGGGCGGTAATTGGAAATCCCTACATAAAGGGCTTTCCCTTGGCGAACGATAAGATCGAGCGCAGCCATCGTTTCCTCAAGAGGTGTGTTCGGATCCGGACGGTGATGATAATAAATATCCACGTAATCGAGCTGCATCCGCTTCAAGCTTTGATCAAGGCTGGCAATCAGATTCTTCTTGGATCCCCATTCCCCGTAAGGGCCTGGCCACATATAGTATCCGGCTTTAGTTGAAATAATCATTTCATCCCGGTAAGGGACAAGATCCTGTTTATAAATCTGGCCAAAGGTCTCCTCTGCCGATCCGGCAGGGGGCCCGTAGTTATTCGCTAAGTCAAAGTGAGTAATGCCCAGATCAAATGCCCTTCTAACCATCGCTCGTCCATTCTCATATACATTAATGCCGCCAAAATTATGCCAAAGGCCAAGCGAAATCGCCGGAAGCCTTAGCCCGCTTCTTCCACACCGATTATATGTCATTGTGTCATATCTATCCGAGCTTGCTGCATACGTCAATTTTGTTCCTCCTCATAGGATTAAGATTGTTACCACCTATTTATCGTAACGAATTGAACGTTAATAGCCTATATCAATAAGACTGATGTTTATGGAATAATGTCTTCATATATCGAGTTTGGAATCAGATATTTGGGAGAGACGCCTTTTACCTTTTTGAACATTTTGGAGAACAGCAGCGCATCCTGATAGCCGACCGAACGCGCGACTTCCCCTACCGTATATTTTCCTTTTCCAAGTAATTCAGCCGCCCTTTCCATTCGATATTGAAGGAGGTACTGCTGCGGCGGAACCCCGAGCGCTTCTTTAAAAAGCGTGGATAAATATTTGCGGTCCAGCCTCAGGAAGGCAGCCAGCTGCTGTACCGTCATATTCTCACTATAATGCGCGTGAATAAACTCCATGCTTTGATGGATATAGCCATCCTGCTTCTTACTCGTTTGAACAGGAATAGGCGAAGATGGCGCCAATGTCAGCAGCAGAGTGAAGAATTCATACAGTAATCCTGTAAATTGCAAATCATGGCTGCCTTCTTGAGCAAATACCTCTGTTAGCTGATCATATAGTCCAGGCATAAACCTCAGGTCCATCGGGAAAACAGGCTGCTCCGGAGTAAGCCTTGTGCGGGATAAGATAGATGCTGCTCTTGTTCCTTGAATGCCAATCCATGAATAGGTCCACGGATCCTGATGGTCTGCTTCATAATAAGTGACGACATGCGGATAAATGAGAAAAGCTTGTCCTGGCGATAGATCGTATTGCATGTCACCGACTCGCAATATCCCAGTTCCTTTATGGATAAAATGCACCTTGTACAAATCTCGGATCCCGGGGCCGACCGCATGCCCGGGGACGCAGCTTTCCTTGCCCCAATACGCTAGGTAAAGCTCGATATCTTCACGAAACGGCCGTTCCGGATTGTAGTTAAATTTAGCCATGCCTTTTACGATCCCCTCACGCCAAACGGTTATACAGACATTATGACATAAATCACCGTCATCGACTGCTATTGTAGTTTGGTTATGAACATCGTATTGGGTTTCGACACGCTTGATTTTGTAACCAACCGCCTTATGTTCTTCTATTCATAATTATGTTTGTCCTATTAAAAAGCGGCTGAACCTAGGGGATTATCCCTGTCCAACCGCTTTTATGAACAAAATTTTCTTCATTATTTATTCAAATGTTCCCCAACGACTTGCAGCCATTTGCGTGCGATCAGCTCATGGCCTGCTGTGGTCGGATGAATGCCGTCCCACATCCAGTGAAGCATCCTCTGCCTGCTTTGCTGCTTCTTCAAAATCAGCCTGAAGCGGGATGTAGATAGCTCCGTGCTTCTCGGCGATTCGTTTGGCTGCCTCCTGCCTCAATTTGATCTCTTTGGTAAAATAGTCTAAATTCTCTTTTACCCTTCCAACCGGGAGTATGAAAGGTTCGCAGATTACAAGTTGAATATGTGGAAGCTCCTCTTTGGTTTCCGTCAGCAGCATGTCGTATACCTGTTCGAATTTTTTGGCCGAAACACCGACGTCCCAGAATTTACCGTTCACATCATTAACGCCAATCAAGATGCTCAGAATATCCGGCTTCAGGTTCAACGTGTCTTCCTTCCAGCGACCGAACAGGTCTACAATCCGGTTGCCACTGATTCCCCGATTAAAAAATTGAAAACCTCTATCTGCATAATCAAACCCCAAACGGGACGCGATCAAAAACGCATACCCATGACCCATTACATGATTAGGATCCTCATCGCGGGTTCTGTTCCCATCCGTGATGGAATCGCCTTGAAACAATATTTTCGCTTGACTAGCAAACATCGAATTCTCCCTCTTTTCTGCAATCATGTACTACATAGGTCTTATCTTATATTTTAATAGATGGATCTTCAATAAAAAAATACGATCTCGTGAGATAACATGAGGGGTACACAGGAGGATTATCAAGAGATTGAAGGAATGCTTAAGAAAGCAAAAGGCAAGCTCACGGAAGACGAATTCAAGGAGTACACGGAACTGACCAAGCAATTGATGCAATTAAAGCTGAAGATCACTGCAAGACATAGCCTACAACATTTGAATCCAATAAAAAACATAATTCCCAATTATCCTCCATTATTCAACTCTACCTGGAATACCGTAGCGGTGAAACGCGATGGAAGCCTGTGGGCCTGGGGGAATACTTGGGCCAGCATAATAAATGCAGAATATGCTACAAAGGGTAAAAAGGCTGTAACGAAGCCGCTAAAAATAGTGGATAAACTTAATTATAAAAAAATTTCCGTCGGCTCGCAGGATACAATGTTCATCAAGAAAGACGGCACTTTGTGGGGCTGGGGGTACGATTATAAGCACAGCGCCTATAATCTTACCAGAATAAGCAATGAGAAATGGAAGGACATTGCAGTCGGATCTTCGGAATTCGGAAGACCCAGCTATGCAATCAAGGAAGACGGCACATTATGGACCATTACAAAGCAAAGCATGGAAAAAAAGCAAGGAGGCGTTACTCGAAGCGTGCTTTCAGGGGTAGAAATCAAAAGCATCTCTCCGGATCATGATTGGAAGGCGCTGGCAGATCAGCGGGATAGCAGCAATAATATGATCTTTATGAAACAGAATGGCAAGCTTTACGGCCTTGGCTTTAATAGTAGTGGAGAGTTGGATGAACCAAGAGCTAGTAAACCGTTTAAAGAGCTTTCTGTGATCGCAGAACTGACTGCCATTAATAAATATTACATTCAAGGCAAGTAATCGGATTGTTCGGATGATGCCGATCCGATAATTGCAGCCTGATGCCCGGCATGATATGGCCGGGCTTTATTTGTTGTTCTTCCTGGATGCTGAGCGCGGATTTCGCCTCACAGACGAAAGTAGCCAATCCAGCCGATGAGGTATCGGTTAAGCTGCATGGCTTTCCATGGAAGTTGAGCGTGTTCGGTCGGTTCGTTAACTCTCGAACCTTTTCTTTGAATCGTGAAATGGTCTGTGGCGCTAGCCGAATCGTTGTTTTCTTGTCCCTCCGGCTTACCCTGCCTCAAATCCAGTTCGTGTACCTTGGCTCGTGCATTTGCCGCCGGCTTCCTTCAGATTCCTCCTCACGGCGGACACCCTTGCCTTAGCTATGGCTACTACTGTCTTCGCCATTCGGGACTTGCACCCTAGAGATAGCGCCCATGCTGGGCGCAATCGAGTAGGAGGGGGCGGCTAGCCCCCGTCCTCTCACACCACCTAGCATGCGGGTCCGCACTAGGCGGTTCCAAAAGGTTGACGAAGTTCCAAATAACGAGAAAGCATACTTTTCAGCCCTTTCGCTTCCCAATAGGAAGTCGGAAGGGCATTGTTTGTGTTCCGGGACATTTCCCATGGTCCTCGGCGGGAATTGGCCATCACGAAGCATGCCCATTCTGGAACGCCAAGTGCCCGAAGTTCGCGGATCCGGGTTCTGCACCCGTTTCCACTGTTTCCACAGGCACATGCTCAGTCTGCGCCGAATCCATTGGTCGAATTTCTCACAGTGCGTTCTTCACCGATGCCAGTCGGAAATACCCGATCCAGCCCATGAGGTAGCGGTTGAGTCGTGTAATTCGTTCTTCCATGGACATCGACCGCGTACGGTTCGTCAGCTCCCGAATCTTCTCCTTGAATCGCGAGATGGTCTTCGGGCTAGCCGAATCGTCGCCTGCTTGTCCGCAGAAAGCTAAACCCAAGAAATTTCGGTTCCAGGGCGGTCTACCGCGCTTTTGTCTCGATTCACTTTCAGTTTCAGCTTTCCTTCTACAAAGCGAATGACCGATTCCATCACCCGTTCCCCTGCCCGCTTGCTCGCGACGAAGATGTTGCAGTCGTCCGCATAGCGGACGAATCGCAGTCCGCGTCTGTCAGTTCTTTGTCCAGGTCGTCCAGCAGGATGTTCGCCAGAAGCGGACTAGCGGCCCGCCTTGCGGCGTTCCTTCTTCCGTTCCTCTGGCACACTCCGTTCACCATCACTCCGGCGTTCAGGTATGCCGGATGAGTTTCAGGACTCGCTTGTCCTTCACTTTCCGCGCCACCCTTGCCATGAGCATGTCGTGGTTGACCCGGTCAAAGAATTTCTCCAAGTCCATGTCCACGACCCATCTGTAGCCTCTCTGGATGTAGCGCTGTGCTTGTAGGACCGCGTCATGCGCTCGTCTTCCCTGGCGAAAGCCGTAGCTGTACCACGAGAAATGAGCATCGAAGATCGGGTTCATCACTTGCAGGAGGGCTTGCTGGAGCAGCCGGTCCATCACGGTCGGGATGCCTAGCAGCCTCACGCCGCCTCCGGGTTTGGGGATTTCCACCCGTCTGACTGGCGCCGGTCTGTAGGTTCCCGCTAGGAGTTCGGCTTTCACCTGCGTCCCAGTGTGTTTTCAGGTAAGCTTGTAGCTCGGCTACCGTTACCCGTCCACACCGGGCGCTCCTCCGTTCTGGACCACCCGCTTGTAGGCGAGCCGCAGGTTTTCCCTCTCGAGCATTCTGCTCCAGCAGGTCGCTATGGTCTTCGCGAGAGGAAGGGGCGACTTGTGCCGGCGAAGAGCTCGGCGCTCCGGCATACCCTCGCGGCTTCACCGCTGCTCTTTGCCGTGAGCTTTCTTACGAGATTTTCTGCTGTCTTTGCTCTTCACGCGAACGCATCGGTTTCCTCTCTCCTTTCGGTTCGGCCCTTCCGCTTTCCGGCGTCCCGTACTTGCGTACTATGGCCTCTGCTGACTCCTGCGGATTCAGCGCAGCCTCTCGGCTGCGGTTACGAAGTACTTCGCGTATTCCGCAGGCCTCCCCAGATAAGAACGTCATCTTTCCGCCCGCGACCACTGGAGTTTACAGAATTAGCCCTTGGCGGCTTTGGATTTCGTCATGTCTGGCAACTCATCCGACTAACCCTGCCTCAAATCCGGTTCGTGTACCTTGGCCCGTGCGTTTGCCTCCGGCTTCCTTCAGATTCCGCCTCGCGACGGACACCCTTGCCCTTGGCTAACGGTAGGCGCTCGCCAGCCCCCGTTCGGGACTTTCACCCTATAGATGACGCCCATGCTGGGCGTACCACAAAAAGCCTGAGAGCACCAGCTCTCAGGCTTTTACCACGTATTGCTTCTTCTTGCGTAGCACTACTGCTTCTTGCTTGCCAGGAACTCATCGAACTGCTTCTGCTTCTCAGCGATGACTTTGTCTACGCCGGCAGCTTTCAGTGCGCTGATATACTCCGGCAACACTTTATCCGAATCAACCGAACCCGTTTCAAGCGCCTTCGCATACTGCTTGATCACGTTGGCCAGTGCGCCGACTTCGGCTTTGACGTTGTCGCTGTTGAAGACGAAGCCAAGCGCTGGGGATGGCACTGCACCTTCGTTGAATGCTTTGAAATTCTCCCATTTCTTTGGATCTTCCGTATTCCAGACATAGTTCAGGAACTGGTTGCCAAGCTCCCATGCAACGCCTGGCGCGTATTTCGGCGTTTGGTCTGTCGGTGTTATGATTTCGCCGCTGCGAGTGAAGTGAACGCCTTCAATACCGAAGTTCAACATGTTAACAAGTTCTTTGTCCGTGTGCAGCAGGTTGATCAACATCATGGCGCGACCCGGATCTTTGGACGTCGAGGAGATCGCTAGCATGGCGCCTGAAGTTTCACCTGTAGATACCGTTTTGCCGGTCAAGTAAATTTCAGCCAGCTTGCCGCCAATGCCGGCAGCATTGGCAATCTCTGCGTCTTTACCCGGTTTCAGCGGCTCGATTGTGGAGAATACGTTGCCGCCTTTATATGCATCGCCGCTGGACAATTGCGTTGTCGCCGCGTCTTTGTTGATGTAGCCCTTCTGGAAGTAATCATGCGCCAGCTTTAAGTAGCGAACGTAGAGATCGGATTCTTCCGCCATTTTCACCTTCGTGTCGTTACCGGTCTTGGAGATAACGCCTGGGATCGTGCTGTCACCGAGGTAGTCGAATTCGTTCAGGAAGTTCGCGAAGATACCGCCCGACGTGTACAGCGGAATCATATCCGGTTTCTTCTCTTTAACTACCTTATAGATCGCATCCAGGTCTTCAGCCGTTTTGACCGTGCTCATATCAAGACCAAGCTCGTCGGCGATATCTTTGCGATACACGACACCGGCTGCGGTTGCAAGCTCTTTGTTGGTCGGAATGCCGTAGTTTTTGCCGTTAATTTTCGAGCCTTCCAGGAAAATTGGATCCAGCGAGCTTATAATGCCTTGGCCGTACTTCTTCAGCAGGTCGCCGAGGTCGATATAAGCGCCTTTAGCCACGTTCTTTGAGTAACCGTTCCATTGTGCGGTGAATAGGACGTCGACCGGCTCGCGGGAAGCAATCATCAGGTTGACTTTATCGTCCCATGCGCCCCAGTCAATCGGAGACAGGTCGATCGTCGCGTTGATTTTTGCCGTCAAAATTTTGTTCATCGCTTCTTCGACTTTCGCTTCGTCCGGTTGAGGCGGACCTTCATAGACGAGCTTGAGCTTGTAAGGCTTCAGATCAGATGCGGCACTGGAATCGCCTGCTGCCTGATTGTTGGTGCTTGCTGCGTTGCCGCTATTCTTCGCATTGTCCGAATTGCTTGAATTCCCTGAGTTATTGTCCCCGCTGCTTCCACAAGCGGACAGAATCATTGCGGTCGTACATAGGAGTGCCAGTGCAGCCGATACGGTTCTCTTCTTTGTTTGCATGATTTAAGTCGCCCTCCCCAAGAAAATGTGGTGCTATGCTAAACCGGAAGTCCGGTTGCAGCTGATGATTAGCCTTTTACGGCGCCAACCGTGAGACCTTTGATAAAATATTTCTGGAAAAACGGGTAAGCCAGTATGATCGGTCCGATGCCGACGATAACCATCGCCATCCGAACGGTTTCGCTCGGGAAGTTCATCATCCCGCCAGCTGAAGCGATGGCGTTCGCGGCTGTTGTGTTGTTCGCGAGGAACTGAATGTTCGCCATCATTTTGTACATCAGATATTGAACGGATATATTGTGCTCGCCGGTAATGAACACCAGGCTCAGGAACCAGTCATTCCAATACGAGAGCGTTTGGAACAAAGCGACCGTCGCGAGTACCGGAAGCGAGAGCGGCATGACGATCTGGAAGAAAATCCGCAGCTCGCCTGCCCCGTCGATTTTCGCCGATTCGAGCACCGGTCCCGGAATCGTTGTCTGGAAGAACGTCCGGGTGACGAGCACCCAGAATGCGGACATAATTTGCGGGACAATTAACGCACCTAACGTATCCTTGAGATCAAGGACTTGCACATAGACCAGATACCACGGTACAAGGCCGCCCGAGAACAGCATCGTGAAGAAGGCGAAGAAGGTAAAGAATTTGGCTTGCGGAAAATTCGGCCGTGAAATCGGATAGGCATACAGCGCAATGATGATCATGCTCAGCGCTGTGCCTGCCACGGTCACAATGATCGAGATGCCGTAGGAATGCAGGATTTGACCGATATCCTGGCCGAGAAAGCGGTATGCCGCCAGGCTGAAATGATCGGGCCAGAACTTGTAGCCGCCGCGCAGGATCGACGCTTCGTCCGAGAACGATACCATGACGAGTAGCAGCAGCGGGATAATGCACAGCAGTGAATAGATGACAAAGAAAATATTAATGCTGAGCGACGCCGTAAGTCCGAGTTTGTTTTTCGGGTTGGATGCAGCGACCGTTATGGTCGTGCCGGTATTCAGTACATCAGCCATTGCGGCTCCCTCCTAGAATAGTGCATTATCTCTATTAAAGCGGCGGACGATCCAGTTGGAGAAGAAGATCAGGATGAACCCGACTACGGACTGCAGCAGTCCGGCCGCAGAGGACAATCCGATATCGCCTACAGTCAGGAAGGTACGGTATACATACGTATCGATAACGTTCGTCACCGGGAACAGCACGCCGGATTCGCGGGGAACCTGGAAGAACAGTCCGAAGTCCGCATTGAAAATCCGTCCGATTTGCAGCAGCGTAATAATGGTCAGGACAGGGGTGATGAGCGGGATCGTAATGCTCGTCATCTGCTGCCATTTGGATGCGCCGTCAATCGTCGCAGCCTCGTAGTATTCGTCATCGATGCTGATGATAGCCGCCATGTACATGACCGTGTAGTAGCCCATACCCCGCCAAGTGTTGACGAGCGGCAGGATATACGGCCAAACTTCCTTCGTGAAATACCAGCGGATCGGCTCGATATCCAGCGCGGGAAGAAGCGACCCGTTCATGAAGCCGTGCTCGTCACTCAGGAAGCCGAACACCAGGTACGAAATGACGACCATGGACAGGAAGTAAGGCAGGAACATGACCGACTGGTGCAGCTTCGACATGAAGCGGCTCTTCATCTCATTAAGCATGAGGGCAATAGCAAGCGGGATCACAAGGTTCAGTACGATAAACAGCGAGTTATACGCCAGCGTATTGCGCGTAATAATCCAGGCATCCGACGTCTTGAACAGATAGGAGAAGTTGGATAAGCCTGACCAAGGGCTTCCGAGAATGCCATCGGTGTAATTGACCGTCTTGAACGCGATGATAATACCGAACATCGGCAAGTAGTTGTTGAATACGAGCAGCAAGATGCCTGGGAGCATCATGAGGTAGAAGATCCAGTATTTGCGAAAATTAGCTGTGAGCGAAAATTTGCGCGTTTTCGGAATCGCCTGCGGCATCGTAGGTGCAACCGTTTTCAATTGCGCCATCGTCGTTCCTCCTTCGTAGTTGGCTCTATAGGACTATCTTATAAAAAAAACGACGCCGTCATCTATCGGCGTCGTGACCTGTTTAGCGCTTTTGTGACCTGATGCGCTTGCTGCAAGCTCTATTCGAGAATACGCTGATGCTTTTTGCGGTACTCTTGTGGTGTCAGGCCCGTCGTTTTCTTGAACAGCTTCGTAAAGTGGGAGAAGTTGCTGTAACCGACGGACATCGCCACGTCGGAGACTCTATGGTTCGTATCCAAAAGCTCGAGCTTCGCCTTCTGGATGCGCAGCGATGCCGTGTAATCGGTCAACGAGAGGCCGGTTTCCTTGCGGAACAAACGGGAGAGATAGGCAGGATTCAAATAGACATGCTCGGCGATATCTTCGCGGCTCATTTCCTGGTGCAGGCTCGCGTTGATATACTGCTGCACTCTAGCAATCGTATGCGAGACTTCCTTCTCCTGCGCCCGAGAAATTCGGCCGCTGTTCCGATAAAGCGGATTGTCCAGCCCTTCATCGCGCTGAGCGACTTCATTGCGGACTCGCCTGCCTTCCATTCCTCTCCCTTGTACAGTTCATGCGGAGAGACAGTACGTCGCTGCAGCAGTTGGAATATCATATGCACGACGCTGAAATAGTAATTGACGATATAGGCATGGTCGGTCTGCGAGGCCGAGAGCCGGTCGAACAGCTCCTCAATGCGCAGCTGGAGCTCGGAAGCTTTGCCTTGTTCGACGAGCGTCGACCACTCTTCGTAGTTCGGAACCGGCGCAGCGAATCTTCCTTGCTGCTTGTTGGCGCAATGCCGGGCGGGGCTGTTCCCAGGCTGCTTATGAAGGTTAAGCCGGAATACGCTTCCGGTCTGACCCAAAGTCGACCACTCCATCTCCGCCAGCTGCTGGACGCAAGCTCGCAGCGAAGGGACGTGAACAGCCTCGCCGATGTAGCAGGAGACCACTGCGTACAGGTACTGCGCGCATTTATCGACATATTCTACGGCGAGGCCGGCAAGCAGCGCCTCCTGTCCTTCGTCAGGACTATAGAGCAGGGCGAAAAGCATCCCATTCGTATCCTGAATGATATGACCGGCCCGATCCTTCAGCAGCATCTCCGCAGCGGCGTTCTTCAGCGCGTAGGTCATGATCTCTTCATCATGCGTGCTCCATTCCTTCTTCCACTCCTCGACGCTGATCAGCACCGGCAACACCTTCTTGTCCGTATCAAGCTGGATATCGTACAAGCTGTACATAGGTTCCAGCTGCGGTGCGGATGTTTGTATCCGCTGGTTCAGCACGTCCTGCCAGAACCGTTCGACGAGCAGAGGGAGCTGACGGTTCCATTGGTCGTAGTAGTATGCATAGGTCTTACGAAAGGAATCATCCCGTTCACGCTCGGCGATCGTGTTGATGGCGTTCTCGACGCTGCCCTTCAGCACATCATGATCGATCGGCTTGAGCAGATAGTCGAAGCTGTCGAGCTGCACGGCCTGCTGCGCGAAATTAAAATCCGCATGCCCCGTCAATATAATCGTTTCCGTCTCCGGCGAATGCTCATTCACCCAGGCGAGCAGTTGGATGCCGTTCTCCTTGGGCATATCAATGTCGGAGATGAGGACATGCACCTTATTATCCTTGAATACCTGCCGGGCTTCCTCCGCATCGTAGGCTGTGAAAATGTTCGCCACCGGCAGCGTCGACCAGTCGATGCCATGCTCGATGCCGCGAATGGCAATCTCCTCATCATCTACGACCAGCAAATTGTAGGTTGCTTCTTCCATAGCCATATTCAGACGATCTCCTCTTCGATTTGTCCGTGTTCCTCGGCTAACGGCAGCTGGATTCGCACACCCGCGCCGCCGTTCTCCGTCACATTGTAGAAACGGATATCCGCGCGTCCGTCATAGCGGAGCTTCAGACGCTGTATCACATTCAGAATGCCGAGACGGCTCGTTTCCATGCTCATCAGCCCCTCGCCTTCATTGAGACGGCGCATCACATCCTCAGTGAAGCCGATGCCCGTATCTTCTATCGCAATGAGGAGGAAGGCGTCGCCCTGCTCATGCAGGAGCGAGCCGCGAACGGTGATCGTAAACGGCTGTCTGTGATTGACGAATCCATGAATAATGGCATTTTCCACAAAAGGCTGAATGGTGAGCGCGGGCAATGCAATGGATCTAAGCTTGTTTGGCATATCGTAGACACAGTCGAGCTTATTCGGGAACCGGAACTTCTGGATGTCCATGTAGTTGCGAATATGCCTGAGCTCCTCGTCCAGCGTAATGAGATCGCGATTGACCCTCATAATGAAGCGGAAATAATCCGCGAGATGTAGCGACATCTTCTTCACCGAATCCGTATCTTTTAACGCCGCGAAATTGTAGATGATGTTCAGGCTGTTCATATAGAAGTGCGGGTTGATCTGGGCCTGAAGCTGCTTGAGCTCGATCTTCTGCACCCGCAGCTGCTCTTCGTACACGCCGATGCGCAAACTCTTGATTTGCTCGGCCATGTTGTTGAAGGTGTTGGCCAGGAAGACGAATTCGAGCGTCTCGTTGGTCTGCAGGCGCACATCCAACATGCCGAGCGACAGCTTCTTCATTCCGGCGATCAGCTGTTGGAGCGGCTTGAAGAGTGTATGCCGGATAAAGAACATATACAGGGCAAAGATAAAGAGCAGCCCAAAATTCATGAAGTATGTCGCTTTCTGAAAATAGGGCAGCCCCTGCAGCATGTAGCTTTCGGGCACGAGAATATTGATCGTGAAATCCGCTTGTCCGCTCGGGCGATCGACACGCAGGAACCGTTTGCCGGTCTGCTTGTCCTTGACGAATTGGTACAGCTCCGCATTCTGTGGCGGCGTCTCGTTGTCCACTGCCGCAAAATAATCCCGTATGGTCGGAACACCAAGCCGCATGCCATCCTTGCGGTAGATCGTCGCCTCGCCGATGTCGCCGTCTTTCCATTGTATGGCGAGCTGATTAAGCAGCTCGGAGATCCTAATGATCGAGCCGACGTACACATTGCTGTCCGGCACCTGGGTGACCTTGACGAGAAAATCGCCTCCCTGCACGCGTGCGTCGTACCAGAGCAGCCATCGCCCCTGTGCGGACGCTTTATTCGACTGGATGACGCCGTCCAAATTGTCGTTAAGAACGTGCTTCATCACCGCATACGAGCCGGTCGTACTGAAAAATATATCTTGTCCGCTATAAACGAAAAGCGTATCGACGGGGTTATAGAACACGATGTCGCGCTGCAGCTTATTTTGGACGCGGATCTTCGAAAGCACGTAATTGTCACTGCCATATGGAAAGGAAGAAAGCAGGCCGATGTCATAGTCGAGAATGCCCATCTTGTTCAAATAGTTGCTGACCTCGCTCAGCGAACGATCCGTCTTCTCCACAAATATATCCAGCGTGTTCCGATAGGTCTCGGATACCTTATCGCGGACGACGTTCTTCGCATAAAGCGTATTCGCAACAAGAAACAAGACGACTGGCAGCATGACGACAAAAAAACTGATGATAAGCTGTGTCTTTATGGATAATTTCAGCATGACTCGCCCCCAGGTCAGCAGATAGCATCAGTGTAGCAGTAGAAAACGGTTTCATCAATAACAGTGGCTGGCGCTGCTCCTAGTTTTCTTTAGGGTCAGGCGATACGAACTGGAATAGCTCTGATTGTTTGCCCTACATAAAGTAACTAGCTTCTATTTTATCCCAGTAAATTCCTGCATAATGAGTTATTACGTTTGATCAATGTTGCACTAAACTGCACCGTTAGCTCTGCGAGACTACCGTTTAATACCGACGTCCTAATGTTTATTGAGCTATAGTTACCGTTAGCGGAATAACTAAATACGAATTTTTTATCCTATCGTTTCATATTGAAGCTGGTTTCTGCTTCGCGGTTTACCAAAAGTAAGCATAGAGGTCGTCGGATGGCTTTCGCTTGCCCATAATCTGCTAAAGCAAGCAGCTGTTGACCAAAAACGTAAAAAGGTTGAGCAGAGTTAACCCTCTGCTCAACCTTTTTTCAAGATTGCTGGTCATTTTTCAAGAAGGTAAACTGTCCTTCGGTGTGATTTTACATGCTTTTGGGACAGCCCCTTTGCTGCATGAATGCTGCGTGCCCTACCGGACCCGCAAACCAATCATTCGTTTCCTTTAACATTGACTGATAAGCATCGATTTGAGCGGCACCATTGCCTCTTCCGGGACATAATACTTGAATTTGTTATCGCTGATTTGTCCGAGCAATTGACGGCGAATAGGATCGGCATCCTTTAGGAGATTCTGGGATGCAATATGGTAATCGATAGGGCGCATCCAGATCGGACTGTAGCCAAGAAACAGCTGTCTTCTTGTGAATTCGGATTGGTTAGGAGAGCCGGCATGCCATAAATTTTGCGCAAATATGAACACATCTCCCGGTTTACCGCATACCTGCACCTCTCCGTCCAGCTGTTGCCGAACATCCTTATGATTAGGGTTATATGGTTGTTTATGACTTCCCGGGATAACCTTCGTGTTGCCTCGATTCGGTTCCGACATATCGCTTAATATATAGCAAACTTTAATATAGTAGGTAGCTGTTAAGCCAGCAATGACTGGAAACTGCGGATGAGGACCGTCCTGATGCCAATCGATAAAACTGTGCGTGGCTGTCTTCGCATCACTTGGATTCGGCTTTCTGACTGTAAGATGAGAGATATGCAGCTGAATATTATATCCAAGCAAATTAACGATTAAAGGCAGAATCGCAGGTTCATCGATTAGCGACGCAATCTCTCTATGACGCTCAACGCTATTATATATATTATGGGCAAGCGTTTCCGGCTCGCTCGCAATGACTTCATCGATTGCTGCATTCAAGCAGCTAACCCGCTCCTGCGATAATACATCCGGTAAAATCAAGTACCCTTGCTCATTGAATTGGTTCACCAATTCTACAATATTCAGCGGGGCACTCTCCATTGTCCATCCCTCCTGCTTGACAAGCCTGCCGCATATGAACCATTCGGCTTGCCTTTGTCATTCCAATTATTTTCCTCCGTAACCGAGCGCTTTAAGCTGCTCATATGCACTATCCATAAATGCTTTATAATTCATTGAAGTTTCCAGCGTTTTGATAAAAGCGTCATATTCGCTAAGCGGGCGTTTGTTAAAAATAAATTTCGCGATCTCTTCTTCAATATAACGATTGGCATCAGCCGGATTAAATCCCTCCGGGTTATCTATGAATCCATTCAGCGCTTCAATGCGGGGCTGGTCGTTAGCAAATGCAATGGCTTTGGACTGAAGGGCGAACTTTGCCTGCAAATATTCCATTTCGGGCCTTCCTGTAAATTGGTACAGCCAAGAGTAACCAACATCACCTGCTTTATCCGTCATCTTTGGCTTTCCATTATCAAGGGTGAAATGCGTATCCTTCACCCCAAATTGCACAAGCATCGAGCCGCCTTCCGGATTCGAAATATAATTCAGCATATCGAAAGCCCGCTGCAGCTTCTCCGGATCCTTCTCCAGTGCCTTCGGAATGGCGATCCGGCCCGGTGTCGCGCCAATATCCCATGATCCGTCATATTGTCCTCCGGGTCCGCTAGGCGCCGCGATCTGCAGCCATTCCGCATCCGGATTAACCGTTTTAATCTGCTCTACGAATTGCTCTTTGGTCATGTTCGGCCAATCGATATAAACAATGCCCGCTTGCCCCTTGATTGCCTTCTCTTGATGCTGCAGCCCGCTGTTTGCCAGCAGCTCAGGATCAACCGAGCCCGAAGCGATCATTTTCTTAATGAACGCCAATGCGTCTTTCATTGCCGGATCATACAAAGCGTTGACGACTGCCCCATCCTTCACGTAGAAATTGCCCGGCATGCCGACTCCGAAAGCGCCGAATATCGGCGCGAACGCACCGAGCTTTCCTCCCGTCAAACCAATGGTGTCCGGTTTACCGTTACCGTCGGGATCGTCTTTAGTAAAAGCTAATGCCACAGCCGATAATTGTTCCACGGTCGTCGGTACCGCCAGATGCAATTTATCCAACCAATCTTTGCGAATCCAATACGTGTTATACGGAATTTGCGGAGTTTTGGAAATGGCATATACCTTTCCGTCCACCATGCCCTTTTTGACACTGTCTTCGCCAATGAAGGATACCGTTTGCTCCAATTTGTTCATATAAGGCGTTAAATCAAGCAATAGACCTTGTTTGGAAAACTGGATAAGCTGCTGGCGGTCTACCATAAACAAATCCGGGAAATTTCCCGAGGCCATGCGGATATTCAATTGGTTGCTGTAATCATCTGCCGAAGGGTATACAGTCAGGTTTAGATCAATGTTCAGCGCCTTGTCCAGCTCCTGCTTAATAATATCCTTATCCGGCGAAGGCAGGTTGTTCCCGCTCTCGATAATCTCCAGCTTAACTGGCTTGCCGCTTGGCTCGGTGCTTGAATTCACGGTTTCGCTGTTTGGCTTGGCTGCGGTATTACTTGGCGTGCTGCTATTATTATTACCTCCCCCTCCCGAACAACCGGCAACAAGGGCCCCTACAAGTGAAACGGTTAACGCAGCGGAAAATATTTTTCTCATCTTCATATCCCCTCTCTAAACTTTGACTATTGAATAGGTCTGCATAGCTTGCCAAATATCTACGCAGCCTAGATCAACCTTTAATCGATCCGAGCAGCATCCCTTTTGTAAAGTGCTTCTGAAGGAAGGGATAAATAATGATAACCGGCAGACTGGCAATCATAACGGCAGCCATCTGCATCGTCTGGGTCGGCATCATGTTCTCCGCGTTCTCAAGCGGCTGCTGGCTTTGCATAAGTATTTCTCTTACAACGACCTGGAGCGGATATAACGTCCGGTCCGTCACATAGAAGATCGCTTGAAAGAACTCGTTCCAATGACCAACCAAATAGAACAATCCAACAGTGAGCAAAACGGGAATCGAGAGCGGCGTTACGATCTGCAGCAGTAT
Organism: uncultured Paenibacillaceae bacterium; assembly: GCA_963793665.1. GTDB lineage: Bacteria > Bacillota > Bacilli > Paenibacillales > Paenibacillaceae > Paenibacillus_Z. The sequence goes on from CAWCBD010000013.1 coordinate 738,464, forward strand.
GCGAAATTCCTTGGCGCCGTCCATCCTGGCAGATTCGAACAGTTCCTCAGGCAGGCCCTCAAAGAAGCTCTTCATAATGAGTACGTTAAAGCTCCATATCGCATTAGGCAAAATCATCGCCCAGAGCGAATCGAGCAGTCCCAATGACTTCACAACCAAATAAGTCGGAATGATTCCTCCGCTGAATAATAAGGTAAATACGATCATCAGAAGAAAAAAATTTCTTCCCGGCAGGTTTCTGCGGCTAAGCGGATAAGCCATCAGGCCGGTCAACACGAGATTGACTGCCGTGCCGATAACCGTAATAAGGATCGTAACTTGAAACGCTTTGGGAATATTCGATTCCATAAGCAGCGTTCGATAGGCTGTGAACGTAATTTCTCTGGGGAATAAGATAAAGCCGCCATTGCGCAATACTTCCCCGAACGGAGTAATGGATACCGATACGACGTATAGAATTGGTAGAATAGCAGCCAAGCCGCATAACCCAAGAATGACGTATACGAATGAATTGAATATTTTATCATCGTGACCTCTTACCATATTCCCTCACCCCACTTCTTCGCTAAGCGATTGGCGCTGAGTACCAAGATGAGCCCAATGACGGACTTGAACAATCCGACTGCTGACGCCAAACTGAAATTCAATTGCTGCAGCCCGGTTCGATAAACCCAAGTGTCGAGGATGTCTGCAACCGGATAGACTTGGATGTTATATAGGATGTAAATTTGATCGAATCCAGCATCGAGCAGATGGCCAAGCTTCAGAATAAACAGCAATATGATGATGCTTCGAATGCCAGGCAGTGTAATATGCCAAATCATACGCAGCCTGCCCGCACCGTCCACTTTGGCCGCTTCGTAGAGTGTAGGATCGATGCCAGCCATCGCAGCAATGTAAATAATCGCCCCCCAGCCGAGATTTTGCCAAACCTCTGAACCGACCAGAATACTTCGGAAATAATCCGTCGAGGTTAAGAATGGGATTGAACTGCCTCCCGCCTCTACAATCCAGCGATTTAACAATCCTCCGTTCTGAGAGAAGAGAGTCAGAAGGATTCCGAATATAATGACCCATGACAGGAAATGCGGCATATAAGTGAGTGTTTGAATGATAGACTTCAACCAGCGGGCACGGCATTCGTTCAGCAGCAGCGCCAGTATAATCGGAGGCAGAGACCCCCAAACCAGCTTGTAACAGCTTATTATAAGCGTATTGGACAACAGCTGACCGAAATAGGGAGATTGATAGAACTCTTCAAAGTGTTTATACCACGGATTAATCCACGCGCTTCCCGTTATGCCATCCATAATGGTATAGTTTTTAAAGGCAATGATGACCCCGTACATCGGAAAATATCGAAATATAATGAAATAGATTACACCCGGAAGCAGCATAATATAAAATGCCCGAAAACGCCAGACAGCGCTCAAAACGGTTTGCAGCTTCGATTGTGAAGCAGGCTGTATCTGAGGGGCAGGCATAACGCTATGGTTGGCTTCCATCGTATCCCTCCTTTTCTGAATGCGCTTCCAATTCTTAATTTAAGTATAAGCAAGCAACCACAGCGCCGATATACATAAAAACGTAAAAAGTGTACGGGTTTTCGGGAAACTAAAGCAGTCGTGTGACTTTTGAAACAGGCCAAATACTTGAAAGAGGCTATCCCGCAGGACAGCCTCGAATCAGTAATCATTTTCGTGAATCCCATATGCCTAACTGTTCATCGCTTTCAGTAAGAATGGGTATGTCGATACGAATGACTGTTCCAACGCCGTGTGCGCTTCCGATCCGCAAACCATAGGGCTCGCCATGATGAATACGGATCCTGTCATGCACATTGCGTAACCCAATTCCGGTAAACCTGTACTTAGGGCGCTCTTGCTCGGGATTTCCATACAGCAGCCTGCCAATCTCATCCCGCGAAATACCTATGCCGTCATCACGGATATAAAGCCTGATCATGCTCTTCTCCAGCCTTCCTTTGATCGTTATGAGACCGCCATGATGCGGCGTTATGCCATGAAACAAGGCATTTTCCACAAGCGGCTGAAGGGTCAGCTTTAAAATCCGGTAACCCATTAAGCTTGAATCGATATCAAGCTCGTATCGATATTGATCCCCATAGCGCACCTGTTGAATGTGCATGTACATGCGCAAGCCTTCCAGCTCTTCTTCTACCGATACATATTCCGATTCTTTATCGAAGCTGAAGCTCAGCAGCTTAACCAAGGAGCGGATCGTCTCACGAACCTCGTCAACCCTCTGCTGCTTAGCCAGACTGCTTATGCAGGCAAGCGTATTATACAGGAAATGAGGCGCAATCTGGCTTCGCAGCATCTTTAGCTCATATTCCTTCTTCTGCTTCTCTGCTGACTTCGTCTTCTGCAGCTGGCTGTGAATCCGATCGAGCATCGCATTATAGCTTTGCATCAGCCTGCCGATCTCATCTCTTCTCGTTACCGTTAGCTTCGCTAATACCTGTACATCGTTAAGCCTGTCCATCTTCTCTACGAACCTGCGGATCGGTTTTGTGAAGGAGCGGCTAAGCAGATACGCACTGAACAGTAATATGATCGTCCAAACGATGCTCGCATCCCGGTAATTGTTATTCAGCTTCTTCAGGTCCTGATAGAAATAATCCTCCTCGATAAATGCCGCCAAGGACCAGCCCAAACGATTTGTTGTCGATTTCACCGCCACCAGCGGCTTCAAGGAATTCCCTTCTATGCTGCTAACGCCGACTTTAAGAGAAACAAGCTGCTTCTGAAAGCTTTCCTGAAGCACCGGCGGATATACGCCTGGCCGAAAAGGCAGCAGCTTATCGCGAGAATCCATCCGATTGATAACATTCCCGCCTTTTGTAAATAAGGCATAGGATTGATAGATCATCGGGGCGATTCGCTCCGTAAGCAAATCCAAATTCACCTCTGCTACAACGACTCCCTGAATCTGTTTGTTTGTATCTGTAATCGGCAAAACATAGGCTAGCGTATGGCCGGACATAGGTGAATAGTAAGGCTCACTGACGTTAATGGCCCCATAGTTCTGAAACGCAAGCGCATACAGCTCCCGCAGATGCGGATTGCCGATGATCTCATAATTCACCTGATTGCTCGCGAATACTTTACCATCGGAGCGGATCATGTATAACGTCTTGGCTATCGAATTGTTATTATTGGCGAATTTACGAAGCGTATCGAAGACCGTTTCCTCATTTCCCTCCTTTAGCAAATCGGACCTTGTAGAGAGCAGCAGTAGCATATTTTCAACATTGTCGAGACTGGCATCAATATATTGATTGGTACGGCCTACCAGCAGCTCAGCATCGCGAATCACTTGATTTTTCAGCAGGCTCTCAGCCTCATGGAGATTCCGCCATGCCAGCACCAAAACCAACAGCAGCGTTACGATGAATAAATAGATGAACTGCTTGGCGGCAAGACCAAGGCTGCCATACCAATTGAACAGCTTCGACATGTTACCCGCTCCCCCGCGTCCGGTCTCAAATGCCTTGTTAAATATGCCTTTTATAATCCGTCGGAGATACCCCCGTCCAATTACGAAAGGTAACGGTAAAATAGCGATAGCTCGGGATTCCAACCTCTTCCGCAATTTGGTAAACCTTTTTATTCGTTTGTTTAAGCAGATCGACTGCTTTCTCCATCCTTAATCGGGTAATATATTGATTGACTGAGCACCCCTTCTCTTCACGGAACAGGCGGCTGACATAGTGCGGACTTAAGCCGACCTGATCTGCAAGGATCGGAAGCGATATCGGCTGCTGCATATGATCTTTGATCCATTGTACCGCAGAGCGAATCTCGATTCGCGAGTGCGTTCTGCCACTCTCCAATGCTGCTATATCACGGTTTAAACAAGCAACCATTTGAGATAAAGTTTGCGCTCCCATCAAATGCGTAATGCTGGAGCAGTCGAGCTCGTCGCAGCCCTCCTGCACCTTCAGCCAATCTACCTGCCAGTTCAGCATACGCTGCTTAAGCTGATTTGGCCGAATGCGCTGCGTAACGCACCAATTAACAAAATCCCCTTGTAAGCAATCTATCAAGCTTGCTGTGGAACAGCTGGCCTTTCTTAACATCTCGTTCATTTCCTTAGCATGCTTATCGGTCATCTCCATTAAAGGCTGCGGCCTGCCCATAAACACATGACTTTCCGTGATGCTATCATAGAATAGCGCTTCCTTCCACTGCGTCGCATCGAATAATGATAGCGTAAGCTCTTCTTTGGTCGTGAACGGCTCGCTGACAATCGCATGTGCGGTGATGAAAGGATCAGACAGCCGTTCCTCCCCCTTCATGGAGTCAACGAAGGCTTGCATGATACCGCCAAACATTTGAACTACGGTTTCCGAAGAATGCTGCAGCGCTATGAGGACAAAATACTCCTTCTCCCGGATAGACAGCCAGGTTAGCCAATTCGGATCGAGATCTCTCCATTTCAGTCAACTTGTGCTGAATTCCCTGCTTCGCCGCAAGGTAAGCCGTATTCGGAGCATCGAGTATTAAGCTTACCAATAAGTAGGATACCCCCTGATCCAGCTGGATCGGCTGCCAATCGGAGCTGCTCAGCTTATGACCATGAAGCAGCTTGTCGAATAATGCAGCTTGGAGCAGCCGCCGTTCGGATTTTTCATTATCCTGGGAATTTTGCTCCTTGACTATCGCCTTTCTTACTTTATCCAAGGCTTGCCTTAGCTCCTCGTCTTCCATCGACACCTTCAATATATATTCAAGCGCCCCAAGCCGAAGCGCCTCTTGAACATAACGGAAATCGCTGTGACAGGTCAGCAATATGATTTGAATAGCCGGATATCGTTTCCTAATTTCCCTAATAAGCGTGATTCCGTCCATAATCGGCATCGTAATATCGGTTATGACAACGTCAGGTGCACAGGTCCCGCACATGGCAAGAGCATCTGCTCCATTACTGGCCTCGCCGACTAATACAGCATCGCATGTCTCCCAAGGAAAAATTCGAAGCTCCTGCCTTAGAGGAATCTCATCATCGACGATCAGAACGTTAAGCGGCCTCACAGTCATGATATCCTCCCCCTTTCAAAACGCTTATTCTTTACAGAGATTAAATTTGGGGGCACTATCATTGTGCGGCTGATTATAGACCATACACTCTGATTTCAGTAACTTCCGCCCGCGTACCCCCGTTCGTGCTATCGATCCATAATTTAATTTGCTTTGACATTACCTTATTACCGAGTATATGCACTCTTTTGCGTTTATGGTTATCCTGCTCAGCTGCAATCGTCACCCATTCCTGATCGATGAGGGCTTGAATCCGGTAGCTGCGAACAATCTCGGGTATAGCCTCGAAAACCGTGCGATGATGGTGTAAATTGATTAAATCTTCATTCACATCATCATTAAAGATTAGATGAATTTCAGCTATATCCTGCTCGTTATCCCACTCTAATTGTATCCACTCCGGCTCATCAGCGACCATATTCCCGGATACCCACATATGTGGACCTGCAAATGGCCGGATGTAGCCATCCGTAACATGGCTTGCTGCATATGCCTCCGTCTTTGGCGTAACCCGCACGCATAATGGCCGACGATTCCATTTGCGCATGCTCCATTGTGCGACCGGCTGCTCAGGCTGATGATCCTCCAGCAGAGTGGATACGACCGGCTTCGCCCCTTTCTCAAAACAAAGCACACCAGTTAACGGCTCATCTGATCCGTGCAGCGTGAGCGCTTCATTGGCTTTCACAATGAGAAAGGCATTTTTCGCTGAATCCGGCTGCCAAGGCAGGTCTAGCTTGACCCACTGCTCATTACCTGCGGATACCTCGCGTAGAAGCTGTCATTATCATGTGCTTAGGTACATAATTTTCTCCCTTGCCTGTATGCCACAGCTCCACCTCAACCGTTGTGGCCTGCTTCGTGTCCAAGAGCAGCTCGACCGATTCAAGTACGGGGTGTACCGGTATCAAAATACCGATATCCTTGTCTAACCGATGAGTATATGCTTGGCTTTCAATCATGATTCTCTCAAGCGTACTGGATGCTGTAATATGTGCGGATTTCGCCAGATCATCCGGGTCATCTCCTGCAATTCCGATAATAGATGCATCCTGCCGCAGCATAATCTGCTGCAGCTCATTCATATGATCTCGGTGAAGCATGCGCGGCGAAATCCCCTTCTGTACAGCCAAAGCAGCACCGCTGCCGGCAGCTTCCCCAATGACGGCGCAGGTCGCCATTACCCTAGTCGTACCGAATGCAACATGGGTTGCGCTAATATCACGGCCCGCGAACATCATATTGCGAACGTTGCTTGAGTATAGACTTCGAAACGGAATATGATAGATACCGTCCGAGTACAAATGCTTCGAACCGCTTTCCGCCGAGTACATGCCCTGCGGCGGATGAAGGTCGATCGACCAGCCCCCAAAAGCAATGCGGTCTTCAAAAGGCTGCTGCGCGATAATATCGTTCTGATTAAGCATGTAATCACCGAGAAACCGACGATATTCCCGTTTGCCGGGAATCGCCCCTACCCATTCCAGCGTCATTTTATCGGCATCAAACTTGCCTGAATTTTTAATATAATCCCATATGCCATAAATAACCGACCACAGCTCGTCGCGTATTCGTTCATTATCATGGACCGTATCCAATTCTCCGCCCCATTCTATCCACCAATAGTGACAGCCGGAATCGCCGCTCTGGATGACTCTCTTCATTGGAATCGTCGTTTGGAGGATGTCCTTGGCAAAGCTTGGCGGTATATATTTAACCGGCTTGTCGGCCTCCTTCGTATAGAAGAGAAGCGTGCTCCCAAGTGTAATGTCATCGGCTGCCTCTGGTGCCCAATCCTCGTTATATTCATCCTTGGCTTCACGGCCAATTCTGTATTTGGCGCCTGCGAGAAATCCAACGAGTCCGTCACCGGTGCAATCAATAAACATGTTGCTCTCGAAAACGAATTTTCCTCTCCGAGCCCATCATCCAGCCAGTGACCGCAACAATGACACGGTCATCCTCCGGTCCATCGGCATCCACCTCATGCACATCCGTATTTAGGAACAATTGGATGTTTTTCTCCGCGCGAACGGTCTCCAGTACAACAAGATCCCATAGATAAGGGTTCCCTTCGGGATTCCGATACTGATTCTCGACGAACATTTCTCCCATGATGCCGGTTTCCCTGGCATACCGCTGCGTTCCATGCGCCGTCGCTCCGCATACCCACACCCGGACCTCACTGCTGGAATTGCCTCCAAGTACAGGTCTGTTGTTAATGAATGACACCGTCTGTCCAAGGCGTGCTGCGGCCACGGCCGCGCACACACCTGCCAGTCCTCCGCCAATAACGGTAATATCGGATTGTACATGTTCAAGCTTCATTCGGATTCCCCCTCCATCAGATAGATTTGATTTCATCTTAAACGAGGGGATAGTTATTTAACATGCATTACGCTATCATAATTCCATATACTTTATTTCAGCTGGAGGCGAGAGAGAAATGACACTTCTAAGCACCAGCCTTTATCCCATTCTTGCTCATCATATCTTTTGGAATCATAAAACCCAGTTTCAACTCGCCGTAGATACCTATGATCGCTGGACTCTCTTTGCCGTGGAGGGCGGGAGCTTCTCCTACCGAATAGGGGATGTAGATGCCACAGCCCACATCGGAGATGTGGTCGTCTGTCCGCCAGGCCTTAACTTTCATCGCAATGTAATAAACGCGCTCTCCTTTCATGTCATTGGATTCTCCTTGGGCTCCGTCTCGGCCGAGCTAGCCAAGAGAATCGAGGAAGAACAAGCCTTCAAGCTTCAATTAGCCGCATCAGCCTATAAGCTGAACATTCGGCATCTGGAACGACTGGCAGATAATATGAAGTTCTTAAAGCTGCATGCCAAGACTGCCGGTGACCTGAAGCATTATTGGCAGAATCATGCTCTCAACGATATTTGGCACATCTGTCAGAATACCGAAGCAGCTTCGGCCGATAAGGAGTCACCGCCAGTAGATCCGCTAATCGAACGGGCGAGACTGTATATTCATCAGTACGGCTATGGCGATATCAGCATGCTTAAGCTCGCAGCTGAACTAGGTATCAGCCCCGTACAGCTTAGCCGCAGATTCAGCAAGAGCTTGGGAATGACGCCCTCCAGCTACCTCAGTCATATTCGTTTGGAGAAAGCACAACTTCTACTGATTGAAACCTCTCTTCCCTTGGAGCAAATTGCCCAAGCATGCGGTTTCAGCAATGGGTTTTATTTAAGCCGAGTCTTTACTAAAATAATGAAAGTAAGCCCGTCCGCCTATCGGAAAATGAATCGGGTGTAATGCCACGGGCCAGCATGTTACGACAATATATATAAGAATGGAATAGAAAAAAGCTCAGAACATCAATTACTTCGATGTTCCGAGCTTTTTTGGCATAACGAGCTTGTAGCCGACTCCACGGATCGACTCGATCTGAACCGATTGCTGGCCGAGCTCCAGCTTCTTACGCAGTGAGCTGACATGTACGTCCACGGTGCGCTGCCCGCCAATGTAATCAAATCCCCATACCACATTCATTAGATCATCACGTGTAATGACCATTCCAGGGCGCTGAACCAGGTACAGCAGCACTTCGAATTCCTTCGGACGCAGCGGTACTGAATCTCCGTTTAGAATAACCTCGTAGCGCTCTGGATAGATGGACAAATCTCCAGCTGTGATCACTTTATCATTCGATTCCGTCATCTTGCCTTCTTCAGAGCTTGTCCGGCGCAGTACGGCGGATACCCGAGCGAGAAGCTCTGCAACGCCAAACGGCTTCGTGATGTAATCATCTGCTCCGCGTTTCAGTCCTTGTACGACCTCTTCTTCCGCATTCCGGGCGGTTAATACGACAACTGGCGTTACGTTGCCGCTCTGCCGCAGTCTGGATAATATCTCAAATCCATTCATGCCTGGCAGCATAATGTCCAGAATAATTAAGTCAAACGAACGCTGCAATGCTACTTGTAAACCCTCCGCACCGTGGTCGATCACTGTCGTGTCGTACCCTTCTTGTGTCAGGTTATAGGAGAGCAGCCTGGCCAGTGTCGGTTCGTCTTCGATAACCAGCACTTTTTGTGTCATGATGACCCCCAGCTTCCGCGCTTGATCTGCTTGCACGATTTTCACGATCTTTTACAAACTTATCATATCATTCAATAGAATAAGGGTAAACCCTTTTCCACCTTAGTATACTCCAGATATCTCGCTGTTACTGAATAACAGGCAGTTCAATCGTGAAGGTTGAGCCGTTGCCGACCTTGCTCTCCACAGAGATGGATCCTCTATGCAGTTCAACCAGATGTTTGACGATTGACAAACCAAGCCCCGTACCGCCTGAGCTTCGTGATCTGGCCTTATCCACACGGTAGAAACGCTCGAATATGCGCGGCAAATCCTTCTTCGGAATTCCGATACCCGTGTCCGAAATGTGAATTCGGATATGGTCATAATTGATCCGGTCCCCGATCCCCTTGCTGCTGACCGGTTCTGCAAGAATAGAAACTTGACCGCCCTCAGGCGTGTAGCTAATGCCATTTGCCAGCAGATTCATAATAATTTGACGAAGCCGATCCTCATCCGCTTCTACATAAATATCAGGCTCCACCTTCACGGAGATCCGAATATTCTTCCGCAGCGCTTCTGATCCCATCAATTCAATCGTCTTATTAATGAACGTGGAGAGCTCAATCGGCGAGAATTGCAGCGGAACGCGGCGCGATTCTATCTTCGAAAGCTCCAAAATATCGCCGATCAACCGGTTGAGACGGTCACTCTCATCGAAAATGATTTGCAGGAAGGAGCGTGCCGTTTCCGGATCATTAACCGCGCCGCCAAGCAGCGTTTCCGCGAAGCCTTTTACCGCCGTTACCGGTGTCTTCAGTTCATGCGAGACGTTGGCCACAAACTCGCTGCGCATCCGTTCGAGCCGGCGGATTGCCGTGACATCCTGCAGGACGAGCAGTATGCCGCCAAATACTTCCCCATCCTCGATAATGGGAACAAGGTTCAGATCAAGCAGCCGCTCCTCTGGAAAATAAAACGTAATCTCTTCACGCAGATGCTCCTTGCGCTCAAGCCCGTCTTTAATGATTTGCGACAGCTCATATTGCTGCTTCGCTTCCCCATAATGACGGCCAACCAGCTCACGCGCCGAGAAGCCGAGCAGCTCTTCCGCGTAGCGGTTAATAAGACCGATTCGGCCTGTCTGATCAATCATAATAATACCGTTAATCATATTGTCCAGGACGCTCGCCAGCTGGCTCTCATTCTGATGGATGCGGGCCATCTGAATTTGCAGACTGTCTGCCATTGCATTAATGGCAAGCCCGAGCTCTCCGATTTCATCGCTGCTTTTTACCGTAACCCGGGCCTGGTAATCCAGGTTCTTAATTCGTTTGGACACTCGCGTAATCTGTTCAAGCGGCCTCGTCAATCCACTGGCAACCCGGTAGCTGATCAGCGCCGCCGCCACGAATAAGATGAGCAGGCCAACCAAGAGGATCAACCAAATACGCTGAATGCTCTTATCGACAGTCTTCAGGCTAAGTGCCAGACGGATAATATCGGAGTTCGGATTGGCTGGATCGACGAGCTTCGCCACATACAGCAAATTCTCTTTGATGGTGTCACTTCGGCGGACAGCACGACCGACGCCGCTCTCCTTCGCCTGGATAACCTCTTCCCGCTTGAGATGGTTGTCCATCGTCTTCGGATCATGATCCGAATCTCCAAGCACAACGCCATCACCGCGTATAAAGGTAACCCGGGAATCTGTAATCTTCTTCAGCTTCTCTGCCTTCTGAGTATAGTATCCATAGAGAGTATCAGGCGCTCCAGTCCGCCACTCCATCTGATCCAAAATGATACCCATCTCACGCTCCATGTTCTCCTGCAGCGCCTCCATATGGTTATCCTTAAAGGTCTTGCCCATAAACAAACCGGCTGCCAATACCGACAACCCAATCATTGTAATTAGGATTAACGTAAGCCGTGTGCGAAAACTGACCATGCCTGCCTACCTCCACTATGAATACTTCACTCTTGCCGCTCTACCTCTACGAATTCTATCGTCCCTTATCGTACCTGTCCCTGCGCGTCCGCGCCAGCCCTTCGATTGTTAAGCTTTTGTAAAACGAAATGGTGGAGTGTAGCGAGCGGCTGCTGGATTAATATAGACAGCACAACGGGGACAGCAGCAAGAGGGCTGAAGTAACCAAGCGCCAGGACGATACCGAGCGATATATTACGCATTCCCGTTGCATAAGAGACGGTGATCTGAATTTCGCGATTCCGGTATGGAGCCGTTCCGAAGTACCCTATCGCATAGCATAACCCAACCATAACGATGGCAAGCGGGATAAGCCGAAGCAGATCACCTCTGAGCATCTCCGTATAAGGGGCAATCGCAGCCGCATTCAAGGAAACGACTGCCACGAAGCAGAGTTTCGATACAGGCGCCGCGAACGGCTGCACGATGGGCTGAATGCGTCCTTTCGTCAGCTCGAAGAGAATAACGCCCAAGGCGGTCGGCGCAACGATCAGGATTAGCAAATCACCCATCATCTGCATCGTATCGGTCTCGACGGCAGTCCGAAATAGCAGGTGGATACCTGCTGGAACGACAAACGGGCTTAATACCGAATCGATAATGACCATGGCGAGCATGAGCGGTACACTGCCCGAGGACATCCCTACCCATAACACGGTGGAGACGCCAAGAGGGATAATCGTGAATAATACAAGACCCACCACATAGGGGGAATCAACGCCGAATAATAAGGCACCTAGTCCATAAGCAATCAGCGGTGAAATAATGTGTGCAAGCACAAATGTCCATAACATTATTCCGGGCCGAGTTAGCACCGTGCGAAGCTGGCTAAGACCGCAGCCTATGGCCATCGTCAGCGTCACATAAGCAAATAAATAAGGAACAGCCGACACAAACCGGTGCAGCTGCGAAGAAAAAAAGAATCCCAGGACAAGAGATCCAGGGATAATAAGAAACATCCATTGTTCAAACCTTCGATTAAAAGCGAGTCCGAAGCTGCGCGTAACGAATCCCTCATTTGCGGTCTATGTTGGTGCTGGCTCTCGGGCTGGCGCTGACACGAGCCGTTATTAAAACCCGTGCCGCGCCAGGAGCCAGCGTTAATAGAAGAATGAATGCTTTATTTAAATACAGGCTCCTTAAATTGAGTGAGCTTAGCGAATGAGTCCTTTTCTACCTCGGCATGCAAGCTGTTTCCGTGCGAATCCATCGTTACGATCGCAGCGAAGCCTTCTGTCTGCAAATGCCACATGGCCTCCGGAATACCGAACTCCATGAAATCCACGCCATTGACGTTCTTGAAGCATTCCGCATAATATTGCGCAGCACCGCCAATCGCATTCAGGTAAACTCCGCCATGCTCTTGAAGCGCAGCTAATGTTTTAGGTCCCATACCGCCTTTGCCGATAACCGCGCGAATGCCAAATTTCTTAATAATATCGCCTTGATAAGGCTCCTCACGGATACTTGTCGTTGGCCCGGCGGCTTTAACCTTCCAGCCGGCTTCATCCTTGAGCATAACCGGTCCGCAGTGATAAATAACGGCTCCGTTCAAGTCGACCGGTGCATCATGCTCCATCAAGTGGTGATGCAGCGCATCGCGGCCTGTATGGATCTCGCCATTGATAATGACGATATCCCCGACCTTCAAGCTGCGAATCTGCTCCTCGGAAATCGGTGTATTCAGCACAACCTCACGGCGTTCTGCTTGTTCCGTTACCGCTTCTGCAGCAGCATCTGCAGCCGCAAGCTTCATAGGCGTATCAGAGCCGCTTGGGTAGATCCATTCTTTGATTTCGCCAGACGCTGCATGCAGCAGAACGCCTTGACGACGGTAAGCCCAGCAATTGTAGGCAACAGAGACGAAGAAGCTGGCAGGCAGACGATTCATGACACCAACCTTACAGCCAAGCAATGTGACTGCACCGCCAAAGCCCATCGTACCAATGCCAAGCTTATTGGCATTCTCCATCACGTATTCTTCAAGCTGCTGAAGCTCAGCAATTGGATTCGTATCTTCAACATGGCGGAACAGCTGCTGCTTAGCAAGCTCGTAGCCAGTGGTACGATCCCCGCCGATGCCAACTCCGATAAAACCAGCGCTGCAGCCTTGGCCTTGCGCTTGATAAATCGCATGCATGACGCATTTGCGGATGCCATCGAGGTCACGGCCTGCTTTGCCCAGACCTTCGATCTCAGCTGGCAAGCTGTATTGAATATTTTTGTTCTCACAGCCGCCGCCTTTGAGAATGAGCCGGATATCAACATCCTCTTTCTCCCATTGTTCAAAATGGATCACCGGCGTTCCCGGTCCCAGATTATCGCCCGTATTTGCGCCGGTCAGTGAATCTACCGAGTTCGTACGAAGCTTGCCGTCTTTCGTAGCGCGGGCAATAGCGCTGCGAATCTGCTGCTTCATAATGATTTGGTTTGCACCGACTGGTGTATGAACGATGAAGGTCGGCATTCCTGTATCTTGACAGATTGGCGAAACATTATTCTCCGCCATCTCAATATTAGTCGCAATTGTTGATAGTGATAGACCCGCGCGAGTTGCGCGATCCTCTGCTTCTTGAGCCGCTTGGATTACTTTCCGCACGTCACCTGGAAGGTTAGTGGAGGTCTCCACAATAAGGTTATAAACGCTTTGTTCAAAATGTTGCATAAAGTAGTACTAGCTCCTCTCTATAGTCGCATTGTAACATTAATTATATAATAACATATACAAACTAGCCGGAATACCGACCTAATGTTGCGAAACGATGGAGGTTTTCCCGTCAGATATTAGAATTTTGAAGGAGATACTTTATATGGAAAGCCATTTCATCGCGTACCTCTACCGGCTGAGATATATTGAACGCTGGAGTCTCATGCGCAACACGACACGTGAAAATGTCGCCGAGCACTCGTACCATGTAGCCCTGCTCGCGCACATGCTTTGTGAAATCGGCAACCGCCTGTTCGGACGGTCGCTGAATGCGGATCGTGCCACGACGATGGCCTTGTTCCACGACGTGACCGAGGTGTTCACCGGCGATATTCCAACACCGGTGAAGCACCACAACCCGAAGATGCTCGCGAGCTTCCGCGAGATCGAGGCTATGGCCGCGGAGAGGCTGCTCAACATGGCGCCTCCGGAGCTTAAGGAGGCTTACGCCCCGCTTATTCATGGTCATGATGCGAATGCGGGAGATGAGGATGCCGAGCTGCTCCGAATGGTTAAAGCAGCAGACCTGCTTGACGCTTATCTCAAATGCTTGTCCGAGCTCTCCTCGGGCAATCGTGAATTTGCCGTCGCCAAAGGCCAAACCGAGCAGGCGCTTGCCAAGCTCGCGATGCCCGAGATCGACTGGTTTCTGACGAATATGGCACCCAGCTTCGGCATGACACTTGATGAGCTGTCGGAGAGCGAGTAAGCTTAGTCACATGCGGAGTCGAATTAAATGTATTAAAAGCCAAATGGCGGTACGGTGTTGGAATAGTCCAGCATCGTACCGCCATTCATTTTAGATATAATCAAGGGTATAATTGCTAATTCTCATTCCTTACCAAGCGTAAGCACGAGGTGCATCCCCGCCTGGTCCAGGGAAGATTTCATCCAAACGCTTCATCGTTCTCTCATCCAGCTCCAGTTCAACGGCACGAAGGGAGCGCTCAAATTGCTCCAGGGTACGAACGCCAATAATCGGTGCAGTAACCGCAGGATTAGCAAGCAGCCATGCAAGAGCGATGATATCCTCACGTTCGCCAAGCTCATCGCTTAGTTCCTTGAATGCTTCAAGCTGGGAACGGTGCTGCTCCACACGTTTCGTATCGCCGCTCCGTTTGCCCGCCCCGCCCCGAAGTGCGTTACCGGCAAGCAAGCCGCCATCCAGCGGGCTCCATGGAATGACACCGATTCCAAGACCTTGCGCTGCAGGGAGCACTTCAAGCTCCGGCAAGCGGCAAAGCAAATTGTATTTATGCTGCTCGGATACAAGTCCAAGGAAGCCGCGAGCTTTAGCTTCGCCCTGCGCAACCGCAAGATCCCAGCCAGCAAAGTTGCTTGCGCCCACATATCCGATTTTACCCTGCTGGACAGCGGTTTCAAAACCGCCCCATAGCTCGCTCCAGCTCACATTACGATCCACGTGATGCATTTGGTAAAGCTCGATATGGTCTGTTTGCAGACGGCGCAGGGAGCCCTCCAGATGACGTCTTAGCTTGTAAGCGGACAACCCGCCTTCGCTGTTCGGACCATCATCCTTATGGGACATGTCTCCATAAAACTTCGTAGCAAGAATCGTCTTCTCGCGACGTCCGCCGCCTTGGGCAAACCATCGTCCAATGATTTCCTCGGTGCGGCCTGCATTCTCGCCCCAGCCATATATGTTCGCTGTATCAAAGAAGTTGATGCCGGCATCCAGCGCAGCATCCATAATACGAAATGATTCCTGCTCGTCTGTATCGACTCCAAAATTCATTGTGCCCAGGCATAGTCGGCTTACCTTCAAGCCCGAGCGTCCCAAATACGTGTACTTCATCTTCTTCTAACAACTCCTTCTTATTGCAAGTATGTAGCCGGCTTCTCCTTCAGCTTCCGAAAGTGCAACCGTCCCTTTCCCATTATAAAGAAAAAAACTCCAAAGATCGAATCGCCATCCACGATAACGAATGAATGAAAATGTCAGCCGACGCTCATCTTAATGTGAAGGTGGAGGTGACAACAACATGACGGGAAGAAACAGCAAACCGAAGAATAACGGTCCAGCGTCAAGCCCTAGCCGATTAGATCAATTTGGTGATAAATTGGCAAATGACAGCGGCACAAAGCCAATGAAGCCAAATAACGAAGGCAAGAGCTGCTAAACCCCTTACGCTAGTTGTTCTTTATGGTTAAATTGGGATAACGAAATTTTATACGTTCTGATCGTTCAAGAAAAAAGCTGTATGATCAGTTTTCTACACTGAACATACAGCTCTTGTTATTCTGAACGTAAACTATCAACGGCATCACGGATCGCTTTGTAGAATTCGCCCCAATGCGGTGATGCGTTTGCAGGTCCGATCTGAGTTTCTTGGACTTGCTCTGCTGCGTTGACTTCTGTTTCTTCCGAAGAGATTAGGGAGCCTGGTTCTCTAGCTCTACGCTCCATCGTAGCACCTCGCATTTTTAGTCATTACCCTTTCAAACGCTGCTTACGAAGCGTAAACAGTTCGCGAAGCTCGTCTGTAGACATTTCCGTAATCCAGTTCTCCGATTGGCTGACGACCTGATCATTCAAGAGCTGCTTGCGAGTGATCATATCGTCGATTTTCTCCTCCAGTGTGCCAAGCGTCACATATTTGTGCACTTGAACATTCCGGGTCTGACCGATGCGGAATGCTCTGTCTGTCGCTTGATTCTCAACTGCCGGATTCCACCAGCGGTCAAAATGGATAACATGATTAGCCGCAGTAAGATTAAGCCCTGTTCCGCCTGCCTTCAGTGATAGAACAAACGCACAGCCAGGCTGCTTCTCATCTTGGAAGCCTTCAATCATGACATCGCGAGCAGCCTTCGGGACGCCGCCATATAGATACGGTGTCGGTATGCCAATCCGCTCCTCAATCAACCGCTTCAGCGTCATGCCCATCTCTACATACTGCGTGAAAATCAAGCAGCGTTCGCCTTCTGCCGCAATCTCTTCCACCATCTCAAGCACGCGAAGCACCTTATTGGACCGTTCAGGATCCCAGGCCGATTGATTAGCTGCGATATCCTCCTTGAGCAGAAGGCTTGGATGGTTACACACCTGCTTGAGGCGAGTCAGTGCGGAGAGAATCAATCCCCGCCGCTGCAGGCCGCCTGCCGATTCCAAATTACCGAGCAGATCAGAGACCATATTCTCATACAATGTCCCCTGTTCAACAGTGAGAGACAGATAAGTCCGCATCTCATTCTTCTCAGGCAGAGAAAGCTGAATCGCCGGATCCTTCTTCACCCGGCGCAGCATAAACGGTTTGACCCAACGCTGAAGCTCTCCGATAAGCGTTTCACTGCGTTCCCGTTCAATCGGCAGGACAACTGCTTTCCGGAATTCGCTCAGGCTGCCCAGATAACCCGGATTTGTAAAATCGTACAGAGACCACAGCTCGGTCAACCGATTCTCCATCGGCGTTCCCGTAAGTGCAATTCGGTGATTCGCAGGAAATCCGCGTATCGCGGCAGATTGCTTCGTATAATAGTTTTTAATATTTTGCGCTTCATCCAAACAAACGATGTCCCACTTCGTTGCGGTTAGTTCTTCCTCATCGAGCGGGGCCAGCGCATAGGACGTAATAACAAGATCAACCTCAGCAGCAGCTGCGGCAAATTCTTCTCCTCTTGCCCGGCGCGGACCATAATGAACAAGCACACGCAGCGACGGTGCGAACCGCTCCAGCTCCTTTTCCCAGTTCCCGATGACGGAAGTGGGACAGATTAAGAGTGAAGGCCCTGTAACGCCTGTTTCCAGAACATGCTGGAGATAGGCCGTAAATTGAATCGTTTTGCCCAGACCCATATCATCAGCTAAGCAGCCGCCAAGTCCGAACCGGCGCAGAAATGCGAGCCAGGACACGCCCTGCAGCTGATAATGGCGCAGTTCGCCCTGAAAGGCGGCAGGCTTCTCAACAAGAGGAAGCTCGGAGGATTCGTTGAGCTTGCTGATCCATGCGGTCAAATGCTCATTGAGCTCTACCTCCGCAGTCAGCGTATCTCCCTCATCCTCACGCTCCGGTTCAAGCTCAGTCCCCCCGCGAAGATGCATCTCCATAACGTCACGCATCGTTAAGCTGTTCTTGCTGCCGTTCTTCTTCAGCCATTTGCGCAAGCGCTCGACGTCATCCGGATCCAAATGCACCCATTCGCCGCCGATTTGCATAAGACGGCGGTTCTCTTCAGCCAGCTGCATGAATTGCGCTTCACTCATATCCACATTGCCGACGGCCAGCTTCCAATCAAAATCGACGATCTGCTGGAGCCCGAACATCGATTGCTCCGACGAGCCAACGGATGATTTGACCTTCGCCTTCAACCGCAGCTTGCGGCTGCGTACGGCTTCCCACCAGCTTGGAAGCAGTACCGATGATCCAGCGGCAAGCAGCTTAACACTGCCTCGCTCCAGAAAGTCCCAGGCTTCACTGTCCGTAACATTTATTTTTATGAGCCCTGCCGGGGCTTGGGCCCAATCAGGCAGTGCAGAAGCCCATTTATGTTCGTCTTTACGCATTCGCTCCTCGAAGAACGGCATCCATTCTTCCGGCGCATCCTTATGGAGCTTAAACCGAAGAGGAGCTTCAGGTGTGCCTGTTTCATTATCGTCTGGGGCATCACTCTTACCTGACAGTTCCAATGTGATCCAACGGCCGCCTTCTGCACGATCCTGCACAGCAGGACGAAGCCGCCAGCCCTCTTCCCCGCTTGGCTCAAGCAGCTGAAGCGCCGTGCGGAAAGGCATATTATCCTGCTTAAGCCCGATCGAAACCAGCCAATCCTCCTCGTCGGCTGCCTTCGTAATGAGCGCACTTTCACCCAAGGCAGATACTGCTTCGCGCCAAACAGCCGCTACCTTCTCATCCGTAGCGATCAATTCCTCAATAATCAAACTGAACCAGAGCTGCAAAGCTCCGAGATCGCCATTCTCTTCAATCACGGGAACGATCCGTCTGATCTCATCCCATGCCTCAAGCTCCGTAACTGGGATATCCAGCTTCCACGCCCGGCTCTCCGCTGTCCACCGTGACCAATCGGGCGCATACCAGCCCTTTTGAAGCGACTGATGCAGCAGCTTAGCCAAGTCGCGCAGCATGGTGACTCGATCCGTCCACTCCGTCTTGAGCAATCGAACAGGCTCCGGTGCAGCCAAATAATCCATCGCTTGAAGCGGTGAAATAATCATCTCTGTCAGCTTTTGCCGCTCGTCAATTCGCTCCTCAACCTCAGAACCATACCAGGAGGCCTTATGCCACGCGAACAACAGCTGGCGCAGCCGAAGCGTTAAACCGGCAGCATGATGAACGGCAAGCACAATGCCTTCTCCATCTTTCCAATAGCCGTCTATCGTAATCGTTTCAGCACCTGTGTAGCCTCTCATGTGATGATTTTTCCCCTCCATAGCTCTTCCTGCAGCGCACGCAGACGTTGATGCTTGCTTACAATACCATCCACGTAACGGCTCCATTTGTCAGCTTGCTTCTCAGCCTTGTACAGCCGTTCCAGCTTCTTCATAAGCTTTACGGCCTGCTTGTAGCCTTGTCGATTACGCATCCGTATCGATCCTTCGATCGCTTGGTGATAGAGCGGATATAGGATCCGCGGTGCATCCTTCGCAATTTCGCGCACCACTTGAATATCCATCTCGTCTGGTTCTATGCCAAGCAGAAGCTGCAAATCAGCCCATTGCTCATATTTTCGCCGTTCCAGCCAATGCTCCGTCAAGGCAGAGTATGAAAACGGAAGAAACGAGATCAAGTACTTCTGCCACGCCGGATTATCCGGCTGCTGCACATCAGCTAACCGGCACATCGTTAGAAAAGGGCCAAAGGCACGTGATTTTCGCTCAATCGTCAGCCCCGAATATAAATAGGAAATCCAGCCTTCAAGCTTATTCCAATCATGCTCCTCCAGCCGCTGCAGCGCACAATCGCTAGCCAGCAGCGCCGTCCGATTAAATACGGTTTTGCTCAGCAGCTCGATTGCCTCTTCATCCCGGTTCTCTGCGAAAGCAAGGTAAGCCAGCGCCATCGGAAAGAAGAAATGAGGATGCCCGCTTTGGCTGCCCGCCCTCAGCTTTCTCCTCAGCCAAGTCTCTTCCTTTTCTCTCCACATCTTATGTTCTACAAGCCTTGCCCATAAGGAGAAATACAGCGTTTCCCAGCGATGAAGCTGCTGTTCCCGGTCCATGTCCCGTTCATGGAAAATCTTCACGAGGTTATCGACTGCCGCAAGCTCCGCCTCAGACAGCTTCTCCGGATCAATCTCGGCGGCAAGTTCATGATAATGATTCAGCCATGGCTCCGTCATGCGCGCGAATGCCATTTCATAATAATAACGGCTGTAGCTGTCGGTCGCTGAGTACGCTCTCTCCGACTGGTCAATAACGAATAGAATGGCATGCATCCAATGAAGCCGGCGCAATCCCTCATCCCATGATTTAGATAAGCCTTTTAACGCCGAAAGCACAGCTTGCAGAGGATGGAGAGAATGACGGCATTGCCGCCACACATCACCATGCAGCCGCTCCATTTCTTCCAGCCAATGCTCGGAGGAGTCGGCTGTTCCCTCCTGATTCTGATCGCCCTCTGAAGCCGGCTCGACCTGAACTAATTCGGCGCCATAGAGCAGCCGGTTATGAACCTCATCCGGGCTTTTGCCTGCATAAGCATTATAAGAATAAAAAACAGCAGCCATATGTTTACAGTGCCCGTTATACGAACATGTACATGTACTAAATCCAAAATCATCGGTGTCCAACGTTACGGCATAGATTTCAGTTCCACGCACTGTTCCATAGATCGCCGTTCCATCCATCACTTGAACAGAGAGCACCTTTTCACGGCGATAGTAATCCCAGCCCCGCTCAATTGTGGATAGAGGCATGCTTCCAGCAAGCATAGTCTCTAATCCGCGCAGACGTTGCTCATCCAGTTGAAAAAATGTGCTCATCCGTCGTCCTCCGTTCATCATTATGCATTCCATCTATTATACCACAAGCGCAAACGGTTTCGCCGAGTATTAGACACCTACTCGAATAAATAAAGGTTTTGAGCAGGATGGGCCGCCCTTTACGATCCGATCGCAAAAAAAAGCTCCCCGTACGAACATCATGTTCGAACAAAGAACCTTCTTTAAATCGCTTCATTCCTTCGATCAATCCGGTATTTTCACAATAAACGTTATGATGCCCGGCTCATTCAACGCGATTCGAATCATCCCTTTATATTGATCAACGATCGATTTGACAATGGACAGGCCAAGCCCGGAATGCGTTTTGTCCTTGGACGAGTAACCTGGTTCAAAGAGGGGCTTTCCTGCCAATGCTTCCGCATGTAGGCATGTATTACTTATAGCGAATTCAAGGTACCCTGGTTTTTGTCCAATCACAAGGCGCACGATACGTTCTTCCTCTGGATAATTCATGACTTCATCATAAGCATTATCGATCAGATTGCCAAAAATTCGCGTCATATCGAGTGACTTCACGCCAAGCTCCATCTTGTTCATGTCGTTAATACTGGTTTCAAAACGAACCTTCAGTAATTCAGCTTGTGAAATTTTGGCCCGGATGAGTGCAGCAATGGCTGGGTTGCCGATGTTGATAATATCATTCATCTGACGGATTTCACCCGTTAATTCGGAGCTGTAGGCCTTGAGCTCATCCACTTTATTAAGCTCTGCAAGCGAATGAATCGTTTGTACATGGTTCATAAAATCATGCCGCTGTGCCCTTATCGAGTGAAACAGCTGATTGATTTCTTCCACGTACGTCTCCTGCGCTTTACGAACGAGCTTATCTTGAGATTTCCGATAGCCCATAACCGTCCAGTAAATGAATAGAAAGCTTAGCGCAGTTACAATAACAACAATAACTCCGATATTGATAAATTGCTTATCCAGCTTATCCTGAATGGTCTGATAATCGGCTGTAAGGGTAAGGACGTAACGGTTAATCACATCCCCATTCTCATCTAACATACTTGCTACTCCATTGATGTTCACTGGAATATAGAGCTTCAGGACATGCTTGCCGTTTATCGTTGCATTCAGCCATACATACTTGTTGGTATCATTGGCCAATTTAACATTACTATTATCTTCCTTGTGCTCATATTTATTCGACCCGTTCAAAATGGGATTCTGAGTCATATGGGTAACTTCTTCGCCATTTTTATTTATTGTAGTCCTCGGACCTAAAGCAAAGGTTTTCGGATTCAATACGCCAATTTCAAGCACCGTGTCGTTCTCGTTAAGCGTCTGAGTAATGAGATGATTAACGCCGGTCACATTATCATAATCACGCTGCCGGCCATCATAGCTAATATAAGGATCGAGAATATAGTTGGTCGTACCATCATAATAGTAGCCCCATTTGTTGATTACCTTGGTTTGGACAGTTGAGAATTCAAACGGCCCCGTCCAAAAATTCGTTAACGATTGGCCCCACTTGACGCTTACTTTCTTCTGATCAAAAAGCTGATTGAACGCTTTATACCAGGGATCCCATGAATCTGTCGGATAATTAAGCTGCTTACTATCCGATGACCGATACAGCACAATATTGTCTTTCGTGCGTTTAAGCAGTGTTAGATCATATAGATCCAGTTTATTTTTAAGCTCAACCAGCTGTGCATTGGTTACCTTCTCGATATCTGGATTTAGCGCATACTGCGCCGCAATGGAGGCTGCTCGAAGCTCACGGCCGATTTGATCCTGGTATTTCTCCGACCCGTTTCTTGATGTTTCAATAGAGATTGCAATTTGCTTTGCAACCGATTCCAGTTCATGTTGAAGGCTGTCTTCCAGCGAGCTTTTAGTTGTAAAATAATAGACCGTATTATTAACACCTAATAAAACAGCTATTAATATAATCGCTAACAGCCAGACGTTACGACGCATCCCATTTGACTCCCCGCTACTATATTCTTGTTGAATATTTGCTCTATAAAAACTACTACAATTATGAATGATTTTAGCAGGGAGGACAATGATTGAATGGTAGGAACTAAAAAACCGCCTTGCATGAAGGCGGCGATGATTAGGATTGTATGCGGCTGAAAAATGCGAGCATGGCCCATTTCCTCTCCTGCCTCTTTTTGTAGCGGGGCAGCGAACGATAAATATGGCTGCATTCCGTAAGCGCCTGCTTAGCATCCTCACGACGGCCGAGCTGGGCGTATAGCTTCGCCAACCGATAGTAAGCCTCACATGAGGAGGATTGGATCGCGCGAAAGGATTGCAAATGGGCGATAGCTGCTTCCGGATTAGACTTGGCATGCAAGGAAGCAAGCCGGAGATAAGGATTGCCATATTTGACTTTTGGATTAATCGACAGCGCATTAAGAATAGCGGCCTGTGCTGCCTCCGTTTCTCCTAAGTTGGCGAGACAGGTGCCTAAATCATCCCAGAACTCAGCAGAATGCTCGAGTGCATCCTGCAGCGGCATCAGCCATTCTTTCGCTTCCTTGTAACGTTTGCGCTCGATCAGCAGACGAGCGAGCTCATGTTTGGCAGGAATGTCATTCGGATTCATATGCACCTGCTGCCTAAGTCGTCTAATGAGGCCAAAGCGGCGAATCGGTTTTACAATACTGGGCGTAAGCCCAACAAATCGTCGATCTAATAGATAGAACACGACGAGCAATACGATAATGGCAAGAAAAGGATTGCCCAATAACCGCCAAAGCAACAAGAATGCGAGTACTTTAACCATAGTGCCTCCTGAACGTTTATGATTATATCCACCATGAATATGGATGGTTGATTTTGGGAATATCCTCATTATTGTACACGATTCGTCTACCTAGGAATAGATTATATTTTAGCTATTGCTGCTAGCGTTAACTGAGCCGTACACTAGATCCATACAGTACTTTATGCGGAAGGTGACAACGATGATCGAACAGCTTCGCAATAAACTGCCCGCTTGGGTTGAGACAAGCCGTGCACATGCTCGTGACGGACAAGTAGCCGCATATATTCCTGAGCTCGCCAAAGCCCCCAAGGATGCACTGGGTATCCTCATTACAGGTCAGTCAGGCGAAATGGTTTCTGCAGGCGATTGCGGCCTCATGTTCACCATGCAGAGCATATCGAAAGTATTTACCCTCATGCTGGCGTTAATCGATAATGGCGAGGATGGCGTATTCGCCAAGGTCGGCATGGAGCCTACAGGCGATGATTTTAATTCGATGCTGAAGCTTGAGCTCGTTGAACCGGGCAAGCCTTTTAATCCCCTCATTAATGCTGGGGCAATTGCAATAAGCTCACTCATCCATGGCGATTCTCCCGACCAGAAGACAGAGCGCATCCTCCGTTTTTTTCAAGAGATCGCAGGGGGCGCACCACTATCTATTAATGATTCTGTATTCCGTTCGGAGTCAGCGACTGCCCACCGCAATCGTTCGCTTGCTTATTTTCTAAAGGATAATAAGGTGCTTGGAGACGAAATCGATGTCGAGGATGTATTACGAGTTTATTTTAAACACTGCGCCATAGAAATCAATGTAGAACAGCTGTCCCGTATGGCGCTTGTACTCGCTTTCGATGGAACCGATCCGATTACTGGACGTGCGCTCATTCCCCGCCGCTATGTTCAAATCGCCAAAACCTTCATGGTCATGTGCGGCATGTATAACGCTTCCGGGGAATTTGCCATACGAGCCGGAATTCCAGCGAAGAGCGGCGTTTCTGGCGGTATTATGGCCATTGTCCCGGGACAATTCGGCATCGGCGTTGTAGGTCCTGCATTAGGCAGGAAAGGCAACAGCACGGCAGGTGTTCATCTTCTTGAGACGATGTCAGCCGAGCTCAATTGGAACATTTTGTAAAACAAGAAGAAAGGCTGACGCCGTCCTTTGGCAGGAAGCAAGTTTCTTCCCTTAGAACATTATACTTCTGATTTAAAAAAACGCTATTCATTCACCAGATAACAGGTGAATAGATAGCGTTTTTGGTGTACAGCGATTAACCGATATGCATCATCATTTCAGGCTGTTTGCTGCCTTCTTCGGCAGGTTGAGCCGTCGGTTTACGAAGCATCAGGCCGAGAACGGCGCCGAACACCGCGATAAACGTAAGAACAAGAAAGGTATCACCGAAGGACAATGACCAAATTGCCAATGTCGGCTTCTCAGCTGCAGGGTTATATACTGTAATTCGTTGGGCGAGAATCGTTGATAGGCCAGCTACGGCAAAAGAAGTCATGACCTGCTGTGCCGCATTAGTCAATGATGTTACACGGCTGACGAGATCTCTCGGAGCGGACTGCATCAAATGTGTGTTCAAAGGCATCATCGAAAGCCCCATACCGGCTCCAAGCAGAGCGAGCGGGAACATAATCATCACTAAACCAGAGCTCGCATCGATTGTAGAGAGTATGAACGCCGCTGCTGTTACTAGCAGCATACCGAGCAGCACGAGCGGACGGGCGCCGATTTTATCATAGAGCTTACCGCCTATGGGCATAAACAAACCAGCTGCGATGGCTTGCGGCAGCATGATTAGACCCGTATCAAAGGCGCTGTATTCTTTAGCTTGCTGAAGGAAAAGCGGAACTAGGAACATCGTGCCAAACAATGCGATTTGTGAAATCCACTGCACAATAATGCCGCGAGAGAAATCCCCGGAACGGAATACGCGCAGCTCCAACAGAGGCTCCTTGCGTGATAGTTCTGCAATAATAAACAAGATGAGCGCTGCGGCTCCGACTGCAATACCGACAATCGTTTTCGTCGCGGTCCAGCTAACCGCCCCTTGGCTTACGCCGTAGGATAGCCCAGCGAAAGCGATCGGAGCCAAGATGAAGCCAAGTTTATCAAGTGCAGCTACAGCTTGGCGCTCTATTCTCGGTAAGGTGCGGATCCCTAGAATCGTACCTGCGATACCAATTGGAATGTTAATGAGGAATAACCATTTCCAGCTTGCAAAATCAACCAGCCAGCCAGCGAGCACCGGTCCAAGCGCAGGGGCCAGAAGAATCGGAATTCCCATCATCCCCATCACCGCGCCAACCTTCTCAGGGGGGCTCAGACGATACGTAAAGGCCATCGCGATTGGCATGACCATACCTCCGCCAAGCCCTTGAAGAATACGGAAGATAATGAGCATTTCAACGGATGTAGAAAGTGCACACAGAAGCGATCCCACTGTGAATAAAATAACGGAAATAATAAAAACCTGTTTGGCCCCGAAACGATCAGACAACCAGCCTGCCAGTGGAATAACAGCGGCTTGCGCAAGGGCATAACCTGTGACCGTCCATGTTACGACTTGATACGAGGAATGGAACTCTCCCACTAATCCTGGAATCGCTACGTTCACAGCTGTTCCATCCAGTACAACCATGAAAATACCGACGATAATTGCAGCAAGCGGCGCCAAAATCTTCTTAATCGAGAATGGCACTTCCGTGCTTGCAGCAGTTGTTGCTTTTACAGACATATCAGATCCTCCTACCCTATTAGGCCACGCATATTCCTGCAGCTCTCTCTAGGAGCGACATTGACCCGTAATCGTGACGAGGGTACAATGAAGACATTCGGAGCATCTCTTTGGAATCACTGGCTCTTATTCTAAATGGACAATTGTCCGTTTGTCATAATCTTACCGAACTGCCACTTCATTGTCAATGAAAGGAAAAATTATTTCTGGCAGAGCCACTCTAAAATTTTTAGGAGGCATGTATCCATGCTGGAGCGTATTGAACGTAAGGATGCCGCTAAGCACCGTGAGCTTATCCTGCAAACAGCCAATCAATTATTCCATACACAGGGTGTTGAGAACGTTAGCATGCACCAGATCGCGAAGACTGCCGGAATCGGACAAGGAACGCTCTATCGCCGATATTCCTGCAAGGCAGAGCTTTGCATTGAACTTCTTATGGATAGCTTCGTACAATTCGCAGATGGGAATGATCATTATTTAACCGAAGCGGCAGAACGTCCTGTCCGGGAAAGATTCGAGACCTTTCTCTCTACATGGATTGATTATATTGCCGGCAAAGTTCACTGGCTGAATGCTATGAAACCGAGCAGCCTCTGTCCGGCTGACCATGATAAGATTTATCGTTCCGAGCCGTTCATGTATGTGACAGGCGTCATCATACGGCTTCTAGATGAAGCGATTAGCACAGATGCGATGGTTTCAGTAAATACGAAATTTGCGGCCTACAATATTGCTTCGTCAATAAGTCCGGAATCATTTCTTTTTCTGCATGAAAGTGAACATTTAACGACAGAACAGATTAAAGGCCATTTCATCAGCTTTTACCTCGACCTGCTGTTTAGGAAACAATAAGGATACCTGTCCTTGTCGACAGCAAACAAAAAAGCACAAGGGCTGCGGATAATAACATCTGCTGCCCTTGTGCTTTTTTACCTATTAGTCAACATTAGCGGCAGCCCCTTTAATGCTTGAGGTCGCCGAGAATAGGTTTATTCGGTAAATAATGCAATGTTTTGATGTAGCGAATGGTACGTGTTTTGGCCCGCATGACGATGGAATGGGTCTCCGCCCGCTGATCCGGAAGCATGCGAACACCGCCGAGGAATTCGCCTGGCGTCACGCCCGTTGCGGCGAATATGACATCTCCCGTTCCAATCATATCATCCATTTGCAGCAGCTTGCGCGGATCGGACAGTCCCATGCTGATACAGCGCTCGCTCTGCTCCTCGTTCTCCGGCATGAGCCTGCCCTGAATCTCGCCTCCAAGGCATTTGAGCGCCGCCGCCGCAAGTACGCCCTCGGGCGCACCGCCTGATCCAACGTACAAATCAATGCCTGTCTCGGCAAATGCCGGTGCAATAGCACCCGCTACGTCGCCATCCGACAAAAGCTTAATCCGTACGCCTACCTCTCGCAGGGAAGCAATAAGCGATTGATGACGCTCACGTTCAAGCACCATGACTGTCAGATCCGAAACCTGTTTGTTCAGCGCAAGAGCTGCTTTCTCTACCGTCGTACGAATAGGATCATATAAGCTGAGCTTTCCAACTAAAGAAGGCCCTACAGCGAGCTTCTCCATGTACATATCCGGAGCATGCAGGAGATGTCCTTTCGGCGCCACAGCAATAACAGCGAGTGCATTATTCAACCCTCTGGCCACAAGCTCCGTTCCTTCGAGCGGGTCAACCGCAACATCGACCTCCGGCCCTTGCATGCTTCCTACCTCTTCACCGATATAAAGCATCGGAGCCTCGTCCATCTCACCTTCACCTATAACAACCGTTCCGCGTACCGAAACTGAATCCAGCATTCCCCGCATGGCATTCGTCGCCGCCTCATCTGCATGGTGCTTATCCCCTCGTCCCATCCACGGCGCGGCAGCCAAAGCCGCAAGCTCCGTTACCCTTACAATCTCTAACGCTAATTCGCGTTCCATTAAGCATGAACTCCCTTCAGAAACCTTATCTATATTCTGTGCATCTTGCGCATGTACTAGAGCTCATGCAGCCACTGCATAATAATCCCTGCTGTTTCCTCAATTGCTTTCTCGGTAACATCAATAACCGGACAGCGAAGCGACTTCATAATTGTATCTGCATATAGAAACTCCGCTTCAATGCGCTCCTCAGACGCATATTGCGCAGAGAAAGGCAGTCCCATGGCTTTCAATCGTTCCGTTCTAATGCTTGCAAGCTGTTCCTGTTTCATCGTCAGACCAACAATCAGTTGTTTTCCGCCGCCTTCACCGCTTTGCAGCTCTGCGGGTATTTTAACCTCAGGCATAAGCGGCAAGTTGGCTACGCGTATACCCTTATGAGCGAGATAGATGCTAAGCGGTGTTTTCGACGTACGCGAAACCCCTACTAATACGACCTGTGCCAGCGCTAAGCCTCGAGTATCCTTACCGTCATCATATTTCACGGCAAATTCAACAGCCTCTATGCGGTGAAAATAATCCTCATCAAGCGTATGCAGCAGTCCTGGCGTTCGTTTGGGAGAGTCGTTGAAGGTATCAATAAATGCTTGCAGCATCGGGCCGAGCACATCGACCGCTCGAACGCCTTTACGCAAAGCTTCTTCCTTCATCGTTTCCCTAAGCTCTGGCTGGACAAGCGTAAACGCGATAAATCCGCCGTTCTCAACCGCTTCGTCTACGATTTGAACGACCTCATCCTCCGTCTTCAAGTAGCTGAACCGTTTAAGCTTTACCTGCTCAAAATCAAACTGACGCATAGCGGCTTTAGCTACCGCTTCAGCCGTTTCCCCGACCGCATCGGAACAAATGTAAATATAATGCGGCTGTATCTTCAGCTCCTCCAAGTTGTACATCCTCCTTAGTTCTTTTATTCCGTCATCCAGCGGAGGATATTTGTTTTACTGATCCAACCGATTACCTGGGCTCGCGGCGTATCTTTGCCGGATACGACAGGTAAACCATCCAATTCTTGAACAAGCATCTTATTAATCGCTTCCAATAGCGGTTGCTCCGGGCGGACAGCTGCAATGGCTGGCAGTCGATTCATGGCCATGCTGACAGGAATTGCTGCTGCATTCGAATTGCCGAGCGTCACCTTAAGCAGGTCTTTTGGCGTCACAACGCCAACGAGATGCTGGTTATCATCGACGACCGTGAGCGCCTCCGCGTTGCCCATGAATAGCGAGATGACCGCATCATGCACAGAGATCGTCTCGGGTACATTGACCGGCATGCCCTGTACATCTTTAACCTTTACACCTTCCCAGCGCTTCAATGCCAGCTCCCTGCCGCCTGCCGCCCCACCCGGAAAATAACCGACCTTCGGCTTTGCCTCGAGCAGTCCCAGCATAACGAGCAATGATAGATCAGCTCGCAGCGTAGGCTTACCAATCCCCATCATTTCAGCTAACTGATCGCCTGTAATTGGAGCATGTGTTTTCACTAATTTCAATATTTCACGTTGTCTTGCTGATAATGTAATGAAAACCACTCCTTTGACGTCTCTATATCCATAATAAAAACGACTCATTCGATATGTATGACGTCTTATTCGTTTAATAATGTATCATATTTCTTTTTTAGTACACAACATAAACTTTCAAACCTATGTTCAAGCGATTATATATATGGCTCGGAAGAGTCACTTTTTTACTTGAATAACCTACCGTATTACCGTATATTAACAATAACTGCAACAATAGAAAGGATTACATTATTCCTATCTAATTCGAGTGGACCTATTCTTTCTTGAGCCCACACTGCGTGCAGGCAAAGTTCCTTATGAAGTGGAGAACATCCTTAGAAATATCACGATTTATACCCACTGCGGAAAGGAATGTTGGACGTGCTTGATTTTTTAGGCTACATGATTTTCTCAACGATTGAAGGGTTTGCTGTCTATGCTTTAATTCTCTACACGTTCAGATATGACCTGAAACGTTTTTTCTGGCATGCCTTGCTTATGATTGAGCTTGTTAATTTACAAAGCTTTATTACACGCGAAGAATTTTCACTTTCGTATATTTCACCAATTATCTCGTTAGTGACAATCATGCTGTTCTTAACGACCATAGCTCGAATTCCAATCATTTGGTCGATGATCATTTCTGCTCTCGGGTATATTTCCTTTGCTCTTCTGCAATCTATTATTGTATTGGCTTCATTTGGATTTCTGTCCATCCATGAGGTTCAGACGGTTACCTACAAAGGCTACCTCCTTCAAACGATTACTGGAATTACCGGGACCTACATTGGCTATAAAGTCTTCAAGCTTGGTTATGGGTTTACATTTGAGTTCGAGAAACAGCAACGCTATAAATGGGAAAAGCCGTTCATCATCAGCCTCATTATCGTGTTCTTCATTTCTGTCGGCAGCATGCTGTATTTTAGGGACTTCTATCTGAATTGCATCTTGCTTATCGTATTATTAGTGATCTTCCTCTACTACTCGATCCGAAAGGAGCGGGAACCCTTCAGATGATAAATCGCCTGGCTCAGCTTATTGCAGTTCGCATCAAACTGGTCGTTCCTGATCACCCCGCTAGCGTCAACGTGCTGCGGTACTCTATTTCTTTCTTCTTAAACGCACTATTCATTATTATCATTTCACTTATCTTGGCCATAGTCACCAACCGAATACCCGAGACTGCAATCGTCCTAACCGCATTTGCCGCGCTTCGCCAAGTATCTGGCGGTGTTCATTTAAAGTCAGGAACACTTTGCGTGATTGTATCAACAACCCTCATTACAGTGCTGTCATTTATGTCGTTCCTGAATGATTCTTATATATTCTGGATGAATGTCACCTCTCTTCTTTTGGTAAGTCTCTTCTCCCCATCACGAATCGACCAGCAAACCAGAATCCAGGAGCGCTACTATCCCTTACTCAAATGTCTGTCCATACTTATCGTGTGCTCCAATTTCCTAATCGGTTCCTCGGTCTTGGCGTCAACCTTCCTTGCGCAATCGATTACATTGATTAGACAATTCCCAGGAAGGAGGTGACCGAATCCATGAAGAAACGTACATTTTCGCTACTTGCCACATTTCTGGCTGCTGCTGCTGTCTTAGTCGTATCCACGGCAAGCTGGTTTTATGTTCATCAAGAGCCGACACCTGAAGAGCTGTTAAAGTAAACGTTAGAGAAAATGTTCCTTCTAGAAGCCCTCTGTACTAGAGATATAAAGGAAAGCTTAGGTTCACGAAGAAGCTGCGTATAGCTGCGGCTTTTTTTTGTTAAGCGCAAATAAAATAAATGAGCCCCCATTGAGCGCTCATGTAATAATCATCTGATATATTTCCTGCATAACCAATAAGCAAAAAGAATACCAGCAGAGTCTATCATCATGTCGACAATCCTGCCATCTCGATGAAAAAACAATTGCAATATTTCAGTTAATACGGCATATCCAATTGAAATCACGATCCCTTGTTTATTTCGGCCAAAGTTAGAGAAGATCAAAGACAATATGAAAAAACCGGTAAAATGCCCTATTTTCGAAATTACATATTTCTTATAGTGCAAGTTAATGTCGTTTACAACCAGTAAATCCCGCCAATCCGGATGATTCGTAAATATAAAATGGATAAAATGATAGTTGACTAACATAGTTAAGCTAACCGTGCACGTAAAGATGAACAAAACGATACACCAGACCATACCGAGCATAATCCTCAAATTAATCACAACCCTACTCTATCATCAATTTGTTGAAACCAAGAATAATTATTCCATTTTGAGAAAACATTATAACCGCAAACCAAAAAGGAGGTTTATATGACATGAACAAACAACGTGCGACAGAGATTGCTGCTTCATCTGTTATGGCAAACGTATCTCATGAAGGAGTTCCAATCTATATTCAACATGTGGATGAAGCAAATGAAACGGCTAGAATTTACCCCCTTGATCAGCCGGAAAATGAGCAGGAAGTTCCTTTAAACAACTTGGTTGAACATTTCGAATAATTCAATGGTAACTTTAATGATAGGAGTTGGTCATCTAGGTGACCGCTCCTTTTGATTTTACGCTGCGCTAAAACATATTTTACATCTATAGCAAAAAGCCTTCAAGCGCTGCCCCCATTCGGAAGCGCAGCTTGAAGGCTTTATAAGCCGGACAACCGGCATGAACCGACCTTTCACGCTCAATCTAGCACTTATGATACACGTATAATCATCATTAACAGGTAAATTAAAATAAAGAATTGACGTCCCAATTGAGACGTGTTAATTTATGGTTATATGGTCCCGATTGAGACCTAAAGTATAGGGAGGAGTTACGGGGTTGAAGTACCTAGACCCACTACTGCAAAAAGTAGTAACAGCTACTGAAGCTGCTGAATTATTACAGGTGACTAGGAGACAGATCTCACGTTTATGCAAGCTAGACAAATTAGATTACCGTGATGCTTCTGGTATTTTACTTATCACCAAGAAAAGTGTTGATCAGTATGGATTGAATCGAAATAAGGCAGAAGAAGCTGTTATGAACGAATAAACACAGAGTTAAGTATACATAAAGGGTGTGGGGACGTCCGAATGCATCATTTTATTCCTTTCATTTTTTTCTCAGGAATTGAAGGCCTGGCCGTTTATGCAATTATTTTGTTTATGTTCCGCTACAATTTTTTCAAGTACTTTAAACCAGCCGCTGTAATGGTACTTCTAATTGCGGTGCAGAGCTTTTTTATGAGAGAAGAATTTGAACATTCACTTTCCTTTCTTTCTCCTTTAATAAGTATTGCATCTACTTTTTTGTTTCTTGCCATTTTTGTTCAGGTCCCTCTTATTTGGTCAATTATGATGACTCTTACCGGTTACTTTGGATATGCCCTGCTCCAATCATTAATTATTTTTCTATCGTTTGGCTGGTTATCCATCGATGCGATCCAAGCGATTCCTGTAAGAGGCTACATCCTGCAAGTTATTTCAAGCGCTATCGGTTTCTATGTACTATATAAGATTTATCGAAAAGGGTATGGGTTTACCTTTAATTTGGACAAGCTGAGGTTCAGTTTGGAAAGAGTGCTTATACCGGTTATCATAATCATTTTCATATTCTCATTGGCAATGATGATGTATTTCAAAGATGTATTCCTGAATTTATTTGGCTTCTTAATTGCTCTTATAATATTTCTCATTTTCTTCTTTAGAAAGGAAATGTCCGAGCATAATTAGCTTATTGGCAGAAAAGATCGCAAAGTACATCAAAATAGATCATCCAGGGATCATTTTGATTCGCTAAAGAAATATTTACAAATGTTGCTAATGTTGTTAATATTATTTAAGTACTACTATTTGCACCATCTAGAATTGATAAACAAACCAGAATATCTAAAAAGCACTATCCATTGTTGAAGATTATTTCCTTCTCTCCTGTCTCAATAAACTTCCTTATCGGTAGTTCCGTTTTAGCTGCAGCGTTCTTAATTCAATCTTTGACATTGATTAAGTTCGAGTGTAAAACGAAAGCAGGAGAGGAGGTGGAGGCATGAAGAAAGCAGTCTTATACAAGATCGCAACAATTCTTGCTGCATTGGCTGTAATGATCGTATCGACTGCAAGCTGGGTTTACGTTCATCAGGATGAGACACCCGAAGAGCTCTTGAAATAACGGGAGATGGTTAGAATGATATTACACACTACGCTCGATAAAAACGGGAGTGCAAGTCAGCTGATAAACATTCGAGTTGACGATGTCCTCTTTATCGAACCGTATGTCCTTGCAAAAGGACTTCATGTTCATACGGAAAATCAAACTCTCTTTATGTGGGGATCATTACAATTTTATCTTGATACGTTCAAATTAAATGGTTTTGATTTCAGGCTTCTGGACAGAAGCAGCGTAGTTAACTTACCGAAGATTAAACTTATCGAAAAAGAGGACAAGATGGTATTCTTCGATCTCGCAAAGGTAAAAGGATGCACTCTCTCTTATCGCGGATTTAAGGATTTGATGAATATATTAGGAAAAGAAGAAGCAAGCAGCTCTGGTATTATCATAATCTAAACGAAAAACAGGATTTAGATCACCCTTCACAGAAAGTCTGGAGGGATCAAGATCCTGTTTTTTTGTCGAGTTTTCATGATACTTACTGCGTCAAAAAGCCTTCAAGCATTGCTCCCATTCGGAAGCGTGGCTAGAAGGCTCAGCAAGGTATGCGATTTGTCAAATCTTTAATTCCCCAAGCTTGATAAGCTCGACAACCGCTTGTGAACGACCTTTTACGTTCAGCTTTTGCATCACATTCGAGATGTGGTTACGAACGGTTTTTTCGCTGATGAACAGCTGCTGTGCAATATCCCTGGTCGTCTTATCCTGTACCAGCAGCTCAAAAACCTCGCGTTCACGATGAGTTAATAAGAACTTGCTCTTCTGGTCGTTACCCATTAATGTTTGTCACCCCTCCTTGCACGGGTTTTTATGGTTTAACAAGGTTAAGGGATACAGTCAAAATTATAGTATGAAGGCGCGCCTGTAGTGGTGCAGTGTCTAGAAAAAATGGGCGTTTACCTCTGACTGCGGTTAGAACTAACCGACATTTGGACAAAAGCGAATACGGAAAGAGAGAGAAGATTGATATAACTCCATTGTACACGTGAAAAATCCCCTCAAGAAAACTGCGCTAGACGAGCACGGTCTATCAAAGGGGATCCTTATAATAATAAAGAACAACCGAGTTCGCGGCCTGCGAATCAGTTGTTCAGGTTTAGTGAATATTAACAATGCTTCTAACGTTTAATTAGCGGGCTTTAACAGGAAAGATCCGTTCCACTAGAGCGTTAAATTCAGCGACGAAGCCTTGTATTGGGTGCCCGAGCCGGACGTCTTCCATATAAGAAGTCATACGTGTGATGAAATCAGGATTAGCAGAAACATATACATGGTCAATTTGCGGAGCCATTTTCTTTACTT
Organism: uncultured Paenibacillaceae bacterium; assembly: GCA_963793665.1. Lineage (GTDB taxonomy): Bacteria > Bacillota > Bacilli > Paenibacillales > Paenibacillaceae > Paenibacillus_Z. The sequence continues at coordinate 773,613 of CAWCBD010000013.1, forward strand.
CTGCCGCGATTCTTTCCTTCATTACAGCGGTTACTTCGTTTGTGTTGAGATGATTTGATTCTTGCATCGTAATGCTGTGTGCTTCGCGTTCCATACATATCGTAATCGGTGGATGTGTTTCCGTTAGTCATGCCTCTTGACATGCCCAAGCTGCGTGATTCGTACCGACCGTTGTTTGCAGGTTGTTGTGCCGGACGCATATAGGCTTGGTTCGTTCTGCTTAACGGCAATGCGGACCCTTTTAATGTTCCTGCTGTACCATTATGAATGTTCGCTGATTTTAAGGATACCGCAACATAAGCATTATTATCCGTCAGCATGACGTAGGCATTATTAATCTCTTTCATTGAAGCCAAATGATCAGCTATATCCTTGCTCATTTCAAGGCGATAATTTTTGTGCAGACCAACAATGTTATTACTATTCAATCGTACGCCGTTCATGCGGTTCATTTCATTCATCTGGTCATTGGCAAATCTTTTGTTCACAATCGCATTCCCATTTCCATCATACCTGACGCTTTGCTCACGTATGTTCCGATTGCCCAGTTCGCCGTGTTTCTCCATACAACCGGTAAGCATTGTACCAACCAGTGCACCGGCTGCCAGCAAAATCCACTTGCGCTGCATGTCCCCATCCTCCATTCATTTTGTTAATACTGGCGGTCCATCTATAGCGTTCACTGAACGGGGCGCCGCTATGCTGGCAACTTTTTATTCTAGAGCCGGTTCTATCCGGTTCATTCGGGTAAAATAAATAAGTGGTTAGCAAGCCTGCTCGGAACAATAATTCTGACGCCACATAATTGACAGTACCGCGCTTTTTATGTAGAGTTAGAGGTGTAGTTAATACCTGGTACTAATACCTGATCCCAAGGAGATGGACGGTCTTGAATCATACATCCTTACAATCACATGCCAAAATAACCGCTTTCGGCGCTTATGTACCTGAACGGGTTCTTTCGAACGAGGATTTGGAGCAGATGGTTGATACCAATCATGAATGGATTGTTCAGCGCACAGGAATTGTAGAGCGGCGAATCGCTTCTGATCGATCAATTCTGCAGTGATTTATGCTTTGAAGCTGTTCGAAATCTGCAGTCCCGTTATACAGTTGATCTAACGGATGTCGATTTTGTCATTGTCGCCACTACGACACCTGACACTTTCTTCCCCAGCATGTCTGCACGGGTTCAAGCTGAATTCGGCATCCTGACCTGCGGCGCTGTCGATATCCAAGCGGCTTGTTCTGGCTTCGTAGCTGCTCTACAAATTGCTAACGGACTTCTGCTCTCAGGTGTCCATCAGAAGATATTAGTCATTGGTGCAGAAACATTGACCAAAGCAACGGACTATACAGACCGTTCGACTTGCATTTTGTTTGGTGACGGCGCTGGAGCCGCCTTACTTGAAAAAAGCGATGAAGGCTCCTTTGTCGGCTCCTATGTATCCACAAACGGCGGCAACGGTCATCACTTATACCGTTCGAGTCTCGCCTCTTCGATCGGTGACCAACCGATCGTGACCAATGGTAAAATCGTCCAAAACGGCCGTGAGGTTTATCGCTGGGCGGTCAGCAATGTCCCTAAGGGGATTAAAGCCATTCTGGAGAAGAACGGGTTGACTGCTGCGGATATTGACTGGTTTATTCCGCACAGCGCCAATATGCGTATTGTCGAATCGGTTTGTGAGAAAACTGGCATCCCGCTGGATCGGACATTAACGAGCATGGCTGAATACGGGAATACCTCCGCGGCTTCCATACCGCTTGCAATTGACCTGGCCATGCAGGATTCTCGCATTAAAGCCGGCGATCTCGTGCTGCTCTATGGCTTTGGGGGCGGCTTAACGGAAGCGGCGCTCCTGCTGCGCTGGACCTTGTAAATCAATTGTTCTTCGTAAAACTAGTGATTTGAGTTCAGACCGTTTATACTAGGCTTAAGAACTTACAGAATATGAGGGACAATGCCATGGAAGACTTAAAACAAGCTTATGAGTTACTTGGTCTGCAGGAAGGCGCCGACAGAGAAGAAGTAGAGAAACGTTATTTTTTAATGATTCGTCGAACACGTACAAGCAAGCAGCGCGCCGAGGCAACTGGTCAGGCAGATGTATCCCCATCGCCAAGTCTGGAAGAGGTTAATCATGCCTATAAGCTTATCTTGGCAGCTGAGGATGAGAAGACTAACGAAGTCTTTAATAAAAATGCGTATGGAAAATATAAAAAAATGGCTGGTTCCGCCGCAAAGGTCGATCATTTTTTCAGCTACTATAAATTTCACCTACTTGGCTCCATTGCCGTCATTCTCATTCTGATATTCGGTATCAAAGCTTATGTCGACCATCGTCATGAATTAGCCGAGCTTGCCAAGCTTCCCCCAGCTGATGTCACCATCTCCTTCTTTGGCGACTATATTAGTGACAAGGGTTCCTATCCTTCAAGCGAGGACATCAAGCCGATGGAAAGTAAACTGCTCTCGCAATTCCCTGAATGGAAGCGCGTCGTGGTCTCCCTCACTTATGTGCCTTCCGAGATGAAGAGCGAGCAGGATTCGGCACTTCTTCAAAAGAGTATGCTGGAGCTCATTACGAACAAGCCGGATCTTTATATCCTGGACCGGGTTAACTTCATAAAGCTTGCGGCAGACGGCGCTTTACTTCCTCTAGATGACAAGCTTCCGACACTCGACAAGGATAAAGCCATTAAACTTGCTACGAAGGATGATCCTTCTGTAGAGCATGTTTACGGCTATGATATTACTGCTAGCTCACTGATCAAGGGTTTACCTCTTATCGGTAAAGAATATATAGCTGGTGTTCGATTCGATGCAAAGAAGGTTGATGGCGCCCTGCACCTGATTGAGAAATACGCAGCAGCCGCTAAGTAAATATTTATGATCTGAATAGCCATTTTAGGCGCAGCTGCAAGAGTACTTCATGTACTCTCGGCTGCGCCTTTTCTATATCTTGCAGGCTGACCGATTCAAAAGACAAGTACCCAATCGGGAACCTTCCTTTGTACATAAACTAACAGGAAGCGGTTGTGTGGAGAGGAAGAACCCGGATGAAAATTCTGTTTACTTATTTTATTGCAAGCGGAGGAGTTGAAACGCTTAATCGGCTTCGCTGCCGGGCGCTCAGACAGGTTGGCATTGAGGCTCATGTCCTCTATTTATGGGACGGCGCAGGACGGCAAAACATGGCAGACATTAGCCATTTCATCACTAACGACGATAATGAAATGCGCACGATATTAGCTGCGGGCCATTATGACGCAATTATCGTTACCTGTGATCATTTGATGCTTCAACGCATTAGAGGATTAGGTTATTCAGGTGTGCTCATTTACGAAGCACAGGGGCTTGGCACCCGTGAGCAAGCCAGTGGGACGCTCGCATTCGCGTCGCAATTTATTCGCCTATACGCGCAAGCGGCCATTAGTCCGCCAACCACACATTTAATGGAGCTGTTTCAAACCTATCTGAGCGGCGTTCATCCATTCTATGTGCAAAATCTAATCGATACCGAGAAATTCACTTACACGCCCGCGAGCTGGCTCAATCCTTCCGGGAGCCTCATCCTCGGATGGATTGGCCGGCTGGAGCATAATAAAAACTGGCCGCTGTTTCTTCAGATAGCCGCTTCGCTCTCCCACGGTCGTGACAATTTGCAGATTTGGATGTTTGAGGATGCCAACATAACGGAGCCAGGAGAACGTGAGAAATTCAACCAGACTGTACATGATCTGGGCCTGCAATCTATCCTGACTCTTAGGTCTAATATCCCGCATGATCATATGCCGCATTATTTATCCACGATAGGGGATTCCGGCGGCATGCTGCTTTCTACTTCGTTTATAGAGGGCTTTGGGTATGCCGTTGCGGAAGCCATGAGCTGCGGCTGTCCCGTACTATCGACAGATTCTGATGGGGTTCGTTCCTTTATCGACCATAACCGGACGGGCAAATTCTTCATGACGGTAGATGAGGGTGTTAGGGAAGCCAATGCGCTTATCGATAATCGGCCGGTAACGGATAATATCCGCGCTCAGGCTAAGCAGCATATTTACAATCATTTCTCGTTTGCCCGTTATGCCGCCGATATCGTGAATATTATGGCTGCGCTTGGTCTTCGTCCATACGGTTAGCAGCAATACCTGCTGCTTCTAGCAGCCGCCTCTTTTCAACCGCAGCGTCAAATGTTCTGCCCCCTTGCAGTTTGGTAGAAAGAAATCAATCACGAGGTGACCTGTCATGCTGCCTAAAGTGTCTATTATTATCCCGTTTTATAATGATTCTTTTATCGATCAAGCAGTTGTTAGCGCACTCTATCAGACGTACCCGAACATAGAGATTATTGTCGTCGATGATGGCTCGACTCAGCACCAGCACAGACTAGCCCCCTATCTCTCCCGGATTATCTACTTAGGCAAGGCTAACGGAGGTACTGCTAGCGCTCTTAATTACGGCATGCAGATGGCAAGCGGCAAATATGTGGCTTGGTTAAGCTCGGATGACCGTTTCATGCCGGATAAGGTTACGAAGCAGGTCGCTTATATGGAACGGACGAATGCTCAGATCAGCCATACCGATTTTGATTTCATGAATGAGTATGGCACGGTGACGGAACGAGCGGGCGCAACCAAATACGCAAGCGCCAAAGCATTCATCACTGCTCTAAAGTATGGCTGCCCGGTTAATGGATGCACGATCATGATGACCAAACACCTTATCAGCTCTATTGGCTGGTTCAACCAATCACTGCCCTATACGCATGATTATGACCTATGGCTTCGGGTCGTGCTTTCACAGGTCGATTTTCATTTCATCAATGAGCCGCTTACGGTATATCGCCGCCATTCCCAGATGGGGACGGTCAAACATTATGATACGATCATAGCAGAGGCTCAACAAGTTAGCCGTTTATATGCCATGCAAATGGATGCGTTACTAGCTAAACTCCCAGGATGACGAAGCTGCGATATGCCAGTAAATTACCGTGCTTAGGCAATATTTTTGTGATTCCTTCATAACAGGTTCATGTCGCTCTTGGCGGCATGAACCTGTTTTTATAGATGCCTACTTTGCGGTTTCGAGTTTCTTTACAGGAGCGTCCTAGTCTGATAGAATAACAACGATTTAATTGTTAACCTTCTCCGTATATTATTGGTTAACAATTAATGAAAGGAAAGGATGGTGATTATCGTTGACAACGCATTACGAACGTCTTGCTGCTATGAATAAGGCGCACTTATGGCATCCTTTTACCCAAATGAAGGACTACAATAACTCTGACCCTCTTATTATTGAACGCGGACGAAGGTGTCAAGCTGTATGACGTCCAAGGACGTGCTTATTATGACGGCTTCTCGTCTGTTTGGCTCAACGTACATGGACACAACGTGCCTGAGCTTAATCAGGCGATCACGGATCAATTAGGGCGTGTCGCCCACTCCACTCTGCTCGGAATGGCCAATATACCGGCAATCGAGCTTGCAGAGAAGCTGGTGGAGATTGCTCCGAAAGGATTAAACAAAGTGTTTTACTCCGATTCAGGAGCAACTGGTGTTGAGATTGCGATCAAAATGGCATTTCAATATTGGCACAACCGGGGAGTACAGGGTAAAACATACATTTATTACGATGAATCAAGCCTATCACGGAGATACGATTGGCGCGGTAAGCGTCGGTGCTATTCCTCTGTATCATGACGTGTTCCGCCCCATGCTGTTTCCTCTCGCATGTCATTCCATATCCTAATGCTTATCGCCATGAAGGCGGTGCTGCGGAAGCTATGGAGGCTACGTTAACGGCACTGCGCAATTTGCTCGAGATCGCAGGCAGATGAGATTGCGGCTCTCATTGTGGAGCCGATTGTGCAAGGGGCCGGCGGCATTATTGTCATGCCGCCGGGTTGTTTACGTGAAATGGCTGCGCTGTGCCGCAAGCATGACGTTCTGCTTCATCGCGGACGAGGTGGCGACAGGCTTCGGCCGGACGGGCGCCATGTTCGCTTGTGATCTCGAAGAACGTCTCACCTGACTTGATGGTTGTCGGGAAGGGGCTGACCGGCGGCTATTTGCCTGTGGCAGCGACACTTGCAACGGATGAGATCTACGACGCGTTTTATGCCGATTACCAAGAGCAGAAGACATTTTTTCATGGTCATTCCTTCACAGGCAACCCGCTTGGCTGTGCCGTTGCTTTGGCCAGCTTGAAGCTGTTTGAAGAGCGAAGCATGGTCGAAGGAGTAAGAGCAAAGGCAGCATTTGTAGAACGGAAGCTCGCTGCGCTTATGCGATCGGCCGCATGTCGGTGAAATCCGGCAAAAGGGCTTGATGATTGGTATTGAGCTTGTGCGTGATAAGAGGTCACGCGAGCCGTACGACTGGGCAGAACGAATCGGCGTTCGTACGAGCCTGCGGGCCAGAGAGCTCGGCATGCTGACAAGACCGCTTGGCAATGTTGATCGTCTTCATCCCTCCGCTGGCCAGCACGGAAGCAGAGCTGGATGCCATGACAGATATTTTAGCGGAATCGATTATTAACGTCACAGAAGGCGGCTCAACTGACATGAGCAAGGTGTCGCGGATTATTCGTGACCGGCACGGACACTGGCGTTGGGAAGACGATCGTGACTGCCGCTCTTGCCGCTGCGTTTCGCGCCGAAGAAGCTGAATGTCGGGGTCTGGAAGCCGGTGCAGTCCGGTGCACTTCTTGGCAGCGGAATTACCGATGCCGAACGTCTGCTGCAAGGATCAGGAATCGATGAGCGCCCCGAGGCGGTGGCGCCATTTACTTTTGAAGCGCCGCTTACCCCGCTGCTCGCCGCCAAGCAGGCTGGTGTGACCTTAACGATGAAGGAGCTGATCGCAGCAGGCGAACCGCTTATCAAACGTTACGATGCACTGCTCATCGAAGGCGCAGGCGGCGTTGCTGTACCGCTGACCGATGATGCCCTTGTGGTGGACTTGATCTCGGAGCTTCGTATACCTGCTCTGATCGTAGCCCGTTCCGGCCTGGGCACGATTAACCACACGCTGCTGACTGTATCATTTCTGCGGCAGCACGGGATCCCGATTGTAGGCGTTATCATGAACGATGGCGAATTAACGGAGCCACATGACGATCCCAGCGTTGATACGAATGCAGAGCTAATCGAACGTTACAGCGGCATTAAGGTCCTTGGCCGGTTTCCCCGTTTGCACTAGTGAGGCGAATACAGAAATGTTGGTACATACCGTTCGAGAAAACATTCAATTAACACCTATCAGACAGGCATTTGCAGTTAACCAATAGGAGGATGATTGAGATGAAAACAATTGCAGCAACTATGAACTGGCAATCATTTGCCCAAAAAGCGCTGAATGGAGAATGTTTAACGGTAGACGAAGGGCTCGCCGTGCTCGAAGCCGACAATGATGAGCTGCTGCCGCTGATGCAGGCTGCGTTTCAAGGTGAGAAAACATTTTTACGGAAAAAAAGTGAAGCTGAACATGATCATCAACGCCAAAAGCGGCCTTTGTCCCGAGGACTGCGGCTATTGCTCGCAATCCATCGTATCGACGGCGCCGGTAAAGAAATACACCCTGCTGGATAAAGATACGTTGCTTGCCGGCGCACGTGAAGCATTGGCGCGCAAAGCCGGAACTTATTGCATCGTAGCGGCAGGAAAAGGTCCGACAGACAAGGAGCTGGATCAGGTGGTGGACGCGGTTAAAGAAATCCGTGAAACGATGCCTCTCAAAATTTGCGCATGTCTGGGCATTCTGAAGGACGATCAAGCAGAGCGTCTTGCAGAAGCTGGTGTACATCGATACAACCACAATTTGAATACAAGCAAAGCGAACTACCCATCTATCACAACGACTCATACCTATGACCAGCGTGTTGAAACGGTAGAGAAGGTAAAGATACATGGCATGTCCCCCTGCTCCGGTGTCATTATCGGTATGGGCGAGACGAATCAGGAAATCGTTGAAATGGCCTATGCCCTCCGTGAGCTCGATGCGGATTCGATTCCGATCAATTTCCTCAATGCGATTCCGGGAACCCCTCTGGAGCAAGCAGGCCGTACTCCGGCAATGAAAGCTTTGAAGGTACTGGCATTGTTCCGGTTCATCTGTCCGTCTAAAGAAATCCGTGTGGCAGGCGGGCGCGAGGTCAACCTTCGTACCCTGCAGCCTCTGTCACTATACGCGGCAAACTCACTCTTCGTAGGGGATTATTTAACGACAGAAGGCCAAGACATATCGGCTGATCATCAAATCATTGAAGATTTGGGCTTTGAGATCGAAATAAATGCCCTTATAAGGCAGTGAAGACTATGAATTGGATGGAAAAAGAACTTGCGGCATTGAATGAGGCCTCTTTGGAGCGTTCCTTGCATGCCCAGTGCTCCGGTGCCTGAATATCCCGGCTATACGATGCGGGGAGGACGATTGCTGCTCAACTTGTCCTCGAATGACTACCTTGGACTTGCCGGGCATCCCGCCATTATTGAAGCGATGCGTGAAGCACTGCTCACTAGAAGGAGCGGGCTCTGGCGCTTCCCGTCTTGTGACCGGCAACCGGCCGCCTTATGGCCGGCTTGAAGAAGCGTCTGGCGGCTTGGCAGAACTGTGAAGCAGCGCTTGTTTTTGCAAATGGCTATATGGCTAATTCCGGTGTCATTAGTGCGCTCGTGGGCCGGGGCGATGTCGTTTTCAGTGATCAATTGAACCATGCCAGCATTGTAGACGGGATTATATTGAGCCGTGCGGAGCATGCCCGGTATCGCCATAACGATATGGAACATTTGCGTTTGTTATTGCATAAGTACCGGGATAAACGCCGCAAGCTGATCGTTACAGATGCCATCTTCTCCATGGATGGCGATCAGGCGTTATTGCAGGAACTCGTTGCCCTTAAATATGAATACGGCGCGATGCTGATGGTGGATGAGGCACACAGCGGGGGGATTTACGGAGGGCATGGCGAGGGATTATGCCATGAGCTCGGGCTGCAAAATGATGTGGATATCCATATGGGGACATTCAGCAAATCATTCGGTGTTTACGGAGCTTATGTCTGCGGCAGTCATACGCTCATCCGGTGGCTGGTGAACAAAGCAAGGCCTCTTATTTATTCAACAGCGCTGCCTCCTTCTCTCGTAGTTGGTATTTCTAAGGCGTTAGCTGTTGGTACAAAGCGGATCATTGGCGGCGTGAGAAGCTTTGTACGATCCAGCAGGTTATTTCGGTCCTGCTTCGCGATATCCGGTTTTAACGTCGGTACCGGGGACTCTCCTATTGTACCCGTAATCGTAGGCGATAACGAAACGGCTTTGAGCTTCAGCCGCGCTCTTGAAGCAGAAGGAATCGCGGCAGTGGCCATCCGTCCGCCTACTGTGCCTGATGGCACAGCGCGAATCCGCTTTTCCTTATCGGCTGCCCATACCGATAAAGAACTCACCGATGCGGCTGCAGCAATCCGCAGGATCGGACTTCAGCTGGGGGTGCTTAGATCATGAATGCTGCTTCTGCTAAGCTGATACCGACTATTATGTGGCTAACGGGATGGAGCATGCCGCATACGGTCTTCGATCCGCTTCGCAGATTGCTTCCGGACTTTCACCATGTTTCGTGGATTACAGCGCAGCCGATTCTCCGGAGGAGATCGTAGAGCTGACTGAAACAGCAGCAAGAACCATCATGTTTGAAGGTGAAGCAGCTTCTAAGGCCAGTATTCCCGTGGCCCGCTGTTGATCGGCGGCTGGTCGCTCGGCGGTTTACTGGCGCTGAGACTTGCGGCCAAAGGGCTCGCAGACGGCCTTGTCTTGTTTGCGGCTACTGCTCGATTTATTCGTCCCAAAGAACAGACGGACCTCGGCTGGGCTGAACCCTATGTCAGACAGATGATCATGAAGCTGACGAAGGACCGGGAAGCCGTAGAAACTAAATTCAGGCAGATGATGTTCACGGAGGCTGAATGGGAGGCCGGCCTCAGCGAAGGCCTTCCCCCAATCGGCAGCTGGACAACCCCCGCGCTTATCGCCGGTCTTGAAGTTTTCCGCCGCGTGGAGTGCTTGTCTCTGCTGAGAGAAATCGAGTGTCCGGCTCTTCTTATTCACGGCACCGAGGATAGGATTTGTCCTTATGGCGCTGCAGGTAGAGTTATTTACACAATTACCTCAAGCAGAGCTGCTGCCATTACCCGGCTGTGGGCATGCACCTTTTATTGGAAGGGAAGTTACAACTATCTGAAGCACTGAGGAGATGGTGGCATGAACAGGAGGATTAAACGCCATTCAACGTCAATTTAACCGCAGCGCAGCGGGTTCCTATGACAACCATGCCGCGGTGCAGCGGATGATGGCGGAGCGGCTTTCACAATCTATCGATGGCTGGTTAAGCGAAGGTCATCTACTTTGGCGCGACATTCTAGAAATCGGCTGCGGCACAGGTGCCTTAACTGAAATTCTGGTCAATAAATGGCCTGATTCATCTATTACTGCACTTGATATTGCACCTATGATGATCAAAGCGGCTCAGCATCGTATCTTATCAGATCCGGCTTATCGTTTGGATTGCTGCCCGGTACGCTTTCTTCAAGAAGATATCGAATTGTGGGCGGCTGCTGCTCCGGCAGCTTCGTTTGATCTCATCGTCTCCAATGCCTGCTTTCAATGGCTGCGTGATCCGCAGCAAACAGCCCGGCAGCTTCGGCGGCTGCTTCGTCCCGGAGGCTTGCTCGTGTTCACGACATTCGGGCCCGATACGTTCTGCGAGCTGCATCAGGCATTTGATGAAGTTTATCGGTCCAGCGGAATGGATCCACAGCGGCACGGGCTGTCGTTTCAAACGATCAATCAGTGGCAGAACATCCTTGAAGAAGCAGGATTTTCAACTATCCGAACTGAGCGTGCAGTTCAAACGGAAACGTATGCATCTGCAAGGGATTTTCTTCTTGCGGTTAAAGCAATGGGAGCAAGCACTTCCGAAGCTCATACGTCCAAGGGACTTAGTCCTCGACGCCTGTTTGCCAGTATGTATAAAGAATATGAGGAAAAGTTCAGCGTACCGGGAGGCGTAGCTGCCACTTTTGAGCTGCTGTTGATCCACGCCTCTGCCTCCAAATAACATGCTGTTCCCCTAGTGAAATTATTGCAGCGCCTCGATCACCACAATTTCTTATCTATGTTTTCTCTTGGTGGGCACGGGGGCAGCGGCTGTCTTATAAATGCCCAGCTGCATCGTGTATGCCTGCCATCGCTTCTCGTATTTCGCAAATGTCCTCTTCGTTTCGAGGTGAATAGCTTCCTTGTGACGTACAGACCCCATCTCATCATGCCGCCGGTAAGCACTCAGCGGCTCAGCTAGACGAAGAAAGGGGACGCCTCGAAGCAGTACCCGATACCAGTAGTCCAAATCATGGGTATAGGGAAGCTGCTCATCAAAATCCCCTACCGCATGAAATAAAGCTTTGCTCATCATTACCGTACAGCCATTAATCGGATTACTATGATGCAGCGCTTTATAGAATTCGCCGGATTCATTATCAGGCGGAATAATATGAAGCTTCGTCAATTTCCCGCCTGCATTGATTTCATCAAAGCCTGTATGGGAAATTAGCGCCCCCTGCTGCTCCATGGCTTCAACTTGACGCGCTATTTTATCCGGGTAAAAGCGGTCATCGGAGCTAAGCCATGCGATATAGTCCCCGGAAGCATATCGAAAACCATAGTTGAGCGCGCTAGCCGTTCCGCCATTAGCCTTACCCAAATAATAAATGCGCTCTCCGTAGCTGTCCAGCTTATCCGAGTGGCTGGTAGAACCGTCATCCACCACAATGATCTCCAAATTCTCATAGGTTTGCAAAAGTGCGCTGTCCACGGCCTCCCGTACATAGGGATCATTGTAGAAAGGAATGACGATCGTTACTTTTGGGCAATGCGCTGCCATTCATGAAGCCTCCTTCAACATTCTAATCCTTACGCCTAGCCTCCTCGAGCGTATCAAAAAGCGACTGCTCGATCGTAATCTGCGGCAGCCAGCCAAGCTCCCGCATCGCCTCAGGCGGATCGAGAACCGGGGATACGGCCTGCGACTGCCCAACCTCCCAAGACAGGGGTGCTTTGGCAAGCATATCGAATCTGTCCGCCAGCTCGCCAATCGTCCGGAGCTTGCCTGATGTAATCGGATATACACGCCCGCGTTCCCCTGCTCTTAGCAGCAGTTCGTAAGCGCGGACCGCATCCCGGACATCAAGTAAGTCCCGTTGTTCCGTCCGCGATGAGAGACGAAACGGTTTGGGCGGCGGCATGCCGCCGGCTGCAGCCCGCTCCGTCTCGGCCGTAAAACGAGCAAGCAGCGCGCAAAGCCCGCTCGAGCGGCCCGGGCCAATGAGATTAGCCGGTTCAGCGGCGATAACCTCTAGTCCGTATAGGGAAGCCCAGCTTTGGGCGGCTATTACCTGCATCGTCTTGCTTAGGCTGTACGGATGAGGAGGCCCCCCCGATTCACCTGTTAGAGGCAATTTGAACCGCAGCATGGAGCCAATGACTAATACTCGGCAGCCCTTGCCCTCAGCATCGCTGCTGTTCTGCCGAACAGCCTCTAAGAGATGCACCGTTCCCATGACATTACTTTGCAGAGCTGCAATCGGATCAGTCCAGGATGTTCCGACTGCATTCATTCCGGCCAGATGCAGTACATACTCTGGGCGCGTGCGGCTAATTAACGTCTCTGTCTCCTGACGGGACGACAAATCGCAGTATGCAACGGCCTCCGCAAGCTGGAGCCACTCTGGTTCTCCAGCTTCGTCCCGCTGCCGCAGTACGGCCGTCACCTCCCAGCCCTTGGATACGAAATGACGGCAGGCATGCTCACCGCTAAAGCCGCCGGCGCCCGTAATGACGAGGCGCGGGCGGCTCATGCTTCATTCATCCATCGTTTTAGTTCTTCCAGCATGACGCGGTATCTTGGCGTTTCATAGTGCCAGTCTTGGCGGGTGCATTGAAGCGTACGGTCGATATTAATGCGATAATCCGGCTTGATAATCATGCTGGATCGGTTAAACACATCCCGGAACAAGGATATTAGCTCCAGCTTCGTTACGGTTTCCGAAGCTGTCAGATGAATGAGCCCTCCAACCTTTGGCCTTTCTATCGCATAAGCAATCGCTTTGGCCAGTTCCAGCGTAGTCACCCCATTCCACCATACGCGGCCGTAGCCGCTAACCGTATCCTTCTGATTAAGGAACCATTGCAGCAGCCCGATTCCATGGCTGCGAATCTCAGGCCCTATAATGGACGTTCTAATTGTCAAATGGCGTTCGTCATGAATTTCCCCAAGTGCTTTCGAACGAGCATACACACTCGTTCCATCTGGGCGGTCATCCTCGCAATACTGACCGCGTATCCCCTCAAACACACAATCAGAGCTGATGTGAATAAGACGCGCACCGATCTGATCGGCCTGATGGCGCAGCCAATGCGGCAGCAAGCCGTTCACCTGGTAAGCCTGAAGCGGATGCTCTTCGGCATCTTGGTTAAGCACGCCAGCTGCATTAATGATAATATCTGGCTTCAGCTTGCTGACAAGAGAACCGATAGCCTCGCTATCGGTTAATTCAAGAAAGTGACCGGCCTGGTCCTCCGTCGCCCTTGTTGTGTAATCCACCGTCCAGCCTGCCTGGGAATGAAAATATCGGACAAGCACATGTCCCGCCATACCGCGCCCGCCAATGACCAGCAGCCTCATACCAAGAAGCCTCCGCGAACGAGCATCGAATGGATTTCTTCCTTGCTTAGCAGCGACTGACTGGAGCTGTAGCTTTCGAAGTCGACCTTAGGATAAGCATTGTAATGCTGGCGAAGACCCGGAATATCTATCGTTGGCAGAATAACCAGATATTCCTCGTCGTACACAATCGTCGTTGTGCTCTCGTGATCCGTCAGCAGAATCTCATGTATTTTTTCACCTGGCCGAATACCGCTCTCGATGATGGTTGCCTCTATACCAATTGCCTCTATGAGCACCTCAGCCAGATCAACAATCCGGCAGGTCGGCATCGTCATGACGAAGATCTCACCGCCGCGGCTTTCCTCCGATGCTTTGAAGAGCAGCCCAATCGCATCCTGCAGGGTCAAGAAGAAACGAGTCATGTTCATATCCGTAATGCTGATCTGCTGCTTGGTTTTAATCTGATTCATGAACAGGTGAATGACACTGCCGTTCGTCCCTAATACATTCCCCCCGCGCACACAGACGAAGGTTGTATCCGAATGCAGCAGGTTCGCATAGACGATCAGCTTCTCGCCGATGGCTTTGGTCATTCCGTAGAAATTAGACGGATTGGCTGCTTTATCGGTCGAAATATAGATGACACGTTTCACCTGATTGGCAATCGCCGCCTCGATGACGTTTTGCGTGCCGATCACATTCGTTTTAAGCGCCTCGTAAGGCTGATCCTCGCATACGGGAACATGCTTAAGCGCGGCAAGGTGAAATACATAATCCACTTTCTCGCACGCTCTCATTAACGCCTCCTTGTCACGGATATCACCGATACAAAAGCTAAGAATCGGGTTCTCAAATGTACGGTTCATCGCTACCTGACTCGATTCATTACGAGAGAATACAATGATCTGCTTCGGCTGCAAAGGCAGCAGCTGCCGGATCAGTTCATGCCCCCATGAGCCGGTACCGCCCGTCACCAAAATGCGCTGATTAGTAAACATCCCATTTCCCTCCAAGCACAAATTTAATCACTTTATCCGAAACATCCGTATGCAAATAGCCTTCCGGGCACTGCCATTTTGCAGGCAGCGCCATCATGACAGCCGCTGCTTCCTCAATTCGCTGTGCCTTCAGGCCGCATACGACATTACTGCCGCAATCAATCGTTTCCGGCCGTTCTGTCGTCTGGCGAATGGTCACTGTCGGAACACCGAAGAGACAGCACTCCTCCTGAACCGTTCCACTGTCAGTAATGGCACAAACTGCATGCTGCTCCAGTTTGACAAAATCAAAGAAGCCGAATGGCTCATAAAATTCAACTCTGCTGTCCATCTCTACCTGTTCACTGCCGCTTTCAATTCGCGAACGGGTTCGCGGATGAACACTGCAAATGATCCGGAAATCAAAACGCCTCGCCAACCGGTTAAGTCCATCTAGAATTCCGTTTAATCGCTGCGGATCATCTACATTCTCAGCCCGATGCGCCGTTACGATCATATAAGAACCCGCAACAAGTCCCATCCTGCCGAGCACATCGCTGCTCTCGATTTGAGGCTTATAGTGCATAATCACTTCATGGATCGGGTTGCCGGTGAGTACGATCCGATTGCTCGGGAAGCCTTCGCGCAGCAGATTGTTTTTGCTGTACGCGGTGTAAGGCATATTAATGGTGGAGACTGCATCGATAATCCGTCTGTTCTTCTCCTCCGGCACCGAGAGGTCGTAGCAGCGATTTCCCGCCTCCATGTGCACGACTGGAATACCCATTCGTTCTGCGATAATTGCACAGAGCGCACTATTGGTATCGCCGAGCAGCAGCACGACATCCGGCTTATGGTTGGTCAGGATCTGTTCAACCTCTCCGAACATGACAGACAGCTGGCCGCCAAGCGTTTGTCTGGCCCCGCTCAGCAAATAATCTGGCTTCCGCAAACCAAGCTCCTGGAAGAAAATATCACTTAACGCAGGCGAGAAATTTTGCCCTGTATGCACGAGCACATGCTCGGCTGCAAGCATATCCAGCTTCTGAATGATGAGACTGAGACGAATAATTTCTGGGCGAGTGCCCAAGATTGTTACCACGCGCATGTAAGCTTCCTCCTGCCTGTAACAAATTAACGCTCCTTGCGTCCTTTTCGCTTATGTCCTGCCATTTTACGGCTGCGACCGGTTCTCGGTCTGCGCCGGCTAACCCGCCGCAAGCTGCGTTTAGCCGGCACCCTCCTGCGAAGGCGAGAGCCTTTACGGGCTTTGCTCCGTTTCCGTTTTGCAGTACGATACGTCGCTGCACCGATCGGATCACCATGCGGCAGAGCCGATATGAAGGCATCCGGTACTTGATGTACTTCTTCAAAGCTATAGCCTGCAAGAAGAAAGGCGCGTTCAGAAGTAAATGGCCTCAGCATCTCATTCTCGAACAGATACACATTTGGAGTTCCGCCTCGTACGACACGCGGCGGCTTATATCCATGAAGCTTCAACAAATCGGTAAACATACGCAATCGCTGGCGGTAGACATCGATACCGAATGCCGTAACCGACATCTTCGCATTGCTAGCCCCGACAGCCTGAAGCTTTGACTCATTCTCGAGTAATTCACTGACTCTGCTGCATAATCCGTCGACTTCACCGACCGGGGCTGCGTAATGCGCATTGCCCGTCGCTGCGGCGATCTCAGCTAAACCTCCCGAGCCGTATAAGACAACCGGCTTTCCGAAGATCATACCCTCAAGTGCAGTCATGCCGAAGCCTTCGATTGTCAGGCTTGGAACGACCAGAATATCCATGGCCGGATAAATGGTCTCTACCTGCTCCTCGAACCTTATCCACCTAAACCGCTCTATCAAATTTTGCGCCCGCGCGTAGTCCAAGCATCGTTCAAAATAGCCGCTATCAATCGGATTACCGACGATGAGAAACATTGCCCAAGGAAACCGCTCTGCTATGGACAATGCCATCTGCATAAAATGCTCGAGCCCTTTCGCTTCATATATGGAAGAGGAGATATAACCGACAAGCTTGTGCCCATCCGAAAGCCCCATCCTGCTTCTGCGCGACTGCCGCTGCTCCGGCCACGTATCCGGTCCGAGCTCCGCGTGATTCCAGGAAGGAGGAATCAATGTCGTTTTGGGCAGTAAAATCGGGGTTCGGAGCGGAGCGAGCGTCGCCTCGGAAATACCTATGACGTAATCGGCATATTGCTCGATGATGGCTGCAGCCATCGATGTATGAGGCGTCTCTCGAATGGCCTCCATCACGGTCCAAATAACAGGAACGCCAAGTGACTTGGCTGCTATGGCAGGCATAGGATGAACGCAAGTATTTGTAATAATGGCATCCGGCTGCTCACGGTGAATGAGTAAAATAAGCTCTTTCCATTCCGGACCTTGTGAGATTCTGGAAATATCATCATTCATATTAGGGAGTGCTTGATAAAGAGATTCTACTAGAGGAATATTTTGAACAATGACATGGATGCCCAGCTTCCTGGCATGCTCCGTAACAACTCCTTCATTCGGAACGATGACCGTACACGAGTAGTAGAGCTGCAGCTCACGCAGCATGAACAACAGAAGCTTCTCAGCACCCGTAACAAATTGCGGGCCGCAAATATGCGAGAACACAAGAATTTTAGGCTTTATTATTTTCAAACGGCTCGCCGCACCCGTCATAACGAGCTGGCTCTCACCTCCTTAAAGTTTGCGGAGCAAACTACTTCGAAAGCATAGACCTAGTTTGCGGAGCAAACTACTTCGAAAGCATAGACTTGCGTTTGCGAGAGCAAACTACCTCGGAAGCAAACTACTTCTTACAATATATTGCGAGGGCCAATGAATCGGCACGACAGATGGACCCTTTACAAGCGCACAAATGTCGCCGGATTTCTCCCCGCACCTGACATCGAAGTGCGCCTGCCTACTCTGGATATAGCAAATTAAGCATCGTATCCAGCCGTATCGCATACGTATGCTGCCGCAGCGTCCGCTCCATGCCTCGTATCGCGATTTCGCGCCGCTCTTCTTCATGGGTCAGATAGTATTCAATCTTCTCAATCATTTCCTGCGGCGATGAATAAGTAACAATATCCACGCCTGGTGTATAGAAGGACACTAGATCATCCCGGATATCCGTAAGCTGAAGGGTTGCACAGGAAGCAATTTCAAAGGTTCGCGGATTTGGCGATACAGCCAATATCCCCGCGCTGTTATTGTTGAATGTCTCATCATCGTGGGCCCGATGCATATTAATGCAATTTTTGCTCCATTATACATGTCTGCCGTTTCTCGCGGTCCCATCCATCGGCCTAACTCGATTTTGCGTTGCAGCAAGCGAAAATCACGCAGACGCTCCCACCAGATGCCTGATATATGAGTGTCCTTCGAGGCCAGATAGGCCGTTACTTGATCAAAGAAACCGACTCGCTTCCAGTACGCCGAGCCAATAAAGCAAATTTCGTGACGCAGTTTTCGCTCGGGATTACGCGGTCTGAATTCGGTCGGATAGGTTCCGAGCGGCAAATAATAGACTCGGCTGCAGCCAAGTGAGCGATAGAACTCGACACAGTTCAGCTCCAGCGTAAATACATCGTCATAATGAGGAGCTATCGATGAGGTCATATCTGTGTAGTAAGGGTCATCCGTGAACCAAATAGCGGTACGAATTCCAAGTCTGCGAATGGCATCAATTTGTGCCACATCGAACATAAGACCATCCAGTACAACGACGATATCCGGTCTGATGCGAGCCGCTATCTGTGCCACGGGCTGTGTCGTATCTGTAACGGTTAAGCATGCTACGAGTCCTCTCAAAGTAGTAGAAATCGCCTCATCAAGCGGTGAGTATGGGAAGCCTTTCCCAGTAGCGACGAAGAGCATATGAATGGGCCTGACAACTCCTGGCTGTTGAGCTAGCGATGCAATCAGGACAGACTCGCATTGTCCATACCAGTAACCGTGATCCCAGCCCTGCCGGTACCCATCTTCCCTTCCCCTGGCAATCTCCAGCTTGTTCATGATCGGTTTGGAATTCGGATGAACACGATGACGTTTATGTGATGAAGCTGCCACCAGCTTCACTCCTCTCCCTGCGCTTGTTACGCTCTATCTACGTATCCTCACCAATTCAATACAGCAGCAAGCTGCCCAATTCTAGTCGTGAACGTATGCTCCCGCAGCGTTCTTCTAAGACCGCGAAGCGCCATTGTTCGGCGCTCTTCTTCATGGGATAAGTAATGTTCGATTTTCGCGCGAAGCTCCTCAGCTGATTGAAAGGTTTCCAGCTCCAAGCCTGATTGATAATAGAGCGGCAAATCTTCGCGCTGATCCGTTATCTGAAGCGTACCGCAGGCGGAAATCTCGTAGGTTCGAGGATTAATAGAGAGGCCTGGAATATTCAAAATGTTTCGATTATCTATTCCCGCTTCCGTCGTACGATGCATATTGATTACGATCTTGGCACCGTTATAATATTGAATAGATTCCTCCACAGGAAGCCAACCCATCCGAATGAACGGCTTCAGCTTGGCATAGTTCTTCATTCTGTCCCATAGCCCGCCAGCGATGAATACACGCTTACCGGCCAAGTAAGGAGCCAACGAATCCAATAATTCCACCCGGTTCCAGAACGCTTGCCCAATAAAACAAATATCACTTCGATACTTCTCCTCGACTCTCATCGGCTTAAACAAGCCGGGGTGGACGGCAAGGGGCATATAATGTACGGATTGGCAGCCCAGCCCCTGATATAATTGAACGGTGTTAAGCTCATGTGTAAGCACCGCATCATAACGAGGTGCAATGGTTACCGTGTCCTCCGTTACATAGGGATCATCCGCGAACCAAATAGCGGTTCGAATGCCCATTGCACGAATCGCATCGATTTGCTTCAAATGATCATCCGGAAAAACATGCAGTCCATTTAATACAAGCACCCAATCCGGACGCACGAGCGATGCCTGCTCTGCCATCTGCTTCGCATCCGCTACGTGAACCACACGCACGGATTGCCGGAGCGCCTCCAAAATCCCTTGATCGATTGCCTGGAAGCCTTGTGGAATATAAAGGATGCTCAAATTTCTTATGATCGGCGTTTCAGGCTGAATAAGGCGAACAAGCGACTCACATGCCCCATCCCGAAGTCCCTGCTCATATCCTGATTGATACCCTTTATCCACCGCAGCGGAGAAAGCTTGTTTCTTTGGTAGCATGGCGCACTCCCCTGCCTTATCTACGTTCTGTCTTCATATATATGCTAATGACAGGCAAGGCTCATGGTCACTTGTCCGTCAGGGGTAAAAAATTGGCGTTTAACCCCCAAGGCAAATGCAAAGGATGCATAATTATGGCAAGCTGAACACATATTAGAAAGAAGCGGATGCGTACGGGGTGAATTTTGCGAAGCCCCGCAAAAACGAAGCCGATGCTTTCGAAGCGAGTTTTTACTGGACGGTACCGTTTCCTCGGCACCATTATGCAAAGCCCCGCAAAAACGAAACTTATGCTTTCGAAGCGAGTTTTTGCTGGACGGTACCGTTGCCTCGGCACCATCATGCGAAGCCCCGCAAAAACGAAGACGATGCTTACGAAGCTAGTTTTTGCTGGACTTACCGTTGCCTCGGCACCATCATGCGAAGCCCCGCAAAAACTTTTAGGAGGTCATGATCATCCATTTCTCTAAAAAGCATATTGAGCCAATTCCAGAAGAGGATACTTCAATTTGGACATGCAGCAATGATGGGTGTACGTGCTGGATGAGAGATGACTTCTCGTTCGGGGAAGTACCTACTTGTCCCATCTGCAGATCAAGCATGATTAGCGGCATTAAAACGCTCCCGATCCTATCCAACGGGACCAAACGAGGGTTTCAATAAACAAAAGTACGAAAAGAACCTCCAGCACCACTGTGAAAGTGGTAATCTGGAGGTTCTTTCTTGTTCTACTCGTTTGTTATCTGTTGCTTTCGCGCCAGGCGGGCTCTGAATCAGGTGGAGTAGAGTCTCCACCCTGTTTCCCCGATGTTCAGCCGGACGGGCTTAAGCGAGTTCACTCAGGCATCGGTTCAACAGCCTCCGCCAGCTTCTCTTCAAGCTCACGGGCATACATCGTTTGCTGCTCAACTGTCCAGCCCATTCGGTCCGCCATCGCTGCAAGGATGGGTTCTTTCCACTGCCTTACATTTGCAATATGGAAGAACATATCACCCGTTCTACGAATGAAGAAATCGACGGGTTTAACTACCATCTCAGCCTCCATCGTGTAATACAGCTGCACAATCAATACTAACGGAAGCCCAAACGAGTCCGCTCCCTGGCGAGCCCGGTCCGCCAGTATGAACAGCTGATCGATATTGGAGCCGTAACGGGCAGCCAAAAATCTGGCTTCCGCCTCCGTAAAGCCATATTTCACGCCCTCTTGCGCCTTTGCTTGGACAAATGCTTCATATCCCTCCGAACCGCCGACTTCCCCGCCGGATACTCGCAAAGTTTTTGTACTGACCTCGGCTTGGGACAGAATACGGCCTTCCTGTCGTAACAGTTCCGTTACTTTGTCAACGACAGTCTGTGCCATTTTGCGATATCCCGTCAGTTTGCCGCCTGCAATCGAAATCAGCCCTGAATCCGATACAAAAATCTCATCTCTGCGGGATATTTCCGAAGGCGATTTACCCTCCTGCTGAATGAGCGGACGAAGGCCGGCCCAGCTGGATTCTACATCTTCTTCAACGAGATTCAGTGCCGGGAACATAAAATTAGCTGCCGCCAGCAAATACGTCCGGTCCTTCTCCGTCATTCGCGGATTAGCGGTATCCCCTTTGTAATTCGTATCCGTCGTCCCAAAATACGTTTTGCCGTCGCGAGGTACCGCGAAGACCATGCGTCCGTCCGGTGTGTCAAAATAAACAGCTTGCCGCAGCGGGAATTTCGTGCCGTCGAAAACCAGATGGACACCTTTCGTTAACCGCAGTGTCTTGCCCTGTTTGGATCCATCGAGGTCGCGCAGATTATCCACCCATGGCCCAGTGGCATTGACGATTTTGGCCGCTGTAATCTGATAGGTGGAGCCGCTGATTTGATCCTGAATAACGGCCCCTGTCATTCGTCCGCTCTCATCATAAAGGAATGATTCCACCTTTGCATAATTGACAGCGAGCGCCCCGCATTCTGCCGCTTTCTTCATGACCTCAATCGTCAGACGCGCATCATCGGTCCTATATTCAACATAGTAGCCGCCGCCCTTCAAGCCTTCCTTCTTCAGCAGCGGCTCCTTGGAGAGCGTCTCCTTAGGGCTCAGCATCATACGCCGCTCCCCCCGCTTGACACCAGCAAGAAAGTCA
Source organism: uncultured Paenibacillaceae bacterium (assembly GCA_963793665.1). Lineage (GTDB taxonomy): Bacteria > Bacillota > Bacilli > Paenibacillales > Paenibacillaceae > Paenibacillus_Z. Next base: position 795,663 of record CAWCBD010000013.1, read on the forward strand.
TACAGCCGCAGCCCGATCGATGTTGAGAATGGCCCAAATGACCCGCCTGCATACAGCGGGAGCAGCATCCATTCCGGGGTCGTGACATGGGGTCCGTTCTCGTATACGATTGCCCGCTCTTTGCCAACTTCAGCTACGACGCCCACTTCCAGCTGCTTCAAATAACGGAGTCCGCCATGGACGAGCTTAGTCGAACGGCTTGAAGTGCCCGCTGCAAAATCCTGCATTTCCACAAGCGCCGTACGCAGTCCGCGGTTAGCAGCATCAAGCGCAATTCCGGCACCGGTTATGCCTCCTCCAATAATGAGCACGTCAATGGGCTCGCGCTGCATCTTAGCAAGCAGTCCAGACCTTTCTGAAGCGGCGAACGCCGTCTTTTTGCTCGTAGTTGTTGTCATTGTATTTCCCCCCGAGGTTCATTCCTGAATAGTGTTCTGTCATTTGGGTTAACTTAATCGTCTTTGATATTAAAAAACAAAAAAACCACAAAAACTGCATTCATCACCCTGAGGGTGTGAAAGCGGTCTTCGTGGTTTCTCCATGTCTCCAACCAATATTAACTTATCCTTACTATATCATCATCTTCAAGCAAATGCTATGGCTGCTTTTACAGCTCGCTGCCATCCGTTATAAAGGGTTTGCCGCTCAGCTTCATCCATCGCTGGCTTGAATACCCGGTCAATCTGCCGCAGCTTAGCGATCTCATCCCGGCTTTCCCAGTAGCCGACAGCGAGCCCTGCGAGGAAGGCTGCTCCAAGCGCGGTCGATTCGCCAATGACAGGCCGCTCGACAGGTACGCCTAGTACATCGCTCTGGAACTGCATGAGCAAATCATTCTCCACTGCGCCGCCGTCGACAGAGAGCGCTCGAAGCGTAATCCCTGACTCTTCCTCCATTACAGCAAGTAAATCCTTCGTCTGGAAGGCGAGTGATTCCAGCACTGCACGAACAAAATGAGCCTTCGTCGTTCCTCTTGTCAAACCGAATACGGCACCGCGAACGTCGCTGTTCCAGTAAGGTGTGCCCAATCCAACAAAGGCCGGCACGACGTAGACGCCATTCGAGGATGTGACCTGCTCCGCTACGCTCTCCGATTCTGCGGCCGAATCGATTAATTCCAGTCCGTCTCTAAGCCACTGAATCGCTGCCCCCGCAATAAATACGCTGCCCTCTAAGGCATATTCCACCTGTCCATCCAGCTCCCAAGCAATGGTCGTCAGAAGCCCCCGCTTCGAAGCAATTGCTGTTGAACCCGTATTCATGAGCATAAAACAGCCGGTACCATAGGTGTTCTTCGTGCTTCCAGGGGTAAAACAGTTCTGTCCGAAGAGCGCCGCCTGCTGGTCGCCAGCCGCTCCTGAAATTGGAATGGGATGGCCAAATAAACTTGCCTCTGTATGCCCGTATATCTGAGAGGAAGAGCAAACCACGGGAAGCATGGCTGCCGGAACGTTCAACAGACCAAGCAGCTCCTCATCCCACTGCCGCTCGTGAATGTTATACATAAGCGTACGTGAAGCATTGGTCACATCCGTCACATGTACACTGCCGCCTGTGAGCTTCCAAATTAGCCAGGTATCGATCGTGCCGAATAACAGCTCGCCTCGTTCCGCCCGTTCTCTAGCACCTTCTGCTTGATCCAGCAGCCAGGTCACCTTCGTACCTGAGAAATATGGGTCGATGAGCAATCCAGTCCGTTTGATAACGGTCTGTTCATGTCCCTCCGCTTTCAATTGGGCGCAAATATCCGCCGATTGCCGCGATTGCCAAACAATTGCAAAGTGAATGGGCTACACCAGTTGCACGATCCCATATCACAGTCGTTTCACGCTGATTCGTTATGCCAAGACCCGCGATCCGAGCTGCATCAATTCCTGAATCCGTAAGTAATTTCCGTATAACGGTCTGGGCAGACTCCCAAATAACGTCAGCGTCCACTTCCACCCACCCGGGCTCAGGGTAATGCAGCTTGAGTTCCTCTTGGACCATGCTTACGATATGTCCTTGGCGATCCACCAGCATGGCCCGAGTGCTGGTTGTTCCTTGGTCCAGCGCCAGCATATAGGTTTCCAATCATCTTTCCCCTCCCATGCTCGGAGTTTCTTATTCAACAGGCTTTTCTTCGTTTAGCCATTCCGTCCACAGCTCTCTCCGTGAGGTCGTTATTGCCGCTGCCCCTGCATCCAGCGCTTGGCGAACATGAAGCGACGTTCGAATCAGACCGCCCGCAATGACGGGAATCCCCGTTCTTTCTTTCACTTCATGAATCATATCCGGCATAATGCCGGGAAGCACTTCAATATAGTCAGGCTGTGTCCTCTCAAAAAGAGTATAGCTGTGCTCAATCGCATCGGAATCTATCAGAAAAAGCCGCTGTATCGCAATCAGCTTGTTCTTTTTCGTGCTCATCACTACGCTTGCCCTTGTCGATATTAGCCCAGCCGGTCTGATAGACTGGCAAAGAAACTCGGCCGCATACTCATCATTATTTAATCCATCAATAAGGTCGGCATGAAGAAGAATGCTCTTCCCATGCTGCTTAGCCATATCAACAATACTCTTAAGCTGGCCCAAATGACCCCCGAGCAGCACGATATACTCGAAAGTAGAGTCAAGCAGTGCCTCAACATCTTTCATTTTGCGTGCCGCAGGAAGCAGCTGCGGATTCCCCTTGAGCATGGGTCTTCTCATTCCCCTCGACCTGACTTTAACCCCTAGTCTGATGTTTCGGTCCACTTCGGTTTGCCGCTGCTCTCCCTGATCTGAAGCTTCGTCGGAGGGCTACTTGATATCCTGAGCACAAGCAGCTTCGCTTCATGCCGCCGCTTCCAGAACAACGACTTCAACGCCCTTGTCACTCTCAATATGCCAGATTTCGTGATTATTGACAATAGTTCGGGTTTCCTCCAGCGCGTTTCGTCTGAACCGCAATCAAGGGCCATAAAAAACTATTCCACTGATATATGAACAAAAAGATTGCTGTCGCAGCGAGCGTCGGCTTGACCGAAGAACACAATAATCCGTGTGAACAGCCCTAGCTCGCTCTCTCCATCAATTCGGCCCGCCGATATCAAAGTACATGGGATGAAACGAGTCGAGCAGTGCGCAGATCGTTGGAAGAAGGGCATTATCAAGAGCAAAGCTATCATTATCGATGCGCCCCATACAAAAGCTCTGGCGATTTTTACATGTAAACTTGAAGAGAATAGTGAAGCTTTGTCAATGGAATTCGGCAACAACAGCGATCGGAAGAACATTCGACTGCGCAGTGACTCAGGTTACCCCTGCATTAGTCATCTTCAGGCTTGGCAAGCATCGAAGTTATAAATGTATGGGCAGCTGCGGTCAAAGGGACATTTTTTAAGGTGGCGATACCGACTCTGCGGGGAGGAATCGGCTGCTCCAATTCAATCACATAGATATCCTGTTGGAGGAGCTCTGCCTTAATAAAATTTTTGATAACGCAAGCAATACCCAGTCCCGTTCGTGTGAACTCTACCAATAAATCAATACTCCCAAGTTCAATTTCCGGGTTCATCCGAACCCCCTGTTTCTTCGCAATCCCATCGATATACTCCCTTGTAATACTGCCTTTCTCTAGCAAAATAATAGGATATTCCATGAGCTCCCCCCAAGAAATCGGCCTCTCCGACAAATACTTGAATGCAGCTCCCGCTATGAAACAATCTTCAATTAGAAGCGTTTCCTGAACTTCTATACCCGGATCTGTGACAGGCAAATTAACGATGCCAAGATCGATCCTGCCCTGTTTCAACAGCGCGAGCGTCTCCACCGTGGTCCGATTTGTTACCTGTATTTTAATTGCTGGATGCCTTTCGTGAAAATCGGCCAAATACGGCAGGAGATAATGCCTGGAAAGTGTATCGCCTGCTCCAATTTTGATGTCACCGCTCAGCAGCTGATGCATATCGGCAATTTTTCGCTCGCCATTTTCGATAAAATGATACGCTTGCTCGATATAGGGAAAGAGTGCTTCACCTTCCGCCGTCAGCTTAACCCCCTTCGAGGTTCTGAAAAATAATTGTCCGCCAAGCTTCGCCTCCAGCTGCTTGATCGTATGCGTAACTGCAGGCTGCGTAATGAATAAGGCCTCTGCCGCTTTGGACAAGCTCCCCGTAATAGCTGTGTAATAAAAGACACGATACCACTCTAAATTCTCAGCCATCCATTAACCACCTTTATATGAGGTATAACTATTATTCATTTTATTAATAGTAATTACTCGAATTATAATGAAATTAAACAAAATTGTTCAATAGAAAGGAGCATCGACATGACGATTACAGCTGTTGTCGGGGCGAACTGGGGAGATGAAGGGAAGGGTAAAATAACGGACGCTTTAGCAGGGAATGCCCGCTTTGTTGTCCGTTATCAAGGCGGCAGCAATGCCGGTCATACCATCATCAATGATTATGGTAAATTTGCGCTTCATCTGCTTCCCTCCGGTGTCTTTCATCCAGAGAACGACGAACGTGATTGGTACTGGAGTCGCGCTTAACATGGACGATCTTTTCGAAGAACTGGATGGCTTGAAGGCTAGAGGGGTTCCAGAGCCGAGCCTGCGCGTATCTAATCGGGCACAGCTGCTGCTTCCCTATCACAAGCTGTTCGACGTGCTTGAGGAAGAGCGGCTTGGGGATAACAAATTCGGTTCTACCAAGTCGGGGATTGCGCCATTTTATGCAGATAAAGCCGCCAAGCTCGGCATACAGGTCGCTGATCTATACGAGGAGGAACGTCTTCGAAACCGGCTAAGCGCTTCGCTCGCAGCGAAGAATGTCTTGCTCGAGCATCTCTACAAACGGCCTCCTATCGATGCTGATTCGCTTATAGACAGTCTGCTTGATGCAGGCAAACGGCTCCGTCCTTATGTTTGCGATACCTCGCGGCTGCTTCAGGATGCCGTACGCAGGGGTGACTCTATCCTTATGGAAGGACAGCTTGGCGCGCTAAGAGATCCCGATCACGGAATCTATCCTTACTCTACCTCTTCTTCCACGCTTGCTGGTTATGCATCCGTTGGTGCAGGCGTTCCCCCGCATGCGATTAACCGCATCATTGCTGTTACGAAGGCTTATTCCAGCGCCGTAGGTGAAGGGCCCTTCGTGGCTCAAATCGATGGCGAGGAGGCGAATGAGCTGCGGAAGCTTGGCGGAGATGCTGGAGAATATGGCGCGACAACAGGCCGCCCTAGACGAATGGGGTGGTTCGATGTGATTGCAACCGCGTACGGGTGCCAGCTTCAAGGTGCTACCGAGGTTGCTCTGACTAACTTAGATGTACTTGGCTATATGGCCTCTATCCCGGTCTGCATGGCATATGAAATTGAAGGAACCCGAATAACCCAATTCCCCGCAACTCCAGAGCTCATCAAAGCAAAGCCAATTGTTGAGACGCTGCCCGGCTGGCTGGAGGATATCTCGCATATTCGCCAGTTTGACGAGCTGCCTCCGAATGCTCAGCAATATGTCCGTTATATTGAGCAGCGTATCGGCGTGCCCATCCGATGGATTTCAGTAGGCCCTAGACGTGAGCAGCTCATTGAGAGATGATAGGTTTACACCCATGCGCTGCTTGTTTAGAATGAAAAACAACGATAAGATGGAGGTGCTGTCGATGAATACTAGACCGCAATTGGATGAGTTCGCTCCTTATTTTGGCCAATATATCAATCTTGTGCCTGAAGGCAATATCATCGATCTGCTTGGTGATCAATTAAACGAAACGATTGCCTTGCTGGGGCACTTATCAGATGCTCAGGCGGAGTATCGATATGCCGAGGGCAAATGGAGCATCAAGGAAGTGCTCGGGCATATCACAGATAACGAACGGATATGGGCTTATCGAATGCTCCGCATCGCGCGCGGAGACAATTACACCTGCGTGAGCTATGATCAGAATCAATTTGTTGCCGAGTCTTCTTTCCATCTCCAGCCTATCAGCAGCCTTGTAGAGGAATTTACGCATGTACGCCGTTCTACTATTTTACTATTAAGAGGCTTACCAGATGCAGCCTGGCACCGAATGGGGACTTTGTATGATACCAAGCTGACTGTAAATGCAGCTGCTTATGTAGTTGCCGGCCATGAGAAGCACCACCGCAGTGTGTTAACATCGAGATATGGACTTACTTCCAATTGAAGTATGAGATTCAGGCGCCAGCAGCAAAAGGAGCAAACCCGCAGGGCAATGTCATTTAGTTCTGGGCTCCTAACGGGCTCATAATGTGCGCCATTCTTTAAGAGTAGTGATGCATGGGTATGACGCAAAGCGTGTAACGTGATCTTGCGTAATTTAGCAATATCTCGAAGCTTTGACCAACGTTTATCTAGGTCACGTGGCATATACTTATGAAAGCAATCCGCTTCCAACGAAGGCGCATCCGGCACCGCGCTGGGGTGGCTTCCTATGGCTGTACAAACTACAAGATCCTTATTAAAGTAAGATCCTTTGGCGCAAAGAGAGTGGGGCTAAGCAAAAATGCTCAGCCCCACTCTCTTTGTTACATCTATAAGTGAGCCTTAACGGCTGCCAGAGCGCTTATTTGGCGAATAAAGACATGTTCAGAAGTTTAACGGCTGTGGTGGACCTTATTCTTACTTTTTGTCGGGATACTTACCCATTTTAAGCATAATAAGGTCTCGCAGTTCCGTTAGAATTTTCGAAGGCCCATTTTCATGCAAATAGCGTCTGTGGTAGCCGTTACAAGAAAGTCTGCTCCCTTCATCTTCGATCAATTTAGTCTGTAAGTACGGTATCTCAGACTTCCGCTGGCAACAGTGCATGAAGCAAGCCTTGCTTGCCCTTGATGACTGGGTATTCCTTCCTATCGCCATAAAGAGGATCCCGGCGTTTGCAAGCAACTGACACTTTCCTTTGTCGGAAAATTCCTTTCGACTTCTTTGATAATGGCTGCCCGGTCACAAGTTCGTTCAATTTCAGGGAAACTGTGAGAAGACATTAAGGGGGCGAGATTTCAGATACCATCTTGAGGGGGTGGCGCCTACATAGGCGTGAGGGTTCAAATCCCTCCGACCGCATCCCGAGAAAAACCTTGATTATTCACTTAAGTTAAGGCGCTTAACTTAATGACATTGACCCGGAGGGCTGCTCTTTTTGCCTTTATAGATGCCCGCTCCTTTATTCACCCCAATCCTCCCCGCCCATTCCAAACCTCATTAACAGCTCCCATTTTCCTTCACGTGTCAGCACCTCATTTTGCTTGGCGCCAATAACATCAAAGTGGGGAAATGGCTGACGATTATGAATGTATTTGGGGTTCAACCCGCTCGCGATACACCAATCCGATAAGATTTGGAGATTCGAACAGCCCACTTTAGTTATCGTCTTGTTAGTAGGGAAGCGAGGATCGAACCAATAATGAGTCAGAAAAGCTATTTCCCCCTTGGCCACCGCCCTTTTCCAATTCTCAAGCTCTTCTCTCTTAATTCCGAATGCCATGTTGAATACCGCCTTCAGCTGCATCAATTTGATAGCTCCATTATAACAAAAAACAGCGAACGCCCCTAGCGTTCACTGTTTACGGCTGCTGTTCATAGGCCAGCTGATGGCCATCCTCAAATCCTTTGGCAAAGCCTGCATTATAGCCCTCGTTGTAAGATTGGTCGAACACCCGATTGTATCCGGCCCCAGGTTTCCTGTTCAACGTCTTCTTCCGTCTGCGGTCTCTCGTCCGACGCCGGTTAGTGACTTTTCCTTTGCCAAGCTTTGTCCTGCCGGCAGCTTTCTTCTTGCTAAGCGGGCGTATGACGCGCTTCGTCCGTTTGCCTGCTGATACCGTGCGCCGCTTGCGTCTACTTGCTGGTTGGTTCAATGCCGTTGCCTCCTGTTCGTCGTTTGCCTGCCGCTTCTCGCTTGCTGCCTACTGCCTTGGACGCTCTGGTCTTCAGCCAAGGTTTAACAGGACTTCCCCGCTTCTTGGCGCTCTTCATTTGCATCCCGGCTATCGTCTCCGCCATCGAGAGCTGCATAGCTGTCAGAGATGCCACGTTATCACGAAGTGCTTTGGCCATATCGGGAGAATGACCGGAAACATCGGCAATACTTTCGAGAATACGGGCGACGGCCTGCTGGCTCTTCGCAATGGAACGGATCAGCTCAATCCGTGCCTCCCATTCTTTCTGAAGAAGGTTCATTCTACTTTATCTCCGGCTTCGAAATTCCCTCCGAACATGTTCCCGAATGAATTGCCCTCATGCTCCTGATTGTGGCGCAGCGTCGCTCTGAGCACGCTCACCATGCCTTGATTCAGTTTAGTTAAACCATCTATGACCTCAATAAGCTGCTCATGTACTTGCAGCGTTTCGCGCAGATGCTCCTGCTGCTCCGCATAGGCTTCCGGTGTAATATGATTAATCAGCCAACTTCGCACCTTCTCCGCTTCGAGTGCCTTCGCTTCCAAGATCATCGCCACATTCCACTGCAGCTTGGCGGAGGCATCGAGCATTCGCGCAAATGCTGTTTCACGACTCATCGCTTAAGCACGCATCCTTTCCCAGCCTTATTCCTCTGCTTCGCCTTCTAGCTCCTTCATCACAGCGGTAATGGTGAGCGCCATCGTCTCCTGGAGCTCAGCTATACTGTTCAAATATGCGACAACATTCTTCGTTACCGCATGCGAGTTTTCTACAAGTCCATTCAATCCCCCAAAGTTTGGGTGCTGATCCGGCAGCGCCTGCACCATTTGTGCCATCCGCACCGCAACATGACGCTTCGCCTCAAGGATTCGGGCCATTTGCGCGTGCGAATGCGACATATGCTCAATCATTTCCGTTACGATATGCTGCATGCTGCTGTCCCTCCTTGTTCATTAACAGCATATGCGCATGAATCGCGCATGATACTGTGAAGGTTGATGCACACCACCAGGCTGGCGGCTACAAATTCGGGGCAACCTGAACCGGAGCAATGATCGGCATTCCTTCGGCCAGCCTCCCAAGCTGATCCTCCGGAAGCGGACTGACCGGCTTCAACTGCAGTCCCCATGCCTCCATCGCCTTTTGACTCGCCACTTTGCGGCGCATGCCATGCTCAACCACATAGAATATGCCGTCGGTTCCGATTGCAGTCAGCCCATTAATCCCATTCACCTGTTCGATATCCACAGCATAACTATGCCAGCTTGCCGTGACTTCCTCCCCTGTGACCGCATCTCCAATCGGCCACCTTCTTAAATCAACCTGAGACAGTCGAATGACCGGCAATGTCACCCCGCTTGTAATCGGCCTGCGAAATCCGCCTTGTACCCAGTACAGGGTCTCGCTAATACCCCGAATAACCACGTTCTGCGGGAAAAAAGCTGTTTCCCCAAGCGGCTGAAGCGGTGAAGCATTGTCAATGCCAGCGCGCAGCCCGGCCAGCGCATGGACATGGTGAATAAGCTCATGCGGGCTGCCCCATTTATCCATATAAGCCTGCATATTGTGATCATTGACCTCAGTCAGTTTCTCACCGAGTGCCTTCATGCTGACACTGCCGTAATGATGGATGAACGTATCCCCTGCGATGACAAGCGAGTAGCCTTGAAGGCGGACACGAATATTATAATCATCATCTTCAAAGTTGCCCACCTCATAGCCCTCGTCCAGATATCCCGTCCGTTCCCACAGTTCCCGGCGGAACAGCAGACAGAACCCGACGAGCCGTTCTGTAGGCTTCCATTTTCCAGGGTCGGGTATATTAAAACGCTGCGCAAAATCCGGCATATCTTCCACATTCGTATAGGGAACCTCAATGAGCTGGTCACCGCTAATATAGTTCGTCACCGGTCCCACCATACCGATATTCGGATCACTGTTCAAACAAGCAAGCATATTGCCCAGCCAAAGCTTCGTAACAATGGTATCGTTGTTGAGCAGCAGCAAGGTCTTCCCCTTGGCCATCATCAACCCAACATTGATTGCACCCGCAAACCCGCGATTTGTCTCCATCACCCGATAGCGCACCTGACTGCCTAATCCCCTCAGGTAGTCTGCCGTTCCATCAGTAGAAGCATTATCGACAACAATAATCTCGTAAGATAAGTCCGTGTTCTCCCTAATGCTCCTTATGCATTGCTTCAAATAATCCACTTGGTTGTAGCTGGGAATAATAATGCTCGTGCCCTCAAAAAGATTGCTAAAGCCCTCGTAGCCCGAGCGCAGCCCTTCTTTGTATCCTGCCTCTAATCCGACCGGATACATGCTGGGCTTTACTGTACGGACGGCGGATCGCGCGGGCCGGCGCCTCTGTTGTGAACGGACATGCCGTCTTTTTAGTTTCATCGCTTTCCTCTCCCATTCCGCTTCACTTGATGGGTTTATAATATTACCGTGCCTTTGACGATTGCATCTGCCAAATGCCCAAAATCAAGTGCAACCTTCCCGCGCTCTGCCGCAATTCGGTAGCTGATCATTACAGCCGGTATACCTGCGGATACGAGCGCCAAATCAAATTCAATATCCCGTACCTCAACCATCACGCGTTCGATATCTGCAAACCCATTAACCGGACTTATAATACCCGTTATGATGAAACCGTGCCCGGTTAGCACATGGGCAAGTTCAGGCGCGGCATTGCCAATGATCAGCAGCTTCCTGCCTTGAAGCAGCCGCGGCAATAACCCAGCCGTTTGCAGACCGTAATTAATCGTGGATATCGTCATGCGCAATTGTCCCGGATCAATACCATGACTGCGAAGAACGGGATGAAGGAGCGGCTGAAAATGCTTTTGTCTGGACATTGGGACCCCGATAATATTAGCGTGAGTGATGGCAAGCGCCAGCTGATCACGCGCATGCAGGTCAGGCGGGTGTACACCCGCATAAGGAAGGAAGGTGCCCTCATTTTTTACCGTTTGGGCGTCATAAATAACCTCTTGGGATAACGTTAGCAGCTCCCCGTCGCCCAGTCTGACTATGGCGCATGGCCGATCGAGCTCCATGGCCAGCATCATCGCATCGAATACTTCGTTTACCTCCATAAGCGGATAACAGCGGGGACGCAGCATCTCCACCCCTGCAGCGATAACCTCCTGCAGACTGACTTCCGGGAGCAGCATATGATGGGGCGTTGCACGCTCAAGCAGCAGCTCGCCACCTTCGTATTTGCCGAGCTCGAAGCCTTCACTGTACGTCGGCTCAGACTCAGTCAGAGTAGTTGTTATAGGCTGTTCCTTTTTCTTCGGATGAATAATAGGGCGGCGTTTTGAGCGGCTTGGGCGTTTAGAGGAGGGACGAATCCCCACTCTTGTCCGTTTCTTCGACGTGTGAGGGCGCAGCCGTTTGGCTGGCGGTGATTTATCTTGGATAACCGGTGCTGCGGGCTTAAGCAGTGTCTTCACAGCTGGTCGCGGTAAGAGAACACGGCCGCTCATGGGGATGCACCCATCATTTTGTTGGCCGCCTCAAGCAGGGACTCAAACGTGCCTGCATCTGCCCACCAGCCTTTAATTTGACTATATTCAAGCTTGCCTTTAGCGGCATAAGCATTATTGACATCGGTGATCTCGAGTTCTCCGCGCAGAGACGGAGCTTGCTTGGTAATGTGTCCAAATACAGCGTTGTCGAACATATAGATACCCGTTACGATATGGTTTGTTTGCGGGTTTGCAGGCTTCTCATCTATTCGTGAAATTTTGCCGTTTGCATCGAATACCGGTACTCCATACCGCTCTGGATCGGGTACCTGCTTCAGCAGAACCATTGCTCCTTCCAGCTGCTGTGCGAAGGCATCAATATGCGGCTTTAACGGTTCCTCGAATAAATTGTCACCGAGCAGCACGATGAATTTGCGGTCTTCGCCAATGAAAGGCTGCGCAAGCTCCAACGCCTGAGCAATCCCTCCCGCTTCTTCTTGTATCCGATACGTCAGTGAAACGCCATATTCATTGCCGCTTCCAAGAAAATCAGTAAATGATCCGGCAGCCTGCCGACCGGTTACCAACAAAATATTAGTTACACCAGCCTCCTGCAGCCGATGAAGGCTGTAACAAATCATGGGCAGCTTACCTACCGGCAGTAAATGTTTATTTAACAGTCTCGTTAATGGCAACAGCCTCGTTCCGGAACCACCAGCCAAAATGACAGCTTTCACTTCTAAACCTCCTAAGCGCCCGCTCTAATCCCGGAGCAAACACATATCGTAAGTACTCTGACTCTATATAAAGCTTGCGGGATCAACCTGCCATTTTGCTATAAACTGCTGACGGTTGCGTTCGACTAGCTGCTGTACCAGTAAAGGACTGCTGCGTTTGAAGCTAACGCTGCCTTGATGGTGAACAAGCACATTCGAACACATCAGCAAGGTATAGCCATGCATTCTTGCCCGGAAGCAATAATCGTCATCCTCATAATGGCCAGGTGCAAACCGCTCATCCAGCTCACCGATTCGCGCGTACAGCTCTCTTTTGAATAACATACAAAAGCCGACAAGACGCATAATAGGCTCCGCAGCCAACTCCCTATTATGACGCACTTCTGCCGCGATACGTTGAAACTCCTGCATCGAATCAAATGGATAAGAGACCTGCTGTTTGCCGCTGACGTAATTCGTTACCGGTCCTACAATTCCAATCTCCGGCTGATTATACAGCGCTTCCTGAAGCCCTGATAACCAATCCTCTGTAACGGTGACATCATTATTAAGGAGCATCAGGCAGTCACCTGTTGCCAGACGCAGCCCTTTGTTACAAGCGGTCGGAAATCCAATATTGGTTGGCAAAGACACCAGTGTAATCCGCTCCCGGATGCACCACTCACATGTACCGTCATTTGAACCATTATCGACAACGATTAGCTCATACGGAGTTTCTTGTTCATTCGTATGCAAACGAATGGAGCTGACCGCTTGTTGGAGGAGCGCAAGACCGTTATAGCTTGGAATGATGATGCTCGTACGTTTCATGGCGTTCCACCTCTACCGGCAATCCGGTTTCTGAATCGGTCAAGAAACGAGAGTCTGCTTCCTCGCAGCTCAATCGCTGCCGTTAATGCTTCAATGTGATCCCCAATGATCAGCCTTTCGGTTACCGTATCCTTAAAGGGTCCCATCGGTTTTCTCCCCACCCCGTGTGCGGCTTTCTGAACGAAGCAATTAGCGATCGTTAATTTATGCGCAATGGCTGACTGATGGGCAACCGGCGGTACTGCCAGCGATTCAGCTCCAACAATCTGTATCGCTTTTCGTGACCACGCTTGAGGCAGATCCGCTGCCGAATTCGCTATTAAATCCCGACGTCCCAAGGACCAATTCATGAAAGCCTTCACCCGGGTGATGTCATCCCATTCACTGAAAAGACCTAATGACCCGCTCGTATCCGCTAAAGCTATGTCTGCTGAGGAGTCTACAGCTGCCAAGAATGGTACGAGTCGCTCAGCCGGAATGACAACGGACCCATTCGTAAACAAAATCGTTTCCGCCTTGGTTAGTTTCAACCCTACAGCGCGGCCCACATCCTGGCCGAGTGATTCTGTCATGTGAATAATGGTGACCCCAGGCAATCTGCGAATATCCGTAAAATGATTCTCACCTGCTGCTTCCAATACGACGATAACTTCTTCCAGAGGCAGCCTGCGCAGCTCTTGAATCGCTGCGATATTCAAGCCCTCGCCTGAGAGTACAACCGCTGCAGCCGACTTATGTTTAGGAACAGGAAGCCAGGATTGCGAAGGCAAGCTCAGCTCAGCCATGAAGCCTTCCGCATAGTGACTGCTATCTGCGATCATTTTGACTGTGGACAGTCGTCTCTGACCGCACCGGTGCGTCCAGCTTTCATTCATTTGCTGCTTTAACGAATCGGAGAGTTCAATAGGAAATCCGGATGAGCGCAATCGTTTGGCATCATACATGCCTGCCCTGTAAGCGGTTCTCAGCTCGCTTGAAGCGGAAAACCCCCGTTTACTTCGCCTGCGCGAGGCAGCGGGACGAGAAATACGTCTTGCGCGTTTTCGTTTCACTTTGGAATATACCTGTTTGGACTGACGCATACTGCTCACCTCGCCAATTCACGTTTTCGCAATTTATCTATAAAGCCTCCACGCTCATCCGTCTGCTCCGTCAGCCATTCAATGGCTTCGAGATGATCACCGATAATAAGCGTTTCCAGCGGATTTATTCGTTCTCTTGCCACTCTCGGTAAATTGAGCATGCCTACGTTTATGGCATGAACAGCATTCACCACAAGGCCATAATGCACCGCTTTGGCATGAGCGAGAGGAGGTACGGATAGTGAAGCAGCTTCAATCTTCTCTAAAGCGCGTCTGCTAATCGCATGCGGAACAGCCGTCATTGAAGTACCTTTTAAATCCGAGCGCTGAAGCAGTGCATTTAATACATGCTTGGCAAGAACAACACTATGAACCATTTTCTTGTTTGTGGGTCCTGAATAATCATTTAGCGCCACGTCAACACCGCCAGTGAGGACGGCATGAACGAAAGGCCGCAGCGCCTCAGCCGAGATCACCATATCCCCGTCAATGAACAGAAGTACCTGACCTTTAGCCGCAGAGGCCCCAACGCTTCGTCCTACATCATGCCCAAGCGCAGCAGGAAACTCAATGACCTGGGCACCGCATCGCCTTGCAATAGCCGCTGATCCATCGCTTGAACCATTGGCAACGACGATGACCTCTGCCCTGCTGTGAACGCGTGAAGCCTCTCGGATAACGCGCTCGATCGTCCTTCGTTCATTCATAACCGGGATGATCACCGATACGACAGGTTCCGAGGGGGTTAATATAGCTGGTGGGCTGCTGGAGGCGGCTTCCTCCAAACGTACACTCATGACCACTTTTTTTCGATAAAGAGGACGTGAGGTTTGGCGTGAAGTTTGGCGTATCCGGGATTTAAACGGCTGGTTGCTGCTAGCTGCTCTAGGTCTTCGTTTCCTATTACTTGAAGTAGAGCTCAATTTCGCGCTGCTGCTCACGATAGTCTTCTTCACGCTAGGCTTGGGTGATTGACGAGCAGCAATCTTACACGGTTTAGGCTTGATTTTGGGTTTAGTTCTCGCCTTTCCAGCTATCCCAATTCCACCAAAGGGTCTCTTCATCGCTATCACCTCTTTACGATCACAGATTGCTTAAATCTACGCTTCCCCAAGCGGGGGAGCCAGCTTTTACAACATATTGTATGGATCAGAAAGAGTAAGAGGAACGGCTTTTGTACGTCAAGGCTAGAGCCTCACTCGTTTTTCACGAGATTGCCGTACAGACAAATGAGCAGGATACGAGAGAAGGAAGAAGAGGCAGTATAGAAGCGGATAAGGATAGAAGTCCTTGCAGCTGAATCTATCATTTTACATATGCTATAGATAAAAGACAGATACTACAGATACCTTTCACGCAAAAAAACCTCTGCGGTGCCACTTTGTAAGCTGGCATCTCCCACAGAGGTTTTTTATGTTATTATTTGGTGCCGATTGCGATCCAATTGACGAGTCCTTGGGGTTCAGGACTGATACGCGTGCGGATGATGGTCACCTGCACGGACTCCGGTGCTTTTGCTTTAATAACGACATAACAGGATGTTTGGTCGGTTGTGGCAACAAAGACATATTCCGAATTTGCAAATGGCTCATCAAAGGTAATGTTACTTTCCATTTGCTCGCCTTGACCGGCAAAGTTGTAAGACATTAATCCAAACTGTTGAACGACAGCCTGTTTATTCGTTGAACGGATTGGTGTAAAGTCAAGCTTCTCTGCAGCAATCGACCCATCCTGCAGTTGTTCACAATCCAGGCTGCTGCTAATGACCGAAGCCCCCAATAATACATCAGGTGCAAAATGCTCCGCCGTTATCGAGCCACGTGCCAGCTTAGCGCCCGTTACTGAGCCATCGCTTAGCGCTTCTGTGTTTACTGCGCCTGCAGTTAGCTTCGAGCTCGTTATCGATCCATCGCTTAACGCTTCCGCGCTGATCACTCCAGCTGCCAGCTTCGAGCTTGTTACGGATCCATCGCTTAGCGCTTCAGTGTTTACAGCGCCTGCTGCTAATTTCGCGCTCGTTATCGATCCATCGCTCAGCACTTCGGTGTTTACAGCGCCTGATGCTAACTTGGCGCTTGTTATCGAACCATCGCTCAGCGCTTCAGTATTTACCGCGCCTGCCGCTAATTTCACGCTCGTTACCGATCCATCACTCAGCACTTCCGTACTTACCGCGCCCGCTGCCAGCTTCGCTCCTGTTATCGATCCGTCGCTTAATGCTTCTGCGCTGATCACTCCGGCTGCCAGCTTCGAGCTTGTTACGGAACCATCGCTCAGCGCTTCAGTGTTTACCGCGCCTGACTGCTAATTTCAGCTCGTTACCGATCCGTCACTCAGCACTTCCGTACTTACCGCGCCTGCTGCCAGCTTCTCTCCTGTTATCGATCCGTCGCTTAACGCTTCCGCGCTGATCACTCCGGCTGCCAGCTTCGAGCTTGTTACGGATCCATCGCTCAGCGCTTCGGTGTTTACCGCGCCTGCCGCTAATTTCAAGCTCGTTACCGATCCGTCACTCAGCACTTCGGTACTTACCGCGCCTGCTGCCAGCTTCTCTCCTGTTACCGATCCGTCGCTTAACGCTTCCGCGCTGATCACTCCAGCTGCCAGCTTCGCGCTGTTACGGACCATCGCTCAGCGCTTCGGTGTTTACCGCGCCTGCCGCTAATTTCAGCTGTTACCGATCCATCACTCAGCATTCGGTACTTACCGCGCCAGCAGCTAGCTTCGCGCTCGTTATCGATCCATCGCTTAACGCTTCCGCGCTGATCACTCCGGCTGCCAGCTTCGCGCTTGTTACTGAACCATCACTCAGCGCTTCGGTGTTTACCGCGCCTGCTGCCAGCTTTGATCTTGTTACGGATCCATAGCTTAGTGCTGCGGCGCTAACCGCACCTGCAGCTAGCTTCGCTCCTGTTACCGATCCGTCGCTTAACGCTTCAGCTTTGATCACTCCGGCTGCCAGCTTCGCGCTTGTCACGGAACCGTCACTCAAAGCTTCGGTGTTTACAGCGCCTGCCGCTAATTTCACGCTCGTTACCGATCCGTCACTAAGCACTTCCGTGCTTACCGCACCTGCTGCCAGCTTCTCTCCTGTTATCGATCCGTCGCTTAACGCTTCTGCTCTGATCACTCCGGCTGCCAGCTTCGAGCTTGTTACGGATCCATCACTTAGCGCATCCGTACTTACTGCGCCTGCTGCCAGCTTCGCTCCTGTTACCGATCCGTCACTCAGTACTTCTTCACTAACCGCTCCTGCTGCCAGCTTCGCGCTTGTCACTGAACCGTCACTCAGCACTTCGGTGCTTACCGCTCCTGCCGCCAGCTTCTCTCCTGTTATCGATCCGTCGCTTAACGCTTCTGCTCTGATCACTCCGGCTGCCAGCTTCGCGCTTGTTACGGATCCATCACTTAGCGCATCCGTACTTACCGCGCCTGCTGCCAGCTTCACTCCTGTTACCGATCCGTCACTCAGTGCTTCTTCACTAACCGCTCCTGCTGCCAGCTTCGCACTTGTCACTGAACCCTCACTCAGCGCATCGGAACTTACAGCGCCTGCCGCTAGCTTCACGCTCGTTACCGATCCGTCAATAAGCACTTCAGTGCTTACCGCACCGATAGCCAATTTCTCTTCTGATATGGATCGATCTCTTAGCGCTTCTGCTCTGATCACTCCAGCAGCGAGCTTCGAGCTTGTCACTGAACCATCACTGAGCGCTTTCGTTTTTACCGCGCCTGCTGCCAGCTTCGCTCCTGTTACCGATCCATCACTCAGTGCTTCATCACTGACCGCTCCAACTGCCAGCTTCGCACTTGTTACTGAACCATCGCTTAGTGCTTCGGTACTTACCGCACCTGTCGCTAATTTCGCTCTCGTTACCGAACCGTCACTCAGCACTTCAGTGCTTACCGCACCGATTGCTAATTTCGCTTCAGATATCGATCTCTCACTCAGCGCTTCTGCTCTGATCACTCCAGCTGCCAGCTTCGCACTTGTGACTGACCCATCGCCCAGCGCTGCCGTACTTACTGCGCCTATTGCAAGCTTCGCTCCTGTTACCGATCCATCTCTCAGTGCTTCTTCATGGATCGCTCCAACAGCCAGCTTCGCACCTGTTACTGAACCATCACTTAGCGCTTCCGTACTTACCGCGCCTGCCGCTAACTTCGCTCCTGTTATCGATCCATCGCTCAGCGCTCTGGTGCTTACCGCACCTGCTGCCAGCTTCGCTCCTGTTATCGATACATCGCTCAAAGCTTCGGTACTTACCGTACCTGCTGCCAGCTTCACCCCTGTTATCGATCCGTCGCTCAGCGCTTCCGCTCTGATCACTCCAGCTGCCAGCTTCGCACTTGTCACTGAACCATCGCTCAGCGCCTCCGTACTTACCGCACCTGCTGCCAGCTTCGCGCTTATGACTGATCCATCGCCCAGCGCTTCGCTGTTTACTGCTCCTGCCGCCAGCTTCACGCTTGTTACCGAACCATTGCTCAGCGCTTCTTCACTAACAGCTCCAGCAGCCAGCTTCGAACTGACTACAGCGCCATCCCGCAGCACTCTCGAGTTGACCGCACCATCATTTAGTGACTCCGTCTCCACAGAGCCTGCAAGCAAATTCGCTGTCGTGATTGACCGCGGCGCAATTTTACCAAGTGTAACAGCACCTGCCTGCAGCTGAACTTCACCAACCGAATCACTGGCTAACTGCTTACTTTTGATGCTCCCTGATTGAAGATGGTCTGCGCTAATTGTTCCACCCTTGATTTTACTGCCGTGCAGAATTCCATCCGGGGCTTTATCAAAAGTAAATATCTCCGACGCCAAATGTGCTTGTGTAATGGAGCCCTTACGAATGTGATAGCCTTGAACGGATTCAGGCTTTAGATGTTTGCCAGCTATCGTTTCCAGTGCGATATGGTCGCCATTAACGGATATGAAAGCCAGCTTTGCACCTGTTACCGCTGAATCCAGAAGCTGCTCTGTTCCAACAGCTTGCTCACCCATATGCTGCTGATGTACACTCACCGGCTTCAAATGTATACTGCCAACAGAGGATACCCCCAATTGAGCAGATCCGATTGCGCCGTCAGCGACATGCTGTGCTTGCACCGCACCGAGCTGGATGGCGCTTGAATCGACAGCGCCTTGCTGCAAATGAGCGCTCGCTACGCTGCCGCCGGCAAGCTTATCAGCCGTTACTGATTCCTTGCTTAAGTGCAGTTCCCTTACACTTTCGTTAGCTAGATGAGCGCCGAATACCGACTGCTCCTGTAAATGCTGGCTGCCGACCGATTCATTGACAATATGAATCCCTTCAACAGAACCTTTCGCCAATTTTGCACCAGTCACCGCATCATTAGAGATTGCTGCTGTGTTAACTGCGCCCTCAGTCAAATGCCGTTCCTCAATCACACCATCGGTCAAATGCCCTGCTCCAATGGTCTTGGGAACGATATGCTCACCAAGCACGGATTTCGAGGATAACTGCTTACTCGTTACAGACTTTAACGCCAGCTTGGAAGCCGTTACACTGCTATCTGCCAGCTTGCTTGTCGTGACTGCCATATTCGTCAGTTTATCCGTTGACACACTTTCTGGAGATAGCTTTAACGAATTCACCGCATGATCGGCAAGATGATGTGAATAAATAGCTCCCGCTGCCAGATGACGCTCGGTAATCGCGCCGCTAGCGAGCTTAATGGATTTGACCGCTCCATCCTGCAGCGCCTCAGTAGTGACCGCATGGTCAGAGAGATGAGTGGACTGGATTAAGCCAGGCTGCAAATGCTGGGACCCGACAGCCTCTTTCGATAGCGCACCCTCTGTTACCGCCCCTGCCGACAAGTGAAACGTACGAATCGCTTCCGGCGATATTTTGTCAAAGGTGACTGATTCGTCTAGAAGATGCTTGGTTCCGACCGTGTTCTCAGCTAGCTTCTGAGCTGCTGACGCTGTTATTCGCCAGTTTTTTTTCGCTCACCGATTCATCCGCGAGCTGCGCCCTGCCAACAGCCGATTGACTAATATGTGCTTGCTGCACTGCTGAGTTGGTAATTTTCTGAGCCGTGATTGAACCGTTGGCGATGTGAGCAGTTTGAACGCTATGATCCGCCAACTGCTTCGAGGTAACGGAATTAACCGTTAAATGTACGGCTTCTACGCTATCTGGCGCAAGGATATCCGAGTTGACGCTCTGCCGTCCTAGATGGCGGCGTAATACGGATTCGTCAACAAGCTTCGCTGCCGTAATGCTTTGATCGGCGATTTTGGATGCTGTAACCGCATGATCGACCAGTTTGATAGTGGATATAGCCAGATCCGCGATTTTGGGAGTGGTCACCGCATAATCAATAATATGATTGGACGAAATTTCATTTAGGGAAATGTGGACTCCTCTTACGGCTCCGTCCTTCAGCTGATCCGGCCCGACCGCCCCTGGCGCGATGGCTTCCGTTGTTATGGATGAAGCCTGCAGCTCCCTTGCCCCTACTGCTCCTTCTGCCAAGTGGTTTGCGGCGATTTCGCCTAGGGCTAGATGCTTTCCCAATAAAATACCTTGGGGTACATGCTGAGCCATCAGCAGACCCGGCTTCAGATGTTCAGAACCAATAGCTTCGGTGCTGATTTTCTCACCAGTAACCGATTGATCACGCAGCTTGGAGGTTGTAACCGCCCCGTCAGCCAGCTTGGAGGTATGAATTGCATCATTGGCTATGCTCTCACTGCGAACAGCCGCACTCTTCAGCTTACTGGTGGTAACCGCTTGATCATCAAGCAGCTCCGTCGTAATCACGAAAGGCTTTAAGTGCTTCGCCTCGATAGAGCCTTCCGCCAGTTTGTCGGAACTAATGGTTCGGTCCGCAAGCTTCTCTGACGTGACGCTATTATCACGAAGTTTATCTCCAGTAATAGAACGATCCCGAATTTTGTTGCCCGAGATCGCATTCTTCGTCAGATGATCGCTAGTAATCGATTCCGATGCGATTTTTGAAGAAGAAACTGCTCCATCAGCAATTTTGATGCTGTCTACGGCATAATCAGCAATCGTTTGCGTAACGACGGAGTCCTTCTTTAGATGCTTCGTATCAACGGCTCCTGGAGCGATTTTCTCTGAGGTTATAGCTTCGTTTGCAACGTCGTCGGTAAATAAGAAAGGAAGTGATGACTCTGGCAGTTTCTTTTCTTCCAAAAGCTCTTCTTTATGAATGAGCTCCAGTTTATGCAGTTCTTCCAGCTGCTCTAATTGCTCAATCTCCGCAGCCTCTTTATCCCTGGCAGCTTGCTCTGCCTCTTCAATTCGACCTTCAGTCAGAGCTTCAGCTTCATCTACAGCTTCAACTTCAATCTCCTCTACGTTTATCAATGGCTGCTCTGCATAGACAGCTTCGCTGGAAACATCAAACGTTTCAAACACCGCCGACTCTCCTTGCTCCACCGGTACTGCTAACACTGCTTGTTCCGCTTGCACATCTTGCTTGGGCTGCTCGATTGCTTCTTCAACTTCTGCAACCGCATTTACTTGGACAGGTTTCTTCTCAACCTGATGGGCCTGCACCGGCTTCTTCCTCTTCACCTCTTCGAGCCATTTCAATTCCGAAGCGTTCGGGTTATCCACGTAAAATAACGGCTTCCGCCCCTTGGGGCTTTTCCCTTTATTGCTCTTCGCCATAGCCCTCTCCTTCTTCCACCTAGAATGTCATTGGTAGCATATGCACGTTTACCTAGGCAGGTGCCATGAGAGAAGGGCTAATTGTTCAGAAATGCTGAAAAGGTATTGTAAATAGGAAAAAGCCTTGGGGTCATTTTAGTGCTGACACCAAGGCTCTGTTTGCATCGTTTGAATACCTTTTGACAAAGTTGCCATATAAAGCTCCCTGCCCAGCCAATCAATATCCGTGACGGGAACGCCCGGCTTAACCGAAAATAAGGTTAGCCTCTCCTTAAGTCGCGAGACCCGATATAATCCTTTATCCGTGCAAATATATACCTGAGCATGTTTGGCGACCACCGAAAAAATAAAAATATCACCAAATCTAATCGTACTAAATCCGCCTTCTCCGTTGCTGACGACTAGTTCTCCCTGCTCGTTTGCTCCCAGCAGCAGATCTCGGGAAGCTGCCAGCGAGGTAACGCCATATTCAAGCTGAAAGGAAGCCCAGCGATCCGTCATTCGATCATACATACCGATTCCTTGATCAAGCCCTATGTACAAATACTGGGGAGTAAACAGAAAATCATAGACGATTGAGCTCTCATAAGCGGATTTATTCCATTTGTCGGATGACCTATAGAGCAGTCCCGAAGCCGTTGCAGCAAAGCCATAGCCCCATTCCTCTTTGTACTGGTAACAGGGCTGATCAATTTCAGTACATTGCCATTCCTGCTGCTCCAGCTGATAAAGCCCATTGTTGGTACAGGCGTAGACGGAATCGTTAACGAGCTGCAAGCGGTTAATGTTCGTGCTCTCGGGCAGGCCTTTGGATAATCCATTCCATTGACCTTGCTCAGATTTATGAAAAATGCCCTTTCCGGGCGAAGCAGCAATGACAGAGCGGTCAGACTGCACCCTTACCGAGGAAAAATGGATCGGACGCGACTGCCAGCTTTTATAGGAATCAGGTAACATTGCTCAGCTCCTTCGTTATAAGTTCGATTTTAATATAGTTTAAATGATAATGATTATCAATGTCAATATTCAACGCGACGCAATTTACGCAAATGACGCAAGATACGCAGCTTCTGGCCTTTGACGTTTCACCCGAGACGAGGTGAAGTGCAGCACTTCAGTAGGGTAAGACGGGGGATTACTCCCTCGGACTCCCCGTCAAACCGTGCATGCGGATTTCCCGCACACGGCTTTCCTTCGTCAGTTCCCCATCTTCAGGAGTGAGTTATCTTCACCCGTCACCGGACTGCATATTTCACACCTGAATTAGAAACGTGTGGTGAGTAAGTTTGTTAGAAATACCATTCCTGCTGATTCCAATACTTTATTTGGAATCAGCGCAGTTTGAAACCGTAGATTTCTTTTTCCGCATAAAGGCTCGTACCCTCATGCGCGTCCATTCATCTAAGCCGTTGAAACTTCTTCTTTACATTCCCTATCCCAAAATAGTTACCAAATCCTCGCGACCACTTCATTTAGTTTCTTAATCATTTCACCAAGATTATTTCCTTGTTGTCTTCGGGTGACTTGCGGATTTTATCTTTGTACTTCTTCACTTTTACGTCCGGCAAAATCAGATAATCCTTCCAGAAGTCGAATCCTAGAAAGCGAAATCCTTCATCGAAATGCACCACTTTCGTTTTCTCAGGGTGCATTCGTAACTGAAGTTCTCCTTCCAGAATGGTTTTTGCCGCTTGGTATGCTTCTTCTGCCTGCTCCTTTGTTTTACAAAGGATAACCGCATCGTCTGCATACCTGACTACAGCAAACCCCTTCTCCTTCATACCCCAGTCGAAATGATTCAGGTAAATATTCCCAAGTAATGGACTGATGACTCCGCCTTGCGGAGACCCGACTACCGTTTCATGGAACTGATCATCTTCCATGACTCCTGCGGTAAGCCATCCGCGAATGAGCGTCAGCACTTTACCGTCAGTTATTCGTTCATGAACTTTTTCCATCAGCAATTCATGCGGAATTTCATCGAAGAAGGACATGATGTCGAGGTCAACCACATACTCGTATCCGCCGCGTTTTGCGCGTCGAATCGTATTTATTGCTTGGTGCGCGGAGTATCCGGGTCGAAAGCCAAAGCTGTAGTAGTAGAAGTCTTGTTCAAAGATCGGCTCGATGATTTGGCGTACCGCTTGCTGGCATACGCGATCTCGGATAGTCGGAATACCTAACGGTCTTAATTTCCCGTTTTCCTTCTCGATGTAATGCCTCCGCACAGGATCAGGTTTATACCGATCCTTGTTGCAGTAACCTTTGGATTTCTCTTAGGTTAATGCTCACGTTCTTCTCGAACATGGCGATACTTACGCCATCGATTCCGCCGCTTCCTTGATTCTTCTTTACCGACAGCCATGCTTCGTACAGGTTGTCCATTTGGTATACTTTGTCGATCAGGGAGTAGTATCGTCGTTTCGGTTTCATTGGTGTTTCACCACCTTTACCGCTACTCACCAAGCTGATCTTGTTCTCGCTACAGATGATCGATTCCTTGCTTGTTCCGTCCTGCATGGCTGCGTCTTAGGCTTTCGCCAATCGCTTCTGCCTTGCAGGGCGTACTCAGGTCGCCAGCAGCCCTTTATCCTTTGGCGTTCTTTCGCCATCGGCGGGACGCACCCTCTTGGAACTACCCTTATTGTTTAAGGCGCTTACGATCTCCACTCACGCAAACTCACAGACTTTGACGAAGCACGTTCCCTTTGCCTCTGTCTTCCCTCTTTTGAAGTGGAAGCAGGTTATGCGACTTGGCTTTTTCTTCTCTCGTCGCGCATACTCATCCAAGTTTTATCCTCCAGACTGTTACCAGCTTTCATCGGCTCAGACTTACTCGCTACTACGGAACGATCCGCCATCTCGCAGCCCATCGATTTGGCTTTCCCCTTCAGGTTATACCTCCCCTACCTTGTCCACGTTTGCGTCAAGGAAACTACGAGACTTCCCTCAGTTATCTGCACATTCTATTCCATCCATCCTGACCCTAATCACGTCGATGAGCCTTGCAGGTCATATCCCTTTCGTGCTTTCCTGCAAGATATGCTTATTAGCAAAGGTTTCCCCGTTTTTCTGGCGGGTCACCCAACATCGCCGCCACCTCTGGTTCACCGCATTCCGGGCTGGACTTTGCCTGCAGGCCCTTCAGATTCCCCCTCGCGAGAGACACCCTGCCAGTCCTCCTCCTTTGGAGTTAGGACCTCTACTTCGGCTACGGCACTTTAAAGGGTAAAGTTACCGAGTGGATTTGAACCACTTAGATTGTGCGACTGTGAGGCGCACACAAAAAAGACCGCGTTCGGCGGTCTTTTTGCTTTTCAACCATTTAACCTGCTTGGTTTGATTTGTGCAGACTTTGTCAAACAAGGTGAAACGGCTAACGCCGTCTTTTAGCGGCGGAGCGCGGTTCATTCCGGAGAATATCAGCAAAGGATAACGAAATTTTATACTTTGCTGATATTTTTAAAAAAAGAGCGTGTTCTGATTGAACACGCGCTCACAAGACTGCTTCAGAAACACAGTTTATTTATCGTTTTTTTCTTTATTATCCCCATCTAGAGATGGAAGCCCAGCAATGTACCCTACATATCCAGGGTTTTGTGAACTGTTCATGAGATAAGTAAATCCATCTAGATTATCGATCATTTGTAATCCAGTAGACTCCCCGCCACCTGGAACTGAAAGGATGCGAGAAAGCTTCTTCGTATCCACATTGTAAGCCCATGTATAATTATTCTCATGCTTATCAGAGTCTTCAGCAATAAACAAGGTTCTCATTTTTGGCGAATAGACAAGGTTGTCTGGGTT
Source organism: uncultured Paenibacillaceae bacterium (assembly GCA_963793665.1). Taxonomy (GTDB): domain Bacteria; phylum Bacillota; class Bacilli; order Paenibacillales; family Paenibacillaceae; genus Paenibacillus_Z. The sequence continues at coordinate 821,143 of CAWCBD010000013.1, forward strand.
GGCAATTTTATCTACATTCGCTGTATTACCGTCTGCATCCGGGGCAGCCAGATCCTCTCCCATCACAAGACCAGCCATGCTTACAGGAACATAATGGCTATCCATCTTTTCGCCATCTTTGGTTTTACGGTTTGGTTGGAAGGAAAGCTCATATACTCCGCCTGCACTGATTTTTGGCAATTGAATGTCATCGGCAGGTGCGGCAGGATCAGCTAGCATCGTGTTTTCCTGATAGGAAATTGCTAAGTATGCCTTATTATCCTTTTCGTTGAAATCAAGGCCTTCCATTTTATTAAACTCTACCGTTGCACCAACGTAAGCTGCATAGCGATGTGATTCTAGGAAAGCAGCGGCTTTTTCCATTCCTGGCTTCAATTTCAGCCATTCCACTTTTTTGCCGTTTGCTGGTGTTTTTACTAGCGTGTATCCCTCAGCCTTCCCTTTAACAGCGTCATCCGTCACGTCGAAAATATCACTGAATTTTTTGGTTTCCGCCATTTGCTGAATTTCTGCATCGCTTGCATGGCCAAGCTTGATCCATTCAAGATTTGCCGTTCCTCCATTGTCTATACTAGTCTGAATCCACTTTGCAACATATAATGTTCCGGCTGATAAATCTTGGGCTTTGTCGGCTACATACATAAAGAATCCACCCGGGTTGCTGTCAACACCATAAATCACTGTTCGGTTATCAGGCATAACATTAACACGTTCAAATGCCATCCGACCCATGCTGTAATGTTTGACAACACTTGTATCTCCATTCGCGTTCACCGTGACTTCAGGTACATGGCCATAATAATATGGATTTCCGATCATAGTCGGATCGTTATAATAGTTTTTCATAAAATTTGTAACAGGTGATTTAGAAGGATTCGCTTCATGAGCTCTAGCATCCGGATCCGTTTCTTCGGAGCCAAGATGTGTATTCCAAGGAGTCAACAATCCAGCACAAGGCTTCCAAATACCGTGTACGGCTGAAAAGTCGATGGCTTTGATATCCACAACCGTAAGTTTACCAGTAGCCGGATCCATTTTTACCTTGCTTAAGCTCATTGTTCCTGGGTTTTCAAGCCCATTTTGATTCTTTGGCATCGATTCAAAGTGACTGATCATATAATAGGTGTTTTCCGGCAACCCAGGCACCTTCATTAAACTATTCATATCCGGTGCAGTCGACACATAGGGAGTACCGTCTGCTTTAGTCATGATCTCACCATTTGCATTCATTGTGATACCGGCTGTTTTACCATTAATCACATCACCAGGTCTAAACAATGTTTCATAGCTTAGCGGAAGTGTTTTTTTGCTCCCATCTACATAGGTAACTTCTACCGATGCCTTCGAATACATCAGATCATTCTTCTCTTGATCCGTTTTCGGTACATCCATTCCTATGAAATCTACTGATTTTATTTTCTGCGGGTCATGAGGTGCAGCCAAAACAGAACCGACGGATGAAAGTACAAATGCTGCTGCAAGTGCTGGTATGATGAATTTCTTTTTCACTATCTTCACTCCTCTTTTATATTTAACCTCGGTAAAACGCTTCAATTACTAGTTTAGAAGACTATCGTTATTTAATTATTATGTAGAGTTAAAGTATTGGTAAATTGACGAATCCTTCATGGATGCTCTGTCGCAATCAGCTTGACAATCCGTCTCCTATAAAAAGAAGCCAATTTCCTATTCATTTAGGATGTTGGCTTCATCTCGTTCATTCTATTTCATCATTATCGAAATTTTCTCTTCCTGCTGCATCCAGTCTACTTTTGCTCCTAGCGATTCGCTGATCAACCGTAAGGGCAGATAGGACGTCCCATTCCAGCGTTCCATCAGCTTTCTGCATAATGATATGCCTGCCGCCGCCCTTGATTTGGACGATATCCGAAAGAAGCACGGTTGACTAGGGTATAACAAAAAGAGAGATAGAAAACATCTCTCTTTTCGAATATGGCTATTCAGTTTTATTTTATATTATTTTTATTGTATTCCCTTCGCTCTCCTTAAGTATAAATCGAGCTGCCCGCGGATTTGAACGCATCGGCTTTCTCTTTCATGCCCGCTTCAATCGCTTCCTGCGTGTCGAGCCCATGCTCCTCCGCGTAGTCGCGAATATCCTGCGTAATGCGCATACTGCAAAACTTTGGCCCGCACATGGAACAGAAATGAGCGGATTTGGCCGCATCAGCCGGCAGTGTTTCATCGTGATAAGACATCGCGCGCTCCGGGTCGAGCGAGAGATGGAATTGGTCGCGCCAGCGAAACTCAAATCTGGCTTTGGATAAGGCGTTGTCTCGAATTTGCGCACGCGGATGCCCTTTAGCCAAATCTGCTGCATGGGCAGCGATTTTATACGTTATGACGCCTTCTTTGACATCTTCCTTATTTGGCAGACCCAGATGCTCTTTCGGTGTTACATAACAAAGCATCGCTGTTCCGAACCACCCAATCATCGCAGCACCGATTGCCGAGGTGATGTGGTCATAGCCTGGCGCGATATCCGTCGTCAAAGGACCCAGCGTATAGAATGGCGCCTCTTGGCACACCTCCAGCTGGCGGTCCATATTTTCCTTAATGAGATGCATCGGCACATGGCCCGGTCCTTCAATCATGACCTGGATATCATGCTTCCAGGCGATTTTCGTCAGCTCGCCAAGCGTCTCGAGCTCTCCAAATTGTGCCGCGTCATTTGCGTCCGCAATAGAGCCTGGACGAAGACCGTCACCAAGCGAGAATGAAACATCGTATTTCTTCATAATCTCGCATATCTCTTCAAAATGTGTATAGAGAAAATTCTCTTTGTGATGCGCCAGACACCATGCTGCCATAATCGAGCCCCCGCGAGAAACAATACCCGTCACTCTCTTCGCAGTAAGGGGGATGTATCTCAGCAGCACACCCGCATGAATCGTGAAATAATCAACGCCCTGCTCCGCCTGCTCGATGAGCGTGTCCCGGTAAACCTCCCAGGTTAAATCCTCGGCATTGCCATCGACCTTCTCCAGCGCTTGATAGATCGGCACCGTACCAACTGGGACTGGCGAATTACGAACAATCCACTCACGAGTCGTATGAATATTTTTGCCTGTAGAGAGGTCCATAATCGTATCCGCACCCCAGCGAGTCGCCCAAGTCATCTTCTCGACTTCCTCTTCGATCGAGGAGGCAACGGCGGAATTCCCGATGTTCGCATTGATTTTCACATGAAAATGTCTTCCGATAATCATCGGTTCGCTCTCCGGATGGTTGATATTCGCTGGAATGATTGCGCGTCCCACAGCTATTTCATGACGTACAAATTCAGGCTCCATGCCTTCGCGAATCGCAATATACTCCATCTCCGGTGTAATGATTCCTTTGCGCGCATAATGAAGCTGGGTCACATTCTGACCTTCCTTTGCCCGAAAAGGCTTGCGTGCCAAAGCCGGGAACAGCTCTGCACCGCGCTTCACTGCCGTATCCTCAGAGTGAAAACCGTTATCCAGCGGCTTGATTACACGTCCCTCGTAAGCCTCGACATCTCCGCGCTCTTCAATCCAAGCCTGCCGAAGCGCCGGCAAACCACTTCTTATATCCGATTTATAATTAAGATCCGTATAGGGTCCGCTTGCATCGTACACACGAATAGGGGCATTTTCTTGTTCCTCGCCATTACGGCTGGTGGTCGGCGACAATTCAATCTCTCTCATCGGCACGCGCAGATCGGCGCGGCTTCCTTCGACGTACACTTTACGGCTGCCTGGCAGTGGCGTAGTTAATATAGACATACAAAAAAACCTCCTAGAGTTTGTGATAAGCTCGAAAACCACTAGGAGGCGTATTTGGCTATGGGTTGCAATTATGCAGGATAGACCACAGGAATGCAGTAACATCACGACTTGCCGCTCCTTGCGAGCTTGCTTGTCAAGCGTACTATCCTCATCACGACATATATTCCGTTCACGACCGAAGCACAAAAAAACCGCTCCGGCGAGGGAGCGGTGGATGTCGCGGTCTACCGCCCGTACTTGGAGCAAATAAATGCTTCCACCTACAGGCACAGGTTTCTCGTATTGCCTCATCTTACTGCGGCAGCTACGATCAACCTAAGTCGCACGTACAATCCCACTTTCCTACGCTGGCATAACCCAGATCAGGTTCGAAGGGACCAAGGCTAACTCGCCTTATCTCAGCCCATAACGGGCGCCCCCAGTGGATTTCATGGTTCGACTATACCGCTGTGCATCATTTTTGTCAACCAAATAGAGAGAAACTTCTTTACTATTTGCCTATCAAGCTTGTAGAAGTGCTCATTTGCGCCAGTCCCAGGTAATGTTAATTCCTGCGATGAACGCCATACACCTGCTGTACATTTCCGGCAATCTTTACGATTACCGAAACTATTTTAACTGTTCCGTTGTTATAGGTGGCTTTGAAAGTAAAAGTGAGCGGGCCATCCGGCAGCTTCTCGAAGCTCTCGTCCCACAGCTCTCCGCTCCAGCGTGTATGACTGGCATTATCTGCCGCAAGATCAATGCGATAACTATTCATCGTCAATTCGACACGGCCCGCGACCGTTAAAGTACCGGTATCCGTCGTCTGGGCGGCAATCATAAATTTCTCCCCTGCCCAGAAGACATCATAGCCTCTCGGTGATTCCTCGCCACCGCTCTCGCTGACGTTATGCTCTTTGCGGCGTTGATCCCATAATTCCGTATGGCTGACTTGGCCAAGTACAGTAAGCGGAAGGACGATGATGTTCCTGCGAACGAGGACAGGCGGTGCTTTTCCATCCGATACCTTCAGCTGAACCGCATAGGTTCCAACCTTTACTGCTATAAAGGCGGGTCCACCCGTGCCGTACGGAAACGGCAGACTGCTCGCGTAAGACTTAGAACCGCCGTCTGGATCACTAATGACGTATTCGATACCCAGTGTATCTTTATCCGGATCGTCGATCACGTGGCTGATGGTTACTAGATCTCCTTCATATACCGGCTTCGGGGACCAGTTAAAATCCGCTGTGGGCGGGCGATTCGTCTCGATATAGAAGAATTTGGGCGCGCTGTAATCGCTCCAATCATAACCATCAAACACCCGAACTATAATGAACATATTTACTCTCTCCGGTAAATCGGCTTCCGGAATCCAGTCTTTCGCATTGCCGTTTCTTACACCGGAATCAAGCTGTAGAATTCCCCCGTACTTATAGATCTTTATTTGGTACTGGGATTGCGTATCATTATCCGGATCAAAGTAGCTCCAAGTAAAGTCAGGTCTTAATACCGTAAGCTTGGTCGGGTTTAATTGATCCGTACTTGTCGGCATCGTCACTTCAGCGCCAGGTTTCCGATTATGTACCGTTACCTGCAGTTCATATTGAGCGGTGGCCCCGTCCGAATCTTCAACCACCTGCCGAATGTTGAATATCCCTAAACTACTGAACACTTTATCCCAATTCGTCCGAACACTGCTTTGGAAAGATTCTGTCCCGCCTGCTGCTGCATTGTTGATGTAATATTCATGTGCTAGATTCTCACGACCTCCATCCTCAATATCATAAGCGGTCGAATTAATACGTAACAGGTACACCGCGGAAAGTGTTCACATAGCTAGCCGTAAATCCAGGTACTGGTGGATTGTTAGGAGCTGAAATGGTTCCGACCGGTAACATGACCACGTACCAATCACTCCAAGCGCCGTACTCATCCCTTACTGCAAGTCCGATTTCATACGTTCCGGTTTCTTGTGGAGCAACCAGCTTCTGGGCTGTATAATTCCCGCTTGGCGTAATGTAGTAGAATTTCTTTTCCAGTACACCTTTCGTCGCTTTGTAGTCGATGCCAGTTGCTTCTGTTGAATAGTCCGTTGCATTCTCATACCGGTCCGGATCCGAGCTGCGATCCGTCCACTGCACTTTCGCATCACTGCCTTGGACAACTGAGAAATCAGCAATTGGGCGGCGGTGCACGGTAATTTTTTTGGTGAATTCATTTGAAGATTTCCGATATCGAATCAAACGTATTATCCGGATACAAGTAACTTGGATTTGGATCATCCTTCGCTTTAAGTTTTACGAGTGTAATCCCCGACCTTATCAAAGGCAGCTGAGCGTTATGGAACGTTTGTCCATTCAGTACAGACAAGCCCTGGTTATGAATAAATCGAACCGTATGATTAACAGTCCAATCATATAGTCCACCGGCAGCGGGGTCATTCTCCGGATCATCAAAGACAATGTTACTGTATTTGATCTCAGCCTTCGCAGTTCCAGAATCCCAAATGGCATATTGCGTAGACCAGGCATCACTATCATTAGCAGGCTTTGTAGTTAGGCTGCTAAAAGCAACATAGGCTTTATTGGCCATATACCCGTAATGCCCTTTGGTGTATGTCCCATCGGTTGCATCGAAGAACGGAATCCCGTTCATCCATACCTTTAAGCTATCGCCAACCGCCTTGATTTTGAAACTGTAAGATGTATCGTTTTGAAAACTATACGTCTGGCTCGCTATAACCGTTCGAACACCTGTTACATATTTGGATAAATACAGCTTCTGTCCATCCGTTTCTACCGCGTACCGATAAGCAGGATTCGTCATCCTGAAAGAAAATCCGGTTAGATCCGTATCCTCATTGGCATAAGGCATGCGGAACGTATAACTAAATTCCGTATTATCTTGCTCATCCGGCGAGGAGAACTGGCCGAGATGATACGGCTGTATAGGTCCGTTTAGCTGATTGGTGGACGGTGTTCCTACCGCATAGCTTAGATTCATATACTCCCGCGGAGTAAACATCCAATCGTCATTATAGTTGACTTGCAAAAATATACCGTCCCCAAAATAGCCGTCCAAAACTGTCCATCCATTGCTATCCAGTAATTTGTATCCAAAATCATTAATGATGGTGCCGGATGGATTCCGTACTGCCACCTTATTACTCGTATAGCCATACAATTGCGTTGTGTATAGATCAGGATGGAACAGTGCATTTATCGAAGGATCGTTCCCATTCCATCCGATAGGAGTAGGAACTTTTGATGGAGTAAATTGGTCTTTATCCAGGGACTTGATAGCGCCTGTGTTAGAGTCCAAGAGATACCTATTATACATGCCGTTAAATGTTTGAGCATATAGATCATTCCTCAAAGGGTCGAATATGAGTTTAGAAAATCGTCCATACGCATATCCACTATAACTTTGTCTTGGATAACCCTCTACTTGAGTTTCCCAATCTACCCCTAAGTCTGCGTTCATACGGTATATTTTCGTTTGCGCATAGTTACTTACGTAGCATTTTGATCCGTCTAATTCATAGTGATTATAGAAGTAGAATTCTCCGTTTTCCCCAGCAAAGAACTGAGAATACGTACTGATTACCCCCTGCGGTTGACACTCAGCTACAGTTGGTTTAGCTATCTGTGGAGCTGTTATCTCTTTGATAACATTTAGATTTCGGTCATACTTAGTAATTTTTCTATCTCCGCTAGAATTACTCCTCATAACGATTAAGTTGTCGTTGACACTCGTTCGGATGTCATCAAAGTTATAACCATCAGTAGATTTAGATGCAAGTAATTGCCCTGTCAAGGCGTCATAACTCTCAAGTGAGCCAGAAGAAAGCCTAACGTACATCGTGCGGTCGGATAATTCCATCCAACCGATACTCCTAGTATTGTTGGTATTTTTGGTCCCAATATGCCAATCATAAGGGTTCGCTTGCTTTATCTTCGTTTTGTTGAGCGCCCAAACTTCTGAATTTGCGAGTATATAAATATACTTTTTATTTGCCTTGATGCTAGGCACTAACGTATTGCCATAATACGTATTATCCCAGTCTGGTGCGAATTCCTTATAAATATTACCCATAGCAGAAGGAATACCTAACTCCCCTACCGTAGCAGGCCCAGCTATGGCTCTCCATGGAGTCATTCCGTTTGCACCATACCCTTGATCTGAAAATGTGGATCGATCGTAATACCATCTGCCTGTCGAGTCATCTCTTGATATATCAAAGTACTGCTGCTGGGAATGGAAAGTTGCTCCTGATCCAGCTGTAAGTGCTCCTGTTTGAACCGTCCATAACTGTTTACGGTTCGGGATGGCAATAGAACTGTCCGTCTCGTATAAAGCCCAATCGGAGAGCATCTTCGCAGCTGGGATCGTCACCTTGGGAGTCAGATCCGGATTGGGATTCTTTCCTTCCATATCGAAGGAAACTTCGGGCGCATTATTCACGACATTAAGCGTCAGTGAAGCTACTGAATCGGAAAGCGTATCATCCCACATGCCGTACTGCTCCGTGACTTTGATATAGAAGTAATACTTCCCAACTTTAGTCGGCGTGATCTGCATCTTGGCCATGGTACCGGTGGAAGCGATCCAAGCATCATCTGCAAATCCATTATTGTTCGCATCGTACTTGTACTTATATTCGGCCGTTACCAAGGTATCGCCGTCCGGACTGGTGGATTTGTTGAGAATGTCCAGCTGCACGCCGCGTATGGATAACGCAGGAACATCCAGCTTGGCAATCGGCGGCAGATCCGGCTTCACGATTATGCTGCAGGTTGCCGGTTGAAGCGATTTGAGACCGTCGCTATCGTAGACATCTAAAGATATCTGCACTGTAATGTCTGCGCCGGTGTCATTCGCGTAGCTTGTTTGCTTATTACCCCATTCATCACGGCTATGATTTATGCTGAGTCCCGAGGGACTATAACTCCTGCTCGCATCAAACGCCGAGTTCGGTACCGGATGGTTGGCAATAACACTCGGTGGGCACGTAATGACGGGAACCGGGTTTTTTGGAACAACATCTATGTAGGTACAGGCCTTGGCGGTAGCGCCGTATTCATCCCGCATCGTGCCGCAAATGGAGTGCGTTCCGATTGTATCCATGATCAGATTATGTTGGCCATCCCCATACTGATCGCTCTTGGAGGCAATCGACTGCACAAAGCTCGTGCCAGTTGAATAATCAAAACCATTGAAATAGAGATTGTCGCCGTCCGGATCTCTAGGCGTTGGAATAGAAGGATTATTGATGTAGACAAGATTCAGTTTCGTGCCGACAATGACCTTATGGAGTGCAACCATTGGGGACGCTTCATTGACAAATCCGATTTCAAAGATAGGCGGATTATTGTTCGAAGGTCCAGTCATTTCCAGCGGCTTCGGGCCGATCCAATCAGATGTACCGCAGCTGGTTACGATTTTCATCGAAACGTATTGAATCCCGACTCCGAGCAGCTTAGGGTACGTACTGAAAGTGAAAGAGGTATCTGACGTTTGCCCATACACATTCGGACTTGTCCAGGTTATTCCGTCTTTTTCGATTTTGTAGTAGTGGTATTGATAGGTACAGCCGTTTAAGACGAAATCCTTCGGATGAAACTTGAAGGGATCTTTAAATGGTAATTTGCTAGGCGTAATATCAAAGTCACCGGTGAAATCAGCATTCTTCTGATAGTAGAATGTGATAAAGGCATCTTTAGTTGTACTGGTTAAATGAACGCTTTGTGCTGTTTTAACGGTTAGCGTATTTGCGTAGCTGACGTAGGACAAATTGCTACTAACAATAGTTCCATACTGACTATCTCCGCTATATGTGCTGTCGTTAGGCAATGAAGCAATCGGAATTGTATTTTCAGCAGCTTGCGAATACGTACCGGCCGATCCAATCTTGGTCATATGCCTGATATGCACATTGCCAGCTACATTAGACGTATCTAATTTGTAATAGTAGTTCAATTGCACATCATATCCGCCAGCATAAGACGGGATGCTATATTCTCCGGGAAGAATGCTGCCCGATGGTGCGGTGGCAGTCGTTGATTTCTTATATCCGGAATAGATATAGCTCGGATTCGTATCATGTACGGGATTAAATGGCTTTCCTTCGATTAAAGGAGCTTCTTTGTTTTCCAAGCCTGGGACAGATGAAAGACTATTCCCCGCCTCGTCAAAGTGTTTAATAATGGCCTTCCCATCATTTGAAGCATCATTATAGTACAGGTTTAAGTAATAGGTATCGTAACTGCCATCGTAGGTTGGCGAAGGAGGAAGTCCTGCCGTAAAGTTTCCTCCACTTGGTGAACTGATTTTACTTGTCTTATAACTATCGTACGTGTACTTGGGGTTAGTATCAGGTGTGATCCCTAGAGAATCACCGACTTTTAGTGATTTAGATTGATTCGTAAAATCACTATCAATGGGAGTGCCGTCCTTTTTGAAATGATGGACTTCCAATTGACCGTTCAGCTCAATTTCAAAGACGATGGGATAATAATATCTTTTAGCTTGAACAAGAGGACCGAAATCAGCGGGGTTTAGTTCATTATTAATTACGTCCCAAGGAGTTTGGGCATCTAATATTCCATTCATATTTGCCGTTAATGCAATTGTACTTGTCCCTTTTCCGGTTATGATTCCTGATTTGACAATAGGGTTACTGGTTTCGGTTCCAACCGTTTCATAATATTCGTCATACTTTTCTCCATTACGTGATGCTTTAAATAATGCATCGTCATTTCCCGGTACAAACTTTCTTATGTGTACATCATTTACTGTTCTTCCGGGAAAAGAAAAAGTATATGGGGCATCAATGGAGACGAGATTCCCCCGGCGATTTGGTTGTCCATACACCTGAAGAATTAGTCCATATCTCGTATGACATAAATCCGACTGCATAACGCATGGTAGGGGAGGTTCCGCTCCAAGGAACAGGAGATACAAAGGAATTCCCTCCAAGTGCTGCAATAGCTGGCTGAAGGTAGATGATGTTTGAAAAAAGATTAAGCAAAAGAGTAAATATGATTAATAAGGATAAATATTTGCTTCTTTTCAATGTCATTGCCTCCAAGGATTATTCATAAGTACCAACGAGTTGTAATCAAGGCGCAATCCAACATATCTTGCTTTGCTTATTGAAAATGAATCTCTGGCTTCAACAGGGTAATAGTTTAGTCTAAAGCTACCAGTTGTTTCTCTTAAATAGGTCGGTGCATGACGAGTGTATGAGAGATTATCTGTGCCAAGGAAAAATAATGGAGTTACCATAATTCCTTTGTCTGTAGTTACCGCCTTAATATACGTTTTTCCGTTATTACTTTTTGCTAAATCAAGCCTATAGAATATCTCGCCGCCTACTTGGAATGGGAACAGATCATTTGTAATCAATGTTGCAGTAGTCTTTTTACTGCCTTCAAACTGGAGTTCGCCTTCAGTCCCTTTAAAGTAACTCATATAAGCTTTTATATCTGTTGATTTAGGGGCGATATCTTTAAATTCCGGAATAACTTTACTCCCGATCCATACAAAACGCGTAACCGCGTCCCACTCAACGCTAACGGATAAACCTTCGCTAATAACACGTAATGGAACTAGTGTACGTCCACTGTCTACAGTCGCGGCTGTAATAGGGTAGTTGCCTTGCCATTGATAACAGCTGCCTTCGAGCCGATGGTAAGTTTAATGGCGCTTTTTCCTTTAATAACGGTAATGACTTTGCCCTTTAAATCTACTGAAGCTTGAAGCTTTTCGGCTACGAAACGAATAGGAACAAGAACCGATCCATCAACCATTTTAGGGGAAACATCAAAAGCGATTTTCCGTGCGTTGAAAAGAACCGCAATCGGCATGTCTGAGCTGACGATTTTAGGCAATGGGCTTGCTGTCGTCTTATCCTGTACCAATGTAATAGATGTGAGTAGAACAGCAGCTGCAGCGATTGTTGAAATCATTCTTTTTTTCATTTAGGACATCTCCCTAGTGATTTGATTATTTTATTGTTATATCGGTGTTAATGATGAGATATAGAATATCTGAGTCGTTCTTTGTCGCCTATCTCAATACAATGGCTGCATAGTATTCCGAGGCGAAGCATTGTATTGACCAAACGTGCTTGTGAAGTAGGAGAAAATGATTGAATCGAACTGCTTCCCATCCTTCATGATGATTTCAATGGCCCGACTGTGTTCTATCGCCTTTGAATAAGGGCGATGAGAAAGTGCTGAGAATGAATCTGAAATCGCGGTAATTCATATCGTTCGTGATGGTATCTCACGATTTCCAGCATTATTTTACGTGGCATACAAAGCTCAAATAATATTCGGAAACATGCTCTATTCACGCTCTTCGAGAGAGAGACTAAATATGGGGCGTTCCTGTTGCCTTTTGTATTCTGCATATTGAGGTTATCTGTATGATGGATGAATATATACTGATTTTTAACATATTCTACCACCATTCGCTACTAATCGACGATAACTTTCTGCAATGCGACAGCAAAAAAAGCACCCGCCTGCAAGCTAAAATTAGCCTGCAAGCAGGTGCTTCCTGCTGGTAGTCCGATACAACGCGATGCGTTATTACTTCCTATAATACCCATCTATGCGACATATTTCAACCTAATTTTTAAAAATGATCAATCCTTTAACAACTCTAACCACCGTGCCGCGGAGTGCCGCCAAGTAAACTTCTGTTCCACTCGCTCTCGACTCTTCATGCCCATCGTCAGCCTTAGCTGATCATTTCGAAGCAGGGTGAGCAGATAATTCCGCATCTCGGACTCTACTTGACCCGGCTCAACCAAGTAACCGGTCACGCCATGCTCGATAATTTCCTTCATCCCGCCCGCCCGTGTGGCGACAACAGGAAGGCCGCAGGACATCGCCTCGACATTGACCAAGCCAAATGCCTCCCGATTGCCTGACGGTACAACCGCTACATCAGCTGCAAGAAACCAATCTGGCACTTCTGTATAAGGAACATACGAGACGAACCGCACATGCCCCCGCATCGTTCGGCCTATCTGATGCAGCTTCCGAACATAGGAAGTTGTCCTCGTTGATCCATAGAATGCGCCGCCCACTATGACCAGTAAGGCCGAAGGATGCTGTCTGATCAGCTCCGGCATCAACCGCAGCAGATGGTGAACACCTTTTATCTCAATCAGCCTGCCCATGAAGAGAATGACACTGCGTCCTTCCCATCCGCGGGAAGCTCGTAAATGCTCTCGCCGATTTGCACCATCTGTGGAATACTGGGAGATAAACCGTTCCGTATCCACACCCGGATAGACCACGTTCAGCTTATGGCTGAATTGCGGCACACGTCTGGCAACGATATCTCGCAGAAACTCACTATTCACAATAATTTTCTCTGCCGCTCCTAAACTCTGTACTAGCCTGGCGGGCTTAATGGCCCTTGCCCCAATGAAGGTAGAGGAATGCAGATGAAGCCAGACTCTGCTGCCAGGATGCATACGCTTGAGCTTGAGGACGGTTCCCGGACGATTCTCTACCTCTGTCACATCCGGTTTATAGTGTACGAGCGACTTTCCAACGCTTTGCAGGTAAAGATTTTTATTCGCTGCTGGATATCGTTCGCATTCTGCACCTCCAAGCTTACCGACACGCGGAAGCTTCCGGCCTAACCGTCCATAAATACGCGCTTGAACGGTCGGTGTAAGCAGCGGAACCAGCTTTTCCACAACACGTTCGACGGAACTGCTATTCGGTGAAGGCAGTGGGAAAGCACCCGGCGTCACAAACGCGATCCTTGGTCGCGACATCTGATCCACCAGCCCCTCTCTTTCCAAGCTTGTTGTCATAGCATACGCCAATCGGATACGCCAGGAACCCGCCAATCCCCCACAACGCATGAATTGGACGCGTTCTTTCGCAAGCCTAATCCACCTGATTCATCCGTCCTCTTGAAGAGCCGCTTACCAAACAAAGGAAGAAACACAACCCATAAGGTCCTAAATAACTGCCGCTAATGAGAAAAATCGGATGCAGCAGCACATCATGCACCTGTGTCATAAATACGGTATCGTCCAGCAGCGTCTTCACAACACTTGATGCGGCCTCTATAAAAAAGCCCAAATAAGCAAACACCGCCAAGCTATCGATTACAATTTGGGCGATGCGGCTTTTCACCCTTAGCACATACAACACACCTCCGCCAATAATTACTCCCGCCAAAATAATACCCATCACGACGATCACCTCATTAATCAGCATTTGCATCCATTCACCCCGTTAAACCTGCTGGGAATGAACTCTATTGATAAATAAGCCCTGATATGTCACACTAGTTCGGAGACCAGTGATTGACCCCGTAAATGAAGAGAGGACGTGAACTACCGGCATGACCAAATGGCTGCTCCGATCAATGACTGAGCTTAGCTCGCGCAAATGGATTTCGCGAATAACCGGTCGATTTGCCCAGTCGCCCGCTAGCCGGCGCTTCATCCCGAGATTCGCTCGGATGTATGGTATTCGTATTGAAGATGCCGAGAAACGGCTTGAGGAATATAGCACCCTGAATGAGTTTTTCACCAGAAGGCTGAAGCCTGGCATACGTATCATTGATGCCGACCCTGCAGCGATGGTCAGCCCCGTTGATGCGCTTGTTACCGGTGCCGGTCCTATTGAAGCAGGTACGATCCTGAACGTCAAAGGACAGAATTACACGGTGGAAGAACTGCTTAACCGCTCACCGCGAATGGAGAATTACAAAGACGGCTATTACATGGTTCTCTATTTGAGCCCTACTGATTATCATCGGATTCACACACCGGTAGAGGGAACAATCGTGGAACGGGAGCATGTACTCGGTAAAGTCTATCCCGTCAATGAGTTCGGCTTGCGCCATATGCGCAGAGTGCTGAGCCGCAATGAGCGTCTAATTACGTATATCAGGCATGCCGGCGCCGAGACTGCAGTGGTCAAGGTTGGTGCGATGAACGTAAGCAGCATCAAGTATGTGGAGCCTCAGCACGATAAAGTGGAAAAAGGACAAGACCTCGCGTATTTTGAGTTTGGCTCCACAGTCGTGCTGCTCACCGAGAACGGTACTTTCACCCCGCGCAGCGACATGACAGTCGGCTTGAAGGTCAAGATGGGCGAGAAACTCGGAACCATCACCCCTCAATAGTTCAGTTCGATCAATAGGATGAATATCAAACAAACGCCATGCAGCTGGACATCCTACGGGATGCAACAGCCGCATGGCGTTATTTAATGCCGAACAATCGCAAAGCAGCAGCTTCCATGATATCCACGCCAGCTTGTATCTTCTCCTCGTCCAGATGAGCAAACCCAAACAACGCCGTATGGAACTCTGGCTCTCCAAACCAGAACCGATCACCATCGGACCAGCTGACGCCATCTGCTTCACAAGCCGCTTTGAAGATTGCATATTCCTCTGCAGCTCCGCGCCACTGCGCGTACATATGCAGACCCGCGTCAGCCGGAACGAATCGGAACCATCGCTCCAGACGGCGCATCTCCTCACGAAAATGGATCAATCTGCGTCCGCAATTTCGACGCAGCCTTCTTAAATGCCTTGCGTATCCGCCTGACATCATAAAATGCGCCAGCGCCCGCTGCTCCGCCATGCCGGAAGGCTGCGGTTCGGTCAGCGACTTCGCCCTGCGAAAGGTCTCCACAAGTGATTCCGGCAGCACTACATATCCGATTCGCAGATTAACGAACATCGTTTTGGAAAATGTCCCGATATAGACGACGCGGTGATCTCGATCCAGCGCCTTCAGCGGTTCGACTGGGCGTCCGTTCCACCGCAATTCACTATCATAATCATCCTCGACGATAATAGCGTCTCTTCGCGATGCCCAGTCCAGCAGCTTCAGTCTTCTGCTCGCGGATAATACAGCACCGCTCGGAAATTGCCTTGTCGGCGTAACGAACAGCAGCTTCGCCTCCCAATCCTCCGGCACAATCCCGTCGTCATCTACGGGAGCCGTCAGGACTGTACCACCTGCGGCATGAACCGCACGCCATGTGCCGGGATAACCCGGATTTTCGAGCACAGCCTGGCTGCCCGGCGAAATCAGCAGCATAGAGATGAGCGCAATAGCCTGCATCGAGCCATTCGTAATAAATACCTGTGATGGCTCTGCATGGATTCCCCGTTCCCTCCGCAGTTCTGAGATAATCGCTTCACGAAGCGGCAAATATCCCTCAACCGGCGCCGCGGCTGACGGCCAAGGCTGAAGCATCTCCCTCACCTCGGTATAGAGAGACGATCGCCACTCATCAACCGGAAATAACGCAGGATCAACAAAATTAATATCGAAGCTAATCGCCATCGGATCATCAGCTTGCCCTTGCATTGTTCTGCCACTTTGCCCGGTCATTACCTGTTCTGCGACAGGCTTAAGCCGCTTCGCCCAATCTGACAGCGCCACTGGAGACGAGTCCCCTCCTTCACCAGACTGGCCGCGCCCAAGCTCCGCAGCCTGATAAGCAACGAACGTCCCGCTTCCCGCTGCTGTCCGCACAAACCCTTCGGCAACGAGCATGTCGTACACTTGGTTGACCAAACCTCGCGACATCCCATACAGATCAGCCAGCTTGCGGCTAGAGGGCAGTTTTGTTCCTTCCGTCAGCTGACCCCCGATAATCGCTTCCCGCATCGCGGCATAAAGCGCCTCCGTCTTCCTGCCAAGCTCCGCATAATAACGGTCATATCCAATCCGCAAATCCATCTCGAAAGCCCCCTGATCCCCGTGCCGCAGCCACCACAATTACCGCCAGTTAGCCCTAATTTTCAAGCAGCAAACAGAAAGTGGTCTATTAAAACCACTTTATATAAGTTATTTTTAGCTGTCAATTCAAGACTCTCTTTATGCTCCTCAATTCTCTCCATCAAAGCACGTTTGGTTGACTGCTTCTCTGTAGTGGTACATTCATTTTGGTTTGAATTGGATCTTTTTAGTTGTCAATTAAGCAGTTATGCTCGTAATAACAGATAGAAGGAGGAGCTTACCATGCGTAGAAAAGAATTTCATATCGACGGGGAGAATAATCAAGCAGAGCTGGAAGCCTTCTTGGGCGAAATGAGCTTCGGCTTTCTCGGAACCGTCAGCCAAGATGGAAAACCGGCTATTACGCCGCTTAACTTTATTTATGTGAACGGCGCTGTCTATTTTCACGGCAGCCGGGTCGGGGAGAAAATGACGCAGCTGGCAGCTAATGAATCCGTTACCTTCGCAGTTGCCAGAGAATATGCCATCATTCCCTCCTATTTCACTGATCCGCTGATGGCCTGCCCTGCGACTGCCTACTTTAAGTCAGTCCGTATTGACGGACATGCCTTCGTTGTCGACGACCCTCATGAGAAAGCGACAGCGCTTGAAGCGCTTATGCGCAAGCTTCAACCCGAAGGCGGCTACAAAACGATCGACGCCGATGATCCGGACTATATCCCCCGCCTGAAGGGCGTTGCCGTTGTACGCATTGACCCCACGCAGATCAGCGCGAAGTTCAAATTCGGACAAAATGTCAAAGAGCCAGCCAGACAGGCGATTAACAATGGCCTATCTCAGCGTGGCGGGGCTGCGGACGCAGAAACGATAGAGCTGATGCGCCGCTATTGCCCCCATGTGACAGACGATTAGCAGGGATAATAAATAACAGCCCGACCGATGCAGATGATTTTCTCTCTGCACCGTCGAGCTGTTTTTTACTTTGTCCACGTATTCTATAATTATCAAGCCTGCATTAGCGAATTTCTGACGGGCTCTTACCCGTATACTGCTTAAACTGCCGGCTAAAGAAGAAGATATCGCGATAACCCAGCGCATCCGCAACCTCAGTCACATTCATCCCTGCGTGCATGAGCAAATGCTGCGCCCGCTCGATTCGCGTCCGAATCATATAGGTCTGGACCGAGATCCCGATTAACTCCTTGAATTTAATCGAAAAATACCTTGGCGATAGCTGCGCGCGCTGCGCCAAATCCTCGACCCGGTGCGCGATACCCGGATTTTGCCGTATGAAGTTTGCGACCTCGTGAATGGCTTCGGTCTGTTGATTACTCGCCTTTCGCTCAACAGGACCTTCCAGATCCTCCCGCAGCAAATAAATGATCAGCTGCTTGAGTATGAGCTGGGCTTCCTCCTCCGCCGCGAATGTCTTCACAAGGAAGAGGCGCACGTAGCGCGATAGCAGATGTTCAAAATCGACCGTTTCATTCAATACGCGGTAGGATTGCGGAATCTTCTCGACAGGCTCATTAACATCAAAATGGATATAAGTGAGCACGAGCGGCTTTTGAGGGTTATGCGTCGCGCTGGTGAAATCACCTGGCCGAAACAGAAAACAGCTTCCCTTGCCGACTGGGATCGGCTTTCCGTTCAACAGCACCTCGCCCTCGCCGCTCCATACGTAGAACAGATCGTAGTTAGCCAGCGGCTTCTCACGCTTCTGCCACTTCCACCCCGGTTCACAGACGATTTTGGCAAACGCGCTCAATAACTGAAATGAAGTAGGCGCACAACGCAGCATGACATTTCCCTCCCCGTGTTAACTATCTAGTGAAACAGCCGTCGCAAGCTGCTTCCGTCGTTGTCATCATACACCAGCGTAAAATCGCTGCGCAAGCATGTTCGACATCATATTCAGCTCATTCGCGCAGTTAATGAGCCTCTTCATGGCATTCGCACCTTCACGGCCGCGCTCCCTTAAATAATTGTTCAAAAAATAGTCAGGATTAATGGCCTTCGACTCCTAAAAAGTGATATAATATCACCTAATCGGTTAACTCTAATGACCAAAATAGACGAATGAATATTTGGAAGGATGAATGAAGTCCATGAACCCACTTGCCCAGCAGCTAAACGTTACGATTGAGCGGGAAAATGCGAACATATTCGCAATGCTGTCGACACTCGGTAAAGAAATCTATTTTCCGAAGGAAGGCATTTTGAGCCAATCGGCTGAAGCTAAAGCGAAGGCTAAGAAATTCAATGCCACTATTGGTATCGCCCTCGAAGGCGGCCAGCCTATGCATTTGAAGGTCATTCAAGACACGCTGTCCGCTTACAATCCGAAGGACATTTATGAATATGCACCGCCGGCAGGTAAACCAGAGCTGCGCGCAGCATGGCGTACGAAGATGCTGAAGGAGAATCCAGCTCTTGAAAGCAAATCATTCGGCAACCCGGTTGTAACCAATGCATTGACTCATGGACTCAGCATTGTCGCAGATCTGTTCGCAGATGCAGGCGACGCTGTAATCATTCCGAACAAGAACTGGGAAAACTATGAGCTGACGTTCGGTGTGCGCCGCGGCGCCGTGATCGTCGAATATCCGCTGTACAACGAAGAGCAGCGGTTCAACAGCGCAGGCTTGCGTGAAGCACTGCTCGCACAGAAGGGCAAAGGAAAAGCAATCGTATTGCTTAACTTCCCGAATAACCCGACTGGCTACACACCAACGCCGCAGGAAGGCACCGAAATCGTCGCTGCTATCCGTGATGCTGCCGAGGCAGGCGTGAATGTTGTTGCTGTAACAGACGATGCTTACTTCGGTTTGTTCTTTGAAGATTCGCTGCATGAGTCGCTATTCGGCAAACTCGCTGATCTTCATCCGCGCGTACTCGCTGTTAAGATCGATGGAGCAACTAAAGAAGAGTATGTATGGGGCTTCCGCGTTGGTTTCATTACTTATGCATCGCCATCGGATGCGTTACTGAGCGCTCTGGAGCAGAAGACGCTCGGTATTATCCGTGCAACGATTTCCAGCGGACCACATCCGTCGCAGACCTTCGTCCTTCATGCTCTGCAATCTCCTGACTTTGAAGCGCAGAAGGCTGAGAAGTATGACATTATGAAGAGCCGCGCTAACCGTGTCAAAAGCTTGCTCGACAGCGGCCGTTACGGCGATGTATGGTCCTACTATCCATTCAACTCCGGTTACTTCATGTGTCTGAAGCTGAATAATGTCGATGCGGAAACCGTTCGTACACGGCTTCTTGACGAGTACCAGATCGGCACCATTGCGCTTGGAGAGACAGACCTGCGCGTTGCGTTCTCCTGCATTGAAGAGCCGAACCTTGAAGAGCTGTTCGATACGATCTACAAAGCGGTCCAGGAAGCTGCCGTTCTGAGCAAATAAGAGTTACAACCATCCTAATGAAAGAAACCCAAAAGTCTGCAGTACCTCGAGCCTTCCCGGCTCTGTGGTGCTGCAGATTTTTTTGTTGTCGTAGGACATGGGCCTCCCGCAATATATTGATTAGTAATTCGATTTATTGATGGGATGTGGTCTGTAACTGAATCACCGCTGTCTTCGATATACGGTCATTACTCTCACTGTTCTAATGTTAGCGTTGGTTTCGCTCTCCTCTACGGCAGATGCCCAGATGAGCGTGAGCAGCAAGGACTTGATTATTGTGAACAAACAAACCAATAAGCTGGCATTCTTTAAGGATGGTGAATGGATTAGGACATTTTCCGTAGCTACCGGGAAAACCAAGGATTTAACGCCTGAGGGAAGCTTCACGATTGCAAACAAGATTAAGAACAGGCCGTATTACAAAGAAAAAATCCCTGGTGGCGACCCCCATAATCCGCTTGGCGATCGATGGCTGGGGCTGGATGTCAACGGTACGAAAGGAACAACTTACGCCATCCACGGTAATAATAACGTGAAATCCATCGGGAAGTATGTAAGCGGTGGCTGCATACGGATGAAGAATGAGGAGATTCACTGGCTCTTCCCACAGGTGAAGCTCCATACGGCGGTTATTATTACGAGCTCAAATCTCACTTTTGAGGAAATTGCATCTAAACATGGCTATTCGGTCGGCTTGAACGAGTTTGATGGTAAATTAGTTCTGGATGGAGAAACGAAGCAATTGGCCAATAAACTGCTAATTGTGGACTCGAGAGTATTTATTCCACTGAGGGAATGCTTTGAATTACTCGGGGCTACCGTTGCTTGGAGCAATGAAACCCAGACAGTAACAGCCATTATCGGAAATCGTACTCTAATACACAAAGTATTAACGAATCAAGCCAAAGTGAACGGCAAGACCATCGACATCACTGCCTCTCGTTTAGAAAATAACAAAGTGATGATCCCCCTTCGCAATATGGCAGAGTTAACCGGTTATTCCGTGACATGGAACGGTGAAGAGAAGACAATCCGGCTCACGAATAACGAAGCAAAGTAAGATGGGATTATGTGAAAATGGCATGCTGCCAAATGACAGCATGCTTTTATTTCGTTTAATCAGCCTGTTCAACCCTATCATTTATTTTAAAAGGCTATTTACAAACCGTTGGTCGGTTTGTATAATAAAGTCATATAACAATCCAATGGTTTCCAATAGCTCAGCTGAATACAAGTTTCAAAGTATTTCTAAAATTTATGGAGGGATTTCATTGAAGCAAGAAGAACGAAAGCAGCAAACAATCCAGCTGCTGCTGGATTCAACCAAAGAGCTTATACGTGATAAAGGCTGCGACTCGGTCACCTTAAAGGACATTATGGAGGTATCGGGATTATCCAAGGGCGCTATTTTTCACCACGTGAAGAGTAAAGACGAAATCTTTGCCTGGGTACTGCAGGAACGGCTCAAGGAGACGAATGAGCGTTTCATGAACCAAGTGGAGCAAGGCAGCCAAACGTTCGATGGACCGATGCAGAAAATTACGGACAGTCTCTCCGCACTCGAGGATCCACAGGATGTGACGAACAAGGTCCTCATGTATTTGTTTGGAAAGGAAGATCAGCCTGTCGTTGCAGAGGTGCTCCAGCAGTATTATGAGCAGTCCTTACAGTTCTCTAAACAATGGATCACGACCGGCCAGCAGCATGGGGTGATTCCCCAATCGGTAGAGGCGGATAAAGCCGCCGAAATGTTCGTGCTTTTATCTCTAGGTCTTCGTGTACGCTCCTCCATCCCATCTGTTCCTGTTACTTTCAATTCCCAACACTTCTCGTCCTTCATTGTTGATATTCTAAAGCCTCGATAATCGAGCACGAAAGGAGAATTATCTATGGCACCTTTAATTGCACTCCTTGCTTCATTCCTGTTCTTGCGGGTGTTAGGTCTGCTCGGCTGGGCTCATATGGATGATTGGCATCCATCGCTTCAGGGCGCAGTAGCTGTTATGTTTCTGCTTACCGCTTCCGCACACTGGGGTAAGAAACGGATAGATTTGATCCGGATGGTTCCTTCTGCCATGCCAAGGGCGGATTGGATTGTCAGCATAACGGGTGGGCTGGAAATCGCCGGCGCTATCGGTATACTGTTCCCCTCCACCTCCCGCATCGCTTCGATTGGCCTAACGCTGCTGTTATTGGCCATGTTTCCTGCCAATGTGAAAGCTGCTCGTAAACGATTAACGATTGGCGGGAAACCGACACCGACTTTGTTCATTCGAACCTTATTGCAAGTTATTTTTATTTCGGCCGTTCTCTTGGCCGGGTAGGGTAACATGCGCACAAGGTGAAACGGCTGGCGCCGTCCTTGGCGGCGCTGTGCGTTTCATTCCGGAGAAATATCAGCAACGGATAACGAAACTTTATACTTTCTGATAGTTCAAGAAAAAACAGGCTATCCCACCGTCATTTCTGACTGTGAGCTAGCCTGTTTTATTAATTGGTACTATGATGTTGAACCGCTGTTTACTTCGTTTTCAAGCTGTCCCATGTGCTTTGGAACGTTTCAAGCATTTGTTCCTTCGTTTGCTGCTTGCCTACATAACCTTGCATCGCATCGCCAAACTTCTTGCTTGAAGCTTCACCTTGCGGGAACTTGAACCAGTTCCAAGAAAGCACTTTGCCTTCTTTGCTGTATTTGATGATATCGCTCGCAAGTGGTCCAAGATCTTCTTCAGAGGCTGCAATCGTTGTTAAAGCCGGAATGAATTTAAATTGCTTCGTGATGTAGCTTTTACCGATATCAGAAGTAACCATCCAATTAAGGAAGTCTTTAGCTTCTTGCTTCACAGCGGAGTCTTTATTGATAACCCAGTTATTCGGTACACCTACGAACAGCTTATCGTTTGCTGCTGCATCATCGCTAATTGGCATAGGCAGGAAGCCGATTTTCACATCTGGATTCGTTTTGCTGATTTGGACTTGTGTCCAGTTTCCTTGCTGCATCATCGCCGCTTTACCGTTAGAGAAATCGGTAACCTCGGTATTGTAATCCGTTTGCAGCGGGTTCTTGTTGCCATATTTAACCGTTAAGTCAAACAGCTTGATCCAGTTTTCGAATACTGCGTTACCAGCGATTTTCTCCGTACCTTTATTCAGGCCATCAATAAATGCATTTGGATCTGCTTGAAAAGCGAAAGGAAGATTGACAAAGTGATTTCCAAGCACCCACCACTCTGCATAGCCGTTTTCAAAAGGTGTGATGCCTGCAGCTTGCAGCTTTTGTGCAGCAGCATCAAGCTCAGTTAACGTCTTTGGCAGCTCCGTAATGCCCGCTTTAGCAAACAAATCTTTGTTGTAAATATAGCCATAACCTTCAACACCGATTGGCATACCGTATATTTTGCCGTCTTTCGTCATCGGCTCATCTGTTCCTTTGACCAGATCCTTAACCCAAGGCTGATCGGACAGATCTTCTAGATTTTCTACCCAAAGATCTAGATCAGAGAATCCGCCATTGTTGAAAATATCCGGCTTATCGCCTGAGTTAAATTTAGCCTTTAGTGCCGCGCCGTAATCGGCTCCGCCGCCCACGGTTTCAATTTGGATTTTAACACCTGTTTCTTTCTCGTATTCATTTACCATGAGCTGTAATTGCTCAGCAATTTCGACTTTAAATTGAAACATCTTAATGGTTACATCTTTCTTGGGCGGTGCTGCTGCATCATCTGTTTTCGTCGCATTATTTCCTGCTTTTGAAGCATCAGAAGTGTTGGTATCGTTTGAATCGTTCTTGCCGCAGCCCGTGAGAGCCATTGTCAGAATAAGAATTACAGATACAGCGAGTAAGGATATTTTTTTCATTTGAAGCGCCTCCCTTATAAATCTGTTTATATTTCATAGTGTAATGAATGAAAAGGAATAACATCACCGAGAAAATTGAACGATTAGGGGTAACTTATTGTCATTGATTTGCAGGTCAACATTTTACCCTTTAATCGAACCGGCCGTAATGCCTTCGATAATATGCTTCTGCATGGCGAGAAAGAAAATGATGATCGGAAGTACACCAAGTGTAAGTGCAGCAAGGGCAAGATCCCATTGCTTCATATATTGGCCAAAGAAGGAATAGGTCGCAAGCGGAATCGTACGTGTTTCTGGCCCGCCAATAATGAGCAATGGCAGCAGGAAATCATTCCAAATCCACAGACTGTTAAGTAAAACAATCGTGACGGTCATTGGCTTGAGAAGAGGAAAGACAATTCGCCAGAACACGCCATAGGTGGAGCATCCGTCTACAATAGCCGCTTCTTCAACTTCAAGTGGAATGGACTTAATAAATCCGTGATACAGGAATAAGTTCAATGATACACCAAAGCCGAAGTAACAAAGGACAGCACCCCAGATGTGGTTTAAAAATCCAATAGTACCAGCTAATTTAACCAATGGAATCATGATTGATTCGAATGGGATGATCATAGCCGAGACGAAGAGTAGGAACAAGATTTGATTCAGTCTGCTATTGACGCGCACCATACGATAGGCAGCCATGGAGCTGATGATGACTAACCCAACATTGCTGGCAACGGTAATGATCAATGAGTTCATAAATACGGTCGGAAACTTCATGATCTTCCATGCCTCCATGTAATTATGGAGGCTGGCTGCTTTAGGCAGACTCGTCGTATTGGCAAGCAGCTCGGCAAAAGGCTTAAACGAATTCGTCAGCACAAAATAAAACGGAACGAGAAATATGACAGCGACCAGGATTCCCAATATTTCTAGAGAAAACAAGCGGAAGGTATATCGTTTTGAGGTTTCCATTACGATTCCACCTCCCTTTTCTTCGTAATGGTTACTTGAATGACTGTAATCAGAGCTACGATCAGGAAGAAAATTACCGCCTTAGCACTGCCTAGTCCGAGGGCGTTGTTGCGGAATGCCTCTTGATAAATGTTAAGGGAAACGGATTCCGTTGAATTAAACGGGCCGCCCTTAGTCAGTGAGACAATTAAATCGAACACTTTAAAGCCCCATGAAATGGTCAGGAATAGACAAACCGTAATAGCTGGCATAATCATCGGCAGCGTGATTTTGGAGAGCATTTGCAGCCTGCTTGCCCCATCGATCCGGGCAGCTTCGATCATATCCTTCGGTACATTTGTTAAACCAGCAATATAAATGACCATCACATAACCTGCTCCCTTCCAGACGGTAACAATGACGATACCCCAGAATGCGGTTGGCGCATCGCCCAGCCATGGGAGATTAAAGAACGCAAGTCCAGTATGCTCACCTATAGTCGCAAATCCTTTAACAAATATAAAGCTCCAGATAAACCCCAGCAGCAATCCGCCAATAACGTTCGGCATAAAAAAGATCGTTCGCAGGATGTTGCGCGTCTTAAGCGCTTGTGTGAGCAGCAGCGCCATCAAGAACCCGACGAGATTGGTTAGCAGTACTCCTACAATGGCATAGCGGAAAGTAAACCAGAATGCCTTGTAATAATCAGGATCATGAAATAATATTTTTTTGTAATTCTCAATACCAATCCATGTTACTGCTGTACTGACGCCATTCCATGCAGTAAAGGAATAATAGATGCTCATGAAGAATGGTATGACCAAAATGAGCGCGAAAAAGAAAACCGCGGGTCCAACAAATACGAGTTGATGAATCCATTTTTTTCTGGCAGTTTCCATGGCGGCTTCACCCCTTTAAGCTAATAAACCAAGTATAGAGCTTCCATTGCCCAGCTCCCACCGATTCTAATGATCAAAGAGGTGGAATTTATTGATTTCATGCTACAATGGGGTCAATGCTTTTTGAATCGGGGTGAATGTTGTTGCTTTTTAACAGTATCCGTAACAAAATGATTGTTTTCTTACTCGCAGCTACCTTGATTCCGATTCTTGCTTCGATCGTCATTACTTACAGTTTAACGACGAGCAGGGTTACGAAGGAAACCTTGAAGAGCAACGCTGACCTATTGTTCCAAGGCAAGACCAATTTGCTCAATTATATGAACGCGCTTCATCAGTCAACGTTTATTTTTTATAATGACAGTAAGCTATTTACCATTCTGGATGAGGGTATCGCGAATTTTCGAGATGAACAAGAAATTTACCGCGGCCTGCAGTTATTGAGCTATACGGCTAAAGACTTCGAGCAAGCGCATCTATATATTCGAAATAATGATATCCATTATTTACTCGTAAATGACCGATCGAAGAGAAGCTTCCCGGGAAACAAGGAGATGTATATTCCGCCAAATCTGCTCAAAGGCAGCTCCTATATCGAACCGCCGCATCAGCCTGATAATTATGGAATCGCTAACATGCCAAGACCGACCGCGGATCAAGTCATCTCGCTGCATAGCTCGCTGTATTATTTAGCAGCGAAAAAAGAGCTTGGCACCTTATCCATCGATATTCGCATGGACAGCATTCGTGCGATTTGTGAACAGCTTTTTTCGCCAGGGAGAGAAGAGCTATACATTTTGGATGAGAATAGACGTGTGATCTATAGCTCCGAGAAGCAGGCCAGTTCAGAGCCTTTGCGCAATAGTTGGGTCTATCAAGTCATGGACACGAATGCCGCCAAAGGCAGCTTTGCCCTCCATCAGGATGAATTCTCAGGTGAAATTATTTATGATAAAATGATGAATCCCTTTTTAAATTGGACCTTAATAAAACGGATTCCGAATGAAACGTTACATCAGACTGCCCGTGAAGTTGCTCTGATTAACAGCGGAATTGTCGTCTTATTCTTAATCCTGACCATTCTGGCAACGGTACTCATCACCTTTCAACTCACTGCGCCCATTAAAAAGCTGATCCGTTCGATGAATCAAATTCAAAGCGGTAATTTACAGGTAACCATTGATGTAAATCGGAAAGATGAATTCGGGATCTTGGCAAGGCGCTTCCAGCTGGCAATGAATACGATCAATGAGATGATTATTCGTGAATATGAGCTTGAGCTTGCACGTAAAACCAATGAGCTGAAAGTGCTGCAGGTTCAGACCAATCCTCATTTCATGAACAATGCGCTGCAATCCATCGGAACTCTATCCCTGCAAAAGCAGGAGCCGGAAATTTACCATTTAATTACATCATTAGGTAAAATGATGCGCTATAGCATGAACGCAGGAGAACCGATTGTTTCTCTCGCGCGTGAGCTTGACTATGTGAAGGCGTATTTTAATTTGCAGCGTCAACGGTTTGGAGAGCAGCTTCAGTATTCCGTACACATCGATGAACAATTACTCAAGCTGCAAATACCGAAAATGATCCTTCAGCCACTCGTGGAAAATTATTTTAAACATGGCTTTGACGTAAATACGGAAACAAGGTGCGATCGCTATCTTTGGGGCAATTTCAGCAGACAGCAAGTGGCTGCGGCTTGAAGTAAGCGACAACGGAAAAGGGATAACAGTGCCGAATTTAAAGGCTCTGCGCGAGAGGCTTGCTCAGTCCAAGGCTGCATTGGGAAATGGAGAATCGGGGATTGGTTTACCGAATATTTTATCGCGTTTAAAGCTCTATTATAATGAGACGGCAAGACTTGAAGTGGAGCATAGCAAGCTGGGCGGCTTCGGCGTTGTGCTGTGGATTCCGATTGAACAAGAAGGAGATTATGATGAAGGCACTGATCGTAGATGATGAGCG
Source organism: uncultured Paenibacillaceae bacterium (assembly GCA_963793665.1). Taxonomy (GTDB): domain Bacteria; phylum Bacillota; class Bacilli; order Paenibacillales; family Paenibacillaceae; genus Paenibacillus_Z. The sequence goes on from CAWCBD010000013.1 coordinate 848,720, forward strand.
GCATGTGAGAGAAGCCATTCGATTGCTCGTTAATTGGGAAACGTATGGGATTAAAAGCATTCTGGAGGCACAGGACGCTAACTCCGCTATCGAGTTAATTGAACGGGAGCGCCCGCAAATTATATTCACCGATATGATGATGCCGGGGACAATGGGGACGGAGCTCTTAGCTTGGATTCAGCAGCATGCTCCAAGAACGAAAACCATCGTCATTAGCGGTCATGATGATTTTGATTTTGTACGTAAAACGGTGATGTATGGCGGGATCGATTACATTCTTAAACCGATTGATCCTATACAGTTAAATGAAGCCGTCAGCAAAGCGGTTGCCAGCCGCAAGCAGGAGGATGAAGGCTCGGAGCAGGAGCAGCGGAAGACGATTGAAATCAACCAGCTAAAGCCTGTTTACTGGAACAAGATGCTGACTCATCTATTAGATGATCCATCGTACTACTCATCCATCGTGGAAACACTGCATACTGAATTTGGCTTTCCGATAGCAAACTTGCAATGCCGTATAGCGGTATTGGCTACCGATACGATTAATCCGGTCATTCGCAGAAAATTTGCAGGCAGTGAGGATCTGCTTTATTTTTCCTTGCTGAACATTTGTAATGAATTTGTCCGTAAGGAAAGTCAGGGAGTTGCCTTCCGGCATGATCATGGCGACATTGTCGTTATCTTATGGAAGCAGACGGAAAATGCTGCCGCACTTCTTGATTCGATGAATAATGGCATTCAGCAAGCTTTCGGAAGTCGTCTTGAATTTGGCGTCGGCAGTGAAAGAATGGTTCCTGCAGGCTTTAAACAATCTTATAGTGAGGCCATTCTTGTGCTGCGCCAGCGTAATATGCGAGTGTCAAGGCCGCGTATTCGCTGCTTTGATCCAAACGAAAACCCGCGTCAATCTACTGTCCATATGTCGGAATATGAAGATCGGCTGCTGTTTGCTATTCGGAGCGGCCAAGAGAAACCAATCAAGGAAGCTGTTCAGTCGTGGATTGATCAGGTTGAAAGAATGAAATATATCAACATAGAGCAGCTTGAATTGTGGGGACATGAATTTGATGTGATAAAAGCTAGATGGCTGAAGGAATTGTTTGGTGATTTGCCTATTTCGCTATCCTTACCCTCAGAGTCTACTTTATTCATCGTTCCTTTGGATCAGGATGGTTGTTTGTCTCTGGAGCAATGGGGTGAAGAACTCGAACAAGGTTTGCTGCGTTTATCACAGCTTTGGGTAGAGCATAAACGGCAGGACGAGCATATTATTTTTGATATTGTTAAATATGTGGATTCCCATTATGCGGATGATTTGACGCTGCAGAACATAGCAGAGCGTTTCTTTCTAAGCCGAGAATACATTTCCCGTAAATTCAAACAGCAGTTTCAGGAGAATCTCTCTGATTACATCGAGCGAACCCGGATGGATAAAGCCAAGCTGCTCCTCATGAATCCGCAGTATCGGATCGTGCAAATTGCTGACTTGGTCGGGTACAAGGATGAGAAATATTTTAGCAAGGTATTCAAGAAGCAAGAAGGAGTATCACCTAATGAATACCGGAAGCAGAGGAAATAAAAACGTCATCCGCGGTAATTGCTGCGGATGACGTTTTTTGCTGTGTTGATTCAATCCTCATTGTCGGCATCAGATGAGAAAAGGCGTTTTAACCTTCTCGGTCTAATAGCCAGCACATACAGCAGTGATGAAAGAATTGCGACGGCTGCTTGTGCCACATCGCCTTGAGCGGTTAACAATATCGCATGCGGAAGCCAAAGAATCACTGTACACAGCAGCGAAGCAGTGCGATCTACCTTAAGCAGTGCGATAAGACGCGACTGGTCAGGAAGCGGGTAGACATGCCGCCAAACGGAGTGGCGGTGAGATTGCGAAAGCGAGCTGAGCTGAATGCCCGTCAACCAAACGAAAAGTAAGCATACCGCCGAAGCACCCCAGCCAAGGAATAACCCGGACTCGGCTGCCAATAGACCGGAGACGACGCCAAGCCCTAGAAGCCGTAATATAATTCCGCCGAGCTCCGTCCGAATAAGCGTGTGCGCATACAAATAAACAAACGCATTTTGATTCCGGTAGCTGATCCATGATGCCATCCAGTCGGCATACCGCCTTCTCACCACAGGAGCAGACTCTGACGGCACATCGGTGAACGAGCTGAAGAATGTGTTATATCGACGCCTTGTCCGGCTTTCCTCTGCTATAAGCGTCAGCCAGGGAAATCGATAACGCGGCAACCGGCTGTAAAGAAGGGCAAATAATAGCACGGTCACGATGACATAGAGAATCGCCCGCCATGCCTCCGTCTGAAGCAGCGCCGCAAGACCAACAGCTGTCACGATCCAACGTAATATACGGATGCCGCGCCTTGCGCTGATGCTTACAAGCACACGCTCACGCCAGGCAGCAATAATATTCAGCAGTTTAAGCAGCAGGACCGCAGCAAGCAGCTGCAGAGCTTGAAGCTTACCTGGTCCATGCGAATATATGGGCAAATAGATGGCGCATAATAGGGCAGCTGCTGCGGCACCAGCTAAGCCGTTATATCGAAACGAGCGTCTCAAATAACGATCCATCTGCGATTCCCGCGGTACCAGAAAGACGATATCCGCCTCTCGCAGCCATGTCCGCAGCGGATTCCAGCAAACAATCGGAGTCAAAACCACGACGCCAACCAGCGTATAGGGGAATGACTCCGGCAAATGATGCAGCAATGAAGCGTACCCCGCCAATCCGGCAAACAGCAGCATAATCGTTACACCTGGCAGCCCGCTTTGCGCCATGTAGCGGATATAAGGGAGCGAATCTCGCCAAAACGCTCTAGCCCGTGAGCTCCATAAGGCATCAGCCGACCGGTCCATCAGGACCACCGCCTGTCACCAATCGATAGAACGCTTCTTCCAGCGATCCGCTCCCGCTTCTCATTCCGGCAGCGGTACATACTTCCTCCAGCGTCCCTTGTGCAATAATAGCTCCTTGATGCAGAACGATGAACCGGCTGCAGTAGGACTCTACCGTCGATAAGATATGGGAGCTCATAAATACTGCCGAGCCCTCCTTTGTTACCTCTACCAGCTTATCGAGCAAGGACCGGATTCCTAACGGATCCAGACCTAAGAAAGGCTCATCAATGACATATAGTGCCGGCCTAGCCAGCAATGCGTTCATAATCATAACCTTCTGGCGCATGCCCTTCGATAAATGAGCTGCAAAAGAACGGCGTTTGGGCGACATATAAAATTCGTCAAGCAAAGCCTCCGCACGCTTCTCATAGAGCTTCTCCTCGACATCATATGCCATTGCCGTCAGCCGTAAATGCTCCTCGACTGTCAGTTCATCGAATAATAACGGTGACTCCGGCACATAAGCCAGTGCGCTGCGATATTTCTCAGGCTCCTGCTGCAAGGTATGACCTTGAATGCGGATTTCGCCTTGATGCTGCTGCATCAATCCGAGAATATGCTTGATTGCCGTGCTTTTTCCTGCTCCGTTCAAACCGATTAGACCGACCATCTCGCCGGCTCCAACCTCAAATGACAAATCATGAAGGACAGGCCTGCGCGGACTGTAGCCTCCTGTTAACTGACGTACCTCTAAAACTGGCTTCATCCTATTCACCTCGCTGACAACCATTATACCGAAAATTTCCACCGGATGCGAAACTGGCGCCGCACTGCAAAAAAGCTACCAGATCGCCCAAAAAGGCAAGCCTGGTAGCTTGTTAGCTGCTTTATTTCACTTATACGATTTTAATGGTATTGACTGTACCGTTCACAACGCTAAGCTCAATCGCTTGCCCTATAGTCAATAGTGCTGCATTGCCGACAATGACTACATCGGGCGATACATTAAGTACACTTGCCTGTGTACTGCCGTTAACCTCTGTCGTTACCGAAATTGTCGCAATTTTACCATTAGCGTTTAGCGAAATTGAATTAAACTTCCCTGTTTGCGTAGTAACGACAGGCTGTGCAGCAGCCGCAGTTACTTCAATGAATACAGCCTTATTCAAATATGTACGCACCAAAACTTCATCCCCTGCAGCCAGCGAAGATACAGCAGACTTCACATCATTGCGGAAAATAAAGACATTCGGATCGATCGCTACGGACACTTCCGTTTGATCCGCTTTTACAATCGTAACGGATCCGTTTGCCGGGGCTGCTTTTAGCTTACCTGTAATCGCTTGCGCATCATTATCAGGCATTTCCTCGTCTGTCCGGTCCAGCAATGCTGCCAGTTCTGCACGAGTAACGGGTTGATTAGGACGGAAAGTGTTATCATCGTATCCGGTAACAATCCCCTTCTCGGTTGCAACCGCTACATAACCAACGGAACCAGCTGGAATTTTATCTTCATCTTTGAATGCAAGCTGCGTATTCACTTTCGCTGTTGCATCAGCTTCTAGACCAAGCGCCTTTACAAGCAGTGTTGCAGCAAAGAGGCGAGTTGCAGGCTTTTCTGGCTGAACCAGAGTATCCGTCTCATTGAACAGATTCTTCTCAAGCGCAACAGCCACATAGCCAACCGCCCAAGGGTATTTACGTGCAAGCACATCAGCATCTTTGAAATTCAGCTTTGTGCTCATTTCTGCTGCAGATTCCGCTTGTTCCCGCAGACCCATTAAACGAACAGCCGCTACGATCGATTCAATTCGAGTGATCTTTTGCTGCGGCTTGAACGTCCCATCCTCATAACCTGTAAAAACGCCCTTCGATGCAAGACGAATAATATACTCTAAGGCCCATTTCAATTCTTTTTCATCTTTAAATTGCAAATGGATTTTATTTTTATCTTTCTTTTCCTTGTCGTCTTTATCTTTTTGATAGTTACCGCTGTTATCATTACCCTTGCCTTTACTGTCTGCAAACGCGCTAGTTCCCCCGCCTACAAGTGTTAGTAATGCCATTGATGTAATTGCTGCCTTCTTCAACATGGCTTTTTTCATTGAACTGCCACTCTCCTCGTGAACGCGGTCTGTACCGCTTTTTAGTTTCGCCAATAAGATTCGGGAGCAAGATCCGCTTTTAAGGGGGTCTATGAGGCGGTGCCGAGCATAAGACGACATTTCAAAGTCAATCCCCAGCGGGCAAATATAGCCGCTAGATAGAAATGACAAATAAGGGCAAGACAACCGTCTTGTCCTTACCTATCTAGTCTAGATCAGTTTCGAGTTATCAAGTTTATCTGGCGCTCTATCAGTATTCCGACCTGGTCGTTAGCGCTATCTCGACTTTATGTCCCATTCTCAACCAGAGATTAAAAAAGGCCACCCCAAAGAGTGACCCGTGTATACGTATTTTGTTAACAAAGGCGCTTTAGCTAATACATCAAACTTACTGCTGATCCCCATCACGCTTGGCTTTAAGCCACTTTGGCGCCCCTTTATTTTTACGTTCGCGCTCTTGCTCGCGTTTGGATTGGATTGGTTTAACTGGCTTCGGCGCAGGCTTCGGGGTCGCTTGCTTAGCCGCTGCAGAACTCATCTTTACGCCTTCAGTTGTCTTTAGCGCCGGATCTTTGAGGCCTGCGTTTCCATTTGGAGCGGCCTCTGCGCTTCGAAAGCCTGTGCTGTCTGCTCGTTTTACCGCTGCTCCGCGACCGACATCTCTGCTGAAATGCTGCTCGCCCGGATCGCTCAAGCTTCCTTTGTACATGACTTTCTCCTGAATATCGATACCGAGCTGCTTCTTGAACTTGTTCATAATGAACAGCTCATGAGGCGTTATGATCGACACGACTGTACCTGATTTGCCCATTCGCCCCGTTCTGCCTGAACGATGAACATAATGGTCCGCATCAATTGCCGGATCAAGGTGAACTACAAGCGGTAAAGCAACTATATCAAGTCCGCGGGCCGCAACGTCAGTCGCGATTAACAGCTGACAGCGTCCATCGCGAAAACGAGCCAGCGTCGCTGCGCGTTTTTGCTTGTCCGCATCGCCGTAAAGCGTCTCCACCGTGAAGCCTTCATACCCGAATTTCGCTTCATAATTGGCTATTTCATCTGTGTCATTAATAAACAACAATGCCGCTGCAGGCTTAAGCAGTCTAATTAAGCGCCTTGCCGTATCTGCTTTATCCCGCTTGTCGCAAGTGATATAGTAATGCTCAACCTGCCCTGCGGTGCTTTGATCCATGCTGACATCAACTGACTGTGGATCCTTCATCCACTTCGCTTCGAGCTCTTCCATTTCGCGGGGACGCGTTGCGGAGAAAAAAGCAATCTGCCGATCCCTGGCCATCCCTCTGAGCAAGGTATCTACCTCCATTGTCGAACCGAGACTAAATACCTGATCCGCTTCATCTACAATAACAAACCGGATTTGGTGCAGCTTAAGCTTGCCGGACTTGACCAGTTCATGCATCCGTCCTGGTGTGCCTACGACTACGTGCGGATGAAGACGAAGCTTCTCCACTTGCCGCTGCGTTGACGCTCCGCCGATTAACTGCTGTGATTTAATGCCAAGCGGCTCTCCGTAGATTTCGGCTACACGGAATATTTGCATAGCTAGCTCTTGAGTCGGAGCAATCACGATAACCTGAACGGCAGAGCTTGCTGTGTCTACACACTGTAGAGCAGGCAGCATATAAGCAAGCGTTTTGCCTGTTCCTGTTTGGGATTTGGCTGTTACATCATGTCCTGCCAGCAATACAGGAATAGTTGCCGCCTGCACAGGGGTAGGTGTTTCAATATTATTCGTGATGAGCGTTTCCACGATCTGCGGATGAAGCCCAAAGGATTCCCAAGTTACGTTCATTATGACCCTCATTTCATTAGTTGCGTGTTTATTTACGATTTAACCAGCGACCTGCGATTCGATCTGAAAGTCGTGGAAATAACCCGTAGATTCGTATGCCAATCGAAGCGGACAAAGGCAAATCAACCTCTGCGGATTTTCGTTCGATTACACGGATGATAGCCTTCGCCACATGCTGAGGCCCCAGCATATAGCCGCGAACCTTATCTGCATATGTACCTTCTGGATCAGCAGCCGACAAAAACGGTGTATCGACTGGTCCTGGATTTACAGCTGATACGGTTATACCAATTGGCGCGAGCTCAATTCGCATCGCATTCGTTAATCCGAGCACCGCATGCTTCGTCGCGGCATAGCCTGATGATTTTGCTGTACTCAGCTTGCCAGCCATCGAAGCAACATTAATAATATGGCCGGCGCCCTGCCTCTGCATGATTGGAAGTATAGCTTTCGAACAGCGAACGATCCCCATAAAGTTCGTATCCATCATTTCTGCGAACCGGTCTATTGGAGCTTCCGCGAACCGCTCAAACACACCATACCCCGCATTATTGAGCAATACATCGATTCTGCCAAAATCTGCAGCTGCCTGCTCGATGACCCTTACGACTTCGTCATTATCGGTAACTTCCAGCTTGTAGCAGCCAAATCGTCCGCTAAATGAAGCTGCTAATTCACGCAGCTTCTGTTCGTTCCGCCCCGTTAATATCGGTATTGCTCCACGAGCAGCGAGCAGCCTGGACGTCTCCGCACCAATTCCGCTCGTTGCCCCTGTTATAAGTATAATCTTCCCGTTAATCACCTTGGAATCACCTGTCTTTTAGTTTACTTCAACCGGCACATTAAGGCAAAACATACAGGTATATATCACCATTTAAACGAAAAAAAGCTCCCTCAGGAGCCTTAATCTATGTTACGATGCAAATAGGACTTGTATATCTAATTCGCCAATCCCTTCCATAATCAGTGGAATTGTGAGCGCCTTTCCTGTCTTAAAGCCAGCTGCTTGCGCAGAATGCAAGACTTTCGGAGGAGTTATATCTACCCTGACGCCTTGATTGAAAAGCATTGTGCTTGCATTGCCGCTGATCATATTGCCAAGCTCAGAAATTGCGCTTTTGCCCATATCATCGATTTCAGAAATGACATAACCGCCCATCATGGCGGATATCATCTTTATGGCTACTTCCTCACTCAAACCAAATACGATATCACCATTCATTTGACCGTTCAAGCCGATCTGAATCCATATATAATTCTCAACGAACTTAACGTCCTTCACCCCGAGCTGTCCGGTAGACGGTTTAATTTGAATGAGTTGTTCGATGACAATTCTCGCGGACTCTAAGAAGGGATTAATTAATTCGGCTTGCATCGTGAGGTATCGCCCCTTTTCGACTAAATTCGATTATTTCCACCTTTGTCCTTTTATTATACTAAAGAAATTAGGACAAGTATACTACTCCTTTTGTTCATTATTACGAAAGTTGTAATATTTTGTCGAACAAAAGTCCTAGGAGGAACAATATGCCGAACGTTTGGACCCACTTCATTTTTGGACAACAATGCTTAAAATCGATCGGCAAAGACGAGCTGATCGCTAGTCCAGAGCTGCTCCGGATGTTCAATATGGGATGTCAAGGACCTGACTTCTTATTTTATCATCATTTCCTGCCATGGCAGAAAGACAAAATTATGAATCTTCTAGGTAGTGAAATGCATAACAAGCATTGCGGACCGGTCATTATGGACTTGCTAGAGGCTATATCTCACTGCCTGCCAGGCGGGGGTTCTAAGAGTTCTCCTGATCCAGCGGTCGTGTATGCGCTTGGTTTCGTCTTGCATCATATATTAGACCGCAATATGCATCCTTATGTGTTTAGCCGTTCCGGCTTTCGCAAATGGGATCATCAGCGGTTCGAGGTCATTATGGATACGCTTATCGTCCGCAAGCTTCTAGGAATCGAAACATGGAAAACGGAAGTTTGGCGTGAAATAAATAATCAAGGGAAGCTGCCAGATAAAATTGTTGATGCTTTCGAGCAAATCGCGGCTGTCCATTATCCTGAATTGGCTCCGCGTATTAGCCGGGAATCTTGGAACAATGCCGTACTCGATATGATTCGAGCTCAGCGTCTTTTCTATGATCCTACCGGTATTAAGCGTTTACTTACCTTCGGCAAAATTGAGCCTTTTGTCTATAAATGTACAGTTCCGCCACTTGATTTCCTCAATGAATCAGGCAGAGCCTGGCTGGATCCCACTGACGGGAAGAGTAAACATACCGAGAGTATCTGGAATATGTGGGATACTGCGATGGAAGAAGGACAAGCTGTCGTAACCGCAATTTTGCAATGGCTGGAGGTTCAGTCCAAACTGATTCAAGGAACCTTGATTGCCGATGCGATGCATTTGATAACCGAGCTTCGCGAAGCGGTTGCAGCACTCATTGGCAACCGCTCCTACGAAACTGGCCTCCCCTGTGATAGCGGAGCAGAAATCCTTTATTCCGATCCGATCTGGTCGGATGCGCGGTAACGCTTCCGATGCTGGCTTTTCTCCGAAAAGCCTAGGTAACGCTTCCGATGCTGGCTTTTCTCCGAAAAGCCTAGGTAACGCTTCCGATGCTGGCTTTTCTCCGAAAAGCCTTAAACCGCTTTCGTTCGGCGATATCTTAGTCGAATGAGGCGGAGACGGTCATATAACAGATCAAGCGGTTTTCCTTGAACCGCTTCCTCACCGTAGACTTTGAAGAGTACGGGCTTCAGGTAGCGGTCACCTACGCTTAGCAGCGCATCCCATACGAGCTGCTGCTCAGACGCAGGCATTTTCTCAAGCTCACGCTCAATTAGCGGCTCAATATCATAACCCTCCGTCTCGAGCTTCTCGATCTTCTCCATCAGGTCGCGCCTTGGCAGCTCGAGCTTCGTTTGCATTTCATCAAGAGAGATCCCTTCCGAAATTGCGCTGAGCAGCTGACGTTTCTCCTGCTGCTTGTCCATTTGCGATTTATATTTATTCTCCTTCAGTTTATACAGCCATTTCGTATATACTTTCGGATCAAGCGTCTCTGCTACCCAGTCAAGCGGGAACGAGGTCGTACGTTCGAAAGCCCGAGTTATCGCAAGCACTTCTTCTGCATAAGAAGCTTGCTTCGTTTCTCCCCAGCCTGGAATTTGAAGAAGTTCCTCCAGCTGCTGCGGTACGAATGCACTGATCATCCACAGCATTCGGTTCGTCGCAACGAGATATGCTGATTTCTTATCCGCTATGGCCTTCGTTCTCCGCCATTCCCGCAGCACTTCGAACAACTCACTATTCGTGTTCATTTCTCCATAACACTGTACCATCGAAAACATGCTGCCCATTCCTTCACTCGTACGACGTTCATCCAGCATGTCTTTAATAATAGGCGCGTACCCATCCCCCATCTGAACGGCAATTCCATGACGGAATGCAGTCATCATCTCTTCCCATGAACCGCCTTCGAACCATAAAAGCTGTTGATCTGATTTCTTTCCTTCCCCCGCGGTCCAAATGACAGACCACACCCCATTTTGCTCACAAATAGATAGCTGCGCTTGCTCCATGTACCCATCTTGTCCGATTTTCTCAAACGTGTTTAAAAATACAACTTGCATTGAAACACACCTCCGAAATTGATCTGATTGGTCAAATGTAAGAACGCGAAAAGTGAGCTGCACAAACAAAAAAAGCACCTCCCTAGCCAGGTTACGGCTTGGGAGGTGCTTCCTCACGTTCAACGATTTGATTGCACACATCATAGCATAGCAGGAAGCATCTTACAATAGGAAGCTTTAACATCTGCCCGCTATATTGCCCCTTCACGGAATCGAGTGATATGATGGAGCGACTAACGATTTACTAACCACGCAAAAACTTTTAGGAGGAACCAACTTGCTGCTGCCTGATTATGATTTTATGTCCGATATGACCGAAGAAACAACGACGCGGTTCGTAACTTTTATTACACCGAATTTGAAGCGATTTGACCTTGCCATTATGACGACGAGCCGGTTCTATGGCAAGAAGCTGATAACCGACTTGCAAAGCGGACGTACCGCTATCGTTGGGCAGGATGATTTGGAGCAAGAGGGCTATCTGGAATTCACCTATAAGCTGACAGAGGAAGAAGCAGCCGACTTAAGCCAATTTTTAGAGCTTGTGGTAGGAGCGGTGAATTTTACCGACTAATCAGGGTACACTGTAACGGTAAATCAATAGCCAGTTACAGGAGGCAACCATAATGAGTGATTTCATTGAGGAAAATAGACAGCCTTACACGGATTTAGCGACGGTTGAATCGCAGCGTAATGATTTGACCGCAGAAGAGTTTCCGGAAGGTCCATATGGATCCGACAAAATAACGGAATCACTGGGCAAAAGCAAACCGTGGCGAATCGACCAGCGTTCACCCAATCGATTCGATTATGAGAATCGCAAGCTGCACGAGGGTATTGAACGCGACTATCCTGCTGAGGACAGCTATGTAAGCACGGCTCCAGATGTTATGGATGAACCCTAATATAATCTCTATCTCCCCACAATAAGCTGTATTAATCTACAGCCTTCTTCTACTGACTTGATCAGTGGAAGAAGGCTTTTTTCATCCAATTCACCTTGCGCAAAAGAGAAGCAGGCATTCATCCTACTTCTCCACGAGACCCGAAAGATATTATATTTTGCCGATGAGATACTCTTGTTTTCCGTCCCGCAAAAATACCGGAATCGTGCTTAGAGGTGCTTCAACATGAATGGTTTGTCCGCCTTCGAAGATCCTTCCTGTACGTGCATCCGTCCAGTTTGAACCTTCAGGCAGATATACCTCTCTTGATACTGCGCCTTCATAAAGGATTGGGGCAACCAACAGATCCGGACCATACAGGTATTCGTCCTTCATATCCCAAACCTTATCGTCATGCTGGAATTCATAGAAGAGCGGCCTCATAACCGGCGCACCTTTTTCATGGGCTTCTTTCATCAGCTCACGGGTATAATCCCTTAAACTTTCCCGCAATTCCATATATTTAACCAATATATCATAAGCCTCATCCCCAAAGCTCCATACCTCGTTGTTTCCGCCGGTACTTAATGCTTTGCTGCCGTCTTTTCGGAATACTTCCTTGCCGCCCCTGCGATCGCCATGCAATCTCATAACAGGGCAGAAAGCCCCCCATTGGAACCATCTGATCAGCAGTTCACGGAATTTGGGATCGTCCGGGTTACCTCCTGCGAAGCCTCCGATATCCGTCGTCCACCAAGGGATCCCCGCCATTCCCATGTGAAGGCCTGCAACGATTTGTTTTCTGAAATCTTCAAAAGAAGAATGAATATCTCCGGACCACACTAATGCGCCATATCGCTGGCTGCCTGCCCAAGCGCAGCGAACCAGGTTTACGATATTATCCTGTCCATCCGCTTGCATGCCGTCATAAAAGGTTCTAGAATAGTGCTGCGGATATATATTGCCGATTTGAACGTTAGGTCCCATTGCATAGCGGTAATTATCAAAGTCATATACATCGTATTCAGGCTCCGCCTCATCCAGCCAGAAGATGTTGATTCCATAATCATAATAATTCTTCTTGATTTTTGACCATACATACTCCCTTGCTTTCGGATTTGTAGCATCAAAATAAATACTGGAAGGGAACCAATCCATCATGGCAACCTGGACTCCTCTTTCAGCTTTAATCAAATAACCCTTTTGCCGCATTTCCTCAAAATTTTCGCTATGGCGGTCAACCTGCGGCCAAACCGAAACCATCAATTCGATCCCCATAGCTTTCAGCTCATCCATCATGGCCTTCGGATCAGGGAAAAATTCTTCCTCGAATCTAAAGTCTCCTTGCTTGGGCCAATGGAAAAAGTCGATCACGATGACATCGATCGGCAGCTTTCTTCTCTTATATTCTCTTGCAACCTCGAGCAGCTGTTCCTGATTATAATATCTTAATTTGCACTGCCAGAAGCCAAGTCCATATTCAGGCATCATGGGAACGGTACCAGCCGCTTGTCCGTATGCGGCTTCTATTTCTGCCGGCGAATCGCCCGCTGTTATCCAATAATCCAACTGTTTGGTGCTTTCTGCAACCCACTCGGTTCGATTATTCGCAAAGTTAACTTTTCCGATCGCCGGATTATGCCATAAGAAGCCATACCCTTTGCTGGAATAATAAAACGGAACACTGGCTTGGGAATTGCGATGTGCCAATTCAAGTGTGGAGCCTTTCAAGTCAAAAGTTTCCTGCTGGTATTGACCCATTCCGTAGATTCTTTCGCCATCATTACCGGCGAAGGAAACTGTTAATTGATGATCCCCTCCGATAATCGGCTTGAATGCTCTTGATCGAAGCTTCAAAGCTCCGCCGCTGCCTATTTCTTGAAGCAGTAATTCACCTTTATCATTGTAAAAAGAAATTCGTCCCGGGGTATCCCACCATGACTGTGTGACCACCGCCGTTATCTTCCCGTTCTGAATGGAGGCCGTTTGAGCATCGCGATCGATCTCAATTACAGCTTCCGCATCGCCATTAACAGGCAGCAAGGCAAAGTCCGTATCCAGTATTTCACCCATTATTCGACAGCGGACACGTAAACTGTTTTCACCCCATGCTTCAATTTGCAAGGTTTCTCCGTTATACTCAAAAATCAACTTCCCGTTCTCGACTGCAAAAAAATTCATGCTTATCCCCTTCTACAAAAGCGTATTTTATCTAATTATATTGCTCAATAAATTCCGTACTATAACTATTTCTTTATGATACTATTAATATAATGTCATCGACTATAAAGCTGCACTTTAGGGAAGGGGAATGGCTGTGAGGACTAAACAAATGAGTACAGAGAATTTAAAAGAAAGCATCTCGCATGGGGATATTTTGTTTAACCTTGCCGTCCATTTAACCGAACACAAAATTGCTTCGGATATCATGCTTTACACGCATTGGCATGAAGAGATGGAATTATTATATATTCGTAATGGGAGCATGCTTCTTCACATAGATGCACAATCCTTTATAGTGAACAAAGGAGATATCATCGTAATCCCTCCCAATCTGATTCATGGAGCATCACGCTGTGACAATTCACCTTGTGATTTTTACGCCATTGTTTTTCATCCGTCTTTTATATACAGCGCCCTGTATGATATTATCCAGCAAAGCTATATAGAGCCATTCTTTATCAAGACGGACAAGAAATTTTATTATATAGGCGGGAAATCAGAAGGCTCAGATAAAATACATCATCATGTAACTGCTGTCATTGAAACTTATCTCTCCAAGGGTTTCGGGTTTGAGCTTCTGATCAAGTCTTATATCCTGCAAATCCTTTATAGCATCATAGAATTTCATTCAGACCAAATGGGGGGTAACAGAAAAGACGAGATTCCAACGACTCTAAGGATGAAGAAAATTCTTGCCTTCTTAGAAGATAAATACCAGCAGCCCGTTACTTTAGCAGATTGGGCATCCAGCATAGATTTAAGCAAAGAACAGTTTTGCCGGTTTTTCAAAAAACATTTTCATAAAACTCCTATTGATTACTTAATTCATTATAGAGTTAGCAAAGCAGCCGATCTGCTCATTCATACCGATCTGCCTATTATAGATATTGCTTTTGAGACAGGATTTGAAAGTGCAAATTATTTTACTATTGCATTTAAAAATAAAACAAAGGTTACACCTAGAGAATTTAGAAGTAATCACCGGCAAACCCTTCCAATGAGCAGTAGGAAGGACTTGGTTTAAGTCTGATTCGGCACAATTCCAACGATTGCCAATTAGAAGCTGCATATCGAATACAACAGAACAGCCCGTCCCTAGAGGAACGAGCTGCTAATAGTTTCACATTTAACTTTTGCCAATTCGGAATGACTTGATGGATTAACTAATGAGTGTCATCAGACTGCGAAATTCTAATTGTTCGAATTTATTCATCACTTGTGCGCGATTGATTTCCCAGCCACAGCTCGAAAACTCGATCTCAATAGGAACATCGCAGCGAATTGTCGCTAAATCGCGGGACATATGCAGCATGTCGAGATCAGCTTCAATTTTGGCCCGAATCGTCTTGGATAAGCTATCGAGATTAGCAAGAATGCCATTAACCGAGCCATGCTCCTGTATGAGCTTATAAGCAGTTTTCTCTCCGATCCCTCTTACTCCCGGATAATTATCGCTGGTATCCCCCATTAGCCCCTTTATGCAGATGATTTGCTCAGGAGTCAATTGTCGTTCTTCATGTAAGAATTCTGGAGTATAAACAGCATAATTGCCTTGCCCCTTCTTCATAATGACGACCGTAATCCGGTCATCCACGAGCTGAAGCAAATCATGATCGCCTGAGAGCACATAAATATGAGCTTCCTTGCTGTGCCGCTTTGCCAGCGTTCCAATGCAATCATCTGCTTCAAAACCTGCGAGCCCAATGTTTGGTACCCCGAAGCTCTCTACAACCTCTTTTACAAGATCAAACTGCGGAATCAGATCTTCCGGAGCTGAAGGACGGTTCGCCTTATACCCGTCATATTGCGTGGTCCTGAATGTCGTACTCCCCATATCCCAGCAGCATACGACATGGGTAGGTTCAAACTTCTGTACAGCGTCCATAAAATATTTGATAAAGCCATAAATGGCATTAACCGGGACGCCTGTACTTGTACGTCTTACACTGCCGCCATAAGAATTAGCGAAGAAAGCACGAAATAAAAGCGCCATTCCATCGACCAATAACAGCTTATTGTTATTCTCTTCCTGGATCATTGATTATACCGTTCCTCTCTCATCTTCAAAGCTTGAATGGTCCGCATGGCCGCCCTATTCGCCGCGTATAAATCGGCCAATCCGCTGCGCTGCTTCAATTAATCGACTTTCATCCTCTACCAACGCGATGCGAACATAGCCTTCGCCTTCCGCTCCAAAAGCGTCCCCTGGTATGACTGCTACTCCATATCGATTTAACATTTCCCGGGAAATTCGACGTGAATTCCAAGGATCTGACAGACTCCATTTCATTGGCGGAAGCGGGGCCCATACAAACATCGTTGCTTTGGGCTTCACAACGTCCCAGCCTTCCTTTCGCAAAGCATCCAGAAAAGCATCTCGGCGTCGTTCATATACGAAACCGACCGTTTCATGATTCCCTGACATATCATGCTCAAGCGCAGCAATGCCTGCCATTTGTACAGGAAGGAAAACACCGTAATCAATATTCGCTTTGAGTTCTCTTAATGCGGATACCGCCTGCTCGTTCCCCGCCAGAAAGCCGATCCGGCAGCCAGCCATATTGAAGCTTTTGGACAGGGAGTGGAACTCAACTGCGGTCTCCTTCGCACCCTCGACTTCTAAAATACTTGGCGGTCGGCAGCCATCGAATGCCATTTCGGAATAGGCCAGATCATGAACGATAAGAACGCCATGCTGCTTGGCAATCGCAACAGCCTTCGTAAAGAAAGATAGATCAGCCACCGCAGAAATCGGGTTGCTTGGATAATTGAGCAGCATGAATTTGGCCTTGGTCCACACATGTGCTGGAATAGCTGCAAAGTCCGGCAAAAAATCATTTTCGGGACGAAGGGGCATATAATAGGGTTCCACGCCAGCTAGTGCGAGGCCAGCAGCATAGACCGGATAGCCCGGATCCGGTACAAGCGCAATATCTCCAGGATTGCAGAGCGCAAGTGCAAGGTGGCCAAGACCATCCTGAGAGCCCATCAGGGACAGCAGCTCTAATTCGGGGTCGACTTGAACGCCAAACCGAAATTGCAGCCATTCGGAAGCCGTTTGAAGAAAGCTCCTGCTTCCTTTAGATCCAGGGTAGGCATAAGCCGATTCATGAAGAACCTCTTCGCTCAGCTTCTGTCTAATTAACTTCGATGGCGGCAAATCCGGGCTGCCTATACTCAAATCAATCACATCTAGACCCTGCTGCTGTGCTTCCTTCTTCCATTCCGCTACTTCGGCAAAAATAGACGATCCCAGCTTCGAAAGCCGCTCGGCACGCCATGATCTTGTTGTCACCGGTGCAACTCCCTCCATATAATTAACGACTCCAAACGCGGTCGTATTCTTCATCCTTGAAGCCAACTGTAACTTGTACGCCGTCCGTTACAATCGGCCGTTTGATTAGTCGGCCATTTGAGGCGAGCAGCTTGATTTTCTCCTCATCGGACATGCCCGGCAATACATCCTTGAGACCCATTTCTTTATACACTTCCCCGGACGTATTAAAGAATTTTTTGATGTCTAAACCGCTGCGTTTGATTAGCTCTTCGATGGCCTCAGCCGAAGGCGCTGTTTCAAAGACGTTATGTGATTCCAGCTCGTAGCCTTTCGCTTTGAGCGATTTGATTGCAGTGCGGCATGTTCCGCATTTGGGATATTCGTAGATGGTGAGTTTCATCGTAAGTCTCCATTCTATTGCATAGCGCGTTTTTTCAAATTATAAATTTAATTAATTTTAGGGCTCCGCCCCAAACCCCAAAAGCCCTCCCCCTAAATCCCCCTCCCGAGGAAGGGGACCCCAGAGGGCCTGCCCTCTGGACTCCCGTTAAATAACGTGTGAGTTTTAGAGACGCTACTTTGCTATTGTGTGCTGGGATCGTTTTCGTGCCTTTGGCACACACTTTCATTTTGGCGCTCTTTTTTAAGAACGTGAGAGTTTTAGAGATGCTAGCTTTGCTGTTTTGTGCTGGGATCGTTTTCGTGCCTTTGGCACACACTTTCATTTTGGCGCTCTATTTAGAACGTGAGAGTTTTAGAGATGCAGCTTTGCTGCTTTTGTGCTTGGATCGTTTTCGTGCCTTTGGCACACACTTTCATTTTGGCGCTCTATTTAGAACGTGAGAGTTTTAGAGATGCAGCTTTGCTGCTTTTGTGCTTGGATCGTTTTCGTGCCTTTGGCACACACGGCACAAATTTAGGTGCAATTATGCACTTATAATTTGCGAAGCTGTGCTTCTAGGTTTTGGAGATCTTGGGGGAGGGCGGCTTCGAATCTCATGCGTTCGCGCGTGATCGGATGTGTAAAGGATAGAATCGCTGCATGCAGCGCTTGGCGCTCTACTGCTGCTTCCAGTACTTTCGATCCGCCTTCCTTCGTCCCTTGTTCAGCTCCATCTTCAGAAGGTGCAATTGCGAAGCCATAAAGCTTGTCTCCTATAAGCGGGCAGCCAATATGCTTCATATGAACGCGAATCTGATGGGTTCGGCCTGTTTCCAGCTTCAGGCTCACCTTCGCCGCCATGCCTGCTCCAAAGATCATTTCTGTTGCATAATGGGTGACCGAAGGGTAACCATCCGGGCGCACAACTCGAACATGCGGGTTCTCCGTATCACGGTCGATCGGCTCATCTACCGTACCGGTTGCGATCTCCGGTGTTCCGTACACATACGCCCAATATCGCTTCTCGATTTCACCCGCCTGCAGCTGCTCGGATAATTGCTGGTGAATATATGGATTTTTGGCAATAGCGACAAGTCCTGAGGTGTCTTCATCCAGCCGATGTACAGGCCGAAACCGAACCTTCTCTCCAAGCTCGCGCCAATGATAGACAGCTGCATTTGCGATTGTTCCCGTATAATGTCCGTGAGTGGGATGAACGACAATGCCAGGCGGCTTGTTTACGATGAGCAGATCTCGATCTTCATAGACAATATCTAGAGGAAGAGGCTGGGCTAAAATATCGTCGGACTGCTCCTGCTCCATCCGCACTTCAAGGCTATCGCCTTCCTTCAGCCGATCATTCGTGTATACGCGCTCACCGTTAACCGTAATGCCTTGCTCGGTAACCTTCACCCGCGAAAGCAGCTTTCGCGAAACGCCAAGCCGCTGCTCCAGAACCTTTCGAACCATTTTGCCGTCATCCTCTGCCGTCACCTTGATGATCAGCGGCTCATAATAGACCGTGTCACTCATTTGTCTTTTGTGCGGAACACTTCCGCGCTTCTAACATATTCGATATCCGGTACACCGAGCTTCGCATTAGCTGCCCGAGCTGCAGCAAAGAAATAATCGGATAGACGGTTCATATACTTCAACACTTCATTGTTAATCGGCAGCTCCGCCGAAAGTGTTACAACGCGGCGTTCTGCTCTGCGGCAGACGGTCCGGCAAACATGAAGCAAAGCGGACACCTCGCTGCCCCCCGGCAAAATAAAGCGGGTAATCGCTGGCGCTGCCGCGATCAGCTCGTCAATCCAGCCTTCCAAACGGATCGTCGGCTCTGCTGTCATTTTGAACGAGCCGACCTTCCGGATCGGTGAACGCAAGATCTGAACCGCAGTCAAACAGCTCCTGCATGATTTCAACTAGCTGTACATGTACCTCATTCAACTGACCTGTCGCAAGAGCAGCCGCTGCCGCTTGACCGACAAAAGAATTGAGCTCGTCAATCGTCCCGTAAGCCTCCACGCGATTATCATCCTTATGAACACGTCCACCTATAACAGACGTTTTCCCTTCGTCCCCTGTTCGTGTATACAGCTTCATTACTCGATCATCTCCTTAAACACTACGTTCAAATATAGCATAAAAACAGGCTGCAAAACAGAAAAGAAGCCCCAATGGGACTCCTTCAATTCGTCAAAACGAAGATTACTGCAGCTTCGTCCGTCTTGTTATGAATTGCATATACTCATTGATCTTAACATCCAGCTTCCGGCTAAGATCAATTACTTTTTCCGAGTTAAATGTCAACTCTTCCATATACGATTGCTCCATCTTGGTTCGCAGCGCATAAATTTCATCTTCTAATATCTGCATGGCCAGGGACATACGCTTTGCCGAATGGGTGTTCGAATGTTTCCGAAACGTGAAACCACAATCCGCATAAGCCATTGTCATCCCCCCCTGTCATCAATTAGCGAATTAATTCCATCACAATAGTCAACATAAATTTGTTAAAGATTTATTAAATTATAACAAAGAATTACAATTCTGAATATATCTTTTTCATTCTCCCTTTAGCACCCTAACGAAAGCTCCGATTCGGTCGATCGCCTCTGTTATTTGACTAACGGAGGTCGCATAGGAACAGCGCAAATGGCCCTCTCCGCCAAGACCGAACACATCCCCGGGTACAGCCGCAACCTTCTGCTCTAATAACAGCCGCGTCGCGAATTCCTCAGATGTCAGCCCGAATGCTTGTATAGAAGGAAACGCGTAAAATGCCCCTTGAGGCTCATGGCATTCAAGTCCGATCTCGCGGAAACCATGCACAACAAGCCGGCGACGCTGATTATAGGATTCTGTCATCCGGTCCTTCTCCTCAAGCCCATTTTTCAGAGCTTCAAGCGCAGCAACCTGTGACATATTGGAAGCACACATAACCGTGTATTGATGAACTTTGAGCATCGCAGCGATAAGCTCATGATGTCCGCAAGCGTAGCCAATTCTCCACCCTGTCATGGCAAAAGCTTTTGAGAAACCGCTGACAAGAATCGTACGATCCTTCATGCCAGGCAATGAGGCAAAGCTGACATGCTTCGATCCGTATGTGAGCTCCGCATAAATTTCATCGGAAATAACGATAAGATCATTTTCCTCTACGACCTTGGCAATCGGCAGCCAATCCTCGTAAGTCATTATGCCCCCGGTTGGATTGCTCGGATAGCTTAATACCAGAACCTTCGAACGCGGCGTAATGGCAGCCTTCAATGATTCCGCCTTCAGCTTGAACTCATCCTTGGCATATGTCTCGATGCCAACCGGTACACCGCCGCTTAGCGCTGTAATAGGTGAATACGAGATATAGCAAGGCTCTGGAACGAGAATCTCATCTCCCGGTGAAATAAGAACACGAAGTGCCAGATCAATCGCTTCGCTGCCGCCGACAGTAACAAGAATCTCGTTTGCCGGATCATACGCAACATCGAATTGAGAATGGAGATAACAGCCAATCTCTTCACGCAGCTCAGGTGTACCCGCGTTGGAGGTATATTGGGTTTTACCCATCTCAAGCGCGTAGACACTAGCTTCTCGGACATGCCAAGGCGTAACAAAGTCCGGCTCGCCAACTCCTAGAGTAATGATATCCTTACGGCCATTAGCTAAATCAAAAAAACGACGAATTCCCGACGGCTTAATCCCACGCACCTGCGGAGATAAATAGTCAGCCATCGAAGTCCTCTTAGCCCGCGCACCCGCTTGTTTCTCTTGGTCTTTAATCATTGTCTGTCATCCTTTATGGCGAGACCAAAAGACGGTGGTCGTCTTCATGCTCTTCGAATATAATGCCGTCCTGCTTATATTTTTTCAAAATAAAGAATGTTTTCG
Source organism: uncultured Paenibacillaceae bacterium (assembly GCA_963793665.1). Lineage (GTDB taxonomy): Bacteria > Bacillota > Bacilli > Paenibacillales > Paenibacillaceae > Paenibacillus_Z. Next base: position 869,795 of record CAWCBD010000013.1, read on the forward strand.
TTGAAAGCACGGCATCAATCGGTGACAGTTTATTAGAGACGAAGGAAGCGACGTCCTTAAGCGTTTTCCCTTGGACTTCAACGAGTAAATCGTAGGCGCCGGACATCAAGTATACGGACTTTACTTCTGGATATAAATAAATCCGTTCCGCAATGCCTTCAAATCCGCGGCCGCGTTCCGGTGTAATTTGTACTTCAATGAGTGCCGTAACTTTCTCGTCATCGACTTTGCTCCAGTTGACTACCGTCGCATATTTGACGATGACATGATCCTGTTCCATTTCAGTTATCTCTTGCTTTACTTCCTCCAGAGGCTCATTCAGCATCGTTGCGATTAGCTCCGCGCTGCGGCGTGCATCCTCTTTTAGCAGGTCCAATATTTTGATCTTACGTTCATTCATCGTCAAAGCCCTCCCTATTGTAAAACTTACCAGTAAGCGTAGCTGACCTACGTTAGTTATACTGACTATCTTACAACGAATACAAGCATCCTGCAAAGCAGTCATATGAAGATGACGTTATGTATCCGGGAAGACCCCCAAATGGAGGGCAATCCCGAGTATGCGGCTCATGGTAGATGGACCGTCTTGACATGATCAAAATGCAGATAGACGGCATTACCGCCTGCGGTTGACAGCTCAATCATATTCTGGTCGATACTTTTGAGAACGCCGATTTTGTTCGGATTTTCACCTAAATCCAGTATGACAAATTCGCCGATCAGCTTCCTAAGCTGTTGATCGAACGTACGCGCTAGCGTGATGGGGGAAGGCTTCAGCGGAAATTGCTCGGGTGTAAGCGTATATGGAGTCACATTGGGATTGTACGGAATTAAATATTTCAGATGAGAAAGTGATACGATTACGGAATGGTACACCGGTGAGTAGAAAACGAAGAAATCGTTCATGACACTTGTTAAGTAGCCGTGAATGGATTGGTTGCCGGCGATATAGAGCTCAGAGAACATACCTTTGGCATTCATAAGCACTTTGCGGTATGAGATGGGATCATTTTGCGGTTCAAAAGGTATCTCCGGCGCATCCACATCTTGGTTCTCGCGTACAGATAGACGCAGCTGTTGCAAATGAATGAGCGGCACATACAGAAACTGGGTTCCGTTGTGGAGCACAAGTATATCCTGTCCTAAATCAATTAATTTTCCTCGAATGGGCACTGCCTTGCCCGATATATCAAGCTCAACGTAGTGATCCAATAAAGGGTGACGATTTTTCATAGAATCGACCTCCTTTCATCCTATAAGTTGCGTCCATGCGTAGAGACTGAGCAGACTGATGAGCAGCCCCGCTGGAATAATAACCACTGTAACCTTCATATACGTTTTCCACGAAAGTTTTATATGATGTTGACGCAAAATGAATAGCCAAATCAGCGCTGCCAGAGTTCCTGGCGGTGTAAGCAGGGCACCAATGTCACTGCCTAAAATGTTTGCCAGATAGGCAAGCTGCAGTGTATGCGGATCCAAATTCATTTCAGTCAATGATAACGTCCCGATCATAATCGAGGGTAGATTGTTCATGATATTGGACATGATCGTCAACAGTCCACCAATTACAATTACGACAGTAAGATCGCCGGAATTGACGAGCGGGGCAAGCTCCTGAACAAGGAAACGAGTGAGACCGATCTGCTGCAAGCCTTCGACGATCACATAGATACCGAACGCGAATAAGAGAATATGCCAAGGAGTTTTGGAGACCAGATCACGTACGCCGATACCGGTTCGAAACCATCTCAGAGCAATGATTATACAGCACCCGCTATCGCGATCCATTCCATCGGCACTCCAAAGCTGGATCCGATGAAGAACCCAGCTCGAGTGGCGACGACAATGATCATACACATCCGAAATAGCCACCAATCGACTTGGGGAATATCATGAGCGTCCATTAGTGGATGAAACTCGCGTTTCTTCTCCATTACGGAAGAGGTAATCCATCCAGGCCGAACTCTCTGAATACGTTTGGGAAGCTGGCTGCGATAATAATAATAAAGGAGAACTGCAATCGCAATAATGCCAATCATGGAAGGGACGAACATTCGGATTGCATACTCATTTAAATCAAGTCCGACAATTCGAAGAGCGATAAGATTAGCGATATTGCTTACTCCGATTGGAGCGCTGGCTGCAGTAGCGATAAGAGCTCCGCTGATTAGATAAGGAATTTTCTGATGCATTTTGAACTGAAGCAGCTTGGTCACTTGCAGAATAATAGGTGTTGTAATTAGGATGCTTCCGTCGTTATTAAAGAACACCGTCATAAGAAAACATAGCGTAATTACGTAGCAAAATAACCGAATTCCCGAGCCTCGCGCGTATTCAATAATATTAAAGGCCGCCCATCGAAAAAACCCGATACTGTCAAGAACAATGGACATGATTATCGTGGACAAAATGGTAATGGCTGCACCGCTCACGGTTTCTGCGATCAATCGAAGACTTGTAAGCGGTACAATGCCTGTCAGGAGAAGAATGGCTGCACCCGCAGATACAGGGATCGCCTCGTTAACTCCTTTGGGCCGCCAAATAATGAAAACGATCGTTAGCAGAAAGGTTAGAATGACAATTATTGGTTTGGCATCAGCCATGCTGATGCGCCTCGCCTCGGAGCTGAACATCGTGAGCAAAGACTTCTAAACCAGCTTCTTCTATTTCATTCCTCTGCTGGACGCTGCGTGCCGAAGATTGTGATTGTGATAGAGGTGCGGGAGAGAGGAGCAGAAAGAGTAAAATACCTGCAAGAGTTATAATCAAAGCGATAATCATCATCGTTCTCCCCCCTTGTTAGCGTTAGGGCCGCTGCCGGGTGACAAGTACATTAGCCACGTCACCCGGCAAGAATCAGCCTCTTTTACCTGCGCGCAAGGAGTTCTTCCGTGCTGCTTTTGGAGCTACTGAAGATGTTTTCGATTTACCGCCTTTGTTGCTGGAGTTTTTGTTTTTACTGCTGTTTTTATTGCCGCTGGAGCTGTTTTTATTGCCATTGGAGCTGTTTTTATTGCCGCTGGAGCTGTTGCCTTTCGAGCTGTTTCCACGGCTGCCGTTACTTGCGTATTGGCCAGTGTGCTTGACCGTTTTAATGTGGTAGAGCGGGATTAGAACTTTTTCTTGACCAACAATAAGGAGCAGAGATTGATTGCCGACTTCAGCTATGAACCCTTCGATTTTCTCTGGTCCGCCCCAGTTGATTTGAACGAATTGCTGACTCAGTTTACGCAATACGCCGACAAAGCTTCCTGCTACGATAAAGTTGTTGGAAGCCGAACGCCCGCTTTTTTGACCAGGCAGATCAGTTGTGCTCTTAATATGGCTTGCATTAACATAAACAAGGCCTGCTTTAGTCCGCATAACGACATAACCACTTTGAACGGAAACCAATACACCGTCAAATGCTTCTGGACCTCCGCGGTTGATTTTAATTAACATCCCAACTTTACTGTTCAAATAGTTATCCTGCTGTTCCATTGTAGGTGATACCCCCATGCTTTTAGATTTGTGTTGAGGTTGAGGTTGAGATTGAGGTTGATAGTTAACCGGGCTTACTTGATTACCGAGTCTACCGTGCATGCCATACGGTTTATAGCTCACTTCATTACTCCATGATCTGTCGTCGTGATAATAACTCATTTAATAATCCCTCCATGTGGTTGATAGAATGTCATTCATAGGACGACCGGCACAAATACGATCGCGACTACCTGATTTACGGTTCATCCATCTCGCTTCGGCTTTCATCCCTCCATTACTTGCCCCGGTGATATCTATCATGGGAGACAATTTATAATCTATTTATATGTATCTCGTATCTATCCGGTACTAGATTGTTATCTATTTTCTATAACATTGCTCATTAACCTAGATCGATTACTAGATTCGCAGCATAGCTTGTATTAAGACAATTAAAGGAGGAATTTACTCAATGCCAAAAAGCAACGGAACAAAAGGCACCGAGGATTCTAAAGGTTCGAAAGGCACTAAAGGTTCCAGAGGCAGTCATGGTTCCAAAGGCACTAAAGGTTCCAAAGGCACTAAAGGCTCCAGAGGCAGTCATGGTTCCAAAGGCACTAATAGGTTCTAAAGGCACTCAAGGCTCCAAAGGCAGTCATGGTTCCAAAGGCACTAAAGGCTCCAGAGGCAGTCATGGTTCTAAAGGGACTCACGGCAGCAACGGTTCATAAGAAAATCAACGTATTCGCAAGAAGACTTATTCCGGCTGGGCAGTGACCATCAGAACCCAAACCGCATAATGTAAATAAGCAAAAGCCTATCGCATACCGATAGGCTTTTACTTTTGCTTAAAGGAGAGGGTCCTATTGTCCGGGGAAGGACTACCCAGCCGTAAAATCACAATTCAAAGCGAACACCTTAAGGAGCTGCAAGCGAACGTATGGAGCAATCAATTCGCTCCCATTAAACTTGAGATAGATGGAACTCCATATGAAGCGCAGCTAAGATTCCGCGGCGGTCATACACGTAACTATCCCAAAAAATCGTATGAAATCCGCTATGGGAACAATCAAACCCTCCACTGGAACGCAGAGTTTGACGACCCGTCGATGATCCGCAATGCGCTATCCTTTCAATTCTTTAATATGATTCATGTTCCATCGCCAAAAACCCGGCATATCTGGTTAGAGTGGAATGGCCAGCCTCATGGCGTCTATCTGGAGATCGAAGCGGTGGACCGGACCTTTTTCTCCAAACGAGGGATCTCCAGCAAATCTCTCATCTATGCTGTCAATGATAAAGCCAATTTCAGTCTGATAGATCCTGATACAGGTGTCACTAAAACAACGTTATTTGAAGGGTATCGTGTTATGAGCGGGAATGACGCGACAAAGCTGCGCTTAACCCGTTTTGTGCGGCAGATTAATCGCCCGGTTGGGAAGAATCATCAAGCTTATTTAGGGCGGCGGTTAGATATTGGGCTTTATTTGAAATGGCTGGCTGGAGCTGTCCTTACGGGGAATTATGATGGTTTTGATCAGAACTATGCCCTGTATGAGCACACAGCCAGCGGTAAATATCGGATTATTCCGTGGGATTATGAAGGAACCTGGGGGAGAAACTGCTATGGGAGGCTTTGCGGCAGCGACTTGGTTGAAGTTAAGGGCTACAATATGCTGACTCGAAAAGTGCTTGCCTACAAATCGAGTCGGAAGGCCTACCGTCTTCTATTATCGAATCTATTAGCAAGTCGATTCACTTGGAAAAGCATTGAGCCGGTCATTTTGGATTTATATAAGAAAATTACGCCGGCCATTCAAGATGATTTTACACGTAAATGGCCCTTTCATACGTTCGAGGAAGAACTGGAAATATTCAAAACCTATGTACAGGAACGCCGCTCTATCATAAAAGAGGAATTAAGAAGGTGGACCCATTAGCAGCCTTGCTAAAAAATATCCATACTTAAATATCTCTCACCGCTATCCGGCGCAATGCACAGCACACGCCCGCCTGTTCCAATGCGGCGGGCCTGCTGCAAAGCCGCCCATACAGCCGCTCCAGAGGACGGACCAAGCAGCAAACCTTCTAATCTGGCAAGCTGACGCATCGTGTCCAGCGCATGCTCATCGGAAACCTGAACAATTTCATCGTATACGGAAGTGTTCAATATAGCAGGGATGAACCCCGGACTAGTTCCGACGAGCTTATGCGGTCCAGGTTGACCGCCGGATAGAACCGGGGATCCGAGCGGTTCAACAACGACTACATATAAACCGGGTATAGATGCTTTTAACGTCTCACCAGTACCTGTAATTGTTCCACCTGTTCCTGCAGTCGCAATAAACACATCGAGTTTACCGTCCGTCTGCTGCAAAATTTCTGGTGCGGTGGTCACACGATGAATATCTGGATTAGCGCTATTCTCAAATTGATTGGGAATGTAGCTTCCTGGAAGCTCTTCTTGCAGCTGAAGCGCTTTGCGGATCGCACCTGACATCCGCTCTGCTGCTGGCGTGAGAACAACCTCTGCACCATATGCCTTCAATAAGCCAATCCGTTCCTTGGACATGTTATCCGGCATAACTAATATGAGCTTGTAGCCTTTGGCCGCTGCGTTCATTGCAAGACCAATCCCCGTGTTGCCGCTTGTAGGCTCGATAATCGTATCGCCTGGTTTAATTTGACCCTGCTGCTCTGCGGTGTTAATTAACGAAGATGCCGCTCTGTCCTTGACACTTCCACTGGGATTAAACCGCTCCAGCTTAACGAGGACTTCTGCATCACCAGGCTGAACAAGTCGGTTCAGTCGAACGACTGGCGTTTGACCGATCAGCTCGGTTATACGATTTACAATTCGTGCCATAAGCATACCCCCTTTTACAAAAAATTAGCTGAATTTTCTTTTACCCTCTGACTTTAGAAAGCGACGCATTAAAAACCAGACTACGATTGGAAAAGCTCCGACAGCCAGCATCAGACAAGGCACCGTTTTAGGTGAACGGTCGACAAAGGGAAGAACCAATAAATAGGCGGATATACCAATGACTCGTCCTATAGTCAATGCAGCTTCGCGCAGGACGATGAATTCCTCGCGCTGCTTTGCACTTTGTTCATTTCGACCGATAAGATCAAATACTGCGGACGTCATCGGAATAATATAGAGGGGCATAAAAAAGGCTGTACCAAGACCAAACCACAGTAAAGTAGTATAGCTTAGAGGCCAGAATAAAGGCAGTATAACCAACGTTATCGCGATGGACCCGAGCATCATGGCCGCTTTTCTCCTTGGCGGCGTTAACAGCTTCCCTATCATCCAGAAGCTGACAAGCGCAACAAGCGATGTGATAAGCGCGAAGTTACCCAGCTTTTGTTCATTGCTTGTTGCCATATAGACTAATAAACCGACCAGGAACATAAAGACGCCTTCTCTTACCCCTTGGGCAATGATAGCCGGTACTGCTTGGCGCCATGGATTGCCCTTCTGACGAAGCTGTCTGACCCCATGAAACCATTCATAATGCCCAACTGTTCTGCGCTTCTTCAACCAGAAGCTTAATATAGCAGCAATAGCAAAAGTAATAACGGAAATGGTAAAAATAATGGTGTAGCCCCGTTCTCCCTTATTTGCCGTAATGAGCAAGCCCGATACCCAAGGAGCAATAATACCAGCTCCTGAGCCTAATAGTCCTGCCGATCCATTAAAACGGTCTCGATTTCCAGGCTCGGTTACCTCAAAGTACACGACATTATAAGCAATCCAAAAGAGACCCAGTGAAAGCCCATTAAACATCCCCAGCGGTACCGCATAAGTAACCGCGGATTTACCCAGCATGAGGACGATAAAATAAAAAACTCCGGACAGCGCGACACCGAGCCGGAGGCTGTTCATTTTATTATGTTCCTTGACCCATTTGCCTGCTAGCCAAAAGGTTATTCCGCTTACGACAGTCTGGCTTAAATTAAACCATCCAATTAGAGCAAGAGACTGGCTGGCCTTCCAGAGATACACCGGCAAAAACGTTCCAGATAAAGCATTGGCGATTCCGAGCAGCCCTTGTACAGCAAGCAGCAATTTAGCCTGGCCGTCTAAGGCTCGTCCATCTGAACGGCTTTCATGCTTCCCAAACGAATGTGTTCGCAGCTTATGTTTATCAGCTCCTGCTGCCGCCCATTTGGATTGTACGGAATGTTTTCCATGTTCCAAACTAATTCCTCCCATCTGCACCGCTTCTTCGCGAAGGTTCTTCAAGTAAGGTACCCCCAAAGCGGGAACAGCATGCTGGAAAGAAAGAGACTATTGATTATCCGCTGCCGCTTTCGCAAGCGAACGCACAAGACGCTCTTGATCCTGCGGACTAAGACGATTGACCGAATGGAAGCAGGATGGACAAACGTACATCACAACCTTAAACGGCGGTGAAAGAAGCGGTGCTGTCAAAGCTTCCGGCTTCCTTGGCGTGAATTGCTCATTTATGACTTCATTTGTGCCTATATCGAGCATATATTCCTGACAGGACGGACATTCCGGCGCTTCGAGCTGGTCGTCCAGAATTCGCTCCATCGTCTCATTAAGTACGAGTCGATCGCGGCTGTACTGCCTTAATTCCGAAATATCGCCAAGTGCAGCTTCACGTTTCACTTTGTACGCTTTTTCCTCTTCCCAATCGATATCCTCCTCTTCTTCTACTTCGTCTGCTTCATCTTCATCATCGACACCTAGCTTTAATGTCCGATAACCAGATAATTCGTTGCCGCAGTGCGGGCAATGCTGCTCCGGTCCAAGCTCCTCATCCCACTGGATTTCGGTGTGACACCAAGGACAAATCGTTTGCTGCTCATCCATTCCAATTCCTCCAATTCCCTACAGTACATAACTGCGGACATTTATTTTAGTAAATAGAAAACACCAAGCACAACAAAAAGTGCGGCTAGCACAAATAAAGTTCCCCATAAATATTTCATAAGCGGCTGCAGCCCTTCCCTTCAATTCCCAATTCTACTGTTATTCCTTTACTAGACAACCGTTGCACCGATCACGTAAGAAAGAGCTACTGAAATAACCATGGCAATAAAGCCTACCGCCCGGTTATCCTTCTGGATCTCATCATCAATTCGAAATACAGGCGTCAAAAACTCAAATAAAAAATAAGCAGCGAGCAGCAGAGCAAATCCGAACGTTGCCCAGGTCATACTCTCATAAACCGTTTCATTGGATTGAATCGAGAATCTGAAAATATTGCATATGCCGAATATCTTACCTCCCGTTGCCATCGCAACAGCAAGATTCCCCTTCTTTATTTCGTGCCAGCATTTGTACCGGGTCACAAATTCAAAGAAGAACAAGAAGATAACAAGCGCAAGAACAGCTACCGATACGTAAACAAGCGATGCCGCAAAATCATTGCTGAGCATCGTATCAACCTCTTGCTCCACCTGCTGATCACCCCTTTATTTCAGCTCTGCAACTGTGACGCCTGTACCGCCTTCGCCATAGCTTCCAAGCCTATAGCTCTTTACATGCTTATGACGGCGGAGGAAATCACTGATGCCGGTTCTCAAGATACCTGTGCCCTTACCGTGGATAATATAGATCTGTCCAAGCCCGGCAAGAAACCCTTCATCTAAGAAACGATCCACTTCAACAATCGCTTCCTCTAAATTGGCTCCGCGCAGATCGAGCTCCATCCGCACATTTTCTTCGCGCGTTCTTTTTAAAGTAGCCGCCTGCTTTGGCTGCTGCGTCTTTGACGTCTCCGCCCGCTTCACCAGCTCCAGATCACCGACGGATACTTTCATTTTTAAAATACCCAACTGAACGAGCGCATCATTGCCGTTTAACTCCACCACATGGCCTCGTTGACCCAAGCTGTATACCATGACTTCATCGCCATTCTCAATACGCTGTTGTTTAGCAGCTTTGGATTTAGTCATTTTGTTCGTTTTGTGAAGCTCAGGAGCGGCTTCATCCAGCTTACGCCTTGCTTCGGTCAGCTTATGATCTTTAATAGCTCCGCCTTCTTCTTTGGCGAGCTGGCGGAGCTCTGCGATAATCTGCTCTGCTTCGCGTTTTGCTTTTACGATAGCTTCACGCGCTTCTTCCTGCGCTTTAGCCATCAGCTTATCGCGCTGCTCGTTGAAGCGCTCACGCTCTGCTTCATGGCGGGCGAGCTGTGCTTCCATGTCTTTGCGCAGCGCTTCCGCCGTCTGACGTTCAGTCTCTGCACCGATACGATTCTCCTCCAAGGAAGCGATCATTGATTCCACACGAAGATCCTCTTCACTTACTTCGCCGCGGGCATGATCGATAATTGATTTTTGAAGGCCCAGTCTCTCGGCGATAGCAAAAGCATTACTGCGTCCAGGAACACCCACAAGCAGGCGATAGGTTGGGCTAAGCGTTTGTACGTCAAACTCCATGCTGGCATTAATAACGCCTTTACGGTTATAGGCATAAGCTTTCAGTTCACTATAATGAGTCGTCGCTACGATGCGGCAGCCTTGTTTATGCATATGCTCAAGCATTGCAATGGCAAGCGCCGAGCCTTCGGCAGGATCCGTTCCCGCACCAAGCTCATCAAGCAGGACCAAGCTTTTTGGCGTCATATTGTTTAATATGCGGATAATGTTCGTTAAATGGCTGGAAAACGTACTTAAATTTTGCTCGATGCTTTGTTCATCGCCAATATCAGCATATATCGCATCAAACACGCAGAGCTGACTTCCATCTTCGGCTGGAACGAACATGCCTGTCATCGCCATCAGACTAAGCAGGCCGATTGTTTTGAGAGAAACGGTTTTCCCTCCGGTATTGGGTCCCGTCACGATGATCGCCGTATAGGTATTGCCAAGCTCGACATCAATTGGAACAACCTGCTCCCGCGCAAGCAGCGGGTGGCGTCCTCGGCGCAGCTTCAAATACCCCGGTCATTCATGCGCGGCAAAGTAGCTCCCATCTGATGAGCCAAGCGGCCTTTGGCAAAAGCAAAATCAAGCGCACCGAGCAGGTCGCTGTCCATAAGTAAATCTTCCGCGTAATCAGCGGTTTGAGCGGTGAGCATTTGCAGTATTTTCTCAATTTCCCGCACTTCCGCCAGCCTTAATTCACGGAGCTTATTGTTCATAATAACAATCGCTTCCGGTTCAATGAATAATGTGGCTCCGGAGCCGGATTGATCATGAATAATTCCGCCAAAATTGGAGCGATACTCTTGTTTAACCGGAATAACAAAACGATCATTTCGTATCGTTACGATAGAATCCTGCAGCATTTTCTGCACGGAAGAGGAACGAATCATTTGCTCCAGCTTCTCCCGTACGCGCGCACTGCCGGCACGAAGCTCACGACGTATGGAAGCCAGCTCCGAGCTTGCACTGTCCATCACTTCTGCTTGCTCATCGATGCAATTCAGAATCGCATCCTCGAGCGCCTTATGCTCAGTAAGCTGCTCCGCCATTGCTGCCAGCATCGGAATCGCATCATCATCATGCAGCTGCAGAACATGGCGCTTAAGCCGTCTTGAGCCGCGTACGGTTTCTGCAATTTCCAGCAGCTCAGACGGACTCAGCGTCCCGCCGATCCGGGAACGAAGCACAGAAGCGCGAATATCCACAATGCCGCCAAACGGCGCACTGCCTTTCAGGCGATCCGCTTTGTAGGCTTCATCGGTCACTTGAAGCAGACGCTTCACTTCCTCCAAGTCCGAGCTTGGGCGCACGGCTTCAGCAACTGCCTTGCCAAGCGAAGTTGCCGCATGCTGAGTCAATTTATATACAATCTTCGCATATTCTAATGTTTGTAATATTTTATCATCCAAACCAAATACAGCCCCTCTCGTTCATTATTATAGCCGATGAATTCAACGTATGCCATGCCGTAACCTGGCATGTATGACGAATGAAAAGCAGGAAACAATAATTGTTGCAGCTAGAAGGTAATCAATCCGATGATTTCAAACTTTCTATGCGGCCGTCCGGTGTAGTTCCTGACTGAATCCACAGCTGAGGTACAATCGTTGAAACCCGGTCTAACTTACGTTTTCCTTCGGAGAACTTTAAGGAGGTTTGAGCATGCATTTTTTAGGTCACGTAGTCCGTTTTATCGTTTCAGCGATCGTGCTTATGGTTGTTGGTTATATTGTCCCGCAGTTTAGCGTTGGCGGCTTCTGGAGCGCATTGTTTCTCGCGCTGGTCATTGCCGTGCTTGGCTGGATCATCGAAGGGATCTTCGGCAAACGGGTAAGTCCATTCGGACGCGGTATTGTTGGATTTCTGGCAAGCGCCGTTGTCATCTGGATTGCTCAATTTATCGTTGGCGGCGTATCTGTCACTTGGCTTGGTGCCATCCTGGCAGCCCTTGTCATCGGTATAATTGACTTGTTTATCCCAGTCAGTTCCCCCTATGAAGCAGGTCGCAGCCGTCATAAGGCTCGTGACTAACCAGGTAACCGTTTGTCGTTTTTTAAGGTGTACAGCAACGTATACTGTTAAACCGGGTGAACAAGGCGCACTGGCCTAAGCCCGGTTTTTCCTTACCCATAAATGATGCTCCCATAACGTTCTCATTAATTGTTCGTTTAGGATTCACCATATCGACACTGTAATTTTATCCAATTCACGCTATAATAGACATGCTTATGTAACCATCTGGGCGAGCCGCGTATAAAGCTTATGCTTCCGTTGTTGTTTGTGCCTTCCTTCGCAGGCACATCGGCGGAGCCAGTAAAAAACTCAGCTTATGCTTCCGTCGTTAGTTTTTCACTATATGTGCCTTCCTTCGCAGGCACATGGGCGGAGCCACGTAAAAAACTTTTAGGGGGATTCAAATGAAAAAAGGTTTACTGATTGTGTTCTTGTTGGCTGCTTCTGTGCTCGTACTGGCTGCTTGCGGCTCGAAGAATAACGATGCAGCTACGGCATCCACTACTAACGGCAGTATAGAAGAACCGGGAACGGCTGCTGCGGCAGAGCTTGTTATTGAAGCTTCGAAATTCAAATTCGATCAGCCCGTTTACAAAATCAAAAAGGGCGAAGCAACTAAAATCACCTCGAACTCAACAGATGGTATTCATGGTATCTCTATACCTGATCTAGATGTTAAAGTGGATTCTGGTGAATCAAAGGTCGTTACAATCAATGATGCCGGCGAATATGAATTTCAATGCGACGTAATGTGCGGTACTGGACATTCCAAAATGGTAGCTAAAATCGTAGTTGAGTAACCGGTAAGCGTCCAATACACCCTACCCGCTGCAGTGAATCTATTTTACAAGCGGGTTATTTTTTGTTCAATCAGGGAATAAATAATTTGGAATCGCTATAACCGTCGAAGGAAAGCGGGGGATCAATCATCGATTTCTTTACTCTGCAGACGGAGTACCGATCATACAGTGAACCGATTGTACCGCACATAATCAAGAGTGGCTGCTGGGGATGATGAGGATATATCTGCGCCGACTGCAAGCTACACCTGTAAGCGCATCGTACACGGGCGATGACGAACGGATCCCGAAAGTTCCAAATCCTTACTTTGGACCGAAGTTTTGGGACCCCATCCATCTCAACCTACCATTTACTTCATACGGTCGATAAGACGTAACGCTTTCCGCTTTCAATATGGAACTCAATACAGCCGTTCCCTATATGAGAATAATGAATTTCTTCGCCATCTTGCGTAATCCTGACCTTCTGCCTGGCAAGCACTTTGCAAGTCTGGGTTTTCGAAGCATTGATTGCTGCATTTGACAATTCGCCGTTCTTCCACTCCAAATCGACTTCATATCCTCCTCTGCCCCGCAGCCCTTTGACATACCCGTCTTTCCAGGCATCGGGCAACGCCGGCAGGAGTTCCAAGTATCCTTGATGAGATTGCAGCAGCATCTCTGCTATTCCCGCAGTAGCCGCGAATTCCCGTCGATTTGGAAAGGAGGATGCGCGTCGAACAGATTGGCATATACGCCGCCTCCGTCATGATTAGTTCGTCACCCTTAATGAGAGTCAACAAATTCGAGATTAACCGCTCTGCACGGCTGCCGTCCTTGAATCTTGCCCATAAGCTGATTTTCCAGCCAAGACTCCATCCCGTTCCCCCGTCTCCTCTTATTTCAAGCGATGTCTTCGCTGCTTGGAACAGATCGGGAGCAGACTGCTCCGTAATCAGCCGTCCCGGGTAAACCCCTATAAGATGAGAGACGTGACGATGATAGACATCTTCGTCTTCGAAATCCTCGGACCATTCTTGCAATCGACCATGCTTGCCGATTTGGAGCGGCAGCGCCTCTGCTTCGTTTCTGACAGAGTCTTCGCAAAACCTTCATCGATCTTCAGCTGTTCCGCCGCCTTGATGCAGTTCTCAAATAATTCAGCGATCAGAGATAGATCCATGGTCGTCGCCGCACTTACAGCATGATGCTTATCGCCGGCCAGGAATTTATGCTCGGGAGAGGTCGACGGCGAAGTAATGAGATGGCCGTCTTTATCTTCAATGAGCCAATCCAAACAGAATAACGCAGCTTCTTTCATGATGGGGTACGCTGTATCCCCTAAAAATACCTCATCCCCGCTGAAGGCATAATGCTCCCACAAATGTTGGGTTAACCATGCGCCGCCCATCGGCCAGTACGCCCATACCGGGTCTCCGATTCCATAATCGCCAACCGGTGCTGTCTGGGCCCACAAGTCGGAGTTATGGTGCGCCACCCATCCTCTTGCGCCATAATTTATTTCAGCTGTCTTCCTCCCGTTTAGAGCTAATCTTCTAATATAATCAATAAGCGGCTCATGCAATTCCGCCATATTACAAGGCTCTGCAGGCCAGTAGTTCATCTCTACATTAATATTAAGCGTATAGTTGCTGCTCCATGGTGCCCGCGTTTCCTCATTCCATATGCCTTGAAGATTAGAGCCTGAGTTCCCGGCCTTGAGCTTGCAATCAAGAGGTACCGTCCGTAATGGAACAACAGCTCAACCAGGCCCGGATCGCTGCTGCCAAATTCGGCAATCCGTCGATCGGTTGGCATATCTGCGGGGGCCTTGCTTTCCCCCAGATACAAGGCTACCCTGTCGAATAGCTTTTTGTGATCATGAATATGCCGATTCAGGATATCTTCATATGATTTTCCGCGAACGGCATTGATCGCCTCAGCGGTCATTTGCTTCGGATCGAATTCTGAGCTCTCGCGCCAATACCTGAATCAAAGCTTGTCGCCGCATTAAAATACAAGATCGCACTTGTCGCACCGTTAACATGCAAGCCGTCCGCATCCACCTTTAGCGTCCCGCCTTCATGCACGACCGTCATTCGCCCCTGGAACTTCAATGCTTGCGTTGTCTCGGGGTTGCCGTAACGAACGGGATCGTCTATTTGGTGGTAACTTGGCGCAACGTACTCCGGCGCAATGCCGGATATGACGTATTGTTCTGAATCATGTGATGATACAAATTTTAGCGGACTATCCAGCTTGGCCCGAAAACTGAGCTTACCCGCCTTGCTGGATTTCAGACGCACGACAATGGCTTGGTCGGGATAAGAGGCAAATATTTCACGGGTATACCGGGCGCCTCCAATGGAATAATCGACTGTAACAATTCCCGTTGAAAGATCAAGCTTCCGGAAGTATTGCCCACATACATTGCCATGCTCCATAACCAGATGCAAGTCACCGAAGGGCAAATAAGATTGCGTATAGGGACCCATCATTTCCTTGCAGAGAAGATCTGCTTCCTCATACTTTTCTTGTGCGATAAGCTCTCTTACCTTCGGCAAGACTTCCTTCGCCCCCGGATTATTCCAATCGCTTGGGTGCCCAGACCAAAGGGTATCTTCATTCAGAGCGAGTCGTTCTTTCTCGACTCCTCCAAAAACCATCGCGCCAAGTTTGCCATTTCCGACAGGAAGTGCTTCTGTCCAATACACGGCGGGGGAATGAAACTGAATATTCATAGTGATTTCCTTCCTTCTATTTCAGAAATAATATTCCTTTTAAGCCTGTTGAAATTATACCAATACCCCAACTCGAAGAGCTAGCTTTTTCTGTTTCCCTCACTCCGTCGGTCGATATACATGCCCCGATGATCATAATGTACGAAATTGTAACGGCATCTGGTTATCCCAGCACAAATTCGCCAAACTCACAGGTGGAGACCGAAACTTGAGCTTCGGTCCCCAGAAGATTGCCGACGGAGCGGCTTTGGTCGTTTTCCATTTCCCTTCCGTCCAGAATGTCGCCCCTGTAAACGGAATTCCGAGGCACCGTGCGCTGTCTGACCGCTTACTCGCAGGTCGGAGGCATAAGCTTCATCTCAAACGGCCGGTCTCGGTCGCATACCAGCTTACCGTCAACAACGTCCAATTGGGCTGCTTGTATGGAGGAACGCCGTGTACCGTAGGTGTAGGATGGAGGCTCTTGCCCGGTTAATCTCTCCGGATGGGTGAAATAAAAGATATAGGCTTCGTCCCCTGAGCAGACTACATCCGCATGCAAGCCAATCGTGCCGTCATCTTCCCTCGTGCCTGGCTGATCGAGAATGAGGCCGTTCCGTTCCCAGTTGATCAAATCATCCGATCGGTATACACCTTGCCCTCTCCACTCGTCCACGATTAACCAATAATAGTCTTTGAACCGAAAGACATTAGGCCCTTCATGTCCCCGTCCATCGATAATCAGCCCTACACGTTCCCAATGGTATAGATCCTTGCTGTCGGCGGCGTAGGTGTTGTTGTCTTCTTTGAACCACATTCTGAACAGGCCGCTTGGGAGACGGTAAATACAAGCATCTATAATATTGGTCTCGCTGATATCCAGCCTGGACTGAAACGTCCAATTGAGGAGATCCGGACTTGTATAATGGAACATATCCGCCTGTCCTACCCAATCCTCAGGCACCCCTTGAATATAAGTGACATACATATGGTAAATGCCTTCATGCCAGTAAAGCTCAGGTGCCCAGAACGTATTTCTACCCCATTCGATGTCCAGCCCCGGGAGCGTTCCCCGATAAACCCAATCAGTCCCGTCTTTGGATGAAGCAACGCCGAGATCAGTGCCATGCACCCATGCAAATCCCCGATCTTCCGCCGTTGCCCTGCGGTTTGTGTAAATCATCCACCATTCCTTGGTTTCTCTGTTCCAAATAACGACCGGATCCGCTGCTCCGTCATAAATAGGGTCTCGATACAATGGTGATTTCATCATAGCCTCCAATGTGCGCTCGTAATATTCAGGATATAACATACCTTCTAATCATTTGTTCACTACTATGCCCCTGCGACCTCATGGCAAAATTGGTCTACATCGATATAGCCCTGCTTACTCTCGCAGTTATAGCTATATAACCCGATCCGATCTCCCCTATAATTCCCCCACCCCAGCTGATAGGCGCCTCCAAAGCTCGTGAACTGTACTCCATCGACGCTATATTCGAACCGGCTGATTCCGTCTATGTTCCACACAGACCTTAACCAAAGGGTGGAACCCGTTAATTCCGGGCCCCATTCGATCGTGCCCGAATTGTTAAACTTCAGAACCTTCGTCCCATTCTGTTGTTGAACGCCAATCGTGCAATAGGTTTGCGCAAAATGGCAAAGCCCGGCTTCCTGCCCGTCCTCCATACCGCTGATGTCGATTGTTGCAGTTGCCGCGTTGTGAACGGTTCTAAACGCTCTTTGTGAAATGACGTTGCATACGGTAAAAAAATGGTCCTCTTCGATGGATTGGCATGCGTATAGACGCAAATATCCAGGTCGTTCCGTCAACGACCATTTGTCGGCTCTTGGCTGATGGTTCCATTCCCAATACGGCTCAAGCACCGCCCGGTCAAAATCGTCATTCGTGGAGAGAACCGTCACGGGATGCCCGTTAATAGGCTTCCTGCCTCCCCATACCATCTCCCCGATCCCGTCGCCGTCCGTATCGTTTCCGATGATCGGCCATCCGTCAACCCACGTTACGGGCAGCAAGTGAAGCGTTCTCCCTTCGTAATACCCGCCCGTCCCTTGATGAGAAATGAAATACCAATCCCCGGAAGCCGTCTGGACAAGTCCGCCCTGGTTCGGCTCCCGGTCTACATCCATGCCGTGCGTATGGATAAGCTCCTTTTCCTCATAAGGCCCATAAATATGTTCGGACCTTAACATCATGACGACTCTAACTTCAACGCCTTCCCTACGGTGAACCTCGCTGTGGAAAAAATAGTAGATTCCGTTTATTTTGTAGAGCTTATTGGCTTCGCTCCCTTTGTGCTGATGAATAATCGTATCGCTGTTATGCAACAGTTCTTTGCCGTCTTCACTAAGTTTAAATAAATGGATATTGTAGTTATCGGCAAAATGGGTCGCAACAAAGTAGCCTTGTCCGTCATCGTCCCAAAACGGACAGCAATCGTCCCAGCCGCTAACCGCCCAAACGTGATGAAGCGGCTCCCAAGGTCCCGCCGGATCGGAAGCCGTACTCATAAACAATCCTTCATCGGGCGTGAAAAAATAGACCCAATATTTATCCTGGTGGAATCAGATAGCGCCCGCCCAGACTCCCCTGCCGTAACGGTTCATTCGATCGTAATTGTATTCCGGGCCGATGCTGGTCAAATCATTCACAACATGCCCGATCATTCTCCAATTAACAAGGTCTTTGGAATGCAGCACAGCCATCCCTGGAGAGCAATGCAATGTAGAGGAGATGCAGTAATAATCATCTCCGACTCGAATGGCATCCGGATCGCTGTAATCTCCTGGTAAGACAGGATTGACATAGGTGCCGTCCCCCTGATCTCCCCAAGCTCCCTTCTTCGACAACAGATTGTAATTATCCTCCATTACAGAGTCATCCTTTCAATTTTCAAATTATATTTTTCCGATAAGATACTCTTGTTTTCCGTCCCTTAAAAATACCGGAATTTCACTTAGAGGAGCTTCAACATGAATGGTTTGTCCGCCTTCGAAGATACCTTCCTGTACGTACATCCGTCCATTTTGAACCTTCAGGCAGATATACCTCTCTTGATACTGCGCCTTCATAAAGGATTGGGGCAATCAACAGATCCGGACCATACAGGTATTCGTCCTTAATATCCCAAACCTTATCGTCATTCTGGAATTCATAGAAGAGCGGCCTCATAACCGGCGCACCTTTTTCATGGGCTTCTTTCATCAACTCACGGGTATAATCCCTTAAAGTTTCCCGCAATTCAATATAGTGAACCAATATATCGTAAGTCTCATCCCCAAAGCTCCATACCTCGTTGTTTCCGCCGGTACTTAATGCTTTGCTGCCGTCTTTTTTTAATACTTCCTTGCCTCCCCTGCGGTCGCCATGCAATCTCATAACCGGGCAGAAAGCCCCCCATTGGAACCATCTGATTAACAGTTCACGGAATTTGGGATCGTCCGGGTTACCTCCTGCAAAGCCTCCGATATCCGTCGTCCACCAAGGGATCCCCGCCATTCCCATGTGAAGGCCTGCAACGATTTGTTTTCTGAAATCCTCAAAAGAAGAATGAATATCTCCCGACCACACTAATGCGCCATATCGCTGGCTGCCTGCCCAGGCGCAGCGAACCAGGTTTACGATTTTGTCCTGTCCGGCCGCCTGCATGCCGTCATAAAAGGTTCTGGAATAGTGCTGCGGATATATATTGCCAATTTGAACGTTAGGTCCCATTGCATAACGGTAATTATCAAAATCATATACATCGTATTCAGGCTCCGCCTCATCCAGCCAGAAGATGTTGATTCCATAATCATAATAATTTTTCTTGATTTTTGACCATACATACTCCCTTGCTTTCGGATTTGTAGCATCAAAATAAATACTGGAAGGGAACCAATCCATCATGGCAACTTGGACTCCTCTTTCAGCTTTAATCAAATAACCCTTTTGCCGCATTTCCTCAAAATTTTCGCTGTAGCGGTCAACCTGCGGCCAAACCGAAACCATCAATTCGATTCCCATGGATTTAAGCTCATCCATCATTGCCTTCGGATCAGGGAAAAATTCTTCCTCGAATCTAAAATCCCCCTGTTTGGGCCAGTGGAAGAAGTCAATGACGATGACATCGATCGGCAGCTTTCTTCTCTTATATTCCCTTGCAACCTCGAGCAGCTGTTCCTGATTATAATATCTTAATTTGCACTGCCAGAAGCCAAGTCCATATTCAGGCATCATGGGAACGGTACCAGCGGCTTGTCCGTATGCGGCTTCTATTTCTGCCGGCGAATCGCCCGCTGTTATCCAATAATCCAGCTGTTTAGTGCTTTCTGCAACCCATTCGGTTCTATTATTAGCAAAGTTAACTTTTCCGATCGCCGGATTATGCCATAGGAAGCCATACCCTTTGCTGGAATAAAGAAAAGGAACGCTGGCTTGGGAATTACGATGAGCCAATTCAAGCGTGGAGCCTTTCAAATCAAAGGTTTCCTGTTGGTATTGACCCATTCCGTAGATTCTTTCACCATCATTGGCAGCAAAGGAAACCGTTAATTGATGATCCCCTCCGATAATCGGTTTGAATGCTCTTGATCGAAGCTTCAAAGCTCCGCCATTGCCAATTTCTTGAAGCAATAATTCCCCTTTATCATTGTAAAAAGAAATTCGTCCCGGGGTATCCCACCACGACTGTCTAACCACCGCCGTTATCTTCCCGTTTTGAATAGAAGCCGTTTGAGCATCATGATCGATCTCAATTGCAGCTTCCGCATCGCCGTTAACAGGCAGTAAGGCATAGTCCGTATCCAGTATTTCACCCATCATTCGACAGCGGATACGTAGACTGTTTTCACCCCATGCTTCAATTTGCAAGGTTTCTCCGTTATTCTCAAAAATCAGCTTCCCGTTTGCTGAAGTAAAAAAATTCATGTTTATCCCCTTTCAGTCGAAAAAGAAGAAGCTTCGCGAACATGCTGAAAATAGTTCGGAAGCTTCCTCGTGTTGCAATGCTTTTAAACCTTACTAGTTACTTAATGCCTTCCTTAGCGACCACTTCGTTAACTTCCTTGATCGCTTCAGGCACGCCCTTCGAATCATAGCTCTTGACGATTTCTTTCCACTGGGCGATCGGATCTCCTTTGCCCAGAACCACTTTAATGATGTCATCCTGGATATTAGGGTCCAGAGCCGCAAACTTATTTTTCGCCGGAGTCGAAATCGCATTGAATGCAAAGTTTATAGGCATATTCGTATCTTCTTGTTTATATTGATTGAATGTATCAATCTGCAGCTTCATCAGTGCGGCAGCTTCAGGGTCGGAGCTCACCACTTTTTTGCCCTTATACAGAAGGGGATCCCATCCTGCAAGCCAAACCAGTTTTGATGTGATCGGATATTTGTCGGCAAGCGTTTCATCTTTTTTGAGCAGGGAGATGTATTGTCCATTTTCCAGTTTATAATCGACATTCTCAATTCCATTAATGCCCAAAACTCGGTATTCATCAGACACCATGTAATCCATCACTTTAAGCGCCCGTTTGAATTTCTCGTCGCTGAGCGTACTTGGGAAGAACGTATTGGACCAGTAAGGAACACCAGCCATCGTATAGCGTTTGCCATCAGCCGCAGGCCAAATATTCATATAACCGATTGCTTTGGAAGCGCTGACGCCTGGATTCCCTTTTTTGAATGTGGCTAATTGATCGTCTGATACGCCTTCCATGCCGTAAAGCGCAAAGCTTTTGCCGGACAAGAACTTGTTCGTGCCGTCTGCGTCTTTCTGAATCGCAAAGTCCTTGTCGAGAACATTATCCGTATAGAGCGTACGAAGCTGCTGGATACCGGTATAGGCTTTCTCCGACGTAAAGGCCGGAATCCACTTGCCGTTTTCTTGAGTCCAGTTAGCGCTGAACACCATTTCAGGGAAGCTTCCCAGGAATTGCGTTAACAGGTAGCCTTTCGAGTTAATCGTCAAGCCGGCGATTCCAGGGTGCTGCTGCATGACAGCTTTGGTCATAGCCAGGAATTCCTCAAAGCTTTGCGGCTCCTTTGTAAATCCGGCTTGCTCCGCCCAATCCTTCCGATAACGGATTGGTCTGCCCAACCTGGCGTCGCCGATATCCTCGCCGCCAAAGCGCGGAATCGAATAGAATTTCCCATCCACCTTAAGTGGCAGCACAGACTCATTGGACATCATTTTTTGCAAATTCGGATACGGGCTCAAATCGTCAGGGAGCGGCTTGAGAACGCCTTGCTTGGCCCAGGTTTGGAACATCCCCGTATCAATATCGTCGGCGAACATATCGGGAAGCTGTTTGGACGCGGCCCATACTTTTGCTTTCTCCTGCCAGTCGTTCCAGCTAACGTTAACCGGTTTGAACGTGACGTTGAATTTCTTGGTCAAGTCGTTATAAACGGTATCATTCTTTGCATTCGGAGCGTCAAAGCCCGACTGGATGTCCCATACGGCGACGCTCAGCTCCTCCGGCTTACTCAAATCGTCGGAGCTTTGTGCCGTGTTACTCGCTTGGCCCGGGGATGTATTTGTAGTCTGTTCCTCCCCTTTGCCGCAGCCTGCTAGCGTCGTTCCTACGGTAAGAAGCAGCGCCACTCCTACTAATGCTTTCTGTTTCAATTTCATTGCGTAAACCCTCCTTATTGTTGTAAAGCTTAGTATCTATATAACAACGGCCGAAGCTATTATTATCATTCCTTCACGGAACCAATCATGATTCCCGCATTAAAGTATTTCTGCACGAAGGGATAAAACATCAGGATAGGAACGGCGGAGACGATGATCATCGCCGACTTTACCGATTCGTTATACACGTTTCGAGTTTGTGCGGCCAACTGCGCGCCCATCGAACTATTCAATAACTGACTTAGGTTAGTGATAGCATCTCTTAGCACAAGCTGCATCGGGTGCAGGTTGGTATCGTTGATAAACAGCATCGGCAGATACCATTCATTCCATCGGTCAACTGCATAAAACAATGCCATAGTCGCCATAATCGGCAGCGAGACAGGTATGATAATACGAATGAGTATAGTCAAATCGTTAGCTCCGTCGATTTTTGCAGATTCCTCAAGAGAAGGATTGACGGCTCCGAAGAAATTTTTCATCAGGATCAAGTTGAATGCATTTACAGCCACAGGCAAAATCATGACAAGCAAATTATTCTGCAGATTAAGGGCCTGAATCGTCAAATAAAAGGGTATAAGGCCGCCTGAAAAAAACATCGTCACGATGATGCAAAGCATGATGAAATTGCGCCCGGGCATCGAGCTCTTGGATAACGCATAACCTCCTGCCGTCGTGACAACCAGATTGACCAATGTGCCCGACACGGTCACGATGACCGATATCAATAAGCCATTGACGACCTTCCCTTGACTAAAGATGTAAAGATACGAAGAAAAATCAATCGATCGCGGCCAGAGCATAACCCCCCCCGACTGCATGTCCAATACGGTAGACAAGGATTGAACAAGCGTTTGATAAAACGGGAATGCAGTCGCAATTGCGCCAAGTCCTAAGACAAGCATTATAAGCGCATCAAGTATCGGAAACCGTTTCAATACAGGCCCTCCTCCTTAAGAACACGTTTCACAACTAAATTGGCCCCGAACAGAAGCAAGCAATTGACCGCCGATTTCAGCAAGCCGACCGTTGTTGAGAAACCAAACCCCGTCGCATCCACAAATGCGCTGCGGTATACGAATGTATCGAGAATGTCGGATCGTTCATAAACGGCAGGGTTATATAGATTGAAAATTTGGTCGAATCCGCCGTTCATAATGCCGCCGACTGCCAATATAAGCATAATCGCGGCCGTATTGCGAAGCACCGGCCATGTAATGGCTTTCATTTTATGGTAACGGTTAGCGCCGTCAATGGCCGCCGCCTCGTATAGCTCAGGATTGATGCCTGCGATAGCTGCCAAATAAATAATGCAGGACCAACCTGCTTCTTTCCAAATATTCGACGTGAACAGCAGGGCCAGGAAGCTCCCATTATGCAGCAGGATCGAATTTTTTTCGAATCCGAAAAGCTGCAGAACCTGATTGAGCACACCCTGATCGTTCAGAATATTGGTGATAATTCCGCTCAACACGACCCAGCTGATGAAATGCGGAAACGTAAAGATGGTTTGATAGATCCGTTTCAACTTTCCGTTTCTCATTTCATTCAACAGAATCGCCAGCAGGATCGGAATCGGGAATTCAATAATTAAACGCCCGAAGCTGATCACCAAGGTGTTGTTGAACGCATGCCAGAAATTCGAATCCCCCAGCACATCCCGGAAGTTTTGAAAGTTGTTCCATGGGCTGCTCATAATCCCCATCATGTAATTGAAGTCCTTAAAAGCCAGTACCACGCCATACATTGGCACATATGCGAAGATCAGAAAGAATAGCACCGTCGGTAATACCATCAAGTAGAAGTACTTATGCCTGATGACCTCCGACCACTTGCGGCGCATGGCTTCCCTTCCCGAATGCCTCCTGTAATTGATTTCACTTACTGAATTTTGCATGCCCCTTCTCGCCTCCAAATTTCTTCTATGAGGTCATTATAAAGCAAGCGCTTTCTAAGGGGTATGTCGTTCAATTAGCGTTATTTTTGTATGGATTAGTCACATTATGTCGATTTATGCGAGGGGTTATCATCTCGCCTAACTCTAGGACAAGTTATAGATAAGGAATACAAAAAAGTCAATTTTACCTTTGCAAAGCAAATAGAATAGCGCGCCAATCGACAGAGTCGCCCTTTCGTAAATAGTTGGGTGGAGCCTCCATTGGTTGCCTGAAATGAAAAAAGGGGCTGCCCTCAGTCATTTATGACTTTAGGATAGCCCTCTCTTAGTCGTGTTACTGGTTTGGTCTGGACAAGCAGAATTGGCAAGCCTCCGAACGTATACACGTTCGGAAGCCTCCTTGGTCCAATCATAGACAGAAAGTCCGGAACACGCTGTGCATGTTCCGGACTTCCGCTGGTTCATTTACTGACGCTGCAATCTACTCGTTCATTACAGCCGCTATTTCCTGATCGTTCAAAGCAACGTTATAGATACGGAAGTCGTCCACCCGTCCATCGAGATACGGATCGGCGAATTGCGAGCGACCGATCCTATTCTGCGTGGTAATGCCGAGTTGGGATGGTTTGATGCTGATGTTGCCGCTGCCTACCTTCTGTCCATCGACGTAAATCGTTCCCGTAGCACCGTCAAAGGTTACGGCCACATGATGCCAGCCGCCGGTTGGCAGCGCCGCAGTCCCGTCGACGAACTGCTCGGTTCCGCCATTTTTGATCGCAAAACGGATGAAGCCGTTTGACCCGTTTTGCGGCGTCAGGAACATGTAGTGGGTCGTATCGGAACCGAAGTCGAAGATCCGCGCCCAGCTGCTTATGGTATCCAAATTCACCCAGGCTGCTACAGTAATTGCGTTAGCGCTGGAAACAACGCCCGCCGGCAATGCAACATATTGGCTTGTTCCGCTTAGGTCCACTGCGTTGCCCTTAATGCCGGCTACCAAGCTGGCGCCGCCTGTCAAGGTGCCGTTCCAGCCGTTGCCGCTCACATCGGAAGCCGTCGTTCCTGTCGTTTCGTTAAACGGTAGCTCCGCCACCGGAAACACGGTTTGCCCATTCACGAGATGCATCACTTGCGATGCGGTCAGAGCGGTATTATAGATCCGGAAGTCATCCACCCGTCCATCGAGATACGGATCGACAGACCATTGGGAGCGTCCGATCCAATTCTGTGTGGTGGCGCCGAGATCGGATGGCTTGATCGTCATGCCAGTATTGCTGCCTACAGCCTGACCATCGAGGTACATCGTTCCCGTCGAACCGTTCAGGGTAACAGCCACATGATGCCATCCGCCCGTCGGCAGCGCCGGTCCGACTATGTTTTGCTCAACTGAACCGTTGTTACGGATCGTGAAGCGGAGGGTGCCAGTGGTGGTCATCGGCGTCAGGTACATGTAGGTGTTCGTTCCGGAACCGAAGTCGAAGATCCGCATCCAGTTGCTCTTGGTATCCAGATTCACCCAAGCCGCTACGGTGATCTTGTCATCGCCGGAAACGACCCCCGTAGGAAGAGCGACATATTGACTCGTTCCGCTCAGGTCTACGGCATTGCCGCTCTTGCCGGCCACCCGAGTCGCGCCGCCAACCAATGTGCCATTCCAGCCGTTGCTCGTCGCATCAAATGCGATCGTTCCGCTGGTCTCGTCAAACGGCAGGTTCGCCATAGTCATGGTATCGCCAGTGTCTCCGAATACCTTGAAATCTTTGATGCTGGCCGTTACGCCGCTTGGCAGTCCGGTCACGCTAACACGGACATATCGGGCATTTGCAACAAAGTAATCGGTCTGAACCTGGCTGCTGTTGCTATTGCCGGATTTGTTGATTTTTGTAGTCCAGTTGACATTATCATTGGACACATCAATGGTATACTTATAGGCTTGACCGTCCTGTGCCCACATTACCTGAGTACCGTTATTGATCGTCAAGATTTTGCCAAGGTCTACCGTCCACGTATGGCCAGTTAACGCATCAGCTGCACTCCATGCCGTCGTCGTGTCCCCGTCGTTCACATTGGAGGCGGGATTTCCTGCCGCAGAGCTATCCGCCGTTGCGGTCTTGCCGATCGCCAGATCGGTCGGGTTTCCGAATACCTTGAAATCGCTTATGCCTGCGCTTACGCCGCTTGGCATTCCGGTAACCGTAATTCTGACATACCGGGCGTTCGCGGTAAAGTAATCGCTCTGAACCTGATCCGTACTCGTATTCGTCGTCTTGTCAACGACTTGGGTCCAGTTGGTGTTATCTATTGATGTTTCGACCTTATACTGATATGCGGAGCCGCTATTCGGCCACAACACCTGGGTGCCATTGGTGATCTTCTTGACATAGCCAAGGTCAACCTTCACATAATGTCCGGTGTTTCCGTCATTCGCGCTCCAGCGGGTCATTTGGTCGCCGTCAGCCGCATTGGAAGCCGGAAAGCCTGACATCGTACTATCGCTGCTTGCAGTCTTGCCCATCGCCAGATTCCATTGTTCTCCGAGTACCTTGAAATCGTAGAAGCTTGCCCACACACCGCTTTCCAGACCAGTCACCGTAATCTTGACATACCGGGCGTCTGCCTTGAAGTTGTCTGTTTGCGTCTGGACCGTGCTCGTATTGGCGGTCTTGTCGACTTTCATCGTCCAGTTGGTATTATCATTGGAGGTTTCAATCTTGTACTTATACACTTTTCCGCTCTGTTCCCACATCACCTGGGAACCGTCAGTAATTCTCATACTGGAGCCAAGGTCAACCGTCCACGAATGGCCGGTATTTCCATCATTCGCCGACCAACGGGTCGAAGTGCTGTTGTCATTACCGCCCGAAGCCGGATTTCCTGCCTGCGAGCTATCGCTACTTGCGCTCTTGTTCAACGCCAGATTGAGCGGCGTGACAGGAGGGAAAGGCGTCACCGCAGGAGGTGTACCTCCGGAAGCGATGAAGTTCACGTTGCTGGTATAGTTGCCGACCGAAATATTTCCTGCGGCGGCATTCGAAATTACATTCCCGTTAATTTTCAAATTCTCAAACGTGATATCCTGGGTCAGACGGGAGGAATTCCAGCCGTAAATTGTGGAACTGTCGGTATTCGTACCGGTATAGGATACATCCTTGAAATAGACATTTTTAATTCCACGACCCGGGCCGGTCGTCCAGCCATTATCGACGATACCCATTTCAACAAGCTTGTGTGCACAACCATCTTCGACCCGGATATTGTCGAAAGTCGTATTGGTGATCAGGTTGCCGTCGCCGCTTATTATTGCAATGTTCAACGCACGGCTGCAGCTTTGGGTATTATGCGTCAGAATGTCAATATTCTCAAACCTGAGATTATCCATAACAACGCCGCCGCCGGGAGCCGTCGGATCACCGTGAGTGCCGATGTTGATGGCATGGGCAACGTCCGGCATCAGAATGGTATTGGAGACTGTGACATTCTGGGTATTTCCCCAGAAGCTTTCTCCCCCGCCTTGGCGCGTGCCGTAGAGCGCGATGGCGTCATCGCCCGTCCGGTAAAAGCCGTCATTGATCGTTACATTTTTGGAACCGTATACATTTAAACCGTCGGTCCATTTCTTGTAGCTGAACAATTTGACGTTGTTTAACAAAACATTGGCGGAATTTCCGATATTGGTGCCAGTGCCGCCGCCATTAGCGTTGCCGTAGTTATTCACAATAATGCCATCGACTGTGATATTATTCGAAAAGTTGATAACCAGGCCGCCATAATTAGGACGGCTCAGCATTCCACGGCCAATGAACTTGGCATTATTAGCACTTTGAAAATTTACACTCCCGTTGATGACCCCTCCGCCGGCAAGGTAAAGCGTCTTGCCGCTGGGTACGGTGTAGCTTTGGTTATGCACACCGGGGCCAAGATAAATGACATTCGGGTCTGTAGGACTAGGAGGATTGACCTCGAGCGGATTTACAAAAAGGTGAAGATTGGTGTTGACATTCCCGTTCACCTCGACCGAGAGCTTCGTAGGGCCGGATATGGAGAATGTCATCGTATTGCCGGTGACGGCAGGCGTAAGCCCGGCGCTCGTAGGATGGATGGCAGCCGATGTAACCGTTCCGGAATTGTAGGTTATCTGAAGGTCGACCGGACCGTCCGTATCGAAATAAGCAATGGAAGCATTGGTGGGAGTAACTCCAACCGTCGTATTATACACGTCCACGTTCTGCCAGGTTCCGCCTGGCACCCGTACTTGCACCGTATAAGTGGTGTTCATCGTAATGCCCGCCGGGGCCGGATAGGTTACTAATGTCGTAGCCGCCTGAACATCTGCCGGAAAGTTAAACATCATTGGAACGATGGCTATTAAAAATGCCATTAAAGAAAGGAAGGCTGACTTTTGTTTGCGTCTGTTTATGAACTGCCCTTTAATCATACTTTCAACTCCTTCATTTTTTATAAAACACATTCAATCGAATACCAAATTTCGAGTTCATTAATCCCCCCCTCAATTGAATAACTGTTTTATAAAGAGGAAGCTCCGCGAGCTTGCTGATATAGTTCGGAAGCTTCCTCGTGTTGCAATGCTTTTAAACCTTACTAGTTACTTAATGCCTTGCTTAGCGACCTCATCGTTAACTTCCTTGATCGCTTCAGGCACGCCCTTCGAATCATAGCTCTTGACGATTTCTTTCCACTGGGCGATCGGATCTCCTTTGCCCAGAACCACTTTAATGATGTCATCCTGGATATTAGGGTCCAGAGCCGCAAACTTATTTTTCGCCGGAGTCGAAATCGCATTGAACGCAAAGTTTATAGGCATATTCGTATCTTCTTGTTTATATTGATTGAATGTATCAATCTGCAGCTTCATCAGTGCGGCAGCTTCAGGGTCGGAGCTCACCACTTTTTTGCCCTTATACAGAAGGGGATCCCATCCTGCAAGCCAAACCAGTTTTGATGTGATCGGATATTTGTCGGCAAGCGTTTCATCTTGTTTGAGCAGGGAGATGTATTGTCCATTTTCCAGTTTATAATCGACATTCTCAATTCCATTAATGCCCAAAACTCGGTATTCATCAGACACCATGTAATCCATCACTTTAAGCGCCCGTTTGAATTTCTCGTCGCTGAGCGTACTTGGGAAGAACGTATTGGACCAGTAAGGAACACCAGCCATCGTATAGCGTTTGCCATCAGCCGCAGGCCAAATATTCATATAACCGATTGCTTTGGAAGCGCTGACGCCTGGATTCCCTTTTTTGAATGTGGCTAATTGATCGTCTGATACGCCTTCCATGCCGTAAAGCGCAAAGCTTTTGCCGGACAAGAACTTGTTCGTGCCGTCTGCGTCTTTCTGAATCGCAAAGTCCTTGTCGAGAACATTATCCGTATAGAGCGTACGAAGCTGCTGGATACCGGTATAGGCTTTCTCCGACGTAAAGGCCGGAATCCACTTGCCGTTTTCTTGAGTCCAGTTAGCGCTGAACACCATTTCAGGGAAGCTTCCCAGGAATTGCGTTAACAGGTAGCCTTTCGAGTTAATCGTCAAGCCGGCGATTCCAGGGTGCTGCTGCATGACAGCTTTGGTCATAGCCAGGAATTCCTCAAAGCTTTGCGGCTCCTTTGTAAATCCGGCTTGCTCCGCCCAATCCTTCCGATAACGGATTGGTCTGCCCAACCTGGCGTCGCCGATATCCTCGCCGCCAAAGCGCGGAATCGAATAGAATTTCC
This sequence comes from uncultured Paenibacillaceae bacterium, assembly GCA_963793665.1. GTDB lineage: Bacteria > Bacillota > Bacilli > Paenibacillales > Paenibacillaceae > Paenibacillus_Z. The sequence continues at coordinate 899,451 of CAWCBD010000013.1, forward strand.
CATCCACCTTAAGCGGCAGCACAGACTCATTGGACATCATTTTTTGCAAATTCGGATAGGGGCTTAAATCGTCAGGGAGCGGCTTTAGTACGCCTTGTCTAGCCCAGGTTTGGAACATCCCCGTATCAATATCGTCGGCGAACATATCGGGAAGCTGTTTGGACGCGGCCCATACTTTTGCTTTCTCCTGCCAGTCGTTCCAGCTAACGTTAACCGGTTTGAACGTGACGTTGAATTTCTTGGTCAAATCGTTGTAAACGGTGTCATTTTTTGCATTCGGAGCGTCAAAGCCCGACTGGATGTCCCATACGGCAACGCTCAGCTCCACCGGCTTACTCAAATCGTCGGAGTTTTGTACCGTGTTACTCGTTTGGCCTGGGGATGTATTTGTAGTCTGTTCCTCCCCTTTGCCACAGCCTGCCAGCGTCGTTCCTGCGGTAAGAAGCAGCGCCACTCCTAATAATGCTTTCTGTTTCAACTTCATTGCGTAAACCCTCCCATATAATTGAAGTCCTTAAAGCTAGAACCACGCCGGCCATTGGCACATGACGCGAAGATCAGATAGAACAGCACCGCCCGGGAATACCATTAGGCTCCACTGCTACTCTATGAGGTGATTATAAAGCAAGCGCTTTCTTTGGGGTATGTCCATCAATTAGCGATATTTTTTTACCAATCTAAAAAAAATCCATGTCGAATAAACTATAACTTTGTCGAACGACCTAACTTAAGGACAAGTTTTCGATAATCAGGACAAAAAAAGGGGCCCCTGTTCAATAAGGAGCCGAAATGGAGTTATTCTAATTTTGGTCGTAGCGATACCCTCTTGGCGGAACACCCATTGTTTTCTTGAACATTTTGCTGAAATAAAAATAATCCTTATACCCTACCTGATCCGCGATCTCATTGATCGGGATAGAGGTCGTCCGGAGCAGCACCGAAGCGCGGTTCATTCGAAGTCCGGTCAAATATTCGGTATAGGTTTTATCCAGTTCTTTACGGAATAGCTGCGAGATGTAATTTGGATTTAAGTTAAATCGTTTGCTTAAGCCGAGTATTGTAATATCCTCGCCAAAGTGCTCGTTAATGTATTCCAGCATGGCAGAGAATGTACTGCTGCGTCCAGGTTGTGCTGTAGCCTGCTGATGATGGATCTGATCCTTCTCCTCCTGGAACAATCGCTTTAAATCATCGATCATATCCCGAACATCTTCAAACTGCTCTGTCAATTGTTCAAAGGAATAGAGATATAACTCGTCCGATTCTCTGCCCTTGCGGTTTAACTGCGAAATGCATTCGTTATACAACAACAGGGCATGCCGGATATTCAGAAGTCCGCTCCGAAACATGTCCAGCAAGGAATCGAGATGCACAATGAACGCCTGGTCATCTCCTTCTGCCAGAATGTCAAATGCCGGCTTCATGTCATTCGTTTGCCATGAACCTTCCCATGTGAGTTCTTCGGCTAAAGTGAAGTATTGATAAGCCTGCAGTTCTGCATCCTGGATGGACTGCGTAAATCCCGCCGTATCGATACCGCCGTTTGCTAAAACCGATTCCTTTCATAAATTGACGGTCTTCAGAAGAAAAGATGGCCATTAACTCGTCCGCATCTCTGTCAGCCATCACGTATAAAAACTTGCGATAACCGATGCGTACCGTAAGGCATGGTATTTGCTCATGGATCGGCAGCCTGTCCCTTTTTACGGAAATCATGATACGCAAGCCGTCTTCCTCGGAGCCGGTAATGCCGGCCAAAGCCAACTCATCCCGTAATCTGCTGTGTGCTTCCGGCGTACCAGCCTCGATCAAATCAAGTATTTCCCCTTCAGGCAGTTGACGAGAGGCGTCCAATTCCCGCTTGAACTTCCTAAGATACCCTGTGATTTCCATCTCGTCGAAAGGCTTGAGGCAATACCCGGAGACGCCGTTCTGGATTGCTTTCTGCGCGAGAGCGAATTCCGCCAGTCCGCTGACGATAAGAAATTTGGCGGATACGCCGGCGTCGTCCAATCGTTTCTTCAGCTCCAGCCCGTTCATGCCCGGCATCCGGATATCGGAAAAAACCACTTCCGGACGTATTCGTTTGATCGCTTCCACAGCCTCTTCACCGCTAAGCGCATAGCCCGCAACTTCATAGCCGCTGCCCTTCCAATCCACCGTCGCTTTCAGGCTTTTAATAACCAGCTCCTCGTCGTCCACGAGAAAGACCTTATACATTACGCTTCCCCCTAACCGGAATTTTAATCGAGACCGTCGTTCCCCCTTCAAGCTCGCTCGTTATCGGATTTGATGAATGTAGATATAGTTTTTAATAATGATCCATTCCCTATCCAAAGATACCAAACCGGGTTTCTTGATGCTGTAACGGAAAATAAGCACCGAGGGCTACTTCCCCTATCTATCCCATTAACCTTTTCGTTATTGTATAAGACAAACCGAACATTCTAAGTCCCAAAAATAATACAAGTTATTTTGTCGACCATTGCGATATCCCCTGTTTTCATCCCCACCATACACTCTAAAAAAAAGAGAAGCAGGCATTCATCCTGCTTCTCCGTGTAAGATACTCTTGTTTTCTGTCCCGTAAAAATACCGGAATCGTGTTAGGTTCTATATCTATACTTTACATATACCATCTATGTGAATGTAGTCAATATCCACATATCCATTGTCAGATTTGTTGTTATAGTTGAAAAAACCAATATAATCGCCCCTGTAATCCTTGCCTTTAAGCTTGGTTTTATCCCCTGCAGCGGCAAAGTTTACTCCATCAAAGCTATATGAAAAAATATGAATATAGTCAAAATCCCAATCCGATTTAAACCATATATGGTTACATCCTGGCTGCATTTCGCAAATAACCTCTGTTATTTCATTTGTCATAAACCTAATCGTTCGTTTCCCGTCTTCTATAGAAACTCCAACCGAGACAAAAGAGCTCCCGGCAGCATGAAGCATTCCTGAGTTTTGGCCTTCTTCCATACCTGATAAATCAAACTTTGTTATTGCAGTATTTTTTTCATATCTATAGTTTCTTTGCAAGAGAGTATTTCCAGCCGTCTCGATCTTGTCCGCTGCTAGAGGTTTGAAAGCATAGAGTCGCAGGTAACCCGGACGCTCCTGTAAGGACCACCTATCACTTCTCGGTTGGAAATTCCACATCCATTGAAGCCCCAGCTCGCTCTTGTCAAAATCATCACTTGTTTCGGGAACTACCCTTGCGGTTTCAGGGAATGGTTTTTTTAAGTCCTGCCATATCATCCTTCCCTTACTTTGTTCGCTCTTGACTAAAGGCCATTCGTCCTCCCATACAATGGGCAGCAGGCTGCATGGGCGTCCATCAACATCATTCTGGCCATGGTGCGTGAAGAAGTACCACTTATGCCCCTCCGGTGTGATTGCATCTATTAAATTTCCCTGACAAGGTTCCCGATAGCCTTCAACAATCGGAAAAGGTATATGCTCATATTTGCCGGGATTTTCAAAACTTCCTGCGCTGCCATCATTGTGTGTTCCATAAATACAGCTTGATTTCATAATCCAAGCCATTCTGACATGTCTGCCGTCAATAATATAACAGCCGTTATGCAAAAAATAATAGTTACCGTCCTTTTTGAAAATCTTATTTGCCTCCGGTACGCATTCCAAAGGATCATATTCATCATTAGAACAATGTACAAGTACCCCATCATCCTGCAGCATGATGCCATCCTCAGAAAGTTTGAACAGCCACGACTTATAATTATTAGCAAAATTTGTGCCTATAAAATACCCTTGGCCATCGTCATCCCATAGCACTGTGCAATCATCCCAGCCAAATTTAAAGCTGCTTCCATCCTGTTTCTTCACTTCATACACATCACTCCATTGTCCAAAAGGATCCTTTGTCATAACCATGAAGAAGCCTTCATCAGGAGTTCCGAAATGTATGAAAAATGTACGGTTATTTTTGTTGTAGGTTATGCAAGGAGCCCATATGCCTCTGGAATACCCATCCATTTTATCCCAATTAAACCGTGGGTTGATTTGTGTTACATCCCTTACTGCATGGCTTATTATTGTCCAATTTATCAGATCGCTCGAATGCAGGACCACAAGTCCCGGCGATAGTTGAAACGTCGAGCTGATTAAAAAGTAATCTTTTCCGACCCTAATGATATCAGGATCAGAATAATCTCCAGCAAGCACAGGATTATTGTAAGTTCCATCGCCTTGATCTCCCCAATTGCCTTGATAGGAGCCTTTATCGAATAATTCCGTTGTAGAACTTTCCAGTTTAATCATAATTGATCCAAATCCCCTCAGTGAACTCATTTGAGTCAGATAAATTCCATGACGATCCTGTCAGACATAGGGAAATCTCTTCTAAGAAAAAATTATAAAGCGAGCGCTTTCTTTGGGGTATGTTGCTCGATTAGCGGTTTTTTTGTAATTCTAAAAAAAATCCATGTGATATAAGCTTTAAAATTGTCGAATAAACTAACTCAAGTACAAGTTTCGATAAGGAGTACAAAAATACAGACCCCTTTCAAAAAGAGCCGAAATGGAGTTATTCTAATTTTGGTCGTAGCGATATCCTCTTGGCGGAACGCCTATTATTTTTTTGAACATTTTACTGAAATAAAAATAATCCTTATATCCTACCTGATCCGCGATCTCATTGATCGGGATGGAGGTCGTCCGGAGCAGCACCGAAGCGCGGTTCATTCTAAGACCGGTCAGGTATTCGGTAAAGGTTTTATCCAGTTCTTTACGGAATAGCTGCGAGATGTAATTCGAATTTAAGTTAAATCGTTTGCTTAAGCCGAGTATTGTTATATCCTCACCGAAGTGGTCGTTGATGTATTCCAGCATGGCAGAGAATGTACTGCTGCGTCCGGGTTGTGTTTTAACCTGCTGATGATGGATCTGATCCTTCTCCTCCCGGAACAATCGCTTTAAATCATCGATCATATCCCGAACATCTTCAAACTGCTCTGTCAATTGTTCAAAGGAATAGAGATATAACTCGTCCGATTCCCTGCCCTTTCGGTTTAACAGCGAAATGCACTCGTTATACAACAACAGGGCATGCCGGATATTCAGAAGTCCGCTCCGAAACATGTCCAGCAAGGAATCGAGCTGCACAATGAACGCCTGGTCATCTCCTTCTGCCAGAATGTCAAATACCGACTTCATGTCATTTGTTTGCCATGACCCTTCCCATGTGAGTTCTTCGGCTAAAGTGAAGTATTGATAAGCCTGCAGTTCTGCATCCTGGATGGACTGCGTAAATCCCGCCGTATCAATCCGCCGTTTGCTGAAACCGATTCCTTTCATAAATTGACGGTCTTCAGAAGAGAAGATGGCTATTAACTCATCCGCATCTCTGTCAGCCATCACGTATAAAAACTTGCGATAACCGATGCGCACCGTAAGGCATGGTATTTGCTCATGGATCGGCAGCCTGTCCCTTTTTACGGAAATCATGATACGCAAGCCGTCTTCCTCGGAGCCGGTAATGCCGGCCAAAGCCAACTCATCCCGTAATCTGCTGTGTGCTTCCGGCGTACTAGCCTCGATCAAATCAAGTATTTCCCCTTCAGGCAGCAGACGAGAGGCATCCAATTCCCGCTTGAACCTTCTAAGATACCCTGTGATTTCCATCTCGTCGAAAGGCTTGAGGCAATACCCGGAGACGCCGTTCTGGATCGCCTTTTGTGCGAGAGCGAATTCCGCCAGTCCGCTGACGATAAGAAATTTGGCGGATACGCCGGCGTCGTCCAATCGTTTCTTCAGCTCCAGCCCGTTCATGCCCGGCATCCGGATATCGGAAAAAATCACCTCCGGACGTATTCGTTTGATCGCTTCCACAGCCTCTTCACCGCTAAGCGCATAGCCCGCAACTTCATAGCCGCTGCCCTTCCAATCCACCGTCGCTTTCAGGCTTTTAATAACCAGCTCCTCGTCATCCACAATAAAGACATTATACATTACGCTTCCCCCCTGACCGGAATTTTAATCGAGACCGTCGTTCCGCCTTCGAGCTCGCTCGTCATCCGGATGCCGTATGTTTGTCCGAAGTTGATACGTATTCGGTCATGCACATTTGCAAGTCCGATGCCTGATTCGGAATAGCCGTCAAGGCTATCAGCTGCCGAACGGCGTTCAATCGAAGCGTTGATCTCTTCTAACTTGACCGGACTTAATCCCATACCGTTATCTTCGACGAATAGAAACAGGTTCTCTCCATCCCTATAGCCTTTGATCCGGAGCAAACCTGTTCTCTGGAGCGGCTCGATGCCATGCTTGATGGCATTTTCCACGATGGGCTGCAGGATCATCCTGGGGACGAGACATCCGAGGCATTCCTTGCTTATGTCGTATTCCACTTTTAGCCGTTTGCCGAACCGGATTTGATGAATTAATATATAGTTTTTGATTATGATCAATTCCCTTTCCAAGGAAACCATATCGGGTCCCTTGATGCTGTAACGGAAAAACAATGAGAGCGCTGTAGTCAGCTCGAATATTTGCGAAGAGCCCTCATCCGCGGCAAGCCCTTTGATTGATTCCAGCGTATTGTATAAGAAATGCGGATTGATTTGGCTTTGCAGAAAGCTGAGCTCCGCTCGCCGCTTGATCAATTCCGTCTCGTAGAGGACACGTTTGCTTTCCAGTAAACGGTCCGTCAAATCCTCAATTTCCACAAGCATTTCATTAAATCGCGAAGCCATAATGATTATTTCCGCATAACCGTCCACTTCGACTCGTTTGCTTAGATGTTTTTTATCCCCTAGACTCACTTCTCCCATCAGGCTCATAAATCTCTTCAAAGGCTGCAGAATGTTGTTTCTCATGTACAGAAGCGGGATGACCATCAGAAAGAGTGCGACCGCGACCATTATAAACTGCTGTCGACGGATCTTATTAAGACCTTGCAGGAGCACGCTGTTCGGCATTTTAATGACAATTTCGCCGTTCAAATTTGGAATGGCTTCCCTCTGAATGATATATTCATGTTTGTCGTCCAACCATATATCCCTAGGATTCGTCTCCCCCAGCTTAGTTGCATCATCATTTGTATAAAAGAGCTTTCCGTTACGATCAGTCATGTAAACTAAAGCTCCCTCGGGTAAATGGACAGGGTTGCCGTCGCCGAAAAGCAATTGATTATTGATGACGAGCAGCATAGTGCCAAGTCTGTTTTTGCCAGCCTCAAAATTAGTTGTGGAGTAGATAGGAGCTCCCGCCACCAATACCGGCGTTGTTATATAAGACAATTCGACCATTCTAAGTCCCAAAAAATAATACAAGTTATTTGGAGGAATCTCCCTGGAAATCGGCGGGAGTTGATCTGAATTGGCATTGAGATTGTAGACGGCGCCGTTCTTGTCGACCAATGCGATATCCAGAATCCCCTCTTTCATCCCCGCCATATCTGACAAATAAGCTTTCAACTGGGTATACAATTCAACCTTTCGAAAAGGGTCTACAGCACTTAAAAATTTTTGAACGGTTTCATTGTAGTCGACCGTTTCGATAATTCTTTTGTAATCATTACTGTTCGAAGAAATCGATTGATTCAGCTGCGAAATAAGCCCGTTGACATATTGGCTGTTATTCCGCTTTACAACATTGATGGCGCTAAAATAATTCACAGCCATGATCAACAGCATAACCGTAACAATAAATAAACCCAGCAAAGATAACTGCAGCATGATGGGAAGTTTTTTTAAATAGGTCAATTTCATATGACTTTTCCTTCTTCGATCGTTATTTTTGTATGTTTTATTCTCTCAAATTCATTGCCTTTTTAAAAGAGGCAAATAGTTGCTGCATTTCTAGCCGCCTGAATTACAGCCGCAGTACAGGAAGCACAAAAAAGTGATTGCCATTGACTTATCAGAAAGCCAATAACAAACACTTTTGTTTTCAATATAGAAATTTACAGTCCGATCAAGCTGCGCTATATAAACGTCGAGATATTTGGATAAGGACTATCAATTCTTTTCCATAAGTTCAATCCACTCATTATATTCGGTTTGCAGCTTCGAATATTCAATCTTCAGCTTTCCATGCTCAATCTGCAGCTTTTCGTGATATTCCTTCAACGCTCCGATTTCAGCAAGCTCTGCTTCAAGCTCCGCGACACGTCCGCTGATTTGCAGCGCTCTCTCTCGTGCTTCACTTGTTTCCTCTTCGCTCTTCAGCAATTGCTCCAACATGCCAGCCTCAGCCTCCGCATGAGCAGCAGCTTCTCTCTTCGCTAATTCGATCTCAGCAATGGCCTCGTTAGACCTGCGTTCAGCCTGCTCGGAAGCCTCTTGTGCAGTTTGCTCCGCTTCAGCCAACTGATACTTCGCTTGATTCATTAAATCTGCCGAACGTTCTTCGGCTAGCTGAAGTCTTTCATTCAGAACAGACGATTGTGCTCTGAGCAGCTCTAGTTCTTCCTTCAAACGATCATATTGCTCAGCCTTTTGGCTCTGCTGCTGCTCAGCATACTCTGCCGATCTCTGCACATCTGCAAGCCGGTCATTCATCTCCGCGATCAGCTTTTCCTGCTGCTCGATCGTCTGCTTATGCCGATTTTCCTTTTGACTGAGTTCTGTAAATTGGCGCTGTATGTTCTGAGCCTCGGCTTCCTGCTCACGCATATCTTGTTCCAATCGTTCTAATGCTGCCTGAAGTTTCTCCACTTGGTCAACAGACTCTAGCTCCGCCAGTTCTGCCTCCTCCAATTGTGAGGAAATTCGAGCTTGAGCAGCCTCATAATTACTTTGTACTAGCTTCAGTTGCTGCGAGAGCTGATCACGCTCCTGCTCCCAAAGCTCCGTACGACGATTCAATTCATCTTGATAAGCTTGCTTGCGCTGCGCGGCTTGGGTTTGATAGTCTTCCAGCTCAGCGGTAAATTTAGCTAAACTTGCTGCAGCTTGTTGCTCCGTCTCCTGCCTTGCTTGTTCCAGCACCGCTTCAGCTGACTGACGCTCCTGTTCAAGCAAAGCGGTCCATTCTGCACGAGTGTGCTCAAGCTCCGCAGCAGAAGCGACTTGAGAGCGTTCCAGCTCAGCTGTCACTTCTGCAATATGCTGCTCAGCCTTAGCTGCTTGCGCAGCTGCACGCTCCGCTTCATTCCGCAAGCGATCAAGCCGCTCCCTTGCTGCAATTCTTATACGCTCCAGCTCTGCCTCAGCAGAAGCACGGGCTTGTTCAAGCTGCAGCTGCAGCTCTGCACCAGCCCGCTTCTGTTCCTCCAAAGCTTCTGTTACTTCGAGCACTTGAAGCTCTTTCTCCAGCTCTAGCTCTGCACGTACCCGCGCAAGCTCCGCCAGCGATGCTTCTCGCTCGCTCTCTCGCTCCGATTGTAAACGCGCTAGCTGCGCCAGCAATTCTTCACGCTCGCTATCTTGCTGCGCTTGTACACGCGCTAGCTCCACTTTCGCTGCTTCACGCTCCGCGCTTGCCTCAGCTGCAGCAATAACCTGCAGCTCACGTTCTAGCTCAAGCTCCGCCCGCAGCTCGGTGCTCACTTGCTCAAGCTTAGCGCCTGCCGCTTCACGCTCCGCCAGCTGCTCACTGCGTAAGCGTTCCAGCTGAGCTCCCAGCTCGCTGAACACACGCTCATGCTCTATTCGAGCTGCTTCTCGCATGGCATCCTGTTCTTCTCGCATGCGTTCGAGCTCTGCATAAGCTGCTCCCCGCTCATTCTCAAGCTCCTCGCACAGAGCTCCACTTACACGCTCTAGCTCTGCTTTCGCCTCAGACCGTTCAAGCTCACGTTCCGCTATCAGTTCAGCTCGCACACGCTCCAGCTCTGCCCTCGCCTCAGACCGCTCAAGCTCACGCTCCGCTATCAGTTCAGCGCGAACACGCTCAAGTTCTGATGCCGCTGCTGCCCGTAACTGTTCTTGCTCGCTGGTCAGCTGCCCGAACTGCGTAACCGCAGCTTGCTGCGCTTCTTTCAACGCTTCGCGCTCCAGCTCAAGCTCCAAGCTTAATTCGCCGCGTACGCGCTCAAGTTCAGCAGCTGCTGCTGCGCGCTCTTGTTCTTGCTCGACTAGTGAACTGCCTAAGCTTCGCTTCCGCGGCTTCATGCGCTTCCCTCGCCGCTTCCCTCACCAGCTCAAGCTCCATACTAAGCTCTGCTCGCACACGCTCCAACTCAGCAACAGCTGCCGAACGCTCTAGCTCCTGCTCGCTGCGCTGCCGAGCCAGCTTCACTTCAGCTGCTTCTTGCGCTTCCTTGGCCGCTTCGCGCTCAAGCTCAAGCTCCAAAGCCAGTTCCCCGCGTACGCGCTCTAGCTCAGCAACCGAAGCTTCCCTTGCTGTAATCGCAGCTACACGTTCTGCATTTAACTCCGAACGCAGCTGCTCTAGCTCACCGCTATGCTGTGTCCGTATAAGCTCCAGCTCAGCCTTCTGCTTCTCGCGAACACGCACAAGCTCAGCAGCTGCCGCTTCACGCTCTGCACTCTGGCCCTGCTTCAGCCGTCCAAGCGCTTTGTTTTGCTCCTCGCGCACCTGAGCTAATTGTGCGCTTTGCTCTTCTCGCAAGATCTCCAGCTCGATACTATGCTCCTCGCGCAGATGTTCCAGTTCGGCAAGCGCTGTTGCCCGTTCACCAGCAAGAGTTTCTTCCGCTTCAAGCAGCGCCTTCTCCAGCCTGCCTTGCAAACCTGCGCTAATGAGCTCCAGCTCTTCCCGAGCCGATTCACGTTCCAGTGCAAGCTCTGCCTCAGCACGAATAAGACTGTCATCTAATTGTTCCTGCAGTGCATTAACGATAAGCATCGCCTGTTCCAGTTCAGCAACCGCAGCATTCCGGCGCTCCTCAGTCACATGCATCTGCTCGTTCTCGCGATTTAGACGGATACAGTCCTCAGCCATATGTACAGCCGCTAAAACAGCGATTTTAGGTAAATCCAGCCGAGGGTAGCCTTTGGCCAGCTTCTTCATGTTCTCATCAACTAAGGCAGCAATTCGTTTAATATAATCAGGGTTGTTATGCCCTGTCAGCTTAAATTGATTACCGTATATATCAACCGTGACGCGTGTCCGTTCGGCAGCATCCATGAGGCATTTCCTCCTAAAAGTTATTGCGTGGCTCTGCCCGATGATGCCGAGTATATGCGGCATAATCGAAAGCAAAAACTACTTCGGAAGCATAAGCTTAAGTTATTGCGTGGCTCTGCCTGATATGCCGAGTATATCGGCATAATCGAGCAAAAACGACTTCGGAAGCATAGGCTTACTTAAGTTATTTTTATAATCATCATTTTTTATGCTTTCTTGCTGCGCACCACACGAATTTCATTCCTTAGCAGAAAAGCCGCATCGATATCGGTTCGCAAGGAACTTATTCGATGCGGCTTTAGTTATCTCCTGCCTATTTGCGCAATTCTGCGGCAAAAGATTGTTCCAATTTTGTTACAACGCGGCTGTGCAGCTCCGTCACTTCTTCATCCGTCAAAGTTCGCTCCGCGTGGCGGTACACAAGGGATAAGGCTGCGCTTTTCTTATCTGCTCCAAGCCTCTCACCCGTATAAATATCGAACACGTGAACAGACTCCAGCAGCTCGCCTGCAGTCTCTCTTACCGAGTCAAGCAGCTTGCCTGCCTCAACCTCCTGCCCAATCACAACAGCGATGTCCCGCTGAATAGCTGGATAACGAGGCAAAGTTTGATACTCAATTTGAAAATCAGCCGCATCGTACAAAGGTTCAAGCTCGATCTCCAGCACATAGACATCATTCAAATCATTCTCGATCTGAACAGTTGGATGCACTTGGCCGATATAGCCAATCGTTTCGCGTCCGCGCTCCGTATCGATTTGAACAGCTGCGGTACGACCTGGATGCATATGCTCAGGCTGAGCAGCTGCAAAGTGCAGTGAATTACTCACTCCAAGCAGATCCGCTATCGTCTCCAAAATCCCTTTAACATCATAGAAATCGACTGCTTCCGCTTTGCGGTTCCAGCCGGCGGCAATCCGATTGCCTGTCAACAGCACCGCAAGACGATGCTTCTCATGCGGCAAACGTGTTAATTCCTCTTCATCTGTATGGAAGACGCTGCCGATTTCAAAAATCGCAACATCATCATTTTTACGATTGCGGTTATAAGCAGCTGTTTCAAGCAATTGCGGGAGTAAGCTTGTGCGCAGTACGCTGCGGTCCTCACTCATCGGCAGGGCAAGACGAACAGGCAGCACCGAAGCATCAGCCAGCGCCGGGAACAGCTTCGTCCGGTCAGGATGCGTGAAGGAGTAGTTAATAACTTCATGCAGACCGGCATCTGTCAGACGGTTGCGCAGCCCGCGGCGAATGGCTTGAGGCTTTGTAAGCGCACCAGCAGTTGCCGCGCCCTCAATCGATGTCGTAGGGATGTTATCGTAGCCGTATAAACGTGCGACTTCCTCAATCAAATCCACATCTCTCGTAATATCTCCGCGTCTGGAAGGCACCTTCACGGTAAATACCTCATCGATCGACAATTCAAACGGGAACTGCAGCCGTCCAAAGATCGTTTCAACTTCCAGCTTGGAGAGCTCCGTTCCAAGGTAACGGTTAATTTTATCCAGTGGCACCTTCACAGCAGCAGCCTCTTGTACCGCCGCGATCTCCTCAATAACTCCACTGAGCACATGTCCATCTGCATAGCTTGCAAGCAAGGAAGCAGCGCGATTAAGCGCAGGTACAACGCGGGCCGGGTCAACACCCTTCTCGAACCGGATGCTCGATTCAGAGCGCAATCCTACTTGTCGGGATGTTTTACGCACTGTAGCACCGTCAAAGCGTGCTGACTCCAGCAAAATATTAACGGTGGAATCCGTAACCTCCGAGTTTGCACCGCCCATCACACCGGCAAGGGCAATCGGTTGTACTCCATCGGTAATAACAAGCATATTCGGTTCAAGCTTACGCTCTTGACCATCCAGCGTCAGCATCGTTTCACCTTCATTTGCAAGTCGAACGACGATACGTCCGCCCGCTACTTGATCGGCGTCGAAAGCATGAAGCGGTTGACCGTACTCAAGCAGTACAAAGTTCGTAATATCAACGACATTGTTGATCGGACGAATGCCGGCAGCGATCAGGCGATTCTGCATCCATTGCGGTGCAGGACCTACCTTGACGCCTTTAATATAACGCGCCGCATAATGCGTACACTGATCTTTGGCTTCAATGCGGACAGAAACATGCGCGGAAGCCTGCTCTGCAGAATCATTGACCTGATTAGCTGGAAGCTTTACAGGGCGGCCCGTTAGTGCCGCAACCTCATAAGCAACGCCAAGCATGCTCAGACAATCCGAGCGGTTCGGTGTCAAATCCAGCTCCAGCACCTCATCATCAATTGCGAGCACGTCCAGAATGGATTTACCTATTGGCGTGCCTTCGGGAAGCACCAGAATGCCTTCTTGCTGCTCCTTAGGCAGAAGCTTGTCATTAATCCCAAGCTCTTTAGCCGAGCAAATCATCCCTTGCGATTCAACGCCGCGAAGCTTCGCGCGTTTAATTGCAAAGTCACCAGGCAGCTTCGCGCCAATGACAGCAACCGGAACAAGCAATCCGGCAGCGACATTCTTTGCGCCGCAAACGATTTGCAGCGGCTCGCTCTCGCCAACATCCACTGTACATACGCTCAGTTTATCCGCATCAGGATGCTTCTCGCGTGTTAATACATGGCCGACCACAACGCCGGTTACCCCTTTATTACGTGATTCAACAACATCAATTTCGATACCGCCGCTAGTCATAAGCTCTGCCAGCTGGTCCCCAGTGTAACCGTTCAAATCCATATATTCACTCAACCATTTATAAGAAACATTCATTGTCTTTGCCTCCTTCTACATTCGGACAAACTGGCTTAGGAAGCGCAGATCGTTCGTATAGAAATGACGAATATCGTCAATGCCGTATTTAAGCAGTGCAATACGCTCTACACCCATGCCAAAAGCAAATCCGCTCACTTCTTTGGGATCGTAGCCGCCCATTTCAAGCACGCGAGGATGGACCATACCGCAGCCGAGAATTTCCAGCCATCCGGTTTGTTTACACATCCTGCAGCCTGAACCGCCGCATTGCGCGCAGGTCACATCCACTTCGGCGCTCGGTTCCGTAAACGGGAAGAAGCTTGGACGCAAGCCGAATTTGCGCTTGGCTGCCGAACATGAGCTGTACGAATTGCAATAGCGTACCTTTCAGATCGCTCATTCGAATGTTCGGTCCAACGACCAGCCCTTCGATCTGATTGAATTGGAAGGAATGCGTCGCATCGTCATCATCGCGGCGGTATACTTTACCTGGGCAAATGACTTTTACCGGCTTGCCGTTCATCGCCTTCATCGTGCGAATTTGAACCGGGGAAGTATGCGTACGCATCAGAATATCATCTGTAATATAGAACGAATCCTGCATATCGCGCGCGGGATGATCCTTCGGCAAATTCAAGGCTTCAAAATTGAAGTAATCCGTCTCTACTTCAGGTCCTTCCGCAACCGTGTAGCCAAGTCCGATAAAGATATCTTCGATTTCCTGAGTGACTTTATTGAGCGAATGTACAGCCCCAATCGGCAGCTGCTTTCCCGGTAATGTAATATCGATCGTCTCCGCACGAAGACGGTTATGCGTTTCAGCCTGCTGGAATGCGGACTGCTTCACTTCGATTACCTCTTCGATCGCAGCCCGTACATCATTACCAACTTGACCGATAACCGGACGTTCTTCTGCGCTAAGTGCGCCCATCCCGCGTAAAATCTCCGTCAGTGCACCTTTCTTGCCTAAATATTTAATTCGAAGATCATTCAATTGCTGCGGGTTCTCTACTTGCTGCAGCTCCTGCAGCGCCTCTGTCCGCAGTGCTTCTAATCGTTCTTTCATTCCATCCATTCCCTTCTCTATAAATAAAAAAAGGCCTTTCTCCCCGAAAGGGACGAAAGAACCGTGTTACCACCCTAATTCGAATTACGACGTTACTTTCCCGTAATTCCTCATGTTCCGGATATCGGCCGGATGACCGGAACTCCCTACCCCAAGCTTCGAAACAAAGCTTGTCTTCAAGAGCCTGCTCGGAAGTGAACTTCGACAGCCTGATTTTCTAAAGACGCTCTCAATCTACGGC
Organism: uncultured Paenibacillaceae bacterium; assembly: GCA_963793665.1. GTDB lineage: Bacteria > Bacillota > Bacilli > Paenibacillales > Paenibacillaceae > Paenibacillus_Z. The sequence continues at coordinate 914,559 of CAWCBD010000013.1, forward strand.
ATCTTCTCCCTGTAAAAAAGCACTGCGTACTTATCTTCCTCATCGCTTTGCGTATATGACTATTATTATAAATAATTAACTGGCCAGTTCGCAAGCTTTGACGCTGAAAAATGGCATTTTTTTAATAAAAAGCTCCATTTGTATCGTTTTTCTCATTTTTTCAGATAAATAAGGTGAAACGGCTGGCGCCGTCCTTTGACGGCGCTCTGCGTTTCATTCCGGAGAAATATCAGCAAAGGATAACGAAATTTTATACTTTCTGTCTGATAGTTTAAGAAGAACCGGCTCACGCCGTCCTTTGGCAGGAAGCCAAGTTTCTTCCCTTATAAATATCAGAAAGGAATGGAAGCGAAACATTTATGTTCTTATATTTAAAAAAACCACTCTGATAAAAAAGCCACTCTGAGTTCTCGCTCTCAGAATGGCCTTCCGTTAAGTCGTTTAGCGTTTCTTGCGGGTAAGCGCAGCTGCCAATGCGGCAGCACCCAATACAACTGCAATGATGGAAAGTACGAGCGGAAGCTTGTCGCTGCTAGCGGCGCTATCCGTTGCTGCTTCCGTTGACGCTTCCGGTGCAGCTGCAGCAGCGCCATGGCCATCACCCTCACCAGTGCCAGCTATGACAGTTGTTACGGATGCCGGATGATCAGCATCGGGAGCACCAGTCCACTCTACAACGCTTTTATCGCTGTACGTCTGGTAAGCTTTCCATGCAAGCTCCTTCGCATCATCTGCTACTTTGCCTGATATGCGGAATTCATCGAATTCCGTTTGGCTAAGGCCTGAGCCTTCAGTTGTCCATGTAATCGACGTAATTCCGCCGTCACTGCCTTTCTCAAGCTCATATTTCCAGCCTGCTTTCGGTTGTACGCGGCTTACTTTAACCCCAGCGGGTACGGTTACTTTAATGCTTGTCGTCGTTACATTCTCGGACTCACTCGGAACACGAACGGTGAACACCTCATAGCTGCCTTGCGTCGTTTCTTTTGGTTGAACCGTTACATGCGCGCTTGCTATGCCAGCAAACAAGAATAGTGATAATACTGTCATACACAGGACGGACCATTTTTTCTTTTTGTTCATTTACAAATACCCCTCTCAATCTACTCTCATAATGGCAAGTATAACCTGATCGAAGGTGTCTGCCATGACTCCTAAGGGCTATATACTTGTGTCCAAAATGTGAGGGCTCGCTTTAACCCGACCCAATCCCTTCTCCATCGCATACCTTGCCAGCTGTACGCGGTTATCGAGATGGAGCTTTTGCAAAATGTTCTTCAGATGATTTTTCACCGTATGCTCCGAAATATGAAAGGCTTCAGCAATGATACGGTTCGAATGGCCTGCGGCCACCTGCTCCAAAATTTCGCGTTCACGCTGTGTGAGCGGCGTTTTCCCAGGGTCAACTCCAAGCCGTGGTACGTCAAGGCGATTGTGTCGATCATTGCCCGCGGCAGTGCTTGCTGCAGCCGTATTCCGCTTCCCTATCCGTTTATCGAATTGACCAGCTTGCTCCCCGCTTCCATTATTGAACTCCTGCAGCATTTGAAAAGCCAGCTCCTTAGACAAGGGCGCCTCGTCTACAGCTACCGCACGCAAATATTCCAACCAAGCAGATGGAGACAGGTTTTTAAGCAAATAGCCTTGAGCTCCTCGTTTGATTGCTTCGAATAAGTCGGCGATATCATCCGAGACCGTTACCATAATGATCTTAATTTGCGGATCAAGGGCTTTAATCATCTGTGTGGCTTCCATTCCATTCATTACGGGCATGTTAATATCCATAAGAATCAAGTGAGGGCTTAGCTCCGCAGCCATGACTGTTGCTTGTTCCCCGTTTACCGCCTCGCCAATAATCTCGAAGGAAGCATCCATGCTAACAATTTCACGCATCCCTTCCCGGCCATGCGGATGATCGTCAGCCAGCAGTACACGAATAGGCGAAGAAGGAATAATCATTACGTTTGGACCCCTTTCGTCACAGCCACAATGGTACCCTCAATCTCACCATTAGAATGATTCTCCTTACGATGCAGGTCAAACTGCCAACCCATTGCATTCGCACGATCACGCATCATCCGGACACCATAGCGGCCTTTGGCTTCTAGTGCCAGATCATCCACTCCAATACCATCATCGGTAATGGTGCACCAGAACCCGCCGTCACTTGATCCTTCTGCTTGATGTGCACATACAACAAGATGATTGGCTTGCGAATGCTTTTGCGCATTCAGCATCGCTTCACGTACGATCGCAAGCAGCTCAATCTTTTCTTTACTCGTTAAATAGCTGTCGGTCAGCCGCCAGTCCAGCTCCACCTGCAAGCCTCCGAGCCTCAGCTCCCCAGCCTTATCCTCTACGGCTTGCATCCACTGCACCTCTGTCAGCGATGGATCACTGCGCAAGCCCGCTATTGACTGCCTTACATCGTCATAAACATGCTTGACTGTTTTGCGAATTTGCTGAGCGGTCGCTTGAACGCTTTCCTGGTCCTCGGCATGCTCGAGCTTGTCGAGCTTGACGGATAATAGAAATAACGATTGCGAAATGCCGTCATGCAGCTCTCTGGCCAGCTGCTCCCGTTCCACAAAGGCTGCTTTCGCAAGCCGTTCCCGCTCAAGGGAATCACTCGTTTGCTCGAGCAGCTGAAACAGTTTATATACGAGGGTTACGGTTACGGTCAAGACGATAACCGGGGCAAGCGCATTCCCCAAATCCATGGATATATACGGTAACAAAAAAGTATGTCTAATGTATTCCCACAGCGCGATCGTCACAGTCGGCGTCCACATGATCAGCCATTTTATCCGTTTATACGGCAAACCGTTCCCCCCTTTCAGCAGTGAACTCTCTTAAGCCCATCCGGCTAAACATCGGGGAATCAGGGTGGAGACTCTACTCCACCTGATTCAAAGCCCGCCTATAGAGGCGGGGGTCTTGACCCGATTAACAAGGGTCGGGATCAATAATTACGGAATTGGTAGCGCTCCACCTTCTCATCATCATTCTTATTCATAACGCGGACTTCAGCCGTCCAGTGTCCTGCGAAAGGAATATAAGGCCCCTCGGCTCTATATGCAGCTTTCACATAGCCATCGAAAGTCGTAATTTCCGTATCTTCATACGGTTGAATCGGAATGTCGATTGGACCCAGCTCCTTACGGTCATCCGAATGCAGACGAAGCACAACTGACTTCGGCGCTCCAACCTTATCTGGCAGCCAAACCTTAACTGTAAATTGATTCACGCCCGGTTTATTTGGCGTTATCCGCAGAGAGAAATGCATATCCTCGCCCATTTTGTGATACGTGACCGGCTCATTAACCGGCAACGGACTTATATAGGTGAAGAGCGCCGCAATGATAATAATGAGCGCCATAAGTGTTGCATCCATCCTAAGCAAGGCAATTGTAGGAAGATCTCCGCGGCGAACCCGCAGATGCAGCAGTCCGCCAACAATGATCACCAATAGGGCAAGTCCTATTTTCACCAGCAGCAATATGCCCCATGACGTATAGAGCAAATAGTTGAGGGAAGGCAGGAATAGAAGCGTCATGGCTGCACCGCTGAGCACAAGAGCTGCTAACGAGAACAAGGCGGCACGGGAAAACTGGGCCGTGAATCTTCCCGCTTCTTTTCTATCTATAACCCATAATAACAATAGCAGTACGAAGCCACCCACCCAGATGGATGAAGCTGCAAGGTGAATATAGTCTAACGCCACTGTTGCTGCCTCAGGCTTGAAAACGACAGCATGCCCGCTCCAGCTCTCCACCGCCAGCAATGCTGCAGCCCAGATCAATTTAACGATCTTACCTAGACGAATCGCGACAAACCCGATAACGGCAAGCAGCAGCAGCGCAATCCATTCGCGTCCTACAGAAGTAGCGAAGAACAGCTTGTTGTATTCATTGCCAGCGTAACCGGACATGATCTCGCGCGCATGGACGAACACATATAGAAGCGCGCTTACGAGCAGTACCCGTACGACTGTCAATTCATGTTTTCGCAGAATCTCCGTAATAGCTTCGCTTCGATTTCGCTCAACCAAGGACCAGAACATCAACCCCGCTGCCAGCAGCAGGGAAGCGTAGTAAAGAATCCGCACCGCATAGATGATGAATTGATTGGTTGTGAGCTGGGTCGAAGCCGTATGGCCTTCATGCCCAAGCTCCTGATGCGGATTGAATGCCGATGCGTCAATCCCTTCCGGGGGATTGCCCACTACAAACAGATAGGACCCGCTGACCGGATGGCCGTCAGCAGAGATAATGGAATAAGAAACGGTATACAGCCCTTCATCCAGCTTTGGCAGCGCAAGCTTAAGCGTCTGATTGCTGTTGCTAACGACTGGTTCATTCTTCGTAACGGAATGGGATTTGTTATCCAATACCTCCAGCGATCCAAGCTTGGCTTCAATCGCTTCGTTAAAGTTCAATTCAATCCCCGCCGGACTGCTGTCCATTTGCGCATTAGCTTCTGGGACTGAGCTTTCTAATTCCGCATGTGCGCTCGCAACACCCGGATTGCCTGCTAATACAGCAAGCAGCATTGCACATGCTCCTATTAAAGGCAGCAATCGTATTCGGCTAACTATTATTCGATAGATAGGCATCATAATAAGGTTGTGACACTCCCTCTCCAATTCATACACCTGTCAAAGCGATTGCATACTGTGCAATCCGCAATATGATATTTCCCATAACGATAATCTCAAGCCTAAGTTTACTAAAATGATTACCCATATACCAATTACAATATAAAGAACTTTTTTGAGAAACCTACTTTTATATCCCAATTCCTTTCCCTGCAAGAGAGCATTACTATTCGTCCCAACAGCCCATACCTATACGTTTTCATCGTATTTTCACACCTCATGCAGCCCTCAATCTACCAATTGAATGTCGAATGATATGCCTTGACAGACACTATATATTGGTGTAATTTAGGTAAGTGTCATCAACATATTGTGTATTACGGCTTGTCAGACGACAGCCTTCGACAAGGAGTGGCTCTACTCGTGGATATTATTAAGAGGAATGGTCAGAAGGAAGAACTTATTTTCTCTAAGCTTAAGAAAGTTATAGATTTCTCGTGTGTCGGCTATAACGACTGCGATCCCCTCGAGCTTGAAACGGCCTTGCTGCCATACTTCCGCAACAACATTACAACCAAAGAAATTCAACGTACACTCACCCAAGTAGCCGTAGAAAAAACCAGCATCGAACAGCCAAATTGGCAATACGTTGCAGCTAAGCTGCTTGTGTACGATCTCTATAAAGAATCCGCAATAAACCGCAAATACGGTTACTTCGGCTACGGTGATTTTTACTCTCTCATCACGTATTTGACTGATAAAGGCTTGTATGGCAAATACATACTAGAGCATTACTCACGCGATGAAATTCGCGAGCTGGGCAATTATATTGCTCCAGAACGTGATTACCTCTTCAACTATATCGGATTGAAAACACTTTCTGACCGTTACCTGATTAAGAGCTTCAACGGTGACGTGCTTGAGCTTCCGCAAGAGCTGTTCATGGGCGTTGCGATGCATCTGGCCATGAAAGAAGAAGACAAGCTCGGTTGGGCGCGCAAGTTTTATGATGTACTGAGCCGTCTGCAAATGACTGTAGCTACGCCAACTCTTGCAAATGCACGCAAACCGTTCCACCAGCTGTCCAGCTGCTTTATTGATACCGTTCCAGATAATCTCTGGGGTATTTATAACGTTGATTCCAGCTTCGCTCAAGTATCAAAATTCGGCGGAGGAATGGGGATCTACATCGGTAAAGTACGCAGCCGAGGCTCCAACATCCGTGGTTTTAAAGGTGTTGCAGGCGGTGTCGTTCCGTGGATTAAGAACTATAACAATACGGCAATCGCGGTTGATCAGCTCGGCGTTCGCTCCGGTGCTGTTGCCGTTTACCTAGATGTTTGGCATAAAGACGTTCTTGACTTCCTGAACCTGAAGACAAACAATGGTGACGATCGTATGAAGGCTCATGATATTTTCCCAGGGGTTTGTATTCCTGATCTGTTCATGCGTAAAGTACAAGAACGTGATACTTGGCATTTATTTGATCCTCATGAGGTTCGTACAACAATGGGCTGGGCGATTGAAGATTCATGGGGCGAAGAGTGGGAACGCCGTTATGAAGAGTGCATCAATCACCCTACACTCTCCCGTGATGAAGTACCGGCTATTGATATCATGAAGCGTATTCTGACAAGCTCGTTCGAGACGGGAACACCATTTGTCTTCTTCCGGGATACGGTCAACCGTGCAAACCCGAATAAACATAAAGGCCTCATCTACTGCTCCAATCTGTGTACCGAAATTTGCCAAAACATGAGCCCGACCGAATATGTGTCGACTACTCATGAAGACGGCATGATTACTACGCAGGTGAAAAGCGGCGATTATGTTGTTTGCAACTTGTCCTCCCTCAACCTTGGCCGTACACGGACCCGAGAGGAAATTGAGGAAGTCGTGTCCTGCCAAATGCGGATGATGGATAACGTTATCGACTTGAACCACTATCCAATCCCGCAAGCGGAGATCACGAATCAGAAGTACCGTGCTGTCGGTCTTGGGACAAGCGGTTATCATCAATGGCTCGCGCTTAACGGAATCGCATGGGAATCCGAAGAGCATCTGGAACAAGCCGATGAGCTGTATGAGTGGATCAGCTACTGCGCGGTTAAAGCATCGATGGAAATCGCCAAAGAAAAAGGTGCTTACCGCGTATTCGAAGGCAGTGAATGGCATACAGGCGAGTTTTTCGATTCACGTGGTTACGAAGGCGCTCATTGGCAAAAGCTGAAGAAGGATGTAGCCGAAAACGGCGTCCGCAATGCTTGGATGTTCGCAATCGCACCAACAGCATCCACTTCACTTATTGCCGGCTCGACGGCTGGAATCGATCCGATCTTCAATAAATTCTTCGTTGAAGAGAAGAAGAACGCGGTAATACCGCAGACAGCACCGAATCTGAACGATGAAACGTTCTGGTTTTATAAAGAAGCTCACCATATCGATCAGCACTGGAGCATCCGTGCCGCGGGTCGCCGTCAGCGCCATATCGATCAGGCACAATCCTTTAACCTCTACATTACGCCAGATTACACAGCCAAGGAATTTATGGACCTGTATATGGCTGCATGGGAGAACGGTCTAAAAACCGTCTACTACTGCCGCAACAAAAGCTTAGAAGTCGAGGATTGTGTAAGCTGCAGCGCGTAAAGCGCTGCAGTTTTTACACCCCTCTTCCTGAGAACGGTTATCAGTAAAATCACGACGAACGCATTACTAGGAGGGCATTTTGCAATGGAATTACAAAAAAAGAAATTATTTAATGAAGACGGCGACCGCGACTGGGGTAAACGCCGCATGATCGGCGGTAATACGACCAACCTGATTGAATTGAATAACGTTAAATATGACTGGGCTACGAAAATGTATCGTAACATGATGAACAACTTCTGGATTCCAGAGGAAATTCCTCTCTCCCAGGATGCGAAGGACTACAAAAACCTGTCGCTCTCCGAGCGCAACAGTTACGATAAAATCATTAGCTTCCTTATCTTCCTTGATTCCCTTCAAACAGCCAATCTGCCGAACGTAAATGAGTATATCACCGCACCGGAGGTTAATCTCTGCCTGACCGTGCATACGTTCCAGGAAGCGGTACACAGCCAGTCCTACTCCTATATTCTCGACAGCGTTTGTCAAGCTGACGTTCGGGACCAAATCTATAACCTATGGCGCGAAGACAAGAATCTGCTGAAACGGAATCGTTTCATTACGGACTTGTATGAAAATTTCATCGCTGAGCCTTCATCCCAAAATCTAATCAAGACGATTATGGCGAACTACATTCTTGAAGGCATTTACTTCTACAGCGGCTTCAGCTTCTTCTATGCTCTGGGCCGCCAAGGCAAAATGCTCGGTACGGTTTCCGAGATCAAATATATCCAACGGGATGAGCTTACGCATCTCGCTTTGTTCCAAGGAATCTTCCGTGAGGTTCGTAAAGAAAACCCGGATTTGTTCACGCCTGTATTGATTGAAGATCTTCGCCAAATGATGCGCACAGCAGTCGAGCATGAAATTGAGTGGGGCCAATACATTACGAACAACCAAATTCCTGGTATTACGAACGAAATTATCGACCAATACATTAAGTTCCTCTCAAATGAACGTCTGAAGAAGCTTAATTTAGAAATTCTATATCCGGAGGTTGTTGAGCACCCAATGAAATGGGTTGAGAGCTTCAGCAACATGAACGGCATGAAAACAGACTTCTTTGAGCAAAAGGTAACTAACTATAGTAAATCCTCCAATTTGAACTGGGGCGACCTGTAAGCACCAACATCGGCATGGTAAGGTCAAAGAACCAGCTTATGCCGTTCTTCAAAAGCTCAATTCCATTCCGGAATTGAGCCTTTTTGCTTCTTTTGAAGAAAATCCTCGCGTTTAGTTGATCAGATGGAGGATGTGTATGTATAATCATCAAGCAAACATGCGTTTGCGTTAAAGGGAAGCGAAAAAACTTGGCTTATGCTTTCGAAGTGAGTTTTTTGCTTGCTTTGTAGTAGATTCTGGGAAGAAGCGCAAATAACTCAGCTTATGCTTTCGAAGTGAGTTTTTTCTTGCTAGGGAGCATATTCGCGGAAGAAGCGAAAAAACTTGGCTTATGCTTACGAAGTGAGTTTTTTGCTTGCTTTGTAGCAGATTCGGGGAAGAAGCGCAAATAACTCTTAGGAGGAATTATTCTGAAAGGCTCTACACATTTGGCCATTGGGGCTGCTATCGGCGTGGCTGCCGCTGCTTATTATCCATTTACTTTCCAAAATGCTGCTTTATACGTCACGATTGCTTCTTTCTCCGCCTTAAGCGCGGATCTCGATGGAACAAGTATGCTTAGCAGTAAGATCGGGAAAGCTTCTAAACTGCTCCGAGAGGTTCTGCTTTGGGGTGGTATTCTGCTTGCTGCTATTATGACCTATCTATATTTCGCGCGGGACTATGTGGATATAACGTTAAGTTCAGTGGCTGTCATGGGGTTCCTGATCGGTTTTATTTCAAAGGAAGGCGTCATCCGGAATGCTCTAGTCAGCAGTTGTTGGTGCCGCCATTATAGGGGCAGGCTGGTATTGGAAGATGAATTGGTTAATGGGCTTCGGTTTATTCGTCGCTTGGGCGCCTTGGCTCAAGCACAGAGGAATGACGCATACGGTATGGGCGATTCCGATCTGGGGAACAATTGGATATGGCCTTCAAAACCAACTCCATGTGGATGGCGTGATGACCGTATCTATCATCGGTTATGCTTCCCATTTGGTTGCCGATACGATGACACCAGCCGGAGTCAAATGGTTTTATCCCATTGTTAAAAAATCTATAAAAATATAAATCCTTATTTAATTTAATCTTCCTCTAATTATATCGTGATACAATAGAACAAACTGGACAACATCCATGTCGGTTGCAGGGCGGGGTTAGGGCTGGACTTAAGTCCGGCTTACAAACTAGACTGCGGGCAATTATCGGCGCAACCCCTGCCAGTTACAATAAGTGTAGATCGATTGAACGGGGGATTAAAACATGTCTGAAAGCACGCTCATTCTAAATGCGGTACTTGCTGTATCGTTTTTATTAGTTGCCTTATTTGCCGGCCATGCGGCAGGCAGCCTTGCTTACTGCAAAACAATTAAAAGCCTGCGGCGCTCCGCTATGGTGAACGGCTTCCTGCTCGCTCTTATCGGGCTGTTAGGCATAGCTAAACTAACCGTTCTCCTCTATTTAAACACTTACAATATGCTTGCTGTTTGGGAAAATGCGCTGCTGTTTGCACTTTTGATTGGCCTTCCAGCAATCGCTATTGCCATCTTCTCCGTTCCCCGCTTATTCGAGATCATTCATTTGCAAGCGAATCGTGCTTATGAGCCGGCGAATCGGACGAAACGGCGCAGCGCCTCTGAGGTTGCTCTTGTGGTGCCTATTCAGGTACTGACGATAGGATCTCTGCTGTATGCTTATCAGAATCTGTATTCCCTTCCCATTTCGTTCCGCAGCGAGCTTGTGACCGTTGTATTCGTCATCCTTCTGACCGCAGCTTCGTTAGCCTGGAGACAAAGTATTAAACGCCGACGCATTCACAGAGATGACGGCACTTCGTTCATTCACTGGCTCAAACGGGTTAGTGTTTACACGACGGCAGGTATCGTTCTTACGATTAGCCTTGTGAATACGGTCTCCCATGTAAAATTGAATAATCAGACTGCCTCTTCAAGCGAGATAGGTGCCGGTGGAAACGCTCAGCATGTCTCTGTAGAATCGAATCATAAGCTTGACCTGGAATGGATCAAGTTTTTCCATTAAACAAAGGGCTGCCTCTTCGTATGTTTTCACGAAAGAGACAGCCCTTTTAGGTTCAGGCAGCTTATAGAGGTCCTGCTTTGCTGGCAAAGAATATAGGCCAATAATCTTCTTCGATTGGCGGGCAATTTCTCGGAGTGTCCCAAATGTACACCCATCCGCTCTGCTCCGCCGCCTCCAGGTCTGTCACCCATACACGTTCATAATCATTAATCTCTTCAATTCCGAGAAACCCTTCCAGACCATCCATATGTATCAAGCCGCGTGCGTCCACATCAATCCATAATCCCCGAACAGAGCAATTATTCAAGAAAGCCTCCTGATCGCGCAGCATCGCTGGATAAGGTCCATAATCGACGAGCCTGCCTGCAATTCGTCCCGGTCTTGAAGCCTGAATGGATTCCGAAACCACATGATGATTACTATGATCCGGCAATAATGACCCATATATAAATACGGTATGCTGGATTGCTTTCATCATGGAAGACTCCCTTCTAACCGATTATGCCGTCTGACTGCGCAGTCTGTACCAATGCTCGAATAGATTGGCTGGAATCGGCTTCGTAAAATAAAACCCCTGCGCTTCTTCGCAATTACGTTCACGAAGAAAACGAATTTGGTCATCATTTTCTACGCCCTCGGCTGTCACCTTGATCTTCAAATGCTTCGCCATTGAGGTTATCGTTGTGACAATAGCAGCATCGCTGCCGTTTTCCGATAACTCACTGACGAAGGAACGATCAATCTTCAGCTTATCAATCGGGAATTTCTTCAGGTAGACAAGCGAGCTGTAGCCCGTGCCAAAGTCATCAATACTGATCTGGACCCCTAGCTTCTTCAAACTGGCAAGTGTTTCAGTAGCAAACTCTACATCGCTCGTCATACTTTCGGTGATTTCCAATTCCAAATATCGGGGCTCCATGCCTGTTTGCTCCAAAATAGTCCGAATACGCTCAGCTAGCTGATGCTGGCGGAATTGCCTCATCGAGAGGTTAACCGACATCATCATTGGCGGCATACCGGCATCCTGCCAAGCTTTGTTCTGCTTGCAAGCTGCCCGGAGCACCCATTCGCCAAGCGGCAGGATGAGTCCGTTTTCTTCCGTCAAGGGTATAAACTCGCCTGGCGGCAGAAGCCCGCGCTGCGGATGATGCCAACGGACAAGCGCCTCGACACCAACGACCTTTCCGCTTTGTAAATTAACGAGCGGCTGGTAAGTGAGCATGAACTGCTCTTGCTCAAGCGCACGGCGCAAATCGCTTTCCAAACGGAGCCTGTCATGGGCTTTCATATTCATTTCTGGTATATAGCTCGAAAATTCATTCCGATGGGCCTTGGCGCAGTACATGGCCGTATCGGCGTTCTTGAGCAGCACGTCGACGCTCTCCCCATCCTGCGGATAAAAGGAAATCCCTAAGCTGATCGTAATATGATACTCGGCTTCACCTAGTACAAACGGAGCATCGAACAGGCCCATTAACGATTCTGCATGCTTCTGTGCTGACGCCTGATCAGTGCTTGCGATTTCAGGCAGCAGCACAACAAATTCATCGCCGCCCATCCGGAATAAACGATCCGGCTTGCCTACCGCATCACGAAGCCGATCGGATACAGCCATCAGCATCTGGTCGCCAAAGGAGTGGCCAAGCGCATCATTGATCGTTTTGAAGCGGTCGATGTCAAGTAAGAAGATTGCGAGTTGATTGCTTTGCTGCTTCGCTTGCTGCATCTCTATTTGAAGACGTTCCGTTAAAAGGCGGCGATTGGCAAGACCGGTTAGCTCATCATGGAAAGCTAAGAAGTTAATTCGGGATTCTGCACGCTTTTGTTCCTTGAAGGGCTCTTCAATTGTAACTAGATAAATACCCTTCATTAAGAAATAATAGCCGGCCAGCTTATAAATATGTCCTAGCAGCATATCTGTATCATGCGTATTGTCGCTGAGGATAAATTGAAGATTAGCAATCAAGAAGAATACGAGCGACTGTACAATGGTGAGCAGCGCCATCGGTTGTTCATTCCGGTTGCGGTACATAATCGTACCAATCGTAGTCATATAAGCAAGCACGATGATCAGCTCGATCGCAGAACGAAAGTAATGGAGCGGCTGGCCTGTTAATAGATGCGGGGCAGGCGGCCCTGCAAGAGAGAAATACAAGGCAGCCAATACGAAGCCCATACCAAGCGCAGCGGATACAACCGGAAGCCGTTTGCTCGCCGATATCGGGTTATCATTTTTACGGAAAATCAAGAACAGCCCCACGGAGCCGACCACCTGGGCAGTTGAAGCAAACAGTATGGAGAGCGTCGTATCTCCGACAGATCGATAGAAAGGCATCCCGTCCATCGTGAGCGCGTGCAGCATATCGAATAAACCGACAACACTAAACAAAGCCGCGGTATACAGCCGCTGTCTGGAAAGTGACTTCAGGAAAAACAGCCATCCGAGCACAAGCATAGTAAAGCAGACAGCAAAGCTTAGAAATTCTACTCCGGAATGAACGAAAAGGTAGGTCTTCTCCGGTATCTGATGATACAGCTGGGCATGAAACATTCTCGATAAAATAAAGCTGATAATGGCGGTAAAGGCCGTCCATATCGTAATTTTTTCCGCTCTGTTAATTGACATGGTGTCCCCCCTTCAGCAGGAAAGCCGTATGACGTCGCTAGCTTATACGCAATTCATTCCTGTATGCTAGCTTGGCGGTTGAAGCCGAACACCCGCTTCTTCAAGTCCATTCCGCAGCGCGGAGGCGAACTTTGCTGCATGTTCACCGTCTCCATGGAGGCAAACTGTCTCAGCTACGACTTCGATATCATCACCTTGCAGCGTCTTGACCCTTTCATGCTTCAGCATATAAAGCGTCTGCTGAACCGCAGCTTCAGGTGTTGATATGATAGCGCCTGGTAACCGTCTAGGTGCCAGCTGTCCGCCTGTTATATAAGCTCTATCGGCAAAAACTTCTGATATTTTAGTCAATCCCTGCTTCTGCGCTTCTGCAAGCAGCAAGCTGCCGGACTGCCCATATATCATTAGCTGTGAATCAAATGCCTTCACGGCGTGGATGAAGGCTTCAGCGATAGGGAGCTGTCCACCAGCCATATGATAAAGCGCGCCATGCGGCTTAACATGCTTAAGCTTCCCGCCAGAAGCTCTTACAAAAGCATCGAGCGCGCCGATCTGGTAGAGCGTGATATCATAAACCTCAGACGGGCTAAGCGCCATCTCGCGCCGACCGAAGCCCAGCCGGTCCGGCAATCCCGGATGAGCGCCAATGGCTACTCCTGCATGAACAGCGCGGCTAACCGCTTCGCGAATCATATGCGGATCGCCCGCATGAAAGCCGCAGGCGATGTTGACTGATGTGACATATTCCAGAAGGGCTTCATCATGCCCGAACGTATAGGCACCGAAGCCTTCTCCGAAATCACAGTTCAAATCGATCGAGCGGTTAATTCCGTCGTTACCCGGTTTCGTCATCACGTTCACGCGGCGCTCCTGTCATTTATGGTTTGGCTTTCGGATGGAGATGGCGGCTGCCACCATCCGCATTTGCTGCTCGAAGTCAATGTAAATCCGTTGAGCCTCCGCATGCGTCACGAGAGTGAAGCGGACGGAATCACCCGGCTTCAGCTGAGCAAGCAGCGGCAGGTCTGCGGTAATGACATGCGCGATCTTGGGGTAGCCGCCGGTCGTTTGACAATCGGCGGCTAGTATGATGGGCATTCCACCGGCAGGCACCTGAATCGTGCCGGGGATGACGCCGTGCGACAGCAGTTCTGCGCTGTCGCTGGTTTGCAGCGGGGGGCCATCGAGGCGGACCCCCATGCGGTCGGATGCAGGAGCAACGCGGTAGCGCTCCTGCTCCAGCGCTGTACGGGCCGCTTCGCGGAAACGCCCGTACTCGGCGCCCGGCATCACGCGAAGCCGGATGCCGGTGTGGGCACCGCCGCCATAGGCGAGCGGCGGTGCGAACCAGCCCGGGGCCGCGAAGCTGCGGCGGCCCTCGGGCTGCGCGGCGGCACGCGCGGCGAGCTGTGCGCGCCAAGCGGCCGCCCAGGGCGGCCATGCCGCCGCCGCGCCGCTAGGCGCAGGCGCGGCGGCCGGCGCCGATGCGCCGCCGCAGGGCAGCGCATCGCCTGCCTGCAGCGCGCGTCCACCCGCACCGCCGAGGCGTATGCGTGTGTCCGTGCTGCGGCTGCCCAGCGCCGGCATGGCGGCTATGCCGCCAGCGACCGCGATATACGCGCGGCAGCCGCTTAGCGCTGCGCCGAACGTGATGCGCGCGCCGGCGGCAACCCATACCGGCCGCCACATCGGCAGCTCCTCACCATCAATGAGCGGCGACATGTAGGCGCCGCACACCGCGATGAGCAGATCCCGTTCTGCTGTCATATCTGGACCAACCAGTGTCAGCTCCAGACCGGCTGCCCCTTGTTCATTGCCAACGAGCATATTCGCCATCCGCAGCGCATAACGGTCCATGGCTCCGCCCTCGGGGATACCATCCTTTCGCCATCCGGGTCGACCCAGGTCTTGAACCGTCGTGAATAAGCCCGGCTTCTTCATAAGTAAGCCCATCTATGCCTCTCCCCACTTCTCCATCCGCTCCGCATCAATCGGAACGAATCGTAGACGATCACCTGCTTGAAGCAGGGAAGGCGGTCTCCGCTGTGAATCAAAAAGAAGGAGCGGTGTTCTTCCGATGAGCTGCCATCCCCCTGGTGCTGTAAGCGGATAGATGCCGGTTTGACCGCCCGCGATACCTACAGAGCCTGCTGGAACCGAACTTCGCGGTGAAGCTCTGCGAGGCTGAGACAATTGCTGAGGCAGGCCGGTTAAATAAGGGAAGCCTGGCATAAACCCAATCATCGCAACCAAATAATGGCCGTCCGCATGCCGCAGGGCAAAATCTGCTTCGCTGATCCCTGCCCTTCTACTTGCTTGCTTGAGATCTGGACCATACTCGCCCCCATAGCATACGGGAACGTCAACTACCCGCGGCTCGTTCACCTTGAGGTCTCCCGTATAATAAACAAGCAGTGCACGGAAATAGGCCGCTGCCTTCTCATAAGGAAGAACTTCATCTTCCTCATTCATCCCCTCACCATTCCTGGTCTGTAACAGCGCAAGAGGGTCATATACGACCGTTACCGTCTCATAGGCCGGAACCACATCGATGATCCACGTTTGATTCGCCGCCCGAATTCGATGAGCCAAATCAGCCATAATTAGCCATAAGGTCTTCTCTGCAGAGACTGACGCGCTGATCGAAAGCGCCCGATCACCAAGAGGTGATATAGACACGCTAACACCATGAAATGGATTCACAAAATTCCCCTTTTTTTACACGAAAACAAATTTAAGATTATCATATGGAAGTTATTCCCCGATTGACCTAATCAATACTAGTTTGTACCATTGCAAGCAACTTGTCTAGCCTCTTTATAATGGTTTACATAAACTTTTCCTTCACAATAATGCCCCATTAATTCCGGTTCCCCGTCTGGCATTTATGGGCAGGAGTGTTTGTTGCAAAATGATTCATTCGACATTACAATCGATAAAGACCTTATTGTCATCGAAATGGTGCAAAAGGCCCTGAAGGAGGTTCAAGCATTTGGATACCTATTTGCTGGAGGAACTATCGATTATATATCACGGAATTACCACTAAGCTTACCTTTACGGCCGCCCAGCTCGTCGTTGTAACGGACACGGGATACCGGCTTTGGTACATAGATGTTGACGGCATCACGCAAACATCTTTGCTTCACATGTTTAACGAAAGCGAGGATATTCGCATTGACCTGACAGGCCTTACGGCGGGGGGACAGTCCTTCGAAGCTGTTGGCTATTTTCATCCCAACGTCATGCATCACGCTGCAGCCATCCGCGGAGATGGTGAATTACCTGGGTTTTAGGCAAGGCCTCACAGCAGAATAATAGATAAAGAGCAGCTCCACGCGCGGCTTAGCAAGCACGAGCCGCGCGGTTCCCCCAAAGGTCAAAGCTGGCGCATACAGCTGGGTAGCCTCTTAGCATACTCAAATCAGTTGGTTTAGAACCGCATTAGTTTAAAAGAAAACCGCTAAAACCCTGGAATCTCAGGTGTTTAGCGGTTTCTTCATGAGCGAAAATATTATTGGGTATCGATATGAAAAATGCCTACTTCACTATAATGCTCCAATTTATAGTTTACCATGCCAAGGCTGCGGTCCAGCACATCGATTTGCCTTTGTATATTTGATTTATGCTGTTCAAGAATTTCTCTCCGTTGCTCGCATGTGGACATTCCCTTCAAACATAGCATCATGAACGCCTTTATTTCATCAAGAGGCATTCCGCTGTTTTTTAGACAACATACTAATTCCAACCAGCATATGTCCGTGTCCGAATATTTTCGGGTACCGTATTCGGTTCTTTTTAATAAAGGCATCAATCCTTCCTTGTCATAATAGCGCAGTGTTGATGTGGGTAATTGCATACGTTCAGAAACTTGCTTAATTGTATATTCCATATGAACCGCCTTCCCTGAAAAAAAATCGACCAGACCCTTGACTTAAAGTTAACTTTAACCTTTATTCTGTAATTGATCAATATGTCTCCTTGGAATTCAGAAGGAGCAATTGGATGAAAGGTAATGATGCTGATTGCGGTCGCGCAGTTTCATCGGCATGAAGCGTTGATTGCCACAATGCCTTGGTGAATGACGAGAAAGCTATAATTTAAAAGGAGTGAGTCAAATGAATTACAGAAGACTTGGAAAAAGCGGGCTTAAGGTGAGTGAACTTGGCCTTGGAAGTTGGCTGACTTACGGATCGGTAACGGCTGAGGAAACGGCGCAGACCTGTATTCACAAAGCCTATGAGTTGGGCATCAATTTCTTCGACACGTCCAATTCGTACGCCGGAGCAGAAAAAGTAATGGGCAGCGCCCTAAAAGCATATCCACGCAGCAGCTATGTGGTTGCAACTAAGCTCTTCTTTCCGCAGGGTGAAGGGCCGAATGAAAGAGGCTTATCCCGCAAACATATTGTGGAGCAGTGCGAGGCCAGCTTGAAGCGCTTAGGCACGGATTACATCGACTTGTACCAATGCCATCGTTTTGATAATCATACACCTGTCGAAGAAACACTTCGTGCGCTTGATGATCTGACGGTACAAGGTAAAATACTGTATGCAGGCGTCAGCGAGTGGACGGCAGAGCAAATTGCGGATGCGGCTTCAATAGGCAGAAATCTGAATTTGCGTCCCCTGGTCTCCAATCAACCGATCTATAATATGTTCGAACGTTATATTGAGAGAGAGAATGTAGTCAAGCAGTGCGAGATGGAAGGACTGGGGCTGGTTGTATTCTCGCCGCTGGCGCAAGGTGTGTTGACCGGTAAGTATAAACCAGGGCAAGCCATCCCACAAGACAGCAGAGCGGCCAATGACAAGACAAATGGTGTCATTAACAGCTATTTGCGTGAGGATGTGCTCGCTTGCACGGTTAAGCTTGAAGAGTTGGCTGTAGAGTTGGGAACGACGTTATCACAATTCGCTCTTGCATGGGTGCTGCGCCAGCCAAATGTGAGCTCGGCCATCATTGGCTCCAGCCGTCCTTCCCAAATCGAAGAGAATATTAAAGCAATCGAAGTAGTCATGACAGACGAAGTGCTTGTACGTACGGAAGAGATATTATCCGAGATCAGCGGATTCGCCCCACTGAGATAGAATTACTTGTAAGCGGCCCTTATATAACAATAAGCAACGATCCCCATATGGTAAAGAATAAATTTCTTTGCCGTATGGGGAGTTTTTTATGTCTTCAAGCGGCTTTTAGGCGGCGATGTCTTGACACTTCAGTTTGGTAAGGAAACTCCCGCGTTTTTCATTTTTCCCTAGAATTGATTTCATCATCTCTTTTGGAGTATCGTTTTCCTGAAATATTTCACCTTCAGGGGGGGAAATGATCAGTCCTTAATCATTAACGATCATCATCCCCTAAATCATACCGCGGTTTAAACGCTGTATAGTCCATAAATTCCCCAATTCCCTATCCTTAGCCTCGTTATTGTACAACAATGCCTCTAAAGAACAGATCAAAGGTAAGCGCCATTTGGTCGGCAATCGATTCTTTGTGGTCATCCATTGACCACACGATAAGTGCGCCGAAGTAAGTCTGGAGCGCAAGCTGGGCGATCATCTCCGCTGGCATGTCCTTGCGCAGCTCCCCGCTCTCCTGCCCCTGCTCAATAAGCGGAATAAGCATTTCCATAAACTCGCCGGTCAACTTGTTATGCCTCTCCAGCGCTGGCCCGCTGCCGAAAATCGCCTGAAACAGCGCGCGAGTTACCGATTTATTCAGCGGGAACTGATGCACTAGTGAGAAGACAACCATCTGAAATCGCGGAATTAGCGGTCCCGGCTTATCTTTGAGCTTCGTAATTTCATTCATGACAAACACACCCTGCAGATCGCAGATCAGTTCATCCTTCGATGCAAAATAGTTAAAAAAAGTCCCCTTAGCTATGCCCGAGAGCTTCGCAATCTGTTCAATAGTAGTCGTTTCGTAGCCCTGCTCAGCAAGCAGCGAGAGCGCGGCTTCTTTGATCCGGATTCGTGTTTGTTCCTTCTTCAGCTCGCGCTTCATCTGTCTATTCCTCCACCGTTTCGTTCTTTCCGCTTCTATTATGCTGTTTATTGTAACATATGGACAGCATACTCGTGAAATTAAATGTGACCACTAGTACATTTTTAATGAAAATATTGCACGATGTAATAATACGTTAACCCGAGTACATATAAATCGAAATCAATTTTCAATTAAAAATAATTATGACCACCAGTACATTATTATTGACTTTGCTGTTCCAAATCAGCTATAACTATTCGTAGAAGTCAAAAAGAGGAGGAACGACCAATGTCTGAACGTTTTATTCGCGGTCTAGCCAGGCTGAGGTGGGTTGTGCTGGCAGTTTGGCTAGCTATCGCTGTCGCCGCGATGTTTGGTTTGCCTGACCTGCAGGCTGTTGTTAGGAAGACCGAACAGAAGTTCATTCCAGCCGATTCTGAATCGGTTGCAGCCAAACAGATCATGGCCCGAATCGATCCGGAGACGACAACCAAATCGAGCGCCATTATCGTCTATTCCCGTGAATCCGGATTAACAGATCAGGATCATCAATGGCTGGAGGGCAAAGCCGAAGCGCTGTCTGCTCTCACCGGCAAAGACGGCTTTAAGTCCATTCAATCCGCCTACGGGACGCCAGAGCTCGCGACGAAATTCCGCAGTAAAGACGGAACGACCGAGATGGTCATCGTTGGATTTGAGCGGACCAACAACGATACGATGACGCTTGAAGCGGTCGATAAGCTTGCAGATGATGTCAAAGGGGCTCCCGCTGGCAGTAAAGTAACTCTAACCGGCAGCGCGCCAATCGGAAAGGATTTTCAAGAAAGCTCGGAGGAAGGCTTGGCAAAAACAGAGCTTCTAACTGTAGGCCTTGTTCTCATCATTCTTCTTGTCGTCTTCCGCTCCCCTATCGCACCTTTCATACCGCTTCTTACGATCGGAATATCCCTGATTATCACACGGGGACTCGTCGCGCTCGCGACCGATTACGGCATGACGGTCTCTTCCTTTACCGAGTCCTTTCTCATCGCTGTGCTGTTCGGGGCCGGAACCGATTATTGCATTTTGCTGATCCAGCGATTCCGCGAGGAGCTAAGTCATACAGATGATAAGGTCGAAGCGCTCGTACGTACGATGCGCACGGTCGGCAAGACTGTCGCCTTCTCGGCCAGCACTGTGTTCGTTGCCTTCTTCATGATCGGATTCGCAAAGTTCGGGTTGTATCAGTCTGCTGTAGGCGTATCGATCGGCGTTATCGTAACTCTGATCGCAGGACTTACACTGACACCGGCATTGCTGATGATTTTTGGCAAAGCTACCTTCTGGCCTAGCAAAGTAAAGAGCGGCCAAGGCCATGGAGAATCAAAGCTATGGCGCGGTATGGCCTCTCTTGCTTCACGCCGCCCAGTAACTGTACTGCTCGTTACGGTAATCCTGCTCGCCCCTTTAACTTTGCTGTTCCATGGCAAACGTTCATTCGATGATTTAGCTGAAATCAATCCCAGCTTTGGCTCGGTGCAGGGTTTCCGTCAAGTCGAGCATGCTTTTGGCTCCGGTGAAGTATTCCCGGTATCAATCGCGCTCACGTCTGCGGAATCCATGCGGACGCCTGAAGCATTAGCCGCATTAGAATCGGCAAGCGCCAGCTTGGCGAAGATTGAAGGTGTCAAAGAGGTTCGCAGCGCCGTTCGGCCGCTAGGGGAGCAACTAGCTGATCTTACTGTAACGAACCAGCTAACGAAGACCTCTGACGCACTTGGTCAGATGAATGACGGCGTTGATAAGATTTCAAGCGGGCTGATATCGGCCAGCGATTCGATCATGAAGGGTCAAAGCGATATCAACCAGCTGACGGCCGGCTTGCGTACGATGTCCTCCCGAACAACCGAAGCCAAGAACGGCTTAGATCATATTTATGGCGGCCTGCAGTCCGCCTCCAAAGGTGCGGCGCAAGTAGCCGGAGGCCTTTCACAAAGCTCCCAGCTTAGCTCCTCAATGGCTGACGATCTGCAGAAGCTTCTCAAAGCTCATCCCGAGCTGAAGGACGATGCGACCATGCAGCAATTGCTGGGTAAGCAGCAAGGCTTAGAAGGCAGCTTAAGTCAGCTGGCAAAAGGCGCTTCAGCCGTTTCGCAAGGCTTCAAACAAATTAACCCTTCCGTAGCTAAAGTGTCTGGCGGTCTCGGTCAATTAGCTGCGGGTCAATCTCAGGCCGCTGATGGAACGGCAAAACTCGGGAGCGGTTTATCCCAGCTGACCACCGGTTTAAGGGATGGCTCCAAGGGACTTACGGATATTTCCACAGGTCTTGCCTCGGTTAAGGGAGCCGAGGAGATGATCGGCGACAGCCAAATTCCGGGTTGGAATTTGCCGAAGTCCGCTCTGGATAGTCCAGAGCTTCAGCAAGCCTTAGACTACTATATAGCTAAGGACGGTAAGACAGCGAAGCTGGACATCGTGCTCTCGGTTAATCCCTACTCTCCCGAAGCGCTCGTAACGGTGGACCAGCTGCGAAGAACGCTTAAGGAAAGCTTGAATGGCTCGGCCATTGCAGCTCCTAACGTCTATGTAAGCGGCACAAGCGCTCAAATCGAAGAGCTGAAGGATATTTCAAGAAGTGACTTCGTCAGAACGGGTTCACTCGTACTAATCGGCATATTCATCGTATTGATGATTCAGCTGCGCTCAATTCTTGCACCGCTGTACGTGCTGCTTTCACTGGGCTTCAACTACTTAGTCACGATGGGAATTGTCGAGTTTATCTTCGTTAAGCTCGCGGGAAAACCGGGACTATCCTGGAGCGCCTCCTTCTTCGTCTTCCTTATCATCGTTGCGCTCGGCGTTGACTACAGCATATTCTTAATGGCGCGCTTCAAGGAAGAATATCGCCCAGGCGGAATTTCTTACGCGATGTCCAAAGCGATGTCTACGACTGGCGGGGTTATTATCTCGGCTGCCGTCATTATGGGAGGCACATTCGCCGCTCTTATGCTATCCGGTGTAAATACACTGCTTCAGATTGGAGCAGGTATCGTCATTGGGCTCGTTCTGTATTCCACTGTGTTCATGGGGCTGGTTGTCCCTGCGCTAGCGAACTTGATTGGCGAAGCGAATTGGTGGCCGTTCCGCAAACGGGAAGCCATACAGGCACAGACCGCCAAAGGCAGCCTTGAAGAGAAGTCTTCACGTCTTATCAAACAAACATAGACGTATCGGTGAACTGTGTTCGTGCTTTTCTGAATCTAACAAAAGGCTGCTTCCACTCCGGGCAGATGCGCTTGCAGCATCTGCCCGGAGGAGAAACAGCCTCTTTTGTTGTTAGGCCTTAAGTTGTGCCGCGGTGAGCGTATAAGCCAGCAGTTCTGTCATTTCGATATGCTGGATATACTCAAGTGCACCCCGGGTTTCTTCGGTGCCTTGACCGCGTTCTTGCTGCTTAATAATTTCAGTGAAGGCATTCGGATTCCAACCACTTTGACGTTTCATCTGGACAAGCGTTTCCCGAATCGGATTAATCTGAAGCTCACCCAGATTGATCCCATTATTCAGCCAATCGGCTACCCGGGCATTTAGAAGGCTTTTCACAGGATGGGATCCAGCGCTGTGCAGCCAATAGTTGGCGTTAGAATAATCGCCTTCCATCCGGTGCATAATCCCATGCCAGTAGCAGCCCGTTGCGTCATCTTCAATCTGTTGGGAGTAGGAATGGGATAGGTCCAAGCTGTCATTTAAGAGATGAAGCCCTGCTTTTAAGGCGATCATTTCTTTGCTCGCTTCAAGATGTGAGCCTTCTGGATGGAATGCCATGGAAGATATAGCCTCATCAAGCGAAGCGTCCCATACCCGTGCAGGAGCTAACGATTGAAGGGGTCTGCGATCTTGAAGCTTCGTAACGATATTCGAAAGCTGCACCTGAACACTCATTTCGGCTCACTCCTTTTATTTAATAACCAAGAGTCTTTGCTCCGCCAGATCTAACGGGATCAAATTCTGAAAGTAGATTATATAAATTTAACCGCTTTTCCAGAGCGTGACAATAACTTCAAATCAATATTCACCAAAATATTAGTTCTCCAGCTGTTCACTTGTGAGCTTTATATCGATGGATAATTGATTGGCGGCTACTATTCCTAAAATTGCTTTATATCGAAGATGAAGAATTTTCGATGCCTCACGAATCTTACCTTCCAGCTCTTTACCTTTTTGGTCGGATTAACAAGCACTGCCTTGCCCCGCATCCGCAATGAAGACCAAATATTATCGTGGAAGGAAAGAAAGAGCATGCGCTATGACAGCGCATGCTCTTTCTTCCTGTTCTATTTATCAGCTCTGGAAAGCAGCGAATTTGATACATACCGGCTTCGATATATGCAATTCGCTTCCCGTAGGCAGCAGCTTGCCTGTATGTTCATTTCTTGTGAACGTTACAATGTTGTTGCCATCGCGATTGGCAACTAACACGAAGCGTCCATCTGGCGAAACCGCGAAGTTGCGGGGATGCCCGCCTAGCGTCGAGACATATTCGACAACCGTGAGCTTGCCTGTTGTTTGGTCAACCGCGTAAACGACGATGCTGTCATGTCCCCGATTCGATCCGTATAGGAATTGGCCATCAGGTGACATGTGGATATCTGCGCAGCCATTTTCCCCTTTATACGAATCCGGAAGCGTAGAAATGACCTGAATTTCAGCGAGCTCCCCCTTCTCCTCATCATAAGAGAATGCTGTAACCGTAGCATTAAGCTCATGAATGACATAACCATAGGCAAGTGTAGGGTGAAATGCAAAATGCCGCGGTCCTGACCCGGCTGCAACCTGAACCTCGCGATGTGGAATTAAACGGTTGTGTTCCGCTTCTAGCTTGTAGATAAACAAGCGATCCAAGCCCAAATCACAAGCAACCGCATACCGATTCAATCGGTCTATAAAGACGGAATGCGCACGCGCCTGAACAGGCGGCACGCTGGAACTCTTATGCAGCTGGATATCCGCTGTCGCGCCAATTTGTCCATCCTCTAATAATGGAGATAGGCCAATCATACCGCCATGATAGCTGGATACGATAACCATTTTGCCTGAATGATCTAATGTAATGTGGCAGGTAGGTGCAGAAACCGTATTCTCTTTGTTTAGTAGGGTCAATGTCCCGTTGGAAGGATCAATCGTATAGGCAGCAGCCGCTCCGCAGCGTTGATTATTGGCGTCAACGCCTTCTGTAATCGCATACAGCTTCAAAGTATCGGCA
This sequence comes from uncultured Paenibacillaceae bacterium, assembly GCA_963793665.1. GTDB lineage: Bacteria > Bacillota > Bacilli > Paenibacillales > Paenibacillaceae > Paenibacillus_Z. The sequence goes on from CAWCBD010000013.1 coordinate 938,807, forward strand.
TTTACATCTAGAAAAGTCGGGTTTTGCAGTCCTGCAGCTTGCTCCATGAGCTCGATACTTCCGCTGGCTTCATCATAGCTGCAAACATACAATCCAGAATCTTTGGCATCCGCATATGAACCTATAAAAGCTAGTGTCTTCGTCATCTTATCCTTGTTCTCCATGCTTAGGTCTCCCTTGACTATTATGTATAAACGAATTATCGCAAATCGGCCTTCTAATGGCAAATTAATGACTTCTTAAGAAACAAACCCTTTACTGACATAAAAGTCGGCAAAGGGTTTGTTCTATTCGCAGCAGTTATTTCACGTTTATTTGGTGCTGTGCAGAATCTCTGGTGTAGTCAGCTTGTCGTAGAAATCGACCGCTTTATCTTTGTCATCAGATTCGCGAAGCGCCATAGCCGAACGCGGATGCTCGTCCAGCATACCTGTAATCATGTAAGGGATAATATAGCCCCATTCTTCTTTCTCACGAAGCGGAATCATATATTTCTCGATCATGTCCAGTACAGGACGGACGTTATATTTGGTTCCCTTAAGATGGGCAGCCAGCAGCTCAGTCGGGCAGTTGCCTGCTGCGCGTCCCATACCGTATACGGAAGCATCAAGAAGCTCGACGCCTTTCTCCGCGGAAATGAGTGTGTTTGCGAAAGCAAGCTGCATGTTGTTATGCGTGTGCACGCCTAGGCGCTTATTAGGCAGGTACTTTTGGAACTTGCCAACCAGGTAGCTAAAGTCATTTGGATCTAAGCTGCCGTAAGAGTCAACAACATAGACAACATCGACAACACTTGCATCGATAAGCTCAAATGCTTCGATAAGCTGGTTCTCCATAACACTGGAGAGCGCCATAATGTTCAATGTTGTCTCGTAACCGCGATCATGGAAAACTTTAACGAGCTCAAGCGCTTTTTCCACGTCTTGGATGTAGCAAGCAACGCGGATCAAATCGAGCAGGCTCTCTGAGCGCGGCAGAATGTCATTCTCATCGACACGTCCGATATCGACAAGTGCCGAAAGCTTCGTATTGAGCTTGTGCGGAATAACTTTGCGAAGGAAATCATCGTCCAGAAACCGCCATGGGCCAGCAGACTCGGCACCTTTAAGCAGTTTCGGGGAGTTCTTGTAGCCGATTTCCATATAATCGACGCCTGCTTCGTTCAAGGTCGTATACAAATGCTGAACAAATTCGATGCTGAAGTCCCAATTATTAACGAGTCCGCCGTCACGAATCGTACAGTCTACAATTTTACAATGATTGGTTTTCGTATTCATGCGTGTATAGCTCCTTTAGTCAAGCTTGTCTTTTCTATCCATGATACTTGAAAATGGGCTTGAACGCAAAGCTATTTTGTCGGAAATAGCCGTTACTTGTCAGCTTTGAGGGTCCGCTATTTGTATGCGTTTGACCGCTGTCTATCGGCGGGACGGCCCTCCCTTCCTACGCATAAATTGTGAAGAATGCCATGGCAAGGGAGAGATATAAATGACCCGTACGCATGTAAAATTTTGCACTTTCGATTTGCAATCGTGAGCGGCAGTCCCGCTTGGCAAAGGCACATCATGGGCGTCAAAATGCAGTAGAGATCATAATGCGGTCAACGGAATGAGTTAAATCATCTCTTCTGCCCGTACAACTTCATCGAACTTCTCTGCGCTTATGAGACCGCTGCGGATGGCAGCTTCGCGCAAGGTCAATCCTTCCTTATGAGCCGTCTTAGCGATGGTCGCCGCATTCTCGTAACCGATATGGGGATTAAGCGCTGTGACAAGCATGAGTGATTCACTTAAATAACGAGCTATCGCATCTTTATCAGCTTCGATACCTGCCGCACAATGCTCGTCGAAAGATCGTATCGCATCGGTTAGAAGCCGGGCAGACTCCAAGAAGTTATGGATAATCACCGGCTTGAACACATTTAACTCGAAATTACCTTGGCTCGCAGCGAAGCCGATCGCCGCATCGTTGCCCATTACCTGACAGACCACCATCGTGAGCGCCTCGCACTGCGTAGGATTGACTTTGCCAGGCATGATGGAGCTGCCAGGTTCATTCTCCGGAATACGGATCTCCCCAATGCCGCATCTCGGCCCGCTTGCCAGCCAGCGGACGTCATTGGCGATCTTCATCAGATCGGCTGCCAAAGCTTTGAAGGCACCGTGAACGAAGACAATCTCATCATGGCTCGTCAGCGCATGAAATTTATTAGGCGCGCTTGTAAAGGTTTTGCCCGTTAGCTTACTTATAGATGCCGAAACAAGATCACCGAAGTCCTTTGGAGCGTTAAGTCCCGTACCAACCGCTGTTCCTCCTATAGCAAGCTCGCGCAGCTCCTCGCTGGAGCTCTTAATGTTGCGCTCACCCTTCTCCAGCATTCGAACCCAGCCGCTGATCTCTTGGCCAAGGGTGAGCGGTGTCGCATCCTGCAGATGAGTACGTCCAATCTTAATCACATCGGAAAATTCCTCACTTTTGCGCTGCAGCGTTTGTTTCAGCTGTGCAATGGCCGGCAGCACACTGTCTTCCACAGCGATAAGTGCCGCGATATGCATGGCAGTCGGAAACGTATCGTTTGAGCTTTGCGAACGGTTCACATCATCATTGGGATGAATAGTGGGAGCTGCAGCATCTCCGCTGCTTCCAGCCTGAAGTAATTGCCCCGCTCTGCGGGCGATGACTTCGTTGACGTTCATGTTGGACTGTGTGCCGCTCCCGGTTTGCCATACCGCAAGCGGAAACTGATCGTTCCAGCGTCCGGCAATGACTTCATCTGCCGCTTCTGCGATTGCTTGTGCTTTGCGGACATCCAGCTTGCCGAGATTTTCATTAACCAATGCAGCTGCTTTTTTCAAATAAGCAAATGCTGTAATGAGCTCCGTTGGCATTTTCTCTGTGCCGATTCTGAAATTTTGCAGGCTTCTCTGTGTTTGCGCCCCCCACAGCCGGTCCGCTTGAACTTCGATTTCCCCCATTGAATCCTTCTCGATCCGGTAATCCATCATCGGTCACCCTTTCCTTCTTATATGTAATGTAAAAATAACTAAATGTACCTTTTACGAAGGAGCCTGAATTTATGCCTTGGCAGTTAACAATTTGGTTACCGCGTCTACAAGAAGAAACGGCTTACGCCGTCTTTTGTCCGGAACCGGTCATTCCCTTTATGCTGCCATATGGCTGCATACCGTATTGGATTGGAATATCAAAGTGGTCACCGATTCTATTCAATACATTCTCGTTGCGCTGGCAGGTATAAACTACGCTCCGAAGCTAAGTCCAACAATGGCTACCTTAATTTTCTTTATCAAAACGAGTTCTCCTTATTCTTTTTTCAATAAATATACTATAACCTTCCGCTGCGGAACAGTGGAATGAAAACTAAAAAAGAGGCCTGCTCCTCGTCATAGTAATGACAAAGAACAGACCCGGAACAAGTAACTATGGAAGCTGCTTCACAGTAAGCGTGAACGTTTTTAGATCACCGATTCCATTAACGCTGAGATATCCCATCATCGTTACTGTAATATCTCCTTTGCCATGAGCAGGACGGTTTACGACCTTTCCATTATCGGAAATGACGGACGGGAGAGTCGAATACCAGATAATCGTGCTGCCGTAATACCCAGCCGCAGGAAGTCCGATCGGTTTGGTGACTGAAGCCGCGGAGTCCTTATCTGCGAAAGTGATATTCAGCTCCGCTTTGTCGGCCGCCAGCTTCTCGGCGCTCGTAAATTCCTGTTTAACCGTCAGGAAGAACACTTTAAAATCCGATAACCCATTGCTTGTTATAACAGCGGTCAGAGCGACCGGCATATCGCCGGCTCCAACTGCAGGACGATTAATCGTTTTACCGTCGGCTGAGAGGATAGCCGGAGCGCTGGAGTTCCATACGATAACCGATCCTTCCGCTCCCTTTGTCGGCAATTGATCTAATGGCCGGGTAACGCGGCTTATCGTATCCGAACCGCCAAAATCAATCTCAAGGGCTGTTTTGTCGCTCGCGACCTTCTGTGCATCTGTAAGCTGCTGTTTAACCGTTAACTGGAACGTTTTCGTCTCAGTGGCGGTGTTGTTAACGACAATCGCCGTCATCATGACGATATCGTCCCCACTGCCGGAAGCCGGCCGATTAACCGTCTTCCCGTCGTTTGAAATAATCGTCGGGGCGCCGGATAACCATTTGATTGTCGAATTGTTTTCACCGATGGCAGGAAGCGCTTGTAACGGCTGCGTTACATGGTCGGCCGTATCCGTGCCGTTGAATTGTATTTTTAGCGCCGCCAAATCAGCGGCTACCTTTTGCGCATCCGTCATTGATGCTGGTACTGCTTTGACAATTAATGTAAAGGTCTTGCTGCCCGCTGCATCGTTAAATCGAAGGCTAGCCGTCATCACGACGGTTTCATCCGCCGATTGCGGCCGATTCACAGTTTGACCATTATTCGAAATAACATTCGGTTTGTTAGAGCTCCAAGTAATCGCAGAACCATTTTTCCCTTTAACAGGCAGCTGGATAGCACCTGTTATCCAATCGGTCCGATTCCCACTGGCAAAACCGATCTTCAGTGCCGTTTGGTCTGCGGAAACACGTTGTGCATCAGTTAAAACTTGGTCTTCTCCATCATTTTCCTTCTTGCATTTCTTCTGCATTTTTTCAATATTAGCTTGTATCGCCGCTTTTGCTTTTGGATTCTTTACTTTTTCAAGCGCTTTCAGCAAACCCTGTATCTCCTTACATTCCTTCATACTCTTCCCATGGCTCTCTTCATGACCCTTACCTTTGCCGCCATGAGCCATTGCCGTGCTGCTGAATAGAAACAAGGAACCAATAATAATTAACGACAGCCACTTTTTCATTACCCAACCACTCCTCATTCTTCGAATTGGTAATTGTTTCATTATGAAGAGGATTCGGTTGAATATGGGATTTTGTGGGGGTTGCCTCAAAAAATGTTTTGAATGAACAATAAAAGATGAATCAGGCTATGCAAAGCATTGGCGCAGCTCAGGAGGAAGCTCCCGGCTCTTGCGTGCCGCCGCATCCATGGTAACACAGGTGACACTAGCATCTGCGCATCTCTCACCGAGCTCATTGATAATCTCCTGCTTCAGTACATAGCTGGTTCTTCCTGCCCTCTCCGGAGCTGTTCGTACTGTCAGCTTATCCCCTTGCCGGCATTCCTTGCGGTAATTCACATTAATGTTGACGGTAACCGTTTGGATCCCCATAGCCAGAAAAACGGCATAAGGCAGCCCGGCTTTCTCATACCACTCTTCCCGTCCCCATTCGAGATATTCTAGGTACTTCGCGTTATTCACATGACCATTTACATCGATCTCGGTTGATCGGACAATGAGTTCAATAGAGGCGTCCATGGTTGCATTGCTCCTTTACGCATTTCTCAGATGCTTCCATGTTAGCCAGCAGGGATTCGTTTGTCAAAACCAAACAATACTTCCCAATTCCAAAATCTGAAACATTCGCCTGCATCCTTTCGTCAATAATATGAGAGCATATGTATAAGAAAGGATGACTAACATTGAAACTAAACGGCGCTTCTCGTTACACCATACTATTCAGTCGTCTACTGGCAGCATTAATTATCTCCACCGGATTGCTTATCGCGGCCGGATGTAGTTCAAATAACGATTCTTCCAGCTCTAAAGGCTAACTCAGGGCAGCAAGCTGGCTCGGCTGCTCCAGCATCAGCCAATCAAGACAACGTGAAGGATAACACGAATCCCTACGAGGCTGCAGGCATCGCCGATCCACAAGCTTTTAATGCGATGTTTGATAAGTTAAAGACTGCTGTTGCCAGCGGCGATAAAGAAGCCGTTGCTGACCTTATTCTGTTTCCTTTGCGAGTGAACGGTAAGGGCAGCGCGCTGAAGATTACCACCAGGGAAGAGTTTCTGAAGCAGTATGATACGCTGTTCACGGAGCCGATTAAGAAAGCGCTAGCTGATCAATCAAAGGATACCTTATTCGTCAACTACCAGGGTGTTATGGTCGGCAATGGTGAACTGTGGCTGGGCGGTGATATTTCTGCTCCGCAGAGACTCGGTATCATTACGATTAATCACGATATTAAATCAGAACCTGTGAAGTAACGAGGATTATGTCCCGAACTGGCCTGAAGCCTTGGTCGGGGTATTATAGAAACAAATCTAGGAAATATAACCTAGAAGTAGTGCGACTTTTTTGAGAAGGTTCTTCTTATCGATAGGTTTACAGAAAGAATCGCTGGGTAAATAGTAGATCACAAAACTAAGCTTATGCTTCGAAGTGAGTTTTGCTCGCTTATGTAGTATTTCATGGGTGTATCACAAAACTAAGCCTATGCTTCCGAAGCGAGTTTTGCTCGCTATGTAGTATTTCAAGGGTGTATCACAAAACTTTTAGGAGGTAGTCATGCCACCTATACTCGTTACGAAGAGACGACGAGCTCTGAATTTTGCTCAGAGCTTATACTGCCGCTTTCAAGACGATGAGGTTCCGGCGATGGGCGCACAGCTTACCTATTATTTGATTCTGTCCTTTTTCCCCTTCCTAATCTTCATCCTTGCCGTGCTTAGCTTCGCCAATCTGACACTTCAAGATATCATAGACCGGATTCAACTGGTGATGCCGGAATTGTCTGCGAAGACGATTACCGATGCTTTTATCGAAATTGAGGCTTCCCGCAGCGGTTCCCTGCTCTCCTTCGGGCTGCTTGTCACGTTGTGGTCCGCCTCGAGCGGCGTTAGCGCCGTCATCAAGGCACTCAATAAAGCTTACGACGCCGAGGAAAGCCGCCCCTTCTGGAAAGTCAAAGCGATTTCCCTGTTCTTTACTGCTGTATTGGCGCTCGTAATCGTATTTAGTCTCGTTATGCTCATCTTCGGTAGAGTCATTGGAAACATGCTGTATCATTGGACGCAGCTTCCTGGTAACATCGATCTCCTCTGGAGTACCTTGCAATATGCCATTCCGATCGGCGTGATGGCCGCGGTGTTTGCGTCCTTGTACCTGTACGTCCCGAATTTGCGCCTATCCTTCAAAGAAGTGATCCCCGGCGCGTTATTCGCTACGTTCGGATGGATCATTACCTCTCTCTTATTCTCGATCTACGTCAATCATTTTGACAGCTATACCAAAACATACGGCAGCATAGGCGGAGTTATCGTCCTCCTCACTTGGCTCTACCTATCAAGCATCATTATCGTGCTGGGCGGAGAGATTAATGCTGTGCTCCACTTCGATAAATATGGCAAAGAGAGAACGCCCTGCAAGCAGTTCTCGTTCTCTCTTCCTTTCTTGAAAAAATCCAAGCATAGGTAAAGGCTACAGCCGTTCCGACACGACCTTCGCTTGCATGAACAGCAGTAAATAATCACGGCCGCCAGCCTTGGAATCGGTACCCGACATATTAAAGCCGCCGAACGGATGAACCCCCACCAAAGCGCCTGTGCATTTGCGGTTAAAATAAAGATTACCCACGTGGAACTGCTCGCGCGCCTGCTCGAGCCGTTCTCTGCTGCGCGAAATAACGGAGCCGGTCAAGCCATACTCCGTGTTATTCGCGAAGGAAATCGCCTCGTCGAAGGAGCTCGCCTTTATGACAGCCAAGACAGGACCGAAAATCTCCTCCTGCGCAATTGTTGCCGTTGGAGCAACATCCGCGATCACTGTAGGCTCGATAAAGTAACCCTTCGGATCTCCCTTCTCCCCTCCAATAACAATACGTCCTTCCTGTCGGCCGATTTCAATGTATGCGGTGATTTTGTCATATGCCTTGTCATCAATGACTGGTCCCATATAAGTGGACGCTTCTGTCGGCTGACCGACGACAAGCCTGCTGGTTCTGTCAATAATTCTGGACAGCACCGCATCATAGACATCCTCATGAATAATAGCGCGGGAGCAAGCCGAGCATTTCTGACCGGAGAAACCAAATGCCGATAAGGTGATCGCTTCTGCAGCAAGCTCCAAATCACAGTCACTGTCCACGATAATGGTGTCCTTGCCGCCCATTTCCGCTGTGACGCGTTTGATCCATTTTTGCCCTGAATTCGTCTTGGCCGCTCTTTCGTTAATCCTCAGCCCCACCTCACGTGAACCCGTGAAGCTGATAAAGCGCGTTAAAGGATGATCCACCAAGTAATCGCCAACTTCATTCCCTGGACCAGGAAGGAAATTAACGACTCCAGCAGGCAAACCTGCTTCCTCCAACAGCTCTACGAACTTGGCTGCGATTACCTGCGTGGGACTTGCCGGCTTCAGAACGACGGTATTCCCTGTGACGATTGCAGAGGTCGTCATGCCGACGAGAATCGCGAGCGGGAAGTTCCAGGGCGGAATAACAATTCCCACGCCAAGCGGAATATAAGTAAGCTCATTATCCTCGCCTGGAATGCGAGTAAGCGGCTGGCGCTCGGATAGGCGATCCATTTCTCTTGCATAATACTCCATGAAATCTATCGCCTCGGCCGTATCCACATCTGCTTCCACCCAGCTCTTGCCCGCTTCATACACCATCCATGCGGAGAACTCATGCTTCCTTCGGCGAAGAATCGCCGCTGCTTTATAGAGGTAACGGGAGCGAGCGGATGACGGAACCTTCTTCCATGATTCGAAAGTCCGGGCAGCGGTTTGAATCGCCTCTTCGGCGAGCACTTGATCCGCCTGCCCTATAATGCCGATCACCTGGTTTGTTGCCGCAGGATTAATAGAAGCCGCCTGACGCTCGGTTGCAACCAATTTGCCTCCAATAATCGGTCCGTATGACTTGCCAAGCTCAGACTGAACCTGGGATAAAGCAGCTTGAAAGGCTTGTTTATGATGGCCAACGGCAAAATCGGTAAAGGGTTCGTTGCGGTACGCCTCCAGCATGACAGCAGTCCTCCTCTGACGAATTGTTCAAAGAGATGAATAGTCACTCTACAACACTCTAAGCGAGAATAGCACGAAACATGCCCCGAACCTGCAAATTCATTTTTCAATGACTGCTTTGCAAGGGCTGGTTTCTACATACCCTAGTGGCTTAGGGCATATGGATGTAATTATTGAAGGAAGGAGATGTTTACTATGGATTGGGGTACGAAGCTGTTTCGTTCTATACTGCTTACGCTTGCGGGGAATCGGGCTGTCGAATCGATGGCTCTCAAATATGGATTAAAGCTCGGCGCGAGTAAATTCGTTGCCGGGGAATCGCTTGAGGAAGCATTGGAGCAGGTACGCGTATTGAATAACAAAGGAATCGTCGCTACGCTCGACCATTTGGGAGAAGGCATCCGTCACTTGTCCGAAGCCGCTTCGTTCCAAAAGGAGTATCTTCGGCTGCTTGATCATATCCGGACAACCGGCTTGTATGCCAATGTCTCGTTGAAGCCCACGCAAATGGGGGTATCGATCGACCCGGAAGCCGGCTACAGCCATATTCATGGCATCGTCGCTCATGCGAAGTCTTTGGGAAACTTCGTGCGGATTGATATGGAAAACTCCCCTTATACGGATGCCACCATTCAAATTATGAGGCGGATTCATGCGGAGGGATTAATGAATGTAGGGACAGTCATCCAAGCCTACCTCTATCGCAGTGAAGAGGATATTCGCCAGTTAACCGCGGAAGGTGCGAACCTGCGGATTGTGAAGGGAGCCTATAAGGAGCCGAGGACGATTGCCTATCCGCAGCTTCGCGATGTGGATGAGAACTTCAAGCGAATCATCGCCTATCGACTGCGCAGCGGTGTTTACACTGGTGTTGCCACGCACGACGAGAATATCATTAAATGGGTCAAATCCTTCGTAAGTCAGGAGCGAATCCCTCTTAGCACCTTCGAGTTCCAAATGCTTTACGGCGTAAGAATGCCGCTTCAGGAGCAGCTTGCCAGGGAGGGCTACAAGGTTCGCTGCTATATTCCCTATGGGCAAAAGTGGTATCCGTACTTCGTAAGAAGGCTCGCCGAACGCCCAGCCAACGTATGGTTCATTATTAAGAATATGGTGAAGCGGTAAGCGCAACATTCTCGGCTCTCACCTTGTTAGTTAAGCCGCTAGATGGAATATGCACAGTCAATAGCATGGTGGCGGTGAACTAACCAGGTCTTGGACCCTGCCTCGACCAAAGTCCAGAAACAAACTAACCCATCGTCCATTTCGCAGCATCTGCGGTTACGTTATAGTTGCAGCAGAACACATAACCGCTATGCTGAGGAGCAGGATAAATGGAATGGATTCATCGCTTATTTGAGCATCATGGTTATTTAGTGTTGTTTCTCGGCTTATTCTCCGAATCATTAGCTGCGCCATTCCCCGGCGAGTTGGCCATGGCCTACTCCGGATATTTGGCTTTTCTAGGTCAATTCCAACTCGTATTCGTGATCCTATACGCTTTCCTCGGAGCCGCAATCGGAACGACGGCTACTTATTTCATCGGTCAGAAGCTGGGTATCCCCTTCTTCGCCAAGTATGGAAAGTTCATCTTTCTGCATCCCGGCCGCATTGAGAAAATTACGGTGTGGTTTGAAAAGTATGGCGATAAAATATTGCTTATCAGTTACTTCATCCCTGGCTTCCGCCATTTTACAGGGTATGTTTCCGGAATTATCCGCATTCGATTCCGTACCTTCCTGATCTATAATCATACGGGTGCCCTGCTGTGGGTCACTACCTACATATTAATCGGGAGATTACTGGGCCAGCGTTTCGAATCTATCGTTCCTCTTATAACAAAATATTCTCTCCGCGTAGGATGCTTGATCATGCTTGGAATCGCAACCTTCTTGCTTGTGCGAAAATATAAACGACAAATGCTAGCATTCGCTAAAGCAAACCCTTATGCCGTTCTGCTGGCAGTACTAATAATGGCTTTAAGCTTATTGCGCATGTAGCTTAATAATAGTTATGGTCGTCCCTAAAATGACTATGGTTTTTTGGTTACGCTATTAGTAAACCAAACGATTAATAAAATAATTACACTAATTATACCCCAAAATAAATACCATTCCGGTTGCCATTGAGAACCATAATGGTGCATGTATAGAAGCAGAATCAATAGATATGCTATGGTGGTGACACACCAGCCAAGCAAAAATTTTTTCGAAAATGTTTTTTCCCCATCCTAAAATCGAAATCGCCGTCAATACAGTTTTCACAAATGAGCTAGAAGCGAACTTGGCAAGCGCACTCGCTTTCACGGTCAGTACGCTGCCGCTCAGCGTGTAGGCCGTACAAGAATATCAAAAGTATTGGAGAAGTATTTGAGAGAGAAGAAGCTGTTGCAGTTCAGGTTCAAGTTAAGCAAGGCATCCTGGGCTGCAGAGCCGCTCGAAGGAATATCGAAATCGGTATAGAGGTGGAAGAACGGCTAGTCACACTTTGCATGATTACATTGTAAAGTTAAGGATAGCGCCACTGATTGGTAGTACGGTTGATACGCTGACCCGTTGACCCACAATATATGAGTAAGATCCATTGAGCGGACATACCGTGTAAAATACTCGATAAATTATTCAGCATATACGCCATGCTGGGCACACCTTCACAGGAATCACAGCGGAGCAGTCCGTATTCTCAGATGATGACGGGAATCCCCTTCGAGACAAACGCGTTATAGACGCAGTGAATATGCGTCACGATGTTGTAAATAGATCTTTGATCGAACATCGTGTAACCGGCGATATTCACGCTGAAGTGCCACAAGCCGTAATATATGAATCGTCGTAAGATCCATTCGAATATACCGTGTAATTGTGACTGCTAAATATATTCCATATACGCCTGCTACCGTATGCAGAGTAGGCAGTACAAGAGGACGGGTGGCATTGCCTACGCTGGTTCCCCTTACCACATTGAAGAAGGCTGTGTTCAGTTCATAGAGCAGCGAAAGCTACGTCGCTTCGTACACACCGTCAAAGAACTGTTCATTAATGCTCTAGAACATAAGATTGCTGGAATGGCTCTTGAACGGATTGGCGATCTGCGTGCATACAGCCTTATATTAGGCAAGAACGGCGTAGTGATTAGTGGGCATAGTATTGACACATTGACACGAGTAGTGGTGTATGTTGATCATGACATAAAGAAAGGCTTGCAGTGAACAGTAGACGATTTGCTGTACGAGGTTCATACATGCCGGATAGACCGTATAGCTCGGCGCAGAGCGAGTATGCTGCATACAGGTCACCGGAATTAGAATGCTTTTAAAGCCTTGAGCGGTAATCGGCTGTATAAAAGCCTGTGTGACGACCGGGTTGCCCCATGAAGTTTAGTAGGCGCTCGTCGCGTCAAGCGTATTGCTCAGGTTACATCCGGGCTGCATCGCGCTGACATAAGACTGCATGGCAGTTGCGGCGGAAGATGAAGTCGTGAATAAAAACAGGCACAGTATGGATTGCTAAAATATAGCGACAGATACTTTTTTTTCGTGTGCATAAATCTTCTCCTTTGTTTTTCGGATTTTTTACTGCTCGTTTTATACGGAAAAAGATGCACTCCGCATATAAAAACTCTCGATGAAAGTTGTAAGTGATTCCAATTTTAATTTCATCATTCCACCGGCACCCTAATCATCACTATTACTTTTAATTGTAACGAAATCATAGTTTTTTTCAACTCCCCCGATCGTTCTCAGTCCTCTTCCTTCGCATTTGCCTCTCACACTCATTTTACAAATTAAGCATAAAAGAACTATTTACATTTATGAAACGGATTAATATGATAAATATGTCCTATTAATCGACAAAAATTTAGCATAAAATTACATTTCGACAACAAGTTCCGATAATGGCAAACCTGGCGAAAGCCAGGGACGCAAAGCTATAGGGGCGTAACCGCAGCGTTTTTTTTGAAGCCGCGAGCCAGCCAGCTACCGAAGGACGGGGACATCTAAGGACCCTCCTGTTACGCAGGAGGGTCCTTTTACATATTCATTTACGTGTTAACAAATGGCTTCAATTGAGAGGATGAGGAAAAATGATAGCTTCTTTAACCAGAACTGCGAAACGGAAAGGCGCGGCAATTTTAGTTCTTGCCCTTCTGCTTCAATTATTCCCGTCAGTGGCCGTGCCCGGAAACGGCATGCCGGATGCAAATGCGGAATCGAGCGTTACGGACAGCGTGTATAACAGATTGCAATCCTATAATTTCCCCGACCGGAATATCAGATATACGGCTGATTTTTCCGTTAGAATTGACCCGAATGTCACTCCGGCGGAGGATGCGCAGTGGAAGATCGTACCCGGTTTGGCGAATGGCGGCGGTTACGTTTCTTTCGAATCCGTCAACATGCCCGGTTATTACATAACCGATAACAATTTTGTCGCCAAGCTGGGGCAGAATGACGGAACCGACCGTTTTAAAGCAGCCTCTACCTTCAAGCGAGTTCCCGGTTTAGCGGAAAGTACAGCGGTTTCTTACCAGTCCTATACCAATCCTGACCGTTACATCAGGAATTATAACTTCATTCTGCGATTAGACCCTGTCAATACGCCGGTCGAGAAAACGGACGCCACCTTTCAGGAGCTTGGTTCCGGCGGAGCGGATCCGCAAAGCGATGCAGGCTTCGTGCATCCGGGCGGGCTGTTTAAAAAGTCCGATCTGGAGCGGATGAAGTACATGGTGGAAGCCGGAATTGATCCGTGGCTTACCTCGTTCAAGGACATGAAAGCCGATTACAAATCAAGTTATGATTATACGGTGCGCGGAAATCCCGCTATCACTTACGTGCAAAGGGGAGGAACCAACGGCAGCAGCTTTGAGTTGGATGTAACCGCCGCCTACCAGAATGCATTGATGTGGGCCATTACAGGCGATAAGCGCCACGCCGACAAAGCGGTTCAAATCTTTAATACGTGGAGTAATCTGACCAATGTTGACCCCGCAGGCACAGGACCGTTAAACGCCGGGCTATACGCCTGGAAGCTGGCGGAAGCGGCCGAAATCATCAAGAGCACGTATGACGGCTGGGCTTCTGCGGATTTGCAGAAGTTTAAGGATATGCTCGTTTATCCCGGCTACTCCAGCACAGGCGTGCCCGCTTCCGTTAGTGCCGATAACGGTACATTCTACTGGCGAATTTACAACGGGGATTCATCCCGGCACGGCAACCAGGACATGATCGCCTGGAGAGCGATGCTGACAATGGGCGTCTTTCTGGATAATCGGACGATGTATGAGAGGGCGCTGCGATACTTTACAGGACAGCCGCACAAGCCCGGCGATATGCCGTATGCTTCGGGTCCGTCTCCGGCAGGATCGATGATCCTCGAGAATGGATACTTCAACCAGTATAATTACCGGGGTTCGCAAGGAACGATTCCGGATTTCGGTTATAACGGAACGTTAGCCAATTATATTTGGGAAAATGGACAAAACCAGGAAAGCTCACGCGACCAGCAGCATGCTTTCTTCGGACTAGCCACAGCGGCCGGAATCGCCGAAGTGGCGTGGAATCAGGGCTATGACGTTTGGAATTCGCTCGATAACCGGCTGCTCAAAGGGTTTGAATTCATGTCGAAATACAATACGTCCTACGTGGCCTCCTACCCGGATCAGCTGACGCCGTGGGAGCCGGATAACGTTATCCAACGCTTTGACCGGACGGGCAGATGGTTTTCTAAACAAGTGAGCCCGTATTTCGAAACCAACACGAATGTGAGCCGGGGAAACTTTGCGGGAAGCAGACCCGTTTACGAGCAGGCGGTCGCTCATTTTCAAGTCAGGATGGGCTTGGGGGACGAGGCGCTCTGGACGGAAAGAGGGAGAGATACCGCGATTGCGGGTTCCGGCTATGAGAAAGCCGGCTATCATACCCTTGATCAGCCGGGTTGGGGCGCCCTGACCTTCCGAAGGCCGGCATTCATGGCCGGAGACCCGATCAGCGGATTTAAGAACGGCCTTCCCGTTTACAGCATGAATGTACTGCCTGCAAATATCGAAGCTGAGAATTATGATCACTTCCCGATCGACGGAGAAGGACATACCTATCATGACGCAACAACCGGCAACTCTGGCGGGGAATACCGCAAGGACGGCGTAGACATAGGGGCCGATGGCGCCGGCGGATATGCGCTGACGGATTTGAATAATGGCGAATGGCTCACGTATTCCGTGTATGTGCCTGTTACGGGAACCTACAGGATCAATGTGCGGTATGCCTCTGGGGCGGAGGGCGGCGCAATCCGGTTTGCGTTTAACGGCTCAGATTCGACAAGCGACGTCGCATTGCCAAGCACCGGAGGAGCGGACGCTTGGAAGACCTACACCGTGGATGACAATGTCACGCTGACGGCAGGCGTCCAGGCGATGCGGGTGTTTATCGGAGGCGCTTCGCAGGCATTCAACCTGGATCGTATCACCATAAGCAATAATCCACCGTCCGCGAACTACACGAAAGGCAGCTACTACCTGTATCAGAAGGAAGTCGGGCGGATTAAAGCGGAGATGGCCGTGCAGGGCGCCGAAAAAACGGATCTTGCAGCTCAATTTGCCGAGGCGGAAGCTGCGTTGGTACCGTTAATTGACCTCTCTGTGGAGAAAGTTCAGATCGCGCAATCGATGGTGACTGCTTCGTCCATTTCCTGGGATAACAAATTCAATGTGGCCCAGAACGGATGGCGCTCTTTTGACGGTGATACGGCCACTTCACCCGATACGAAGACCGGCGATGGTTGGGTTAGGGTCGATTTGGGGACAGGGAACGAGCAGGCAATCGGTAAAGCCATGTTTTATCCAAGAGCAGGGTCTGAAGGCCGGATGAACGGAGCGCTCATCCAAGGCTCCAATGACGGCATAAACTTCGTCACTCTGTATGCCATCAGCGGCGTCAGTGAGCTCAAATGGTATACGGCATTTATCAATTCCGATTCGGCTTATCGTTATCTGCGTTATTATACGCCGAACACCGGAAACGCCAATGTGGGGGAGCTGGAATTCTACAAAAAGGTGAACGATAAATCGCTGCTCCCGTTGCTGCTTCAGGAAGCGGCCGCGACCGACACCGAGTTTTACTCGCTAGTGAGCATAGCAGCGCTTCAGGCAGCAATGTCGAACGCGCAGTCGGTGTACGGCAATGCCAATGCAACACAGAAAGAGATCGATGCGGCTAGCGCAAGCTTGCTTGCAGCTCTCAAGTTAATTCCTCAAGAGAAGGTTCAGCTCACGCAATCGATGGTTACCGCCTCGTCCGTCTCCTGGGATAACAAATTCAATGCCGCCCAGAACGGATGGCGTGCTTTTGACGGCGATACGGCCACTTCATCCGACACGAAGACTGGTAATGGTTGGATTAGGATCGATCTTGGAGCGGGGAACGAACAGGCAATCGCCAGCGTCAAGTTTTATCCGAGAGCAGGGTTTGCCGGCCGGATGAACGGAGCGTTCATCCAAGGCTCCAATGACGGCACAAACTTCGTCACCCTATATAGCATCAGCGGCGTTATTGACTACAAATGGTACAGGGTATCGATCAATACTGACACGGCTTATCGTTATCTGCGGTATTATACGACGACTGGATTCGCCAATACCGCGGAATTGGAATTCTATAAGAAATGAACAATACGACCTTGCTTGCCATTCTAGCAGGAGTATTACTTTATCTTTCTTCATAATAGATAACGGTTCAATGCAGCTTTGCTCACAGCCAAAAAGGACTGCCTCAAAGTAAAAACACTTTGAGCAGCCCTTTTTATTTTTATTGATGAAGGCCGTTTAAGTAAACCACGCGGTAATTATACTTCATGCGTCGCGGCAAGTTCCTTATATAGAAAACGGTCTGTATGTCTGTTCAACATATAGTTGTAGGTAACGGATGTCTGTTCCGCAATTTGATTCCAGTTATACATCGTATTTACCTTTTGGAACGCCTTCTTAGCCATTGCACGCGCCATATCTTCGAATTGCAGCATTGCAATCAGGTGGGCAGACAAAGAACCGACATCCCCAGGCAGAACGGTAAAACCATCCTCTCCGTGCTGAATAATCTCCTGCATGCCGCCGACACCAGATACGATGACCGGAGTTCCAGCAGCCATCGCCTCGATTGCCACGATTCCAAACGGCTCATATAGACTCGGGAATACAGCAGCGGAAGAGATGTTCAGCAGCTGGTTCCTCATCTCATCATCGATGAAGCCAATAAAGGCAGTCTTCGACATAATGCCTAGATTCCATGCCATTTCCTGCAGCTCCTCCAGCATCGGCCCTTTACCGCCTATAACGAACTTGGCTTCCGGACAAGCGGCCAATACAGCGGGGATACTTTGAAGAAGCACGTGAACACCTTTCTCACGAACAAGTCGCCCGACGAATAGAATGATCTTCTCCTCTGGCAGTGCATAGCGTTCCTTCAAGAAAGGATCAGGCTGGTTGACCCGAATGACGGCGGATTCAACCCCGTTCGGGATCATGTCAATTTTATCAGCTGGCAGCCGGAACAGCTGTTTGACCTCCTCGACCATATGCTTGCTGCACACAATAACACGCCAAGCTTCGTAAGTCAGCTGCCCTTCCAAATCATGAATCCGGTACTGCTGCTCGTTGTGCACCCCCTGATTGCGTCCATGCTCCGTCGCATGGATTGTCGCAACCAGCGGCAGACCGAAGGTATGCTTTAATGTCTTCGCCGCTTGGCAGACGATCCAATCATGAGCATGAATCAGGTCAAATGGACCATAATGGTTAATTAAGCTTTTCGCATAGTCGGTTATTGCAAGATTCAGCTGGAATACCCAGTCCATGAAATCCATATCCTGGTTCTGATATGTCCTTACCCGATGCACATGAACCCCTTGATTAAGCTCGTAATCAGGGTAGCCATTTACATGCGTGCTAATGACATGAACCTCCGTTCCCTGCTCCACCAGCTTGCGTGAAATATCAAAGACATGTCTTGCCAAGCCGCCTACTATTCTAGGAGGGAACTCCCACGATAACATCATAATACGTGTGTGTACCTTCTGTTTGCTGGAAGCAGAAATGGATTCCCTATTGCCCTGCCAAGTCAGAGGCTTGGAACGATAGGACCTGTAGTCCACATGCGGGAAGATGGAATCGCGCTCCTCCACTTCATTCAACCATTGTTCATCCATCGTTCCACGCTGCAGATCATCATAAATTCGCTGAAACCGGCCGATATGGTTATTCGTGCGTTTGATCGCGTAGTCCACCATCGTTTGTGTATCCATAATAAACGCCCAGTCACTGCTTTGCGCCAGCATGAGCTCCCTTGCAGCTTGATTTAATGCCCTGAGCGTTAGCCCCCCAGCTTCTTCAATGCTGTCTGCAAGCTCAATCATCCGCTCTTCCATCTGATGCAGATGACGGTAAATCCACTCATTGTTCTTCCCGAGCCATACGTCGCCATACCCGCCTCTTCCCCAGCTGGAAAAGGCCAGTTCGCATTGCTGATTATGCGGGTATTCCTGTAAATATTCAACGGGTGTAATCATTTTGATCGTCTGCTGATCATAATGGATTTTAAGGCATAAATACTCGATCCACTTTGGTCCCTCGTACCACCAATGCCCAAACAGTTCAGCATCGTAGGAAGCAACGAGGATCGGTTTACGATCCATTTTACCGCTAAGAAACTCCACCTGCTTCTCCCGGTTAAACATGAAATTACCGGCATGGCGCGCGGCCTTCTCATTTGCCCATTCCGGATAATACGGCTGCTTTGGCTGATCACCACCGGTAATCCGATAGTATTTAATTCCAGTGTTCAGACGCACCCCTGATTGGTGCAGATAGGGTTTTATATAATCATAATCCAGGTCGTAACCAATATCCTTATAATATTCCCGGTAATCGTAATCACCCGGATAACCCTCTATCGAACTCCATACCTGCTTGGACGTTTCATCATCCCTCGCGAAGGCGGCTACGCCGTATGGCGTAAGAACCGGACTATAAACATCGTTTGCCGGTTTTGGACTTGCATGCAGCACATGATGCGTGTCCGTGAGGAAGAATACGATGCCATATTCCTTCAAAATCCGGTCCAATCCTTCGATAAAGCCGCATTCCGGGAGCCAAATGCCTCTCGGCGCTCTTCCGAGATAATCCGTATGAACGCGCACCGCGTTCTCAATTTGGGCTCTCAGTGCCTGCTCCGTCTTCACATAGGGCAGAAAAGCATGTGTTGCAGAACAAGTGATCAGCTCAAGATGGCCGGATTCCTGAAACCGTTTGAACCCGCCTATCAGATTCCCTTCATAGGTCTGCGTGAAGCGCTGACGAATATGTACAAAATGCTCCTTATACATCGTGGATAGCGGGAAAAGTCCTTTATCTTTTTTCGTTCGTTTACATTCCTGTTTACTGAGCGCAATGAGGTTGTCGATATACTTCAAATACCGTTTTTGAAGCAGCGGGCTAGCGAGCATCGATAATAAAGTCGGTGTCACAGACATTGTAATCCGGAAGTCGACACTATCATTTGTCAGCCTCTCAAATACATCCAGCAGAGGGATATAGCTCTCCGTTATCGCTTCAAAGAGCCATCTCTCTTCAATAAACGCTTCACTCTCTGGGTGGTGAATAAAAGGCAAATGAGCATGCAGCACGAGAGATAAGTACCCTTTAGTCAAGCTGAAGCCCCCCCTTCTTATCAAGCGCAAAACCTGTTAAGAGCGATTGCCAATCCGACATCGTAATAGCCTCGTTGGGTGTTACTTCCATTTTGACCCACCGATTCTCTCCATGCAAGCGCTCTTCCTTCGGCGGTGTTTTGACACTATTAGAACGTAAAATCGTAATAAACTTACCGTCAATGTTAGTCGTACCGTAGTCGATCACATACGAACAATCTGATGAAATACCTTTAACAAACCAATTATTCGCCTCCTGATTGATCGAGAAATCCCAATAACGATTGAAATTGCTTCCTTCGAAATAATGAAAGGAAACATCGTACACACGCAGCATTTTCGGAAGTTCCATCCACCCGCAGCGAAAATGCTCTTCTGCCATGCGCTTCCTATCGGAAGTTAGCTCCCAGTATAGATAGAGAGACTCCGGATCTCTGGGGAGTGCGAACAGTCTGTCCGAACCATACGCCTCTTTAATAACGCTATAATCCTCCAAGCCGCTGTCTGGCGCTGAAGTTACAGTTATCAAGGGTGTGGTGTTCCTCTGTTTTGCCAGCTGGTACCTCAGCCTACTGACCGGCATACCCAATTGCTCGGCAATTTCCTTTTGTGTCTTACCCGTTTCCAGCAGTCTCAGGATCATTGTGATGTCCAAGATGTATTCCCCCTAATCACGTATTTTGCCTGGCTGTAACTCTCTCTTCCAACAGCACTTTGTAAAGTTTACATGAAAGGCAATGATAAAGTCTGCCGAAACAAGTCTTCGAAAATACCCTTTTTTTGTAGATAAAAAGTCGGACATCCTGATAAAATTTTGTAATATATGGGTATTTTCAGTCATTGTTTATAGGTTTATTTAATTTTTTAAACAATCTCCCATCAAGAGAGAATTTTATTCGACAATTGAACTTCCACGCGTGCAATCATAAATCGACATAACCTCCTATGGATGAAAAAAAATTCGACACCGAATGTTTTTCTGCGGTGTTTTCATCTCAGACAAAGCTCTGTAATCCTTGATTGTTGGTATTTGGCAATAAAAAAAACCGCTATCATTAAGCGGTTCATGCTTAGCTATCATTCACGAGGCTAGCGAAAATCCGCAGCTTCGTTTATTACTTTTTATACAGTACGTCAACCTTCGCTTTCATTGATGAAATTGTTGTGTTTTTATACTGCAGCCCAAGCCGCAGCACTTTGATTTGCTGACTGTGGGTCAACTGCTTGAAGCGGGGCTCCTGTTTCATAAAGGTGCGGATGATGGACCAGCTGCTGGGTGCCCACCGATCAGATTTGATATATGGGATCTCATAGGGCAGTTTTCTTTTACGAAAACGACTCATAAAAGCGGTAACGCTGGAAGAAGCTTTGCTCTCATCCACCAGACACGGGGCGGTCTTTTTTCTTGTATGCTTCTTTATATACTCATACTGATTGGCGCCGCTTACGATAACGTAGCCGCCTTCTTTCCTGCTTTTACGAACGACAAGCACCTGCATGCAATCCTGTGCCACTTTGCGGAGGTCCTTGATCCGCTGCGAAATTTGGACGGAAATTCCGGGTTTGATCTTGCTAAGCGGGATATACTGCACCGTATACCTCAACATTCATCCCCTCCATCTATATTCTATGAACAGCATTACTTTGTTTGGCAGAAGAGCGGATTGTTTTTTTCCGAAATACGGACAAAACAGCGCCCTCCTTCCTGTTTCTCAGCCTTGTTGCAGTTTATGCCATGCACCCACAATCCGTGCAATCAATTCCCTCAACTTCTGGATTTCATTATACGATAAATCGTAGTAAAAATCGATAAAATTTGAATATACTATTTCTTTTCAAACACTTAAGAACGTGCAACTACTACCGCAGCAGCGAAGAGCACCAGACAAAGGGGGGTGTACACCATGAGATTGAGCTTGTAAAACAGCTTACTCTTTGCGTCTAACAGGCCAAACACCCTGACAATACCTACCAAGCCAAGTAGCAGGAACCCGGCAGCAATCACCAAGATGCCCAGTTGGAGAAACAAATCTGGGATAAGCTGTCCGAGCATGCCGAGACGATGAATCCGCGCCAGCACGGTCAATGCACCGAGAAAGAGCAAACAAGCGAGTGGAACGAGAATCACCGGTTTGAAGAGTCGCGTTTTGTTACTATTAAGGACCGCCTGGCTCAGTGAGAGTTGATCTGGCGCGGGCCAGATATGCCCCTTCGCCCAGTACACGTGCAGTAGACTATCCCCGGCAAGAACCAATGCTATGAGTATTCCTGCGAGATCTTCAGTTGTTCGTTCATCACTTACACCTCCAAGTATGATATCAAAATCATTTTCAAGTTGCAGTTGCGACTGCACCAAGCAATCAATCAGACAAGATGTTGGTTACCCTTTTGAGGCATCAGTATTGAATCCGAACAAATTCAAATAAGTGAATGCCCGTCTCGCCTCAGATAGCATGCTGTTTAATCTGCATAAGATTGAATAACTCCTCCATTCCGGAAACACCAATGTTTCAACGTTTATAATATCGTTTAACTTGGCCCAACTCGTCATGCCCGATAAATTCTCATTAGTGTCCCCTTATCATATTATTACGACTTCGTATTATTAATGCGATATTGGGCCTTTAGTGGAACCCCTAGATATGAGGCAAGTGCAGACAGCGTTAATTGCCCAGAAAATACAATATCAATAGCGCCGTAAGATCAGAGCGGCTCACTTCCCGATCCAGTTCAGCTGTTTCTGATAAAAAGTTCAAAGCCGAAGACCGTTTGCAAAAATAGCTCCAACATCTGATCAAGCATCTGCTTCATCCCCCAAAAAAATACTACGAAATGGAAACATTTTCTTAAACATTTTACTACGCTTTCGTATTATCTGCAAGTGAAATGTTGCCTACTGTTGAACTATCCTGCTATTAGCTTATAGCATTTTAACAGTGCTACATCTTGGGCATGTTATGTGATCCAATATCGTTAAGCTCGCACTGTGGCAACACTGCTTTAAGACATTCCTATCCGATCGGTGGAATTCACGTTTAGAATACAATCGTTCTTTTCCGTTTTCCAAGACCTTACACCCTAGCCCCATCGTCTGATGGTCCATAGTTTCCATATGTTCTAACCTTAGACCCGTACATTCGGTTGTTCGTCAGTTCCTTCTGGGGAACGATTCCTTCGGGAAACATGGCTCCGTCATTCCGATCCTCGGTTGTAGAGTTAAGATCAATTAATTATGATCCCCTGCTTTTCACGATTTCAGGCGCTTATAGCAGAACTTGTCGACGGTATCCGTTAGATCAATGATCCCCTATCGTTTGTGCGAAACTTAAACTATCAGATTAGTAATCTAATGGATTAAACGAAAACTGAAATGTTTTAGATTGTTCACCACCGATTTTTTTGTAGAATTTAATAGCATGTTGATCAACTCCATCAGCTTGAACAAACATTTCCTTAATGGCTTTCGACTTACAAAAATCTATTATTTCATTAACTAACCTACTTCCAATTCCTTTACGCTGATACTCTTTACTGACCGCCAAATCGTATATATACATCGAAGATCCCTCTCGATCATACATCTCTAATTCGTATGCAGTTAATCCTCCTAAAATCTTGTTATCGATATGAGCCACGAAACATACAAAGTTAGGATTATTCAAAAGCTTCCTGATGTTTTCTGAATTTACATAAGTCAAAGTCGGTGATTCAAATTCTTTGTTAAACAATAACACCAAATCTGAAAAGCTCGAATCGTCCCCGCTTTGTAATTTTTTATATTTAACAACGGTTTTTTCCATATAGATTCTCCTCACCAGTAGTATTTTAGGATCAAGTATCAGAATAATTCAATAAGGTTTTGACTTTCCCCGATTTATATTCGCTAATTATTGGTCGTATTCCTTCCAATACCAGTAAATCGTACCATTTCAGACCAGACATGACTCCTCGCCGCCGATTTACCAATCGAAAATCGAAAAAGAGCCACCTACGCTGCGAGCCCCCTATCCAGAGATGACGCCCATGCTGGGCGTACCTCAAAAGGAGGTCGACTAGATAGATCGATCTGGTGACCTCATTCTATACGATCCGGCAGGATAACGGGACCGCAGTGTAGAATAGGTCACATTTGGTTAAATGAGATCAGACAAAGGAACGGTACTGCAATCATTCAATTAAATAACTAGGAGAAGTGAGGATACAATAGCAATGGCCAAAATTTTAGTCATCGGCGGGTTTGGTGAAGGTCACATTAACCCTATGATCCCCATTATTAAAGAATGGGTTTCTAATGGAGACAATATTCATTTTTTCAGCACGGAGGATGCTAGAGCAAAGGTGGAGCGACTTGGGGTTACATTTCAGAGCTTCAATTATTTTCTTCAGGGCCACCGACAAGAGGATGTTAAGCACTTTCTCCACTTTATTACCTTGCTGCTGCAATCAGCGGACATCATTGTTCCGAGAATACTTACATACGCGCAGGGGGAACAATTCGACTTCGTATTCCATGATTCCCTTTTTGGTTGGGGTAATTTGATTTCACGTATCCTGGGTATTCCGCATATTTCCTCCCATGCTTCTTTTGCTGCAACAGGTAAGAAGCCAAAGATGGCGGGAGAGACACCGTTTAAGCAAATTACGGATATCCTCAAGGGAGGCAAATATATACCAACGATTAAGAAACTTGCAGCGAAGGTTGCTGCGACATATAAAGTACCGCCTCCCTCGATCGGTGAGGTGTTTTCACAGCTGGGAGACCTCAATATCGTCTATACAAGCGAGTATTTTCAACCCAATTCCGAGCGGCTAAATGGGAATTACGCCTTCGTAGGTTCTTCAATCCACGCACGCGGGGATGTGCCGGCATTCCCATTCGAAACGCTTGACAACCGGCCAATCGTGTATATTTCTATGGGGACTGAGTTGTCGAAGAATCCATCATTTTTTCAACTTTGTATAGAAGCTTTCAAAGAGTCAGATATGCAGGTCGTGATTTCGGCTGGTAAGCATACTGATTTGGCCCAGTTTGCCCATGCACCCAACCATATCATTGTACGACCTTATGTACCTCAGATCGAATTATTGGCCAGAACGAGTGTATTTGTCACACATGGCGGTATGAATAGCACGTCTGAAGCGTTGTATTATGATGTCCCCCTCGTGCTCATTCCGCATGCAGCCGATCAACCGATTGTAGCAGCACGGGTAGAAGAGTTGGGGGCTGGAATGGTATTAAACAAGGACAAACTGACCGCGGCAACCCTACGATCAACAGTTGTAAATGTAATGCAGAACCGGAAGTATAAAACACAAGCAGAGGACATCGGCCGTACCCTAAGAGATGCCGGCGGATACCGCGCCGCCCTGGAACGAATTGATCAATTTCGCTACGAGCGCGGAATTAACTAACGTCCCTGGGCTCGAAAAAAACGCCAGGCCTTGATGTTATATATAAAGTTGTCATTACATTGTCTATCGATAAGGCGGAAGATTGATTTTTCTAACCATCGCCGCGCTTTATGCTTTTGATTGACTTGCATCCAAAATGACGACAGCCTTTGACATGAAGATAACCAAGGCTGCCGTTTTATGATTGAACTTGATTAATGCAACTCAAGCTCGCTTATCAACGCCAATGCCTCTTCATGATCAGGCTCAAGTTCTAATAATTTTCGAATGTACCTTTTTGCATCTTCGACTAACTCTAACTCGAAACAACAAATGGCTAGACAATAAAATACAGTTGATACGACCTCATCTTGTTCTTGATGAATCGATATTTCCAAATACCGTTTGGAATGTTCGTACATGTCCATCTCAAACAGTAACAATCCAGCATCGAGCGCTAGATCATAACGCTGCTCCATGACGTAGTACGATGACCACATCAGCTGTATGCCTCTCAACAATGTCCTGCTTTTCTTCATCGTTTGCATCTGGCAACAAATTGGAGATCTGCTTCGTGCTCTGAATGAAAAATTCCGCATCATAGCCACCCAAACGCCAAAAACTTAATATTTGCTGTAGTCCCATGCTATCTTGATTGCGGTCTACCCATCTCTTCATACTAAAAAATTCGTCCGGACCAAAGCGTTCAATACATCGACGATAAGCTAATCTCATATTTGGGTAAGCCATTGGTTTATCCAAATTGAGAATACAGCCAACATTTATATTTTTATAATGATGTGGGGGGAATAACGCCACGGCTCCTCTTTGTTCAAAGACATGCTGAATCGCATGGTAGTTTGCCGTTAAAGAAAAACTTCCATGTAAGATCAACTCTGGCGGTTCTGCGAATTTCCAGTTATCCAGTAAGTGATCTCCTTTGTCTGCTGTTATCAATAGGAATCCCGCCTGAGATAACAGATTCAAACGCTCTAAACAAGTTATTCCAGCAGCAGGAAATAAAATATGCGAGTCTTCTAGTTGTTCCTGATAAATGGAAATGACATCACGGTAAGGATAGGTTTCTTGTTCGTACTCATGCGCTCTTCGATGCTCATAGCTTAAAGTTATTTGATTTAACCATTCTGATGGTTTAAGTGAATCATTATGTTCGGCATATTCGACATAAACATCTGCTTCATAAATTTGCCCATCACCAACATAAATCAACTCTTGTGGAATACTGTCAAAAAAGTAGTTGGCAACAATGATTAATGGTTGTTTTAGATCTCCTTCACTAATCGTTGTGCCGGATACAACGAGGTTCAGCTCGGTATCATTGACAGCATCAAATCGCGCAAAATCCAGTAATCCCTCGGCAATAAAAGATTGTAGAGCGGGATGTTCCTTCCAAGCCATAACATTGTTCGTCGCCAAATCCGTCATAATATAACGGAACCCAGGCAGTGATATCCCCGCGTAGTCTCTCAACTGACACAACTCATGCAGCACATGGTAAGCAAGACGTCCCGCTCCTGCTCCAAGCTCCACAATGAAAACAGGCTCTGAATGATATTCCCTATTCGCCCGATCTTGAAGAAACCCAAAGATCATTTCTGCATATGCAGCAGCGATCATTGGATTACTCGTTATATATTGAGGAACT
The DNA here is from genome assembly GCA_963793665.1 of uncultured Paenibacillaceae bacterium. Taxonomy (GTDB): domain Bacteria; phylum Bacillota; class Bacilli; order Paenibacillales; family Paenibacillaceae; genus Paenibacillus_Z. The sequence goes on from CAWCBD010000013.1 coordinate 965,436, forward strand.
TGGTCATTGTTCCAGGCTTTCGTTCCTTCTTCTTCATAATATTTTCGCTGGATATTCCATATAGGCGCTTCACTAAAGCGGTAACGTTGTTTATTATTACCTGTCATTAATACGATCCTGCTCTCTGGAAGTTATTCATTCAACTATCGTTTTCCGCCAAATTCATTATCTTATTGGGGTATCGGTGCGCCCGACATTTCGTAAGCATCCAGAATGGATTTAAGCAGTCCGGGAAAGCGGTCTTCCAAATCCTCCGTACGAATGGAAAGAAAACGCTGTGTACCCAGCGACCGAACGCGGACGATGCCCGCTTCCCTAAGGGTACGCGCATGGTGCGACATAGTCGATTTAACGACAGGCACTCCGATATCCCCGCATGTACGCTCCCCTGATTTATTCAGCTCGCTCAGAATATATAATCGGATAGGATCGCTAAGAGCATATAGAACGGAGGATAAATGGATATCCGCCTTGTCCGGATGGTAAAGAATCTTCATATGCAACCCCTGTTAAATTTTTAATATCCGTAATTGTATTTTACCATAGAGAATGTTATATTTCTATTGTTCGATGAAAATGAAACAATAGAATAATAAAAGGTGATGAGCCAAATGTCAAAGTCAGCCTCTGAGTCGGCAGCCATACGCGGCACCGAACAAACGTCCATTCGGGAAGGTTTAGTGACTATCCTGTTAGGATTATCGATCGTTTTGGTTATCATGAATACAATGATGTTTAATTTGGCGTTGCCGAGCGTAGCTCACGATTTCGGCTTATCGGCAGCTTCGACATCTTGGATCGTTACGGGATATTCCATCGTTTTCGCAATCTCTTCCATCACCTACAGCCGGTTATCCGATTTCGTTCCGATACGCCGGCTGTTTATTATCGCGCTTGTTTCACTTAGCGCGGCGGCCATTGTCGGGTTATTCAGCGACAGCTTCTTGCTGCTCCTGCTCGTCCGCCTCGTGCAAGCATCGGGAGCGGGTGCGATTCCGGCTCTATCGCTTGTGCTCATTACCCGGTACGTCCCGCTGGAGCGGCGCGGCAAAGCGATGGCGACGATTATGTCGGCCGCTTCTCTCGGGTCTTGGCCTAGGTCCCGTAGCAGGCGGGGCTATCGTCGAATATATCGGCTGGCATTTTCTATTCACGGTTACCGCTGTTACGATTCTACTCGTTCCTCTGTTCGCGGCGCTTCTTCCGGCGGAGAAGCCAGCCAAAGGCTCCTTCGACGCGCTCGGGGCATTCTTCATCGGCATCGGGACGACCGGCCTTTTATTGTTCCTCACGAATCAATCCGGGATCGCGCTGGCTGCAGGACTAATCTCACTCGTTCTGTTCGTGATTCGCATTCGCAGGGCGCGGGATCCCTTCGTACAGCCCGTCCTGTTTCGCAACCGAGCCTACTTAATGCTGGGAGCCGTCGGGATAGCCGCCTATTTATGCAGCTTCGCTACGCTGTTTCTAATACCGCAAATCCTGGTCAATCTATACGGCTTAAGCGCTATCTCTTCCGGTCTCATCATTTTTCCCGGCTCTTTGCTCGCTTTATTCCTATCCCGCAAAGTCGGTAAGATTATCGACCTGCAAGGCAATGCTGCGATCATCCGCTACATTCCTTTGCTCGTTCTCGCGTCGGTGCTGCTGTTCGCCTTGTTTGCCGGTTCGTCCTATATCGCCATCTTGTTTATTTATATGCTGCTGAGTATAGGCTTCACGTTCTTGACCAGCAGCATCTCCAACGAGATGTCGCGTATTTTGCAGCCATCTCAGTTCGGCTCGGGCCTTGGGCTGTTCCAGCTGCTCCAGTTCTTCAGCGGGGCATTCGGCGTCGCGGCTACCGCCAGCGCGTTAACTTGGCAGAAAGATCTGCCCCTGCAAAACCGCTTACAGCAATATCTATTGGGGGCTGACGATTATCGTACTCCTTTCGATCGGCTGCGCCTATCTTTATAGAAAGCCTAACGCTCCGTATGGCGGAAAATAGATAAAAAACAAGCCGTTCGTTAGAGGGGCTGGATGGAAATGGGTCACTCCAAAATGAGGGCTGACTTAACGAAAAAAACTTCCCCTGCATGCTCTCACATGTAAGAAGTTTCTATTTGATTCTTGATATTGGTCTCATACCCGATGAATCTTGCGCCCCGCTCCGTTAGCCGCATCAAGCCATAAGGCGCGCCACACGTTCGGATCTCTCAGAACGCCGCTCGGGTTGGAGCTGCTGCGAACAGGAAACGAAGGTTGAAAGGAACGCCCCGAGTTCGCTCCACTCTTATGATATCGAAGGTCAATGGACCAGCGAATGATGTTGGAACGATTGGATATTCCGCGGTGAGGGGTGTACTTGTTCATAATGACCAGACTTCCCTTGGGACACTCGCCAGAACCGGTTCAACCTGAGGTAGCTTCTCCGGCACGATCATGGTGCCCCCCTCTGCCTGATGATTCAGATATCCAAGCTTGAATACATGCGGCATCACTTCCATGCAGCCTGTCTCAGCCGTGGCGTCTACTAGCGGCATCCAGAACGTAATAATCTCGAAGCTTCCGAATCCTCGCTCGTAACGGCACAATCCTGATGCCAAGGCACATTTTGAAAAGAGTCCGGTTCTGATCCATCCCCTTTTGCCGGGTGCTTGGCACGAATATGTTGAATGGGATTGCAGCTGATCTCGCTTCCAAGCAAGCATTCCACAAGGTCGATCAGATTCTCATTGCCCAGCAGCTTGAATATCTCGTCACCCAAGTAGCCTGCTATATCGAAGCCTCTACCGATTTCTGCAGTTTGCCGATACAGCAAGGAATACCGACGTTCAAAGGGCTCATCCTTGTAGAGCTCAGTAAGTTTCCCCTCTGCCAAGAGCCGATCCGCTCGCTTGTCGATTTCGTTGGTAATTTCGTCGATAACAGGCTGCAGCTCAGCATGATTCAATACATTCTCTACGATTAAGTAGCCTTCCGTCTGGTAACGAATAATTTGCTCCAATGATAATCTCATGCTTCCTGCCTCCATAGATAAGGATTTGTGACTTCCCTATCATCTTAGCAAGCGCTTATGCCCTGGTGAAGGTAGAAAACAATTCATAATGCGGACTATATTATCCGATATGCGGATGGAGCACGGCCATGATGCTTGCGAAACAAGCGGGCAAAATAGGAAGCATCCTCGTAGCCCAGCATCTCCGAGATTGTGAAAACGGGAAGATCTGTATAGAGCAGCAGCTTCTCCGCTTCCATCATTCTCAGCCACTGCAGGTAGGCCATCGGTGCTTTCCCAGTATGCACTTTGAAGATCCGGCATAAGTAATTGGGAGACCAATGTACGAACTGCGCGAGCTGTTCCAGCTTCACCTCATCTCCGACATGCGCTTTCATATATTGCTGCAGCAGGGCAATTTCCTTCGCTCCGCCATGAATGCCTGGTGCATCCACCATCGTGCCGATCTGCCAGATCGTCTCCTCCGTGCGAAGCATCAGATCAGCCACCATCAGTGACAAATGCTCCGCAGTTACATAGCGGTTGCCCGGATCTAAAAGACGGTTAAAGCCATCCAGCAGAAAAGGACGAAGATGTTCCGGAACAGCAATCGGACCTTGCCGGAATGATTCCGGCAGTGGAAGCCCTCTTTTCTCCTCCACCCAATCTAGAAAATTGGCCGCAATCGGCTCATCCTGCTCATCCCTGACGAGAAAGGTACACTCCAGATTGTTCAGAGCCAGCGTCTCATCCCCAAAAAACTGATGCCATTCATTCGGATTGATAATATAGAGTAGACCGGGAGCGGCTTTGGTCGTCCGATCATTAACAACGAAAGTGCCTTGCCCTTCCGTAATGAATATGAGATGGAAGACCGGATGCTGATGATACGGGTTTAACATGCCTCTTCGGTTCAATTGTCGATCCGTCGTAATATGCTCAATCTGCAAGCTCCGATCATGCATGAGAATTTGCAAACTCATCCCTAGCACCTCCTAACCGCGTCCGGTATTCCAGCTCTATAATGCGTTTATGATCTTCGCTTCGTTATATGCTCTGAGTAGAGTATAACGGTTAGGCCGAACCAGATGCGCTTCATTCAAGCTTCTGCTGAGCAAATCCGTGTTCACCCCAAGCTCCTCTGGAGTCGTCGGTCCGCCGACAATCCGCAGCAGGTAACGAATGGCCTGTTCATCCGGAATCAAGCCGATCTCATCTCGAATCACTTGCTGCTGATCCGCACCGACAGGCAACAGAGATTGATCAGAGAGACTATGATAGAGACGCGATATTTGCGCGCAGGCTGTGCCAACCTTTGCTCCATGAAGAATCTGTCTGCTTCCAAGTCGAAGGAACTCCATTTCCCAGTAGTGGGACAAATGATGCTCTGCACCCGATGCCGGATGCGATTGGCCGAACAGCAGCATCGCGAAGCCGGATTCAAGCAGTGCGCCGGTCAACAACCGAATACCCTCCGAGCTGCGCTTCGCAATCTCATCCACATGATCCACGCATTGCTTCAGGGCGCTTCTTGTCATTTCTGCGACGACCTCGGAATACGGTTCATTACCAGCAATGCTGCCGAATTTCCAATCAAATAGGGAAGTATATTTCCCCAGCATATCGCCAAACCCCGCTGCAACAAGCGCAGCTGGAGCTTGGGTCAAGATATCCAAATCTGCAAAGATGGCATCCGGTCCAATCGTAGTAATCGTCTTCTTCTCGCCTCTTAGGATGATCGGCGCTCCTTTGGAATTGAATCCATCGACCGATGGCGCTGTCGGCACAGAAATGAAAGGTAAGGCTAGCGTATATGAGGAGAAGCGTGCAATATCATGCAGCGTTCCTGAGCCTACAGCGACAACAGCTTCGGAAGAGCTTGTCTTCAAATCCAAAATAAGCTGAATAATGGATGCTTCATCTGCAATGACATCGCCCTGCCGATCAGGATGGATGATGGTTATATGGGCAGTTATTCCAAGCGCTTGTATGGACATCGCCAATGCCTTCCCCGCAATATCATAGGTATTGGCATCCGCTACAATAGAGACTTCGTGATAAGCCTTTTCCTTCAAGTAAGGTGCGATCTGCAAAGCAGCTCCATGCTCGAGCAGCACGGGTCCGATAGCTAGCAAGCTCGGGTCATAGCCTTCGCTCTTTGAGGCTGCTTGTTTGATTTTATCCATGAAATCAGTCGTAGGAATTCCTCTTTTCGGTGAAATAGTGTAGATACTTTGCTAATCGATTCCTAAATCAAATCGGTTTCCTCTATTTTATTTTCTTACTTTTCATCTCCGAGTGTCAACGATTGTTTACTTTTATTGATGCTAAACTATCTGGGAACGATAGCATTATGTAGGCGGTGCTATCGCGATTTTTTTTTTTTTTTTTTTTTTTTTTTTTTTTTTTTTTTTTTTTTTTTTTTTTTTTTTTTTTTTTTTTTTTTTCTCTAACCGCATTTTTTCTGTTAAGGTTATTAATATATCTTTTTTTATTTAGTCGACTAGCGTTTTGGCTAGCTCTAGCACGTTGGAGCTGGCATTCAAGAATGATGAACTGACTTCTGGTCACTAGCTCTGCCGCATACTTCTCGATTGCTGCCTTCTCCGCATGGTTCAAACCGCTTCGATTCGCATAGCTATTGTCAACCCATACAGTCTTAGCAGCTTTCGTTTATAGGTATAATAACGCGCAAATGACAACAAACAAAGATAAAAAGCAGAAACTAAGTTGGCTGCTGCTTCTATTTTACCTCTATATTCATTTAACCTTTTCTACCTCAACACGCGCCGAGAAAAAAGTAACTCTATCTCTCATATCCGCCACTCGATAGGGAGTCAGCGCGTTTACGATCGATTTGCCGGTATCTCTATCCGCGTATAGACCTTGGCATAATACTACGCTGGGCAGGACGTCATCTCTAACTACTGTCTGAAGTTCGCAGCTTCCGCGCTTATTCTATACGAGTATCGCCTCACCAGTCTCAATGCGAAGCGGCGCAGCATCCGCCGTATTCATAGAAAGCTTTGGCGTCTTCTCCAGCTTCACATGCTTCTCATTGTTCGAGAAGGTAGAGTTTGAGGAAGTTATGATTTGCCGTTGGGATGAACAAGAACGGCAGCGGCTCGTCTTCAGCTAGCGGTACGTAGGTAGGCAACGCCGGGAATCTCTTGCGCTCCATGGTTTTGGAATAAAGCTCGATCTTCCCGCTCGGCGTACGAAGCTTCCCAGGGAATAGCGGTCTCACCTTTGCCTTCATAAACTGCTGCTCCATCAAGCTTTGAAACCGTTATCCCTTCTAAATTAGGGTTATTTGGATTATTCAAAGCTTGATTAATCATGTCCTCCGGCGTATCAAGGAAAGGCTGCTCGTTACCGAAGCCCATTGCCTGCGCCAATAAACGGAACACCTCGTCATTGGACTTGCTCTCCTCGTACGGTGCGATAACCGGCTGTTGAATCTGTACGTAATGATGCCAATAGGAGATGTATAGATCCGTATTCTCAAAGGCAGAAGTCGCTGGAAGCACGATATCTGCGTAGGATGCCGTCTCCGTCAGAAATAGATCATGTACGACCGTGAACAGATCATCCCGCGAAAGCCCTTCCCGCACCTTGTTCGCATGAGGAGCAACGAGCGCAGGATTCGAGTTATATACGTACAAGGAACGAATAGGCGGATCCAAATCAAGCAGGGCACTGCCAAGCAGATTCATATTGATACGCCTCGTACTCGATTTCAAGAGATCGGGACGCTCCAGGGCACGCTTATTGAGGCTTAGATGACCTCCATTACCTTTGATCGCACCACCGCCAAGCTTAAGCCACTGGCCTGTGAGCGCTGGCAAGCAGGCAATCGTACGGATCGTCATGCCTCCGTTATCATGATGCTGCGGACCGTTGCCGATCCGAATAAAGGCTGCTGCTGACTCGCCATACATTCGTGCAAGCTTATATATATCAGGTACGGGTACCCCCGTAATGGAAGAAACAATCTCCGGAGAATACGACTTTACATGCTCGCGGAGCTCCTCATGACCGATGGTGTACTCCTGTAGGAATTCTTCATCGACCATCCCCTCCTTGAACAAAATGTGCATCACGCCGAGCGCCAGCGCAGAGTCTGTACCCGGTAAAATCGGAATAAACCAGTCCGCCCACTTGGCTGTGCGATTATTGTGAACATCGATTACAATGATTTTGGCCCCGTTCTTGCGTGCCTTCTCGGCAATCGTTACCTGATGCATATTAGTGCTCACCGCATTGATTCCCCACATAATGATCAGCTTCGCATGAACACTGTCCTCAGGGTCGGTCCCATAGCTTCCGCCCATCGTATACGAGTAGCCTTCCGTCCCTGCCGATTCACAAATCGAGTAAATGAGCCTGCTTGCGCTCATTCGGTTAAACAGCCGTCTTCCCATGCCTTCGGTGCCGATTCTACCCATATTCCCATAAAAGCTGTAGGGCAGAATCGCTTCCGCACCTTCAGAAGCGATAATCGATTTCCATCGGTCGGTTATCGTCTTGATCGCTTCCTCCCTAGTTATCCGCTCAAACGTGTTTTCGCCTTTGCTGCCGCTACGCTTCATTGGATAACGGAGACGTTTCTCATCGTATATGCGTTCCCCCATATGGCGGACTTTATTGCATATTGCCCCTTGTGTGATCGGATGCGACGGGTCACCTTCTATTTTCACGATTTTGCCGGATTCTTTGTGAATAAGCAATCCGCATTGATCCGGGCAATCAAGTGAACATACGGAAGGGAAAATACCATTCTGTTGATCTATGTTTGATTTCATGATAACTCCTTTCACCTTTAAAGCTAGTAATTAGAGTTATTATAAAGGGAGCGTGGCAAAGATCAAAGTGTTTTTGTAATAAAATAAAAGAGACACATGCGTTTTTGAATCGCAGATGTCTTCTTATGTCTGTCTATATGGTATTAATCAAAATCATACCTTTGCTACTTTAAGGATTTTTTAGACTGTCACTATTTATAGAGTTAAATTATTATAATGAATTTTATTATATTAATGAAGAGAAAGTTTTATAGTATAGGTCTATAGTAGCTGATACTGTAAAACTGTTGCTTTTTTTATTTCTTTTATTTTTAGTTTTGTGGATGTTTAAGTTAGTTTGAGTTTAGTTAGTTTTTATTTAGTATATATGTTTTATAGATCTGTAAGGTTTTTAAGAGATTTTTAAGGTATAAGTTTTTGATATATTGTTGATTTAATATATACTGTGCTGTAGCTGTTTAGGTGTTTATTATATGTTAGAGTGGATTTATGCATATTTTTTTAGTTTTAATGAGATAGATAAGATGAAAAGAGTAATTATAAGTGTTATAAGAGATATAATGAATGTAGCTATAAATATTGTTAAATAAAGATTTTTTAAATTATAATGTTGTTAAGAAGAGAGATTTAGTTATAAAGTGATTATTTAAGAGATTTTTTGAGAAGTAAAAGTTTGAAGTAATTTTTATTAAGTGATTAGTAATAAAAAAAAAAAAAAAAAAAAAAAAAAAAAAAAAAAAAAAAAAAAAAAAAAAAAAAAAAAAAAAAAAAAAAAAAAAAAAAAAAAAAAAAAAACAACATATACCGTGAAGTATGTCTAGTATAAATAAAAAAGGCCTCTCGTTAGAGTAGGCCGCATTCCTTCATCATGGTTCAATTGTGAGTATCTTGTCATAATCCTTCGTTTTATACCACGCCATTACGACGGTGGATAACTTTAGGTTTTTTTAATCGAAATCATACCTTTGTGACAGCCCAAGGATCCCCATACATGTGGTACCCATTCCGCTCCCAGAAGCCCGGTTTATCAGCAGCCATAAACTCAATACCCCGCAGCCACTTGGCACTCTTCCAGAAGTATAGGTGCGGCACGACCATCCGCACGGGGTAACCATGCTCCGGCGTCAACAGCTCCCCATTATGGCGAATCGCAAGGAACGAGGTCTCGCTCAGGAAGTCCTCTATCGGCAAATTCGTCGTGAACCCATGCTCGGCATGAAGCATCACAAACTTTGCTTCCGGCTTCAGCTTTATCCTCTCCATGATTGTGGAGACTGAAATGCCTTCCCATACATTGTCGAGCTTCGACCACGTCGTCACGCAATGAATGTCGTTGCCAAATTCCTTCCTCGGCAGTTCCATAAACTCACCATATGGAATCTCAACTTCTTCCTCAACGAGGCCAAATAGCTTCAGATTCCATTTCGTTACATCCTCATAATGAGGAACCTCTCCATGATGCAGAACAGGAAACCCTGCCGTCAGCCTCTGACCAGGCGGCGTGCGGGAGGCATCATCACCTGCTCCATCCTTTTTCTCATTGCCGATTCCAACAGCCATTCCTACATTCCTCCATTCTTTTACATGCGCGTTTGCCGGGCTTCACGCAGAACCAATGGCCCGATTGTTAGTGAAAGTATTAATAATGCAGCGCCAATCATGAACGAAACCCCGTAACTCTGCAGCCAAATAGGACTGTCTTCAACTCGTTTGTAGATCAAACCGCCTATTAACGGCCCGATGAACCCTGTTGCCCCCGTGAGCGCCGAGAACACGGCCACATACATAGGACGATCCGCCTTGGGCGTATCTCCGATAATGAAATTAAAAATAAGTAAATTATAGCCGCCAGTCCCAAAGCCCAGCGCAATATGGACCCCTATTAATACAAGCAGAACAGGCAGGAACTCGATACCCGCCCACAGCAGACAAGACAAAGTAATGATCGGCAGCGTCCATAGCAGCAGCGTCCTTGTCGCGAAGCGTGTATTCATCGTCCCCCAATAATAATAGCTGAGCATCATAACGACCATCTGAACCGTTGTAATGACGGTGATCCACCACTTACTGATATGCAGTGTCTCCAGCATAACGAAAGAAAATAATGGAACCGCAATATTTTGCAGCAAAATAAATAGAGAGATGAATTTCGTTGCTTTATATATGTAATCTTTAAACGGTTGCAAGAAAAGTGCAGCGGAGCTGGATTCCTTCGAGCGTTCAAAAGGCGGATTGGGATAACGCTAAAGCTCGAATGCATTCCACACGGTACAAACGGCGCTTGCTGCGTACAAAATAAAGAAAGCTGTCTGTTCATTGAACTGCTGGAGTATCTGACCGCCGATCAAGAGTGAAATACTTGCAACCGCCCAATGAATCGTATTACGGATGCCAAAATATCGCCCACGCACCTGAACAGGCACCATATCAGCAATGATCGATGTCCAGAATACGCTCGCTGTTGAATTCGCTAAGAAGGACAGCATAAACATTCCGATAAAGACTGTCACTCGCTGTTCTTCCGGTACCAAGAAAGGAATTGATGCGTCCCAGATTGCTTTATTGCACTAAAAGCTCTCCCAAGGTTCGGACCATAACCCCGGTAGCGCCTTTTGTTTCCCACGAACGTTCATGCTCCAGCCAAGCAGTTCCGGCAATATCCAAATGCACCCATGGCTTCTCCTCTGCGAAAGCTCCGATGAATAAGCCGCCAATGCTCGCCCCGCCAAACCGGCTTCCGCTATTCTTCATATCAGCAGCATCACTTTCCAGCTGCTTGCGGAATTCCGGGTAGGTTGGCAGCGGCCAAATATGTTCGCCAGCACGTTTGGAAGCAAGTATAACTTCCTGCTGCAGCACTTCATCATTAGTTACTGTCCCTGTCGCCACGTCTCCAAGCGCGACCATGACTGCACCAGTTAATGTAGCCACGTCAACCAGCTTCGTTGCACCCCGGCGAATGGCTGTCGTGAGCCCATCTGCAAGAACAAGACGTCCTTCCGCATCGGTATTGACGACCTCAACTGTCGTTCCGTTCATCATTTTCAGGACGTCACCAGGCTTTATCGCCCGGTCAGACGGCATATTCTCTGCGGTTGGAATTACCGCTATCACATTAACCTTCGGCTTGAGCTCCCCAATAATGCGAACTGCACCCAGCACAGCTGCCGCACCGCCCATATCACTGATCATTTCCTCCATGCCAAGCGGTTTCTTAAGCGAAATACCGCCGGTATCAAACGTGATTCCTTTACCGATAATGCCCCATGTTTCTTCACTTTCAGGAGCACCCTCATAATGAATGACGACCATGCGCGGCGGATTGACACTGCCCTGGCCTACACCAAGCAAACCGCCCATTCCCTGCTCAGCAGCAGTCCATTCATCAATGATTTCACAATCGAGATTATACGTATTAGCTAGTCTCTCTGCTTCTTCCGCAAGCATCTCAGGCGTCAGCTTATTGCCAGGCAAATTAGTCAAATCCCGGGCAAGCTTCACGGAATCTGCAAAAACGACACCTCGGTGAATTCCCGCTGTCCATTGCTCGGAAGCTTCTATGGATGAATGGGCAGCCCCGCCTTGAATAGGTGAGAATAAGACAGCTTGAACGGTAGATTGACGTTTCTCATCTTCCTTCTTCTCTGTCTTGCGCGTATAGGAGCCAAGCACATAACCCTCAGTCAAAGCTTGAGCCGCTTGACTAACTGTATATTCCACAGCGCCAAGGAACAGCGAATCTTGTACGAGCTGTTGTACGGAGTTCGCCTTTACTCGCCTAGCCGCTCTCGCTGCCGCCGCAGCAGAATCGCGTAAAGCATTGACGGTTACCCCTCCATCCGAAGAGATCCCCACATAAATGACATGGGACACCGGGAGCAGGCCAAGGGTAGGCAGAACGAGCACCTCTTTAGGCTCTGCTTTAAACAACCCCTTCTCAAAATGCCCGCGGACCGCCTCATCAAGCTGAGGGTGCACCCACTGAGCATCCGCAGCATCCTTCCGCAGCAGCTCATCGCGACTAATAAACCTTACAATTACATCTGCCTGGGTAAGCTTCCCGTCCTGCCCGTTTATTCCATATGTAAATTGAACACTCATATCAATAACAACTCCTCTACGTATCTTTCACTATTTTCCTTGCTTTTGCACAACGCAAAAAAATCGGGTTTCCCCGATTTTAATCCTTTATTCCACCAATGGCAAATAGATATTAAACTCTGTGCCCTCTCCAGCGTTGCTCGTTACCCGAATCGATCCGCCGTGGTTGCGAACGATTCGGTAGCTGACCGAAAGTCCAAGCCCGGTACCAGAGACCTTTGTCGTGTAGAAAGGATCGAACAGCTTCGCTTTGGTCGTCAAATCCATCCCCTTCCCATTATCACGGATTGTTATTTCACCGTAAGATCCGTCTCGCCTCGTAATGATGTCGATCCGGCCGCTTCGCTCATCATCCAGCTCGCCAATGGCATCCATCGCGTTCCGAACGATATTCAAAATCACTTGCTTAATCTGCTTGACGTCGATTGAAATCGTTAAATCCTCATCATAGGTCTCATGATTAATTTGGCAGCCCTTCATTAGTGCCTCGCTATCGGAGAGAAGGATGACTTCTTTCAAAAGAGAGTTGATGAGAACGTTCTGTTTCATCGGGGCAGAAGGCTTTGAAGAGTTTAGAAATTCATAAATAATATCGTTAGCCCGGTCAATCTCTGCTAGGATAATCCGGGAATATTCTTCTTTACCAAGTTGAAGCAAATGAGGTCTGAGCAGTTGAATGAAGCCTCGTATGGAAGTGAGCGGATTGCGTATTTCATGTGCGATGGATGCGGCGATTTTACCAAGCATGGCAAGCTTATCATTCTGATAAGCGGATTGCTCGATTTGCTTAAATTCCGTAACATCCTTAACACTGAATAAATAATCACCCTCAAGCTGATCTCCATAAGTCACCGTAACAAGCAGGTGTCTGCCGCTGGCGTCTTGAAACTCCAAATAGCGGCTTCGCCTATAAAACATTTCTTTATAAATTCGCAGTACGATTCGTTTAGTTGCAGTCTTCAGCTGAGGATGGTATAACAGATCGGTTAAATTACTGCCAATTAGCGCTTTGCGCGGTATATCAAGCAGCTTAGCCATCTGTAAATTAACGAAGGATAATATCCCGTCTCCATCAAAAATAGCGATACCGCTATCCATATGCTGAAGGACATTCTCATATTTATTCTTTACCATACGGAACGAACGATGGGAATTTAACAGCATATCCCGCATTTCGCTAAACCGCTGCTCGGGTGTCTGGTCCGGCTGCAGCCGAAATCGAAAAGCTACCATTAATTCGATAAGGAAAATAAATGATCGACTGTAAAGATTAATCGCTTCTTCCGATTCCACGTTTGCTACAAGCATTTGCATCGATTCTTCGTGTATTGCAATTATATCTTCCGGATGAATACCGTGAAGCAATTTACCGATTTCAGTTGCTTCAAAAAGCGATGCCTCGCTACCGCTTCTTATGTATTCGGCAAGCGCCGGAAAATAGCGCTTTCGAATGGGATGCATGGCTTACTCCTCTCCTGCAGCACAAATCGTTGACTCGATGCGTAATAGGGAAACATTCCATTTACGAAACGTAATCATCGTTCCTCGAAGTGGATCGCTAGTCACATCCATATCGTCGACAACCTTTTCGATCCACTGCGGATTAATGCGACTTGGGCCCCGATAATGATCGAATAACCGAACTTCAATCCCCGATTTCACTTCTCCTTTGTTGAACCCAATTGCTCGAATTGTCATATGACCTCTCTCTGAGAGGGAAATAAGATAGAGCGCAAGTTCTGAGATGGCATACGTGATAACCGTTTGATCAACAAGGTTAAAGCCGACCATCCTTGCGATGTCTCTTCCTTTTTGACGAACCAGGATTGCATCAGACAACTCCTGAATGCGAAACATTTCCACTTCTCTTTCGCCCCCGCTCTTAAGGCTGATCCGATCGTATCGAGTAAAGGTTTACGGTTACAATCATCATAGAGACAACGCCTAATTTATGTCAACAGGAGATACTGTCGAATTATGCCATATAATGCGGACCAAAAAAAGGCAACAGCCAATTCTGCCATTGCCTTCGTTTACTAATGTCCTGATGACCCGATATTTATTTCTTCGAATCACCCTTGTTATGCTTATTCTTATCGGATGAACGACCATTGTGCTTCGATTCCTCTTTAACCGGAGACGAAGATGAAAGGGAAGAATTTTCGTTCTGCCCCTCCACCTTTGGAGTGTCTCTCTTATTATTCTGATTTGATCCATCCTGCTCGTTATCATCATTGCTGCTTGATTCATTTCCAGTATTACTCTTCTCGCTTCTTTGTTCATTCTCTTGATAGCTGCTTCCTTTTTCCTCAGCATCATCACTTTTAACTTTTTCTTTTTCATTATCTTTTTCTTTCTTTTTCTTTATCTTTTCCTTTGCTCTGCTCGTCTTGAAGCTTTCCATTGTCCTTCTTTACCTGACCAGGATTTTTCTTATTCTGATCAGATTTTCCAGACTGCTGCTTGCCGTTAACCGAAGCATGCTCTTCTTTCTGTACGGGTTCTTTTGCCGCTGTTCCCTTATCTTTATCCTTTTCTTCCTTCTTCTTCTCTTTCTCCTGATTCTTCTCTTCTATAAGAAGCTTCTTAAGCTGTTCCTTCTGCTTGTCTTCCTGCTTTTCCTTATCGGAGTCATCTGACTCTGAAGCTTGAATAACCGACTTCACTCCGCCCCAAGCTTTTGCGGTCTGATGAATGGAATGTGTTTTAAGCTCTTCAATCGTTACTTGATGTCCCTGACTTTTTGCTAATAGATAGAAAGACATCTTCCCAGAGGAAAGTCCATCGGCCTTCGCCTCGTCCCGTACCTCTTTAGGGGCGGAGAGTGTCGTCACTTCAACGTGCTGATTGGCCGCCTTATCCATCTTGGCCAGCGCTTTGCGTACAGCAGCATCTATATGCTTCTTCAATTCCTTCTCATAGGCAGGAACAGGCTCTTCATGAACAAGGACGCTAGTAATGATAACGTCGCCTTCCCCATTCTTGATGTAGTGGCCCGCATCGACACGATCCATGATCGCCTCGGCTACCTGATCCACCGGAAGACCTTTGTAGGTCAGATTAGCAGTGACTGCCGCTCCGTCTTTATTAATGGCATGCAGCTCCTCTACCTGCTCATCTTTATTGATGCCCAGCTCTATACTCGGGTTAATATCCATGGTTAAATACGCCACAACTTCCGAATCAACGGGTCTTTCCTTTATAAAATAAGGAAGACAGAGCAGCATCAGAACAACAGCCGCGGTGATACTCGAACTGTATAAAGCACGCGGCCTTCTCAGCCGAGCACGTTCAGTGAAAGTGATCTCTTCACCGATCTGCGGTTGTTTGTTAGTAGGCACCTTACGAAATTGACCATCTGGCATCATCACGATTACATGCCGTTTTCCATTCTCCATCACGATTCCACGACTCATGCCCGGCCTCCTTTCACTTGTTGGTTATGTTCTAGCTCCATCTGCTGCGGCTCCAGGTAAGACTGTAGATAAGGAAATTTTCCCGTTTGTAAAATCGCTAGGGCGATAATATATTTACGGTTGCGTTCAATCGTTTTTCTTGAAACAGATGCCATTTCACATAGTTCCTTAACAGGAAGCTTCTGTTTTTCTTCAAATGCCTTAAATAAATGCTCCGCTTCAACAAACAAGCGGCTAATCGCGATCAATAACTGCCTGGAATCGGAATGTTTAGGCGATATCTCCGGAAGTTCCGCGAAGGAGATGCCATATCCTTTGAGGCATATATTATATTCTTCAATTTCCTGCCGTCTTGCATCTTCGTCCTGAAGCTGGTTATACCGCTGAACCGCCTCCCGCATCTCAATGGGATTAACGGCCATCTCTTCTTCGTCGGTTCCATCGAATGCGCTGTATGGAACCGTAGTAGAATGACGCTGCTCTTTTCTAACATAGTCAATAAGCCTACGCCTCACAACCGTTTCGACAAAACCGAGAAACGATTTTCCTGCATGGCTTGAATATTGATCGATTGCTTCATTGAAAGCACTCAGCGCAATACTAAACTCATCATCACGCGTAGGATCAATGTATCTCTTGCAAAAACGGCTCGTCACCTTTGCGATATAGGGCTTATATGCTTGAATGAAAGCATCTCTTGATGCATCGCCGGAACGAATACGCTCCACCATTTCTTCAGGTGTGCTCCGCTCATCCTTCTCCCTATCTGGTGTTGAAGCCGGTGTATGCTTGCTGAAGATTCGTTTGAATAGTACGAGTAGCAACCGTTCCACCTCACATCTACAATTTTCGTGCTGTCTCTTTCACTTAAGGGGGCATAGGTGAAATTATTTACAACAAAGAAAAAGCCTCCTTCTCAGGAGGCATAACCCGAATTAACAATACCCTTCAGAAGTACGGCGCTGCCGCAGCTTGTTGCGCCGCTGGTTCAGAACACCAAGCCTTTTTTTGAGTTCAGACTCCCAGGCTTCGTCCGATATTTGTTTAGAGAAGCACAGGAGATCCAGAGCCATATCAATCTGACTGCTTACGACATCCATAGGATCCTCGTTCTCATTATTCACGCAATTCTCGAACAGGACTTTCTCTTCCTGCTCCACATATTCGATAAAATCAACTTCGGAGGCCCCATCGCCATGGGCATACTCAGCCAATATTTCATATTCGTTCTCAATCATATGGTGAATTTCGACGCGGTGGCACACTGGACAAAAAAGAATAGGTACATTATGAATATGCGTTCGAAAATGCTTTAGTGTACCATTGGTACCAATCATGCTCGCTCCACAACAAAAACTCATGCCCTTCTCCCCCTTAACCTCCATTAACCAACTTGAATCACGTTGAAACCTATATAACTTATTCGAGATAGGAACATGAAATTCCTGCTTTCCCATGCTTTTGGGTTAATATACAAAATCCCGGAACCTTGTAGAGGCTCCGGGATCTCTATATTAGGCTTGTCTACCTTATTTAGCTACCAAGTGTTTCTCGCCTGGTTTCCAGTTGATTGGGCACAATCCGCCGGATTGCAGTGCTTGCAGCACGCGAAGCGTTTCTTCTACGCTGCGTCCAACATCGTTGTGGTTAACAACTTGATATTTAACTTCGCCTTCTGGATCAATAATGAATAGGCCGCGAAGTGCAATACCTTCTTCTTCAATCAAAACGCCATAATCACGTGAAACGCTCTTCGTAATGTCAGCAGCAAGCGGGAAGTTCAACTTGCCAAGACCATTGTCGTTAACTGGCGTGTTAATCCAAGCACGGTGGCTATGTTTGCTGTCCACGCTGACACCAAGAATTTCAGTGTTCAATGCTTTAAAGGACGAAGCAGCTTCGCTGAGTGCTGTAATTTCAGTCGGGCAAACGAAAGTAAAATCAAGTGGATAGAAGAAAAATACAAGCCATTTTCCTTTGTAATCCGAAAGTGCTGCCGTACTGAAATCTGTTCCATCACCTGTTACAGTCTCCAATTTAAAATCTGGAGCCGGTAGACCAACCATACGTTCTGCCATTGTAAAAGACCTCCTAAAGTTTTTGCGATACTTCCTGAGTAAGCTTCTGCGTTAGCAAAAACTACTTCGAAAGCATACGCTTCGTTTTTGCGTTACTTCCTGCAGAAAGCTACCATTTTGGCGCTATTTTTGTGCGTCAGCACTTGATGACCTAGTTAAAATCCTATCATCACATTATAACAAAGTCAACAATGAAATTATTTTTATTTAATAATTATTATAATTTACTTCTTCATTGCAGCGATGATCAAATCGCCCATTTCGATTGTTCCAATCGCTTTGCTCTTATCAACAGCGATATCTCCTGTACGGTGACCCGCATCAAGTACGGACTTAACCGCATCTTCAATGCATTGTGCCGCTTCAGCATAACCGAATGTAAGACGGAACATAAGTGCAACAGAGAGAATAGTTGCGATTGGGTTGGAAATACCTTGTCCAGCAATGTCCGGTGCAGAGCCATGTACCGGTTCGTACAAGCCGAAGCTGCCTTCTCCTAGTGAAGCGGAGGAAAGCATACCGATGGAGCCCGTAAGCATCGCTGCTTCATCACTAAGGATATCACCAAACATATTTTCGGTAACGATAACGTCAAAGCTTGATGGACGGCGAAGCAATTGCATCGCACAGTTATCTACAAGGATGTGCTCAAGCTCAACATCTGGATATTCAGGAGCGAGACGGTTTACCACTTCACGCCATAAACGGGATGTCTCCAGCACGTTCGCTTTATCAACCGATGCCAGCTTCTTGCGGCGAGTACGAGCGATTTCGAAGCCTTGACGCGCGATGCGCTCAATTTCAGTAACGTTGTATACACAAGTATCAACGGCTTCTTCACCTTGAGCACCCTCGCGGCGGAACTTCTCACCGAAATAGATACCGCCAGTTAATTCGCGAACAACGATAAGATCCGTACCTTCAAGAACTTCTGGTTTCAATGTGGAAGCTTCCTTCAAACAGTCAAACACGGTAGCTGGGCGAATGTTGGAGAACAAGCCAAGCTCTTTACGAATTCCGAGCAGGCCTGTTTCCGGGCGAAGCTCCTTGGAGTTGTTATCCCATTTAGGTCCGCCAACAGCACCCAGCAGTACGGCATCGGCATTTTTACAAATATCGAGCGTTTCTTGAGGCAATGGTGTACCTTTCTCATCGATTGCGATGCCGCCGAATAAGCCATGCTCGGTTTCGAATTGATAGCCGAAGAGCTCCTCGGTTTTCTTCAATACTTTCAATGCTTCGCCTACAACTTCAGGTCCGATACCGTCGCCCGCGATAACCGCGATTTTTTTTACGTCAGCCATTCTATCGTAACTCTCCTTTTATTCAGGGCTTTAGCCTCCTGCCAACTTGCTTGCCGCTGATTGAAGGCTGCCCTTTGATTATGATTCTCAGTCTATTCTTAGTTGTACCATATTCAAGCCCGTAAGACAAAGATATGAAAGCTATGACTTTTATAGGCTGTATATATAAGCCTTATAGGTTCGAATTCGAATTCACCGGCTCTTTATCCCGCCAACGCTGGTTGATCCAAGTAATTACGAATGAGATCAAGCCTAATACTACAAAGACGATCATTTTATAAATCGTATCCTCACCCGCTAAATCCAGCAGAATCGCTTTAATCGCAACAATTAGGAGAACAATGGAACCAAACCACCGGAACAACCGTTGACTGCTGTATGCACCCCATACAAACAAGAGAAGCGCGTATATCGCCCATGTAACCGATAAGGTCAATGCCTTGCCTGCTCCCCAATCATACGCATCGAAGACATTCACAATTTGTATCGTTAATAAGCCCCCAACAACGAAATGACTAAGCAAGGCGTATACGTTGGCAACTATCACATTTGATTCCGCATCCTGCGACTTATAGCGAACTTTGCTCGCACAGTAAAAACCGAAAACAGCCAGCACGATCCATACCATTGCTCCTCCATTGAGGAAAGGAACATAGATGCCAAACCAATTCAGTCTGGGCACCTCCCATGTTTTGACGAACCAATAGATCCCTGTTAATAACCAGATCAAGCTAGCGATTGCCTTCATCCAATCCGCTCTTAGACGCGTCCCCAGGAAGAGAATCAGCATCGCGATTGCGAGCCATACATAAACCGCAATGATTGGCCTGTAATCGGATCCGCTGCCTAGCTGGGAGAGACCAAGCAGGAAGGAGAACCCGCCAAAAACAGCATGCGTGTAGAAAGCGACGCTATTAGGGCCGGCATACGGACGGAAAACAATGGCCATACACCCATAGAGAATGCCGATCACGATCAGAACCAGTGTCATCGACATCTGATTATCAAGTAAAGCAGCTGACCAAAGCCCGAATACAACGGTATTAGCAAAGCTCGAATAGATGTTTATTCCGGCATACCCGCATTTTTCCTTCCAAGCCGCTGCATAGAAAGCAATTAAGTAAAAGATAAAAGCTGCTATGGCATAGCGCATTGGCATCGTCCACCAACCCATATCTACATGCGTATATTGAAGATAATAAACGACATACATCATCCAAGTTAGGACGAAAGCCATAATTCGAAGCTCCAGCCACGACTTTAATACGCTAATCCCGAAGAAAGCGAGATTAACAACAAGCAGATATAAGAACAGTGTAAATACCTGGTCGGTCTCCGGACGCATGACCAGCGGAGCCAGCATAGCGCCTCCAAGCCCAAGGCCCATAAGCAAGCGTGAGCTGAAGCGGTAAGCAAATAACGAGATCCCAGCGGTAATCGCCATTATAATAAGCATCACTGTCATCGAGTCCCAGATCGCTGCATAGATACCAGCATAAGAGCATGTTGTATACCATATCGAAACGCCCAGCCCCGTTCCAATCTCACCGACAAGCTTGCCTCCGAGGCTCCTCTTCCTATGAAGAGTTAGTCCCGCAGCTGCAACGGCAGCACCAGCTAATAGCCCGATCCCGATTTTGATCGGGTCCGTGAGCAGTCCTTGATCAGAAGTATACTTGAACAGTGTTATAAGTGATGCCAGCATGAATAATGAACCGATCAGCGTTGTCCAATGCTTTTTCAACAAGTCATTCATCGCGTAAGCCCCCGTTTGGGATAAAGTTTTAGGATCAGCTCCTTACTCCTTATTCTACTTCGCTCACCGATTTACAATAGTACTAACTATTCCTAGTACCTCCGGAAACGCCAAAAAGCCGCCCCATTCTCGGGACGGATCTGTACTCTCTGCCAGATGAAATTGTTAAAATAACTCTTTATCCTTCGCTTGCTGAGCCGCTTCCTTACTGCTCTTGCCGCCTAGCTTCCGCAATATATTGTTCACGTGGTTCTTAACCGTACGGACGGATAGGAAGGACTTCTCGGCAATCTGCGTTTGACTGTAGCCATCATGGATCATCGACAGCAGCTGCACTTCAGAGGGCGTCAGCATCCGCTTGAACTTATCCACCTCATATTCGCGTTCTAGCTTCTTCAGCCGTCTGAATTCCTCCAGCATTTGACGAGCGGCCGATGCATCGATAGCCGATTGATCGGCCGCCGCCTTGCGGACAGCATCGGGTATGGAGGCAAAATCCGACTTGACCAAATAGTTAACCGCCCCCGCCCGAAATGCTTCAACGACGAAAGCCCGATCCTCCATTGACGTCAGCATAATGATACGTGCGCCCGTAATTCCGGATAGTTCGCTGGCAAGCCGAAGCCCCTCCGGGTTATCCGCTAACATAATGTCAAGCAGAATAATATCCGGGTTCTTCTGCCCTGCAAGCAGCAGTGCCTTCTCCGGCTCATCCGCTTCTGCGATTACCTCGATATCTGATTCACTATTCAAATACGCGGTTAGCCCCCGGCGCCAATCTGGATCATCCTCTACGATCATGACACGAATCGATGTGCTGCTCATCAATAGACCCCTTTACTTCTTTTTATAGATGGAAAATGAAATCGGACTGACGTTCCGACGCCTTTTTCACTTTGAATCCGCAGCTCACCGCCCTGCCGATTCATGAGCTGATAGCAGTACGCCAGCCCAAGCCCAAAATTCATCGCTCTGCCGCTCTTTGTTGTAAAAAATGGCTCCACAACTTTCTTGAGATACTCCTTCTCAATTCCGCTGCCCGTATCACGAACTTCAATGGTGCTGCCCCTTTTACCGCCGAGCACCTGAATGAACAGCTCTCCGCCCATCGGCATCGATTCGATGGCGTTCAGCAATACATTACTCAGCGCCTCCGAGGTCTGCGCAGGATCGGCAACAGCCTCCGCTAGCTCATCATAGTCAGCATGCACAACCATTTGTCCACCGCTTAACCGCGGCTCTAACGCTTGCAGCTGATCGCGAACGAGCGAGGCTAGATTCACACGCTGCGGCAGTAATTGCAGCTCTTGTGTCCGCTCATGCACGCTTCGTATCATCGACTCGATATGCGAGGTCGCAGAGGTTATGACACGAATATCTTCACGAAGCTCCGAATTGGCTTCTGCCGCCCGATTGATTTTATCGCTGAACAGCTTGATTTTACCAATATCATTCTTGATGGCATGGTTAAGCATTGCTGTCCCGCTTGTAATTGCCCGCAGGGAAAAGTTGATCTGACGCCGCTCGATAAGCAGCTGAACGCCAAGAAAACCAAAATTAAAAAGCGCCACGATAAAAATGACGAAAGCAATTGCAATCGGCCAAACATTGTAACGCCACATACCGAATAGTCCGAATAACGGCAGCACAAAGTTCATCATAAGCGCAATCAGCATAACAGGAATCACCGCCGCCATCAGAACCAAATGCGCCCTGCGCTCGGAGGGATGTACGCTCCTTTTGGTCACTAGCAGCAAAACGCCAATCATAATATAAGGAATCGCCCAGAAGGCAAGAATGGAGAAGTGTACCGGAGTTTCATCTGCAATCGGCAGAGCCAGCATGCTTACCGGCAGCACTGCAGCTATTACAGGCAGTCGCCGCCGCATAATGGCCGCAGGTAAAGCCTGCGAGTTGTACGCTGCCCCAAAGCAGAGAAAGGCATATGGCATTCCGTAGTAGCTCATCCATGAGCAGCCGCGCTGGACAATCCGCAGCAGACGCTCGACAGCGGCATCAATTTGACCGCTCCCGTAGAGCGTTACGATCCAGCCCTCCAATACGGATGCCAGCGCACCCATACCGCCGCAAAAGGATACAACGCTGAGCCAGCGCCCTGCCGGGTTCCTCCGGTTGGCAGCAAGAAGCAGCACAGAAACAAGCCATAGTACAATCCATACAAATAACATCTCTTCTGTCCCCCGTGCGCGAAGAAATATGTCGATTTTCCTTCATTATACCATGCCCGGCATTACCTAGGTGAACAAGAAACGGCTTACGCCGTCCTTTGGCAGGTAGCCAAGTTTCTTCCCTTAAAATATCTGCAAAGGTTGGAAGCGAAACTTTTACGTTCTGATATATCCAAAAAAAAAACGCCGCAGCATTCCCAATGAAGGCTGCTGCAGCGTTCTCTACTGTGCCCAATTAAATCAAGCTCATTTTATCTCGACGTCCCGGTGACTTGCGTTTCTCAATGAGACGGTTCAGCGCATCGATATAAGCGCGCGCACTCGCTTCTAGAATATCCGTGCTTAGGCCGCGGCCTTGTGCGGACACTTCATCCTGCTTGAGTACAACATGCACTTCGCCAAGCGCATCCTTGCCATGCGTTACCGATTTAATCGAGTAATCCTCGAGCTCAACCGCTTCGCCTGTAACATCATCAATGGCGTTGTAGATTGCATCAACAGAACCGTTGCCTTCTGCCGTCTGCTCCTTAACCCCGCCATCTACACCGCGGATACGAGACCGTTGCCGTAGGCGTTGATTGATTGCCATAGCTCACTTGAATCGTCTCAAGCGTGAACACTTCAGGCGTATCAATCAGCTTCTCCTCCAGCATCGCACGAATATCCTCGTCACTGACGTTCTTTTTCTTATCTGCCAGATCCTTGAATTTCGCGAAAACAGCGTTAACCGCATCATCTCCAAGCTCATAGCCAAGATCGATCAGCTTCTCGCGGAATGCATGCGCGGCCGGAGTGCTTGCCCAGAACAAGCTTCGAATCAATCAGACCGATCGTCTCCGGAGAAATAATTTCGTACGTCGTTTTCTCCTTCAGCATGCCGTCCTGATGAATACCGGATTCATGCGCAAATGCATTAGCGCCAACGATCGCTTTGTTGCCCGGTATAACCATACCTGTCAGCTTGCTGACCAGTCGGCTCGTCTTTGCGATTTCCTTCAGGTTCAGCGAGGTTGTCGCTTGGAAGAAATCAGCACGTGTTGCAAGCGCCATGGCTACTTCTTCAATAGCCGTGTTGCCTGCACGCTCCCCGATTCCGTTAATGGTACCTTCGATTTGATCAGCACCATTAAGAATCGCTGCCAGCGCATTGGCCGTTGCCATGCCGAGATCGTCATGACAATGTGCGCTAAGCTGAATTTTTTCAATGCCTGGCACTTCTCGATTTCAACGTTTTGAAGATATTGCCGAACTCCGAAGGGTTCATATATCCAACCGTATCCGGAATATTGACGACAGTAGCTCCGGCGCGAATAGCCATTGCCGTTACTTCGCAGAGGAAATCCAGCTCCGTACGTCCAGCATCCTCAGGCGAAAATTCGATCTTGTCAAAATATTGCTTCGCATAACGAATCGCGCGTTCAGCCGTTTCCAGCACCTGCTCCTTCTCCATCCGAAGCTTATACTTCCGGTGGATTGGGGACGTAGCCAGAAACAGATGAAGACAAGGATCCTGAGCACCCTTAAGCGCTTCGCGCGCCGCATCAATATCCTGTTCGCGGGAACGGGATAAGCCGATAACCGTCGCATTCTTCACAGCACGCGCGACAGCATTAACCGCTGCCAAATCGCCTGGAGAAGCCGCTGGAAAGCCCGCTTCGATCCGGTCAACGCCAAGTTTCTCCAGCTGATAGAGCGATTTCGACCTTTTCCTGCGTATTCAGGTTAACGCCAGGAGATTGCTCGCCATCACGCAGCGTCGTATCAAAAATATAAATTTTACGCATCGTTGTGCACCTCCTGAAAGTTTTGCGGAGCAAAACTACTTCGTAAGCTTAAACTTAAACAATGATCCCGGACGACGAAACGGTCCTGCTGTCGGCCAATAAGGCGACGAGAAGGACCGTCCCGTTCATCCGGGATGATTAACTGCTTATCTATATGCCGAATCCGGCATCGTTATCTTACTTTTTGATCCAGTGCATCAATTCACGAAGCTGTCCGCCAACCACTTCGATCGGATGCTGCAGCTTCGTTACGGCGAGTTGCCGTCATGAATGCATGGTTTGATTGGTTCTCCAAGATAAAGTCGCGAGCGAACTTACCTGCTTGAATATCATTCAGAACAGCTTTCATTGCTTTTTTCGTTTCGTCCGTTACGATGCGAGGTCCAGTAACATAGTCACCGTATTCAGCTGTGTTGGAGATCGAATCGCGCATAGTGGACAAGACCGCCTTCATACATCAGGTCAACGATCAGTTTCAGTTCATGCAAGACACTCGAAGTAAGCCATTTCTGGAGCATAGCCAGCTTCAACAAGCGTTTCGAAGCCTGCTTTAACTAGTGCAGTTGCGCCGCCGCAAAGAACAGCTTGCTCACCGAACAAGTCGGTTTCTGTTTCTTCACGGAAAGAAGTTTCGATAACGCCTGCGCGTGTACAGCCGATACCTTTTGCATAAGCAAGGCCGATTGCTTTCGCGTTGCCAGTTGCATCTTGCTCGATAGCGATTAGACCCGGTACGCCAAAGCCTTCTACATACGTACGACGAACCATGTGTCCTGGTGATTTAGGAGCAACCAGCAATACGTCTGTATCTTTGCGAGGCACGATTTGTCCGAAGTGAACGTTGAAGCCGTGGGAGAACATAAGTGCTGCGCCTTTTTTCAGGTTTGGTTCGATTTCTTCTTTGTATACGCGTGCTTGCGTTTCATCCGGCATAAGGATTTGTACAACATCTGCGATTTTTACTGCTTCGCCAACGGACAATACTTCAAAGCCATCATTTTTAGCTTTGTCTGCTGATTTACCAGCGCGAAGACCGATAACTACTTTCAGTCCGCTGTCGCGAAGGTTTTGTGCTTGTGCGTGGCCTTGGCTGCCGTAACCGATAACTGCGATTGTTTTGCCTTGCAGAACGCTTTGATCTGCATCTTTTTCATAGTACAATGTAACTGCCATTTGTAAATGAATGCCTCCTTTAATTTAACCCTTTTGAGCGGGTGTTAAAGGAGGGACGTGCCCGGATGATAGGTGATCCGATCTCCCCCTCTTTAACACCCGCTCAAAATGGGCGGTAACGCTAGGTGTAAAAACTTAGTAGAAGAGCGCTGCAAGCAGCTTTTATTTGCCGTTGCCGCGAATCATCGCAGTTACACCTGTGCGGGACAGTTCACGAATGCCATAAGGCTTCAGCAACTCAACCATCGCATCGATTTTCTCTGTGTCACCGACAACCTGTACCATAAGCGTACTTGTTCCGATATCGACGACGGCAGCCCGGAACGTATCAACAACACCAAGAATTTCCGGACGGGCAGCTGGCTCGGCATTTACTTTAATCAGTGCGAGCTCGCGGCCAACCATAGGATTTGCGCTCAGATCAACGACTTTAATAACATCGATAAGCTTGTACAATTGCTTAGTAACTTGCTCTAGCGTCTGGTCATCGCCAGTAGTGACGATGACCATCCGGGACAAGCCGGCTTCCTCGCTTGTCCCGACAGTAATACTTTCAATATTGAAGCCGCGGCGGCCGAACAGGCCAGATACGCGCTGCAGAACGCCGGGCTGATCATTTACGAGAACTGCAATCGTATGTTTCTTCATTCCGAATCCCCCATTAACATCTGGTCAATCGTGGATCCTTGCGTAACCATCGGATATACGTTCTCGTCCTTACGAACAACGAACTCGACGACGGCCGGTCCCGGATGATTCATCGCTTCCTGCCATACAGCCCGTGCTTCTTCCTTATTCGTTGCGCGGAAGCCTTTAACTCCATAAGCTTCCGCCAGTTTAACAAAGTCTGGGCTGCCCGACAAGTCGATGTGACTGTAGCGGTTCTCATAAATAAGCTCCTGCCACTGACGCACCATTCCAAGCACTTGGTTATTGATAATAACAACCTTAACCGGAATGTTGTTAATTGCGCAAATCGCCAGCTCCTGCGCACACATCTGCATCCCGCCGTCTCCATTGATGGAGACGACGAGACGGTCCGGATTAGCCATCTGAGCGCCGATTGCTGATGGGAACCCGAAGCCCATCGTTCCAAGGCCGCCTGAAGTGACCCATGAACGCGGTTTGTTGAATTTGTAATATTGCGCTGCCCACATCTGATGCTGACCAACGTCAGTCGTAACGATTGCTTCGCCCTTGGTTGTCTTCATGAATCATCTCAATGACCCATTGCGGCTTGAGTTCGATGTCAGAATCCATATATTTGAATGGCTTCTCTTCTTTCGATCTCGCCACTTGTTCACGCCATGCATCGGCTTTAGCCGCCCGTTTCACTTCTTTATTTGCGATCTCAAGCACGGTCTTCACGTCGCCCACGATCGGGATATCCGTAGGAACATTTTTGCCGATTTCTGCCGGATCAATGTCAATATGCACGATTTTGGCAAGCGGAGCAAAGCCAGCCAGCTTACCTGTCACCCGGTCATCAAACCGCGCTCCGATATTAATCAGCAGATCGGCATTTTGAATCGAAATATTGGCTGTGTACGTACCGTGCATACCCGGCATACCAATCCACAGATCCTCACCGCTTGGGAAAGCCCCAAGGCCAAGCAGCGTTGTCGTAATCGGAATACCCGATTTCTTAACGAATTCATGCAGCTCTTCATGAGCGCCGGAGTATACAACCCCGCCGCCTGCTAGAATAAGCGGACGCTCTGCTTCTTGAATGGCCTTCAGCAGCTTGTCAACCTGCAGTTTATTCGGCGATACCGTCGGATTGTAGCCGCGGATGTTTACTTCTTTAGCTGGTTCGAACAAAGCAAGCTCTGCAGAAACATCCTTTGGAATATCGATTAGCACCGGACCTTTACGTCCTGTATTGGCAATATGGAATGCTTCGTGAATGATACGCGGCAGATCTGCAGCCTTACGCACCAAATAGCTATGTTTCGTAATCGGCATCGTGATGCCGGTAATATCAGCTTCTTGGAAAGCATCCGTACCAATTAACGTTGTGGCTACGTTACCTGTAATGACGACAAGCGGCACCGAGTCCATATAGGCGGTTGCAATTCCTGTTACTAGATTTGTTGCACCTGGTCCAGACGTTGCGATACATACGCCGACTTTACCGCTTGCCCGTGCATAGCCGTCTGCCGCATGAATGGCGCCTTGCTCATGACGGGTCAGCAGATGCTGAAAATCTGAAAATCCGTGCATAGCATCATAGATGTACAATACAGCACCGCCGGGATATCCAAAGACACATTCGACACCCTCCAGCACCAAGCTGCGAAGCAAAATTTCTGAACCTGAAATGACCTCTGGCTTATTCAGTTTTTCCAACAATTCTTCTTTTGACCTTAGCGTTGCGTTTTGAGCGACCATCAAGTCGTCCTCCCTTCTTGAAAAACAAAAAAACCTCTCGTCTCCAGACGTAATAACGTCCAGGGACGAAAGGTTGAGATCTTCCGTGGTACCACCCAAATTTGTTACACGCTTCGCAGCATGCAACCTCAAAAGGTAAGAACGGGTTATGCGTTCATACCTTGGCACATTAACGTGTGCCTTACGATTTCCCCTAATAACAACCTATTTGGCAATCTGCCTAGGTTCTTTTCAAGGAAACAGCTCCGAGGTGAGCTCGTTGGAAAGGGATTCTGGCGACGGTTGCAGCAAATCCGTCAGCTCTCTGAGCAAAAGGGCCCTTAACACTTCGTCCTCTTCATAGCAATTAACTTTATGATAATGGCATCAGCCATTTCTTCTTGGCTTAAAATTAATTATATGCTTTGCCATACCTTTCGTCAAGAAGCAGGATGAGCATTTGAGCAAAAAGTTATGTAGCTAGCAATTGAGAATGCGCATGAGCGGCTCTTCTTACATACGATACCTTATCCAAGGATACAGAGAGCAGGATGACAGATGATACGATTATGGCGCCAGCGCACCGACCAGCCTGAAATCATTCGCTTAATCAGGGCGGAGCTTATCCCGTTATCACATACAGCCTCGCCCCGTGATGCCCAGACAATCCGTGAACTGCCAGGGCGTCTTAAACAGGGCATTACTCTTGTCTCCTCTCGCAAGAAGACGAGCATACCGCTTGGATTCATCCACTTCTACGTTAAAGGGGATCTACTATTGTATGATATGCTCGCCGTTCATCCGCTTCATAGAGGCAAGAAGATCGGCACCATGCTTATGGCGCATGCTGAAAATTATGGCCGTTCCAAAAATTGCCACTTAGCCCGGTTATACGTTGATCATGGAAATCCCAATGCACAGCGATTGTATGCAGCACTCGGCTTCCAGACCGTTCATTTCCATGCGGAATTACGCTGTTATGAAATGATCAAAGTATTATCAGCACCGTTTTAGAGACTACGTACGTTGCAGTCAGCTAATCTGCTGAACTCAATAAAAGGTATTGTAATAACCATTGTTATAACCGTTAAAACCAGCATTATAACCGATGTTATTATAGCCGCCGTAAGGCTGTGGACAGCAATTGTTCGCATAGCCACCGCCGAACCCACCGCCAAAGCCGCCACCGAAAGCGCCATAGGCGTAAGGAAGAGTTCCAATCGCTAATAAGTCAAATAGGACGAGAGGCAATATCGCCTTCGTTCTGACTACTTTTCCTTTATCACTGCCTGTTGGGCGCAAGTAAAGTTTATTCTGTTGTATCTTTACGAGCTTACCAGATGCTACCGAGCCGTCCTTGCGAACCGCGTAAACTGTTTTGCCGATTAGCTTCCTGGCTAGCTCTTTGGAGACGCGCTGCATGCGTGGTTCCTCCTTCAACAATTTTCATATCTTACGTAAGCGATGGGCTTAGTTGTCCTACAGTATATGCAGTCATGCCTCACTCGGATTGTACCGTTGTCCATAGCCATCGCTAAAGTTAGGTAGCGCTGGCATATGGGCATCACGATGTATAAAAGCACAAAAAGAGCGTCTTCCGATAGGAGGACGCTCGATCTTACTCAATGTGTATCGCTACACGCTTATTTTTTGTTTGGCTACGCCTGCAAGCGAATTGAACGAGTTGATATCGTTAACTGCAAGATCAGCAAGCATTTTGCGGTTTACTTCAATACCCGCAAGCTTTAAGCCGTACATGAATTTGCTGTAGGACAAGCCATTTTGGCGAGCTGCAGCGTTGATACGAACGATCCACAGTTTGCGGATGTCGCGTTTATGCTGACGACGGTCACGGTAAGCATAAACCAAGGATTTCATTACTTGCTCTTTTGCTGTTTTAAACAGGCGATGCTTGGAACCGAAATAACCTTTTGCTAGTTTCAAAATTCTTTTACGACGACGTGCGCGGACGAATCCGCCTTTAACTCTTGCCATGAGTAGAAACCTCCCGAGTGTTGTTTATGCTGTAGCAGCTATAATGGACTAACCTTTAATGTTTGAAAGACCTTGTTGAAGACGTTTGTAATCACCATCGGAAAGCAATGGCTGAGTGTTCAATACGCGTTTTTGACGAGCGGATTTACCTGAAAGCAAGTGGTTTTTGTATGCTTTGTAACGCATAACTTTACCAGTACCCGTAATTTTGAAGCGGTCTTTCAAGCTGCTATGTGTTTTCATCTTAGGCATTTGGTGTTCCTCCTCAAAAGAATGTAAGTTAGTTAGTTGTTTTAGGTGCCAAAATCATGATCATGCTGCGACCTTCAAGCTTAGGTTGACGCTCCATAACGCAGATATCAGCAACTTCGGTAGCAAGACGATCAAGAATACGTTGGCCGACAGATGCATGTGTAATTTCACGGCCGCGGAAACGAACCGAGCATTTCACTTTGTCGCCTTCGCCCAAGAATTTAACAACATTGCGGAATTTCGTCTGGTAATCGTTCTCGTCGATGTTGGCACGGAACCATACTTCCTTCGTATCCACAATCTTTTGATTCTTGCGGGCTTCTTTATCTTTCTTCTGCTGCTCGTAACGGAACTTGCCGTAATCCATGATTCGGCATACCGGTGGTTTAGCCGTAGGTGCTATGTTCACCAGATCCATGTTCAAATCGATTGCCATCTGCAGTGCTTCACGAAACAATTTGATCCCAATTTGTTCGCCTTCAGCACCGACGACGCGTACTTCTCTGGCCCGAATTTCATCATTAATTTGATGTTCCCTGCTAATAACCTGCCACCTCCAAAATTTACGAATCGTGTTAAAAAAATCAAAAAATGCGGATCCGCTCGGGACCCGCATTCCAATAACCAAGATTGTAGGTGCGCACGCAACAACTGCGCTGCTCCTTATTCCAATCCAATCATCGATCGCAAAACCATTCGGCCAAAGCCGAGTAGGTGAGAAGCGGGTGCCTCTACTTGTGCGTAACCGTACTTTCGTGCACGTTACTGAAGTACTATATCATAGTAAATTACAGGCTGTCAACCACATTGAACCATTTAAACTTGTTTGCTTTGCACTTCCTCAAGTCGAAGGACACGTGTATGCTGCGTATGGCTCCATTGTTTGTTGTTCTGTGTAAAGAATGCATAGCAGGTGATCGGCAGCCAAGAAAGCTGGAAAATCACCATCGAGAACAGATGCGCATACATCTTTCCAGACTTGATTCCTTCAAGCATCATACAGAGCGGGAACATAATTACCGTTAATGAGATGGCCACAACCGGCAGCCAGTTCGGCAGGTAATAATAAATCGACGTGAAGATATTGTCTGCGGGGATGATGTTATCTCCCCATAGTAACGCAGTTGCCAAAAATCCGATAAACGTGTTATAAACCGAAATCGAGTACAGCGCGGCATCAAATTTTACAAAGCTGCGCTCTTTGATACTGGCCCAAAGCAGCGGGAAGAAATAGTGACGCGCCACTGTAAAATGCCCCTGCATCCAGCGAAGCCGCTGACGGGAGGAAGCTTTAAAGGAAAGCGGCTTCTCATCGTATACCTTTGCTTCATAGTTAAGAACAGGATGTACGCCACGCTGCACGCAGCGCATCGAGAACTCCAAATCCTCTACAAGGCTTGTTGCTCCCCAACCCATTTCCTTCATCAGGCCCGTCTCGAAGCACATTCCCGTTCCGCCGAGGTAATTAGCCATATTCAAATTTCTGCGGGAAAGCTGCCATAAACGGTTGCAGTACCAGTACGTGATTGCATACGATGCCGTTACCCATGAATCCGTAGGATTCTTCGTGTCCAAGTAGCCTTGGATTACTTTATGACCTTCACATAAATCGTTATTCATGTGGATCAGAAAATCATTTCCTACCAGATTATCCGCGTCAAACATCACTATTGCATCGTACTGCTTGGGGAGTGCCCATAGTTCCTTAAGCATCCATTCAATGGCGTGACCTTTACCGCGAAGATGCGGATTTTTGCGCTCGCAAGCTTGAACACCGTAGCTGCGGGCAATTTCGGCCGTTCCATCTGTACAATTATCACAAATAACAAAAATATCGTATAGTTCCTTCGGGTATTCCAGTTTTTTCAGATTCTCAATAAGTGCCCCAACAACTTGCTCCTCGTTATGAGCGGCTACCAAGACAGCGAACGACTTCTGCGGCTTATGCCGGAGTGCCTTACGTTTCCTTACAATACCGAACAAAGAGATGCTGAATTGATAAACACCTACAAACGCCAAAAAGATTTGCACCAAAATAATGATTAAGTTGAACATATACTGCCCCCTTGAGACCCCATTTTCATATTCTCTCTGTTTGTTTTTTCTGTTTCATTCATGAATGCAGATTTTCTTTTATCTCTTTATTCCGCAACCATAATGATTTTCCACGCATTACGTCTCTTTGTCAAAAGTGAAAATCGGCTCTGAACGGCAGGAATCCTTAGAAAAACGTTTGCATTGTCCGTCAGTTGGACCGAATCGGTGTTTTCTGCCGTCTCACCCTTATTTTCTACCAATTACGAAAAAATCATGTCCCTTATATCCTTAACGTACAGCAAATACATAAAGTTTCATTTGTTTATTTGCTAATGTGACGGATTGTTGAACAATGATCAGGAAGTTCAGCTGCTTGACAGCGGATAAGCAAATCATCAAATATAGCGTCCCACGATTGGCGCAAACTATGGGCAATACCGCGTGCGGCAATCCTGTTTCCAAGCTCCGTATCTTGATAAATTTGGGATAGCGCATTGCTGAAAGCATTCACATTCCCAGGTTCGCAGCGCAGACCGTTCCAACCATGCTCCACCGTATCAATGACACCGCCTGCATCTGCGCATACAACCGGCGTTCCGCAAGCCATAGCTTCGAGAACAACATTCCCGAAGGTTTCCGTTGAGGAGGGGAACAAAAATACATTTGCCGCCGCATACCATTGCTGAAGCGCCGGCATGCTTGTGAAGCCAAGAAAATGAACCGGAATCCGTTCACGTTTGGCTTGTTGTTTGAGCAATTCAGCTGATGGACCGTCACCCGCAATAACAAATAGCGCCTCTGGACACAGGTCACGTTGAAATTTGGCGAATGCCGCAAGAGCCACATCGACATTTTTCTCAGGAGACAATCTTCCCGTGTAGAGTACGATAAATGTATCAGGTGAAATGCCATGCTGTGCAAGTAAAGCGTTCCGATCCACTCCAGGATGGTACTGCTTAGTATCAATGCCGCGAGTCCATACGGCTAGCCGCGACTCCTCCCACCCCCGTTCCTTCAATTCAAGCAAGGTTGATTTGGAGGGTACGAAGATGGAACGAGAATCATGGTGAAACCAATTCATATACCTCCATAACATCTTAACCATCCAATGCAAATTGTAAAACGGCAAATATCGGTCAAAATGAGTGTGGTAGGAGGCGACTAGAGGAACATTATACTTACGTGCGTAGTGAACACCGCATAATCCCATATTAAATGGCGTTGCAACATGAATAAGAGTGGGCTGAAAAGCATGCAATGCGCGGCGAATATAAATAGGCTTAGGAAGGGCTAGACGGCATTCGGGGTAGAGGAAGAAAGGCAAGCTTGCAAATCGTTCGACAGATGCCATAGACGCATTCCCATCACGGGCGGCAGGGTCAGGAGCAAATACAAGACAAGGGATCCCTTGGCGTTTCAAGTAATCAACCCAGCGCGCAAGGGTTCTTGCTACTCCATTAACATCAGGCTCATACGTATCTGTAAATAACGCCAGTCTCACTGCAATCGCCTCCGTTTGTCCGGATGCACGACATTACGTGCACGGATCGTCGTTTGACGTTAGTATAATTGTGTTGTGTTTTCCAGGAATCAACATCTGATAAATAGATCGTTAATCATTCATTTGCAATCCGTTGACACAGCGTGAACAATAAGGGGATAAAGTAGAAGTGTATTAGGATATTACGCAATTATTAAACGTATGATTTCGATGCGAGTTTTTCTTCCAAAAATTAAGTATGCTTTCGATGGAGTTTTTCTTCGAAAAACTAATTATGCTTCCGAAGTAGTTTTTGCTCGCTAGAAGTGTTCCTAGATGCTATCACAATAACTTTTAGGAGGGGTCAGCATGGATCGTATGGTTTGTTGGCTTGTTTCGAGTGAGCAGCGGATGCTGCATTGGGCGAATCGGAGGCCGGTTCATCAAGGGATGAACTTGTGGCTTAGTCGATGGCTTGGCTTAATTACGCATACAGGCGGCGCAACATTCACACTTGTTTCCGCCCTGTTATGCGCACTCTTGGCACCTGGCCCTTGGCGAACCGCCGGATGGCAGTGTGCCATTGGTGTTGCAGTCAGTCATATCCCAGTCGCTATCGTGAAGCGTAAATTCAGCCGGCTGCGGCCTTACCAGGCTTTGCCTTACCTGAACACCTGCCGTAAGCCGCTGCATGACTCCTCATTCCCCTCAGGCCATACAACGGCTATCTTTGCTTGGCTAGTGCCCTTGCTGCTTGCAGATGCTGCGCTTCTGCCGCTCCTGCTTCCCATTGCCCTTGTACTGGGCATCTCGGTTGCATGGTCGCGGATGTATCTTGGACTCCATTACCCTTCCGATGTCGCAGTAGGCTCCGTGCTTGGTTCACTTACGTCAGCACTTGTGTCTGCTGCTTGGTCTTTCATTTGAGCCATGCGTTTCGCTTCACGGTGATCCGCTATCGCTGTCTCGCCGATCATAACCTCTACTCGATGAATGTTATTGCCTTTCTCAACAAATTTGGCTTCATACTCCGTGAGCACCAAATCATCACGCAGAGTCTCTTTGTGTAAATGAAGCGAAATATTACGCATATGCAGTTCCATATCCGCAAAACTATTCAGTGAAAACTCAAATAACGATTGTGAATCTGTCTTAAAATGAATTTCGCCTTTATCATTGAGAATATCCATATATTTGGCTACGAACCTTGGATGTGTCAGCCTTCTGCGGGCATGTTTGGCTTTAGGCCATGGATCGCTGAAATTAAGATGGATCCGCTGGATCTCGTTTGGAGCAAAAATGTCTTCAATTTTCTCGATATTGGCTCTTAGCAGCGCCAGATTCGGAGGATGCGCGACACCCTGCTGCTCCCAAGCGATTCGTGCTTTGTCGCTGGCACGGCGGATCAATTCATCATACATGTCAACGCCGATAAAATTAATATTGGGATTACGGACACTCATATCGCTTATGAAGCGTCCTTTTCCCATGCCCAGCTCGACATATATCGGCTTATCATTGCCAAAAAACTCATGCCATCGCCCCTTAAGCGGCGCCGCATCCAAAACGACCAGCTCCGGCTGTGCTTCTAAACTTTCAAGAATTCCTTTTCTGCCTCTTAAACGCATAATTCGATTGATTCCTCCACGTGAAAGTAAAGTAAAACTTTTGCTTTCCTATAGTTTAAAATAAACTAGTCCCTATTGTGCCGAACATCGAGCGAATTGTAAAGTGACTCCTGCTCAGGCAAACAAAAAGCCGAAGGTGCATAGCACACCCGTCGGCTTAGAAATGCAGATTTCGATTTATTTTAATTCAGCAGTTGGCTAGGTCCGGCCTGAGCTGCATCTAATACTTCGTTCAGCTTCTTGCGGGCAGATACTTCAATATTATGGTTTCCGTAGAAACGGATGCCGGCAAGTGCCATCAGTTCTTTTCTCGTTAGTTCAACCATTACCTTCTCATCCCCTTGGGGAATTTTTACTTGTGTGTTCATTTCTCATCACCTCTTGGTTTTATTTAAAACCTTTTTTCCAGCAAATCGACCGTCTATGACAAGTGAGTGGAAGATGATAAAATGAGTGAGAACATTGATCTATCGCTGTTTTTCACCTCTTTAATATAACACTTCATGTAAGGTTTAGCAAGCCTTTTTTTAAAAATTCTCTTTCGTAATTTCCAGTTAACATACTGCTTAAAAGGCACTAAATACGGTTATTTCCGTCTAACATTACCCGATTGGATAATAGCGTTTCTAAGTAAATTTCGTTATGATTGATTTACCACATTAGAAGCAATTTTGAAGCAAGAGGAGCACTTACGATGCAGGTAGAGACGCAAACTGATTTCGTTCCTGTACAGCCTAGGCTGTGGAACGACAAGAGATTTCATACATGGAATTACGAAATGCGTGAGCAATTCGGCGGAAAAGTGTTTAAAGTGATGCTGGATGCAGGCTTTACTTGCCCAAACCGCGACGGCTCCATTGCAGCTGGAGGCTGCACCTTTTGCAGTGCGCGCGGTTCAGGTGATTTTGCGGGCAGCCGTCGGGATGATCTGGTTACCCAATTCAATAACATCCGGGACCTGCAGCATCAGAAATGGCCGGATGCAAGGTACATCGGTTATTTTCAAGCCTATACAAACACCTACGCCCCTGTTGAGGAGCTGCGGGAGTATTATGAGGCGATACTCATTCAGCCTGGCGTAGTCGGATTGTCCATCGCTACACGTCCTGACTGTTTGCCTGATGATGTCATTGATTATTTGGCTGAACTTAATGAACGCACCTATCTATGGATTGAAATGGGGCTGCAAACGGTTCATGAGTCGACTTCAACACTAATCAACCGCGCACATGATACGGCATGCTATGTGGATGCGGTCAAACGGCTGCGGGAACGCGGAATTCGTGTGTGCGCGCATATTATCTATGGTTTGCCGCAGGAAACGCATGAAATGATGCTGGATACCGGCAGAGCAGTGGCTGCCATGGATATACAGGGCATCAAAATTCATCTCCTGCATTTAATGCGCAAAACGCCAATGGTTAAGCAGTATGAAGCAGGCTTGCTGCGGTTTCTGGATCAAGACGAGTATGTGAAGCTTATTGGAGACACGCTGGAAATTCTCCCTCCGGACATGATTGTCCACCGTCTAACCGGCGATGCTCCGCGAGATTTATTAATCGGGCCGATGTGGAGCTTAAAGAAATGGGAAGTTCTCAATTCCATTGATGATGAGCTTCGCCGCCGGAATACGTGGCAGGGACGATTGTGGGAGGCGCAGTAAATGGGTTTTCTATCCGTGCTCAGCATGGCACATAAGCTCGTCAAGGAGCATGTCTCTCCGAGCGATACTGTAGTGGATGCGACATGCGGCAACGGGGTGGATACGCGATTTTTGGCGGAGCTTGTCGGCCCGCGCGGCTCCGTCTATGCATTCGACATTCAAGAGTTGGCATTGGAGAACACACGCGTGCGCCTTTCAGCTGCATTTGAAAGCTCGGGTAATCCCTCATCTGCAAAGGTGAATGGGGTCGCTTCTAAAGAGAAGCAAATGCCAGAGCTGCATTTGGTACTTGACAGCCATGAAGCGATGGCTAATCATATAGCTGTCGGTTCCCACGGCCAGGTTGCCGCTATCATGTTTAACCTTGGCTATCTGCCCGGTGCAGATCAGAGCATAATAACGCAGCCGGAATCAACGTTAGCAGCGCTTAATTCTGCAATCAGCCTGCTTCGCAAAGGGGGTATTGTAACGATTGTCCTGTATCCCGGTCATTCTGGTGGCGGGACAGAGACCCGGGCAGTAGAACAATGGGCCTCCTCCTTATCCGTACAGATATGCCAAGCGGTTATCTATCGGATGGCTCAGAGAACAGATGCTCCCTACTTGATTGCAATCGAAAAAAAGTAACACTAAAAAGTACACTGTTTATTTGAGGGCAAGTCTTAAAGAAACAACAGAAGTCATTTAAGGAGGATGTTAAAGATGGGCGTGCGTAAGCTGGAGCATGTTGGGATTATAGTGAAGGATCTGGAGAAGTCGATTACTTTTTATACCGAAATTGTAGGTCTGACGCACTTATACACCATGCCTCATTCCAATGGCATCATCCGCCTTGCTTTCCTGGCAGGAGCAGAGGCTCAAGAATCCGAGATCGAGCTGATCGAAGGCTATAATGGAGAGCTGCCCGCTGAAGGCCGCACCCATCATGTCGCTTTTACCGTGGATGATGTTGAAGCTGAGCTCGTTCGTATTCAAGGTCTTGGCGTTCCGCTGCGTGATACCGAAATTACGACACTGCCTAATGGTGCCCGCTATTTCTTCTTCTATGGCCCGGATGGTGAATTTCTCGAAATGTTTCAGCCCGCTTCCAAGTAACAAGCCGTACCAAATACATAGATATAAAGGAGATTAACCATGACTAAATCTTATCCTCTTCAATTTAAACCTGAAATGAAAGAACGTATCTGGGGTGGACGGGCCCTCGAGCAGTTCGGCCTTACGCTTCCAGAAGGCTCCATCGGAGAGGGCTGGATGATCGGAGACCATCCGAACGGTACAACGAAGGTTATGAATGGCGAGCTCGCAGGACTCGGACTTGACGACATCCGCGAGCGTTATGGACGCGAATTCTTCGGTACAAAGGGATTTTCCGAAGAGGGACGCTTCCCGCTTCTTATTAAATTGCTTGATTGTAACGACGACTTGTCGATCCAAGTACATCCAACCGATTCCTATGAAGGTCTTCCAAAAGGTGAGCTTGGCAAGACTGAAATGTGGTACGTTCTAGACGCCAAGCCGGGCGCGAAGATCATTTACGGTCTTAAGGAAGGCATTGACCGCTCTGCACTCGCTGCCGCTATCGAAGAAGGCCGTGTGATGGATACGCTCCAGGAAGTTCCAGTAGCAGCCGGAGACGCCTTCTATATACCCGCTGGTACCGTTCATGCGCTTTGCGCAGGTGTTGTAGTTGCGGAAATCCAACAAAACTCGGATACGACTTACCGGGTGTTCGATTATAATCGTCCAGGACTTGACGGCAAGCTTCGCGAGCTGCATGTAGAAGATTCACTTAACGTGACCGCTTATGAAGGTGCGGGAGCGAGCCGCATGAAGACTGATAATATTGGTGACAATGAATGGCTTCAAATTGCAGAATCTCCGTATTTTATCGTGGAAAAAGGACTCGTTCGAGCACCATGGAAGCTATCGACAACACCGGAGAGCTTCGTTATTCTCGTAATCGCCGAAGGAGAAGGCTCACTTAGCTGGGATGACGGCAAGCTTGAGCTGAAGGCTGGTGAATGCTTCCTCCTTCCTGCAAGCCTTGGCGCCTATGAACTGGATGGCAGCTTAACAGTGCTGCGCAGCGTAACACCATAAATAATTGCGAAGAGGCATTCTGGGATACTTATCTCAGAATGCCTCTTTAGTTATACGATTAAAAAAGCTTAATGCAGGAATTCCAATGACCGCTCCACATTTGATTGAAAGATCCCGTTGGCGAGCTCCTGATTTGGAAAGCCGCGCTGCATGAGCTTCAAGCCGCCTGATGCACAGGATAAATGGTGACACAGCTTATAAAACCTCATTCGATCTTCGTCTAAATCAGCTCGACATACTCGACAAGAGCAAAATCACAATCATAAGCGGAGCACTCTTATTCAAATAATAGATGAGTTGTCTTAATCCCCTGCTGCAGCAAAAATCGGTTATTATTCTCAACAGTCCGGCACCAATAAAAAAGCTGGTAGACATCTGCGTCTACCAGCTTTTTTCGTGCTTTATCCCGACTCTTGTTAATCGGGTCAAGCTCCCCTCTATAGGGGGGATCATGAATGATTGGTTTGCGGGCCCGGTAGGGTATGTTCAGCGAATCAGGTGGAGTAAAGTCTCCACCCTGATTCACGATGTTCAGCCGGACGGGCTTAAGCGAGTTCATTTGTCTTTCAAAAAATCTATTATCGTAAAATAGCCTCTATCTGTTCAAGCTCTTCGCTAGAGAAAGCAAGATTGTTCAGCGCCGCAACGTTATCCTCGATTTGGCTGACTCGGCTTGCGCCGATCAGTGCCGAAGTTACGCGTCCGCCTCGCAGTACCCAAGCAAGTGACATTTGAGCAAGCGATTGACCACGCTCGGCTGCGATAGCGTTTAGCTTTTGCAATTTAGCAATTCGATCTGGCGTTACGGCATTTTCATTCAATGCCCCTGTAGCGCTCGCTGCACGCGAATCAGTTGGAATACCGCCCAAATATTTGTTCGTCAGCAATCCCTGTGCGAGCGGGCAGAATGCAATGCTGCCTACGCCGTTTTCATCCAGCACATCCTGCAGCCCGCCTTCAATCCAGCGATCGAACATGTTGTAGCATCGGCTGATGTATAACAAGCGGCGTACCGAGACGTTTCATAATCGCAATTGCTTCTGCCGTTTGAGCAGCACTATAACTTGAAATACCGACATAAAGAGCTTTACCTGAACGCACCATGGAATCAAGAGCACCCATCGTTTCTTCAAGCGGCGTTTCTGGATCTGGGCGGTGTGAATAGAAAATATCAACGTAATCGATATTCATTCGTTTCAAGCTCTGCTCTAGACTTGCGATCAAATATTTGCGCGAGCCCCACTCGCCGTATGGCCCGGGCCACATGTAGTAGCCTGCTTTTGATGAAATAATCATCTCATCCCGGTACGGCTTGAAATCGGTCGTCAAAATACGACCGAACATTTCTTCCGCGGAGCCAGCTGGCGGTCCGTAGTTATTGGCCAAATCAAAATGAGTAATGCCTAGGTCAAATGCCCGATGAAGCATAGCACGTCCGTTCTCATACGTGTCAACTCCGCCGAAATTATGCCATAATCCAAGTGAGATGGCTGGCAGTTTCAGGCCTGAACGTCCACTGCGGTTATACGTCATCGACGCATAGCGCTCGTTATTTGCTGCATATACCAATTCTATCGCTCCCTTATCCGCGTTATTAATGAAATCTCTTACATTCTACATGACTGGATAGAGAAGTTACCTCAAGAATGCTCTGCTTTAACTAAGGTTAGCATGAAAGGCTTAGCAGACGTTACATCCTCTTTGCCGCCGCCATTGTAGATGACGATCAGCAGCGTTTCCTTATCCTTGGATACGATGCCTTCTTGTAAATACAGGTTCAGATCAAATGGCAGCAGCTCAATTACGGCATGCTTCTGCAGCTCTCTCTCGGCTAGGCCGAGACTTTGAAACGCTTCAGATACTTCCTCAGGACGCTGGGCAAGCCGCTGCATCCAGCTGCTCCAGACCGACTTATCCATCGTAAAATCCCACCACAGCTTACGCGGCTTAAACTTATGTCCCAGGAAATAATCCAGCTTCATCAAGCCAAGCGCAACATCCGGCTGCCAGTCGAGACCTTCCTGCTTCGCACGAAGAGTATGGGCCTCAGACAAGAATGCCCATAGCCGCGAGAACAAGTCCTCGAGCTGATGACCGATCTTCTGCCAACCGCGGCCTTCCCAGAAATCACCGAACTGCTGGAAGAAATCAAATGGCGAGCTAAAGGCTCTCTCCACGAGATACAGCAGCGCGTGGTCCATACGGTGAGCATTCCAATATTTCTCCAGGACATCCTCTACCCGCTTAATCCGAACAATGTCCGAGAACGGTAAAATATCGTTACCCAGAATTTCATACGGCGCACGATCCATATAAATATACCCGTGTTTCTCCGCATCAAGGCGCATTCCCGTTCCGCGAAGCATCTTGAGAAATCCAAGCTGCAGCTCCTCGGGACGAAGGGCAAATACATCATTGAACGTTTTACGGAAGGAATCGTAATTCTCATGCGGCAGGCCGGCGATCAAATCGAGATGCTGATCGATCTTCCCGCTCTCCTTTACCTTCATTACGGTACGAGTGAGCTTCGTGAAATTCTGACGGCGTTGTACGGCTTCATTCGTAATATCATTCGTCGATTGTACGCCGATTTCAAACCGGAATACGCCCGGAGGAGCGTTCTCAGATAAGTAATCAAGCACTTCTGGACGCATAATATCAGCCGTTATTTCGAATTGAAATACGCAGCCGCGATGATTCTCAATCAGGAACTGGAACATCTCCAGCGCGTAATCACGCTTAATATTAAACGTCCGATCCACGAATTTAATCAGCTTCGCTCCGGAATCGATCAGGTAAAGCAGATCCGATTTGGTCCGTTCGATATCGAAGTAACGAACGCCAACCTCGATACTCGATAGGCAGAATTGGCAGCTAAACGGACAGCCACGGCTTGTCTCGAAGTACGTAACACGGCTTCCAAGATGCGGGATGTCCTCCGGGAACCGATGGGGGGACGGAAGCGATGCCAGGCTCGGCTTCGGCCTTGGCGGATTCACAATAATCTCAATCTCGCCATTTGCCCGCTCTTTGCGGTAAGCAAGTCCGAATACCATATGAAGCTTGCAGCTGTCTCGAAGCTCAGTCAGCAGGTGATGGAAGGTCTCTTCCCCTTCGCCAATGACGATATAATCAACCTGCGGCAAGCGCTCCAGCCAAAAGGCCGTGTCGTAGCTCACTTCCGGCCCGCCAAGAACGATACGGATCGAAGGCTTGATTTTGCGAAGCATATCGATGACTGTGATCGTCTCTTCAATGTTCCAAATATAACAGGAGAATCCGACTACCTCCGGATCGCGTGCGAAAATATCAGCTACGATGTTCATAACCGGATCTTTAATGGTGTATTCTGCGATATCGATGTCAAACTCATGCTGGCTGAAGGCTTTCAGACAGCGAAGCGCGAGCGAAGTGTGAATATATTTGGCATTCAGCGTTGCAAGGACAACTTTCATCTTGTTTTAATCCCTCATTTGTCTACCTTAATGACTTCTATTGTACCGAATATCGAACAAAAAAAGAAGGGCGCCAACGGCAGCACAGCGTTTGCTGAGTACCTGAGGCGACCCTTCCCGGAGAATTAAGTCCGAACTTTGACGATCATCTTCTCTTTGCCTTGCATTTCAATGACTGGATAACGAACCCGATAAGTGCCGTCCCCGTTCGCTGTTACTTCACCTGGCGCGAAGCCTCGAGGTTCAAAGCTGAATACTTGATCATAATAAACCGTCAGCTGAATGGTGTCTTTGGGCAGCATTTTAGTCAGTTCATAGCCTGTATTGATCGCCCAATAGCGAAGATCATCATTTGAGCTATTGCCGTAGACCATATAGAAGGCAGGATCGATGACGGCACTAATGACGAGCCAGCCCTTCGAATCACGCGTCACTTCAAAACGCTTGAGCTCCGTCGTGCCTTGCGAGGTCTCAATCTTGCCATACTGCTTCTCTAGCAAATCACGGATCACATCTGTTGATGCTCCTTCAAGAGAATCAGGCAGTTCACTTGGAAGAAATGCAATTTTGTCCAATGGCTCATCTTCAATTTGGTAGATTAACGCATAGATATTCCGCACGGAAACAGCGAAATTCAAGTCTGCATTCGTTGAGTCGATTCCAGAAGAGGTAATTCCAATTAGCTCGCCCTGCTCGTTAAACAATCCGCCGCCGGAGCTGCCATGATCGATAGGAACACTAATTTGGTAGGTTTGACTGCCATCATAGGCGATATTACTAATAACCCCTTCAGAAACCGTATTCTGTAGGCCAAGCGGACTTCCGATCGCTACGACATGCTCCCCTTTGCGGGCGGAGATTCCGATCGTTACCGGTTCCACATTAAGCGGCGTCTTCGTCTGAATAACCGCTAGATCTGTATCCTCGTCATAGCCGACAATCCCTTGGATCTCGATCGTTTTACCGTTAAGCAGGACAACACTTGCTTCCGAAGCACCCTGCATCACATGCAAATTAGTTAAAATTCGGTTCGTATCAATGATAACGCCGCTGCCCTGCGCAATATCCGTGTTGATCATTACGACCTTCTCGTCGTTTAAGTCTACATTTTGCTGTGTTGTGAGTGCAGCCGCGGCGGCCTGTTTCTCGGCTTCCGCTTCTTTGGCAGCTTCTGCCGCCTGATGTTTCTTGAGGAGCGCTTCTGCTGATGTGATGCGAATCACATGCCCAGCCGCATCCATCTGAACCTCGGCACCGAGCGCTTCCGCTACAAACCGCAGCGGCACCATTGTGCTGCCTTTAATTTGCTGCGGAGGTACAGCTAGTGTTACTGCTTTACTATTTATAAATGCTTTCTTAGATCCAAGCTGGAGCGTAACGGTTGTGCTGCCCTTTACGGCGATAATGGTTTTGGTCGTAGGCTCCCATGTTACAGCAGCCTTAAGTGCATTGAAAATATTCCGCATCGGCACTACGGTCGTACCCTTCTGCGTGACTGGTGCTGTTGTTAAGACCAGTTTCTGCCCATCAACGAAAACTTGAATGCGGGATGTTTGTGCGATGGTTGTCGTAACCTTCGCTGCTGCTGCGGCAGTATGATCTGTCAGTCCTGGTAGAGGAGCAACAAGGAGTCCGGCAGCCAATACGGATAAGAGCAATTTTTGCTTCAACT
Organism: uncultured Paenibacillaceae bacterium; assembly: GCA_963793665.1. GTDB lineage: Bacteria > Bacillota > Bacilli > Paenibacillales > Paenibacillaceae > Paenibacillus_Z. Next base: position 1,009,674 of record CAWCBD010000013.1, read on the forward strand.
TCGACTTCAATTTCACGCCTCTTTTCTCCAAATATCTCCTAATCTATCAGTCGTTATCGTAACACCCGTTACCTCTTTTGTCTATGATAATTGATTTGCTAGAGCGGCGTGTGAAGGATCTATGAAATTTTTGTAAAATGGCTAATTCCAATGCTCCTGCTGCTTAAATTCTGTCGGTGTCAGTCCCGTATATTCTTTGAAGTTTCTAGAAAAATAGTGAATGCTGGCATACCCCACCCCGCTGCAGTTAACTCTATTATTCTCCGCTGGGCAGATAGCATTTGGCCTTGCGAATCCGCTGGATGTTTGCTGATTGCCCGAAGTGAGGCCTCATAGCTTTTGGCAGGCGGTTCATGATATTATGGAGGGTAACTTGAATAGGACGGTGTTCGTAATAAAATGGATAAACGCAGAACAGATACAAGACGTCAGCCAGGCAGTAAACCGAGCTTGCCAGGCCGCAAGGCTGCGGGCAGGCCTTCACAGAAAACACCTGTTAAGGGAAATATAAAGGCGTCAGCTGCAGATCGCGATAGCCGCGAATCTAAAGCCAAAGACTTCCCGGTCCAGGAACCGATGGAGCTCTTGCCCTTCTTATTGAAGAACATCACGAATGCAGGGCGGAATTCGATCAAGTCGATGCTCAGCCGCGGTCAAATCGCGGTTAACGGCAAGGCGGTAACCGCCTTTAATTATGCGCTGCAGACTGGACAAACGGTTACCCTTTCCAAAGAAAAAGTGGTCGAAGCTCCCCCGCTGCTCGGACTAACCATTTTGCATGAGGACGAGCATCTCCTTGTGGTTGTGAAGGAAGCTGGATTACTCTCGATTGCCTCAGATAAAGAAAGTGATTTAACTGCTTATCGGCAGCTAACCGCGCATGTACGCGCAGACGGCAATGAATTCAATCGGATTTTTGTCGTTCATCGGCTGGATCGGGATACTTCCGGGGTTATGATGTTTGCCAAGAGCGAAGAAGTACAGCAGCTGCTGCAAAATTCATGGCAGGACACCGTGAAGGAGCGTACCTATGTGGCTCTGGTGGAAGGCAAAGTAAAGAAGCCCGAGGGTACAATTACGTCCTGGCTGAAGGAAAGCAAGACGCTCAAAATGTATTCGAGTCATTACCCTAATGATGGACTGCATGCTGTAACACATTACAAGGTCATTCAATCCAACAGCAATTTCTCCTTGCTTGAAGTCTCTCTGGAGACGGGGCGTAAAAACCAAATTCGTGTTCATATGGAGGACATCGGTCATCCCATCGTCAATGATAAGAAATACGGCTCCAAGTCACGCGCCATTAACCGGCTTGGGCTGCATGCGCGCGTACTAAGCTTCGTGCATCCGAAGACTGGAGCTCTTCTGAGGTTCGAGACTGAGATTCCAAAAATGTTCCTGAATCCGTTCCGCGAAGGATTTACGATGAGATAGGAGGAAATCTAGTTCATGTCTAAGGCAGACAATATGCTCGCCATTCTTTGGCTGCTTAAAAGCGAGAAAAAGATGACCGCCAAACAGCTATCCGATGAACTAGAGATTCATATTCGAACCGTTTACCGTTATATCGATTCACTTTGCGCCAGCGGGGTGCCGATCGTTTCTGATTCCGGTCATAACGGGGGATATAGCTTGCTGCATAACTTTACGAAAGCGCCGCTGTTCTTTGATTTAGTCGAACAAAAGGCGCTTATTCATGCAGCTAAGTTCGCCCAAGAGGCCGGGTATCCTTTCGGTGATGCCTTGCACCAGGCGATAACGAAGCTCAAAACCTATACGAATAAAGAACAGCTAAGCCAGATTAACCGCCATGAGGCTCATTTCGACGTGATTAATCCATTGAAGCATACCGTGCATGAGTCCGTCCTGCAGGAGCTGGAAGTCTCGGTTGCGAATGCGCATACCTTGCATATGGACTATCAGAAAGGCAATAGCGAGATGATCCAAACACGAAGCATCGACCCTTACGGACTTGTGTATTGGAAAGGGAACTGGTATATCACCGCATATTGTCATCTTCGCGAGGAAATTCGCAGCTTCCGCGTGGATCGTATTCATGCATTATCACGGACAGAGGATCATTTTGAACGTCCGCTTGATTTCTCTGCTCGTGAATATTTCCTTAACATGTTTTTGCCTGGTGAGGAGCAATTGGAGAAGATGATTTCAGTTCGCATCCAAAGCAGACCCCGAATTATTAATTACCTGTGCGACCACTGGCTGTTCAACCAAACGATTATAGAGCGAACAGACGATACGCTGCATATCAAAATGTACGAATCTGCTCTTCATGACTTTGCACCCTATATACTTCTGTCTTACGGAACGCAGCTGCAAATCCTCGAGCCGGTTTCATTAAGGGAACGATTAGCCAGCGCTGCTTCAGAACTGCATGAACACTACCGAACACTCTAGCACTGGCTTAACTGCGGAGCCGCTGCTAGTTTTGTTATTTCCCTGCTAGATAAGCATCGATTTGCTGTCCAGGAAATAGGACGGAATCCCCGTGACATACCTCAAGGCGTTTGGGCTGCAGCTTACGCACAATGACGCTGCTTGCAATTGCTTCCTTCATATCATGTGTAAACATCTTCATCGGCTTGCGAAGCTGGCCTTTCTTGGAGGTAAACAAATCGCCGGCTAACATCACCTGATCCTGTTCATGATAATAAACGACATGACCAGGCGAATGGCCAGGCGATAAATACGGCCTCAAGCCTCCGATCAATGCCAGTTTACCCGATGAATCCTCTTGAAGCGGCTTTGCCAACCCTTCACTAAGCACCTCTGCTGCTTTTTTACGACCTGGATAAGGGCTCTTACCCTCTATAAAAGGAATCTCAATCGGATGCGCATAGACTGGAGCTGTATGCTGCTGCAAGATCCCTTTTACCGCCCCCACATGATCAGAGTGCCCATGCGTAAGTACAATCGCCTTAAGCGGTGCTTGCAGCTTATCAATGAAAGCTAATATCCCCTTCGTCATGAGTCCGATTCCAGCATCCACCAGAATAATACCGTCCTTCTCTACAACGACCCATACATGAATCGGAATTATCAGCCATGTTTTAAGGCTCCAAATATGCTCTGATACTTGTTTGATTTTCAATGCAATCATCTCCGCTTCTTTTTTTGTAACCAATGGTTAGTAACCGATGGTTATAATATATCGAAGATGGGTCTCCCTGTCAATAGATATTTATTATGTTCCTTAACATCGTAAAATTACGAAATTGTAAAGATAAAAGAGTATTCACGAGGAAATAGATAGAAGGACTGCTTATTTCGCTGTTTTTAGATTATTCTGAATATTTACAAAATAGACAAAAAGCTTGTACACTTAGGTCATATCATTCAGGGCAAAGCATTAAACAACAAGCGCTGGATGGTTGCCAGAACTCGAATTGGAACGCTATACCGAGAGGGGATAGTCCAATGGACCATGTAAGCGAAGCGTGTCCTATCATTAATTTGGAAAGGAGTAAGCAGGATTAGGTTCATTGCTTACGGGACATGTGGGGACCAGCAGTCGAGTAAGGTCGATTATAAGGTGTAGATTTTAACGAAAGAATAGTAAGGTAAAGTTAAGTAAGGTTATAATAAGGTCATGTAAGAGTATGTTAATTAATGGCAACGGAAGTTGTTTGAATGGAGTGTAAGTAACAATTGAATACGATTGAGGAGAACGGATAGGGATTTTGGTTGTCTACTGACAAGCAGAATCCCTATTATTATGCCCGAAATTCAAGACTCGAATAGCTGGTTGACACCGGAAATAAATTAGATTAACATCTAATTAGATATATATCAAATATATACGATAGCAGGTGAACGTACACCCATGATGCAATTGGATAAAATCGTGAATTACCATAAGGCATTAGCTGATCCAACACGTGTTCGAATATTGGTTTTATTATCAGAGGGGGAATTAACCGGACAAACGCTTGCAGAGAAGCTATGCCTCTCCCCTGCAACGATTACTCACCATGCGGCGAAGCTGCGGTCTGTTAGCTTAATTAATGAACGGCGTGACAAGAATGCGATTTACTTCTCGCTGGACCGATATTTCTTGAAGCAATATGCAGCAGCACTACAGGAATTGATCACCCATCCGCATGAAGAGACAAGGGAGCCAAGTACTATGGATGAGAAGAATGACAAATTAAAGCAATCCGTGCTTCGCAACTTCTTTACCGCAGACGGGAAGCTGAAGCATATTCCAGCTCAGCTGAAGAAGAAACGAATCGTGCTGGAGAGTTTAGCCGAGAAGCTAGAACAAGGTAAATCGTATACAGAGAAAGAACTTAATACGTTCATCCAGCAGTTCCATCCAGACTTTGCTACCATTCGCCGGGAGTTCATCATGCATGCCTACCTCTATCGGGAAAAGGAAATCTATGAGCGCAATCCGCGTGATATGTGGGAACATTGGGAAACACTTTCCTAATGCTTAAGCCGTAAGCCAAGTGACTGTTGGATTACGGCTTTTTTCTGCCCACTCCTCTCCTTGCTCATTTGAATAATTTGAATAAAATAGGAGGAATTTTAGCATAATTTGTCGAATTACTATCTCCTGATACCTATAACGGCATCAAATATCATACTCAGGAGATTAGCTGCTATGTCTTTTCGTCGTTCTTTTGGTTCAGCAGGTGCAATTATTTTATTGATGTATTCCTTTTTCATTTTCTTGAATGAGCCCGCAATTGCCGCTTCCTCCCCCTCGGGAGCGATTGTCAATCCGAAGCAAGTGTACACGTACGAAATCATGTCTCGAGATCTGAAAGCTTTAGCTTCACATTACCCCGATTTGATACACCTCAGTACGGCTGGCAGCAGCGAGTATGGACGAACGCTATGGACAGCCGATATTGGCAAAGGCCCTGCTATCATCTTGCTTCTAGGCTCCCATCATGCACGGGAGTGGATTACAACGATAAATACAATGATGCTGCTTGATCAAATGGCTCAGCAGTATGAGCAGAATACTGCCGTATTCGGCGGATATCGGGCACGTGATCTGCTGGACCTTGTCACCTTCCGAATCGTCCCAATGGTTAATCCAGACGGGGTAGCTCTGCAGCAGCTCGGACTTTCGGCTTTCCCTGCTGCCGTTCATGCCTCTCTTATTCAAATGAATAATGGGAGCAGGAATTTCAAAAGCTGGAAAGCTAATGGGAAAGGCGTAGATCTGAATCGCTCTTATCCTGCTGGTTGGGAGGGCATACATAACCCCGCCAGCGGTCCATCCTTTATGAACTATAAAGGCACGAAGCCGCTGCAAGCCAAAGAGGCACAAGCCATGTATGACCTCACCCTCTCATCGAAGCCGGAAATTGCAGTCGCCTATCATTCCTCAGGTGAAATTTTATATTGGAATTATAAGACCAAAGCGGAAAACGTCATTCGTGATAAAGCGATCGCCAAAGCATATGCCAACATGACGGGCTATCAGCTCATTCAACCCCAAATGAATCCTTCCGGCGGCGGCTTCACGGACTGGTTCATTACTCAATTTGGCCATCCTGGTTTAACGCCGGAGCTTGGCCGGGCAGTTGGCGGTGACAATGTCCCCCTCTCCGAGTGGGGCCGAATTTGGCAGCAACAGAAGAATACTGTCTGGTTGCTGGCCAAAGAAAGCTATTCCTTATGGTTGAAGCGACAACCCGCGTCACCACAAAATATAGACATCCGGGTGACTGCTCCTGAGAAAGGTTATAGGTATCCCGATATGAAATCTAAACTTATCACCAAGCTTGAACCAGGCCGTTATAACTCAACTAGGCTGAAGGGTGACTGGCTCGAGGTTAAAACTGCCAAAGGCCTTGTCTGGATCTCGGCACATTCGATAATTAAAGGTCCATTCGATGTGATCAACCAACCAGCTGTTGCCGTCGGTCCAGAGACCGGAGCATTCGGGTCTCCTCTTGATCTGTCTCCGTCCATCAAACTTACCGCGCAAACAGCTAACGTGCTGGAGCGCTGGCATGGTTGGCTGCTTATCAAGACGACCAAGGGCGCTTGGTGGATTCTAGAGCCAGAACCAAGCCCTGCATCAGATCAGCAAGAAGAAATACCGGAGCTGCAGCAGGCACCGCCAGAACAGGCAGAGGCAGCAGCAAGCAGCTGATCCTGGCAGGGGTCTGTAATCGTTAATCATAAGTAAAGGGGGTGTATCCAAGGTCATCATGACCTATGGATACACCCCCTATTAAGATGAACCGGTTATTCGCCGGAAATGCTGTTTTCCTTCAAAATCACGTCATGCGCGCCGCCTTCGACAATACTTGTCGCGGATACCAGCGTGATCCGTGCATTCTTCTGCAAGTCGCTAATCGACGTCGAGCCGCAATTGCACATGGTGGATTTGATTTTGTGAAGCGTCTTATCCAAGTTCTCCTGCAGTCCGCCTGCATAAGGTACGTAGGAGTCGACTCCCTCTTCGAAGATAAGTCCGTGTTTCCCGCCTGTATCGTAACGCTGCCAGTTGCGAGCCCGGTTGGAGCCTTCTCCCCAAAATTCTTTGACGAAATTGTTGCCAATCTTCAGCTTTCTTGTCGGGCTCTCGTCAAAGCGGGCAAAATATCTGCCCATCATAACGAAGTCGGCCCCCATCGCCAGTGAAAGGGTAATATGGTAGTCGTGAACGATACCGCCATCCGAACAAATAGGTACATAAATGCCGGTCTCATTGAAATATTCATCTCTAGCAGCCGCGACTTCGATTAGTGAAGAAGCCTGGCCTCTGCCGATGCCTTTCTGTTCCCGTGTGATACAGATCGACCCGCCGCCAATTCCGACCTTAATGAAGTCCGCCCCGGATTCAACGAGATACAGAAATCCTTCACGATCGACAATATTACCTGCGCCGATCTTGACATTAAAGTTCGATTTGACATATTGAATCGTCTCTCTTTGCCATTCACTATAACCATCGGAGGAATCAATAACGAGCACATCAGCTCCAGCTGCCACCAGTGCCGGTACTCTTTCCTCGTAATCCTTTGTGTTAATCCCCGCTCCAACAATGTAGCTTTTATTCGTATCGAGCAGCTCATACGGGTTTTCTTTATGCTCATCATAATCCTTACGGAATACGAGATATTCCAAATTCTGCTGATCATCCACCACAGGTAAACAATTCAGTTTGTGATCCCAAATCAAATCATTGGCTTCGGACAACGTCAGTCCTGCCTTACCATAGATCAGTCTGGAGAAAGGTGTCATAAAATCACTAACCAGCTTGTGAAGCGGATCCCGGCTTAAACGATAGTCACGGCCTGTTACGATACCGACCAGCTTGCCTCTTGGCGTTCCATCATCCGTGATCGCGACGGTAGAATGACCTGTTCGTTCTTTAAGGTCCAAAACATCCTTTAGCGTATGAGCTGGCGTTAAATTCGAACGGCTCACAACAAAACCCGCTTTGTAGCCCTTCGCTTTACGTACCATTTCAGCCTGTGACTCCACGGATTGGGAACCGAAGATAAATGAGATACCGCCAGAGCGGGCCAGCGCCACCGCCATACGATCATCGGATACGGCCTGCATAACTGCCGATGAGAATGGAATATTCAAGGAAAAATCGGGCTGTTCGCCTTTTTTGAACTTGACGATCGGTGTTTTCAAGCTCACATTCGACGGATTACAGTCCTTCGATGTTAAGTTAGGCACCAATAGAAATTCGCTGAACGTGCGGGATGGTTCTGTGTAATAATAAAGCCATGACTCTAAGCCCTCCTAAAAGTTTTGTGATACATCCTTGAATAACATCCTGGCGAGCGAAACTCACTTCGAAAGCATATGCTTCGTTTTGTGATACATCCTAGAACAACATCCTGCGAGCAAAACTCACTTCGAAAGCATATGCTTCGTTTTGTAAACCATCATTCAACTGCATTTCCGAATAAATTTTTACAAGCATATCACACGGGTTTGAAACAAGCAATGGAAGCTTAAAAAGAAAAGAAACCCTAGCCAGTTCTAGGATTTCTCTCCAAATTAAACCTATTTTCCGAAGCGTGCGGCAAAGGAGAACTACTGCTTGAACGCCCCTCACTCTGCCGCAGTCAGCACGGCCAATGCCTTATTGCGCTGTGGATCTTCGAGCTTGTATTTCTCCAATAGGTGCGTTGTTATCCGATAAGCCGTTTTATCGTTCAGTACACCTGATTCAGGCAATCCTTCATCCCGTTGAAAGGCCTTAACAGCTTCTGAAGTAGCTTCATCATAAACGCCTTTGCCCGCCCCAACGCTGTAGCCCAACGTTTGCAGCATCGTCTGCGCGGTTTGAACCTTCTCGCCATAATCGCCAATCTTCAGCTGCAGACCTGTCGGGAGCCTTGGCAGCTCCGCATAAGCTGGCGCCTCAACCGATAAAGTAGGCGCAATACCTTTCTTATGAATCCATTGTCCATTCGGAGAACGCCACTGCGCTTCGGTTAGTTTAAGCACCGAGCCATCCTTTAGCTGACGGAAATTCTGAACGATCCCTTTTCCGAACGTTTTCTCGCCGATAACGGTTGCACCTGCGGTATCTTTAAGCGCAGCTGTCAACACCTCTGCCGAGCTTGCGGTATGGGCATCGACCAGGATCGCAATCGGAAGCTTCCACGGCGTTTCCTGATCGGATTTATGTGTGATGATTTGCTTCTCGCCCTTGTAAACCACTTGGACGATAACTTTATCTTTGGGAACGAATCGTCTCGCAATTTGGATCGTCGGGTCAAGCAGGCCTCCCGGGTTACCGCGCAAATCAATGAGCAGCCCTTTCATGCCTTGCTTCTGGAGTGATTCGATCGCTTCATTAAACTCATCCGCCGTTTTCTCTGCAAACCGGGTTATGATGATCTCCCCGATTTTGTTCTTGTCCAATTGTGAGGTTACCGTATGCACCGGCACAGCACCGCGAATAACGGATATCTCCAGCGGCTCCTTCAGTCCCTCCCGGCTGACCGTCAGCTTGGCAGTAGAACCTTCCTTCCCCTGCACCAGCTGCTTCAGCTCGGTCAAAGTAATCCCTTTCGTCTTCTTCCCATCCACAGTGATGAAGACATCTCCGGACTTCAGCCCGGACTTCTCTGCAGGAGCTCCCTTAATCGTATCTTCGATGATAAAGTCGCCGTCCTGCTCACGGATTTCAATGCCAATCCCGACAAAATGGTCCTCATATGATTGCATGTACTGCTCGCCTTTATCACCCGATAAATAAACCGAGTAAGGATCCTCAAGCGATGCGACCATCCCTTCTGTCGCCCCGTCTATTAGTGCCTTTGAATCGGCGCCGTTCAAGTAGTTATTCCTAATTTCCTTATAGGCATAGGATAAATTGCCGAAGGTCGCATCTTTCGTAATCGGATACTGCCACTCGAAGCTTATACGGCCGCCTACAAATCCAATTAAACATGCTGCTGCCACAAGAATTCCAGCGGATACTCTCCTGCGCTGCTTCACTGCTTTCTCTCCAAATATACTCATCATCCACCTCTTTCCATGTGACATGGTGAAACGGCTCTCGCCGTATTTTCAAAAAAGAATCTGTTACTCACTTTATCGCATTCAAGCATGCGTCGCAAGCTTCACAAAAAAGGCGCTTAATGGAGCGAAAAAGAACACTGCGCGAGTGCAGTGTTCCTTCTCTCCAATAGGCGCCTTTTACATATTTCTACAGTATGTCTACTCCTGCTAATTCTGTTATTCCGCTGGCTGTGCTTCTTTCACTAGATTGAGCCAGTCGCACTCTTCAGAGGTCAGTGTAATCGGCAGTGCTTTAGCACTATCGTACAGCTCTGACGTTTGATGCGGTCCAATTACAGCAGCTACTGGGAAATCTTGATTCAAAACGTAAGCCAGGGCGATATGATTAGCGGTTACGCCATACTTCTGTGCCAAGACCGCCGCCCGGCGCTTCCTCTCCCAGTTGTCACTGTTGTATTGCACTCGAACCATGTCGGCATCACTTACGATCTCTGGCGAATAACGGTCTGTGAAAAACCCGCCTGATTGTGAAGACCACGAAATAACCGGAAGCTGCGATTCTTTATGCCAAGCCTCGTCCTCCGCCGTTGTAGATACGCAGCCTGCCCAGCGCGGTTCATTGGGCTTCGTTAAGCTTAAATTCGGGCTGCTGCACGCAAACCCAGTCATTCCGTTCTTCGCTGCATAAGCGTTAGCTTCGCGAATACGAGCAACGCTCCAGTTGGATGCGCCTAAGGAACGGCAGCGCCCAGCGGCAAGCTGATCATTGAGCCCTTCAAGAATATACCCGACATGCACATTAAGATCATCGCGGTGCAGCATATAAATATCGACGTAATCGGTTTTCATTCGCTCGAGCGACTCGACCAAATCGCTGGTGATGCATGTTTTGGTCATTCGGGACTGTTCGTAGGGATGTGCGCCTTTGCCGATCAGAACGATCTGATCCCGGTTACCCCGCTTCTCCAGCCATTCCCCGATTGCTCCCGCAGAATCTGGGCCATAGATATGCCCGCTGTCGATGGCGTTGCCTCCAACAGATACATAAGCGTCCAGTAATTCCATCGAATATTCTATCTTATCAAGCCCGAGCATCATTGACCCTTGTACGAGCTGGGAAACTCCTTGCGTCACACCAGCAACCGTTATTCGCTTCATCATTAGCCGCAGCCTCCTTGTTTATTGTTGTTTAATTCTATATTGATCATTATAATGAAGTAAATCGCACTGTAAATCGTATTATATTGTTCCGGATACAACAATATTGTTCTTCACTTGGAGGCAGGTCATGGCTGAACATCTCACGGTCCCGTTACAGAGGCGGGACCGTTTCTATTGCTACCCAGAGTCTACGGGTTATTACGAGCTTTTGAGAAATCACGAGGTAAACCGGCCTGCAGGCTTAATGCATGACTTCAACCTGCATCTCATTACAGCAGGAGCAGGATTCGTCGAGACGGACCAGCAGCGCTATGAGCTGAAAGCCGGCGACGCTTTTCTTTATTTTCCCGGTGAACGGCAATTCTATTATTCCAATCCTGAGCAGCCTTGGGACATCAAATGGATTCATTTCTATGGCAAAGGCGTACTTGCAGATCTTACCGAGCGAGGCTTCCACCGATCCATCGTATGGCGAATTCGCGCACCGAAGATGCTTGAGAGCCGAATGGACGATTTATTGCACGAGATGGATCAGCACAAAACACTTCATCCTACCCGGCTTTCCATGCTGATGTATGGCGTTATCGCTGAGCTAATGGAGCAGGCTGAGCCTCTATCCGTACCTACGACAGGAGCATCGGCTATTGAGCGCATTATAGCCTTGCTCCCTGAACTGCAGGCTTCGGCCACAGAACCCTTTGATCTTAACGCCTGGGCAAACCGTGCTGGGACGAACCGCTTCGCCTTCTGCAAATGGTTCCGTCATGCTGCGGGACAAACTCCGATGGAATTCGTTACGGCATGCCGCATTCAGCGCGCGAAGCAGCTGCTTGTAGAACGGGCTGAGCTGCCGGTTCATCAGGTTTCTCAATTATCCGGCTACGAGAACCCCAGCTATTTTAACAAACGATTTCTTGAAAATGAACAAATGACTCCAAGCGCCTACCGAAACCTGTTCCTTGCGCTCAAATCGTGAATATTAACTTGTCCCGCTCTATGATTATGCGCTACAATCAATGCAAACCTAAAGAGATATAAGGAGCAGGAGAACCCCATGTACAAAATGATTGCCATTGATATCGATGATACTTTGTTAAATGATGATCTGATCGTGACGGAAGGAACGAAAGCCGCACTGGTTGAAGCTATCGAAAGCGGCGTATTCGTAACACTGGCAACTGGCCGCATGTTCCCATCCGCCAAGAAAATCGCTATGCAGATCGAGCTGAACGTACCGATTATTACGTATCAGGGCTCCCTAGTAAAGACACTGCTGGATGAGCAGGTTCTATACGAGCGCAGCGTGCCTCAGGACGCAGCCAAGGAATTAATTTTATTTTGCCAGGAACGCGGTTTACATTTGCAGCTGTATATTAACGATATTCTATATGTAAGAGAAGATAATGAGGAAGCTCGCGGTTACTCGGCGCTTTCCAAAATTCCTTTTGTCGTTGAACCCGACTTCGAGAAGCTGATTGAGCAGCCATCCACGAAGATGCTAATGATAGGCGAGCCTGACTATTTGGACCAAATCGCCATGGAACTGGCACCGCTTATCGGAGACCGTACCCATATCACGAAATCCAAGGCGCATTATCTCGAAGTTACACATCAGGAAGGTACAAAGGGGCACGCGATCTCATTCATGGCTGAACATATCGGCTGTACTGTAGATGAGGTTATCGCGATCGGTGATTCGTGGAATGACCACGAAATGATCGAAGCTGCCGGACTTGGCGTAGCGATGGGCAATGCGATTCCGAAGCTGAAGGAACTGGCGCAGTTCGTGACCAAATCCAACAATGAAGATGGCATCAAGCATGTCATCGACAAGTTCATACTGGGTAAGACGCAAGAGTAACACTGCCACGCTCCAATTAAAAAGCTGTTCCTCCATCCTGTAAGCGGATGGCTGGGAACAGCTCTATTTTTGATCAATAATGAAAAGAACGGTCTACAGCGTAATTAAATTGGCCAGCGAGAGCAGAACCGATGCAATCGCCATCGCCGAAAGCGATTTTACCGTGGACATCCGCAAATTCCGGATGTTTACATTCAGTCCAAGTCCGACCATCGCCATGGTCAGTACAAAGGTTGTTATCTTCGAAACACCATCCGTTACACCAACTGGCAGCATAATCGCATGATTGAGAACAAAGCTGCCCAATAAACTCATGATGACAAAGCCGACTAAAAACCACGGAAACTCTATTTTCCCATCCTCTTGATTGTTAGCCGATTGCCCCGATTTTCCCTTGCGTCTCATCCAAGCCATCAGCACGAAGCTAAGCGGTAGGAGCAGGAATACCCGTCCGAGCTTGGCTAGCAGGCCAATGGCCAGCGCATCCTGTCCAGCCGGAGCGGCCGCCAAGGCTACATGAGCAATTTCATGCAAGCTCGCCCCCGACCACACCCCGTACTGTATATCGGTGATGCCAAGAAATGGACGAATGATCGTATAACCGACCGCAAAGAAGGTTCCCACTAATGCAATCAAGCCAGCGCCAAGGGCGGTCTCTTCCTCTTTCACTTTAAGAATCGGGGACACGGCTGCAATCGCCGCTGCTCCGCATACGCCTGTACCGATACCTAGAAGCAGCGATAAGGAGCAGTCTCCCTTCAACCATTTGGAGAGAAGAAGTGTGGTTCCAATCGCTAACACAACCATAGCCGCATCGCGAACGAGCAATCCGAGTCCTTGATGAAGCACGACACCGATATTCAGCTTCAGTCCAAATAGAACAATAGCTACCCTTAGCAGCTGCTTGCTGGAGAATTGAATACCGGTACGAAGCAGCTCCGGATAGCCGATAAAATGCCGATAACAAGCAGCAAGCAGAATGGCGCAGGCCATTTGTCCGATCAGATGAAGGCCAGGAATAGAGGATAATCCGTATCCTATACTTGCAAGGGCGAACGTAAAGCCGATTCCGCCCAACCATAGCTTAGAGGTAGAATGATGACTTATTTTATGGCTAAGAGAGCCCATGATAGGTTGTATATGCATGAAGGCCACCTCCGGCTCGATGATAACCTCATTATACGGATTATCCTGCTATAAGAGAAATCAATCATTGTGATGAAAAAGATAACCGTTCGTTATAGATGATGAAAATGGGGACCTGCTTATTCCTCCACGATGGCGACCGGACGGGCCCAACCTCCGCTCGCTTTTTCCACTTTCACCGGAAAGCAGCAGACTTTAAAGCCGAATGGCCGTGGAATTTGGTCCAAATTGGCAAGCTTTTCAATCTGGCAGTATTCGCGGTCCTTCCCGACAAAGTGCGCGGCCCATAGGACATTATCCCTTGGCTCTTGTTTGTATGATTCGGCTTGCAGGTTGAGCGGTATATCCCAGCCCCAGCCATCGGTGCCGACCACCTTGATGCCCTGGTCCAGCAGCCAGTGCGTCGCTTCGGCCGATACCCCTGCGTGAAGGAAGGCATAATGTTCATGGTAGAGCCGTTTGTCCGCATCGCACCGGATGAGAACGATATCAAACGGTTTGAGCGTGTATCCGATCCGCTGGAGCTCGGCGATAAGGTCATCCGTTGTGATCTCGTAACCCGGCGGCTTCGCACTGAAATCGAGCAGCACACCGTCGGCATAGAACCATTCGAGCGGGAGCTCGTCAATCGTTCTAGACGGCTGCCCTTCCGACGTCGGCCAGTAGTGCCAAGGTGCGTCGATGTGGGTGCCTGTATGCGTACTCAGCGTCACCGTTTCCGTTGCCCAAGCCCGACTTTCCGGAAAATCTCCCGGCTTGAGGCCGAGAATCGCAGCAGCTTGCTGCGCACCGTCCTCATGACTCGAATAGTCGATCTTTGCCGGAAGCGGCTCCCGGATGCTGGGACTGAGCGGTACGCTCAAATCGATAAGTTTCATCACTTTCCCTCTCCCTCATACCTAGATTCATGCTTATGATATCACTTATTTCTGAGTCTTTCATAATAACTTAAAAAAGCCACCTAATAGATCAGTGGCTTAAAATAAAACCTACGCTTTTGAAACAAAACCATCTTTTGAAACAAAATGATTAATGGTACGTTGGAAAGATAAAGTGCGTCGCTCCGTTGTCACCAGTTACACCTGCCAAAGCTGGTACAGAGCCATCAATTGGTAGTACCCAGTCTAGAGGAACAGCCCTTTGCCAGCCTCCATCAGCGTAACGAATGGTATGCCACACCTGCCCATCTTCTGTAGTAAAGACAAACTGCGTTTGCCCGCCAGCACCGGAGCAGCCGCCTACTGCGATGACTCGTTTCTGCACCCCCAGCTCTTTTCCCAGATCATCTACACGAGTCCAGTCTCCATTCCCATAACGACGGGTATGCCATAGTCGCGAGCTGTTTGTAGCGAAAACAAACTGCGTTTCCCCATTCAGACCTTTAGCACCCGCAATCGTGGTGACAACTCCGGAATATCCAAGCGCGCCTGAAAGGTTGCCTAGTTTTTGCCAAGTCCCGTCAGCATGCCGAATTGTGTGCCAGAGGTGTCCGTCATTTGTAGTGAACACAAATTGCGTGGTCCCGTTGGAACCATTGGTTCCACCAAGAGCAACCACGTTCCCAGGCACCCTATCGACATATTTCAGGTCGCCAAGCGGCTGCCAAGTCCCGGTTGATTCACGGACAGTATGCAACAATTGTCCATCGCTGGTTGTAACAATGAATTGTGTGGTTCCATTTGCCCCGCTCGCCCCTGCGACCGCTGCAACTCCATTGGTAATACTAAACTGCCGCGAAAGATTTGCCGCCGACCCCCAGCTGCCATCTGCGAACCGAATCGAATGCCACAAATATCCCTCGTTCGTGACGAATGCAAACTGAGTATCGCCGCCTCCGCCGTTCGCGCCTGCAACAGAGATCAACCTCTTCAACACCGAATTTCAGTGTCAGATCCTCTAGGGGCTGCCAGCTTCCGTCCGAATTACGCAAGGTGTGCATGAGGCGCCCGTTACCAACAGCCTTGGGATACATGAATGCAACGAACTCCATGTCCGAAGCGTCAATGTCTCTGCCTCCTGCGATAGCTATGCTATTCGTCATGATGGAAGCTGGTAATTTATAGCACATTATGGAGTTAGGGTCAGCAGCCATCGTTTCACTTACGGTATTCGGATCGAGTGGCGTAAGTACCTGCCCTCTTGTCCTCTCTGGTGACCAGTTGTTAGGTGGCGCTCCGAAATATGCGATTGCCTTCGCCTCGTCTATGAGACTCACGATCTCTGCACGGGTATGCTCATGCGGAAAGCCAAGTGTATGACCCGTTTCGTGACGAACGACACGTCGGTACTCCGATTCCGGCGTGTTCATACTGAAACCTTGAAGATTCATCGTAGCCCGGTCAGGTGGGATCAGCAAAATATCGGTTCCGAGATAAGACCAATATCCGCTATTTTCGAAGCTGATGCGGACCTGCGGGTTGGTAGAAGATGCCGTAAAATGGACTTTTCCAGTCACGCCCCATGCATTCATGTGGCTGATAATGCGTGCTTGCAAATCAGCCGGTGGATTCCCGATGAATCCTACGGTCAGGTTCACCCCGCTTCTGTGCCAGTATTTCGACGTTAGTAAGGCCAATTTGATGGGGTTTGATTGCTCCTGCTCTGACAACAGTCCGATTCGGTGGGCTTTCGGCGCGTTCTCCGGGTTAATCTCGATCGCCTTTGCTGCCGCTTTTAACCGAAGTTCGGAAGGCAGCTCTTTGAGGGTGCACATAATTGCGTTGGGTGACTGAGTTGTTCTGGATGGGGTTTTACTGCTCATTGTTGAAACCTCCATATCAAAATATATTTAACATACCTCTTTGGGATATCGTCAGCGCAATTCCAGACCTTGAATGTAAACGGCGAGATCCACGACTTGCGCTACTATGAATTCAGGATGAATGATGACCATTTGCAGCTGGTGAGTAAGCTGGTCGTTAATGATCTTTTGGGTTACGGATACGAACAAGATTCTATGTTTGCTTCCGTTTTCTATTGCTGTTCCATTATTTCACCTCCCGTAAATCATCCCTGTCCTTATTCAAGGGAAGTAATAACGTTCATAATATAAGTGTACTGCAGCCAAATAAAAGAATAATGAAAGAACCCCTTTAGGAAATGAAAAAAGCTCCCTGCTAAGCAGAGAGCTTCTTGCCGTTTATAGAGGTGATCATCACACCAGGATGTATGCATTAAATACCCGCGAGCACCTGATACCAGACTCCTTTAGGTGAATATAACGTCTTTCGAACGTAATCCCAGCCGCCCAAGTAACTGATATCGAATAGGTCGGCAGGCATCACGTAGTTTTTGCTTACGCGCTGCATGACCTTTTCATCCACGGGACGGAAGCCATGATCAGCAAACAACTGCTGTGCTTCCTCACTGTGCAAATAATGGACAAAAGCCTCTGCTACCTTGCGCGTGCCATGTTTGTCCGCGTTCACATCTACGACTGCTGCCGGGTTCTCAATCAGGATCGTCGATTTTGGAACGATAACCTCATAATGAACACCCTGCTTGATGCGAGCGAGCAGCTCATTCTCATACGTAACGATAACATCGCCAACACCGTATTCGAAAGCCGCCATCGAGGCACGTCCGCTCTTATCAAGCGACTCGACGTTTGCATGGATACGCTCCAGAAACGCTTTTGCGAAGGCTGGATCCTTCTTGCCGGTCTGGGCTTCCGATTCCTTCAGTCCTGCTCCGTAAATGGCATTAATGTCCCATTGCGCGCCTCCGGATGTCTTCGGATTCGGATAGAGCACTTTAACGCCTTTACGAGTCAGGTCTTCCCAATCATGAATACCTTTCGGATTACCTTCACGGGTTCCAAGGACAGCGATTGAACGGGTTATCATCCCATTGTTTGGCTCTGTCTTTCTCCAATCCTCCGTTATAAACCCGGCTTTCTTAATTTTATCTATATCGCCTTCCATGGCGAGTGCAGCTACATCCGCCTCGAAGCCGCCCGCAATGGCGCGTGCTTGTGTACCGGATGCCTCATAGGACTCTTGAAAAGTGACGGTCTGCCCCGTCTTGGCCTTCCATTCCGCTTGAAACTTGGGCAGTATCTCCTCGAACGCATCTCTGGCGACAGAGTATGCGCCGATAACGAGCGTAACATCACCTTTGGATGCAGCTGCCGGCTTACTCCCTTCGCCCTGCTTCGTCTGTACTGCCATTACAAGCAGCTAACACGAGTAAAGTAAGGCTCATCAGAGTCACGCCTATCAAACGCCATCCTTTGGTCAGGGTAGGTTTCATCATGTACACAACGCTTTCTATTAGGCCTTGTAATTTTTAAATAAATACCGGCATCGGATCTTCTTTGAGTTTGTTCTCCATGATCAGCGTGTCATTGTCATTGAACAGATACGCCCGGTGAATAAGTACATGTACTTCATCGCCAGGGTGAAGGACATCTTTCTCAAGCGAACGGTACGTGATCAGCTTGATCTCCCCTACCTCTACCTCGATCATCCACTCGCTGCCGCGGAAGTGAACATGCTTCACTTTACCGGGAACGGTTGCCGATGGCATACGGAAATCGTTAAGCTTGCCAATCTCGATATACTCTGGACGAATAAGCGCTTGCGTACCCGGCCAGCTCGCTGCTTTCTCAAAGCCGGGGAGAAGATCGACTTGCTCGACTATTGTTGATTCACCAATGAAGCTAGCGACAAATTGAGTTTGCGGGTTTTTATAAATATCCCAAGGCGTACCCTTTTGTTCGAGCTGCCCTTTATTAATAATCATGATTTCATCAGCAACCTCAATCGCCTCATCTTGATCATGTGTAACGAAGATCGAAGTAATGCCAAGACGCTCGATCATATCCTTCAGCCACGTACGCAGCTCCGAACGGATTTTTGCGTCAATCGCCGCAAACGGCTCATCAAGCAGCAGCAGCTGCGGCTCAGGCGCAAGCGCTCGGGCAAAGGCAACCCGTTGACGTTGACCGCCGGACAGCTGATGCGGGTAACGATGCTCGAAGCCCTTCAAGCCCGTAAGCTCAACCAGTGACATAACCCGATCGCGAATCTGATCCTTCGGATGCTTCTTAACCTTCAATCCGAAAGCGACATTATCGTATACAGTCATATGTTTAAACAGCGCATAGTTTTGAAATACGAAACCAATGCCCCGCTCCTGTGGAGGCAGGTCATTCACTCGTTTGCCGTGGAAAATGATATCGCCTGATGTTGGCGACTCTAGTCCTGCCAGCATGCGCAAAATGGACGTTTTACCGCCGCCGCTTGGCCCAAGGAGGCCAATCAGCTGACCTTTGGCAATCTCAAAATTGACTTCATTCACGGCATGAAAATCACCAAACTGTTTATTTAAACCGCGCACCTCGATATGCATCGCCTAATGCACTTCCTTTCTCTTCTTGGCCCATTCCATAAGTAACAGCAATCCTACTGAGAATGCCGCGAGCACAAGAGCTAAACTGCTGGCCGCCGTTACATTGAAATTCTCCACATCTTGATAGACAAGCGTTGTCGCTGTCTGCGTTTTGTTCATTATATTACCCGAAACGACGAGCACTGCACCAAATTCGCCGAGTGAACGGGCAACGGTTAATACGATCCCGTAAATAACGCCCCAACGAATCGATGGCCATGTGACATGCCAGAACGTATACCAGGGGTAAGCGCCTAGTGTAGAGGAAGCCTCCTCCTGCTGTGCACCAATTTCCTGCAGCACCGGCATTACCTCACGCACCATAAGCGGGAACGTGACGAATAGGGTTGCCAGAATCATACCCGGCAGCGCATAAACGACTTTAAAACCAATATCTTCGAAAAAAGCACCGATAATTGAATTAGGTCCGAGCATAAGTACGATCATAAGGCCGCCAATTACAGGAGATACGGCAAAAGGCAGATCCACAATGCTATTGAGCAGCTGCTTGAGCCGTCTTCCAATCCAAGTCGCTCTTACCAGATATAACGCTAGCATAACGCCAAAAACAGTATTAATGATGGTTACAACAACAACGATAATTCCTGTCATCATTAGACGCATGCAAGGATTCCTTGCGTGCCAGAGCATCAACGAAACCGCTCCATCCATCCTCCCAAGACCCTGTAAAAATTTTAATGAGCGGTGCAATGATTAGAATGAGAAAAACAGCGTAGGTTAGTGTGATCCAAAGCTTCCTCATTTACCGAGCCTCCTCGATTGGACGAGGTTAACAGCCCATAGGATAAGAAAAGAAAGGGTCAGCAGCAGAACGGATACAGCGGCAGCTCCTTGCGCATTATCACTTTCAATCTCTCCGAAAATGTACACCGCCGCAATTAGCGTTTTACCTGGAATATTACCTGCTACGAGAACGACAGCACCGAATTCGGCTAGCGCTCTTGAGAAAGCCAGCATCGCTCCGCTTAGAATTCCTGGCAGCATGGATGGGAAGATCACTTGGACAAATGTTCTGGCCTTTGATGCGCCAAGCGTATAAGAGGCTTCTTCCTCTGATTTATCCAGCTCCTCCAGCAGCGGCTGTACGGCACGAATCACAAACGGGAATGTAACAAAGATCATGGCAATGATAATGGACGGTTCATGAAAAACAATTTCAGTACCGAGTTTCTCTGCAAGTCCGCCCACAAAGCTGTTAGGACCCAGCAGCAATAATATCATCAACCCGCCAACAGCTGTTGGCAGCGCAAAAGGCAAATCCACTAAACTGTTTAACAACCTTCTTCCGGGGAACCGGTAACGAATCAGAACCCAGCCGATCATCGTGCCTAACAGCACATTAATAACAGTAGCTGCAATCGCCAGCTTCAAGGTGAGCAAAACAGATTTCCACGCGAGCGGATCGGTTATACTTTCCCAAAATGGCAGCCAGCCGAGAGAAAAGGATTGAGAATAAATGCCGATAATGGGCAATACGATAAGTACTACAAAATACAGCATAATGGTGCTGCGGAATCCGAAGCTCCACCATCGGCTGCGCATCATGATATTCAAGCTGACTTAACCCCCTGACGCTTTCCTTGAGGAATCGCGCTAATCCCCATTAAATTACTTGGTATATTTAATTTAGCATTCAGCCACAGGTCTAGTCAATGATTAATATAAGAATAAATAATGGATTCTATAAAAAAAAGAAACTCCCCCACCATTTTCTGTGGAAGAATTTCTTTTCCTCAAGGAGAGAATGTTACTCACCTTCAATATAGTAGCTGCTTTCGCCGTTCGCAATGACGGCTTGGCCTTGTGTGACATCGGTAATCCATGCGGTAAACCGTTCTGCTTCCGGCGCTTCGGGCAAGCATGTAATTACGACCCTATCTGTAAAATCCACGGTCCCCACGCGAACCCCCCGAGCATGGAACTCATTCTCGAGCTTTCCATACCACGTGTAGTCGACGTTAACGATGACTTCCTGATGCAGCACTTTGATGATAGGATCAGCCGCCTCAATAGCAGCTACAGCACCGTCTGTATAAGCTCGAATGAGCCCTCCTGCACCAAGCATGATTCCGCCAAAATAACGAGTGACGACGATGGCGGTATTTTTGAGCCCCTGATTTTTCATCACTTCAAGAATCGGCTTACCCGCTGTACCGCTCGGCTCCCCGTCATCGGATTGCTTCTGAATCTCGTCCCGCTCGCCAATCATATAAGCGGAGCAATTATGTGTGGCATTCCAATGCTGCTTCTTGATTTCTTCGATAAAAGCGATCGCTTCCGCTTCGGTTGCTACGGGCTTTCCGAAGCCGATAAAGCGAGATTTCTTAATGACAATCTCTTTGCTGCCCTGCTGTCTTACGGTCTTATATCGGTTAAGCATCGCCTATAGCCGAGCTTCAAGCTCCGCTTTTTCTTTCTCGTAGCCTGGTTTGCCAAGCAAGGGCAAACATGTTTTTTTTGTAAGCTTCCACGCCCGGTTGGTCGAAAGGATTAACACCCAGCAGGTAGCCGCTGATTCCGCATGCCTTCTCGAAGAAATACACCAGATAGCCGAATGTGTAAGGTGTCATATCAGCAATGTTTACGATAAAGTTCGGTACTTGGCCATCCGTATGGGCAAGCAGCGTGCCCTCGAATGCTTTTTTATTAACAAAATCCATCGTTTTGCCTGTCAGGAAGTTCAAGCCGTCCAAGTCGTTAGCATCATGTGCGATTGTGATTTGCTCCGCAACCTTGCCAACCTGGATAACTGTTTCAAAGATATTACGGTTACCTTCTTGAATGAATTGTCCCATCGAGTGAAGATCCGTTGAGAAATCGACAGCCGCCGGGAAAATACCTTTATAATCTTTGCCTTCGCTTTCGCCGAAGAGCTGTTTCCACCACTCCGATACAAAATGCAGGGAAGGCTCGTAGTTTACCAGGATTTCAGTTGCTTTGCCTTTGCGATAAAGCGCGTTGCGGGCTGCAGCATATTGATAAGCTTCATTCTCAGCAAGGTTAGGGCTGCTGTATGCGACGGAAGCGTCAGCCGCGCCTTTCATCATCGACTCGATGTCGATGCCAGCTGCCGCAATTGGGAGCAAGCCTACAGCTGTGAGAACGGAATAACGGCCGCCAACGTCGTCTGGAATGATGAAGGACTCATAGCCTTCTTCGGAAGCCAGCTTCTTGAGTGCCCCTTTCTCACGGTCAGTCGTCGCGTAGATGCGTTTACGTGCTTCTGCTTTGCCATATTTGTTTCAAGCGCTTCACGGAAGACGCGGAATGCAATCGCCGGCTCCGTAGTGGTACCTGATTTGGAGATTACGTTAATGGACCAGTCACGGCCTTCAAGCAATTGGAGCAGATGCGTCACGTATGTAGAGCTGATATTATTACCGGCAAACAGCACTTGCGGACCTGTACGTTGTTCTTTTGGCTGCAGGTTATAGAAGGAATTGGAGAGCATTTCGATTGCTGCACGAGCACCAAGGTACGAACCGCCGATACCGATAACGATAAGCACTTCAGAATCAGACTTAATCTTAGCGGCAGCTTGCTGAATACGTGCAAATTCTTCTTTGTCATAGTTAGTAGGAAGGTCGATCCAGCCCAAGTAGTCCGAGCCTGCTCCTGTTCCTTTATGCAGCTGGTCATGGGCCGCACGAACCTGGTCAGCCAAATAATCAACCTCATGCTGCCCGATAAACGCTAGCGCCTTGCTGTAATCAAATTGAACGGCTTTCGTCATTAGAAATGAAACCTCCTAAAAGTTTTTGCGGGGTTCTACCCAACCGTACCGAATTATTCGGTCAGGTTGAGCAAAAACTCGCTTCGTAAGCATACGCAACCTGGTTTTTCATACAATGACCACGACGAGGGTTGTCCCCCCTCTGCAATAGCATTAGGATAATAGATTTTTTATGCAAATACAAGCGAACTGGTTCCTCAATTCTGCTTCATCTTATTTTTGTGTTAAAATGGAAGCATCAATTATTCGGCTACAGGGAGATAGAAGATATGGACAAAATCGGATTTATCGGACTTGGGGTCATGGGCGAACCTATGGCTGCTAATTTACTGCGTAAAGGCTTCGAAGTCACCGTATATAATCGCACTCCTGGCAAAGCGAACAAGCTCATTGAGCTAGGTGCTAACGAAGCTGCAACGCCGGCAGCAGTTGCAAAGACATCCGAAATAATAATTACGATGATCAGCAATGATGATGCCATCCGCGGGGTCTATTATGGCAATGATGGGATTCTGAGCGCTCTGATGCCTGGTACAGTTATTATTGACAGCAGCACCATTTCCCCCTTGCTTGCTCGTGAGCTTGCTCGTGATACAGCTGCTAAATTTGGGGATTTCCTGGATGCGCCGGTAACCGGAAGCAAGCCGGCGGCTGAGGGCGGAACGCTCGTATTCATGGTCGGCGGCGATGCCGATATTACAAATAAAGTTAGTGACGTACTTCTTGCAATGGGTAGAAAAGTCATTCCTATGGGACCAAGCGGAAGCGGAGCTACAGCGAAGCTGGCTCACAATACGATAGTCGGTATTAATACAGCCGCATTGGTGGAGGGCATGGCCATCGCTGCTAGCGGCGGTATCGACGCAGCAGCCTTCCTTGAGCTCGTTCAATCCGGAGGAGCAGCGAGCAGGATAGCGGAACTTAAGTCTCAGAAGCTGCTAGACAGGGATTTCAGTGTTCAATTCTCATTGGAGCTCATGCTGAAGGATTTACGGCTTTCATCGGTCTTATCCGATAACCTGAAGACACCGACCCCGATACTTGAGACGGTTAAGAGCTTATTCCAGATGGCCGACTCTATGGGCCTTGGAGCACTTGATCTCTCAGCTGTGGCTCATTGCTACGAGCAATGGATCGATAAACGAATTACGAACTTCAGCGTGCACAACACAATTGCAGCTGCCTCGGAAACACCGGTTGACACCATGTCGGAGGCAATTGATCGCAGACGCAAAGAACGACTCACCCTTCATGTGCCGCTCAAGCTATCCGTTTATCAATGGGAGCAGGAAGGCTCCTTCACCGGCCAGCTCATTGATGGAACGCTGCGTGATCTTTCTGAAAGCGGAATTCAAATTGCTTCTTCGGCCCCGCTTGAGAGAGATATGTTTATCGTCATCCATTTTCCGCAGGATTCGGACTTGCCTCCGGTAACCGGACGCATAATCCGCATTGAAGCAAACGGCGGCTCTTTCCATTACGGCTGTATGCTTGCAGGGCTAGCTCCTTACCAGCGGCTGCAGCTTGAAGCTTACATTAATAAACAAACCAATACTGCTGACTAGCCCTTATATAGCTGGCTGTATACACAAAAGGCTGCTCCGAACGTCGTGTCGACGATAACAGAGCAGCCTTTTTGCTATTGTACTAGCTTGTTGAACCTATTCTTGAACGTAAGAGCAGCAATAGTCAGCTACTGAAGCTACCTTAAGCTTGAATTTCGCGTTTGCCGGGACTGTAAATTCACCTTTGCCGGAAATGTTAATCCACTCGGAATCGCCTGGCAGAAGCACCTGCAGGTCGCCAGCGAGGATTTCCATGATTTCTTTCACGTCTGTGCCAAATTCATACTCGCCTGGCATCATGATACCGAGGGTTTTTTTGGTTCCGTCAGCAAATACCACGGTACGGCTCGTTACTTTACCATCAAAGTAAACATTGGCTTGCTTAAGGACAGTAACATTTTCGAATTGAGACATAGGTTGATAAGCTCCTTTTATGTAAAATAAGACAGGGCTCGCTGCCCGTTAAGAGCAGCAAGCCCCGACTAGTTCCTTCTATACATGAATCCTGAACTGCATCCTGATAAGAGAATCTTATAGGAGTGCTTTTACTTTGCTAACTACATTCTCAACCGTAAAGCCGTACTCTTCAATCACGCGGTTCCCTGGTGCGGATGCGCCGAATTTGTTGATACCCAGTATTGCACCTTTATCGCCTACGTAACGTTCCCAACCGAACGGGGAAGCCATTTCGATTGCAAGGCGAGCTTTAACATCCGGAAGAATAACGGAATCTTTGTACGCTTGTGTTTGCTGCTCGAACAAATCAAAGCTTGGCAAGCTGATAACACGAACTTGGATGCCTTCAGCGGCAAGTGCCCTTTGAGCGGCTACAGCAAGCTGTACTTCAGATCCAGTAGCGATAATTTGCGCTTGCGGTTTGCCGTTAGCTGCTTCGGATACCACATATCCGCCTTTAGCAATGTCCTTCGCGAGCGTTTGTTACTGTACCTTCCAGAATCGGCAGGTTTTGACGAGTCAGCACAATTGCAACCGGTTTGCTGCCATTCTCAAGCGCATAAGCCCAAGCTGCGGATGTTTCATTCGCGTCTGCTGGACGAAGAACGGTCAGATCCGGAATGATGCGAAGCGAAGCAAGCTGCTCAATCGGCTCATGCGTAGGACCATCTTCACCAACTGCGATACTGTCATGCGTCAACACGTACACAACAGGAAGCTTCATCAGTGCAGCAAGACGAACAGCCGGACGCAGATAATCTGTGAATACGAAGAACGTCCCTCCGTATACTTTCAATCCGCCATGCAGCTCAATACCGTTCATAGCAGCAGCCATTCCGAATTCACGAACACCGAAGTAGATGTTGCGGCCGTCATAGTTGCCTGCTTTATAAACCGGCAAGCCTTTAAGGTGAGTCATTGTCGAGCTCTCCAAGGTCAGCGGAACCGCCCACCAAGTTCGGTACGTTCTTAGCAAGACCATTCAAAGCATTACCGGAGGCAACGCGAGTGGATACCGGCTTGTCTTCTGTTGTATAGAAAGGAAGATCTTTATCCCAGCCTGCAGGAAGTTTACCGCTAATGGCAGTTTCGAACTGTGCCGCAAGTTCTGGATGAGCTGTTTTGTAAGAAGCAAACATTGTATCCCACTCCGCATTTGCTTTCTCACCTTTTGCTTTCACTTCTGCAAAATGTGCGCGAACTTCATCCGGTACGAAGAACGGCTCGTTGTTCCACTCATAGAATTGTTTCGTCAGTTTGGTTTCTTCAGCACCAAGCGGTGAACCATGCGGTCCAGCATGTCCGCCTTTGCCGCCTTTGTTCGGGCTGCCATAACCGATAACCGTTTTTACTTCGATAAGTGTCGGTTTGCTGGTATCAGCTTGAGCTGCAGCAACCGCTTTACCAAGTGCAGTCAAGTCATTGCCGTCCTCAACGCGGAGCACCTGCCAGCCGTAAGCTTCAAAGCGTCCTTGCACATTTTCGGAGAATGACAGGTTCAGCTCACCATCAAGAGAGATATCATTGGAATCATAAAGAACAACCAATTTGCCAAGTTTCAAGTGTGCAGCAAGGGAAGCCGCTTCACTGGAAACACCCTCCATCAGATCGCCGTCGCCGCAGATGGCGTATGTAAAGTGGTCGACTACGTTCAATCCATCTTTATTGTAAGTTGCACCAAGCTGCGCTTCAGCCATAGCCATACCCACTGCCATTGCAACCCCTTGACCCAGTGGGCCTGTCGTTGCATCAACACCCGCTGTATGACCAAATTCCGGATGACCCGGTGTCTTGCGATCCCCATTGACGGAATTTTTTCAAATCATCGATGGACAAGTCATAACCCGACAAGTGGAGCAAGCTATAAAGCAGCATCGATCCATGACCCGCTGATAGGACGAAACGGTCGCGGTTGATCCATGTTGGATTGGAAGGATTGTGCTTCATGCTTTTTGCAAACAGCTGGTATCCCATAGGGGCAGCGCCCATAGGCATTCCTGGGTGGCCGGAATTTGCTTTCTCAATCGCATCAATGGAAAGCGTACGGATAGTATCAATGGAGAGCTGATCGATCGATTTTTGTGTAACTGTCATTACGTTATTTCCTCCTAAAAGTTTTTGCGAGGCTTTGTCTGAACTTACCGTATACAAGGTATGTTTGAGCAAAAACTCACTTCGAAGCATAATGCTTGGTTTTCTTTCGAATCACGTATAGGCTTTACATCCGTAAAAATGTTATACTCTCTGGTTTATAATGCGTTTTTCACGCACTGGCTACGAAATATTGTACCATTACCTTTCCGCCATTTCCATCCTAAATGCGACAGCCTTACAATAATTATTGAAAACGAGTATGAAAAAAGGGCAAGCGGGATGCGCCATGCTGCTAGCGTCCATCGATCGCTTGACCCTAATATCCGCAAAATCTGACATCAGATCTTGTCACTTTACACCTGAAAAGGCCAAGAATTAATTAAATACAACCGTTTTATTCTGATGCACAAGCAGACGATCCTCGGAATGCCACTTCACCGCTCTAGCAAGTACGACGCGTTCGATTGTACGTCCAATACGCTTCAAATCATCCACATTATCACGGTGGCTGACACGTTGAACGTCCTGTTCGATAATCGGACCGCCATCGAGTTCCTCGGTCACATAATGAGCCGTTGCTCCAATGATTTTGACACCGCGCTGATAGGCTTGCGCATAAGGCTTGCCCCCGACGAAAGCAGGCAAGAACGAATGATGAATATTAATAATCCGATTCGGGAATTGCTCGATGAATTTTGGAGAAATAATTTGCATGTAACGGGCCAGCACGATCAGATCCGCTTTGTCGGCTACGACCTCAAGCTGCTTCTTCTCCGCCTCTGCCTTCGTTTCAGCTGTAACCGGAATATGATGAAATGGAATACCGAATGATTCAACGAGCGTTCTCATATCGTTATGATTGCTGATTACCATTGCAATATCTGCATCCAAATCCCCTGCTTGCCATTGCCATAACAGTTCTAGCAAACAGTGGTCTTCTTTGGATACAAAGATCGCCAGACGCTTCTTGCGGCTCGCCCGAGAACGTACTCCACTTCATATCGAAGCGGTCGGCCACACGCGCAAAATCTTCCTGGAGCACTGGCAGCTCACGCTCCAAATCTGTTAAATCAAATTCAAAGCGGATGAAAAACATGCCGCCTTCCGGATCCATCGAATATTGATCCGATTGCACAATATTAGCGCCATGTTCATACAAAAAATGGGACACAGCCGCTACAATACCCGGCCGGTCCGGGCAAGAAATCAGCATCCTTGCACGGTTTCTTTTATCCGGCCGCTCCGAGGATTGCTGGGGTTGATACGTGTTTTGCATGAGATGAGAAACTTCCTTCCATTACCAATTGATCATGCCGCAGCGATCTCGTACGGACCTATGCGTTTACAAGCAGTGCTTTACCTGCAAACCAAGCCGTGATGCGCTGATTGATCTGCCTCTTCCGATAGATCACAGAACGCGATTCTCCGCAACTAACTGATACAAGCGGTCCATCGGCTCACGCGGATCGGCTTTTTTCGCTTTTGCATCATTCTTGAGCACTTCCCAAATACCGAGTACATAATCACGATGGTCAATATCCTGTTTATCAAAGAAAAAGCGCAGTCGCTCAACATCCTCAAAGAATTCACCGCCAAAACGATTCATCGCATCGCCTTTTAGCAAAGCGATTTCCGCTTCATACATCGGACGCTGCGTTTTATCCTCTTTTCCGATCCAAGGTGTTTCAAGAATCAAATGGACGGCCCTTCAGTCCTTCATGATGGACAATATTCCGAATCGCCTCATAGCCGAACCAACCCGCGCCGACCGGTGCATGACGGTCTTTGCCAGCCCCGCGGGGATTTTTACTATCATTGACGTGAACAACCGCAACGCGGTTCAAGTCCAACGATGCGATCAAAATGCTTCCAATACACCATCAATGTTACCTACCAAATCATAACCCGCATCATGCATATGGCAAGTATCCATACATACAGTTAGACGGTCATTCTCGCGTACTTTATCGATAATTGCTGCAATTTCCTCAAAGCTGCGGCCGATCTCCGTACCTTTACCGGCCATCGTTTCAAGCGCAATATTAACATTCGTTTCTTTAGTGCCTTCCAGCACTTCATTCAAGCCCTCAGCAATTCGGGCAATACCATATTCCGCATCCTTGTCTGTATAGGCGCCTGGGTGAAGTACAATATTGCGAACACCAATCCATGGGTCCGTCGAATTTCTTCTTGGAGAAAACGGACCGCGAGCTCAAAGGTATCTTCTTTATACGAAGCCAAAATTAACAATATACGGCGCATGAACGACGATTTCATCAATTCCCTGCCTCACTCATCGCCGCTTTGCCTTCTTCGATATATTGATCTTCAATCGGCTTGCGCCGCGTATTTTGCGGAGCGCCAGTATAAATCATAAATGTAGCTGGAACCATACGATACAGCTTCTTTCGTCGCAGTCAGCAAGCCTTTATCGGAAAATGAAACATGAGATCCAATTTTCAACATTGCTATTGTTTCGCTCCCTTCATAATTGCCAGCCCTATTTCGAAAGAGCGGCAGATAAATATGCTTGTCCTTCTTATTTTACTAGGAATACTAAAATAAATCTAGGTTCAAGGAGAAAGGAGCGCCTTCCCATCAATCCGCATCACTGCAAGTTTCTTCTAAGCAATCAGCGGGTTGCGAGGTGTATCTGCCATAGCTTATAATGGAATCAATTTTCAATAGTTGAATTTGACGCTTCATCAAACGGCTTTCATGGTCGCAAATAAGATATAATTAGCAGGTAGAGGTGAAAATGCGCGATGAGCAATAACTGGTTTATGTATTTTATTGTGTTTTGGGCCTTCGTCATGCTTGGGTTTATGTCGATTGGCGGTTATTTTATGTTCCGTAAATTCTTAAAGGTGCTGCCGCAGCGCGATGGCAAATCAAAGCTCGATTGGCAAAACTATTGGGTGGATCGCAGCCGCGGTATGTGGCCTGAGGATTCCAAGACATTCTTAGATCGATTGGTTGCGCCTGTCCCAGGTGCTTTCCGTGATATTGCCAAACATTCTATTGCAGCCAAAATCGCCCAAGTTGCTGTGGAAAGCGGCGCGACTGAGGTCTCGGAGAATCACTGTATTGAAGGTTATATACGGGCGACTCCAAAACGGGATTACCGCAGCCTGATCTCCTTCTTGGAGAAACAAAACATTGATTATTCGCCCTATAAGCATTTACTGAATAAATAGTGGAAAGCCGCCTACCAAGGCGGCTTTCACTGCGTTATAAGCACCTCTTAAGATTGAACGGGAAACTTTCAGTGGTATATATACGTTATAGAATGTAGATTAATAATAAGTGTATGCTGCATAGCATAGTTCGCAAAAACTTGGGTCAAAGCTTGCAAAGTTAGCAACTTACAGGAGGATCACATCATGGACCAATCAAACTATCCAAAAATAAAAAAACGCACACTTATTCTGGTTGTTAGTTTAATCGCAGTCTTCACGCTTACAGCCGGCTGCGGAAATAACGATAATAATAACAAACCTTCAAACAGCGTTAATGGGAAGGTAAATCACGAAGGGGCAGCGAACAAAGGAACCGGCGGCAGTAGTAATTCTGGAATAAAGGAGCCTGACCTACCTGCGCAAACACCAGTAGAGCCGTCACCTGCTGAACCCGACGATAAAACTAATGCCGGTTCTGATGTTACGAACGTAGAGGAACAAGGTAAAGGTACCTATATCGGACAAGCGGACACAAACTCCATTGAAATTAAAACTTCCGATGGTACTTCTACCGTCTATCAAGTGGACGATACAATGTTTGAGAAGGTCAGCATGCTGAAGGAAAATACCGCTGTTACATACACCTATATTGAGAAAGTGATTAGTGACAGCGAAGGCGGAGAGCAGATAAAACAGCTGTGGCTGACAAGCATTAAAGCTATGTAACCAATAACGTCGGAGGTATGCACAATGAAGATCGCAGTAACCGGTGGAACTGGCTTTGTCGGCGGTAATCTCGTCAGTTCATTGCTAAAGCGTGGTGATGAGGTCTGGATCATTTCACGGTCAAAGGGAGATCAAACAAACACCCGTGCCGGATTGCACCGGATAACCTGGTCTGAATTATCAGTATCTCCGTCCCAGCTGGAAGGTATTGATGCAATCGTTAATTTAGCAGGCGAATCGATCAGCCAAAGATGGACTGAGGGAGCTAAGAAAAGAATTGTCCAATCCAGGCTTGATGCCGCAAGCCAAATTGAACACCTGGTCGCTTTCTTGAATATCAAACCCGATGTCGTCGTGAACGCATCGGGTATCTCTATTTATGGCATGTCCCTTACTGAAACCTTTGATGAGACCAGCCCTTGGAACGTTAGCGACTTTCTTTCTTCTGTTGTCGAGAAATGGGAATCCGCTGCCGACCGTATTAACGCCTCCCGCCTAGTTAAGACTCCGGGTAGGTCTTGTGCTGGGAAAGGATGGCGGCGCTTTTCCGTTAATGGCACTGCCGTACAAATTATTCGCCGGCGGCAAGGTAGGCAGCGGTAAGCAGTGGATGCCATGGCTGCATATAGAGGATATGACCCGACTTATCATGTTTTGTATGGATAACCCGAATATAGCGGGGGCAGTAAATGCTTGCTCCCCGCACCCTGCAACCAATGATGCATTTGGCCGTGCTTTGGGCCACGCAATGGGAAGACCTCATTGGTTCCCGGTACCTGCTTTTATGCTGAAAACAATTCTAGGCGAGCTCTCCTCCTTACTATTGGAAGGACAGCGGGCAGTACCGCGCAAAGCCTTGGATCATGGATTTATATTTAACTACCCCACGATAGAGAGTGCAATGAAACAATTGGCTGGAAGGAACGAATAATAGCTTCCATTTTTCAATAGATAGATTATAAGGCCCGGTATATGTATTTCGGGCCTTTTTCACCTGCAAGCTGAATGCAGTCCCCGCTGGTTAATGTATAAGCTTTATACGGAATCATCATTTGCCCATTCCAGGTACTGCCGTTTCTTGAGCCAACATCCTTGGCAGACCAGATTCCCTGGCTCCCTGTGATTTCCAAATGGGCTCGTGAAATCCCTGAAGAGCGATCCACATAATTGACTCCTTCCGCCGCGCGGCCAATGATAAAGCTTTCCGTTTGAATTGCAATTTGCTCCTTCATTCCTTCTGCATCCCGCTCCAACCAAAAGGTTGGCGAGTCAGACCTATTCTGTACTCGATTTCTCCTGACCAAGTAAAACAGTTGCGTCATTAGCAGGCACCTTACTTGTCTGAGCGACTACTTTTTGTTTTGGTTTATCAGCTCCATACTCGATATTCTCAATAAAGGCAAATTCGCCATTACTTTCAACCCCATATTCCCAAAATCCGTTATCTGTACTAAAGCTTCCTTGTTTCGGCTGAGCGGGAGTGATACCAACACGACTAAGAGGAGCGGAATCAGGCACAAACCC
Source organism: uncultured Paenibacillaceae bacterium (assembly GCA_963793665.1). Classification (GTDB taxonomy): domain Bacteria; phylum Bacillota; class Bacilli; order Paenibacillales; family Paenibacillaceae; genus Paenibacillus_Z. Next base: position 1,042,011 of record CAWCBD010000013.1, read on the forward strand.
ATCATCATCCTCTGTCCAATTCGGTCCTTGATGCCAGCTCTCTATAGGGTCCTCTCTACCCTCGGTCTTTCTACGCCAATAAATCAGCAGACCTGCGGCGCACAGAAGTGTGAGACCGCAGCTGATAAGCAGACTGGTTCGATTAGGTGATGCCAAGTAAAGAAATCTCCAGATTAGTGCACTCGTCACAATAAAACCCGTTCCAAGTATCCATCCCTGCCTGGAACGAGTCCGATCTTCATTATCCTCCTCGACCTCGTTAAACGGCAGTTCTTCCTCGACACTCCATTTAAGCCGGAGCGGACAAAGGGGGACTGCTAACTTTCGGTAACTCCTTCTCTATAACCACATTTCTTCTAATTGGTTGAGAGACTGCTCCCTGGAATAGGGGCATATTGGTCACCCCATTCTCCTTGTTCACTTGCTCAAGTCCTGCACTGTGAATCGCACCAAGCAGAGAAATGATTGCTTGACGCAAGCTGCCCCATGAAACGCTCTCCCCGTGTAAATACCGAACAATTCGTTGGAATCCAAACCCATCGGGTTCAGTGACATAACTGAGCCAATGTACTGCCATAGCAAGAACCGATTCACCCGGAGATGCAGCAGATTTACTGCCGCGCAGCGGTACATAAACAAGTGCGATATCCGTCCATGACTCGCCTACAAACAGATAGTTCTCATTTAGCATAAAGCCTTCCGTCCGCAGCATGTAATGCTGGCTCTCATCAAGTGCTTCAGCTATGGACAACAGCATGGAATAAAACTCAATCATCGAGATCTGCTGAGTTTGCAGTCTATGTATGAGCATCCTTCTGCCAGATAAGGCATAACGGAAGGTGACTCTTCCGTCAATATCCACCCAATCAATTGGAAGCAGCTTTGGTATCCTTTGAGCCTGCAGCATCTGAATTTCTACTTCATCCAATTCATCTCGCAAGATCCCTGATTCGCGATCAATGATCATTTCATGACCACGACTCGTCGAGAAATCAACACGAAGTTGATCATTAACCATTGTAATTCCTCCTAAAAGTTTTTGTAATACTGCGCCGGAAGCATTATTTTTTATAAGCCTGGCAGGAGCCAAACTGTCAAAGCTGCTGGTACTACGGCAATCATAAATGGAAAACGCAATCCGTCTTTGCCCCAAGCCGCTATCGCTTCTTGCCCGCCTCCTGCAGTCGGCGTAAGGATGGAGACAATTCCCCTTATAACCCGTCTGCCAAAAGGGCCATAAATGAAAAGGAGGATCACGCCTACGGCCCCCGCATACAAAATCGCATAGATCAGTACCTGAACAACTGCTGCAGCGCCAATCCAAGCTCCAAGTGCACCGAACAGCTTGACATCACCTGCCCCGATGCCCTTTAGCGCATAAAGAACAAGCAATGGCATAAACCCAGCAGCTGCGCCAAATACAGATTGAATGCCCCCTGACATTCCGAACATCACCGATTGATACATGATACCTGCGATAATAAAAGTTGCCGTCAATCGGTTCGGTATCTTCATAATCCGGACATCGTGAATAAAGGCTATCAGCAGCAGCAAAGACGCTGCCAAGGTAGAAACCGTAACTGCCATCGACCCCTTCATCCTCTCGGCCTGTTATTACGCGCTTTTCTTCTCAACAATAAAATGTCTGGATACTTTCGTCCCATCTGCCGCCGTAACACTTAGCTCCCATACACCAGGCGTCGTATTGCCGGAGACCAGCCATGTCCATTCTGCTTTTCCTGTATCATCTGCCGTCGCTTCCCCAACATGCTTCGCTTGGCTTTGGCCGCTCTTATAATTAACCACTAAATTTAATGAGCGGCCCGGATCCGTCTGGACGATCAATCGAGCCTTATTGCCTGGCCGCAGCGGATTTGGTGCTATGGAAATAATTTGAATATGAGCACTCTCGGTATCTGTATCCGCACTGCCTCTGTTAGCTGGAACCGGATCACTAACCCACACGCGTTCCTCAGCTTGTTCACGGAGAACAAGAGCTCGCTTCGTGAAGGGAAAACCAAGCTTGAACGTATATTCAGCTTCTATTCGGATATAAGCCTCTGTCTTGCCTTTCAAATCTGGCAGCGATAATCGCTTAAGCTTCAGCAGCTCCGGGTCTAATATCGCTTGGTCGGCCTCATGACGAAGCAGCGGCTCTACAATTGATCGGCCAACCTCTGTCGCTGCTGAATCGATAACAGACTTCCAATCCCCTTTTATTACCGCAGCCATTAACGGTCCTGCTGGCGAAGGAAGCCATTCTTCAAGCTTATCAGCAATAATGTCAATACCTGGCATCTGCTCGGCAGAGGGTTTGGTTGGAGGTTCTGTTGTGGTTGGCATAGAGGAAGCGGCCTTATTATAGGCAAGCTCTACCGGATAGATATTAGCCGCTACTTGGCGGACCGTTTGCGAAACGGTTCCATGCAGAGCCATTTGAACCGCCGACAACCGGATCAGACAAATAAAGAAAACAAAAACCATAAGAACAATTGGCATGATAAGGGAGGCTTCCAGTGCGATGCTTCCCGATTCACTTCGTAAGTTAACCGTATGACGAGCCAATTGTTTTTGTCGTTTCATAACGGCTTCCCTTAACCTTTCCTTTCAAAATATCGAACCTCGTAAAGCTCTTCATCAGTCCAGGTAAAAACCAAAGGTTAACAGAAGCGGTAAGCTCACCGGTAAGCCCAGTTGATGTCTTAGCCAAAGTCAGTCCCGTGTTCTGCTCAATAACAGCGATCGTCCGCGACACTCTTCGCTCCTCACTTCCGTGAAGAAGTAAAAATACCCTCAAATAATCAAGGTATGTCAAATTAACCGAAACGTATTTGGATAAAGGCGTAGAACCTTTCTGAGCAAGTGACAGCATATCTTCCATTGTTTTCTCAAGCCCGTATAACAGCGCTGCTGCCAGCACGAGAAGCGGATGACCAAGCGAACGACATTCAATCAGCCCTTCCATCGTACGAATCGCCAGCCTGGTTGCGAAAATCTCCCCATACGCTGCAGACACATTAGCCGCAGGCTGATGAAACCCGTACAGCACATATTCGACTTCTTGATTATGCAGACTCAGCGCATCAGCAAATTCGTTTCGATCCGAATTCTCCACCATACCTTTAAGCTTCAAAGGATCAAAGGCAGTAAAGCGATGGACGATGTACTCGTTCATATATAAGGGATCCCGGATGCTCTCAAGCATGTCCGCCATCCCGGAGAATATCGTACCCATAGCAGACATCGATGTTTCAGCCGCCTCGTTCGCATCTCCATGACCTTGAGCCAAATTCGAATCCGGTTCAGCAGCTGCTCCCGCTTGCAAGAGCTGATTAAAATGCAAATTTGCTTCATAACGTTGCTTCACTTCGTCAAATTGCTTCTGATGCTCTTCCTTCTGAGGAACAGTCTTCATGCTCTGCAGCAAGCTTTGGGCGTCATTCCATTTGCTCTGAGCCGCTCGCTCCTTTTCCTTCCGCTCCGCATCTGAGGATTGTCGATTTAATAGCTCTTGTTCCCGCGCTTGTATAACTAATCCGGGCTGAATAAAGCGCTGAGTATAGACTTTATAACTGCCTTGAAGGACATTAAGGCTTTCACCCAATCCCATAGCAGACACTGAACTTGAGAGTGCGCTTGAAAGGCTGGATTGAAAGCCAATAGCTTGCGTTTCAACTTTTGAGAATGAGGCAGTCTGCTCCGAGACCTCCTGACGATAGCCCGAGTACCACTCCGGAGAGAGCAGAAGCTGCTCGAGTTTTTGGTTGGTTGGCTGTATTTGAGAAAGATCGCTGTCACTCACCGCTGCTGCGGGGCTGCCTGGAACCTGCTGCTTATTCATGCGGTCATAACCTGTACTCGTCTGTTCCCGCTTCATACTGCTGAATGAAACTTCTCATCTGGATATCACAGTTCTCCGCTTCCTGCAGCTCCTTCAGCGACTTCGTCTCCAGATCAAGATGTTGCTTTGAAGCTGTTCTAGCCGAACTAATAAGCTCGTTTGCTCGTGTACGCGCATTACTTTCATAGGATGATATTTCATTCGTATATGCTGGTTCCTCATCTTCTTCTAAGGCAGCATCATGATTACGCCACATGATGTATGAGCTATATCCGCTTACGATACTGGTTAGTGAATTACTGGTATTAACACCAGTAATAAGAGCTGCTAATTTCCCAGCCGCTGCAGCCGAATTGTGCTGATCATCCAGCACGGCTTGTAAATGAGCTTCACGCTGATCGTAAAGCTTGCGAATCTGCTCAAGCGTAACAACAGCAGTAGATGCTTCCTTCATTGCTGATGCAATAGGCGCGAATCGGGAGGCAATTTCCAGTGTGAAATCAATTGGTGCTTTGTATTTCATTTCTTCAAGCACTTGTCTATTAAATACCGCATGCGTCCCGAGCATCTCGTAGCTATCAACGTGTGCAGCGCCCATTTCAATTTGCAGCAATCTAAATTGGTTGTAGCTAGAAGGCTCCCAGTTGTTCTCTGCAGCGTGAGTGAACAGCTCGTTCCGATCAGATCCGCCTGCTCCGAATAGTCCATATTGGTCATAGAGGGCACCATCATAAGCAGATAGTGCGGAACGAATCCCAGATTGAGCTGCCAGCTCTATCTGCTTCTGAAATGCGGCCACCCTCGCATAATCAACAAGCAGTGTCGTGAATAATAGAATTCCCGCCGTTGCGATGACCAGGTAGACCGATACAGCTCCTTCTTGGCCTACAAACAATCTTTTCATTATCGTTTCACATCCAGTACTTTTCTCTTGCTTAGAACTTCAGAAGCTTGCTGCTGCTTTGCTTTGCCATCAGGCGATTGATCAAATTTAGCCGTATAATAGCGAACCAAATCAACATTTCGTATCCCTTCAACCGGGTCTATTATAACAGCACTTCCGACGGCCTTCGGCTCGGAGGCTCCCAGCAAGGCCTCTAGCGGAGCAATGGACAACGGTTGAAGCAGCTTAACCTCCAACCTTTTCTCCAGAAGACCGTAGTCATAACTCATCTGACCTTCGAATGGCTCCGGTATTCTCTGCGTAATGCGATTCATTTTGACAGCTGGAAGAGATGTCTCTTCGTTGTCTGCAGTAGAAGCTTCGCTGCTGCCTAAATCATCCTGACCACTGGAATTCTCAGCATGTCCCCTGCCACTCCCAATTTGAACTACCGTCTCGCCTTGCTGATCGGAAGAGGTGCCCCAGCCGAATAGCGACTGGAGTGCACCGTTACCAGACATCCGCCAATACAATCCATCGTATTGACCTGTTAATCCCATTCCGCTTATCACCTCGCGCTTGCTGTTATCCCAGCGAAAAGCGGTACGCTCGGCAGACAGTGAAGCCGAATGGTAGAGAACGATCTTCTGGTAGGTATACATGCTTAACATAACCACTGCCAGAAGGGCGAAGAAAATAGCCGGGAAGACAATCGACGATTCCAAAGTGAAGCTCCCCTCTTCGCCCCTTGGCCATACGCGATCCAATCGTTTAATTAAAGATTTCATTCGCTTTGTCATCCGCATCGCCCATCAGCTTCTGCAGCAAATTAATAATCCAATCCTTAAATAACAGGGCAAGAATAATAACAACCGCAATAATCAACACGATCTCAAGTGTTCCCAGCCCTTCTTCCTCTCGCCAAAATTTTCGGATTTTATCAGTCCATTTTTTCATTTTTATCTCTCCCATGAATGATTGATTTATCCGCCCATCATTAAGATAGCCGGTGAAGCAACAAGCGCCATTAAAATAAGAAATATCCCCACTAGCGGAAATACGAGCTTTGACGATGCTTCCTCGCCTCTTGAGCGGGCAACTGCTTTTCGTTTCTCCCAAAGTGAATAGGAAAGCTCCTTTAAGGATAAAACGAGCCGATCACCGCCTCTGCGATAGTTAAGCAGGATGGTCGTCGTAAACAAAGATACCTCCTGCACCGCGCAGCGTCTGCTGAATGCTTCCATAGCAGCGCTGAAAGATTGGCCGTTGCGAACTTCTTCATTCGCACGTCGCAGCTCGATTAGCAAAGCGTTATCCCGTTTATCCTTATCCTCTCTTCGATCAGTGCAGCGAATAAGCGCGCGTTGAACGGTTTCACCCGCTCCCAGCAAAAGCATCAGCTTGCTCATTACCTCTGGAATATCAAGCAGAATATTCTGCTTACGCTGCTCGAATTTACTGACCGTATCCCGCCATTTTGCAGTCGGAATGATAACTCCGAGCAGCAGCCCCAGATAGAGCAGCATCCGTTCACCGCTTAATACAGAAAGCCAAGCACCGCCAATTGCAGCCGCGTAACCGCACCCTATCGCAAAAACCGTAAACTGCTTCGTAGCCTCTACCGTCCAGCTCGTCCCATGCAGTACATACAATTTACTATGCAAAGCGGACATGAAGGGCTGGAGCCGATCCAATATGCCGCTTTTCTCCAGCAGCCATTGCATGGGTCTAATAAGCAAACGACGAACGGACGGTTGATCCAATCTCTCATTTCCTGTTTTCATTCCTGATTGCTGTACCGGACTGCGTTCACACATTGCGAATCCTGCAATCCAAACCAGTGTAAGAAGCGCTCCCATCAGAATGGCCATCGTTCCATTACCTCCTCCGCTTCATCAGTTATCTACATCTGGACACTCATCACCCGGATCATGAACCAGTAGCATACGGCTAATAACAGAAGCGATACGGTCAACAGAACATAACCCACTCCTTGGTACAAAGGAGCCATATAATCCGGTGCTGTCATGCTAAGAAAAGCAAGGAAAATAAACGGAACAGCCATCATAATTCTAGACTCATAGCGCTTTTGTGCGACCATAACTGCAATTTCCTGCTGGATCTCGAGTTTTTCACCGATCGTTTGCGATGTTCGACGGATCACTTCTACCAAATCCCCGCCTGAGCGTTTACAAATTATAAACACATCAACAAATTGAGTAATATCATCTATCTGAGCGCGTTTGCTAAAATCATCCAGCGTTTGCTCTAAAGGTTCTCCGTAGGCCATGCGCGAACGGATAATTTCAAATTCCGTTATCACCTCTGTCCTAGGATCCGGATAAAGCAGCCGCAGATCCTCGAGCGAGGACACAAAAGCATTTTCCACAGACCGACCGGCAGCTAGAGATGAGGTTAACGAGTACAGCGCTTCTTTAAACTGTATCTTGAGCCGCTCTCTCCGCCTGATTAGAAGTGAATTTCTGTGCTGCCTAGGTGCAAGAAGTCCGGCAGCCGAGAAGATCAACGACACAATAACCGAACGATAAAATAAATATGCAGCCGTAAAGGCGATGACCCCTCCAACAACCGCCGCAAGAGAGAACTGCTTCTCCGATAAACGATATTCCGTATAGTCTGGCAAACTATTTCCGCGCCGCATGCTTTGCTCACGCTTATCACGCGGCCAGCCTAGCCATGCTATCCAGTCTCGCTGCTGCCGCTTCTTCAAGCACTCTCATCTCCCTTCAGATAAGAGAATCCTGCCATTTGCAGCTTCCATGTCCGCTGCAGCTGGTGAGTGGTCCTTTTGAGACCGCCGATGACATGCCCATCTCTTTCACCCTCTTCTTCAAACCTATAGAGTGTTTGAAGGTTAACCTCACCACTCTCAACTCCCGTTATTTCACAAATCTCCGTTACGCGCCTAGTCCGGTCACGAAGCCTAGATAAATGGACGACAATATCTATAGCTGAGCCAATCTGCTGTCGAATGACAGCGATCGGCAGGTCCGCTCCGCTTAAGACCATCGTTTCCAGCCTGGCCATCATATCCCGAGCGCTGTTTGAGTGCCCCGTACTCAAGCTTCCGTCATGTCCCGTATTCATCGCTTGCAGCATGTCGATAGCCTCACCTCCGCGCACTTCGCCAACAACGATTCGGCTGGGCCGCATTCGAAGCGAAGCTCTGATCAATTCCCGGATGGTGATTTCTCCCTTTCCTTCCGTGTTCGCATTCCGCGTTTCCAAAGAAACTAGATTAGGTACGGTTCGTATCTGCAGCTCTGCGGAATCCTCAATCGTTACGATTCGCTCATCGGAAGGAATAAATTGTGATAGGGCATTTAAGAAGGTCGTCTTGCCTGAACCGGTGCCTCCACTAATAAAAATATTGTATTTGGCGGCAACAAGCTGCTTGAGCAACGCAGCGGCCTCTTCTGTTATCGCTTCTCGCAGGATCAAATCTTGCATTTGCAGCGGCTTCTCTGGAAACTTACGAATCGTCATCGTAGGACCTTTGAGCGCAACGGGCGGAAGTACAATGTGGACGCGCGAGCCATCCTTAAGTCTAGCGTCGACAATCGGGGATGACTCGTTCACGACCCGATTAACCCCTGCGACGACTGCCTGTATTAAATCCTCAAGCCGCGCCTGGCTTTCGAAGGTAATCGGAAGCCGACTGAGCTGCCCTTCCCGTTCCACAAATAGCTCATCATGGCTGTTGATCATAATCTCTGTTACGGACTTGTCTTCCATCAGAGGCTGAAGCAAATCAAGTCCGCGGAAGGAGTGGAACAATCTTCGAACGAGTTTAACTTTCTCGATTGCCGTTAAGAGATGGCTGCGACTCCACTGAAAGACTGTTTGCTCGATACGTTCCATGAAGGCTTCATCTGACATGGCATTGTCCAGATCAAGCTGATCACGGATTCTAGCCTTTAATTGCAGCACGACTTCCTCTTGCATCATTTACTCCCTTCTCAAGCATGAAGAACCGGCTAAATAAAACCTCCACCGCGCCTAGATATGCAGCGGAACTATTAAAATCAACTGGCTGCCGGCCATTTGCCCACTCCATTACATAGGGAAGAGTCCCTTCTAATCGCAGATTCAATTTCCCTTCCACTTCCTGCTGATCCCCTTGCTCCGACTGAATCTGAATGAAGCGGAAGCTTCGCTTTAACTCTATAAATGCCTGTCCCCATTTCTGCTCCCCATATTGGAGTGCGAGCTCGGTTTTACGACGAACAACAGCTTGCTCGCTGACTAACCAAAGTGTATGATCAGAAGCCGCAAAGATCTCATAATGAAGCGGCTCCAATCGACTATCCAGATCCACAACGATCAAGTCATATTGACTTGTCCCAGTAATGGCGAGCAACAGCTGCTTAACATGTTCCGCCGTTAATGAAAGTCTCTCTTCTGCATTCCTGCATGGCGATAGATAATCGATCTTCATAGCGCGAATGCCGTTTGCGCAGTTCGGTGAGTCGAACGAATGCTTTATCAGGCTGAGTCTGGAGCGTATAGAGCATCTGTGAAAAATCATCGCCGCCCTCTTCGCCAAACCAGATTGAAGTGGCATTCCATTGCTCGAGATTCAAATAAAATACGCGCAAGCCGCGCAAGCCCGCCTGCTGTGCCAGCTGAAGGGCTAACGTAGTTTTGCCAATGCCCCCGCTCGCCGAATACACCGAAACCACAGTTGCGCTGCCATTACCCTTGCTTACTGCATGATTAAACCGTTCACCCGAGGCTGCATAAACAGCCGAGAAAGACTGCAGTAATTGCGGCAGCGGTTGATATTGCATTACCTCTGGAAGGTCTTGGCACTGCCCATGATAAGAAACAAGTGCTGCAGTAGGTATCGAACCTATTGATTCACCGAGCCCTTCAAGCATGGCTGGCTGAGCCACAATCAAATCGATTCTATAGCCCCCGCGGATAAAATGCTTGAGTGCGGCTGGATTCGTAAATGCCGTAAGCTGCCAAATCTCACCGAATGGGGAATGCCGGATATACTCCGCGAGACGATCGATATATTCCGCTTCTTTGACGGCAATAATTAAACTCTGCTTGCTCATGTTTTATACCTCCAAACTCCTTAATGCCGATAAAGGGGATGAAAAGGACGCAAAAAAGCACCCTAACAACGCAGAAGTTCTGCGCTATTACGGTGCTTCCGTAAAGCCTTTTCTCAATTGCCCATAATTTACCACAGTTTCAGGCAATCAGTCAATGAACATTTTAAAGTAATAAATTCCCTGGCTGTGTAAGGGCAACCTATATTGAATTCTGTTGCTTATTAGCTCCAATGGCACTATAATAAAGTAAGTTAATTCATCTAAGGTAAGTAATTTGCATCATTTTCATTTAGAGATAAAAGGAGAGAATACGATGACTCAAAATGCAGCGACAAGCATATCAACAACAGAGGAAATTATCAAAGCACGCCACTCCGTCCGACAATACAAACCGAATGTTAAAATTCCAGAGAACACTTTGAATGAAATTTTGGAGCTTGCAGCACTTGCACCTTCATCATGGAACATTCAACAATGGCGTTTTCTCGTTATTCAAGAGCAGGCTCAGAAGGATCTAGTCAAAGGCATTGCTTATGGGCAGCAGCAAGTATCCGATGCTTCTGTCGTTGTCGTTATCCTCGGCGATTTAGAGGCAAACCTGACTGGTCACCTAATTTATGACGAAGCAGTTGCTGCAGGTCATGTTCCAGCAGAAGTCCGTGATACACTGGTTGGGCAAATCGATGCCGCTTATAAAAATGAGCAAGTTGCTCGCGATGAAGCGAATAAAAATGCCGGTCTTGCTGCCATGCAGCTCATGCTTGCTGCAAAAGCAAAAGGCTACGATACTGTTGCAATGGGTGGTTTCGATAAAGCTCGCCTAGTCGAAGCACTTAAAATCCCCGCACGCTATATTCCCGTGATGATGATTCCAATCGGTGAAGCAGCAACCCAGGCTCGTCCTACAGGACGCCTTTCACTTGACCAATTGGTTATCAAAGAATCATTCTAAACAGCATATCACATACAAGAAGCCCTTCAGTTTCTCCTAATCGAAGAACTGAAGGGCTTTTTGATGCATTTTTTAACGCATTAATGTGAAATATTAACGGCATGCCCAAAATCCGATATTTCCATCAATATGGGTGCTGGCATCTCGGAATAGAAGAAAAGATTAATTTCATGCTGTGCGCTCTCGGCCGAATCGGAACCATGCACGATATTACCGGCGATATCCAGGGCAAAATCCCCTCTTATCGTTCCCGGCGATGCCTCCACAGGATTTGTTTTTCCGATAATTGAACGGGCATTAGCTACTGCATGCTGCCCTTCCCATATCATGGCACATACGGGCCCGGATGTAAGATAATCAACCAACTCACCAAAGAATGGCTTATTGACGTGTTCTCCATAATGCTTCTCGGCAAGCGATCGTTCTAGAGTCATTAATTGCATTGCACTGAGCTTGAAACCTTTCTGTTCGAAGCGGGTAATAATCGGACCGATCAATCCCCGCCTCACCCCATCAGGCTTAATCATAACGAATGTGCGCTCCATGTGAATCGGTAGTCTCCCTCCGGAAGTAGGCTTTGTGGAACAACAACGAGTCTGGCGGATACGGCTATGCCGTCTCTCTATCTCTAGTTTTCCATCATTCGCCATGTTTCATCCCTATCACCAAGCAACTTATTTTGAACCCGTCCATCATCACTGGTCAGTCAGTGCAAGAAAGGTATTCACATCCTCTGTCGTTACCGCTACGGCACCTCTCCAAAATTCAGGCTCATCAAGGCGTACACCTAGATGCTTCTGCGCAAGCTCTTCTACGGTCATCCGTCCTGTATCGCGAAGCAGCGCTACATAACGGCCCGCAAATGTATCGCCTTCCTTCTTCGCAATGGCGTAAATTCCACAGCTGAACAGAAAGCCGAACGTATACGGAAAGTTATAGAAAGGTACATCGGTTAAGTAAAAATGAAGCTTAGACGCCCAAAAATTCGGATGCACTTCCCCGAGCACGCCGCTGAATGCTTCACGCTGCGCTTCCTCCATTAAACCGCTCAGTTCCTTGTGATTCAGCATACTTTGCTTCCGCTTTGCATAGAAACGAGTTTCAAACAAGAACCGAGCATGGATATTCATAAAAAACGCCACTGAACGCTGCAGTTTATCTTCCAGCAGTCCGAGCCTCTCCTCCGGATCGGCCGCAGCTCTGCAGTGCCGAGTCAGATACAATAAGCTCTGCAAAAGTGGAAGCCGTCTCCGCCACATTCATTGCATACTCTTGCGCAAGTGGCGGCAAATCATTCATCACGTATTGATGATAGGCATGACCCAACTCATGAGCCAGCGTGGAAATGTTCGATGCCGTGCCTGAATACGTCATGAAGATACGGGTTTGTCTGCTAACCGGGAATGAAGTGCAGAACCCGCCTGGCCGTTTACCCGGCCGGTCCTCCGCTTCAATCCATCCTTCCTCAAATGCTTTCTTGGAGAACTCGGCAAGATCCGGACTAAACGCACGGAACTGGTTAACGATGAAATCCGCCGCTTCGCCATAAGGCACCGTCCTGCTTGCAGATCCCACTGGCGCTTCCACGTCATGCCAATCAAGCTTATCGATTCCAAGCAGCTTCGCTTTTCGCTCCAAATAACGAACGAGCTCCGACTTACCTTCGTTCACAGCCGTCCACATCGCATTCAGCGTTGCTTCACTCATCCGATTGATCTCAAGCGGTTCTTTAAGCACCGATTCCCAGCCCCGCTTCCCGTAAAGCTTCAGACGGAAGCCCGAGATCCGATTGAGCGTCTCGGCGCATAATTCGGCCTGCTCGCCCCATTCCCGCTCCCATTCGGCAAATGCCGATGCCCGCAGTTTGCGATCAGGATCAGAGAGACGGTTATGCATTTGGCCCGCTGAGAGCGTCTTCGTCGTACCATCCTCATTCACAGCCTGGAAGCGTGCTCGCGAAACGATCGTGTTATACAAATCTCCCCAGCCATGGTAGCCATCAACTGCCAGCTCCCCAGCAAGCGCCTCCTGGCTTGGCGGCAGCTTTTCTTTAGCCGCTTCGCGGCGTTCACTAAGAATAAAGACGACCGGGCTGATATCCTCCTGCTTGATCCACTCATTCCACTCCGCTTCGTTTAGTAGACGAAGCTGTTCATCAAAGCTCGTCAGTGCACTGTTGAACTTCGCCGCCATCGTTTTCACCCGGTCATTTAAGCCTTGGGCAGTAGAATCCTTCATATTCTGAGCTAACAAGCAGGCGACAAACGAGTCAACCTGCCGAAGCCGTATGAGAATAGATTGAACAGAAGCCGTCCATGCAGACAACTGACCCAAAGTGACTTTCTTGCTTTGTGTACGCGGCGCAGCTGCCGAAGGCTCTACAGCTGATTGAAGCTCGCTTGTTAATTTTACAATATCGGTTTCCATTCCACTGAGCTCCTCAGCAAAAGCAGAAGAGTCCGAACCGCCAGCATAAAGCACATCTAAGTCCCAAGTTAAAGAATAATTGTCCATTGTCAGCCTCCTGAATGTTATTCGCACAGCCCTACTCGGATACTTCCTAGCTTGCCAAATTCTTGATCTTATGTATGTGTTCCTTGCGTTGCGTTATCCATCTATGCAGTGTATAACTGAATTATACGAAAAGGTGAACCCTATAGCCACTCATTATGAAGATACGGGCCGCTGCAGGGCAGAATCGGACCTTACAAGGAGATGAAACCATGTCCCAACCTTTGCAATTATCGGCAGAAACGGCAATAAAACTATCTAAAGAACTAAACGTGCCGCTTGAGCATTTGATGCATATGCCAAAACATATTTTACTTCAGAAGCTCGCTGAGCTAGCCAAGAAGACGGCAGCTTCCGAACCTGCCTCAGACAATGACGGAACCGATAAAGGAGCATCCGATTCGTGATTCCGTTTGAACGAACATGGCCTTATGACATTATTATGAAAGATATCTACGTCCCCTCCTGTCCGTTCTGCGGCAGTGAAAATGTGTTATTACCGATTCGGCCGTTAGAACTTGGCAATATTCGCACCGGAAAGAAGAAGCTGCTCGTTTTTCCATGCTGCCACAGCCGAGTGACGATCGTCGACGCAGATCAGGATTATTTACTGGCCGATACGAAGCTTCGCAAGCAGTAAAGAATGAATAAGCACTGCATGAAATAAAAGCCGCTCGATCATCTAGTGACCGAGCGGCTTTTATTTCATGATGCGTTAAACGGCAGATTGTTCTTCATACATCTCGTTGTCGGCATGATCATTCCGAACCTGCTGCCACATATCCCGTGAAGCACGGATCATCGCTGCGTCGACGATCTTCTTATCGTTGACAACGCGCGAGAACCACTTCACAGCAGTCTTCGCTTCCCCTAACCTTCTGTACAATTCCCCGATTAAGAACATCAGCTTCGCATTGTTAAGTATATCTCCTTCGTTCTCATATACACTTATATAAGCATCAAGGGCAAACTGTAAAAAACGAAGCTCCTGCTGCTGTTTGCCCTCATGGCGGTACAGCCATGCAATATGATGCAGGATGCCCGCAATGACCCGCTCCTTCTCACCAACTGCTTGAGCGCTGAGAAGCGCCAGCTTATAGCAATTGAGTGCCTGCCGATGGTTCCGTGTATCACCATAATCTCTGAATACCCATTGTGATCCGATTCCTTCGTAATACCGCATCTTTTGCTTATCCGTTAGCTGACTTAAGCCATTCTCTGTCGAAGCATATCCGCATGTCGGACAAACACGCACAACATAATAATCAGGATTAATATCGTTTTTATAATAGGTGCAAAAATCACTATCCCGTGAAGCTGCTTTCTTAAAGCTCGGTCTGACGCGTGACGTCTTGTATGGAGTCTCACAGCAAATACAAGTAATTGAAGTTAGGTAAAGTGGATCCATACAATCACGTCTCCTTCGTTAATCGTCCGTATTTATAAAATGATGAGCGGGTGCAGAAAGACGCTCGATTATAAACAACCGCAGCTCCTCCGGCATCCCGATCTCCATCAATGCCCGGTTCATACAATCCAGCCAAGCCTCGGCACGTTCCGGTGTTATGGGGAAGGGCATATGGCGCGCACGCATCATCGGATGTCCGTATTGATCGGAATAAAGGGAGGGGCCTCCAAAAAACTGGGATAGAAACAAAGTCTGCTTCTCCATAACTGGGGTGATATCGCTCGGAAAAAGCGGTCCCAGTAATGGATGTTCTTGAACTTTAGGATAAAAGGCCCCAACGATTCGTTGTACCCCTTCGGTTCCACCAACAGCATCATAAATAGTACTATAGTTATTCATCGTCAATTTCATCTCCATTTTGTAGGTCTTTTGTAGTAGTTCTTTAAAATTATTTTTTCCTTCAAAGGCTGCCCGGAAAACAAAAAAATGCCCTTCACTAGGAGGGCATTCGGTGTGTGTTAGTACGAATAGACTACTGAATTAGCTCTCATAATCCTCTTCCCCAGGAGCCATCAGTGACTCACGGATGACATAAACGAAGGCGCATACGAGGATGCCGGCAATAATACTCATAAGTCATCACCCCAAGCGTTCGATGTACTTCTATTGTATCATAGTTATGTCGAAAATAACACCTGTTTATGCAAGCGTTTTCTAAATTTTTCCCTCTGCTCGCTCCATATTTTTAAAGCACAAAATATACAACCTTTTCATTTAACCAGTGATGTTTGTCCTATTTGGCACATATAGCAATAGAAAGCGTAAATTCACCTATTCTGGAGGGCTGATTATGACCATCATCCGATTCATGCTCCGCCCAGCTGTCATACCAGCCTGGACGGCCGTAATGATCACGATACTGCTTATTCTGTTCCCAACAGCCAGCCTTGAGTCTTCGCTTCGCGGCTTATCTATCTGGTGGCAGGTTTTATTTCCGGCACTCTTTCCCTTCTTTGTTATATCGGAGCTCCTGCTTGGCTTTGGTATTGTCCACTTCTTTGGAACGCTGCTTGACCCCTTCATGCGCCCCTTGTTCCGGCTTCCAGGGAGTGGCGGATTTGTTGTAACGATGGGCTATGCGTCCGGATATCCGGTCGGTGCCAGACTAACCGCTCAGCTCTGGGAACAGAAGCTTATAACACGGGCTGAAGGAGAACGGCTCGTAGCTTTTACAACCACATCGGACCCGATCTTCTTAATCGGGGCTGTTTCCGTCGGTTTTTTCCATAATGCAGCACTAGCCCCGGTTCTCGCTGCTGCACATTATGGGGGCGGTTTCATTATTGGTCTGCTCATGCGTTTCCATGATAGAAACGCGCCGGCGACCCAATCTCCGTCAGACAGGAAGCAGCCAGCAGCCCCGAGCGGCGGAGTTCAGACCACAAGAAAATCCCGCATCGCCGAGGCACTTCGCGCCATGCACCGGGCTAGACTGCTCGATGGGCGTACCACAGGCGCTTTGCTGCAGGATGCTGTTCAAGCAGCACTTCGGCTTATGATCGTCGTTGGCGGGCTAGTCGTTGTCTTCTCCGTCATCATGGAGCTGCTTAAACAAGCAGGAGCAATTGGCGCCTTGTCCGAAGCGGTACGGCTTCTTCTTCGTCTTGTTCATGTTCCGCCTGCTTTATCTGATGCAGTCGTCAATGGCCTCTTCGAAGTAACGCTTGGCGCGCGTGCAGCTGGAGCAGCCGGGGGAAGCGGACTTATCCATCAGGCTGCCATCGCCGCCTTCGTCTTATCCTGGGGCGGGCTGTCCGTCCATGCCCAAATTGCCAGTCTGCTCAGCCGCACAGACCTTCGATACCGCCCTTTCCTCATCGCTCGGCTCGTTCATGGCTGCATTGCCGCTAGTCTTATCTATATCCTCTGGAATAGTATGGGTCCAACCGGCTGACATTGTATTCATAGGCATTTTCCGCTATGATCGATGTATCTTATCATCGGTACGGAAGGAGCTTTTTCTTTTGAACTATGTCGTTGTGGATAGAGGAGACAAGCTATCTAAAGAGCTCGTGGAGCGATTTCATACATTGGCGGCAGCAACCGGCCTCAAGCGAAATGATGAACTTCCCGAGATGGTTATTTCTATCGGCGGTGACGGTACGCTGCTTCAAGCCTTCCACTCCTATGCGGATCGATTAGCCGATGTTGCATTTATTGGCGTGCATACGGGCCACCTCGGATTTTTTGCCGACTGGAAGGCTGACGAACTTGACGAGCTTGTCCGCATGATGGCGGAAAGTGAACCGCGCATCGTACGTTACCCCTTAGCACAAATCGAGCTCGATACGGAAGAAGGGCTTTCGGTCAGGCTCGCACTGAATGAATTTACCGTTAAAGGTATAGATAACACCTTAGTTGCACAAATCAATATCAACGATCAGCTGTTTGAAATGTTCCGAGGTGATGGTATTGTAGTCTCCACTCCCTCAGGCAGTACCGCTTATAACAAAAGCGTAGGCGGCGCTATCATTCACCCGTCCATTGAATCGCTTCAGCTTGCTGAAATTGCATCAATTAATAACCGAGTCTACCGGACGCTCGGTTCATCCGTTGTTCTGCCGCAGCATCACCATTGCGATATTATTTCGCGTAAAGATCAACGTCTGCAGCTGACGTTCGATCACCTCAATACGACCTGCAATGATATCCGCTCTATCCGCTGCAGCGTTGCTGATCTTAAAGTCAGCTTTGCACGCTATCGGCCGTTTCCCTTCTGGAATCGCGTACGTGAAGCTTTCATCGGATATGATGTGAAATAATGAAGGTATTTCGCGCATATTTGCAAATTGTTAAGCCTTACAAGTGGTTAATTGGCTTGACCATTGTTATCGGTGTAATTAAATTCTCCATCCCGCTTACACTGCCGCTTTTCATTAAATACGTCGTGGACAATGTGCTTCTTAAAACGATGTCAGCACATGATAAATATGAGAAGCTGCTGAAGACCGTGGGACTAGCCTTTCTGTTATTCGTAATTGTTCGTTATCCGATTGAATATTTCCGTCAATATTTTGCGCAGCTCATAACAAGCCGCGTCCTGTTTGATTTAAGAAACAAGCTGTATGCGCATTTGCAGCAGCTTTCGATTCGGTTTTATCAAAACCGCAAATCCGGCGAGATCATATCCCGCATGATCAACGATGCCGAGCAGACCAAGTCACTTGTCGAAACTGGACTTATGAATATCTGGCTCGATATGTTCACCCTCTGCATCGCGCTCATCATTATGTTCAATATGAATATCATGCTGACACTCGTTGCTATTGCTATTCTGCCATTTTATGGATACGCCGTTAAGAAGCTGTATAAACGTCTGCGCTTATACTCCCGCTCACGTTCTCAATCCCTTGCAGAGATGCAGGGTTATTTGAATGAGCATGTCAATGGCATTTCTGTCGTCAAAAGCTTCACCCTCGAGTCCTACGAGGAAGAGCAGTTTGGCGTTCGCAACAAAAAATTTCTGGAACGTGCCTTCGCGCTTACAAGGTGGAACGCACTGACTCAATCCATCATTAACACGTTAACGGAAATCGCCCCGCTTCTTGTGCTTTTATTCGGCGGCTATCTTGTCATTGAGAAGCAGCTGACATTAGGGGAATTTGTTGCTTTCTATGGTTACTTGGACCGTCTTTACGGTCCGCTGCGCCGATTAGTCAACTCCTCAACCGAGTTAACGCAGGCTTCCGCATCACTTGAGCGAGTGATGGAACTTCTCTCCGAGAAGCCGGAAGTTCAGGATCTGCCGGATGCATTAACGATGAAGAAAGTACGCGGAGACATTCATTTTGACCAGGTTTCTTTCCGGTACGGGGATGAGGGAGAGTGGATCCTTCACGGAATCGATTTATCGATACCTGCAAGGACATACAGTTGCGCTTGTGGGCATGAGCGGCGGAGGCAAATCATCACTCGTCAGCCTTCTAGCAAGGTTCTACGATACCGGCCAAGGGCAGATAACGATTGATGGGCAAAATATACGGAACGTCACACAGCAAAGCCTGCGCTCGCAAATCGGCATGGTGCTGCAAGATAATATCCTGTTCAGCGGCTCCGTTCGCGAGAATATTCAGCTGGGTAATCCGCTTGGGCCAGATGATGCCTTGCTGCTTGCAGCTAAACAGGCGAACGCGCATGAATTCATTATGTCATTGCCAAACGGCTACGACACTGAAATTGGGGAGCGCGGCGTCAAGCTCTCCGGCGGCCAGAAGCAGCGTATTGCAATTGCCAGGGTGTTCTTAAAGAACCCGGCAATTCTCGTCCTGGATGAAGCAACCTCTGCACTTGACCTCGAATCGGAGCATGCGATTCAAGAATCGCTCGCAGAGCTTGCGCATAACCGGACAACATTAATTGTCGCTCATCGGCTGTCAACCATAACTCATGCTGATCTCATTGTTGTTGTAGAGCATGGCTCTATAACCGAGCAAGGAACACATGAGGAGCTCATGAGGCAGGATGGGGCTTATGCGAGGCTTTATAACGTACAGCACTTATAACCCTTAATTCCAACAAAAAGAAGCTGCTTCATTCCTGCTTAGGAGCATGGATGAAGCAGCTTCTTTTGTTGATTCCAATTAGGCTTTAGGCCCCTGATCCTTCACTTGCTGCCCAGTCTGAGCACCGAGCTCGGATGTCGCAGCTACAGGTGCTTTAGCCGCGTTAGAGAAATGCTGCCTCTTCGCACGATTACGTTCGGGACGCTCGCTGCGATCACCGCGATCCGATCGGTCCATATTGGCCCGCTCTTGCTGCGGATTGTTCCCGCCTCCAGCATTTTGCTGTTTATGGGAGCCTTTATCACGGTCCTTATTAAACGGCTTACGGCCTTCCTTAACTGGCTGATCTTTGTCCTTGTCGGCATCCTTCGGTGCATCCTTCCGCCCATGCTTATGGTGGAATTCTCTGCGCTGATCCCGTTGATGGCGCGGTAAAAATTTAACCTGCTGATACTCTTGCGCACCCTCTTCGCCCTCGCCCACAGTCGCTGTTCGTGAAGGACCTGTCTCATAGATCTCTTCCGTCCCTTCTCGCGGGGCAGAAGGCTCCATTTCGTCGTCATCGGAGAATGTCTCGCCATCATCACCTTGCTTCAAACTTGGCTGCTTGTGCAAGACAAAGTAAGCGCAGCCGAAATTGCAATATTCATTAATATAATCCACCATACTGGAAAAAGCGCTGTCGCGCGTCACTTTCGGGTGATTATCGCGAAAAAAACCTTTTAGCCTAAGCTGGTTATAGCCCCAATCACCGACAACGTAATCGTACCGCTCCAGCACATCGCTGAACCGCTCGCGAAACGCCTCGATGTTCCATCCATTTTTATTTTCATGAATGAGTTCATATGTTCTGCCGCTGATATGGATCAAAAGTTGTTCCCACTCCTTCTCACATTGATGCCGACGTTGCCTCGGTTGCAGACTTTACTTGCTCATGCGCATGATAAGAGCTTCGGACGAGCGGCGCAGACTCAACATGGCTAAATCCGCGTTTCAAGTCCTTCTTCCTTCAGCTTTGCAAATTCGTCCGGGTGAACATATCGTTCAATTGCCAAATGCGTTGGTGAAGGCTGTAAATACTGACCTAATGTCAAAATATTAACGTCATGGGCGCGTAAATCGTCCATTGCCTGCAAAATCTCGTCCCATTCCTCTCCGACACCCAGCATGATGCTCGACTTCGTAGGAATTTCAGGCTTCATTTCTTTTGCCCGCTTTCAATAGCTCCATGGAACGGCTGTATTTAGCTTTCGCACGTACACGGTCTGATAAACGTTCTACAGTCTCGATATTATGATTAAGAATATCCGGATTTGCATCCATAACGGTTTGAAGAGCATCTTTATTCCCCAGGAAATCTGGAATAAGCACTTCGACACTGCAAAGCGGCATCCGTTTACGAACCGCTTTTATCGTTTGAGCAAAAATCATCGCTCCGCCATCGGCAAGATCATCTCTCGCTACGGAAGTGATAACGCAATGTTTCAGACCCATCTGCTCGGCTGCATCCGCCACGCGTTCGGGCTCATCGAGATCAAGCTCAGTAGGCATGCCGGTATTAACGGCGCAGAACCTGCAAGCTCTTGTACAAATATCGCCGAGTATCATAAACGTTGCGGTACGATTCGCCCAGCATTCATAAATGTTCGGGCACCGTGCTTCTTCACATACCGTGTGGAGCGTTTTGGAGCGCATCATATCTTTAAGTTCGGCATAATTGCCGCCTGTTGTTAATTTTATCCGAAGCCAGTCCGGTTTAGGAAGAGAATCCTTCTGCTTAGTCTTCATGAGGGCTTACCTGCTTTCTGTAATATCCTATGCCTTCATTATAGCATGTTTCGTATAAAAACCAATGATATGCAAATCATACCGTTAATGCGTTCGGCACCTTTTTGCTTCAATTTAATCGAGGATAGACTTTGCAGAGAGGTTAACCTTTTGCGGTTGGAGGGTAGAAGCAATTTGAGAAAACACCTATTACAACTTACAATGCTTACCACTTGCATACTCGGAATTGCTCAAGCATCCTGCGTTAACACAAGCTATGCAGCGAAGGGGCAGCCAGTTTCCACTCTAATTGATGCTTATGCTCATCAAATCACAACTGCGGCAAATCCGGCTGAGAACGAGAAAATCAATGCTTTTGGAAAACGTAAAGAGCTCTATATCCAAATTAGTATGTTAACGGGAATTCCCTGGTTCCGGCTTGCTGCCATTGATCAGTACGAACGAGATATAACTAAGGTGCGCTCTAAGACTCGCGAGCAGCTCGGCAATTGGATCAGCATCTTCGTAACCTCGGAGGCTTGGACAGGCCAGTTAAACCCGGACAGCCGAGATGAAGCTCCCGCCTCCATCCGTTGGTTCAAGGGTTTAGGCTCCGATGGAGATGGAGACGGTATTGCATCGCGGACGAATGATACAGATTTACTGTATTCGGTTGCCAGTCATTTGATGCGGTATGGCGATGCGGAAGAAGATTTTTCAATTGGTGTATGGGATTATTACCATAATACGAGAGCGGTTCAACGTATCCAGCAGTTCTCCAAAATCTATGAAACGTTCGGCAAGCTTGACTTGTTCGAGCATGCCTTTCCAGTTCCTGTAGGTAACCATTATTCCTACAAAGGTACATGGGGAACACGCCGCAGCTGGGGCGGATTCCGTATTCATGAGGGAACCGACATCTTTGCGAATCATGGCCTGCCTGTACGAAGCACCTGTTATGGAATTGTCGAAGTAAAGGGCTGGAACCCTTACGGCGGCTGGCGGTTAGGGATTCGGGATCTCAACAACATCTACCATTATTACGCTCATTTGTCTGGATATGATAAGACCATTCAAGTTGGTTCCGTCGTCAAACCAGGACAGGTGGTCGGTTGGGTAGGAAGCTCAGGCTACGGTAAACCTGGCACGCAGGGGAAATTCCCTCCGCATCTTCATTATGGCGTTTATCGCGATCGCGGATTGATGGAATGGTCATTCGATCCCTATCCGTCGCTGCGTCAATGGGAAAACGAAGATCGAAGAAAACTGAAAAAACGGTAATCTGTAAGAAGAAACGGCTAACGCCGTCCTTTGGCGGCGTAGTAAGTTTCTTCCCTCGAAATATCAGAAAAGGATGGCCGAAACTTATACTTTCTGATATTTCAAAATAAGCGGCAGTCTCTTAGGAGCCAGCCGCCTTTTTTTCTTTTTTCCTATTTCAGTCAGGCTAATCAGAGTTCGAAGAGCTGTTGGCTTCTGTGTTATTCTCATCACTGCTGTTCCATGTCGTTGAATTGCTATCCGTATTCGAATGAGGAGTCGTCGTTGAGATACCGCTCTGACCATTCTGGACCGGCAGCGATATGCTTGGCGCATCAGGTGCCGAGTCACCAACAGGATTCCCATGATTATCGTAGTAGTACATGGGCACATCCCCGACAACGAGCAAATAGGATATCGGTACATCCGTTTCGACAAGCTCAGGCTGTGTATCGAATGGGATAATTATGGATACTTCAGCAACGATGTGCATGTACACTTCCACTAAAATCATATTGATGCCGGCATCCTGCTGTTTCGTTTCCAAATCGACCTTCACCGCTCCGATTGGCTCGAACTTTATAGGTATACGCGGACCGAAAGAAGCGATAATGGCGCTGCCCAGTGCCTGCCCGAGCGGGATTTTCTCCGGAATGTCCCCCATATCGTTTAGCGTCTTCTCTACCTTTAATGCGGTTTCCGATGTAATTCGCATATGCTCTGCATAATTCAGCATAAAGCCAGAAATTTTACCGCTGGCATTTGTTTTCCAATCAATTAACTTATCTGGATTGGTTTGTGCAGCAACTTGCTCGGATATTGCCTGGTTGATTGCTTGCGTGGCTACTTGTTTCACGCGAACTTTGGCCACGGTCATTAAGGGCTGCTGCAAATTACGCTCAACGAATATAAAGGTTTGGAGCAAAAATAGGCCGGCGAGCAGCAGGATGAACAGCAGCAATGTCCGGCGGCGCGGCTTCCGCTTCCCTGACCGCTGCCGGCTGCTGCTGCTGCGCCAGCGCTTTCTCCCCCATCTTGGCATGAGAAGGCCTCCTTTTCTGTACGTCATCCGCTTTCCCATACCAAGCTTATGCAAGGACCGTCCAAAAAAGAAGACAACTAGCAACTCAAGAACCCGTTGAGCGATAGTGACGAACACCAAGCTGCCAAACAAGTAAACATGGCAGCAGGAATAAGAAGCCTGCGAGGGGAGTTAGCATATAGAGGACATCGTTGCCGTCAGCCCGGTCAAGGATATACAGCAGCGGCAAATAGTTCACGCAACCAAATGGGATCACGAAAGTAAAGAAAACCGTAACCCATTTCTGATAGATATTCAGGGGATATTGCGCCATCTCCCGCCCCCCATCCGTAAAGATATTAGCAACCTCCAGCCCTTGAATGGTCCAGAAGCATAGCGTCGCCGCAAGGATAAAAATACCCGTGAATATCATTACACCGCTCGCTACCATGAAGACCATCGTAATCACTTTTGCCAAACTCCAAACAATAGGTAAGTTGATTAAGGCTGCCACGAGTACGATGCTGCTCTGAATGAGTCGGCCAAATCGGGTAAATTCAAACTTAGAGCCGAGCACCTGCAGCCCCGTACTTCTTGGACGTACCAGCAAACGATCGAAATCACCGCTGCCTACCAAGCTGGAGAAGGCATCGAAGCCTCGCGAGAAGCATTCACTGAGGGAGAAGGACAGATGAATAATGGCAAAGCAAAGCGTCACCTCATAGAAGCTCCACCCTTTAAGCTGACCGAATCGTTCAAACATAAAATATAATCCGGCGAAAACCGAGAACGGGATGAAAAATTGACCAAGTGTGAGCAGCCAAAAGGAAGTCCTGTACTGCATCTGGGACTTGAACAGAATGGATAAGTATTTAAAATAAAGCTTCATCGCTTTAACCTCCTTGCACCACAACATGTCGTAATGCCCGCTTCAAGCTCCATTTTCCAAAGCTAACTAGCGCTGCAAGCCACATAAGCTGAATGAGGATACCCCACAGCGCCTCAGTCTGTGGAATTTGTCCGGAGTATACGCGGAAAGGGAAGTCCGCCGTCCAACGGAAAGGCAGAACGTTAGCAGCCTGCTGCAGCCATGCCGGCATAAGCGGGACCGGAATGACCAGACCGGCAAAAAACTCCCCTGCCACAGCGATCATTAGAATACTGCCAGTTGGTGACATCGTCCAAAATACAGAAATGTAGATGAGCATCGAAATGGAGACAATGAGCAGCAAGCCTAACATAAGTGTTAGAAGAAACAACATCAATGTCGTCAGTGAAGGAGGCAGGCTGAGCCGATAAGTCTGTGGAAGCAGGAAGGCAATGAGCAGAATTGGGAAACAGCGCAGAACTGCGCTGGACACTCTTTGCGCCAACAGCTTGGCGAACCAAAATTCGTAAATCCCGCACGGTCTGCAGAGCTCATACGCAATATTGCCGCCAGTTATGAGCTGGAAAATTTCGTTATCGCGAAACCACAGCATAATAAAAGCGAGAAAAACCTGCTGCAGCCAGATATAAGATACAACATCCTTCAAGGAAATGGGCTGTTCCTGCGAACTGTGGCTATAAAAGGCTACGAAAATCATAATAAAAACCAGACCAAAAAACAGCTGGGTCACCATACCCGCATAAGCCGCCGCCCGGTATTGCATGCCATTAATGAACCGGAGCCTCCAAACAGAAATATAGGCGCTCATACCTGATGCTCCTTATACAGCTCGACGATCAGTTCATCCACTGGCTTCGTTTCAATCGCAACATCAACGAGCTCCACCTGTTCAGATATTCGGGAGATCACACTCGCCATCAATACCTGCTCTGTATCGACAGTCAAGACTGCCCGTTCGGACGACCAGGATAGAAGCGAAGCACCCGGAATTTCTAGTGGAGTGGCATTTTCGCGATAATCGACAGTAATTGTGCGATGAGTGCCGAACCTGCCGCGAAGCTCGCTTAGATTGCCATCGTAGAGCAGCGTCCCGTTGCCGATCATTAAGATCCGATCAGCCAAAGCCTCAATGTCGCTCATGTCATGGGTCGTTAGGATAACGGTTACACCCTTCTCTTTATTGATCGTTTTGATAAATTGTCTGACCGCGATTTTACTTACAGCATCAAGGCCGATCGTAGGTTCATCCAAGAATAGAATTTTGGGACCATGCAGGAGTGATGCAGCGATCTCGCAGCGCATCCGTTGACCCAAGCTGAGCTGCCTGACAGGCGTATTCAGAAGACTATCCAGACTTAATGTGTCTGTGAGCAGGGTGAGATTGCTAGCGTACATATCCTTAGGAATTTTATAAATGTCTCGAAGCAGCTCGAACGAATCAATAACCGGTACATCCCACCACAGCTGGGATCGCTGACCGAATACGACGCCGATATTTTTCACGTAAGCAGTTCGTTCCTTCCAGGGTGTATAGCCCATGATCGAGCATGACCCATGGTCCGGAACCAGTATTCCGCTCATGACTTTAATCGTTGTGGATTTGCCTGCGCCATTGGGACCGATATAACCTACGATCTCCCCCTCGTTAATGGAGAACGAAATATCCTGAAGCGCCTCTACAGTGGTGTGCTCTCGGACGAACAGCGCTTTCATGGCTTGGCGCATTCCTGCAGAACGTTTAGCTACCTTGAACGATTTGCTGATGCCTTGAAGCGTAATCATATTCATTTCAAACCTCCTCTTTTTTGCCGCTTGAAAAATATATCCAAAATCGCCTAAAAAGTATAGACTTATATTAAATCTTCGTTTATAATAATATTATAGAAGTCGAGGACCTCTATTTCCTACTTAGAATTTTCAAAAAAAGAGTTTTGATATCGATTATGTTTCTTTTTTTCTATTGCCAAATATATATTTAACATATACAGCAAAAACGCCTGTTGCCATGAGCAGCAGGCGTTTTTGCTTGTCTTCGTTCTGCCGAATATACATGACTCCGTTGACATAAAAATGGTAATGGTGTTTGGTAAAATAGTTGTCCAATAACTATTTTGCTAAAGATGTGATTGTTTTGACGCAACCAACGAATACGCCGAGCAGCTTGGATCGTTCTATCGGCTTTACTTGTATACAGTAGTCTTCTTGTAGTGAACCGATGAAACTCCATGTAAATGCAGCAGCATAATCTATATTCTTATAGACCAAAACAGCCTACCCGCGCAGGTAGGCTGTTTGGTCTATCTCTTAGTTAGGTTTCACTAGCTCAAGCAAGCCCATATCGAGGCATGCGTCGACTGAAAGCTTTTTCATCCCATTCGTAAAATGGATTTGAATGAAGGCATCGTCAATCGCTTTAATCTTCCCATTGCCAAATACACGGTGAAGGACATGATCCCCAGCTTCTACGCCAGCAAAGGTTCTGAGCGCATAAGGATTAGGCGGTATAACTGCATCACCCGGTTTACCAGCGGAAACAGATGCAGACGCCTTGCTGTTGACGACCGCATTTGGCTTCGCCTCAGTCGCCTCCACCTTCGGAGGCGATTGAAGATTCCTTACCGTTGTCACGAATTGTGACTCCTTAACCTCTTCTCCGTCCCGCTTCGCGTAGGTGATAAGCTCCAGATGTAATTTTGCCCGCGTCATGCCGACATAGAATAGACGAACCGCCTCCTCCATCTCCGGCGAATCATCACCTTCAACCTTCTTCATGTCATCGCTGGACGGTACGATACCATCAATAAGATCGACCATAAAAACCCGTTCAAACTCCAACCCCTTCGCGCTGTGGAGTGTAGAGAATGTGATGGCGTTCGAATTTTTATTTCTCTTGGAAGACTTCATGATGGTCTCCAGATATTTGAGACGCTCTGCAAAATCCTTCAATGTATCTAGCCCAACCGCTATATCCTCTAACGTATTCAATATGCCGATCAAAAACTCACGCCGGAAGCCTAGCCGTTCACACATCCGCTCCAGCGCTTTCTCATACCCAAGTCTATATCGTATCGTTACAATCGCTTGCCGGGGAGGCATCTCATTCATTTGTTGGAACGTTTCTTTGCAATCCTGCAGCTGCTTATGCTGATAATCCTGAAGCGCGGCATAGGCCAGCAGGTTATCGAACACCGACTCGTTATTATCTAATCCGCTGATCGCTGCCATCTGTGTCTTCGTAATATAGCCATTAAATTTGGTATGAATTTTCTCCAGAATATCAGCGCGCCTGTCCGTATATGACATCCGCATGAAATTAAGCACATCCTCAATAATCCAATGGGAGAAAAAACGGTTATCGCCATCCTTCATATAGAAGGGAATTCCCCGGCGATCAAATTCATTCATAAGGGAAATTGAGGACGAATTATTCCGGTAGAGGAGAGCGGCCTCACGCAGATTCTCGATCCCCGCTGCCTTCTCCGCTACGTATTTGGCTTGAAACCGATAGTCGGCAAGACTTTTGATTATAATCGGTTTATGACTCTTATTGGTTGTGAACATGTTTTTGTCATACCGATTTCTGTTGCGTTTAATGAACCGGTTGGCGATCCCGACGATATTCTTCGAGGAACGGTAATTCTGCTCCATCTTGAGCAGATCTGCATCTGGGTAGACCCTCTTGAAGTCAAGTAAGTACTGCGGCTCCGCCGCCCGCCAGCCATAGATACTTTGATCATCATCAGCGACAACGCATAAACAGCCATGCCTTTTCACCAGCTTCTCCACAATCGCGTGCTGAACTAATGAGGTATCTTGACTTTCATCAGTTAGGACGTAATCATACCGGTTCTGATACTTCCAGAGCAGATCCATGCTGCGTTCCAGCGCTTCATTGCCAAGGACGAGCATATCGTCATAGTCGACAAGCAGCTTATCCGGATGAGCCCGCTTGAACGCTTCATATTCACTTAGGATACGTTCTGCTTCCGGCACTTCACATTTGACCTGCGCCCACTGATCAGGAGGAACAAGCTTATTCTTAATATAGCTGATGTAAGTGGTTAGCTCTTCCATCTGATCTTCCGTTATATTGTCGCCTTTGATCTTCCTATATAAATCTCGTAAAATCAGCTTTTTATGAAGAGGGGGCTGGTCACCGTTGAAGTCTTCCTCTTCTTTCTCTATAGAGCCCTCGATAATCTGAAAAGAGATCCGATTTTTGCGCAAATATTCCCGCATCACTTCAAATGCCAAGCTATGTATCGTGGAGAAATCAACGCTGCCTTCGGGATGGTCGGGAAAAAAGCGCTTGAACCTCTCCTTCATATCTTGCGCGGAAGCACGGCTAAACGTCACCGCTTTAATACGTGATGGGTGTACACCCTTCTCCTCAATCAAATAGCCGATTCGCATAATAATCGTAGTGGTTTTCCCTGAGCCAGGAGAAGCCAAGAGCAGCAGCGCGCCTTCTGTATGCTGCACCGCCTGGCGCTGCACCGTATTCAGCGAAACCCCAATCTCTTCTTTTTTGCGAGTGAAAAAATCAAGCTTCATCATCATTCCAGCGTATTCCTTCCATCATTCCATCAATCAACACCAAAATTCCCTCTCCAGTGATGCGAAGAGGGAACCTAAGTCTCGTAAACATCTATACTATTAGTATCTCTCTACTTGACGCTTGTAGCAAGAGCTAATTTATTCCCAGGCCGGTGCGTGATTATTCCCTAGAGGCTTCAGTTAACAGGTTAGCGTATATTTTAGCTCCCACAATGAATCATAATCTAGCGGTTTTCAGTCTTTGCTATACTTGCGCTGCCGAAGCGCCTCATACAGAAGCACTGTTCCTGCCATAGCCACATTCAACGATTCCGAACGCCCGTGCATGGGTATGATTACATTCTCATCAACCTGCTCAAGCGTCTGCGATGATAATCCATTCGACTCATTACCCAGCAGCAGCCAGGTCGGACCGTTCCAATCATAGCCATAGCAGGTTGAAGTTGCTTGAAGACTTGTCCCAACAAGCCGAACTCCATGCTTCTTCGCTTCTGGCAGCAGCTCCTCTAAGTCTCCCTCAATAATAGGCAGATGAAAAAGCGAACCCATTGTCGAGCGTACCGTCTTCGGGTTATATAAGTCAACACTGCCTCGTCCCAGAACAACAGCATCTGCGCCCACCGCATCTGCACTGCGTATAATGGTGCCTACATTGCCAGGATCACGCACACCATCAAGTACAACGACAAGCGACTGCTCTTTGAATAGTGCTGCTTCCTGCTCATACCGTGGTTTTACCACAATGCCAAATATCGGAGGCGGAGTATCCGTCCCGGTACATTTTGCCATAATGCCAGAGCTAGCCTCGATCATCCCACAATGTGTATCTTGAAGGAGTTTCTTTAGCTCTGGTGGGATGCCGCGTTCCGCATCATAAACAACGGTCTGTACATCTGCCCCAGCAAGCAAAGCCTCATGCACAAGGTGCACGCCTTCAATCAAAAACTGACCGGTGCGATCCCGATGCTTCTTTTCCAGCAGCGCTGCCATTGCTTTTACCGTATCATTTTGCAAAGAAGTAAGACTTACTATCGATTTGTTCACGTTTAGGTTCAGCCTTCCGCATAGACAATTTCGAGACTTGCTAAATCAGCGTTTTTGCCTACGATAACTAAGATATCATTCTCTTTGATTACATCATCCGCATAAGGGGAAATGTTCATCCGATCATCGGTTTTGATGGCTAATACGTTACATTTATACTTGGCTCTAATATCGAGCTGCTTCAAATTCTTCCCAACTGTCGGTATTGGGGCTTTCATCTCCACGATACTGTAATCATCAGAAAGCTCAATATAATCAAGGATATTCGGAGATATTAAATGATGGGCAACACGCATTCCCATATCACGTTCTGGATAAACAACTTTATCCGCACCGATTTTGTTTAGTACTTTTCCATGCAGCTCATTTTGCGCCTTCACAATCAGCTTAGGAACTCCTAAATCCTTCAGGATTAACGTTGTCAGAATACTAGCTTGAATATCAGCGCCTATTGCAACAACGACGACGTCAAAATTGCGTATACCGAGTGCTCGCAGCGCCTCTTCGTCTGTAGTATCAGCGGAAACCGCGTGTGTGACAGAACCAACCACCTCTTGAATTTTCTGTTCACTCGAATCAATGGCAAGTACTTCGAAGCCAAGATTAGACAGCGAAATAGCGACACTTGAACCAAAGCGCCCCATTCCAATGACTGCATACTGCTTTTTCGCCAATGTTTGCACACCCTTTGCTCATGGATAATAACGCTTCTTTGACTTATTATACCACAGTTCAAAGCCGCAACCGAAAGGACGCCACAGCATGAAAAGAAACGCTCCGGGATATATTAAATTCAGAAATCGAGTGATGATGGAGGGGTACGATTGAACAATCTTGATTTAAGGCAAGCTATCGTCCAGCGGGTGCAAGGCAAGACAGGCGAAGAACTTACCGATGTCATTGAAAGCTCCATTGACCACGATGAGCGGGCACTTCCCGGTCTTGGTGTTTTGTTCGAGATGATTTGGAAAAATAGTGAACCAACCGAGCATAATAAGATGGTGGAAGCACTTTATAATCATCTTAATCAAGCCCAGTCCGCTCCACCAAGCCCGAGTTAACGAGTTTGGCTGGTGTAGACGACTTTTCCGTCCACTAAAGTGTGGGTAACCTGAGGATGCTGCTTAAACAATAACAGGTTCAGCTTTACCTACTATGAGGGATCCGCAATAATGGTCCATCCCTGCCGCCTTCGCGGCGTTTAAGGTCGCCATGGCCGCCGCTTCCCACAAAGGTAATATACCTCCATCCGCCAGTTTGAAAATAGCGGTAAGCAACGAGGATGGATGGTAATCCGAACATAAAATATGAGCTGCCCCAGCAGTGACAGCATCCGCTGCTCGCAAATTACGATCGTGGGAACCGCCGCGCACTACGTTCGGTGCTCCCACGCATACATACATGCCCTGCTGTACTGCGTACTGTGCGGTCTCAAGCGTGATCGGGAACTCACTGATTGTGCTGCCCAGCTGCTTGGACTGCGCCGCTCTTTGAGGGGAATCGTCTTTCGTTTTTCATCACAGAGCCCTCTTCACAACAATTCGGCTAATTATTCCATTCTCAACCCGCAGATCACCTACAGCGTATCTTGCAGAACTAATTGCCCGCCACGAATAACGAGTTTCATGCTGCTTGTTTCCTCTCCGAACACATTTCAACCTATTCGCCTATTGTAAATGATCTGTAAATAAAAATCAGCTTGCCAAGGGGCAAGCTGACAATGGATATATAATTGTCTGTTTGCACCAAGGGCAAGCTGACAAGGAGAATATAATTATTCGCTTCAATAATCAGTTCGATTGTTTCTCAAGCACTGGCATTGGCTCAGGACGCTCGCAAGTGCTCTCCATCGTGTAATGCTTGCCATCACGCGAAGCATCGTGAATGCCATGCATCGCTTCAAGAACGTGGTATGCCATCGCTCCGTTGGCACGGTGCTGTCCGCCTTCTTTGATGGCACGTGCCATATCGGCTACACCAATACCGCGATTATTATCGGTATACCCGTGTGTCAATTCGATTTCTTCCCATTCCCCGCCAGCGCGGCGCAGCTTTACGGTTCCGCCAAAGCCATTCGGATCTGGTACGAGCAAGGTTCCTGCACTGCCATGAATTTCGATATTGGGCAGAGATGTACCCGCCATTGTATCGAAGCTGGTAATGAGCGTGCCTACAGCGCCGCTTTCAAAATCAAGAACACCTGCAAGATGTGTTGGCGTTTCCACTTTAATTTTGTTACCGCGCTTCTTCTCGCTAGTAATCGTCCGCTCTGGATAAGAGATAACTGCTGAACCCGTTACACGGCGAATAGGTCCAAGAAGGGTTACAAAAGCCGTTAAGTAGTATGGACCCATATCAAACATCGGCCCACCGCCGATTTGGTAGTAAAACTCTGGATCCGGATGCCAGTTCTCATGACCGCCGCAAAGCATGAAACCGGCAGCTGATATAGGTTTTCCGATTGCACCATCATCAATCAGCTTCCGACAAGTTTGGATACCGCCGCCAAGGAAGGTCTCAGGAGCACTCGCAACGCGAAGCCCTTTCTCGGCCGCAAGCACCAGCACCTTCTTACCTTCTTCACGAGTAACGACGATTGGCTTCTCCACGTAGACATGCTTGCCTGCTTCAAGAGCCTGCAAACAGACCGCAGCATGCGCTGCAGGAATTGTCAGGTTAACGACGATTTCGATTTCGGGATCTGCCATAAGCTGGTCAACGGTGTACGCTTTTTCCAGACCGAACTCTTCAGCGCGCTGCTGCGCACGAGCAAGATCCAGATCAGCAGCCGCTACTAAGTCAACCTCTGGATATTTCTTAAGATTCGTAAAATAAACATGGCTGATATTACCGCAGCCAACGATACCGACCTTCACTTTACTCATACATGCTATCCCCCAATACAATGATTAAAAATAATATGATTGGCTCTTCACTAGGAACGCGCTGCCCAAAGGAATCCTCTGCGCATCAATTCTTTTGTTTGCGGCAATTCTATAATGTTGGCTTGATGTCCAAGTGTATTGTAATATACACGGCCTTGGCCCCATGTTTTCGTCCATACGACAGGCATCTTCACATCACCGAAGGATGTAGTTGCATGCACGCTGATTGCTGGGTCCACATGCATATAATACTGCTCTGAAGAAACTTCGAAATCGCCAATTCCTTGTGTAAGCGGATCTTCTGCATCCGTCATGTTGACATCATAACGAACACCGTCATTGCCCGGATGAGCTACCCATTGGCCGCCGACCATATATTGATACTCCACTTCGTTACGGAAGGAATCACCCATTCCGCCATGACAGCCGGCAATGCCCGCAGCCTGCTTGAACGGTATCAAGCAGAGGTCGAAGCTGCTCCTGCGTGATCTCTCCCATCGTCCACACCGGTACGATCAGATCAAGCTGAGCCATAAGCTCTCAGCATCCCGATAAGCGTCCAACGTATCGGAAACGTGTACTTCAAAGTTCTCTTCACGTCAAAATACCAGCGAAAATTTCTCCGACTTCCTTTCGGCTGATGTCCATCCCATCCACCCCATACGATCAGTGCTTTCTTCATTTCATACCATCCTCAGTTCTAATATTTAATTTCATTTAGCGAAGCTCGAAATGGCACCCAACGGCGTTCATCAATGGACTTGATCCACAGCTTCAAGCACTGCTTGACACTTCACTCCATCTACAAAGTTCGGAACCGGTTGACGGTCTTCTGCAATTGCATTCATGAATTCATGCATCTCATGCGTGAACGTATGCTCGTAACCAATGGTATGACCAGCCGGCCACCATGCATCCATGTAAGCATGAGCACGCATCAGTCGCAAGCACGCGGCGGAAGCCCTGCACATCCTCTGCATCATCCGTAAAATAAACCTCAAGCTCATTCATTCGCTCAAAGTCAAATTTGATACTGCCTTTACTGCCGTTAATCTCAAAAGAATTCGTACAGCGATGTCCCGGCGCAAAGCGCGTCGCCTCAATGCTGCCCAGTGCGCCGCTTGCAAAACGGGCCAGGAATACCGTAGCATCATCCACCGTGACCGCCCCTCGCGGAGCATCTTGATCGCCTTTAGCGCTAAGACCTGTCATTGCCGATGGCAATCGGACGTTCCTTCACGAAAGTCTCACTCATCCCGATAACCTCGTTAAATTCACCAACGAGGAATCGAGCCATATCAATAACATGCGCACCAAGGTCGCCGTGCGAGCCGGAACCGGCAATTTCCTTCTGCAGCCGCCATACGAGCGGAAACTCGGATCAACGATCCAGTCCTGCAGGAAAGAGACCGCGGAAATGAAAGATTTGACCGATTCGCCCTTCGGCAATCAGCTTTTTCGCTAATTGAACTGCTGGAGCAAACCGATAGTTAAAGCCAACCATATGCTTGATTCCAGCCTTCTCGGCAGCATTCAGCATTTCACTAGAATCCGCTAAGTTCAGCGCCAGCGGCTTCTCACAGAAGATATGTTTGCCTGCTTCTGCTGCTGCAATCGCAATTTCCTTATGTGCATCACTAGGTGCGTTTATATCGACGACATCAATATCATCCCGTGTTACGAGCTTACGCCAATCGGTCTCTGCATTTCTCCCATCCAAACTGCTCGCGGGCTTGCTCAACGCCCTGCAGCATCACGTCCACAGATCGCCTTCATCTCCGGCTTCGTTACTTTTGGGAAGAACATCGGCAGCGCCCGATAAGCGTCGCTATGCGCTTTGCCCATAAATTTATATCCAATCATCCCTATGCGAACTTTATTCATCGTTTTGTTCCACCCTTCATAGAATTGAATGACATTTGTTTGGTCATACCTATTGACTTGAATTATGATTCTGTAAAAGCCACAGCTGCTGATGAAGCTCGTTCAATTAGCTTAACAGGCAATTTCACGGCAAAAGAGCTGCGTTCTGGATCCGATAAGGTATCCAGCAAACTGGAGGCTGCTGTACATCCAACCTCATAGAAAGGAACTTGAATCGATGATAACGGCGGATCCGTTAACCTTGCCCCATCCGAATCATCACAGCCGATTAAAGCAACATCCTTGCCAACCTGCAGACCGAGTTCTTTCAGACCTTGCAAAAGCCCAATGGCCATTCGGTCATTAGCTGCGATAACAGCATCCGTTCGGCCTTGCCGGATCAGCCAAGATACCGCTTCCGCTTGTTTATAACCGCTTTTACGACTGTAATTGCCGACCAGCACCATGGAGGGATCATAAGTAAGACCCGCTTCTTCCAGCCCTTGTCGGTAACCTTCCAATCGATCCAAGCTATTGGAATAAACGGCAGGTCCATTTAAGAAGAGAATCCGTGTGAAGCCTTGCTTGGCAAGATGCTTTACTGCATGGCAGCTGCCCATTTGATGATCAGCATCGACCGTGTTGAAGGATTCGCCATCAAACCGCTGATTAACGAGGCAAAATGGATGGCTGCCTTCCTGAAGCTCAGCGAGCGCTGACCGTTCTTTTGGTACATCCTGCGCACCAAGTACGATACAGGCATCCACTTTTTGAGTACGGAACAAATTGGCGTAGTCCCTCGGTTCATCCGGCTCCCGGAACAACAACAGCAGATCATACCCACGCTGCTTAGCTGTTATTCCAATACCGCTTAATACTTCCGAGAAGTAGTAAGTGGAGAACAGATTTACTTTGGGCAGCATAGGCAGGATAACACCAAGATTACCGCTTTTTCGCAAAGCAAAACGCTGTGCTAGCGCACTGGGCACGTAGTTTAACCGTTGTGCTGCTTCCATGACTCGCTTGCGGGTATCCTCCTTCACCGGTCCGACGCCGTTCAATACTCGCGAAACCGTCGCTTCCGACACACCCGCAAGCTTGGCGACCTCTTTTCTACCGATAGTCCTTCCTCCGTTCAATTGATAATAATGACACAATGTACACGCGTACATTTTCTCATGAAGCAGTTATCATGTCAACCTAAACCACGATGTTTTTACCCTGTAAACTACTTCTTTCAAATCCCAATCTTTTCATAGTACTTCTTTATCTTGAAATATTTTCTTGAAATATTTTGCTTGTTGAAACAGAAACATTCAATTATACTAAATAAGCTATTTTAGAACATTTTATGACAAAAGGGGACAATAAAAATGAGTTATAATATCGCTCAAAAAAGCCAGCTAGAAGCTCGCGAGCTTCTAATTCTGGAGCAGGAAGTAAAAAATCACGGAAAGAATATGGTCGTTGCTTACCTGCTTTGGTTTTTTATCGGCACTTTCGGTGCACACCGTTTTTACATGAAAAAAACCGGATCAGCGGTAGCACAGCTTATTCTAACCATCACAATTGTCGGTACAATTGTATCCGGAATCTGGGTATTAATCGATGCTTTCCTGCTTCATAACTGGGTGAAGGAACAAAACCAAAAGGTCGAGGAACAAATCATCAACGACCTACTCGCCCAAAAACACTTTAATAATGCAATGAACCGTTAGAGGCAGATGAATGCTTACTAAACATGAATTATCATTAAATGAACTGATGGTTTTTTCCTCCGAGCTCAGAAGAGCCAGAAATCGGCTGCAATTGCTTACCTGATGCTGCTGGGCGGCCACTTGGGATTGCACCGATTTTACTTAAAGAGAAAAGCAACAGCTTTCGTTCAGCTTTTTCTGTTCATCAGTGCACTTTTCTTTTATTTCATGCTGATTTTCAGCGAAACCTTTATGACCCTGTATCCTATTCGCTTTACCGGCGATTGCTCTCTTCATTTGGATCGTTGTCGATTTATTCCTGCTTCCTGGAATGATTAAAGAGTTTAACAGTATAGTTGAAAGAGATATTCTCAATCATATGGAGCATTATCGTAAAATGGAGCAGCTTGCAGGAAGAAGTGTACCCCGTTTAATTAAGGAATAGTGATTGGTTGCTGAACATCCGGCAACATGAAAAGGACCTTGCTTATCGCCATTGTTGGCGATGCAAGGTCCTTCTATTTATTATGGCGCTGTTTCCAGGAACTTCGAGGTTGGATTCTTCTCCATCGCCGTGCGCATCGCGTACTCATTTTCAAAAAGAGCGACATAATTGTCTTTTTTATCTTTAACGAGTGTGGAGTTAATACGGAATTTGGAAGGATCAATCTTATCATCGACAATCCACCTTGCAAACTGGAAGGTCATCCGATGCAAGCTGAATATCTACCCCATACTCCGAACGCATCCGGTACTCGAATACTTCAAATTGCAGATGTCCGACTACGCCGAGTATCGTCTCATCAAAGTTGCCAGTAGATTGGAACACTTGAATAGTGCCTTCCTCCGTCAGCTGGTCAACCCCTTTTTGATACTGCTTATATTTCAGAGCATTTTTAACCGTTACTTTGGCGAAAATCTCAGGTGAGAAAGTCGGAAGCTCATCAAACACAATTTCAGTGCCTTGCGATAACGAATCTCCAATTCGGAAAATACCTGGATCAAACAAACCAATAATATCGCCAGGGTATGCCGATTCTACAATATCCCGATCCTGCGCAAGGAACTGCTGCGGCTGAGACAGCTTAATATCTTTACCCGCCCGCACATGCCGAACACTCATTCCGCGTTCGAATCTGCCTGAGCAGATACGCAGGAAAGCAATACGATCGCGGTGGGCCGGATTCATATTCGCTTGAATTTTGAACACATAGCCCGAGAATTTCTCGTCTGTCGGGTCGACTAGACCGGCAGTACTGTTTCGCGGAGTCGGTGACGGTGCAAGCTGCAGGAAGTTTTCAAGAAAAGTCTGTACCCCGAAATTGTTAATAGCACTCCCGAAGAAGAGTGGTGTCAATTCGCCACGCACGGACCTTATCAAAATCAAATGGATCTCCCGCTACATCAAGCAGCTCCAAATCTTGAACGAGCTGGTCATGCAGATAGTCGCCTGCCATCTCGCGAATAATCGGATCCTTATAATCCGTAACCTTCTGAACTTGAATAGTCGAATGATCGTTACCCTTGGAACAGCTCGACTTGGTTCTTCATCCGATCATAGACGCCACACAATTCGCGTCCCATACCAATCGGCCAGTTCATAGGATACGGCACGAATGCCAAGCACCCGTTCAAGCTCTTCCATTAGTTCAAAAGGACTTTGTCCTTCACGATCGAGCTTGTTAATAAACGTAAAGATCGGAATGCCGCGTTTGCGGCAGACCTGGAAAAGCTTGATCGTTTGTGCCTCGACGCCCTTTGGCGACGTCAATAAGCATAACAGCGCTATCCGCAGCTGTCAGCGTCCGATACGTATCTTCACTGAAATCTTGGTGACCCGGGGTATCCAGAATGTTGATCCCGATGACCATTATAATCAAATTGCATGACAGATGAAGTAACCGAGATACCCCGTTGCTTCTCGATTTCCATCCAGTCACTCGTCGCATGGCGGCTTGCTTTACGCGCTTTAACCGTACCAGCCACACGAATGGCACCCCCGAATAGCAATAGCTTCTCCGTTAGTGTTGTTTTTCCCGCATCCGGGTGAGAAATAATGGCGAACGTACGCCGTTTCTCCACTTCTTGTTTTAATTCATCCGTTTTACTCATCTTGTTTTCCCTTCATTTTCACATAACGCGATTAGGATTGTTCCTGCCAGGTCTTCTCACAAGCTGCAACATGCCAAAGCAGCGCGATGACTATCTTTGCATCATCCTCCAGCATATGCAGCGGAGATTTCACATGAGTAGCAGCGTGATAAACATCCTAACCGATTTGCCGAATCATACTAGGTTCAGGAGAACTAAGCGTAACAAGCTTAGTTACTTTCCGCCACCAGAGAGCCAGATCACATTATCCTCTTCCTGGCCATTTACCGTCCACCAGTGGAAGCCATCTTGAGCAAGAAGCTCGTCCGTGCGTTCTGGTCCCCATGATCCTGCCGGATAAAACTGCAGGCTGGAATTATCTTCACGCCAAGCTGCTGCAATACGGTCCACGAAAGCCCAAGCTTGTGCCACTTCATCCCAACGGGTGAAATAAGTCGACTCTCCGCGAGCTGCATCATGAATTAAACGCTCATAGGCTTCCGGTGTGTTGATTCCAATCAGACAACTTTGGCAAAACTCCATCGATACCGGCTGCACAACATTATCTTCGCCAGGCTTTTTCGCATTGATTTTAATATAAATGCCTTCCATCGGGTTAACGCGGATAACGAGCAAATTCGGTGCAAGGTCATGACGGCGCGCGAAGAGCACATTATCAGGCACATTTTTGAATTCGATCACGATTTCCGTTGTTTTAACCGGGAGGCGTTTCCCTGTGCGGATATAGAAAGGTACGCCGGCCCATCGGAAATTATCCAGGAAGACACGAGCAGCAACGTACGTCTCTGTCAGTGATTCCGGATTAACCGAGTCCTCTTGACGGTAACCGTTTAACGGCTTGTTTCTTGATGAGCCCTCTGCATATTGACCTCGCACAACATGCTTAAACACTTCTTCATTATTCGCATACGGCCGCAGGGAGCGAAGCACTTTTACCTTCTCGTCACGAATATCTTCAGGGTGTAAGCGGCTTGGCGGCTCCATAGCAATCATTGCAAGCATCTGCAGCATATGATTTTGAACCATGTCGCGAAGTGCTCCGGATTTATCATAATATCCGCCGCGCTCTTCTACGCCGACCGTTTCAGAAAGCGTAATTTGCACATTTGCAATATGTTTGTTATTCCAGAGCGGCTCAAAGAACGCATTAGCAAACCGGATAACTTCAATATTTTGAACCATTTCCTTACCAAGGTAATGGTCGATCCGGTAAATCTCTTCTTCTTTGAACACTTGGCTGAGCTGTGCATTAAGTTTGCGCGCGGATTCCAAATCATAACCGAATGGTTTTTCAATAACAAGACGGTTCCATCCTTTTGATTGTAACAATCCGCCATCACGCATATTGAATGACACGGGTCCGAACAGATCGGGTGCAAGTGCCAAATAGAACAGACGGTTACCCGGAATATCGAATTTCGCGTCTAACTCCTCGGTCAGATTATTCAGCTCACGGAAGCCTTCAACATTATTGATATCAAGCGACATGTACACAAAGTGCTCGGCAAATTTGTTCCAAATCTCCGTGTCCTCTGCCTTAACTTTATAGCGGCAAAATTCATCGATGGAATCGTGCAAATCAGAGCGGAACTGCTCGTTGGTCCGTGGTCTGCGGGCAAGTCCGACAACGGCGAAATCTTCAGCAAGTTTACCTTCTTTATATAAGCTGAAATAGCGCAGGAAAGAGCTTTCTCCGCGCTAAATCGCCGGTTGCACCGAATAAATAATAAACCGCACCCGCTGCGGCAATAGTGTCTTGTTTGCTCACGTCGGTCTTTCCCTCATTTTCTATTATGTATTTTTAAACGCATCCGTTAAATTTTCAAGGTTCATCTTAATTAGTTTAGCATACTGGACCGTTAGAAGCTATTCATCGAATCATAAATTAATCTGATCAACCCTATACTCTTCTTCTAATCAGAAACGTTGTAATCTCCGGTAATTAGTGGTACTCCGATGATCAATTCGGTATTTTTTTCAAGAGATGAACCGGTCTGGGCAATCTGTAGATTCACCTTTTTTTTCCCGCTTTCCACTTGGGTGGTTAACTTTGAACTGAAGTAAGTAATACTGCTCGTATTTCCGTCATCGTAGCCTTCTTGCTTTTTAGCAGATGCTTCATGTGCAATCCGGTCAGCCGATCCAGTCCCTATTGGCACACCGCGGACGGAGAAACTACCAGTTATACCAGCATCTAATACCTCAACACTCT
Source organism: uncultured Paenibacillaceae bacterium (assembly GCA_963793665.1). Classification (GTDB taxonomy): domain Bacteria; phylum Bacillota; class Bacilli; order Paenibacillales; family Paenibacillaceae; genus Paenibacillus_Z. Next base: position 1,082,559 of record CAWCBD010000013.1, read on the forward strand.
CCTCAATGGTTGCCACTGATTGTATGATTGAATCGTAACCCAAACCTGGCCCCGGCTCAAGAAGAACTACTAACTCAGCAGGCGCATCCTCCAAAGCATCCGCAGTCAAAGCTGCATCAGTACCTCCATCCTGTGAAGACCTATGAATCCATACCGTAAGCTTATTATGGCCGTCTGCATCTTTCGTTTCGCCTTGGTAAGTATCTGCTGTTGTTTCTTCTAACAGAATGCCCCATTTCTCAGCTAATTTCTCAGCTTCGCCTAACTGGTTTAGCTGTCCATCCCATCGAAATGACCAGCGTGCCTTTATCGCACCGCCTTCCAGCTCTTTCGTGCTCCACGACCATATGGCCCTGAAGTCCTTCTCTATTGGTTTGCGTACCAGATCGTTGTTTGATTGGACGTGCTGCCATAATGTCCAGCCGACAGCAATAAACAATACAAGGAATGCGACAGCTATTCCGTTCCAATTAGACCTCTTCTTCGATGGAGTTGATGGAGCGTTACGTGCGGAAAGTATCTTTACGATTAGAATTCACTCCTTATTCCTAAGAAGCTTCAATTCATGCGAGGACTGGGTAAATAACCATACGTATCAGCCCCTAGGTGAATACACTATCAGGAGAACAGCCTGGGAGGTGTCAATAACGATGGAACCTATTTACCCGCTCCATGAAGACCGTATTAATCAATTTTGCGGCGTTCCCGTTTGCATCGTGACTCACGAAGGAAATCGGCATGTAGGTATTCTCAGCAGCTGCCGTAATGGACGCGTTACACTTAATGCCGGCTCTGAAAAGCCAAATACAACATCGCCCGGCATTCAAGGCACAGTTACGAATGTAAAGGGTAAAAACAAGAAGAAAAATCAAAAAGGCGAGAAATTGGTCGTCACTCAAGACGGCGGAAAAGCGGCGACGCAATCGGTATACCCCTATGAACCTTATGGTGGTTATGCGCCGTATTATCCTTATGCCGAAACTTTTGCTATTGATTTGGCTCTAATCGCCTTTTTATTTCTGCTGCTTTAATCACAAATGCCCGGAACCTTGCGCTGCAGTCATGCGAGGTGCGGGCTTTTGCTTCCCCTCAGCTTGTCCGTCGACAAACTGGTAAATTTTATATAACATAATATTAAGGGCAGAAATTCTTGGAGGTGTTGAAGCGTGTATTATACAAACACAATTTCCAAACTATCATCGATAATCCGAAGACCCTTAATTCCGATTGAAGCAGTAGAAGCCTATGCGCAATATCCATTTCTCATCGAACAGCAGCGCCAACAACATGCCTCCCATCGAAAAGAACTGCCTCCTGCCCCGAAAAATAAAGACCTTGCAGCCACCACTTCGTTTGCCGGTGAAGTCGCTAAACATGCCGTGGAAGGTGCAGCTGCTTGGTTATCGCAGAGTAAGGAACTTAAAGATACCGCCGACAATCTAATGAATCCGCCTGATGCAAAGGCAGTGATTAAACAAGTACAGTCAATAGTCGATCACATGAATCAACTGAAGGATACATATAAACGCTCTGCCGACTTCTTAAATCCAACACTCGCGGAGATGCTTGATCCAATTCTGAACAATTCGGCTGCGAATCAGCTTGGCATTTCACTAGCCATTGATGGGACATGGGATCTTGATGCCTCCAGATTAACTTCGCTTCTAAGTGAGCAGCCCGACGAAGTAAACCAAGTTCTAACCCAAAATAATGGCATCGCTCCACGCATTCATTCGTTCCTTGCTGGGTTAGAACAACTCCCCACCGAGGCCCTGCTCCGTTTTTCAGCTCCGGGATTTCAATCCTTCACCATCTATCAATTGACGAAGAAGCCCGTTCTTCAGCTGCAATTGAATGGCCTTCTCGTTAATTCTGTTATGTAATCAGCTCTCCCTCAGTGTTAAAGAGGAAGAACCTCCACGATTGTTCCTTTTAACAAGCCATCCGGACCTGCAGGGATTCGGATTAAACCGTCAGCATCCGGTATAGAAGCGAGCATACTCGATTTGTTGAAGGCCAGCGGATCAGCATGCAGGCAGCCATCCTTAGTAAACAGCCGTGTCCGAACAAACCGCTCATGTGGACTTCCTTTGTCAAAATTACTTTCGAGCTTGGCGGTAACCTTCCTTGGCATCGAGGCTTCAACAGCAACGCCTTGGAGACGAAGTATAGCAGGTCTGACGAACAGCTCAAACCCAACGAAACACGCCCCGGGATTACCCGACAATGCTAATAAAAGCTTACCATCCACTACAGCCGCAGAGGTGGGACTCCCAGGCCGCATGGCTACTTTATCGAACAGCAGCCGTGTCGTTCTGCATCGGCTTGTTTGCAGATCCGCCAAGCCGCCGCTGCCTTCTCTTATACTCCGTATAATTACAGCCATCACATCATAGTCTCCTACCGATACGCCTCCGGTAGTCACAACTAGATCCGCTTGCTCAAAGGCTTCAACCAGTGCGGTCACCATAGCTTCCGGATCATCATTCATGCATCCCAGCTGAAGCGGCACACCTCCACTTTGCTCGACCATCGCAGCAACCATAGCACTGTTGCTATCGCGTATATTTCCTGCTCCAAGCGAAGCTGTAACAGGAAGCAGCTCGGCTCCCGTCGCAATAACCGCCACTCGCGGACGCCTGAATACCGGTACGCTGGCATAGCCAAACGTACCAAACAGAGCGACGTGCCCGGGACGAATTTTTGTCCCCGGTTCCGCAAGCAGGCTCCCCAGGCGAAATTCCTCGCCTGACCTCGCGATGTTCTGGCCTGGCTTTGCGGCGGCTTTCACCTGCACCGCCGGCAGCCCGTCCAGAACTGCGTCCGCCGTCTGCTCCAGCATGACGACCGCATCCGCACCCTCTGGCACTGCGCCTCCCGTCATTATGCGGGTGGCGTCGCCGACCTCTACTGCCCCTGCGGCCAGTCCGCCAGCGGCGACCGTCTCAAGCACACGCAGCGTCACCGGACAATCGGGTGACGCCTGCATCGTATCCGCGCTGCGGACGGCATACCCGTCCATTCCGGACCGCGCAAAAGGCGGCCAATCGGTCGTCGCGTTCAGCGACTCCGCCAGCCGGCGGCCACCTGCCTGCCATAGCGCCACACTCTCCTGCAGTCCCGGCTTCACCGACTCTACGACGAGCTGAATCGCTTGCTCAACCTTGATTGCGCGGCGATTAAAGCGCGAAGCCCCTTGAAGTTGTTGCACAATCAGCCTCTCCTTCTGTGATCCTCTGCTACGACATGGCATTATCATCTTGTTCAATTATTTACGAATTACTCATTTAACGAATATTTAGTCCATCTAACCGTTCTACTCTTTCATTTCTCATCATCTTCTATATTGTATCAAAAGTAGTTTCGTTGCTCCAGCGGATGTAAGCTCTTTTTCAGGCACGAAGTATGATACATTTAACCTATAGCGGATTCGTCCAACTCTAACCTATATTTGAAAGGAGCATGCTGCTTCTTGAGTTCCTCACTACCATCAACCGGGCAAGTCGTTCTTCAAATAGTCGGCTACAAGAATAGTGGCAAAACGACGCTTATAACCGAACTAATACGCCGTTTGAAGCAAGCTGGGCATTCTGTTGGAACGGTAAAGCATGATGCCCATCAATTCCAAATCGATTACCCTCAAACCGATACATGGAAGCATCAAGAAGCTGGGGCAGACGTGACGGCCATTAGCTCATCCAATCGAAGCGCCATTCTCAAGAGCTATCCGGAATCGCTTCCAGCGCTGCTGAAGCAGATGGACGAAGTAAATATCGTCTTAGTGGAGGGCTTCAAACAGGCATCCTATCCGAAGCTTGTCCTGCTTCGCACATCAGAGGACTTCGAGCTTTTGCGAATAGTGAGCAACCCTGTTGCGGTGATTCTATGGCCCCAAGCAATCGAAAGCCTGTCATCTGATAATCTGACTGCCGAGAGTCTAATTATCGACTCCATTCACCTGAAATGCTTTGAGCTCAGAAATACCGATTCTATTTACACTTTCGTTAAGTCTTTTCTAAAATAAACGTTCTCCTAATCACAATCGCCCAATTGGTCCTACATTTCCATAACCACTATCGTCTTAAACAAAGCATACAGCAAAGCCGCCTCTTGAGTACCAAGGGCGGCTGTTAATACATCTATAATAATCCTCGTTATTCTGCCAGCCCATGCTTATGGGCATAGATGGCTGCTTGCGTCCGATCGTCCACTCCCAGCTTGGCAAAAATATTCGTGACATGAAATTTGACTGTCTTAATACCAATAAAGAGCTCTTCCGCAACCTCTTGATTGGACTGCCCTTTGGCAACACATTTTAAAACGTCCATCTCGCGCTCGGTTAATTGCTCATGCAGCGGTTTTATTGCCTCCGCTTTGGGCTGCCTGAAACGGTTCATCATTTTCGCCGCCACCTGCGACTCGAGCACGGATTGACCTCTAGCTGCAGCCCGAATGGCATCGGCAATTTCATTGGCCCGCGAGGTTTTCAATAAATAACTGAATGCGCCTGCCTCAATGACGGGATACATTTTATTGTCATCTAGATAGCTGGTTAGTACGATAACCTTACAATCCGGATAAAGCTCAAGCAGCTTCCGAGTGGTCTCAATACCGTCCATCCCGTCCATAACCAAGTCCATCAATACAACATCCGGTCGGTAAGCCTGCGCAAGTCGGATACCCTCCATCCCATTGCTTGCTTCACCGACTACTTCAATACCGTCCTCGGTATTTAACACAGCGGCCAGGCCGATTCGTACCATTTCATGATCATCTACAAGCAGTACTTTAATATAGGTATCACTTGAATCCATTTGTTCAATCGCTCCCATCACGCACGTTTCCCCTTCCCGCTTATACTGAAGCAGGTACCCATAGATCTATTATAACGCCCTGACCTGCAGAAGTGATCAGCTGCATAGAGCCGCCTAATACATTCACGCGCTCCTCCATCGTGAGCAATCCGTAAGACGTCTGTCTTTTCTCTTCCAAATTAAAACCGATCCCGTTATCTTGAAAAGTTAATCTGACAAAGCTGTCAGCATGCTGTAGATGAATCATTAATTGATCGGCTTTAGAATGCCGCAATGTATTAGATAATGCCTCTTGCGCAATACGAAACAAGTGATCCTCTGCATCCGGATTTAGCTGAACGGTGGGATCGACATAAAGCGTTATGTTCATCGGAACCTTTTGTTTTAATTCCTCAATTAAACTGTTAAGCGCCTGTCCCAGATTTTTCCCATCTAAATGAACAGGGCGCAGATGAAGAAGCAAAGCACGCATCTCCGACTGAGCAACGGCCGCCATCTCTTCAATGAGCTGGACCTGGCGCTTTGCCCTCTCCCAATCCTTCTCTAAAGTACGACTCACTGCAGTCGCAGTCATCGAAATAGCAAACAGCTGCTGGCTGACCGCATCATGAAGCTCCCTTGCAAGCCGTTGACGCTCCTCGATTACAGCCGAGAACCGAACTTTCTCCGTCCAAGCTTCATCCTCTTCTGTGAAGCTTACCGGCGCCGCTTCCGCTTCTCCGTCCTCGGAGGGCAGCGTCACTCGCTGGCGTTTACGCTTTTGTTGATCCGTTAACCGTTTAATCGCGGCGCGAAGCTTCAAACCTTGAAAATAGCTGTATGCCGCAGCCAATACAAGTGCAGCCGCAATGATTGACAGCACAATAGCTGCCGACATGCTTTGCAGGGCAAACAGCTTCACATAGCCCGTGCCTTGCATAACAAGAATGAGAAGCCCCAGAATAACAAGCAGCCACAGAACCGTCTCTGCTGCATTGCCTCGTTTTTCCGGATTACCAGGGGGCGGCCCTCCGCGCTCCATGCGATAGGCAGACACTGCCATCGGCTCCGCTGTCTCCGATTGGTTCGACCGATTTGCAGCCTCTTCCTTCGAAGCTGGAGACGATTTGTCAGCCATTACAGTTAACCCCTCTCTATGTATCCATGAAAACAAGCCAGCGATCGACGCTTATTTGATAAGTGTCGACCGTATTGGCTTATTCATGCGCAGCGCACAGCTGCTATTTAACGCTAATTGATCACTTCTGCAGCGTTAATCCCTATTCCTGCTCTTTCGTTAAAGAAGGGGGATTTAATTTATTTTTCAGCGCTTGAAGCTGCTCTTCTACTTTTAACAGCTTGGCAGGATCAGACGTGCCAACTGAAGCTGAACCATTGTAACCAGTTGAAAAAGGAACTCTCGCTACTTCAGCTTCTGCTTCAAGCTGCAAAATCTTCTCTTCCATCCGGTTGAAGCCGCGTGATGCATTGCCGCTTTCAATGGAATTCACAGCTGTTACCTGTGACATTTGCTTCTTCGCCTTCGCCATTTGTGCACGTGCGGCAAGCTCATTACGCTTGTTGCGAAGCTGATAGAATTCATCCTTCATGCTGTGCAGCTGCTGCATAAGTTCCTCTGCTTGTGCCTTTGCAGCAGCATAAAGATCCGTATATTCCGCCGTTTTTTGATCGAAGAAAATTTTCTCTTCAAGCAGCTTACGTGCAAGCTCCTCTTGACCGGCGCGAATCGCTGTTTCAGCCTTCGCTTCACGGTCAACACCGCCGCGTACCGATTCATCCAAACGCTGCTTCATACGGCGCTCGCTAGCCATTTGCTTAGCTACGGTCAATTCAGCTGTGTGAATTTCAGCCTCCATATCACGCAAATATTGATTTAACATAACCACCGGATCTTCCATTTTATCCAACAGCTCATGTACCGATGCCTTAGTCATATCTTTCATACGTTTGAAAATACTCATAGTTAAAACTCTCCCTTCTCATGTTTAGCTAATTTTGCGCGAAGTTCTTCGATTTCCTTACGTAATGCTTTCTTCTCCAAATCATCCATCATTGCATCTATATTCGAGGCAGAAGATGCCGGCTGCTGCCAATTGGCACTCCCAGCTGCTCCGCCTTGTCCTGGAGGGTTTGTATACGGGCTACCGTAACCAGTACCCGAATGCGAGCCATATTGATTGCCGCCATTGTATCCACCGGGACCAAAGCCATTAGGGTTGTATCCACCAGTACCAGGACCAAATCCACCAAAAGGATTAGATTCCTTCGGAACAACTAAGCCTGCTAATATATAAACCAAGATCAAAGCACCGCTGGAAAAGACGGTGATGACGATAAGAAGAATCCGCAGCAGCGTCGCATCAACATTCAGCATTTCGGCAAGCCCGCCGCATAAGCCAAATAGCTTCTTGTCGCGGCGCGACCGATACAGTTTCTTCATGACGATTTCCATCCTTCCTGTTGTAATTTACGTTTCAACTGCTCGAGCTCACGTTCGATAACAGATTGTACAGCTTCACCTGCACCAACTAGAAACGATTGTCCAGCTTTGCGAATATCGCGTAAACTGCGCGCTTCTAGCTCCATATCGCTAATTCGGTCTTCCAGCCTGCGAAACATACCATCTGGCTGCTGGCCGGAAGGCTGGCCTGTAAGGCCTCCTCCAGCGTATCGTGCGTTCATTCGCTGCTGCAATCGAAGAGATTCCATCCGTGCGGCGTAATATTCGCGTTTATCATAGACAGCTTGATATTCGCTGCGAAGCTCTCGAAGCTGTTCTTCCAGGTCCTGCACATTTTGCTGAGTTTGTTCGTACAGCTCTCGATATTGGACTGCTCGTTCTTCACTAGCAGCTTTATCGTGAAGCGCAATACGCGCTACTTGTTCTTCTCCGGCCTTCAATGCGGTTAATGCTTGCTGCTCTCGTTTATCCTTGAGTTGTTCAGCTTGCAGCCATTGCATCTTCAGATTGTTGCCATGTGCCGCGTATTGCTGATATAAACGTTCAGCTTGAATAATTTCCTCCCTAGTTGACCATAGGAACTGATCAATCAACTTAACAGGATCCTCGGCCTTCTCCAGCCGTTCGTTTAGTGTAGCAACTGTAATGTCGCGTACTCGCTTGATGATGCTCATCGATAAACCTCCTTTGTATGAATCTATGTGAATATTAGATCTGAGTGAGTGTTCGTTAAACACGTCTGCGACTTTTAAACATGGATACTCCCCAGAAGATTAATCCGATTGGAAGCAGAAGAGCGAAGATTCCAGCCAGTTTGCCAATCAGCATAAATCCACCAATCGCAACCAAGATACCACCGATTACTTTACTGTTGTTTTTAATTCCGATAGCACCAAGACCAATTAAGATGAAAGGCATAAGCATGCCGATAATCCAACCCAAGTGAATACCGAGAAATTTCATAACCATCAAGCCACCTACGACAACTAATAAAGTGCCAAGTGCAGATTTTCCATTCATTATTTGTGTCACCGCCTTTCGTTTCCTTAGATTTTATAAGTTTCATTTCATTGCTGCTGCGACTGAAGTTTTTCATCGCTTGCTTATGTTCTTATTGTAGGTGTTTTCTAATGATTTCAAAACGGACTCGCGACGGTTTTTCATCCTAGACCTCAGTCGGGGATTCGACCCACCTGCAGACCGAAGGTTGCAAGATTTACAGGTAAACAGGGCAAGCCCTCTATTTTACAGTGTTTTTGTAGAGGTGGTGTATAAGGATCCAAGGGACACGAAAGCTGTCAGCTCTATGAGGTCATACTAATCGCTGGTGCTTGTCTGCATACTCGTTTGGTGCAGCCTGCATCTGTTAAGGCTGCTGCTTCCTCTTCATCTAATCATCGGGCAGAGAATGCCATTCCGATCGGTTAAAAGTACATAGGTACACCTTATAAACTTGGATCCAACCGGGTCAACACCCGTCCGTTTAACTGCTCAGATTTTGTCCATTACGTATTCAAGGTTGAAGAAGGTACCAACTCGCAATCAAAATTAAAAGCACGATTATATGTTGGGTTTCTACTTCTAACTTCAAGCCGCCCCTTACAAATTCATTTACGAAAGTCAAAAAAACCTGAAGTCAAATGACTTCAGGTTTAACATTTTAGTGTGGTGCCGGCGAGAGGACTCGAACCTCCACGGTTTCCCTCACGATTTTGAGTCGCGCGCGTCTGCCATTCCGCCACGCCGGCATATTTAATGGCGTGCCCTAAGAGATTCGAACTCCTGACCTTTTGATTCGTAGTCAAATGCTCTATCCAGCTGAGCTAAGGGCACAAACGGTAATATTATTGTGGAGGCGCCACCCAGATTCGAACTGGGGGTAAAGCTTTTGCAGAGCTCTGCCTTACCACTTGGCTATGGCGCCAGATAAAAAAAAAATGGAGCGGAAGACGGGAATCGAACCCGCGACCCTCGCCTTGGCAAGGCGATGCTCTACCGCTGAGCCACTTCCGCACATAATGGCTGGGGATCTAGGATTCGAACCTAGGATGACGGAGTCAAAGTCCGTTGCCTTACCGCTTGGCTAATCCCCAATTATGTGATTTCTTTTTAGAATTTATGGGGCGATCGATGGGAATTGAACCCACGAATGCCGGATCCACAAACCGGTGCGTTAACCCCTTCGCCACGACCGCCATAAAAGGTATTCAGTTGGCAGGGGCAGCAGGAATTGAACCCACACCAACGGTTTTGGAGACCGTTGTTCTACCCTTAAACTATGCCCCTAAATAAAAACTGGTGGAGGATGATGGATTCGAACCACCGAACTCGAAGAGAGCAGATTTACAGTCTGCCGTGTTTAGCCACTTCACTAATCCTCCATGATGGTGCCGGCGAGAGGACTCGAACCCCCGACCTACTGATTACAAGTCAGTTGCTCTACCAATTGAGCTACACCGGCATATTCAATTGTTGCTTAAATGGTGGCTCGGGACGGAATCGAACCGCCGACACGAGGATTTTCAGTCCTCTGCTCTACCGACTGAGCTACCGAGCCGTTTGAGCTTTTAAGTTAAATGGCGGAGCTGACGGGATTCGAACCCGCGGTCTCCTGCGTGACAGGCAGGCATGTTAGGCCACTACACCACAGCTCCACAGTGTTTATTCGGAACATGTCCGAAATTTAATTGGTTGCGGGGGCAGGATTTGAACCTGCGGCCTTCGGGTTATGAGCCCGACGAGCTACCGGGCTGCTCCACCCCGCGTCATTAAAAGTCATTCTTTTGTAGAAATGGTGGAGGCTGACGGGATCGAACCGCCGACCCTCTGCTTGTAAGGCAGATGCTCTCCCAGCTGAGCTAAGCCTCCATATTATTGAGCGACAAGTAATACTATAACCTATTTGCCACGCTCATTGCAAGTCTTTTTCTCTGAAATTCAGTGAAAATATGGTGACCCGTAGGGGATTCGAACCCCTGTTACCTCCGTGAAAGGGAGGTGTCTTAACCACTTGACCAACGGGCCAGATACTGGCGGAGAGAGAGGGATTCGAACCCTCGAGACGCGATTAACACCTACACGATTTCCAATCGTGCTCCTTCGACCACTCGGACACCTCTCCATATGGCTCCCCGAACAGGACTCGAACCTGTGACAACTCGATTAACAGTCGAGTGCTCTACCAACTGAGCTATCAGGGAACAATAAAACATCAGGTTGTTACACCCTAAAAACTGGATACGAACTTTTGCGATTGGTTTCATTAGCTGAGTAAACGGTTTAACGCAGGTTCCGAAGCCTTGCACTCATCCTTGGATGAGATGCGTAGGATAAGCCCTCGACCGATTAGTATTCGTCAGCTGCATGCATTGCTGCACTTCCACCTCGAACCTATCAACCTGGTCGTCTTCCAGGGGTCTTACGAATTGGGAAATCTCATCTTGAGGGGGGCTTCGCGCTTAGATGCTTTCAGCGCTTATCCCGTCCGCACTTAGCTACCCAGCGGTGCTCCTGGCGGAACAACTGGTACACCAGCGGTGCGTCCATCCCGGTCCTCTCGTACTAAGGACAGCTCCTCGCAAATTTCCTACGCCCACGACAGATAGGGACCGAACTGTCTCACGACGTTCTGAACCCAGCTCGCGTACCGCTTTAATGGGCGAACAGCCCAACCCTTGGGACCTACTTCAGCCCCAGGATGCGATGAGCCGACATCGAGGTGCCAAACCTCCCCGTCGATGTGGACTCTTGGGGGAGATAAGCCTGTTATCCCCAGGGTAGCTTTTATCCGTTGAGCGATGGCCCTTCCATGCGGTACCACCGGATCACTAAGCCCGACTTTCGTCCCTGCTCGACTTGTAGGTCTCGCAGTCAAGCTCCCTTATGCCTTTGCACTCTACGAATGATTTCCAACCATTCTGAGGGAACCTTTGGGCGCCTCCGTTACTCTTTAGGAGGCGACCGCCCCAGTCAAACTGCCCACCTGACACGGTCCCTGTACCGGATTACGGTACCAGGTTAGAACTCCGATACGATCAGGGTGGTATCCCAACGGTGCCTCCACCGAAGCTGGCGCTCCGGCTTCCAAGGCTCCCACCTATCCTGTACAGATCGTACCAAAGTCCAATATCAAGCTGCAGTAAAGCTCCATGGGGTCTTTCCGTCTTGTCGCGGGTAACCTGCATCTTCACAGGTATTAAAATTTCACCGGATCTCTCGTTGAGACAGCGCCCAAGTCGTTACGCCATTCGTGCGGGTCAGAATTTACCTGACAAGGAATTTCGCTACCTTAGGACCGTTATAGTTACGGCCGCCGTTTACTGGGGCTTCAGTTCATAGCTTCGCCTTGCGGCTAACCACTCCCCTTAACCTTCCAGCACCGGGCAGGCGTCAGCCCGTATACTTCGCCTTACGGCTTCGCACAGACCTGTGTTTTTGCTAAACAGTCGCTTGGGCCTTTTCACTGCGGCCCCCTCGTGCTATTCACACTACCGGGGCACCCCTTCTCCCGAAGTTACGGGGTCATTTTGCCGAGTTCCTTAACGAGAGTTCTTCCGCGCGCCTTAGCATACTCTGCTCGCCTACCTGTGTCGGTTTGCGGTACGGGCACCTTCACCTGGCTAGAGGCTTTTCTTGGCAGCGGGAACACATGACCTTCGGTACTATAATTTTCCCTCCCCATCACAGCTCAGCCTTACAGTGTGCGGATTTGCCTACACACCAGCCTTACTGCTTGGACGGACTATTCCATCAGTCCGCGTCACTATCCTTCTGCGTCACCCCATTGCTCATAACGGCTTACGGTGGTACAGGAATGTCAACCTGTTGTCCTTCGACTACGCCTTTCGGCCTCGCCTTAGGTCCCGACTTACCCTGAGCGGACGAGCCTTCCTCAGGAACCCTTAGGCTTTCGGCGGACAAGATTCTCACTTGTCTTTTCGTTACTCATACCGGCATTCTCACTTGAATACGGTCCACCAGTCCTTACGGTCTGACTTCAATCTATATTCAACGCTCCCCTACCACTGATACCAAAGGTATCAATCCATAGCTTCGGTGGTGTGTTTAGCCCCGTTACATTTTCGGCGCAGAGTCACTCGACCAGTGAGCTATTACGCACTCTTTAAATGGTGGCTGCTTCTAAGCCAACATCCTGGTTGTCTTTGCA